>JBFWZH010000027.1:0-58612 GCA_050185585.1 Sphingomonadales bacterium | reverse complement strand
CTGGCGCTTCTGGGCGTCGCCGGATACTACGGCATTCTGCTGAAGATTCTTCCCGACGGCGACCGCCAACTGACCGACGGCCTCGTGGCCCTCGGCTTCGGCGCGTCGCTGATCTCCATCTTCGCCCGTCTCGGCGGCGGCATCTTCACCAAGGGCGCCGACGTCGGCGCCGACCTGGTCGGCAAGGTCGAGGCCGGCATTCCGGAAGACGATCCGCGCAACCCGGCGGTGATCGCCGACAATGTGGGCGACAATGTGGGCGACTGCGCCGGCATGGCCGCCGACCTGTTCGAGACCTATGCCGTGACCATCGTCGCGACGATGGTGCTCGCCAGCATCTTCTTCATCGGCGAGCAACAGCAGCAGCTGATGCTCTATCCGCTGGTCATCGGCGGCGTCTGCATCATCACCTCGATCATCGGCACCTTCTTCGTGAAGCTGGGCAAGTCCAACCACATCATGGGCGCGCTCTACAAGGGCTTCATCGTCACGGCGTTGCTGTCGCTGATCGCGCTCTATCCGGTTACCCAGTCGCTGCTCGGCGGCATGGAGGCCAGCTATTCGGTCGGCGGCCATGACTTCACCGCCATGTCGCTGTACATCTGCGGCGTCATCGGCCTGGTCATCACCGGCCTGCTGATCTGGATCACCGAATACTATACCGGCACCAATTTCCGGCCGGTGAAGAGCATCGCCCAGGCCTCGACCACCGGTCACGGCACCAACGTCATCCAGGGCCTCGCGGTCTCCATGGAGGCGACCGCGCCGATGGCCATGGTCATCGTCATCGGCATCATCGCCACTTATACCCTGGCCGGCCTGTTCGGCATCGCCATCGCGGTCAGCACCATGCTGGCGCTGGCGGGCATGGTGGTGGCCCTCGACGCCTATGGCCCGGTGACCGACAACGCCGGCGGCATCGCCGAGATGGCCGAGCTCGATCCGGATGTCCGCAAGGTCACCGACGCGCTCGACGCGGTCGGCAACACCACGAAGGCGGTCACCAAGGGCTACGCCATCGGCTCGGCCGGACTCGGCGCCCTGGTGCTGTTCGCCGCCTATACCGAGGATCTGGCGCATTACTTCGGCGACCTCGCCGTCGACTTCAGCCTGTCGAACCCCTATGTGGTCGTCGGCCTGCTGATCGGCGGCCTGCTGCCCTACCTGTTCGGCGGCATGGGCATGATGGCCGTCGGCCGTGCCGGCGGCGCCGTCGTCGAGGAGGTCCGCGCCCAGTTCCGCGACAATCCGGGCATCATGGCCGGCACGTCGAAGCCGAACTACGCCCGGTCGGTCGACCTGCTGACCAAGGCGGCGATCCGCGAGATGATCATCCCGTCGATGCTGCCGGTGCTGTCGCCCATCGTGGTGTACTTCGTGTTCAACGCCATCGCCGGCCAGGAGAATGCCTTCGCGGCGCTCGGCGCCATGCTGCTCGGCGTGATCGTCACCGGCGTCTTCGTCGCCATTTCCATGACCGCCGGCGGCGGCGCCTGGGACAACGCGAAGAAGTACATCGAGGACGGCCACCACGGCGGCAAGGGCTCGGAAGCCCACAAGGCCGCGGTGACCGGCGACACGGTCGGCGATCCCTACAAGGACACCGCCGGTCCCGCCGTCAACCCGATGATCAAGATCACCAACATCGTCGCCCTGCTGCTGCTCGCCATCCTGGCGCATCACGCCGGTTGACGGGTACACGCATCAAGGAAAGGGCCCGGCGAGCGATCGCCGGGCCCTTTGTTTTGTTCCGGGCTTGAGGGTTAGAGCGGTAGCCACTTAGGTTGACCTCACGGCACGGGACTCGTTCCCTCTCCCTCTGGGAGAGGGTTAGGGTGAGGGGCGTTGTCGATGCCGTCCCCCAGGCCTGAATCCCTTCCCATGCAACGCCCCTCACCCTCCCACGGCCTTCGGCCGCGGGCCCCTCCCTCTCCCAAGGGGCGAGGGTCAACCTTGCCGGCTTTTGCTCTAGTTACCCGGCGAGGCCGGGCCGGGGCCGCTGAAGCGGCCGATATTCGAGAAGATCTGCTCGAAGAAGCCCAATTCCTTGCCGCGAGTGGGCGTCTTGTCGCCGACAGGGTCGATGTCCCGGGCGGCTTCCATGCCGGCGCGCGAGATTTCCTTCACGTTGCCGGACTGGTCGAACGACACCTGCAGCACCTGGTTGTCGACCACGTCGGGACGGAAGAACGCCCAGCTTTCCTGGGTGCGGGTGACGTAGTACCAGTTCTCGTCGTCGAACGTGCCGGGAACGGTGGGCGTGCCGAGGGCGGCGAGCACCGAGGCGCGATTGTCGACGCCTGGCCTGATCTCGGAGACCAGATCCTCGTCCATCAGGTATCCGCGCGTGTCGACGGTCTTGGCGCAGCCCGGCAGCATGACCGTGGCGGCCGCGGCCAGACCCAGTGCAACGAAAAGCGTCTGTCTGTTCACCAACTCACTCTATGTCGAAGATGCCGGCGCCGGTTGACGGCGCGCGGCCAAGGGCCTATTCGCTGGGCTAGAAAATGGCACCCCGTCCCGGCACTGTCAACGATGCCGCCGGTCGGCCGGCGTGCCTCGGAAAGGGCCATGCTGCAGTTCATCAGGAACATTCGCCGCGCGTTCATGCCGTCGCCGCAGCAGCTGCGCGCCAATGCGCTCTACAATGCGGCCGTGGCCCAGTCGCGCCGGCCGGGCTTCTATCTGGACGGCGCGGTCCCCGACACCCTGGACGGACGGTTCGACATGATCGTGCTGCATGTTTTCCTGGTGATGCGCCGCTTGCGCGACGGCGGGCCCGAGGGCGAGGCGCTGTCGCAGGCGCTGTTCGACGAGATGTTCGCCGACATGGACCGTTCGCTGCGCGAGATGGGCGTGGGCGACATGGGCATCGGGCGCCGGGTCCGGGCCATGGGCGAGGCGTTCATGGGCCGGGTCAAGGCCTATGAGGAGGCGTTGGAACAGGCCGGTGGCGGCCTCGAGGACGCGTTGGCGCGGAATGTCTACCGGTCATCGCCGCCGCCCGCCGAGGCGCTTGCTGCAATGGCCGACTATGTCCGCAGGGAGAATACCGCGCTGCGCGGCTTTCCTGTCGCGGCCCTGATGGCAGGCGAGGCAGCGTTCGGTCCGGCGCCGGGAGGAGGCGCATGACCGTGGGCGCGCCCGAGGAACTGCGGCGTCCGTTCGACATCGTCGCGCTGCCCGACGGTGGGCGCGCCATCGATATCGCTGCGAACGAGGCGGAACGAGAGGCCGTGGCGGGTCGCCTGGGGCTGCTCTCCGTCTCGCGCCTGACCCTGAACGGAAGACTCGATCCGCTCCAGCGCGGCCGTTCCGCGGTGTTCGAGGCCAGGCTGTCCGCCGGCGTTATCCAGGAATGCATCGTTTCCGGAGAGCCGGTCGAGGCCGTGATCGACGAGACACTGCGCGTGCGATTGCTGGTGGAGGACGACGCCGACGAGGGCGCCGAACTCGACCTCGTGGCCGATGACGACGATGTCGAATACGCCGAGGCGGGCATCGTCGACCTTGGCGAACTCGGCGTGCAGTACCTGGCGCTTGCGCTCGATCCCTATCCGAGGGCAGCCGGAGCCGGTGATGTTGTTCCCGGGGAAATCGATGGAGAAGGGAGCGGCAGCCGCGAAAATCCGTTCGCCGTTTTAAAGAAACTGAAAGACAAAACTTGAAGCGTGTAGAATTCCGAGTATGTTCTGGCGCCTAAACGCCGCCCCGGTGGTCGGGGCGCCTACCAGCAAGAGTTCGAAAGATGGCGGTACCGAAGAGAAAAACCACGCCCTCGCGGCGAAACATGCGCCGCTCGCATCATGCTCTGTCCCGCACCCAGTCGGTCGAGTGCCCGAACTGTGGCGAGGTCAAGCTGCCGCATCACGTCTGCGGGGCGTGCGGCCACTATGACGGCCGCGAGGTTACCGAGGCCACCGAGACTTTCTAAGCAACGGGTGCGGGGGATGTCACATTGGCTGGCGCCCTGACGATCGCCCTCGACGCCATGGGCGGCGATCATGCCCCTGGCGTCATCATCGACGGCGCGGAGCTGGCGCGGGAGCGGTATCCCAGCCTGCGCTACGTATTGTTCGGTGACGGCCCGGCGCTGGAGGCGGCCCTGGCGGGCCGCGGCAAGCTCAGGGACTGCTGCTCCGTCGTCCATGCGGAATCATTCATTGACGGCTCGATGAAACCGAGCCAGGCACTCCGCAAGGGGCGCACGTCGAGCATGGGCCTTGCCATCCAGGCCGTCAGCGACGGTACCGCCCAGGTGGCGGTGTCCGCCGGCAACACGGGCGCGCTGATGGCGCTCTCCAAGTTCATCCTGCGCACCATGCCGGGCATCGACCGGCCGGCGCTCGTCACCCTTCTGCCGACCAGGCGCGGCGAGAGCGCCATGCTGGACCTGGGCGCCAATGTGGAGTGCTCGGCCGAGAACCTGGTTCAGTTCGCCGTCATGGGCGCCGCCTATGCGCGCGTCGTGCTGGGAGTGAGCCGGCCCAAGGTCGCGCTGCTCAACATCGGCACCGAGGAACTGAAGGGCAACGAGGAGGTCAAGCAGGCCGCCGAGGAACTGCGCGCGGCCGAGGTCCAGTTCGAGTTCACCGGCTTCGCCGAGGGCAACGATCTGGGCGTGGGCACCGCCGACGTCTATGTCACGGACGGATTCACGGGTAACGTGGCGCTGAAGACCATCGAGGGCACCTCCATGCTGATCGGCGACCTGTTCCGCCGCGCGTTCCGCAACTCGCCCATGTCCATGCTGGGCTACCTTCTCGCGCGCGGCGGTCTGCGCACCCTGCGCGCGCATCTCGATCCCAATTCGCATAATGGGGGCATGTTCGTGGGTCTGAATGGTCTTGTCGTCAAGAGTCACGGTGGCGCCAACGCTTCCGGCATCGCCAGCGCCATCGGAGTCGCGCGCGATCTGGCCGAGGGCGACCTGAACGCCCGCATCGCCGAGGACATGACGCTCTATGGCAAGCAGCGGTCCGTCGCTGCCGCCGAGGTGCTGATCCCGTGAGCGCCGTCAGGACCGTCATCGCCGGAACCGGTTCCCACCTGCCCAGCCGGGTCGTCACCAATGACGAGATGGCCACCATCGTCGATACCAGCGACGAGTGGATCGTCGAGCGCACCGGCATCAGCAAGCGTCATATCGCGGGCGAGGGCGAGTACACCTCCGATCTCGCCATCGAGGCGGGCCGGCGCGCCATCGCCAGCGCGGGGATGCAGCCGAGCGACATCGACCTCGTCGTCGTCGCCACCACCACTCCGGACGAGACGTTTCCCGCCACGGCGGTGAAGGTGCAGACCGCGCTCGGCATCACCCAAGGCGCGGCCTTCGACATCCAGGCGGTATGCTCGGGTTTCGTCTACGGCCTGACGGTGGCCGACAACCTGATTCGCGGCGGCATGGCCAGGAACCTGCTGCTGATCGGCGCGGAAACCATGTCGCGCATCCTGGATTGGGAAGACCGGGGCACCTGCGTACTGTTCGGCGACGGAGCGGGCGCGGTGGTGCTGCGCGGCGAGAAGGGCGACCGCGGGGTGATCGCCAGCAAGCTGCGCAGCGACGGCACCAAGCACGATATGCTGTTCGTGGACGGCGGGCCGTCCACCACCCAGACAACCGGCAAGCTCCGGATGCAGGGCAAGGAAGTATTCAAGCACGCGGTCAAGAACTTGTCCGATATCGTTGAGGAAGTATTCGAGGGAACAGATCTAACACCCTCGGATATAGACTGGATCGTGCCGCACCAGGCCAATCGCCGCATCCTCGACGCCACCGCCAGGAAACTGGGCATCGATCCCGCGAAGGTCGTGGTCACCGTGCAGGAGCATGGGAACACATCGGCTGCGTCGGTTCCGCTCGCCCTCGACCAGGCAGTGCGCGACGGCCGGATCAAGCGGGGCGACATCGTGCTGCTCGAGGCCATGGGCGGCGGCTTCACCTGGGGCGCCAGCCTGATCCGCTGGTAGATCGCGATAACCGTTTCGTGACAGCTGAAGCGGCGTCTTAGGTGCCCGGAATTCCCTTTTATATTGACTAGGTTAACGGCGCTGCCTAACCTAACTCCCATCTCTCTGGGGGAATAGGGGCAGGCAATGAGCGGAAAGACCGTGACGCGTGCGGATCTGAGCGAGGCCGTTTATCAGGAAGTAGGCCTGTCTCGCAATGAATCGGCCGAACTGGTGGAGCGGGTGCTGGACATCATCTCCGACAAGCTGGTCGAGGGAGAGAGTGTCAAGATCTCATCGTTCGGCAGCTTCGTGGTCCGCAAGAAGGGCGGCCGCACCGGACGCAACCCCAAGACCGGCGAGGAAGTGCCGATCGGACCGCGCCGCGTGCTGGTGTTCCGTCCCAGCCAGGTGCTGAAGTCGATCGTCGCCGGCGCGACCCGGTCCTCGTAAGCGAGTGAATGGCTCTCAATCAGGAAAATAGCGACGGCCGCAGCGCCCCGCGCAAGTCGCCGGACGCGTTCCGGACCATCAGCGAGGTTTCGGACGAACTCAACGTACCGCAGCACGTTCTCAGGTTCTGGGAGAGCAAGTTCAACCAGATCCGGCCGCTGAAGCGGGGAGGGCGCCGCCGGTACTACCGTCCCGAGGACGTATCGCTGCTGCGCGGTATCCGCCGGCTGCTGTACGAGGACGGCTACACCATCAAGGGCGTCCAGAAGGTGCTGAAGGAACGCGGCGTGCGCGCCGTGGCCGATGGCGGCCGGGACGACGGCGAAACGGCCGCTGCGCCCGCGCCGGCCGCGTCCCTCGCGGCTCCCGCCGCGGCTTCGGAAGCCGCCCAGGCCGGGGCGGCGGATGGCGTCGACCTCGAGCGGCTGCTTGCCGAGCTCAACGAAATCCGCGGCCTGCTGACGCGCTGAAATACCAACTTTAGGGCTGGCATCCCGTCGCGGGCTGGCATTATAGTGCGCCCGCTTCCGGCGGGGGTAACCTGTCCGCCGGTGCATCTATCGGAGTGTAGCGCAGCCTGGTAGCGCATCACACTGGGGGTGTGAGGGTCGTCGGTTCAAATCCGGCCACTCCGACCACTGAGACTCGGGGCCGGCCGCCGTGCCGGCCCCGAATGCTTCGAGGCCCTGCATCATGGCGACAGGCGATGGCCTGACCCTCCGAGACCGCAACCGCATCGTCCGCTGGCTCGTCGTCGTCGCCGCCCTGATCTTCGTCATGGTGGTGCTGGGCGGCGTGACGCGCCTGACCGAGTCCGGTCTGTCCATCGTGGAATGGCGTCCCGTCACCGGCACCCTGCCGCCGCTTTCTGAGCAGGCGTGGCAGGCCGAGTTCGACAAGTACCGGACGTCGCCGGAGTTCGCGAAGAAGAACAGCGACTTCACCGTCGCGGACTTCAAGACCATCTTCTGGTTCGAATACCTGCACAGGCTGCTGGGCCGGCTGATCGGCGCCGCGTTCGCGCTTCCGTTCTTCTGGATGCTGTGGCGCGGACGGATTCCCGGCCCGCTCAAGCCCCATCTCTGGCTGCTGCTCGGCCTGGGCGCGCTGCAGGGCTTCATGGGCTGGTACATGGTCAAGAGCGGTCTCGTGGACCGCCCCGACGTCAGCCAGTACCGGCTCGCGGCGCATCTGGGCATCGCCTTCGCCATCTACGGCTACATCGTCTGGCTCGTGCTGGGACTGCGACAGCCCCGAACCGGGCGCCCCGCGCCGTTTACGGCCGTGCTGCTCGCCCTGATCGCGCTGCAGATCCTGGCGGGCGCATTCGTCGCCGGCATCGACGCCGGGTTCATCTACAATACCTGGCCGGCCATGGACGAGGGACGGTTCATTCCGCCGGACATCTGGAGCAACCCGCCGCTGTGGTCGGGTATGTTCGAGGACCACCGCATCGTCCAGTTCAACCACCGCATGATCGCCTACCTCATCACGGTGTTGGTTGGGGTCTGGTGGTGGCTGAACCGGGAGAAGGGTGCGCCTGCCCATTTCCTGGCGGTCGCGACCCTGTTCCAGGTGGCCGCCGGCATCGTCACCCTGCTGGTCCTGCCTTATGTCCCGGCATGGCTCGCCGTGTTCCATCAGGCTGGCGGCCTGGTGCTGTTTACCGCGGCGATATACGCGCTGCACCGGGGGAGGGCGCCATGAGCGGCTACATATCCGTCTACATGACGGCATCGTCCGCCGAGGAAGCGGAGGCGATCGCCAAGACCCTCGTGGCCGAACGGCTCGCTGCCTGCGTCAATATCCTGGGCGGCATCCGTTCCGTCTACCGGTGGAACGGCGCGGTCCAGAACGATGCCGAGGTGGCGCTCGTCGCCAAGACCCGCGCCGCGCTGTTCGACGCGCTCAGTGCACGAGTGAAGACGCTGCATTCCTACGAAGTGCCCTGCATCGTCGCATGGCCCATCGCGGCGGGAGACGCTGGCTACCTGGCCTGGATCGGACAGGAAACCGGCCGAGAAGGGTGACAGCCGCCCAAAAATATGTGGTAATAAAATACCATAATTATAACGCATTGATTTCAATGGTGGAATTCAAGCGTCAACCTGTTGACTTGCGTTTGTAAATCGCCATACTGCGCCGCCACGATCCAAGGGCGATCCTTGCCCCGTATTCAGGGACCGAACGATGAAAACCTATTCCGCCAAACCTTCCGAGGTCGAGGCAAAGTGGCTGGTGATCGACGCCGACGGCGTCGTGCTGGGCCGTCTCGCATCCGAGGTCGCGAAGATCATCCGCGGCAAGCACAAGCCGACCTACACCCCGCATATCGACTGCGGCGATCACGTCGTGATCATCAACGCCGAGAAGATCGCCCTGACCGGCCGCAAGCGGACCCAGAAGGAATTCTTCTGGCACACCGGCCATCCGGGCGGCATCAAGTCGCGCACCATCGGCAAGATCCTCGACGGCGCCCATCCGGAGCGGGTGATCGAGAAGGCCGTCGAGCGCATGGTGCCGCGCGGTCCGCTGGGCCGCGACCAGATGCGCAAGCTGCGCGTCTATGCCGGCGCCGAGCACCCGCATGAGGCCCAGCAGCCCACGGTGTACGATTTCGCCAGCAAGAATCCGAAGAACAAGAGGACCGTCTGATGTCCGATACCATCACCGACCTGAAGGACCTGGGCGCCGCGACCACGCAGGACACGGCCCCCAAGTACGAGCCCGAGATCGACGCCCAGGGCCGCTCCTATGCCACCGGCAAGCGCAAGAACGCGGTCGCCCGCGTCTGGATCAAGCCGGGTTCGGGCAAGGTCACCGTCAACGGCCGTGACCAGGACGCCTATTTCGCCCGCCCCGTGCTGCGCATGATCCTGCGCCAGCCGTTTGAGGTGGCGAACCGCAAGAACCAGTACGACGTGGTCGCCACGGTCGTCGGCGGCGGCCTGTCCGGCCAGGCCGGCGCGGTGCGGCACGGCATCTCCAAGGCGCTGACCCTCTACGAACCCTCGCTGCGCAAGCCGCTGAAGGACGTGGGCTTCCTGACCCGCGATCCGCGCGTCGTCGAGCGCAAGAAGTACGGCAAGGCCAAGGCCCGCCGCAGCTTCCAGTTCTCCAAGCGCTAGGCGCAGGGGCCAGTATCGGATTGGGGCCTTCCGCGCCGGCGGGAGGCCCTTTTTCTTTGTGTTACAGTGATGCGCTTGATCGGGCGGGAACACGCTCCTAGGTTTCGCGCATCGAAGGCAGGGACCAGACCATGACGACACAGACCATCAGGGCGGCCATCCTCGGCGCCAGCGGCTATACCGGCGCCGAGCTCGTGCGGCTTCTCAGCCAGCATCCCAACGTTGAGATCGTCGTGCTGACGGCCGACCGCCGCGCCGGCGAGAAGCT
Source organism: Sphingomonadales bacterium (assembly GCA_050185585.1). Classification (GTDB taxonomy): domain Bacteria; phylum Pseudomonadota; class Alphaproteobacteria; order SMXS01; family SMXS01; genus RI-34. The sequence goes on along the minus strand of JBFWZH010000027.1, from coordinate 48,814 downwards.
GGAGGCCGTGTTCCCGCAGTTCGGCTCGCTCGACCTGCCGGACCTGATGAGCATCGAGCAGGTCGAATGGGCCGGCGTCGACGTGGATGTCGTGTTCTGCTGCCTGCCGCACGGCACCACCCAGGACGTGATCCGGGGGCTGATGCACAAGACCGGCCACACCCTGATCGACGAGCTGGTGATCGAGACCCGCGAGGACTACGTGGCCGAGATCCGCAAGCCGGTGAAGATCATCGACCTGTCGGCCGACTTCCGGCTGGAGAACGTCGACACCTATGCCGAATGGTACGGCCACGAGCACCTGGCGCCGTCGCTGCAGAAGGTCGCGGTCTACGGCCTGACCGAACTGGCGCGCGAGAAGATCAGGGCCGCCGACCTGGTGGCGTGCCCCGGCTGCTACCCGACCAGCTCGATCCTGCCGCTGGCGCCGCTGCTGGCCGCGCGGCAGATCGACCCAGACGACATCGTCATCGACTCCAAGTCGGGCGTGTCGGGCGCGGGCAGGGCGGCCAAGGAGGGCAGCCTGTTCACCGAGGTATCGACCGGCATCCATGCATATGGCGTCGCCAATCACCGCCACGGCCCGGAGATCGAGCAGGAACTGTCGCGGGCGGCCGGCCAGGATCTGGTCGTGGCGTTCACGCCGCACCTGATGCCGATGAACCGCGGCATCCTGTCGACCATCTACGTCAAGCTGGCGGACGGCGTCACCGCCGAGGACCTGCATGACACCCTGTCGGTGCGCTACGAGGCCGAGGGCTTCGTCCGGGTGCTGCCGTTCGGCCAGACGCCGGCATCGCGGCACGTGGCCGGCTCCAACTACGCGCTGATCGGCGTGGTGGCGGACCGCCGGCCCGGAAGGGCGATCATCGTCTCGACCATCGATAATCTGGTGAAGGGCGCGTCCGGCCAGGCGGTGCAGAACATGAACCTGATGTTCGGCCTGCCCGAGACCACAGGCCTCGGCCAGCAGCCCATGTTCCCCTGATGACGGGAAAGCTGCTTCCCTATCTGGGCATTATGCCCAAGGTCGATCCCAGCGTGTTCGTCGCCGACGGCGCGCACATCGTCGGCGACGTGGAGATCGGCGCCGACTGCACCATCTGGTTCAACTGCGTCATGCGCGGCGACGTGCACCGCATCCGCATGGGCCACTCGTCGAACCTGCAGGACGGCTCGGTGGTGCATGTGACCGAAGGCAGATACGGCACCACCATCGGCAATTACGTGCTGATCGGCCACATGTGCCTGCTGCACGGCTGCACCATCGAGGACGGCGTGCTCGTCGGCATGGGCAGCACCATCATGGACAATGTGACCGTGGAGGAGAACGCCATGATCGGCGCCGGCTCGCTGGTCACGCCGAACAAGCGGGTGCCCGCGGGCCAGCTCTGGGCCGGGCGCCCGGCCACCTACATGCGTGACCTGAGGCCCGAGGAGATCGCCCATCACCGTAAGCTGACGCTGGGCTACATCCAGCGCGGCAAAGAATATATGGGCTGCTGAGCCGGATGATCGGTGTCTTCGATTCCGGGTCCGGCGGCCTCACGGTACTGGAGGCGCTGGTGAAGGCGCTGCCGGGCGAGTCCTTCCTCTATCTCGGCGACCATGCCCGCGCGCCCTATGGCGAACGGGACAACGCCGAGATCGTCGAGTACACGACCCAGGCCGTCGATTTCCTGATGCGCTCCGGATGCCGGATGGTGGTGATCGCCTGCAATACGGCCGCATCGGTCGCGCTGCGCACGATCCAGCAGTCCTGGCTGCCCTGGAACTATCCGCGGAACCGGGTGCTCGGCGTGCTCGTCCCCATGGTCGAGGCGCTGGCCGGCGTGCCGTGGCACCGTGAGGTGCCGCACGAGGACGACGTGCTGCTCTATCCGAGGGTGGTGCTGTTCGCCACCTCGAAGACGGTGCAGAGCCGCGCCTATCTGGAAGAGGTCAGGAAACGCGCCCCCGGCTGCGACATCGTCCAGCAGGCCTGCCCCGGCCTCGCCGGCATGATCGAGGACGGTGCGCCGGAGGTGGAACTGCTGGCCACCATCGAGGCGCGGGTCGCCGCGGCGCTGGACGGCCACCGAGGTTTCGTGCCGGATGCGGCTGTGCTGGGCTGCACACATTATCCGCTCGTGCGTCACCTGTTTGCCCGCTGCCTGCCGGAAGGCACGAAGATTCTGTCCCAGCCGGGGCTGGTGACCGAGGCGCTGGCCGATTACCTGCGCCGGCGCCCGGAGTTCTCCGAACCGGGTGAGGGCAGTGTGCGCTATCTGACCACAGGCGATCCGGCGCATCTGCGCGGGCTGGCCGTGTTCATGACCAACCTGCACGGGCAATTCCAGCGGGTTATGCTTTAGGGAAAACAGCGTCGCCCGGCCCATTTCCCTGCGGCTGTCACCCCGGACTTGTTCCGGGGTCTGTCCATCCGCGTGATGGGGCCTTTCCCAACCTTCTCAAACTTTCCATGATTTGCGAGCGGAGCGTACAATCCAGCAGTGCCGTTGATGGCTGTGTGGCGGAGCAGATGGTTTGCCTCGCTCGCGCTCGCAAATTCACGGATGGGTATTGGGAATCTGCAGCTATCTCGTCACGCGGCACCGCAGACCTCGGAACAAGTCCGGGGTGACAACGAGTGCATTGGTTGAATGAGGGCCCTACGCCGCAGGCCGTGAACTCGTCACGTATGAGCCCGGCGCATCCTCGATCACCGTCAGCCCGGCGTCGCCCGGCACCCGCGCGGGCACCTTCTTGCCGGACTTCTTCGACACCCAGGCCTGCCAGTCCGGCCACCACGAGCCGGGATGCTCGACGGCGCCTTCCATCCACTTTTCCAGCGTCTTCGGGTTCTTGTCGTTGACCCAGTAATTGTACTTGTTGGCGGAGGGCGGGTTGATCACGCCGGCGATGTGGCCCGAGCCGGCGAGCATGAACTTGGTCGGGCCGGAGAAATGATTCACGCCCTTGAACACCGACTTGTAGGGCGCGATGTGGTCTTCCTTGCCGGCCTGCATGTAGATCGGCGTCTTGATCCTGGTGAGGTCGATTGGCACGCCGCCCAGCACGATCGCGCCCGGCGTCACCAGCCGGTTCTCGTGGTACATGCGGTGCAGGTAGTAGGAATGCAGCGCCTGCGGCATGCGCGTGGAATCCGAATTCCAGTACAGCAGGTCGAAGGGCATGGGATCCTTGCCCATCAGGTAGTTGTTGACCACGAACGACCAGATCAGGTCGTTGGAGCGCAGCATGTTGAAGGTGGTCGCCATGGAGCTGGCTTCCAGATAGCCCTTCTCGGCCATCTGCTTGTCGAGCACCTCGAGCTGGTCGTCGTCGATGAACACGGTCAGGTCGCCGGCCTCGGTGAAGTCCACCTGGGCGGTGAAGAACGTCGCCGAGTTGATCCGGTCGTCATCCTTGGCCGCCATGTAGGCGAGGGTGCAGGCGAGCAGGGTGCCGCCGATGCAGTAGCCGATGGCGTTCACCTTCCGCTCACCGGTCGCCTTCTCGATGGCGTCGAGCGCGGCCAGCGGGCCCTCGAACATGTAGTCCTCGAAGGTCTTCCTCGCGAGATGCTCGTCCGGGTTCACCCAGGACAGCACGAACACGGTGTGGCCCTCGCTCAGCGCCCAGCGGATGAAGGAATTCTTCGGCTGCAGGTCGAGGATGTAGAACTTGTTGATCCACGGCGGGATGATCATCAGCGGCGTCCTGAACACCGTCTCGGTGGTCGGCTGGTACTGGATCAGCTGGATCACGTCGTTCTGGTAGACCACCTTGCCGGGCGTCGCGGCCACGTTGCGGCCGACCTCGAAGGCGTCGAAATCGGTCATGGAGATGGCGAGCTGGCCCTTGCCCCTGTCCAGGTCGCGCAGCACGTTCTTGAGGCCCCGCACCAGGTTCTCGCCGCCGCTCTCGAAGGTTTCCTGCAGCACCTCGGGATTGGTCAGCACGAAGTTGGTGGGCGACATGGCGTCGACGAACTGCTTGGAGAAGAACTCCAGCTTCTTGCGGGTCCTCTCGTCCAGCCCCTCGGCCTTCTGGATGGTGCCGGTGAACCAGCGCGAGGTCACCAGGTAGGACTGCTTGATGAAGTCGAAGATCTGGTTGCGGGTCCACTCCTCGCCGGCGAAGCGGCGGTCGCCCGCGGCCGGTTCGGCGACCGGCGGGACCTCCTGGCCGATAGCGCGCAGCGCCATGTTCTGCCACAGCACCATCAGGTCGCGCCAAAGCTCCAGCTGGGCCTCGATGACCTTGGACGGGTTGTTCATCCAGCTGGTGGCGAGCTCGACCCAGGCGTCGGCCATCTTGGTGGGATCGAAGCCGGGGACTTCCGGCTTCGCCGCCTGCGGCTTTTTCAGGAACTCGGTAAGGAGCTTCTGGTACTCCATCGCGATCTGGCCCAGGTTCTCCGCCAGCTCCGGGCTGTAGCCCGCGTGGCCGAATCCGTTCTCGCGCCCAGATCCGTTCTCGCGCGATGACGTCATGGAGTTCCTCCGTTCCTTGACCCACAGCTTATCCAAATGGCGTCGCCGAGAAAAGTAACCGCGATCGCCGGGCATGCACCCGTTATTCCGGCGCATCAGATATGCCCGCGAGGGCGCGGCACGATGCGCTTTGACTTGATCGGGCACCCTGCTATTAGAGTGCTTCCCAACCGAAAGTAAGGAACCATGTCCGCCGAGTTTCATCGCATCAAGCGCCTGCCTCCCTATGTCTTCGCGGAAGTCAACGCGATGAAGGCAGCCGCGCGAGCTCGGGGCGAGGACGTCATCGATTTCGGCATGGGAAATCCGGACCTGCCGACGCCGCCGCACATCGTCGACAAGCTGATCGAGACGGTGAGGAACCCGCGGACGCACCGCTATTCCCAGTCGCGCGGCGTGCCGGGCCTGCGCAAGGCGTTCGTGAACTATTACGGACGCCGTTTCGGGGTCGAGCTAAACCAGGAAACCGAGGTGATCGTGACCCTCGGCTCCAAGGAAGGGCTGGCCAACCTGGCGTCGGCGATCAGCGCGCCGGGCGATGTCATCCTGGTGCCCAACCCGTCCTATCCGATCCACGCCTTCGGCTTCATCATCGCCGACGCGGCGATCCGGCATCTGCCGATTGCCGCCGACGGCGACTTCACCGCCAATTTCATGCGCTCGCTGGCCCATGCGGTGAAGCATTCCGTGCCCGCGCCCATGGCCGTGGTGGTGAACTTTCCCGCCAATCCGACGGCCAAGGTCGTCGACCTGGACTTCTACCGGGAAGTGGTCGACTTCTGCCGCAAGAACAATCTCTACGTCTTGTCGGACCTGGCCTATGCCGAGATCTATTTCAACGACGTGCCGCCGCCGTCGATCCTGCAGGTGCCGGGCGCCATGGAGGTGGCCGTCGAGTTCACCTCCATGTCGAAGACCTATTCCATGCCCGGCTGGCGCATCGGCTTCGCCGCCGGCAACAAGCGGCTGATCTCGGCTCTGGCGCGGATCAAGTCCTACCTGGACTATGGCGCGTTCACGCCGGTCCAGGTCGCGGCGACCGCGGCGCTGAACGGTCCGCAGGATTGCGTCGAGGAGGCGCGGCGCATCTACCGCCATCGCCGCGACGTGCTGGTGTCGAGCTTCGCCCAGGCCGGATGGGAAATCCCCAGCCCCGAGGCGACCATGTTCGCCTGGGTGCCCGTGCCGGAGCAGTATGCCCATCTCGGCTCCAACGAGTTCGCCAAGCTGCTGCTGCAGGAGGCCTCGGTGGCGGTGGCGCCGGGCATCGGCTTCGGCGAGTATGGCGACAGCCACGTCCGCATCGCCATCGTCGAGAACGAGCAGCGCATCCGCCAGGCGGCGCGTGCCGTGCGCAAGTTCTTTGGCAGCGGCGTCCAGGAACTGAAGGTGGCCAACGGATGAGCGGCCCGCTTCGCGTTGGCGTCGCAGGGCTGGGAACCGTTGGTGGCGGCGTGCTGCAGGTGCTGGCGCGTCACGCCGACCTGATCGCCCATCGCTGTGGCCGCGAGATCGTCGTCACCGCGGTTTCGGCCCGCGACAGGGGCCGCGACCGCGGCATCCGCATGGATGGGATCACGTGGCATGACGACGCCCTCGACCTTGCGGCGGACGCGGGGGTCGACGTCGTGGTCGAGCTGATCGGCGGCGCCGACGGCGTGGCGGCGGAACTGGTCGAGGCGGCGCTGCGCAACGGCAAGTCGGTGGTTTCGGGCAACAAGGCGCTGATCGCGCGGCACGGTCCGCGCCTGGCTGCGCTTGCCGAGGACAATCGAGTGGCGCTGCGCTTCGAGGCGGCGGTCGCCGGCGGCATTCCCGTCATCAAGTCGCTCAGCGAGGGCCTCGCCGGGAACAGTCTGTCGCGCGTCTACGGCATCCTCAACGGCACCTGCAACTACATCCTGACCGAGATGGAATATACCGGCCGCGCCTTCGAGGACGTGCTGGCGGAGGCGCAGCAGCTGGGATACGCCGAGGCCGACCCGAGCTTCGACGTGGACGGCATCGACACGGCGCACAAGCTGTCGATCCTGTCGGCGGTGGCGTTCGGTACGCCGCTGGACTTCGAGTCCATCCATGTCGAGGGCATCCGCAGTATCACGCCGCTCGACATCGAGTTCGCCGCCGAGCTGGGTTACCGGATCAAGCTGATCGGCATCGCAACCCATGGCGAAAGCGGCCTGCTGCAACGGGTTCACCCGTGCCTCGTCGCCGCCGACCGGGCGATCGCATCGGTCAACGGCGTATTCAACGCCGTGGTGGCGGAAGGCGACTTCGTCGGCCAGACAGTATTCCAGGGCAGGGGCGCAGGCGCCGGCCCGACCGCGTCGGCCGTGGTCGCCGACCTCGTGGATATCGCCCAGGGCCACGTTCATGCGGTGCTGTCGCCGCCGATCGCCGGCGCGAAGGTCAGGAATCTGTCCATGGACGGCAATGTGGGGCGCTATTATGTGCGCCTGTCGGTGGCCGACCAGCCGGGTGTGGTGGCGGACATCGCCGCCGCGCTGCGCGACGAGTCGGTCTCCATGGAGGAACTGCTGCAGCGTCCCAACGGCTCCGGCCAACCCGTGAGCTTCGTGATGACGACCCACGAGGTGGCCGAGGCGAAGATGATGCGGGCGCTGGCGAAGATCGGGAAGCTGCCGTTCATCGCCGAGAAACCCGACGTCATCAGGATTGAAACATTTTAGGCCTAAAGAGCGGCGAGCATGAAGGAAGAGCACGTGGAGAAGCAGATGGACATCAAGTCGGCCCTGGACCGGATGCTGGTGCTCGAAATCGTGCGCGTGACCGAAGCGGCCGCCATCGCCGCCGCCCGTCTCGTGGGCCGGGGTGACGAGAAGGCCGCCGACCAGGCCGCCGTCGACGCCATGCGCACCCAGCTCAACAGCCTCGACATCTCGGGCGTGGTGGTGATCGGCGAGGGCGAGCGCGACGAAGCCCCCATGCTCTATATCGGCGAGGAAGTGGGCAAGGGCGGCCCCAAGGTCGACATCGCCCTCGATCCGCTCGAGGGCACGACCATCGCCGCCAAGGCCATGCAGAACTCGCTGGCGGTGATCGCCATCGGCGAATCCGGCACCATGCTGCGCGCGCCCGACGTCTACATGGACAAGATCGCCATTGGCGGCGGCTACAAGCAGGGTCTCGTCGACCTCGACAAATCGCCGAAGGAGAATCTGCAGGCGCTCGCCAAGGCGAAGAAGGTGCCGGTCGGCGAGCTGACCGCCTGCATCCTCGACCGGCCGCGCCATGCCGAGCTGATCCGCGAGGTGCGCGAGGCCGGCGCCCGTATCCGCCTGATCGGTGACGGCGACATTGCCGGCGTCATCGCCACCACCGATCCCAACACCGGCATCGACATCTATATGGGCTCGGGCGGCGCGCCGGAAGGCGTGCTGGCGGCCGCGGCCCTGCGCAGCATCGGCGGCCAGATCCAGGGCCGGCTGCTGTTCAAGACCGACGACGAGAAGGCGCGCGCCGCCAAGCAGGGCGTCAAGGACCTGAACCGTAAGTACAATCTCGAGGACATGGTGTCGGGCGACGTGATCTTCGCCGCGACCGGCGTCACCGACGGCTCGATGCTGGAGGGCGTGCGGCTGATTCCGGGCGGCTGTACCACCGAGACCATCGTCATGCGGTCGTGGTCGCAGACCATCCGCACCATCAAGACCCAGCACCGCGGCAAGCGGTAAGATGGTGGCGGCTGACACCGATCAGCCTCCCGTCCTTGGGGTCGGCAACTCCCTGACCGGCCAGTCCTGGCACATGGCCGACGCCGACGAGCGTCTGGTGCAGGCATGCGCCCAGCGTCATTCCATCCCGGAAGTGGTCGCCCGCGTGCTGCTGGCTCGCGGCGTCGCTGTCGACGACGCGCCCGGCTTTCTCAATCCGACCATTCGCGCATTGCTGCCGGCCCTGCCGCGGCTGCGCGACCTCGATGTCGCCGTCGACCGTCTCGCCCGCGCCATCACCGCGGGCGAGCGCATCGCCGTGTTCGGCGACTACGACGTGGACGGCGCCACCTCGACGGCGCTGCTGCTGCGCTTTCTGCGGGCCGTGGGCGCCGATGCGGGCTACTACATCCCCGACCGCATCCGCGAGGGCTACGGCCCCAACGAGCAGGCCATGCGCGCCTTGAGGGACGAGGGCGCCGCCGTCGTCGTCACCGTCGACTGCGGCACCACGGCGACCGCGCCGCTCGCCGCCGCCCGTCTGATGGGGCTCGACGTCATCGTGGTCGACCATCACCAGGCCGATCCGGCGCTGCCGCCCTGCGCCGCGCTGGTCAATCCCAACCGGCAGGACGAGGACGAGGAACTCCGGGCGCAGTTCGGCCACCTCGCCGCCGTCGGCGTCGCGTTCCTGCTGGTCGCGGGCCTCAACAGCGCCCTCGACGCCGCCGGATGGTTCACGTCAAGAGCGCGCCCCAACCCATTGGACTGGCTTGATTTGGTGGCGCTTGGGACGGTCTGCGACGTGGTCCCGCTCAAGGGACTCAACCGGGCGTTCGTCGCCCAGGGCCTGAAGGTCATGCGCAAGCGCGGCAATGTCGGCATCGCGGCGCTGGCCGACGTGGGCGGCATGTCCGAGCCGCCCGGCGCCTATCACGCCGGCTTCGTGCTGGGGCCGAGGGTCAACGCCGGCGGACGGGTCGGCCGCGCCGATCTGGGTACGCGGCTGCTCAGTACCGAGGATCCGCTCGAAGCCGGCCGCATCGCCGCCGAGCTCGACGGCTTCAACAGCGAACGCAAGGCCATCGAGCAGGCGGTGCAGGCCGAAGCCGTCGCCTGCTTCGGCGAAGGCTGCGACGACGCCATCATGGTCGCCGCCGCCGCCGGCTGGCATCCTGGCGTGATCGGCATCGTCGCCGGACGGCTGAAGGACAAGTTTCGCCGTCCCACCTTCGTCATCGCCGTCAATGACGGCATCGGCAAGGGCTCGGGCCGTTCCGTGCCGGGCGTCGACCTGGGGGCGGCGGTGCGCGCGGCGGCTCAGGCCGGGCTGCTCGAGAATGGCGGCGGTCACAGCATGGCCGCCGGCCTGACGGTGAGGGAGGAGCGGATCCCGGAGCTGAAGGCGTTCTTCAACGCCCATCTGGGCAGCCGCGCCGCTACCTCCGAGGAAGCGCGCGGGCTGCGCATCGACGCGCTGCTCAGCGTAATGGGCGCGACGCCCCAACTGGTGGAAATGCTGGAGCAGGCGGGTCCGTACGGCTCCGGGCATCGCGAACCGCGCTTCGTTTTGCCGCAGGCGAAGCTGGTGAAGGCGACCGTCGTCGGCGAGAACCATGTGAGCTGCATCGTCGCGGGCAGGGACGGCGGGCGGCTCAAGGCGATCGCGTTCCGGGCCATGGACGGGCCGCTCGGGCCCGGTCTGCTCACCGCGGCGGGCAAGGGCGATGCGGTTCATCTCGCCGGCCATCTGCGCGCCGACCGCTGGATGGGCCGGATGGAGTGCCAGCTTCAGATCGACGACGCCGCGCCGGTTTTCTGACGGTGCGGGTGCCGGACGCTCAGGCCGGTATGCGCAACGCTTCCGCGTCCAGCAGCGCCAGCAGGCTGCCGCGGTTCTCGCCGTGGAACAGCGCCGCATAGGTCTCGGGCAGGTTCTCGAAGCCGGGCCTGATGTCCTCCCGGTGCTTGATCCGGCCGCTGTCGATCCAGTTGCGCAAGTCCGCGCGGCCCTTGTCGAACTCGCTGGCATAGTCATAGGTCAGGAAGCCCTGCATGCGCACGCTGCCATAGACCAGCTGCATCATGTCCCGGGGCCCGGGCGCGGGACGGTCGGCGTCGTAGCCCGAAATCTGGCCGCACAGCACGATACGGCCGTATTGGGCGATGTTGTCGACTGCCGCCTGCAGGATGTCGCCGCCCACATTGTCGTAGAAGATGTCGATGCGATCGGGGCACAGTTCGGCGAGCCGTTCGGCGACGTTCTCGGATTTGTAGTCGATCACCGCGTCGGCGCCGTAGTCGTTGACCACCCAGCCGCACTTCTCGGCGCCGCCGGCGATGCCGATGACCCGCAGGCCCAGTATCTTGCCGATCTGCACCACCACCGAACCGGTCGAGCCCGCGGCTCCCGAGACCACCAGCGTTTCGCCCGCCTTCGGCTCACCCACCTTGATGAGCCCGAAATAGGCGGTCATGGCGTTCATGTTGTAGATGCCGATGGCGTCGGCGAGCGACAAATCGTCCTCGATCACCCGGCTCTGGGCGGCCGCGGGATCGATGACCTGGTAGTCCTGCCAGGCGCCGAAGCAGAAGATGCGCGCCCCTTCGGGAAACGCCGCGTTCGCGGACTTGACGACCTTGGAGCCGGCGATCGAAATGATCGGATCGCCGGGATCGATGCCGGGCACGAAGCTGGGGCGATCCGCCTGCATCCAGCCGCGCATGGCCGGCGCGCAGACCAGGATCTGATGCTTCACCAGGATCTGCCCCTTGTCGAGGTCCGGTTCGCCGATGTCCCGTTCCACCAGGGTGAAATTGTTGCGCGTGATCTCGGCTGTCGGGCGGCTTGCCAGCAGCCACTGTCGGCTCTTCATGGAGGGTTCTCCTCGTCTCCCCGGTCAACAGCAGGACAGTTGCGTTTTCCGGCCCGGGTGTCAATTCTGGGCGGACGGACCGAAACAGGGGAAAGCGGGCTGGACCATGAACGATACGGAGCAGAGGCTTCACAGGGCGGAGTCTATCCTGGCCATCAAGGCCCTCACGCATCGCTACAGCAACCTGTGCGACCGGGGTTTCGACCCCGATCGCATTTCCGCGCTGTTCGTCGACGACGGCGTCTGGGATGGCGGCCCCGCCGTTGGCCGCTTCGAGGGGCGCGGCGCCATCCGCGACTTCCTTGCCGGGCTCGCCACGGTGGTGACCTGGTCCGGTCACTTCGTGGTCAACGACGAGTTCGAGGTGAATGGCGGCGCGGCGTCGGGCCTGTGGCGGTGCATCGCCGTGGTCAACAATCCGGGCGCCGGGCCGGTCATGGATAACTGGTATTTCCAGGATTACCACTTCGAGTGCGTGGAGATGGACGGCGCCTGGAAGTTCCGCTCGATCCGGACCGACCTGCGCAAGACCACGGGATACCTCCCCGACATCGCGGGTCATTCGCCCGTCGTGCGATGAGCGGGGCAAGCAGGGAGAGGCACATGGACGAGGATCTGGCCGCGCGGATTCGCAGGATCGAGGATCTGGAGGCGATCCGCGACATCAAGCACCGGTATTTCATCGCCCTCGACAAGGCCGACTGGCCCGGCGTGGTGAAGTGCTTCACCGCCGATGCCGAGATCGATGTCGGCCTTGGCGTGCAGCGCGGGCACGACGAGATCGCGAACATCTTCCACGAGGTCTATGTGAAGGCGTTCGACTGGTGGTCGCACCAGGCCAGCAACCCGGTCATCGACATCACCTCTCCCACCACCGCGACCGGAACCTGGGAACTGGAAGGTTTCGTGGTCACCCAGTCGCCCGCGACCGGGCTTTGGACGGCCGTCTTCTACGAGGACGAGTACCGCCGTGACGACGGCAAGTGGCTGATCTCGAAGTCGACCGTCGTGCCCATATTCCGCTGCAACGTGGAAGTGGGCTTCACCAGGCAGCGCATGGTGGGCTTGCCGGACGAATAGGCGGATGCAGCTGTTCCCAAGCCACGCCGCCGGCCGGCTCAAAGCGCTTGACCCTCTTCGGGGCAGTCTGTAGAAACCGGGCTCCGCGATGATCCCTTCGTCTAGCGGTCAGGACGACGCCCTTTCACGGCGTAAACACGGGTTCGATTCCCGTAGGGATCGCCACTCTCCCCGACACACTGCGCGATTGTTAAGAGCCGCCGAGCCCGCTCGGGGCAAGGAAGCCGCTTGACGCACGCCCATGATGCCCACCTGAATTAGAGATCAGGGTGGCACGATGGGCTTGAGCTACGAAAATCTGGACGCTTCGACACGGCGTTTCATGGTCGAGGAGATCGAAATGGATGCCGCGAGCGGCGCCCTCTACCTCAGCAGCTACCTCAACGATCATGGCTGCGAGGCCTGGCCCCGAATGCTCAGGGACGCCGCCGCCTCGGGCACCGATGACACGCTCGCCGAGGCGCTCCGGCGGGACGGCTGCCTCCGGAGCCGCGTCGAGCGCCGCACGAGCAGGAGCCGAGCCTCGACCGCCGCGGTGCCGTACACGGCGCACGAGACCATCGCCGAAGGGGAATTCAATCGCTACTACGTGCGCGGCCTGTGCCGCCGCGCGATCGCCGAGGGCGTGGCGACATTGGAGGTTTACAGGGCGAAGCCGGTGGCTCGGCCACGGCCGGAGTCGCAGCGCAGGGTCGGAACGCTGGTCGATCCGGCGGCGATCCTCGCGGATTTGCGGGCGACGAACGGCGTCGAGCCGGCGCTGGGCGTGCCCGCGGGGCCGAACTCGGGATTGAGCCTGCGTCTGCCGCCTGAAGCCGGTTCGCCGGCCCCCGTGGATGCCGCGCCGCGGCCGCCGGCTTCCAGGTTCTCGTTTCCCTGGCGGTTTCGTTCCTGACCTCCGAGAACAGGCGGCTAATACCCGTGCCGCCGGAGCACGGCGTTGATCTCGTTCTGCACCGCTTCCGCGCCCGGCGCGCACTGCCCTGGACGCTGATGGAGGCAGAAGGGCGGCAGCGGTCCCTTGGCGTTGGGGCCCGAGCGGTAGCAGCGCCGAAGTTGGTAGCCTTCCGGAACGCCGGCGCCGGGCGTGGCCACCAGCATATTGTAGGAAGACGCAGAGGCGCTCGCTCGCTCCGCCGCGTCCTCGCCGAGGAACAGGTAGATGGGCGTGTCGCGGTTGTAGAGCGTGTAGCTGCCCGTCGGAATGCTCCACAGGCCGATCAGGCCGAGGCCGCAGGCGGCCGGTTCGCGCGCCGCGTCGCCCAGGGACAGCACCAGTTCGCGGCTGCGCAGCCACGCGCGGTCGAAGGGCGGCAGCACCGCGAGAACGACCGAAACGCCGACCCAGAAGATCGCCGCGGCCGCGACCGAGGGAGGCGACGTGGCGGCGGGCCATCTGCGGGCCAGCCAATTCAGCAATTCGGCCGTCCCCAGCGCCGCCAGGATCACCAGCAGCACCGCCGAGAACAGCATGAAGCGCGGTTCCTTGTGCGGGATCGCCGAATGGACCGCCAGGTTGACCAGCGCGGCAGCGAACATGGCAGGCTGGAGCCGGGCGCCCGAGATGGCGAGGATTGCGCCCGGAATCACCATCAATCCATACATCTGGACGGCATTGTTCACATACCAGTAGAACGGCTCGGTGCCGAATTGCTCGCTGCGCCGCTCCAGGACATTGATGGTGAAGTTGCGGATCATCCACTCGAACGGCACCTGTCCGGCGGCCGCGTCGGCGATGCCCGAGACCGCCAGCGCCGCCGCGCCGCCGGCGATCAACGGTACCCAGCCGACGCGCAACTGCTTGCCGCAGCCGAACGCGGCGAGCACCAGCAACGCTGGGGCCAGGTGGAAGCGAAGGCAGAAGGTCAGCCCCAGCAGCGCGCCGGCCGCCGCCATCATGCCCCGCGTTCGCCGTTCCGGCGGCAGCTGCAGCAGGTAGATGGCCGGCAGCACGAACCCCAGCGAAACGATTTCCGACAGGGCTCGGGGCGACAGGTAGACCAGCTCGAACCAGACAACCGACACGAGCGCCGCGAACAGGCCGTGGAGCCGCGAGACGCGCAGCCCCAGCCCGGTCGCGCCGGCGATGACGCCCAGCGACAGCATGGCGCACAGGGTCCGCTGAAGCATCATCGGCAGCTGGCTGCCCGGCGCCAGCCAGTCGCCGAGCAGGTGAGGCGGGGTCAGGACGGCCGGCAGCAGCCAGCCTCTCATGCCCTCGCGGAATTCCCAGGAGATGACCCAGCGGTCGCCCGCCAGATGGCGCGCGGGCTCCATGTACTGCCAGATCTCGTCCGGGAAATAGATCGCCGGCAGCGGCACCACGGCGAGGCGCAGCAGCAAGCCGGCCGCGAGCGCCAGGATCAGCAGGGTGCGGGGGCGGATCCAGTCGTGGGATTGGTCCGGCGCCGCCATGGCAGAAGGCGCGTCAGAGCGTGCCGTTGACGTGCGGCCAGATCTCCAGCGCGCCGCGATAGATCATGTCGAGCGACACGTAGAGGATCACCAGCAGGCCGACATAGGCGATCCAGCGATGCCTCTGCAGCAGCCGGGCGATGAACGAGGCGGCGAGGCCCATCAGCGCAATCGACAGCACCAGCCCGAACACCAGCACCCAGGGATGCTCGCGGGCGGCGCCGGCCACCGCCAGCACATTGTCGAGCGACATGGAGACGTCGGCGATCACGATCTGCCAGGCGGCCTGGGCGAAGGTCTTGCGGGGCATGCCGCCGGCGACCGTGCCATCCTCGTTCAGATCCGCGTCGGCAAGCGCTTCCGTCGCACTTTGCTCGTCATGGGCCGACGTGCGCAGCTCACGCCACATCTTCCACGACACCCAGAGCAGCAATACGCCGCCCGCCAGCAGCAATCCGATGATGGCGAGCAGCTTGGTGGTCAGCAGGGCGAAGATGATGCGCAGCACCGTCGCCGCCAGTACGCCGATCAGGATCGCCTTGGTGCGCTGCTCCTTCGGAAGTCCGGCGGCGGCAAGGCCGATGACGATGGCGTTGTCGCCGGCCAGCACCAGGTCGATCATGATCACCTGGAGGAACGCCGCGATGACGTCGGCCGAGAAAAATTCGCTCATCGGCGGACCTCGCCCGGCTTGCACGCGGCGCGGTCAGGAAGGTGTTTCTGGGTTGTCATGCGCGGACCACTGGCTGGTTCCAGTCCGACATCGCAGCGGGAGGCTGCCAGAGGGGCCCGGCCTGGTGAGAGGCAAGTTAGTCAAGGGTTTTGGAATATTCAACCCTCACCGCCGCAGGGCAGTCAGACCTGCGTGAACTCCAGGTCGAGGCGGGCGATTCGGCGGAACAGCAGGCTGCGCGTGTGCGCCGGATCGGCGCCGTCCGCAAGCCGGATGTCGGCGATGCGCCGGGTCAGTTCCTCGAAGGCGATGCGGCCTTCCATCCGCGCCAGCGGCGCGCCGGGGCAGAACCGCATGCCCTTGCCGAAGGCGATGTTGGTTTTCGCGTTCTCACGCTCCATGTCGAAGGCCTCGGGGTCGGGGAAGTGGGTTTCGTCGTGGTTGCCCGACGCGAAGCAGATCATGAGTCCGGCGCCCTTCGGGATCACCGTATCCCCCAGCCTAGTGTCCTCGACGCAGGAGCGGTAGAGGCCGATGGTCGGCGGGTCGTGGCGCAACACTTCCTCGACCATATTGGGGATCAGCGACGGGTCGGCGCGCAGGCGCCGCCAGTGTCCCGGCCGGCTGGCGAGTTCGTGCATGGCGTTTCCCAGGAGGCTGGTGGTGGTATCGAGGCCGCCGGTCAGCATGGACAGGCTCACCGAGGCCAGTTCCTCGCGGGTCGAGGGCACGTCGTCGAAATGGCGGATCGTCCGTAGCCGGCCGACGAAGGACTCCGGATCGTTCCATTGTTCGTCGACCCGCGCCTGCTGGAAGGCGAGGGTGGCGGCACGGTCGGCGTTCACTTCCGCTTCGCGGTCGGTGGGCAGGTGCAGGCCGCTGATCTGGTCGATGAACGCATCGGACCAGCGGCGGTAGGTTTGCCAGTCCTCGTCCGGATATCCAAGCATGCGCGCGATCACCCGCGCCGGTACGGCGCTGGCGAAGGCGCGCATGAACTCGACATGCCCGTCGCCGATCCACTGGTCGATCAGATCGGTCACCACGACCCGGATGTAAGGCTCCAGCTCGGCCAGCACCTCGGGCGCGAGCGCGGCGTTGAACAGGCGCCGGTTGCGCTTGTAGAGCGCGCCCTCCTTGCTGGTGGTCAGGCCAAGACCTGCCGAGGGCCGATGCAGACGGCGCGGATCGACGGGGCAGACATCGGCCTGGCTGAGGCCGATGGGCGCCGGGCCGAAGCCCTTGAACGCGTCGGTGTTCATCATCACCTCGACGCAGTCGTCGTAGCGGGTCACTAGCCAGTAGCCCAGCTCGGGCGAGAAATGAACAGGCGATTCCCGGCGCAGCGCCTTGAACAGCGGGTAGGGGCATTCGACGTTCTCGTCGTCGACCGGATTGTAGCTGAGCTGCTGCATGCGGACCTCCGCGCCGGCCGCCGCCGGGCTCCCCGTTGTCCCAACAGGATTTGACAGCTGTGTATGAATGTCAAGTTAACAAGCGGATACTTGTTATGAGCGGCGCCGATCCCGCCCGGCCATTCCGGCAACCTTGGCCATGAAGGCCTGGCCTTCCTCGGTGGTCTCCAGCGCCTTGATGAAGTCGAGGATGGCGCGGCGCCGGCCTTCGGCATTGAACGAGAGGGCGTCCTTCTGCTGCGCCAGGCCTTCCACCAGGAACCGGGCCACGTCGCGGCGCAGGTGAAACCAGGGCTTCTCGATCATCTCGTCGGGAAAAAGGCTCTGCGCCGAGCGGCCACGCACCCGGTCGTATTCGGCCAGCGCCGGTCCAAGGATGGCGGCGAGTTCCATGTCGGTGCGCGCCGCAGTCGACAATTCGCAGAACGCCTTGAACTCGTCGGTTTCCGTCTGTTCCCACGCCTTGTCGATGACCGTCTCGTAGAACTGTTCATCGCGCGCGATGCCGGCCATGGCCGCCATGTAGTTGTCGTTGCGTTTGCGGGTGACGTAGTAGATCGCCGCCTCGATCAGCGCCATGCGCGAGGGGAAGTGATAGAGCATGGCGGCCCGGGTCAGCCCTGCCCGGGCGGCGACGCTCGTGGTGGTCGTGCCGGCATAGCCCAGCCGCGCCAGGCATTCGACGGCAGCGGCCATGATCCGCGTGCGCGTACGGCTGCTCTTCGACAGCTCGCCTTCCTCCAGCGCGGTCGGATCGGGCAGGCGCAGCACGTCGCCGGCCTGTTGCTTGCGGGGCCTCACGGCGATAGGGGTTTCTCCAGGTAGCTGTCGAGGACGGCATGATAGAACCGGATACGGTTCTCCTGGTAGGACGCCAGCCGCGCGCCCGGCCCCTTCATGGATTTCAGTCCCCTGTGCACCGCGCCCATGTTCGAGACATCCTCCTCGAACACCGCGCCGGTGCCGCCCAGCTCGGTCGCCTCGGTCCAGCGCTGGTCGGCGGTCAGGCGGGTGGGTTCGCGCTTCACGTCGTAATTGCGGCCCTCGACCCTCGGCACCAGGAACATCACCTCCATGATCGAGCTGTCCACGTCGTCGCCATTGGGCAGGAAGCGGTACATCATGAAGGTGTTCCAGCCGGCCCACAGCACCAGATTGGGGAAAACGTGGTACTGGATGGTGTCCAGCACCTCGCAGTCGGTCAACCCCTCGGTCTCGATCCCGGCGGTGCGCTTCAGGAAGTCCCGGCGCAGATCGCCCATCACCTGGCGCGGCGTCATGCCTTCGGGCAATTCCAGGTCCTTCTGGTCGGGCGCGTAGCGGCCGGCGCCGGCGCGCAGCACCTCCAGGTCGCTGATCGGCTTCATGTACGGGCTGTGATAGCCGCGCGGCACGATCATGCGGGTGTAATGCCGCTTGCCCGGATAGACGCAGTATTCGGTATAGGCGTCGCCGATGAACGGCATGATGCCCGGATGGGTCTCGAGCACGTGGAAAGACTCGATGAACGCTTCCAGCGCCACCTTCCAGTTGCAGCGGTTCACCTTCTGCACGTGGACGATCTTGGCCCGGTTCTCCAGCGACCAGCCGCGCGTCGCGTAGTGGGCGGGCACGTCCTCGAGATAGGTTTCCAGCGGCTCGGGATCTTCGTCCATGTTGATGAACACGAAGCCGCCCCACTGGCCCACATGCACCTCGGGCAGGGAGAGTTGATCCTTGTCCAGGTACTCGAAGTCCCACTGGGCGGTGATCTGCTTGCAGCTGCCGTCCAGGTTCCAGGTGAAGGCGTGGAACGGACAGCGGAATTCCGCCGTGTTGCCGTCCTGTTCGCGCAGCAGCCGGCCGCGGTGCAGGCAGACATTGTAATAGGCCTTGATGCAGTCCGGCGCGGCACGGACCACCAGGATAGAAATGTTGCCGATCCAGTGGACCACGTAGTCGCCCGCATTGGCGATGTCGTCGGCGCGGCACGCCATCTGCCACACCCTCGACCACATGTGGCTCATCTCCCGGTCGAAGAAGTCGCGGCTGTAGTAGCGCTCCTTGGCGATCGGCTGCTCGCCGAGGAATACCGAACCGGTCTCGCGCAGCACCGGCGGAACCGCCGTCCGCTCCAGGTCGAGCATTTCCTGGACGGTAGGTCCGTTCGGGTTCGGCTTGGGCGCCTCGCCCTTGGTCTTGCGCTTGCGCATCGCCGTGCTCATGGCCCGCCTCCGGTCGCAGGAATGTTGCACGGATTCATACAAGATTGTAGAAAATGGATCAAGGCGGCGGGGCCGCCGGGAAGGGGAGACGGAGATGACGGACGCGCCGCGCCTGCCGCTGGTCGATCCCGGTACCGCGCCGGAGGAGATCAGGGGCATCCTCGAAGCCTGGCCGCTGGGCCTGCACCGGACCATCGCCCACAATCCCGAGACGCTTTCCCGCTGGATGGTGTTCGCCGAGCACATCCTGCGCGGCAACAGCCTCCCCGAGCGCGACCGCGAGATCGTCATCCTGCGTGTCGCCTGGAACACCCGCTCGCGCTACGAATGGGGCATGCATGGCCGGCTGGCCCGGCGCATCGGCATGACTGACGCGGATCTGGGCGCGATCGTCGAAGGCCCGGAAACGGCGAGCTTGCCCGTCCACGAGCGGGCGCTGATCCGGGCTGTCGACGAGATCCAGCAGGACTGGAAGATCACTGACGCTACCTGGCACGAGCTTGCGGCGCGCTATACGCCCGCCCAGCTTATCGACCTGATCTTCGTCACCGGACAGTTCATGCTGGTGGCCGTCACCCTCAATTCCCTGAACATCCCGATGGAGCAGCAGGAGGGGCTTGAGCCTTTCCCGGCTCCGCGCTGACAAGGAGCAAGCCATGGACCTGAAGATCAAGGGCAGGAAGGCGATCGTGACCGGCGGATCGCGCGGGCTGGGCCTGCGGATTCTCCAGCTGCTGGCCGAAGAGGGGGTCGACCTGGCGTTCTGCGCCCGCGGCGCCGACGGCGTGAAGGAAGCCGAGGCGGCGCTCGCCTCCAGCGGCGTCAGGGTGTTCGGCAAGGCGGTCGACCTGTCCGATGGCGACGCCTATCGCGGCTTCCTGCGCGAGGCGGCGGAGCGCCTGGGCGGCTGCGACATGTTCGTGTCCAACGTCTCGGCCGGCGGCGGCGGCGGCACCGAGCAGCACTGGCGCAACAATCTCGAGGTCGATCTGCTGGGCGCGGTGCGGG
Organism: Sphingomonadales bacterium; assembly: GCA_050185585.1. GTDB lineage: Bacteria > Pseudomonadota > Alphaproteobacteria > SMXS01 > SMXS01 > RI-34. Next base: position 28,991 of record JBFWZH010000027.1, on the reverse strand, counting down.
GCATCGAGGAACTGACGCCTTGTCTCGAGGCCTCGAAGGGAAGCGTCGTCTTCATGTCGAGCACCGGCGCCGTCGAGACCTTTCTGACGCCGCAGGCCTACAACGCCATGAAGGCGGCGCTGATCACCTATGGCGAACAGCTTGCCCAGTCGTTCGGCCCGAAGGGGATCAGGGTCAATGTGGTTTCGCCCGGTTCGATCTATTTCGAGGGCGGCTCCTGGCACCGCATCCAGAACAACCGGCCGGAACTCTACAAGACCATCCTCGAGGGCATCGCGCTGGGCCGGTACGGCACGCCCGAAGAAGTGGCCGACGTGGTGGTCTTCCTGCTCAGCCCCCGCTCCAGCTGGGTGACCGGCAAGAACATCATTGTTGACGGCGGTCAGGTAAAAGGCATGCACTTCTAAGTGAGCGGTTATTAAGGGAGGATCCCATGCCCGAACTGAGCGATGCCGAATACAAGCGCCTGCTGGCCGTGGCCGACAAGGACGCCATCCGCGACGTGCTGGCCCGCGTGAGTCGGGGCGTCGACCGGCTGAACGCCGATATCCTGCGCACCGCCTACTGGCCGGAAGCCAAGGTCTATTCCTCGTTCTTCGACGGGCCGGTGGAAGACTTCATCGCCTGGCTGATCGGCAACTACAAGGAAACAGCGATCGGCGCGGCGCACAACATCTGCAACATCGCCATCGAACTCGACGGCGAGACCCGCGCCTGGGGCGAAACCTATTTCATCGGCATGAGCGAGAATCGGCCCGCCGGGCAGGAGCCGTTCAACAACCTCACCTCGGGCCGCTATCTCGACAGGTTCGAGAAGCGCGACGGCGAATGGCGCATCCTGCAGCGCACCTTCGTCTACGAACTCACGGCGAGGGTCGCGCATCACACCGCCTGGACCCAGCCGCCGCTGGCCGACATGATCCGGCGCGGCCGCCGCGACGGCGGCGACATGATGTTCGCGATGAAGGACGCAGTATTTCCGAAGCCGCGCTAGCCTCTGGCCTTCAGCAGGTCGCGGATCTCGGTCAGCAGCACCTCTTCCTTGCTGGGCGGCGGCGGCGCGGCCGGCTCGGCGGGCGCGGCTTCCTCCTTGCGGCGCATACGGTTGATGCCCTTCACCAGCAGGAAGATGGCCCAGGCGACGATCAGGAAATTGATCACCGTGTTGACGAACACGCCCCAGTTGATCGTCGCCGCGCCGGCATCCGTCGCGGCCTTCAGGGTGGCGTAGTCGCCCCCGGACAGGTTGATGAAGTACTCGGAGAAATCGATGCCCCCGGTCAGGAATCCGGCCACCGGCATGATGATGTCCTTCACCAGCGAATTGACGATCCCGCCGAACGCGGCGCCGATGACCACGCCGACGGCGAGATCAACGGCGTTGCCCTTGACCGCGAATTCCTTGAACTCCTGGACCATTCCCATTGCCGTCTCCCTCCCGAGTTGGCGAACTGTTGCTCGAAGTGTCGCGCAATCGCCGGGCCGCCGCAATCGGTCAATGCCGAGGCCGGCCGCGAGCTAGTTGATTTCATAGAGGGTTTCGGCCTGCGCTCCGGCGTCGACGCGCAACTTGAAAACCTCGACCAGCTTGTCGAAGTCGCTCACGTTGCAACGCAGGTTGCCGCCTTCGCCGCTGAAGCCGTCCACCAGCCCCAACTCCACATTGCGCTCGTCTTCGTCGCCGCAGGCGAAGCCGTAGACATAGACCTTGTCCCCCTCGATCCGGAGCAGATCGTAGTAGTAGTCGCCCTGGTTCACCTGTTGGGCGATGTAATGATCGCCGAAAGCCTTGCGCACGACGAAGGCGCTATCGGCGTCGCCGTCCAGCAAATAGCCCTCTCCCGCCGGCGCGACCGTGCCGGTCTTGTTCTCGACCCATTTCTTGCCTTCGAATTTCAGATGGGACAGCACGTAGGAGGTCCTGCCATCGAAAACGCCTTCGGCGGTGCCGGCCGGGATCAGCGGCGCGCTGCTGATGAAGCAGCCGGTCAGCGCGAGCGCCAGCAGGCCGGGCAGGAGCGTGCGAAGCGCGCCCGGCATGGCCGCCTCACTTCTTCGGGAAGCTGGTCGGCTGTGGCAGCGCCTTGGCCAGCGCGGCCTTCAGCTCGGAAGAATCCGGCGTCACGTCGGACTTGAAGGTCTGGACGAAGTTGCCCTCGTAGTCGATCAGCACCTTGTTGAAGTTCCAGCTCGGCACCGCCGTGCGTCCCCCGGCCTCGCGCACCCATTTGTAGAACGGATGGGCGTCGTTGCCCTTCACCGCATTGCTCTCGGTCAGCGGGAAGGTGATGCTGTAGTTGGCATCGCAGAACTTCTTGATCTTGGTGTTGTCGTCATATTCCTGCGCGAAGCTGTCGGACGGCACGCCGATCAGAACCAGGCCCTTGTCGCGATAGGTTTTCCACAGCGCTTCCAGTCCCTGGTACTGGGGCGTGTAGCCGCAGAACGAGGCCGTGTTCACCACCAGCAGCGCCTTGCCCTGATAGGTCTTCAGCGGCATCGGTTCGCCCTCGATCGAGGTGAACTCGAAATCATAGGCGGTATGCGGGCCGGAGGCCGTCGCATCGTTGCCGAGCACCGGCGAGAGCAACGCTCCGACGGCGGCGGTGGCGAGCGCTCCGAAGACACGGATCGACCTGAGCATGCGGCTTTCTCCTTCCGGACGCGGGCAGCTTAGCGGTTTTCCCGCGAAATTGCATGAATTCGTCTGTGCGACATTCATGCGAGCATGTAGGGTTCAGCCACGAAACAGGGGAAGCGACATGACAGAAAACATTCCGAGCACCATGCAGGCCGTCACATTCGCAGAGACCGGCGGCCCGGACGTGCTGCGCCTGACCAGCGTGCCGACGCCCGAGCCGGGCGAGGGCGAGGTGCTGATCAAGGTCGAGGCCGCGGCGCTCAACTGGGCGGACATGCTCGAGCGCAACGGCTCCTATCCGGGCTGGTCCGACAAGCCCGACGCGATCATGGGCCTCGAGGTGGCGGGCACGATCGCCGCCATCGGCCCCGGCGCAAACCGCTTCAACGTCGGCGACAGGGTGTGCGCGCTGCTGGCCGGCGGCGGCTATGCCCAGTATGCCGTGGCGCCGTCGCCGCAGGTGCTGCCGCTGCCGCGGGGCTTCTCGATGGCGGAGGGCGCGGCGGTGCCCGAGGCGTTCTGCACCGTCTGGACCAACATGATCGAGCGCGGCCATCTGCGGCCCAGCGACACGGTGCTGATCCATGGCGGCGCTTCCGGCATCGGCACCACGGCGATCCTGGTCGCCAAGGGCCTGGGCTCGAAGGTCATCGTCACCGCCGGCAGCGACGAGAAATGCGCCCGGTGCGAGCAGATCGGCGCCGACAAGGCCATCAACTACAAAACCCACGACTTCGCCGAGGAAGTGAAGGCGTTCACCAACGGCGAGGGCGTCAACGTGGTCGTCGACATCGTCGGCGGCGACTACATCCAGAAGAGCCTGGAGTTGCTGCAGCAGGACGGCCGGCTGGTCAGCGTCGGCATGCTGGGCAGCAACGACGTCAACATCAAGCTGTCGACCGTGCTGATGAAGCGCCTCACCATCGCCGGCTCGACCCTGCGCACCCGCACAGTGGCCGAGAAGGGCGCCCTGATGGCCGAACTCAAGCGGTGCATCTGGCCCATGTTCGACTACGGCGGCGTCCGGCCGGTGGTCGATTCCGTGTTCCCGGCGGAACGCGCGAACGAGGCCCACGCGCGTATGGAGCAGAAGCTGCACACGGGCAAGATCATCATCACGTTCAGCCACTAGATACCTTCCGGTAACAATCGGTTGCGATAATCTCGCCCACACGCGTAGGCTGCCGGTGGGGAGGTGTGGCACATGGACCCATCCGTTGCGAGGATCGCGGGCGTTACGGCGATGCTGGTTGCCGCCGGTTACGTCGCGTCGAGCATCGCCGCGGCCCTGATGCCTACCGAATTGCAGGGCGACCCGGCGATCACACCGCATCAGTTCTGGCTGGTCCTGTCCGCCAATCCCACGGCTCATCTCGCCTATCACTGGTGCTGGGTATTCGTGGGCCTCACCGGACTTGGCGTCGTCCCCGGCGTCTACCAGATGACCCGCCAGGCGGGGCAGGGATGGGCTTCCTGGGGCGCCGGGCTGGGGTTTCTCGGTTTCGCCGTCAACGCGCGCAGCCATCTCATGGAAGTGTCGTTCGATCGCAAGATCATTCCGATCTATAGCGAGGCCGATCCGGCAACACAGCAGGCCGTGCAGGTCGTGGCCGGTCTGGCGCTGGATGTTCCCGACGGATTCCTGACCTATGGTGCGATGGGCGCCTGGGTGCTGATAACAACTTTGCTGGCCCGGCGCGTGGCGGGGTTTCCCACGTTTCTCCGGTATCTGGGCCTGGCCGCCGCAGCGAGTTTCCTCCTGGGCCTGATCGCCTACCTGTTGCTGAACCAGCTGCTGCTGGTGATCGCGATCGGGCTCGGCGGCCTAATTCTGGTACCGGCGTGGTTCACCCTGCTTGGCCTGTACCTGCTCCGGGCGTCCAATCGTCCGTCTCAACAATGCGAGGCTACGCCATGACGACTTTCCCCAAGGCGCGGATGATCGCTACCAATGGAATCGAGCTCGAGGTCTATGAAGCCGGGCCTGCGGACGGCGTGCCGATCGTCCTGTGCCACGGCTTTCCCGAGCTGGCCTATTCCTGGCGTCACCAGATTCCCGTACTGGCCGAAGCAGGCTACCGCGTCATTGCCCCCAACCAGCGCGGCTATGGACGCAGCAGCAAGCCCGATGCGATTGTCGAGTACGACATCCACCATCTGACCGCCGACCTGACCGGCCTGCTCGATCACTACGGCATCGAAAGGGCGATCTTCTGCGGCCACGACTGGGGCGGTCTGGTGGTGTGGCAGGTGCCCCTGCTGCATCCGGAGCGGGTGGCCGGCATCATCGGCGTCGGTGTGCCATTCCTGCCGCGCGGGTCGTCGGATCCCATCGAGCTGTTCCGCAAGGCGTTCGGCGACCGCATGTACATCGTCAACTTCCAGGACTCGCACGAAGCCGACGAGGTGTTCGATTCCGACCCCTGGCGCGTGTTCGACGTGCTGATGCGGGGGAATCCGGTCACGCTCGATCGATTCCTCAAGCTGCCGCCCAAGGACCGGGTGCCGGATCTGGTCGCCCGGATCAAGGCAGGGCCGTGGGACACGCCGCGCATCATCGGCGACGAGGAGATCAAGGTCTTCGCCGACACGTTCCGGCACGGCGGCTTCACCGGGCCCATCAACTGGTACCGCAACTGGAGCCGCAACTGGGCGACGACGGCGGACCGGCCGCAGCGGGTCGATGTCCCGTGCCTGTTCGTGCGCGCCGGCAACGACCTGGCGACGGCCAGCATTCCCGATCTGGAGAAGGGCATGGCCGCGTGCGTCGCCGACCTGGAATGCCGCGAAATCAGGGAATCGGGCCACTGGACCCAGCAGGAATTTCCCGACGAGCTGAACGAGATCCTGCTCGACTGGCTGCGGCGGCGGTTCCCGGTCTAGGGCGACTCCGGGTCCCGCAGAGCCTCGGCCATCGAAATCTCGCGGCCCACGCTGTGGCGAAAATTGACCGTACCGCGGGCGACAGCCCCGCCCGAAATGATGAAGGTCATCGCCTCGTCCAGGGTCCAGTCGGTTTCCGTGATCCGGTCGAGCGGCACCAGTTCCAGATAGCCCGACGTCGGCACCGGAGTGGTCGGCACGTAGACGGCGGCGATCTGCTCGCCCGTATGGGCGTCGGTCAGCGTCCGGGTGACGATGCCCACGGCTTTCATCTCATCGTGCGGGAACGAGATCAGCACCACGCGCTGGATGCCCTCGGGCTTCTGCTGCATCACCGACAGCAACTTCTTGGTGGCGCCGTAGATCTTCTCCACCAGCGGGATCCACTGGATGATCTTGTCGAACAAGGCCAGCAGCCGCGCGCCGACGAACTGGGTGGTCGCCCATCCCAGCGCCAGGATGGCGAGGAGGGTCAGCGCCAGCGCCAGCACGGTCTGCATGGCGTCGCCGGCGAACCAGCCGGCCAGCGGCCCCAGATACTCGGTGACCTTGCGGGCCGCCGGCCGTCCGAGGGCGGAGAGCTGCTCGAGCACGAAGCTGAAGATCGCCCAGGTGATCCAGATCGGGATCAGGGTCAGGATGCCGGCCAGGAACCAGCCCTGGGCGCGGGTTCCGAGCGACTTGAAAGGATTGCGGATTCGGGGCATGGCCGGTGTTTCCAGGAGCGGTCCGGAACCTATATAGCGCCGACGAGCCGGTAAATCGACGCATAGCCGCCCATGACGCGGCGCCATGGAGAGGGAACATGATCGGAAAATGCGCCGCGGCGCTGCTGACACTGGCGTTGATAGCCGCTCCCGCCGTGGCCGCGTCACTACCACTCGAGAAGCTGAAACTGCCGACCGGCTTCCGGATCGCCGTCTGGGCCCAGGTCGACAACGCTCGCTCCATGGCGATCGGCGACGGCTTCGTGGTGGTCGGGACGCGGGACAACTCGGTCTACGCCGTGCCGTTCGACCGGAAGACCTACCATGCGGGCAAGGTCGCGACCGTGACCGACGAACTCGACATGCCGAACGGCGTGGCGCTGGTGAAGGGCGTGCTCTACATCGCCGAGCAGGCTCGCCTCCTGCGCTGGGGCGAGGCGCCGTTCGACCCGGCGAAGCCTGCGGGGAAGCCCGTCAAGGTGGGGCCCGACCTGCCGGACAAGTCGCACCATGGCTGGCGCTACATGGATGTCGGGCCCGACGGCATGCTCTACGTGACCCTGGGAAGCCCCTGCAACGTCTGCATGCCCCAGGGCCTGGAGGGCACCATCATCAGGATCGATCCGAAGACCGGCGCGTCGGAGAAAGTCGCGTCCGGCATTCGCAATTCGGTGGGCCTTGCGTTTCACCCGTCCATCAATGCCATGTTCTTCACCGACAACGGCGCCGACATGATGGGCGACGACACGCCGCCCGAGGAACTCAACGTGCTGACAGCGAAGGGCCAGAACTTCGGCTATCCCTGGTACGGCGGCGGGAAGGCCCGAACGAAGGACTTCGCGGCGCAGCGCCCGCCGGAAGGGGTGCGGTTTCCGGTTGCCGAATTCCACGCCCACTCGGCCGCCCTGGGCTTCGCGTTCTATACCGGCGGCATGTTTCCCGAGGCCTTCAAGGGACATGCGATCGTCGCCCATCACGGGTCATGGAACCGGTCGGTCCCGATAGGCTACCGGCTGATGAACGTGGCCATGGACGGGAAGGGCAAGGTCACCGGAGTCACCGAATTCGTCACCGGATGGCTCGACAGGGGTCGCGCCTGGGGACGGCCGGTCGACGTCAAGCAACTGCCGGACGGCTCGCTGCTGGTGTCCGACGACCACGCCGGAATCATCTACCGCATCACCTACGGAAACTAGCCATGGCTCAATTCTTTCCGAGACTCGACGAAACGCTGAAGGCGTTCATCGCCGAGCAGCACATGTTCTTCGTCGCCACGGCGCCCGGCGAAGGCCGGGTGAACCTCTCGCCCAAGGGAATGGACACGTTCCGGGTCGTCGACGACGTCACGGCCTGCTATCTCGATCTGACCGGCAGCGGCAACGAGACCGCGGCCCATCTGCGCGACAACGGCCGCATCACTGTCATGTGGTGCAGCTTCGGCGGCACGGCGTGGATCATGCGGCTCTTCGGACGGGGCAGGGTCGTGCGGCCGGGCTCCGCCGACTTCGAGCGGCTGATCGGCCTGTTTCCCGCGATTCCCGGCGCGCGCCAGATCATGCTGATCCACATCGACGAGGCGCAGACCTCCTGCGGCTACGCGGTGCCGCAATACGAACTGGTGCGCGAGCGGCCGACGCTCGCCAAGTGGGCCGAGCAGAAGGGCGAGGACGGGCTGCGCGACTATTGGGCGCAGAAGAACGTCGTCAGCATCGACGGGCTGCCGACCGGGATATTCGATGATGCCTGACAAGCTGACCTGGGACGCCACCGACCGGAACCGGGCGCCGATCCTTGCCGTGCTGGAGTCCGTGCTGCCGCCCGCCGGCACGGTGCTGGAGATCGCCAGCGGCACCGGCCAGCACGCCGTCCACTTCGCCCCGGCGCTGGCGCCGCGCATATGGCAGCCCAGCGAGCCTGACGCCAAGCTTCGCCGCAGCATCGCCGCCTGGGCCGCGGAACGGCCCTGTCCGACGCTGCGGCCGGCGCTCGATCTCGACGTGACTGCGCATCCCTGGCCCTTCGTGTCGCGGCCGGGCGACCCGCCGCTGATGGCTGTCGTCAACATCAACATGATCCATATCGCGCCGTGGGATGCCTGCCGAGGCCTGATGCGCGGTGCCGGAGACCTGTTGCCCTCCGGCGGGGTGCTGTTCCTCTACGGTCCATACAGGGTGGGCGGAGAATGGCGAACCGCCAACGATCCCGCCTTCGACGCGAGCCTGAAGGCGCGCGATCCGTCCTGGGGTCTGCGCGACCTGGAAGAGGTGGTGGCCGAGGCCGCCGCCCACGGGCTGGCGATCGACAGGACCGTGGACATGCCGGCGGGGAACCTCTGCGTCGTCTTCCGCAAACCCTGACGTTGACTTGTCCCCCCGCGGCTTTAGAAAAGGCGAGGGGACACGCATAGGGAGAGCTTCATGGCGCAGATCAGGGTCGAATCCGAAATTCCGGGCAAGGTGGTTTCGATCGAGGCGAATCCCGGCGACACGGTGGCCGAGGACGACGCCATCCTGATCCTCGAATCCATGAAGATGGAAATCCCCGTCGCCGCGCCAGCCGCGGGCAAGATCGTCCAGGTCCTGGTGCAGGTGGGCGACACCATCGCCGAGGGCGACGAGGTCGCGATCCTCGAGGAATAGTCAGGGAGTCAGGCCGGCATCGTCCCGCGCGATCCGAAAGCCCTGATCCGAGCGCCTCTCGTCGATGCCGGTCCTGACTCGGCGGGCGATGCGCGTATTTGGCGGCGGGTCGGCCCAGCCGGCGCCCCGGGCGGCAACCGCGTTGCAATTTCCGTCGGCGCGGGCGGCGCCGTTCGTAGGCGCGCCGTCATAATCCGGATTCCAGCAGTCGGCGGTGATTTCCCGCACGTTTCCGATCATGTCGGCGAGGCCGAAGGCGTTCGCCGTGTGCTTGCCCACCGGCGCGGTGAATGGAAAACCGCCGTCGCAGGCGAAGAACAGGGAAATGTCCCGGCCCTGCTGGCGAGCCAGCAGGCTGGCGTCGGCCACGTTCGCCTGGACGCAGGCGGCCGTGGCATCCTTGCCCCAGGCGTAGGCGCCATGCACACCGGCCCGCGCGGCATATTCCCATTCGCTTTCCGACGGCAGCCGGAACCGCACCCCGGACTTTTCCGACAGCCACTTGAGGTAGGCCTTCGCGTCCGCGGCGCTGACGCAGACAACCGGATGTTCGTCGTCCTGGAAGAAGCCAGGATCACGCCAGTTCTTGCCCCGGTCCAGCACCCAGGCGCCGCCGTCGAACACCTTGCAACCCGCCGACTGGTGGCCGGTTTCCTTCACGAAGACGGCGAACTGCCCGCGCGTGACCTCTGTCCGCTGCAGCGCGAAACGCCGCAGGGTCACGCCGTGGGCAGGGCTTTCGGATGCGGCGATGATGCCCGGGTCGACGCCGTCCGAGGCCGTCGGCGCTCCGGTTCCCATCACGTAGGTGCCTCCCGGAACCATCGTCAGCGGCGGACAGGCGGCGCAGTCGCGGGTTTCGCCGGGCGCGGCATCGGACACGGTTGCCGGTTCGACACCGGGTAGCTGCGCGGACGCTGTTGTCGTTCCGCCCGGTTCGGATTCATGGGCCGGGCGCAGGAGGATCGCCGTACCGAACGCCACGATCAGCACCGCGACCACCACCAATGCCAGGATCGCCGCGAGCCTGGCCAGCAGCGCGAAGCGCTTCTCGGGCGTCCGCATGCGGTAGTAGTAGGCGCGTCCGGTCTTCTTCGGCGGCGGCTTGCGGAACGGCATGGTCAGTTCACCGCGACCGGCAGTTCCTTGACCACGCGAAATCCCTGATCGGCCCGCCGCTGGGCCCGGTCCTCGCGGAAACGGCGGGACGGCCGGATGTTGGACGGCGCGTCGTACCAGCCGCCGCCGCGCAGCACGGCCGTCTCGCAGGCCCCGTCCGTCCGCGCGGCCGTTCCCAGCCCCTTGCCCCAATAGCTGGTTGCCCAGCAATCGGCGACGAACTCGCGCACATTGCCGTACATGTCCGAAAGGCCGAACGGGTTGGCCTGATAGTGGGCGACAGGCGCGGTGAACGCATAGCCCGTCTCGCAAGGGAAGAACATGGAAGCCGTCTTCTGGCTGAAGCGCGCCGCATGGCTGCGGTCGGCCACCTTGCCATGGGCGCAGGCGAGCGCCGGCTTGTCGCCCCAGGGCAGTCCGCTGGCGGTTCCGCCGCGGACGGCATATTCCCATTCGGTTTCCGAGGGAAGGCGATAGCGCTTGCCGGTCTTGCGCGACAGCCACTCGGCATAGCCCTTGGCGTCGTCGAAGTTCACGCAGACCACCGGATGCCCGTCGTCCTGGGAAAAGCCCGGTTCGCGCCAGCTCTTGGTCCGGTCGACCACCCAGGTCCGGCCGTTGCTGACGACGCAGCCCAGCGACTGGTGTCCGGTCTCCGACACGAATGCGGCGAACTGGCCTCGGGTGACCTCGGTCTGCCCCATGGCGATGGGGTCGCGGACCGTCACTCCGTGCAGCGGCTGCTCGGCCTGCTGCTGCATGGAAGGGACCGGAGCGGCCTCGTCCTCGTGCAGGCCCATCACGAACGCACCGGCCGGCAAGGTCACCATGGCGGGACAGTCCGGGCAGTCGGTCGCAACTGGGGCCCCCTGAGGCGCATCGGGAGCCGTAATCGTGGGCATGGCGGGCGCGGCGGGAGGCGCGGCTTGCTCGGGCTCATCGGAGGCGAAGATCAGGAACACGAATATGCCGGCGACGACCGCCAGCATCACCACGCCGGCCAGGACGCCGCTGACGATGGCGGCGAGCCTGCCCTCCTTGCCGACGGCCTCGTAGCGGCCACGTGGTGTCACCGGTTCTCTCACGGCCGCGAGTGTATCGGAAATCCCTCGCCAGGGAACCGCGGGCTTGCCCCGGCCGCTATTCCCGAAACAGCTTGAACACGCCGCTCATGGTGGCCACCACTTCCCCGTCGGCGGTGATCCGGCCATGGGCGAAGGCAAGGCTTCCTCCCGCCCGGTCGATCGAGCCGGAGCCCTCGATCCAGCTGCCGAGCTTGGCGACGCCAAGATAGTCGGTGGTCAGGCTGACCGTGGACACGGCCTGGAGGGCGGGATCCGATGTTACCAGGGTGAAGCTGAGCGTCACGTCCGCGAGGGTGGCCAGCACGCCGCCATGGGCCATTGCCCGCAGGTTCATGTGCTTGTCCTCGAGCGGCAGCCCGACGATGGCCTGGCCGTCGCGGCGCGCTTCGTAGAACGGGCCGAGAAATCCCAGATAGGCGCTGCGGAAACGGAGCGGGGTAAAGCCCGGCGGGATTTCGATCGTGGAGTCTGACATGCGGCCTGTCCGTCGCTGGAAGGAGCTGCTGTGATAGACGGGAACGCCCGCCGACGCAAAATGCTTGATCAGGCCGCGAATCGAAACGGCCGGCGCAGGGCGCCGGCCGTCATCAGGAAGTATCGTCCGTGGCTAGTAGTCGTAGCCGTCATCCACCGGGTGCTCGCTGCCGCGGACGATGTAGGCGCGGCCGTACGAATCGTAGCACATGGTCGCGGCCATCTTCACCGTGTAGCCCTCGACATCCTCCAGGCGGTTGACCTGCCGGCAAGGCTGCTGTGCCGGGTAATAGGCCGGAGGCGGCGGGGCGTAGGTCACCCGGTCGTAGTAGCGATCGTTGCGGTCGTTGGCGGCCGAGGCGATCAGGGCGCCGGCCGCGAGGCCGCCGACCAGTGCGAAAGGCCAGGCGCTGCCGCCGCCATGATGGCCATGATGATGATGCCAGCCGCGCGCCATCGCCTGGGACGGAACCACAGCGGCCGCGAGAACCGCGGCGCTGGCCGCCGCGATCGTGAGCTTCTTCAGGTTAACCATGGCAATCTCCCGCCAATCGTATTCTGGATGCCGCCAGTATGCGGCCCGTGGATGAACGCTTGCTGAATGTAGAAGATACCCCTGCGGCGTTGCGGAGCAAGGGGTTCGTGCGCCGGTCCTCGACGAAAAAGACCGCCGCGAACCGTGCGGCGGTCTCTCGCGATTGCCCGCGGCAACAGGTCAGTAGTAGTTCAGCGGATAGTAGTCGTCGTCCACGATATAGGCGGCGCCATAGGGGTCGTAGCACTGGATTCCGCCGACCAGCGCAGGACGGCCGTCCCAGGTCCAGTAGCGGGTCACCGGAATGCAGCCGCGATCGCTCCAGTAGGCATGGCGGTAACCGCTCCAGATCGGCCCGTAATAGGGACGCCACGAACTCCAGTGATAACGATTGTTCCAGTAGTAGTCGCGGTCCCGCCACGACCGGTAATAGTCGTACCGGCCGTGCGCGTGGTGACGGTGCCGGTAATGGTTACGGTCATGGTACGACCGGCCGTGATAGCCGCTGTAGTGCCGGCGGTCGTTGCGCCAGCGGTCGTTGTCGTGCCGGCGATGACTGTCCCAGCGGCGATCGTGATCCCGGCGCCGGTTGTCGCTCCAGCGGCGGTCTCCACGCCAGTTGTCGTTGCCCCGGTTCCGGCTATATTCGCGGCTGCCGCGGTACTCACGGTTACCACGGTACTTCCGGTTGGCGCGATGTTCGCGATTGCCCCTGTATTCGCGATTGCCACGATACTCGCGGCTGCGATTGACGGAACGATTGTTGTCGCGCCCGCGCCACTGGTCGCCGCCACGGTGGCTCTCGCCCCGGTACTGGCGGTGCCCGTCGCCCCGATCGGCCGAAGCCTCGGTGGTGACGGCGAAAGCGGCGATCACGGCGGAGAACGCCGCGATCATCGGAAGTCTCGTGAGGCTGGTCATCGGCACTCTCCAAGGTGCGAATCGACGAATTTGGCCATCGTCTTGCCGTGAATGTGACCCGGAGAATCTGTACGGATGATGAACAAATTCCAGGTGTAGTATCCCGCTGCCTCGTGGCGTGTCTAGTCGATCGACCGGAACTGCAGGCGCCGCTCGAACGACACCGACTTGATCAGTGCGAAGACGCTCATGCCGCCTCGCAATACGAGCTGTTCGCCGGCATGCCGGGTGATGCGTGCCCGGATCATCCGGTCGCCGGCCAGCGCCAATCGCACTTCCATGTGCGAGTCGTCCAGCACGGTCAGCGCGGCGATCGTGCCGCGCAGCACGTTCTGCACGCTGACGCCGCGGGGCGGCTCCAGCGCGATGGCGACGTCGTGGGCGTCGATGAACAGCCTCGTCCTCGTGCCCGCATCCGCCGTCCTTGGAAGGAACAGCGGTCCGGCGGCGGTCTCGAAGCGCTGCAGTCCCTCGACGCCGCCCTCGGCCGGCAAGGCCTCGAGCACCGACCCATCCGGCACCAGGTGCCTGCAGTCTGGGGGAGCATCGGCCAGCACGTGCTGCAATGGGCCGGCCGTCCTGACCGTGCCGCGCTCCATCACCACGACCGTGTCGGCGAGGCGGATGATCTCGGACCAGTTGTGGGTGATGTAGAGCACCGGCAGACCCAGCTCGTCGCGCAGCCTTTCGATGAATGGCAGGAGTTCGGCGCGGCGCGGCGCGTCGAGGCTGGCGAGTGGCTCGTCCATGATCAGCAGCGACGGGCCGGACAGCAGCGCCCGGCCGATGGCGACCCGCTGGCGCTCGCCGCCGGAGAGGCTGTTCGGCTTCCGATCCAGCAATTGGCCGATGCCGAGAATGCCGGTCACGGCGTCGAGCGACAGGTCGCCGCCCCGCCGGGAATAGGTGAGGTTCGCCCTGACCGACAGGTGCGGGAACAGCAGCGCGTCCTGCAGCACATAGCCGATCCGCCGCCGCGCCGCCGGAACGTCGATCCTGCGGTCGCTGTCGAACAGGGTCTCGCCGGCCACGGCGATCCTGCCCCGGTCCGGACGGACCAGCCCCGCCACCGCGCTCGCCATAGTCGACTTGCCCGAGCCCGACGGGCCGCTCAGCGCGGTAATGCCGGATTCGGCCGTGAAGGCGGCCGACAGCGCGAAGTCGCCGCGCCGCAACGCGATGTCGATCTCGATCGCGCTCATCCGATGCCCGTGATCATCCGCGCCACGCGCCGGGCCATGATCTCCGAGACGGCGAGGGCGACGAACGCCAGCACCAGCGAGATCACCACCAGGCGCAGCGCGTTCGGCTCGCCGCCCGGCATGTTGATGGCGGTGTAGAGCGCCAGCGGCAGGGTGCGGGTGACGCCCGGGATGTTGGACGCGAAGGTGATGGTGGCGCCGAACTCGCCCAGGCACCGGGCGAAGGCGAGGGCCATGCCGGCGACGATGCCGGGCAGGGTGAGCGGCAGGGTGACCGTCAGCAGCACCCGTATGGTCGAGGCGCCCAGCGTGCGCGCGACCGCCTCGAGGCGCTCGTCGACTGCCTCGATCGACAGCCGGATGGCCCGCACCATCAGCGGGAACGCCATCACGCCCGAGGCGACCGCCGCCGCGATCCAAGTGAAGGCGATCACGATGCCGAAGGTCTCGTCGAGCCATGCGCCGATCACGCCGCGCCGCCCCAGGGTCACCAGCAGCAGGTAGCCGATCACCACCGGCGGCACCACCAGCGGCAGGTGCACCAGCGCGTTGAACAGCGACTTGCCGGGGAATTCCTTGCGCGCCAGCACCCAGGCGACGGCGATGGCGAGCGGCAGGCTGCACGCCACCGCGGCCACCGCCACCTTCAGCGACAGCAGCAACGCCTCGGTCTCGAACGGGGTCAGCAGCGGCATGGCGCGAGAGTAGCCGTTCGCGCCGTCGCCGTCATCGGCGGCTTCACCCCCCGTAAAGCGTGCTGGGTGCGACGAGCACCGGCTCCGTTTCCGTCACGCCTCCGTCGCGTACCGAGCGGAAAAAGCAGGTGCGGCGGCCGGTGTGGCAGGCGACGCCGGTCTGGTCGACCAGCACCAGGATGGTGTCGCCGTCGCAGTCGATCCGGAAATCCACCAGCTTCTGGGTCTGGCCCGAGCTTTCGCCCTTGTGCCACAGGCTGTTCCGCGAGCGCGACCAGTAGTGCACCTCGCCCCTGGCCAGGGTGGCGCGTAGTGCTTCCTCGTTCATCCAGGCCATCATCAGCACCTCGCCGGTGTCGTGCTGCTGGGCGATGGCGGGCACCAGCCCGTTGTCGTCGAACTTCACCAGCGCGAGCGCGTCGTCCTGCAGGGCGGTCATTTCCGTGCCTTTCCGGGGCTTCTCTCGATTGAACGGGGTCTTATGTAGTATGATACACTGTATCAGGCCATAGGGGTCGAGGAGCCCGATGACGCAAGCCGTCCTTCACAGCCATGCCGAACACGATCATGCGGCATGTGTCGACGACGCGCTGGAGACCGCCGAGACGCTGTGCATCGAGCGCGGCGCAAGGCTGACACCGCTGCGGCGGCGGGTGCTCGAGCTGGTCTGGTCGTCGCACCGGCCGGTCGGCGCCTACGATATCCTCGGGCGGCTCGACGACGGCAGCCGCAAGCCGGCGCCGCCGACGGTCTACCGGGCGCTTGATTTCCTCATCGGGCACGGTCTCGTCCACCGCATCGAGAGCATGAACGCATATCTGGGATGCAATCATCCCGAGCAGTCCCACACCGGCCAGTTCCTGATCTGCCGGGAATGCGGCGACGTGGCCGAAATCGACGACGCGGAGGTGCGCCAGACCCTGCGCCGCAAGGCCGCCGAGAAGGGCTTCGACGTGCGCAGCCAGACCGTTGAACTGGTTGGGTTCTGTGCTAATTGTAAAGCAGGTTAGGAGAGCGTCATGAAAAAGCTGATCGCCGCCACGGTCCTCGTCCTGCTGCCGCTGGGTGCTGCCGGCGCCTTCCAGGTGATCACGCCGGCCCAGATGCAGGACGCGGGCATGGGCTTCACCCAGAGCAATTCTTTCCGCCAGCAGGTGGATCCGAATACCGATCCGAACTTCCGGGTCCAGTTCAGCGGCAACGCGTCCGCCTTCGGCGATTCCGCCGGCTTCAGGACGACGCCGAACCGCTGGGGCCGCTTCGACGGCGGCGGCCGCTATCTCGGCGACAGCGACAGCAACTTCAAGGCGTGCTCGGAATATTCCGACAGCAACTCCGCCATGCTCTACAACATGTCGCGCGGCGGCAACTCCTATCCCTGCCAGCGCTTCCGGTAATCCGTCGTGACCTCGCTCCGCGGCCGGCGCGCCCTGGCGCTGCTGGGCGCGGTCGGATTGTTCCTGGCGCTCCCCGCCGCGAGCGACGAGCCGGCAGCCGGACTTCTGGCGCCTGCCGTCGCCGCGCTCGAGAATGGCGAGACCGAGGCCGCCGAAGCCATGCTGCTCGAGGCCCTGGCCGGCGAGCTCGGCACCCAGGACCGGGCCGAGGCGCTGATCTACTTGGCGCGCATCCAGCTGGGCGACGGCCGCTTCGCCGACGCCGATGCCACTGCCGCCAGGGCCGTCGAGGAATTGGCCCGCGTCACCGAGCCCCGCGATCAGGCCGTCCTGCTCGCGCTGATGGTGCGCTTCGAAGCGGCGAGGGCGCAGGGCGACGACGAAAAGGCGTCCGGCTTCGCCCGGCAGATCGCCGGTCTGACAGAGCGCCAGGGCAAGATCGGCTGGGCCGCCGACAGCGTTCCCGGCGCATTCGTTCACAGGGCGTCGGGTGCGATCCTGCCCGAAGCGGTCGCCGGACTGGCCGAGCACGAGCTCAACACCTACGACGAGTCGGGGCTGGATGCGTCCCTGACCTATGCCGTCGACGATGCCGCCGCCCGGCCGTCGGACACGCCGTCCTTCGTGACCACCCACATCACGCTCAACCAGGGCCGCACCGCCAGCGAGCAGTTCCTCGCGCTGAAGCGGGAGGTGATGGAAAAATTCCCGGACGCCCGCGAGATCTCCACGGGACCGATCGCCGTCGTCCAGGGCAAGCGGCGGCTGGAGGGCACGATGGGCGTGTTCTCCATGCGCGCCAATGGCGAGCAGGGATTCGCCACCGT
Source organism: Sphingomonadales bacterium (assembly GCA_050185585.1). Taxonomy (GTDB): domain Bacteria; phylum Pseudomonadota; class Alphaproteobacteria; order SMXS01; family SMXS01; genus RI-34. The sequence continues at coordinate 11,866 of JBFWZH010000027.1, read as the reverse complement.
CCATGTGTTCCGGCTGCAGCCCGACATCACGGTGAGGTTCACCGCCGCCTATCCGGCCTCGAACGCGGAAACCATGCGCGGCCGGGTCGCGGCGCTGATGCAGTCCATGGTCTGGCCGGAAGGCGCGACGATCCGTTAGGGCGTTATTCGCGTGGGTCGACCTCTCGGCACGGGAGTCTTTCCCTCTCCCATTGGGAGAGGGTCAGGGTGAGGGGCGTTGTCGATGCCGTCCACCAGCCTGAATCCCTTCCCATGCAACGTCCCTCACCCTCCCACGGCCTTCGGCCGCGGGCCCCTCCCTCTCCCAAGGGGCGAGGGTCAACCTGCCGGCTTCGGGTTTAGGCTCTACAGCCGTTTTTCCATGAACAGGCTGGTGTGGTCGTCGGCGTAGTCGCCGAACGGGCCGCGGGTCTTGTAGCCGTGCGAGCGGTAGAGGCTGATGGCGGCGCTCTGCCGTTCGCCGGTCTCGAGCCGCACGATGGGAATGCCCAGCGTCTCGGCATGCTCCTCGATGGTCTCGAGGACCAGCGCGCCGACGTTCTTCCGGCGATGCGCGGCCATCACGTACATGCGCTTGATCTCGGCCCAGCCGTCGTGCTGGGTCAGGGCGCCGCAGCCGATGGCCTGGCCGTCCTCGCGGACCACCCAGAACAGCGTGCCGGGCTGGCTGAGGTCGGCGATCTGCGGCAGCCGGTTGCGGCCGTTGGGATAGTTGTTGATGTAGAGGGTGCGCGCCTCGTCGAACATGGCCTGAACTTCAGGCTGGTCGGGGCTTTCGATGGCGATGGTGATTGAGCTCATAGGGCCTCGTTGAACCTTTCGAGGCCGGCCTGCAGATCGGCGATCAGGTCGCCCGCATCCTCGAGACCGGCATGGAAGCGGATGAGAGGGCCGGTCCAGGCCGTCGCCGTCCTGACGCCCGACGGATTCGACGGTAGCACCAGGCTTTCGAAGCCGCCATAGGAGAACCCGATGCCGATGTGCCGATAGCCGTCCAGCATGGCGGAAATGGCCGCATCGCTGCCTTGCTTCATCACGATGGAGAAGATGCTTGACGCGCCGGTGAAGTCGCGCCGCCAGATGTCGTGGCCGGGGCAGCCGGGCAGGGCGGGATGCAGCACCCTGTCGACTTCCGGGCGTTTTTCGAACCATCGCGCCAGCGCCAGCGCCGTCTCGGACTGCTGCCGCATGCGCGGCTCGAGCGTGCGCAGGCCCCGCAGCGCCAGGTAGCAGTCGTCGGGCGCCGCCGCGTGGCCGAAATACCAGCCGCCGCGCCGCAGCCGCGCGATGCTGGCTTCGTTGGCGACGGCCGCGCCCAGCATGGCGTCGGAGTGACCGACCACATATTTCGTCAGCGAGTGGATCGCCACGTCGGCGCCCAGGTCGAGGACGCGAAGGTTGAGCGGCGTGGCGCAGGTGTTGTCGTTCAGCACCACGGCGCCGCCCGCATGGGCCGCGGCGGCGATCGCCGGGATGTCCTGGATCTCGAAGGTCAGCGATCCGGGCGATTCCGTGAACACCACCCTGGTGTTCGGCCGCATCAGCCCGGCGATGCCGCCGCCGATCAGCGGATCATAGTAGGTGGTCTCGATGCCCAGCCTGGCGAGCACGCCGTCGCAGAAGGCGCGCGCCGGTTCGTAGACGCTGTCGGTCATCAGCAGATGGTCGCCGGCCTCGGCGAAGGCCAGGATCGCGCCTGTGATCGCCGCCAGGCCGGAGCCGTACAGCACGCAGCCGGCGCCGCCCTCGAGCTCGGTCATGGCGTCGCACAGGGCCCATTGGGTCGGCGTGCCGCGCCGGCCGTAATAGAGCACCTGTTCGTTGCGCCGGGACACCGCCTCGCGCAGCGCGGCGACGGTAGGAAAGACGATGGTCGAGGCGTGGTAGACCGGCACGTTGATCATGCCGGGAGCGTATTTGCCGCCGCGGCCGCTCTCGACGATCCGCGTGGGCTTCTTCATTTCGGGGTTCGCCGCGCGATCAGGATTCGAGGGGAAGGTCGGTCCTGCCGCCCCATTCGGACCAGGAGCCGTCATAGAGCGCGACCCGGCGATGGCCCAGCACATGGAGTCCCAGAGCGAGGATGGCGGCGGTGATGCCCGATCCGCAGGTGGTGACGATTCCCTTGTTGAAGTCGACGCCGGCCTGCACGAACACCTGCCGCAGCGCGTCGCGGCCGAGCAGCGTGCCGTCGTCGTTGAGCAGGGTGCGGTAGTGGACATTGAGGCTGCCGGGGATGTGGCCGCTGCGGATTCCCGGGCGCGGCTCCGGCTCGGTGCCGTCGAAGCGCGAGGGGCTGCGGGCATCGAGGATCTGTTCGTGGCCGTCGCCGAGATGGGCCAGGATCTGGCCGGCCTCGCGGACCATCGTGCCGTTGGCGCGGGCGGTGAAGTGGCGCTCGCGCGACATCTCCGGAAGGTCGGCCAGCGGCTTGCCCTCGGCCTTCCATTTCGGCAGCCCGCCGTCGAGCACCGAGACGTCGTCATGGCCGAATACGCGGAACATCCACCACACCCGCGCGGCGCTGAACAGGCCGGAGCCGTCATAGACGACGACCCTGTTGCCGTCGCCAAGGCCCAGCTTGCGCATGCGGCTGGCGAATTTCTCCGGCGGCGGCAGCATGTGCGGCAGCGGATTGTCCAGGTCGCAGATTTCGTCGATGTCGAAGAACACCGCGCCGGGGATGTGCTCCATGGCGTATTCGGCGCGCGGGTTGCGCTGCTGGTCGGGCATGTACCAGCTGGCGTCGACGATGCGAAGGTCCGGCTGCTCCAGGTGGTCCAGCAGCCAGTCGGTGGAAACGAGGGCTTCGGTCGTGTCGATCATCTATGCCTCCAGCCAATGGGGCACGGGCAGGCCCTTCTCGCGCAGGAATGTGGGGTTGAACAGCTTGCTCTGGTACCTGGTGCCGTAGTCGCACAGCACCGTGACGATGGTGTGACCGGGCCCCAGCTCCTTCGCCAGCCGGACGGCGCCCGCCACGTTGATGCCGCTGGAGCCGCCCAGGCACAGGCCCTCGAACTCCAGCAGGTCGAAGATCAGCGGCAGCGCCTCGTCGTCGGGAATCTGGTACGGGCAGTCGACGGGCGCGTCCTCGAGGTTCGCGGTGATGCGCCCCTGGCCGATGCCCTCGGTGATCGAGGTGCCTTCGGCCTTCAGCTCGCCATGGGCGTAATATTCGTAGAGCGCCGCGCCCAGGGGATCGGCGAGGCCGATCCGGATGTTCGGGTTGCGCTCCTTCAGGAACATGCCGACACCCGCCAGCGTGCCGCCGGTGCCCACGGCGCAGATGAAGCCGTCTACCTTGCCGCCGGTCTGCTCCCAGATTTCCGGGCCTGTGGTCTCGTAGTGGGCGCGGCGATTGGCCTGGTTGTCGAACTGGTTGGCCCAGATGGCGCCGTTGGGATTGGTCCTGGCGATCTCCTCGGCGAGCCGGCCGGAGAGCTTCACGTAGTTGTTGGGGTCCTTGTAGGGCACCGCCGGCACCGGGCGCAGGTCGGCGCCGCACAGCCGCAGCATATCCATTTTTTCCTGGCTCTGGGTGTCGGGGATGACGATCACCGATTTGTAGCCGCGCGCGTTGCCGACCAGCGCCAAGCCGATGCCCGTGTTGCCCGCCGTGCCCTCGACGATCACGCCGCCGGGGCGCAGCAGGCCCTTCTCCTCGGCGTCCTTGATGATGCCCCAGGCCGCGCGGTCCTTCACCGAGCCTCCCGGGTTGAGGAACTCGGCCTTGCCGAGGATTTCGCAGCCGGTCGCATCGGACACGCGGTTCAGGCGAATGAGCGGCGTATTGCCGATGGTATCGACGAAGTCTTTCCGGACGGTCATCTCTGCGGTCGGTTCAATGGCAGGAAAAGACAACTTAGAGAGTGGGCGGAGGCCGTTCAAGCATCCGCATGCGCGCGCATCGACTGTCCCGCGCCGGGGCCCAGCGGCTGGTCGTAGCTGAACTCAACCACGTTGCCGTCCGGTGCCCGGATACCGCAATAGTATCCGACCGGATAGGGCTCGTCGCGGGGCGGCCAGGCGAGCAGCCCTTCGGCCCGGGCGCGCGCGGCCACGGCGTCGACCGCGTCGCGGCTCTCCATGGCAAAGCCCAGATGGCTGAAATCGCCCTCGGCCTGGGGGTGGACCTTGCCGCCGGAGATCATCACGATGACGAACTGGTGCTCCTTGCCGGGCTCGGCCATCCAGACGACGCGGCTGTGCTCGTCCGACCGGTCGTGGCTGACATGCAGGCCGCAATAGTCGCGGTAGAAGGCGATCGACGCGTCGAGGTCTTCGCAATGCAGGGCGATATGGGTTAATGAAGGCATCCGAAAGGTCTCCCCATGTCAGAAGACTCATATATTTCGCTCGACCAGCTTGGCCATCAGACCGGGCTTCCCGCATCGCCCGACGAAGCGGTGCTCGAGGTGGTTCCCAATCCGCATCGGGACCGGGATTACCTGATCCGCTTCACCTGTCCGGAGTTCACCTCGCTGTGCCCGGTGACGGGCCAGCCGGATTTCGCGCATCTGGTGATCGACTACGTACCCGACGAGGTGATCGTGGAGTCGAAATCGCTGAAGCTGTTCCTGGGCAGCTTCCGCAATCACGGCGCCTTCCACGAGGACTGCACCGTAAGCATCGCCCGCCGTATCGAGGAAGCGACGGAGCCGAAATGGCTGCGCATTGGCGGCTACTGGTATCCGCGCGGCGGCATCCCCATCGACGTCTTCTACCAGACCGGCGCCGCGCCCGCGGGCGTGTGGATCCCGGAGCAGGGCGTGCCGGGGTATCGGGGCAGGGGCTAAGCCTGAATTTTGCCGTCATTGCGAGCCGCATGGCGGCGCGGCAACCCAGACGGCGATTCAGCGGCAACAACGCCTGGGTTTCTGCGGCGGCTTCGCCTCCTCGCAATGACGGCTGAAAGAGGTGTTCAGGGAATCCCGATCATCTTGTGGGTCTGCAGGCTCAGGCGCCATTTCGGGTGCGCCAGGCAGTAGGCCGTGGCCGCCGCCGTGTTGGCCTCGCGGTCCGGTCCGTCCATGGGCTGCAGGAAGAAATGATCGAACGACAGGCGCTCGAACATTTCCGGCCGGGCCTTCTCCTGCGGGAACACCAGCTTCAGCTCGTCGCCCAAGCTCTGTTCCAGCGGCGCATCCGCCTTCGGGCTGACGCAGATCCAGTCGATGCCGTCCGGCGCCTCGATGGTGCCGTTGGTCTCGACGGCGATCACGAAGCCGGCCTTGTGGAGCGCCACGATCAGCGGCCGGTCGAGCTGCAGCAGCGGCTCGCCGCCGGTGCAGACCACCAGCATGCCCCGGCTGGAGACGCCCTTGGGCAGCTGCGCACGCAGCGCCTTCACCAGCTCCGTCGGGAACACGAACTTGCCGCCGCCCGGACCGTCGGTGCCGACGAAATCCGTGTCGCAGAAGGTGCAGACGGCGCCCGCGCGGTCCTTCTCGCGCCCGCTCCACAAATTGCAGCCGGCGAAGCGGCAGAACACTGCCGGACGGCCCGCATTCGCGCCTTCGCCCTGCAGCGTGTAGAACATTTCCTTGACCGCGTAGGTCATGGCGCCGCGTACCGCGTGGGATCGGGCACGCCCGCCTCGGCGAAACCCTTCTTGCGCAGGATGCAGGAATCGCATTCGCCGCACGCCCCGCCGTCGGCAGCGGGATCGTAGCAGCTGATGGTCATGCCGTAGTCGACGCCCAGCTTCGTCCCCATGGCGATGATCTCGGACTTGTACATGTCCATCAGCGGCGTGTGGATGCGCAGCGGCCGCTTGCCCTCGATCCCCGCCCGCGTCGCCAGGTTGGCGGTGTGCTGGAAAGACTCGATGAACGCCGGCCGGCAATCCGGATAGCCGCTGTAGTCCAGCGCATTGACGCCGATGAAGATGTCGTTGGCGCCGCGCACCTCGGCGAGGGCGAGGGCGTATGACAGGAAGATGGTGTTGCGCGCCGGCACGTAGGTGACGGGAATGCCGTCGGCCATGTCCGCCGCGCTCCGGCCCTTGGGCACGGCGATGTCGTCGGTCAGCGCCGAGCCACCGAACTGGCGCAGGTCGATGTCGATGATCCGATGCTCGGCCACGTCCGCCGATGCGGCGATCCGCTCCGCCGCCTCCAGCTCGACCGCATGCCGCTGGCCGTAACGGAACGAAATGGCATGGCAGACATAGCCCTCGGCTTTCGCGATGGCGAGGCAGGTGGCGGAGTCGAGGCCGCCGCTCAGCAGGATGACCGCGTGGATTTCGTTCATGCCCCACAGATAGCGCCAACGCGGCGACCGGGACAGTCCGAAGATGAACCGGGCCTAAACGCCGGGTTCAGGGTCCGTTCACCGCCCGCGCGCTACACCCCGTGCATGGCTGGCGGCGTAACGAGCCAACACCGTCGCCGGCGGGAAGGACACCGATATGAGAAAGAGGACCAGCATCGTCACCAGGATCACCGCCGCCGTGCTCACCGCCGGCGTCGTGACCGGACTGTTCATGGGGCTGAACAGCGCCAACGCCGCCCCGTCGGACTCGATCAGCTTCGCCGATTTCGGTTCGATCAAGGATTGGCGGGCCGAATCGAGCCGCTCGATGATCATCACCACCTCGTCGGGCGACAAATACCGCGCCACGTTCATGGGGCGCTGCCATTCGCTTCCCTACAGCGAGTCGGTCGGCTTCGTGACGTCGCCCAGCGGTTCCCTCGACAAGTTCGGCGCCGTCCTGGTGCGCGACCAGAAGTGTCCGATCAGGAGCCTCGAGCGGATCGGCTAATCCCCCCAGCCGCAAGTTCGAGCCCTGTGCGAGGGCCGCTTCATCTGAAGCGGCCCTTCGCTTTTCAAGCGTTCGAGTACCGCTCCATGTACATGTCGAGCGTCTGGTGGAAATGCCGGATGCGCTTTTCCTGGTAGGACGCCAGCGTAACCCCCGGCTTGAACGACGCCTTCAGGCCGTCGTGGATCGCCGCCATGTTGGTGGTGTCCTGATCGAGCACGAAACCCAGCCCGCCCAGCGCCTCGACGCTGTCCCACTTGGTGTTGATGTCGAGCATGATCATCGGCATGGGCGCGGGCTTCGGCTGATCCTTGGGGTGGCGCATGATGTAGCCTACCTCCATCAGCGTTTCCTCGTGGCTGTCGTTCCAGGGCCGGAAGCGATACCACATGTTCGGGCCATAGCCGCCCCACAGCATGAAGTTGGGGAAAACCACGTAGTACCAGCCGTCGACCAGCTCGGCGTCCGACAGCTCGGGCACCTTGAAGCCCAGCTGCGCCTCGGTCTGCTCGCGCTTCAGGTCCGCGGTCTTGGTGCGGGCGGTCTCCCCCTCGGCGAGCAGAATCTTTTCCTTGTCGTCCCATTTGCGACCCAGCCACTCGTCGAGCACGTCCTGCTCGGTGACCTGGTCGACCACATACGAGCTGGGGACCGCGAAGGCGGCCATCATGCGGTTGACGTGGGGCTTGCCTTCCCACACGTCGTACTGGCAGCCGAAATCGTCGACGCTGCCCAGGATCTGCGGGTGGGTATCGAGCGAATGGAACGCCTCCATGAAGGCTTCCTGGATGATCTTCCAGTTGCCTTTCAGCACCTTGCCAGCGTGTACGCCGAGGTATGACTGGTCCCAGGCGTAGGGCTCGTAGTGGCGCCAGATCGGATCGAGGAACTGCTCCAGCGGTATCGGATCCGGATCCGGATTGACGAACACCCAGCCGGCGAACGTGCCCACATGGATTTCCGGCAGATGGAACTCATCCTTCTGCACCTGCGGGAAGTCCCATTCGCACGGGACGTGGGCAATCTCGCCGTCCAGATCCCAGGTGAAGCCGTGGAACGGGCAGCGGAACTTCTCCACATGGCCCGACTCCAGCCGCAACTTGCGGCCGCGATGCAGGCACGCGTTCGGATAGGCCTTGATGCCCCCGTCGTCCTGGCGCACCACGAGATAGGAGCGGGTGCCGATGTCGTAGACGTGGAAGTCGCCGGGCTCCGGGATGTGCTCCTCGCGGCAGGCCACCTGCCAGACACGGTCCCAGATCTTCTTTTCCTGTTCGTACCAGGCACGGTCGATGTAGCGGCGCTTGTCCACGTCCTCTGTGCCCAGGTCGGTGTTGCCGACCTCGCGCAGGCTGCGCGCGGGCTCGTTCCGGTCCCGGTCGAGATATTCCTGATAGGTGGTGTGCGGCAGTGCCTGCGCCGGCACCTTTTGAAGATCGTATCCCATCGGCGTCTCCCATCGTTCCGATCCGCCGACTTTCCTGCGGTCGGCGCCGAATTGCAAGGCGCTGGATGGCGGCTTTGGCTAATTCCTGATCAGGGAATTGCGTGCGCCGGATTCTCGACAACGGCCCGATCGCCTTCCGCGGCCGGCGCCGGCGGGACTTTTCCGTAACATTGATCTTGCGTGAATACTTTAGACAACTTGCGGCAACCTATGACAAAATAACGCTATTCACCGGTGTCCATGTTGAGATTGTTACGCCGGGGAACTATCTGTACGCCAGAAGCCTCCAGAGGATTTGGCAGCCGATGAAAATACTCGTGGTCGAAGACGACGCCGACACGCTGGCCTACGTTGCACGTGGCCTCGGACAGCTCGGACATACGGTGGACAAGGTGGAGACCGGCGGCGAGGGACTTCATCTGGCGACCAACAGCCCCTACGACGTCATCGTGCTCGACAGGATGCTGCCCGAGGTCGACGGCGCCACGATCCTGCGCAACATCCGCGTCGCCGGCGTCAAGACGCCGGTACTTTTCCTGACGGCCCTCGCGGGCGTCAACGAGCGGGTCGAAGGGCTCGATGCGGGCGCCGACGATTATCTGGTGAAGCCCTTCGCGTTCTCCGAACTGGCGGCGCGGGTGCATGCGCTCGGCCGGCGGCCGGTGCTCGCCAAGGTCGAGCCGGTGCTGAAGGTGGGCGACCTGGAGATGGACGTCCGCCGCCGGCAGGTGAAGCGCGGCGGCCGGGTCGTCGAGCTGCAGCCACAGGAATTCAAGCTGCTGGAATACATGATGCGCAACGCCGGCGACGTGGTGACACGCACCATGCTGCTCGAGCATGTCTGGGACTTCCACTTCGATCCCAAGACCAAGATCATCGAAACCCATATGAGCCGCCTGCGGTCGAAGATCGACAGGGATTCCGATACCCCGCTGATCCACACCGTCCGGGGCGCCGGTTACAGCATCTATGCGCCGGAGTGACTACCTACGCTCCACCGGCGTCCGCTTCACGCTGCTCTACATCGCGCTCTATCTGCTTTCGACCGTCGTCCTGCTGGTCACGCTCTACCTGATCGAGGCGCGCAGCCTCGACGAGGATCTCAGGGACCGGGTCGATGCCCGGATCGAGGAGTTGCAGGACGTCTACCGCCTGGGCGGGCTCGGGGAGGTCGTCGCCGACATCGAGGCCAAGCGCCGGTCGCACCTGAAGCTGCGCAGTTTCGACCGTCTGACCGATTCCGCGGGGCAGGTGCTCACGGCCAATATGCCCGACCTGCCGCTGTCGCTAGGCCGGCAGAAGTTCGAGGTGGAAGTGTCGGTCCAGGGCGTGACCGAGAAGGTCCAGATCGTCGCCCGCACGGTGAAGCTGGGCGAGGCCACGCTCACCGTCGGCATGGAGCCGGTGTGGCGCGAGGCGATCGACAGCCTGTTCGTGCGCGCCGCTCTGGGCACGCTGGTCGCCGCGGTCCTGCTCGGCGGCGCCATCGGCGCCCTCATGACAAGGCGCTTCCTGAGCCGCATCGACGAGATCACCTCGACGGTGGTCGACATCATGGGCGGACAGCTCAGCAGTCGGGTCGAGACGCGCGACACCAATGACGAGCTGGACCGGCTCGCCGCCAGCCTCAATGCCATGCTCGACCGCATCGATTTCCTGGTCACCGAGACGCGGGAAGTGACCAACAGCGTCGCCCACGATCTCCGCACGCCACTGAGCCGCCTTGCCCGGCGGCTCGAGGAGGCACGGGAGAACGCCGGCACCGGCGAGGGCGATCAGGCGCTGGAACTCGCCATCGAGGAAAGCGCCGGAATCCTCGAGACCTTCAATGCCATACTCGGAATCGCCCAGATCGAGGCCGCCATGTCGGCGAAGGCCTTCACCGCCGTGCGGCTGTCGGACATCCTCGCGACGCTGGGCGAGGCCTACGGACCGCTGGCCGAGGAGGAGGGGCGGCCCTTCGAGATCGATGTCCCGGCAGGCGTCGAGGTTCGCGGCGACCGCGCGCTGATCATGCAGATGGTGTCGAACCTGATCGAGAACGCCATGAAGCACACGCCGGAGGGCACGCCGGTCAGGCTGCGTCTCGACCGGACAGGCGGCCGCGTCAGGATCATCGTCGAGGATCGGGGCAGGGGCATTCCGCCGGAGGCGCGCGACCGCGTGTTCGACCGCTTCGTCCGTCTCGAGGTCAGCCGCACCACGCCCGGGAACGGCCTGGGCCTCAGCCTGGTCGCGGCGGTCGCCAAGCTGCATCATATCCAGGTCGCGCTGGAGGATGCCGGGCCAGGACTGCGGGTGGTGCTGACCTTCCCTAGGCCAGCCCCAGATCAAGCTGAGGCGTCGGCGCGGGCACCTCGTCACGCTCCAGGTTTGACAGCGTGACTCCCAGCAGCCGAACGCGCTTGGGCAACGGGTAGGCGCCGCGCACCAGGCCGATGGCGGCTTGTTCGAGCTGGACGCGGGCGGTGATCGGCCCGGTCAACGTGCGGCTCCGCGTGATGATCTGGAAGTCGGCGAACTTGATCTTCACCGTCACCGTGCGGCCGGTGATGTCGTTCTTCTCGCAGTGGCTCCACACGTCGTCGAGCATGGCGATGACACCGTCCTCGATTTCGGCGGGCTCGCCGAGGTCGTCGAAGAAGGTCGTCTCCGACCCGATCGACTTGCGCTGCCGGTCGGGCTTCACCGCCCGGTGATCCTCGCCCCGCGATATGGCGTGGTACCAGGCGCCCGACTTGCCGAAATGCCGTTGCAGCTCGCCCAGCGGCAGGGCGCGCAGGTCGGCGCCGGTAAAGATGCCCAACCTGTTCATCTTCGCGGCGGTCGCGGGACCCACGCCATGGAACTTGCCCACCGGCAGCACCGCCACGAACGCCTCGCCCATGTCCGGCGTGATCACGAACTGGCCGTTGGGCTTGCGGTAGTCCGAGGCGATCTTCGCCAGGAACTTGCAGTAGGAGATGCCCGCGGAAGCGGTAAGGCCGGTTTCCGCGAGGATTCGTCCGCGGATCTCCTCTGCGATCCAGGTCGCCGAGGGATTGCCCTTCAAATTGTCGGTCACGTCGAGATACGCCTCGTCCAGCGACAGCGGCTCGATCAGCGGCGTGTATTCTGCGAAGATGTCCCTGATCTGCCGCGACACCTGCTTGTAGACGTCGAAGCGCGGCTTCACGAACACCAGGTCGGGGCATTTGCGCGCCGCGGTCACCGACGGCATGGCCGAGCGCACGCCGAATGCCCGCGCCTCATAGCTCGCCGCCGCCACAACGCCGCGCTTGCTTGCCCCGCCGACGGCGACCGGCCTGCCGCGCAGCGCCGGATCGTCGCGCTGCTCCACCGACGCATAGAACGCGTCCATGTCGACGTGGATGATCTTGCGGACCGGGTCGGTCATCTCATGCGGCCGGAACAGCTGCGCCCGGAACCAAATAAGAACATCTTGCATGGGCAATCAAGAGGCTCCTGAACGGCGGCGAATGGGTGTTTGAAATGGCCTATTGAGTAGTCCAGATTATGGATCTTGGACTAGGGTCTGTTGAGATTCACCGGGCATTGATGACGGCGGCAGCGAGGTAGATGTTCGCCGCGAAGCTGGCGTCGGTTTTGTCAGCGCGCATGGCGATCCGTTTGAACTCTTTGAGTTTACAGAA
>JBFWZH010000026.1:0-62081 GCA_050185585.1 Sphingomonadales bacterium | reverse complement strand
CGACGACATCCTCGACGCCGCCTGCCGCGCTTGGAGCAACCTCACCCAGCAGCCCGAAACCATCACTTCCATCGGTCTGCGAGACTGGGCTCACATCGGTCAATCATCATGACCGTTGGTATTAGAACATGATTTGCCGCTCAGGTCGTGTCGACCTGAGCGGATCATGCTCTAGCGGCCCTTCCCCAAAATCTTGCTCAGGTCAGGAGCCTGGGTCTCGGTAAGGCCGGCCGGAACCGTATAGGCAGAGTCGGGACCGCCGTCGCCGCGCTTGAGCGCGCGGGCACGCATGGTGACCTTGATCCCGCCCATCGCCATGTCGTTGCGAAGGGTCAGGGCGTCGGACGTGACGCACATTTCCGCGCCCAGCTGGGCATTTTTCCAGACCCGGCATGTCTCGCCGAGAATGGTTTCGGTGGCGTCGGTTTCCACGTGTCCCATCGCCCGCAGCATTTCGCGGCCGAACTCGGCGGCGTCCTTGCCCTTCATGCGGGCGATCAGCGTCTCATAGAACGGATTGGCGCCTCTGGTGACGGTCTTGGCCTGGAAGTCGATGGTGGTGATCTTCGCCCCCTCGGTGATGACCCGCGTATTCTCCCGGAAGGTGCGACCGGCCATCGTCATCGACGTGTCGGTTACGCGGGACTGCTGGTTCCCATGGTTGCGGCTATACTCGACAATGTTGCCGGGTTTGCTGCCACCCACATCATATTCGATCGTGTAGGCCGCGACGGGATGCAGCTTCATGCTCCAGGCAGGCGACGCTTGCGCTGCAGAGAGCAAGGCGACGACGCATGCGGCGAGACGTGGTCCGGATGTCATGGCTTTCCTCCTTGGCTCTGTCCGGGTTCGGGCTTCAGCACCACCACCGAGGTTCGGCCCGCGGCGACGGTCACCGGCACGGGCTCGAAGGTGCCGGCCTGGCTCCATGCCCGAACGCGGTAGGAGCCGGGCAGCAGGGCCACGTCCTTGCCGGGTGTGACCATGCCGCCGACGGCGGTGTTCGAGGTCGATTCGACGAAGGCACGATCGGGCAGCCGCTTGTACGTCGCCGCCGGGTCGTAGCTTACATTGAGCAGCCCGACCGTCACCGGCACCTGGAACGATTGACTCTGTTCGCCGGAGACGACGATGCCGTGGCCTTCCATAGGGGTGAACTTGGACGAAGAACGAACTTCATAGGCGCCCGGGCGGACCGTGCCGCCATTGACCGCATGGATCGAGTATAGCTTGACCCCATCGCGCCAGAGCTCGGAGTTGCGCCGCTCCTCCGCCCCCGTGCTTAACCGGAACGAAACGGCGATCCGAACGGTGGGAGTCAGGTCGAAGGTTACCTGGGTGTGCTGGCCGTCTCGCACGGAAGCCGAGGCGGACAGGTCGTTGTCCTTGTCGACGCGGGCGTGAAGCTCGTAGTCCCCTGGCTCGGCGAAGGGTTCGTCGAACCACCTGAACTTGAAGGCCTCGGTTCCGTTCCGGAACGCGGTGACCAGCGCGCCGTCGACCTCCTTGCCCGCCATGACGAACCGGGTCGAGATGCTCGGCGGCCGCGCGACCCTGACCTCGAGCCGGGTCTCCCCCGGCTCGGTTACCGAAACCTCGGATCGGACCGGGCGGTAGAGCGAGCCGTTGGCGAGACGCACGCCGACCTCGACAACGTAGCGGCCCTGCTTCACTTCGTTCCGGCGATGGCTGGCGACCGCGATCGGCTCGCCGCCATCGAGGGACGCCGTGCCTTCCACCGGGAGCGACCGGCCCTGTTCGTCGGCCGCGACGATCTTTAGCTCGTGGCCCTGGGCGGGCTGCCGCGGCCTGGGCTTGCCCACGACCGGGACATCGCCGAGGGCCGCCTCCCGGGCCGCGCTGAGCGAGGCGGCAAGCTGCGAAGCTGACTGGGCGTCGTAATAGGCAGCTCCCGAGGTTTCCGCCACGCATTGCATAGCGCTTCGAGCGACTTCGTCCAGACCGAGTCCTACCACATGGACCCGTATCGCGACGCCGGCTTCGCGCCATTCGCGCATCAGATCGCACGGATCGGCATCGCAGGTTTCGATGCCGTCGCTGATCAGCAGAATGTCCCCTCGGCGGTTGCCGAAATCGCTCAGAGCGGCGCGCAATGATCGATCGATGGGAGTTTTGCCGCGAGGGGTCGTTCCGGCGACCGCGTTCCTGATCCGGTCCAGCACGGCTTCCGGCTTGCCGAATGGCACGACCACGCTCGTATCGGTGCAATCGCCGGGACGATTCTGGCCATAGATGCGGAGCGCCAACTCGCGGCCTGCGAAGTCTCCGCCCACGAACTCCTTGAGCACCGCTTTCGCAACGTCGATCTTGCGGGCCTTGTCGGGCAATTCGCCCCACATGGAGTTCGAGGCGTCGAAGATGACGTAGACCGCGCCCGGTGCCTCGGCGTACGCGTAGCCGCCAGGCAAGCCCAGCGTGCAAATCGTGGCCAACGCGGCGGCACGGAGGGCTCGAAGCATCAATGCCCCAACAGCAGACACACGGCCGACCGTTTCACGGGTCGCTTCCCGAAAGCGGTCGGCCCGCATGGTTCAGGGGTGGCGCTGCTGCGGCGCTTCCGTGCTCGGCGGATGGCCGCGATGGGGCTCTTCCGGCGGGATCGGCACCGGATCCCCGGGCGGCCGCGGCGCGCAGACGCCGTCCTTGCCAACGGCGGCCATGATCAGCTTCCACTCGTTACGGATCAACTGATGGCAGCGGCACTCTTCCTCGATCACCGTCTGCTCGCTCTTGCAGGCACCACCGCCGGACTTGCAAGTTTTCCAGGCAGATATCAGCTTGTCGCATTTCTGCATATAGCTTGCGCTGGACGGTGTCGCCAGCAAAGCGATAGCCGCAAAACTCAGGGAGAAAAGCGTCAGAAAACCAAGGCGAGACGAATAACGACCGTTCATCGTACTCCTCCATGTTCATCCGGCATGGCACAACTAGCGGGAGTCGTTCGGCCTCCCCATGCCACTCGACGGACCCAAAGTATGCACCATAACAGTGTTTGTCGAATGAATTACACAACACATTGGAAAACTATTCTAAATGTTTCATGCAAATAACAAGGGCTCTGGCTTTTATATCCATCTGAGGGCTGCGTCAGGCACCGAACTGGGAACGAAGCCGGTCGCGGTAGAAGTCGGCGAGACCGTTCAGCGCGGCGGCGCAGTCGCCGTTGAACGACGAGCCGTGCATCAACGCCAGCGTCCGCGGCGCCAGCGCGGCAAGCGAGCGGATGATGGGCTCGGTCGACGGAGTGATCGCCGAGGCGAGGAACATCGCCTCGGCCTCGGCCGCAGGCCCGACGATGTCGGTGTCGACGAGCGGCTGAAGGTCGCCCACATGGGTGAACAGGTCGCCGCACAGCAGCGTGCCGGTGACTTCCTCGTACATCACGCCGGCTTCCCAGCCATGCGGCACGTGCGGCGTGTCGATGTACCGGACGCGCCTGCCGCCCAGGTCCAGCACCGCACCGTCAGCCAGGGCGCGCGGCGGACGATCGGCGAGGTCGTTCAGCGACACCATCGTCGCGGTCATGCCATGCGCGACGGTCGCGCCGGGGGCCGCCGCCAGCCACTCGTTCATGGCGCCGCACTCGTCCGCCTCCACATGGCCGAAGCCGATCCAGCGCAGCCGGTCGACCGGGAGCACCCGGCCCAGCGCCGCCGCGATCGGCGGGAACATGCGCCGGTGGCCGCAGTGGAACAGCAACGGCTCGTCCGCATCGATCAGGAACTGGTTGAAAGTGAATCCCGCGGGCGGAGCAATGTCGGGCACGAAGGTCGACAGCCGATAGATGCGGTCGGCGATCTCGGTAACGCGGGTCTCCATTCTCCCTCCCCTTAGTCCCGCCGGACGGCCGCCCGCGCGAGGACGGCGGGCGATCGGCTCATGTCGATCCACTTGCCGGTGATGCTGGCGGTGATGCCGCCGTCCACCGGAATGTCGACACCGTTGAGCCAGCCGCAATCTCCCAGCGCCACGAAGTCGATGACCGAGGCGATGTCGTCGGGGGTGGCCTCGCGGCCGATATGATCCGTCAACCACGACACCTGCTCGGCGCCGATCTGCGCGATGAAGTTCTCGGTCAGGCGCGTCCTGGTGTTGCCGGGGCTGATGCTGTTCACCCGCACCCCATGCCGGATCCCAAGTCCGGCGGCCCGATATATCCAGGCGACCGAGCACTGCTTGGAGAATGTGTAGGGATCCTTCTCCCATTGCGCGCCGTTGTCGCGGCACCAGGCCAGCCCCGCCTCGAAATCCGGGGTGTCCAGCAACTGGCCGACGACGGCGGCGCGCCGCAGCCAGTCCCGGCCGGCGGTCGATGCCACCGTCGTCACGCTGCCGCCACTGCGGATGCGTGGCAGCATGGCCTCGCTCAGGTGCCGCATGCCGAGAAAGTTGACCGCGACGACGGGCTCGGCCGGTCGCGGCCCGGGGATTCCGGCGACGTTGACCAGCGCGTCCCACGAGCCGGTCAACGCGCCGAGCGCGGTGTCGATGGCGGCGCGGTCGGCAAGGTCGCAGCGCACGAAGCGGCCGTGGCCGTGAGACGGTTCGACCACGTCGAGGATGGTGATGTCGGCGCCCCGCCCCGCCATGCGGGCGGCCGCGGCCGCGCCGATGCCGGTCGCGCCGCCGGTCATCAATACCCTGGCGTTCATACCCGCCTCCTCAGGCCTGGCCGGGCTGGCGGATCTTGGACCGGGTCCGCCGGATCGCCTGCATCGCGACCTCCGCAACCTTGCCCCGGTCGACCTTTCCGGCGGCGGTGCGCGGCAGCGCCTCCGTATAGGCCAGCGCGCCCGGCTGCTTCTCGGGCGGGAGCTTGGCCTTGAAATGCTGTACCAGTTCCTCGTGCCGTGGTTCGCCCTTGGGAACGATCAGGCCGATGACCTCCCGGCCACCCTGCCGCGTCGGCAGGCCGACCACCGACGCCTCACTGACCGAGGCATGCTCGCACAGCACGGCCTCGACCTCGGCCGGATAGATCTCCACGCCCCGGCGGACGATGATGTCGCCCACGCGGCCCTTCAGGTAGAGGAACCGGCTGGAATCCAGCATGCCCAGGTCGCCCGGATAGAACCAGCCGTCGCGGAACCCTTCCTCGCCGGGCGGCTCGGGGACCACATAGGACTCCGAGGTCGTGGCGCTGCGGCAGCGGAGCCGGCCGACCTTGTTGGCCGGCAGCGGGTTGCCCTCGCCGTCGACGATCTCGATTTCCATGCCGGGCACGGGCCGGCCGACGCTGGCCGAGCGCCGCGCGATGTTCTCGGGATGCAGCGCCGAGATCCAGCCGGTCGAGGATGTCCCGTAGGATTCATGGTAGTTGGGCGTGACGCTGACGAGCATGGATTTCTTCTGCTCCGGCGGCAGCGGCTGCCCGCCGCTGATCAGCGCCCGCATGTTGGGCAGCAGCAGCGAGCCCTTCTGGGCGCAGGACAGGAACACCGAGCAGAGGTCGGGCATCACCATGGCGACGACATTTTCGTAGTAGCTGAAGTTGCGCACGATGTCGTAGAAGCGCCCGAATTCCGGCAGCACGACGACCTTGGCGCCGGCCATCACCTGATAGAGCAGGAAGGCGTGGAAGCCGGCGAAGCCTATGCTCCCGACCAGCAGCATGGTGCCGGGATCCTTGGTCGAGATGATGCCGGTGCTGCCGTAGCCCGCGGTCATCTCGTTGAAGCGCGCGATGGTCTGGTGGTGATGGGTCACCGCCGCCTTGCTTTCGCCGGTGCTTCCCGAGGTGAGGACCCCGAACCAAGGGCTGCCCCTGGCGTCGTCGTGCCGGGCGTCGCCGCTGCAGGCCTCGACGAGCCGGCGCCAGCCGATGTCGATCGGGATCGAACGCGCGCCGCGGTAGACCCGCATCGGCGGCTCGACGAACAGCGTGGTCAGCGAGAACTTGCGGGTAATGGCCTCGATCTGCTTCGGCGTGTGACTCGGGAGCAGCTCGAACTTCACGGCGCCGATGCGCAGCAGCGCCATCGAGAGGATCACATGATCGGCGCTGTTGGTCATCCGCACGCCCACATGATCGCCCGACTTGACCTTTTGCTGGCCCAGCCAGACGGCAGCCTTGCCAACGAGCTCGGCGAAGGCGCTCCAGGTCAGCGCCGTGGGCCCTTCGACGAGCGCCACCGCGGTCGGCTTCTTCCTGGCGTGCTCGAAAATCGCGTCGGTGATGTTGGTCCAGGCAGCCGGCATGACGTCGTCCTTGTTCCCATCGTGCCGGCGCCATTTCGAGGGGATCGCGGCCGGCCGCCTTACCCGACGGAGGCCGAATGCGGCCACCGTACCGATTCATAGTGCAGCCGCGCGCGCGGATGCAACCGGATGGCGGAATTCTGGTAGCATGACGTCATGCAGCGAACCCGACGGATCATGCGCGGCGCCGCGTTGCTGGCGGCTCTCTGGACGGCGGCGCCGGGCGCGCTGGCCGACCAGTGCGCCCAGGATTATTCGTGCACCAGCGCCCTGACCCGTTGCGAGGGCTCAAGCTATGATTCCGGCTGCCGCCAGCAATATGATTCCTGCGTCTCGTCCTGTCGCGGCTCGGGCGGTGCGTCGCCGGACGCTCCGGCCGCCCCGCTCCAGTTCGGCGCCATCGCCTATTCGCCGTCGTCGCGGGCTCACGGCTATTCCTACAATTTCGGTGACCGGGGCTCTGCCGAGTCCGCGGCGCTGGGCTATTGCCGGCAGAGCGCGGGCGCCGCCGCCGATTGCGCCATCCAGGTGTGGTTCCAGTCCTGCGGCGCGCTCGCCGGAGCGCCCGACGGCAGCTTCGGCACCGGCTGGGGCGCCACGCCCGCGCAGGCGCAAGGCCATGCCCTCGCCGCGTGCCAAGGCCATTCCACGGCCTGCCGCCTGACCGGCACGGTCTGCAACGGCCCGGATTAGGCCCGTTCCTTAGCGTGGGGGGATGTCGCCGGCCGTCTGCTGGTCGTGGAATCCGGCCGCGAAGGCGGCGAGTTCGCCGCGCTGGATGGCGGCGCGCATGCCGGCCATCAGGTCCTGGTAGTATTGCAGGTTGTGCCAGGTCAGCAGCACCGCTCCGAGGATTTCGCCGGCCCGCACCAGATGCGCCAGGTAGGCGCGGCTGTATTGCCGGCAGGCCGGGCAGGCGCAGGCGTCGTCGAGCGGGCGCGGGTCGTCCTGGTGGCGGGCGTTGTTCATGTTGACGGTGCCGCGACGGGTGAACGCCTGGCCATTGCGGCCAGAGCGGGTCGGCAGCACGCAGTCGAACATGTCGATGCCCCGCTGCACCGCGCCGACCAGGTCCGCCGGCTTGCCCACGCCCATCAGGTATCGCGGGCGGTCCCGGGGCAGCAGCGGCACGGTGAAGTCGAGCACCCGGAACATCTCGTCCTGTCCCTCGCCGACCGCAAGGCCGCCGACCGCATAGCCCTCGAAGCCGATGTCGCGAAGCGCGGCCGCCGAGTCCCGGCGCAGATCCTCGAACACGCTGCCCTGGACGATGCCGAACAGGGCATTCTCGGCGGCGTGCGGGCCGCCCTCGTCGAACGCGGCACGCGATCGACGGGCCCAGCGCATGGACAGCTGCATGGATTTCGCCGCCTCGTCCTTCCCGACCGGATAGGGCGTGCACTCGTCGAACGCCATGACGATATTGGCGCCCAGCAGCCGCTGGATCTCCATGCTGCGCTCGGGCGACAGGCTGAAGGCGGCGCCGTCGAGATGCGACTGGAAGGTGACGCCCTGCTCGTCGATCTTGCGCAGCTTGGACAGCGACATGACCTGGAAGCCGCCGGAATCGGTCAGGATCGGCCCGCTCCAGTTCATGAATCTGTGCAGGCCGCCCAGCGCGGAGACCCGTTCGGCGCCGGGTCGGAGCATGAGGTGGTAGGTGTTGCCCAGGATGATCTGGGCACCGGTCGCCGCCACGTTTTCAGGCAGCATGGCCTTCACCGTGGCCGCGGTGCCGACCGGCATGAAGGCGGGAGTCTCGACGTCGCCGCGCACGGTGCGCAGCGTGCCCCGGCGGGCATGGCCGTCACGGGCGGAAAGGGAGAAGGAGAAGCCGTCAGTCATGCTGTCTGTCCCGTGCACCATGCACGACGTGGGTGATGACGATCGTGTCGTCGAGGATCGAATAGAAGACGATGTAGGGAAGCCGTGGGATGACCAGTTCCCGGCTCTCGGGTGTTTGCCCCGGCCGCCCCCTGTACGGAAACTCGAGCAGCGACTCGGCCATCTCTTCGATGCGGGCAGCGACCTTCAGTGCCGCCGAAGGGTTGTCGGCGAGGATGTGCTCGAAGATGGCATCGAGATCATTCTGCGCCTGTTTGGTCCATCCGAGTTTCAATCGGAGGCCTTGTGCCTGGCCAACGCGTCGGCGATCTTGGCGCGTATTCCCGACATGACCTCTTCGTGCGGGACAACCATTCCAGCCTTCGCCTGCCTGATGCCCTCACGCACCGCGGCAGCAATCTCCAGTTCACGCTCGACGTAGTCGCGCAGCGCGGCGTTGACGTGATGCGACTTGCTGCGGCCGGTCTCGTCGGCGAGCCGATCGAGCAGCTGATCGACCTCCGGGTCGATCCGCGCGGCGATTCTGGCTGTCTTGCTCATATCCGCTCCATGTCAGACAATGTCAGACAAATATAGCAGACCATCGCCTCTGCTCAAACGTTCGCCCCGCCGTCGGCGACGATGCCCTCGCCGGTCACGAAGGCCGCGAGCGGGCTGGCGAGGAACAGGGCGATGCCCCCCATCTCTTCCGGCGTTCCCCAGCGGCGCAGCGGCGTGCGCTTGATCGAGGCCTCGTAGAGTTCGGGATTGTCGCGGGTGACCTTGGTCAATTTCGTGTCGACGAGGCCGGGAAGTATGGCGTTGACCCTGACGCCGGCGCGGCCCCAGGCGTTGGCGAGGGTGCGTGTCAGCGTCAGCCCGCCGCCCTTCGAGGCGCTGTAGGCCGGATTGCCGGGCGTCGAGCGGAAGCTGGCCACGGATGTGACGTTGACGATGCTGCCCTTGGTCTCGACCAGCATGGGATGGAACCTGGTGCACATGTGCATCATGCCCATGATGTTGACGTCCATGACCTTGCGGAACGTCTCCATCTCGTATTCCTGCCGCTTGTAGGCGGCGGTGCCGGCCGAGTTGACCAGCACGTCGAGCCGGTCGATGCCGGGGTCGAACGCGTCGACCGCCTTGTCGTCGCCCACGTCGAGCTGGAAGAAGCGCATGTCCGCGCAATCGGTGTCCTCGTAGTCGGCGGCCGAGGCGCGCGTGCCGGTGATGACGACGGCCGCGCCGCAGTCGCGGAAGCTGCGGGCGATGCCGTTGCCGATGCCGCTGGAGCCGCCGGTGACCAGCACGGTCTTGCCGGTGAAGTCGAGCGCGTTCCTGAACATGATCCTTCCCGCTTTCCGTGTCGTATGGGTTACAGTCGGCGCCAATCTAACCGTTGAGAATTCGGGGACAATCGAAAACACCCATGCGCATCGGACTTGCCCTGCCCCAGCTCGGCCTCGCGGCCACGCCCCGCGTCATCAAGCGTTTCGCCATGGACGCCGAAGCCGCCGGCTTCGACAGCCTGTGGGTGCACGAGCGGCTGTTCAATCCGCAGAGCCCGCCGCGGCTCGACGCGCCCGGCCAGGACCTGTCGCCCATGGAACTGCTGTCCTTCGCGGCGGCGGTCACGAGCCGGATCAGGCTGGGCACCTCCGTGATCACCCTGGGCTATCACCGGCCGATCATGCTGGCCAAGCAGGCGGCGACGCTGGACCGCCTGTCGGAAGGCCGCGCCATACTCGGCATCGGCCTTGGGCTCAACAAGGAGGAGTACCGGCAGAGCGACATCGACTTCCATACCCGCGGCAAGCGCAGCGCCGAGTTCATCCATGCGATCCGCGCCTGCTGGAAGGCCGATCCGGTGGAATTCCGCGGCCAGTTCTTCGACATCCCGCCCTCGGCGACCAGCCCGAAACCGGTGCAGCGCAACGAGGCCGGCGAGCCGGCGATCCCGATCATCGGCGGCTTCAGCTCCAAGCCGGGCCAGCGCCGCACCGCCGAGCTGTGCGACGGCTGGCAGACCGCCGGCAAGGACCTGGCGACCGCCATGGCCGACTACGAGGAAGCGAACCGGGCCGCGCAGGAGGAATTCGGCCGCGGCCGCCTGCCCTGCTACTGGCGGGTCTGGGCGATTCCGCCGTTCTCGACGCGAACCGCGCCGAAGCAGCTCGGCGACAGGGTCGTCGCCTACTGGCTGGGCTCGATCGAGGAGATGGCCGAGCAGGTCGCCGCCGCCCGCGAGGCCGGGGTCGACGAGGTCATCATGGACAGCAACCGGTTTCTCGACGACGGCACCGAGGACGAATGGGAACGCCAGGTACCGGCCTTCGCGTCGCTGGTCGGGGTGGCGCACGGGAAATGATGTGGAGGGTTAGGAACAAGGATTCAACATATTGATTCATAATCAAATTGTCCGCGTCCTCCTAAAGGCACCAACTCAACAACGGAGAGGCTGATCGCCTACTTCCAGGGTGTGATGGAGCTGATGGAACGCCCCTCACCCTGCCCTCTCCCAATGGGAGAGGGTTCAATGGAGCGCGCCGCACGTTCCCTCCCTCTGGGAGAGGGTTAGGGTGAGGGGCGTTGGCGACGCTTGTCCCGCCGGGCGCAATTATCGCACAGTCGAGTTGACGCCGATGTTCGCATGCCGGGGATGACGGCAGCGTTCAGGGCGCGCGTGCCGGAAAAATCAGGCTGGCGTCGCCATAGGAATAGAACCGGTAGCCATTCTCGATCGCGTGCTGATACGCCCCCTTCATGGTCTCCAGTCCCGCGAAGGCGCTGACCAGCATGAACAGCGTGCTTTTCGGCAGGTGGAAGTTGGTCATCAGCACGTCGACCGCCCGGAACCGGTAGCCCGGCGTGATGAAGATGTCGGTTTCGGCGGCAAAGGGCCGGATGATGCCGTCCTCGCCCGCCGCGCTTTCCAGCAGCCGGAGTGACGTCGTGCCGACGGCGACGATCCTGCCGCCCTTTCGCCGCGTCTCGTTCAGCAGATGCGCCGTCTCTTTCGTGATCTCGCCCCATTCGGCGTGCATGCGGTGATCGCGCGTATCCTCGGCCTTCACCGGCAGGAAAGTGCCCGCGCCCACATGCAGGGTCAGGGTGACGTGGCCGATTCCCGCCTCGGCGAGCCTTCCCATCAGCCCTTCGGTGAAATGCAGGCTGGCGGTCGGCGCGGCGACGGCGCCGTCACGCGACGCGAACATGGTCTGGTAATCGGCGTGATCCTCGGTGTCCGTGGCTCGCTTGCCGGCAATGTAGGGCGGCAACGGCATCTCGCCGCGCTCGATGATCGCCAGATCAAGCTCGCGGCCGGACCGATCGAAGCGGACGAGAATCTCGCCGCCCTCGCCCTTCATCATCACCTGGGCGGAAAGATCGCCGAAATGGATGTCGTCTCCGGGACGCAGCCGCTTGCCCGGGCGGGCAAACGCTTGCCATTCCTGCCCGTCGACCCGCTTGTGCAGCAGCAGCTCGACGCGCGCCTCGCCGCGGCGGCCATCGGAGCGGCGGAGGCCGTGCAGCCGCGCCGGAATCACCCTGGTGTCGTTGAACACCATGATGTCGCCGGAACAGAGCAGGCCGGGCAGGTCGGAAACGCCCGCGTCCACCAGGCCGTCGTCGCCGATCACCAGCATGCGGGCCGCGTCGCGGGGCCGGGCGGGCCGCAGGGCGATGCGGTCCTCGGGAAGATGGAAGTCGAAATCCGAGACTTTCATGGAGGCAGGTGAATGCCGGAAACGCGCCGGCAAGGGAAGCACATTCTCCCCGCCTGAAGCCCCGGTCGCTTGGACGCCGCGGCCCGCTGCTTCGTTCAGACCGTGTCGCCGGCCATGGTCGCCTTGACGATCGTGTCCGGATCGCTGACCGAGCCGTTGGCGCGGCTGTCGCCCCGCTTGATGGCGTCAACATGCTCCATGCCGCCGGTCACCTGTCCCCAGGCCGTGTACTGGCCGTTGAGGTGCGGGGCGCTGGCGAAGCAGATGAAGAACTGGCTGTCGCCGCTGTTCGGGTCCATGGCGCGGGCCATGGAGACCGTGCCGCGGACATGCTGCACGTCGTTGAACTCGGCCTTGAGCTTGCGGCCCGAGCCGCCGGTGCCGGTGCCGTGCGGGCAACCGGTCTGGGCCATGAAGCCCTCGATCACCCGGTGGAACTTCAGCCCGTCATAAAAGCCCTGGCGAACCAGCTCCTTGATGCGCGCGACGTGACCCGGCGCCTTGTCGGGGAACATCTGGATGGTGACCCGGCCGTTCTTCAGCTCGAGGTACAGGGTGTTTTCCGCGTCCATGATCTCTCTCCTGCTGGCGGCGTATCCTGCCGCGATTACTGGGGCGTGCCGTCGGCCGGCGCCGGAACCGCCGGCGCCGACGGTCCGCGTTCCTCGGCCGACATGTCGACCGCGACCTTCAGCGACCTGATCCTGTCGGGGAAGTCGACCTGGCCATTGTTCTCCTGCGTGCCGGCGCGAATCTGGTCGACCGCCTCCATGCCCTCGATCACCCTGCCCCAGACCGTATAGTTGCGGTCCAGCGAGCGATTGGCGTTGAGCATGATGAAGAACTGGCTGTCGGCGCTGTCGACATTGTCGCCTTCGCGCGCCATGGAAACAGTGCCTCGCAAGTGGCGGAGATTGTTGAACTCGTTCTTCATCTCGCGGCCCGAGCCGCCGGTGCCGTCGCCCTTGGGGTCGCCGGTCTGGGCCATGAAGCCCGGGATCACCCGATGAAATTTCAGGCCGTCGTAAAAATGCTGGCGCACCAGTTCCTTGATCCGCGCCACATGGTTCGGCGCCTTGTCGGGACGCATCTCGATGACAACGCGGCCGTAGTCCAGCTCGAGGACCAGCGTGTTCTCCAGGTCGATCTTCTCCCACTCGACGGCGAGGGCGGGCAGACTCACAACCGTCATCGCCGCCGCGAGCAGCAATGTGCGAAGGACGCGCATGCCTATTCCCGCTCCTTCAGCCGCGCCAGGGTGCGCTTCTTGACGTCCGGGGGAACGAAATGACCGATCTCGCCGCCCATGACGGCGATTTCGCGGATCAGCTTGCCGGCGATGGACTGCAGCCCGGTGCTGGCGGCCAGGTAGACGGTCTCGACCTTGGGATTGAGCGCCGAGTTCATGCCGTTCATCTGGAACTCGTAGTCGAAGTCGGTGACGCTGCGCAGGCCCCTGAACAATATGGTCGCGCCGACCTCGTCGGCGAACTGCACGACGAGGCCCGTGAAGGGCCGCACGTCGACGGCGCCGTCGGCACCGAGACGCGCCGCCTCGCGGCGGACCATCTCGACCCGTTCCTCGAGCGCGAAGACCGGCCCCTTGCCGGCATTGATCGCCACGCCGATGACGAGCCGGTCGACGAGCTTCAGCGCGCGGCCGATGATGTCGAGATGGCCGTTGTGGATCGGGTCGAAGGTTCCCGGATAAAGCCCAACGCGTTCCGTCGCCATGGATCTCCTACTCCGTGTCCTCGGCCGGGCCGGCGTCGTCCGAGCTTTCATCGGGAACCTGGGCGTCATCCTCGCCCACGTCGGCGAGCCGGGCGACCGAGACCACCTTCTCGCCTTCCGCCACCTTGAACAGGGTGACACCCTGCGACGCCCGTCCGGTGATGCGGATGTCGTGAACGCCCATGCGGATGAGCTGGCCGCCATTGCTGGTCAGCATGATCTCATCCTGGTCCTCGACGGGGAAGCTGGCGACCACGTTGCCGTTCCGCGCCGAGGTGTCGATGTCGATGATGCCCTGCCCCGCACGGCCGGAGATGCGGTACTCGTAGGCGCTGGTGCGCTTGCCGTAGCCGTTCTCGGTGATGGTCAGGATGAACTGCTCCTGTGCTTCCAGTTCGGACGCGCGCTCCTCGGTGATCGCGGCATAGTCGACCACGACCTCCTCGCCCTCGCCGGTCTCCTCGCGCCGCCTGGCGGCCCGTTTCGCATTGGCGACCTTGAGGTAGGCATCACGCTCCTCGATGGTGATCTCGTTGTGGTGCAGCACCGACATGGAGATGACCTCGTCGCCGTCGGCCAGCTTCATGCCGGTCACGCCCTCGGAGGATCGGCCGGAGAACACCCGTACCTCGTCGACGGCGAAGCGGATGGCCTTGCCGAAGCGGCCGGACAGCAGCACATCGTCCTGGTCGGTGCAAGGCTGCACCGCGATCAGCCGGTTGCCGTCCTCCAGCTTCATGGCGATCTTGCCGTTCGACATCACGTTGGTGAAGTCGCCCAGCGTGTTGCGGCGCACCGAGCCGCGCGAGGTGACGAACATCACGTGCAGGTCGCCCCAGCTGTTCTCGTCCTCGGGCAGCGGCATGATGGTGGCGACACCTTCGCCTTCCTGCAACGGCAGCATGTTGATCAGCGGCCGGCCCAGCGAGGTGGGCGAGCCGACCGGCAGCTTCCACACCTTGATCTTGAACACGATGCCGCGGTCGGTAAACACCAGCAGCGGCGTATGAGTGTTGACCACGAACAGCTGGGTGACGAAATCCGCCTCGCGGGTGGACATGCCCGAGCGGCCCTTGCCGCCCCGGTTCTGCGCCCGGTAGGTGTTGAGCGGCACGCGCTTGACGTAGCCGGCATTGGTGACCGTCACCACCATGTCCTCGGGCGCGATCAGGTCCTCGTCCTCGAAGTCGAACTCGCTTTCCTCGAATTCGGTGCGGCGCGGCGTGGCGAACTTCTCCTTTACCTCCACCAGCTCGGACCGCAGGATGCCCATCAGCTTGGGGTGGCTGCGCAGGGTCTCGAGATAGTCGAGGATATCGGCCGCAAGACCCTTCAGCTCGTCGCCGATCTCGTCGCGGCCAAGGGCGGTGAGCCGCGCAAGGCGGAGATCGAGGATCGCCCGCGCCTGGGTGTCGGACAGGCGGAACTTGCCGTCGACCACCATGTAGGACGGGTCCGCCACCAGCTCGATCAGCGGCGCCACGTCCTGGGCGGGCCAGTCGCGCGCCATCAGCTGCTCGCGGGCCGTCGCCGTGTCGGGCGCGGCGCGAATGAGGGCGATCACCTCGTCGATGTTGGCGACGGCGATGGCGAGGCCCACCAACACATGCGCGCGGTCGCGGGCCTTGCCGAGCAGGAAACGGGTGCGGCGGGTGATGACCTCGGCGCGGAATTCGATGAACGCCGCGATCATCTCCTTCAGGGTCATCTGCATCGGCCGGCCGCCGTTCAGCGCCAGCGCGTTGACGCCGAAGGAGGTCTGCAGCGGCGAGAAGCGGTAGAGCTGGTTGAGCACCACCTCGGGCACCGCGTCGCGCTTGAGCTCGATCACCACGCGGATGCCGTGGCGGTCGGACTCGTCGCGCATGTCGCTGATCCCCTCGATGCGCTTGTTGCGCACCATCTCGGAGATCTTCTCGACCATGCCGGCTTTGTTCACCTGATAGGGGATCTCGGTGACGATGATCGCCTTGCCGCCCTTGCGGATGTCCTCGAAATGCACCTTGCCGCGCATCACGACGGAGCCGCGCCCGGTGCGCGCCGCCGCGCTGGCGCCGGAGCGGCCCAGGATGACGCCGCCGGTGGGGAAATCGGGGCCCGGCACCAGCTCGAGCAGCCGGTCGTCGGTGACGCCGGGATTGTCGACATATTCGCAGCAGGCGTCGATCACCTCGCCGAGATTGTGCGGCGGGATGTTGGTCGCCATGCCGACGGCGATGCCGCCCGCGCCGTTCACCAGCAGGTTCGGGAAGCGGGCCGGCAGCACCACCGGTTCCTTCTCGGAACCGTCGTAGTTCTCGACGAAGTCGACCGTGTCCTTGTCCAGGTCCTCGAGCAGCGATTCCGCCGCCAGCGCCAGCCGCGCCTCGGTGTAGCGCATGGCCGCGGGCGGGTCGTTGTCCATGGAGCCGAAATTGCCCTGGCCGTCGATCAGCGGCAGGCGCATGGAGAAATCCTGCGCCATGCGGACCATGGCGTCGTAGACCGACTGGTCGCCGTGTGGATGGTACTTGCCGAGCACGTCGCCGACGATGCGGGCCGACTTGCGGTAGGCCTTGTCGTGGGTATAGCCCGCCTCGTTCATGAGGTGGAGGATGCGACGGTGCACCGGCTTGAGGCCGTCGCGCACGTCCGGCAGCGCCCGCGAGACAATCACGCTCATGGCGTAATCGAGATACGAGCGGCGCATCTCGTCTTCGATGGTGATCAGCGGGAAGCTGGGGCCGCCGCCGGCGCCTGCGGGCACGTCCTCGGGCGGGTCGGGCGGTAGGTTGGTGTCGTCCGTCAAGTCCTAGGACTGCCTTCCAGAAAAGCAGTTGCGCCGCGAAGGCGCGGCGCAACATGTTGTAGCGAGTGGGTTTTCACTATACCAGCCCATGGGGAACGGGACAAGGATTCGCTGCCACCCCAACCCCTTGAATCGTCGGGATTTTCCTATCTCGCCGGGTAGTCTTTGCCTAGCGCTGGCGGACGACCATGCTGTAGCGGACCGTGGTCTCGCCCTCGGCCGGAACCTTCACCGTCCAGACAGCGCGCGAGGCCGTCTCCTTGACGTGTGGCAGGTTTTCCTCGGTGATCTTCCAGTCATCGGAAATCTGGTTGATCAGCCTGACCTCGACCGGCTCCTTCTTTCCATTCTTGACCTGCATTTCCCACGTGCTGGTCGAGACGTTGATCATCACCGGCTGGCCGTCTCTCAGTTTGCGCGTCGGATGGGTTTCCTGCTCGAGCTGGAACGATTTCTGGATGCGCCGGACCGTCACGTCGAAGTCCTCGCCGAGGGGCAGATCGACCTTTTCGTTCTTGGGCGTGTGCTGGATCGTGTTGGCGCCGACATACTGGGTCTGGCCCCGCGCGTCCTCCTTGTAGACGCGGACCGCGCCGCCCGGCAGAGGCTTGCCCAGCCCGTCCTGATCGCGGTTCTGAAACTTCAGGGTAACGGCAGGATGGTCGGGCGCGGGTTCGCCGTTCATTTCCGACCAGATCCAGCCACCGCCGTCGAAACTTTCGAGGACGCGGGTCGCCGCGACCCTCGGCGCTTCCAACATGGAGATCTGCTTGGTCTGGTTTTCTGCGAGCGTCACCGGCACGGGGATCGTGTAGAGCTGGTAGGCGAAAAATGATTCGGGCGTAATGCTGCTGTCGGACATCGCGGTTACCGCGACGGGCGCGGCCGCATATTCCCTCTTGCCGCGCATCATCTGGTTGCGGACCTGGTTGACTTCGCCCGCCACCACCTGCAGCCGCGCGTCCTTGTAGGCCGTGCCACTCGTATTCGTGAGGGTGATCCAGCCCTGCAGCGACAGCGACTTCTCGTCGGGAGACAGGTTGGCGACGTAATCGGCCTTCCAGCCCAGCCCGCCGGTCAGGTAGGTGAGCATGAGGTCGCGGCTGTCGGCCCTGGCGGCGTCGACGGTCATCGACAGCGTCGGGCGCGAACGGAGGTTCGGCGGCAGGCTGTCGAACACCAGGCGCGTGTTGGGCGTGCTCAGGCCCTGCATCACCTCGATCCGGTCGGCGACCTTCAGCACCACACCGCCGCTGGCACCCAGTACCACGGCATCCTCGACGGTCTCGGCGCCGGTCGAGGGATTGGTCCGGTAAAGCTTCACCGTGCGGCCGACCGCCTTCTCGAGCAGCTTGTCCGGGCTGAGCAGATCGAAGTCGAAATTCTGTTCGATGACGTCGAACGGCGCGCCCTTTATCAGCGCCGTCTCGGCCTGGATCTGCGCCGCCACGTCGACGAAGGACAGCACGTTACGACCCGCATCGACACTGACCGTCCGGGTGTCGCGCACCAGTGCCATGTCGCCGCTGTAGACGGTCAGGCTGAGGGACTTGCGGTCGTCGAGCGAAATGGTGGTATCCGCGGCGAGCGCACTGCCGGAGCAGGCAGCCGACACCAGCAGCGCTGCGGTCAAAGCCTTTGCATGCATGATCGGTCTCCAGTTGATGGCCTGGAGACTAGAGCTATTGCGGTTTGCCGATACCGCAACGTTTCGCTGAGGAGAATTTGATGTTGCCGGATCAGAACGGGATTTCGTCGTCCAGATCGGCCGCGCCGCCGCGGCTGCCGCCGCCGGAAGACGATCCGCCGCCGCTCCAGCTGTCCTCGCTCCTGCCGCCGCCGCCGAAGCCGCCGCTGCCGCCGCCGCCTTCGCCCTTGCCGTCGAGCATGGTCAGCTCTCCGCGGTAGCGCTGCAGCACCACTTCGGTGGTGTATTTCTCGGCGCCGTCCTTGTCGGTGTATTTGCGGGTCTGGAGCTGGCCTTCCACGTAGACCTTCGAGCCCTTCTTCAGGAAGCGCTCGGCCACGTCGGCCAGGTTCTCGTTGAAGATCACCACCTTGTGCCACTCGGTTCGCTCCTGGCGCTCGCCCGACTGGCGGTCGCGCCACGACTCGGAGGTGGCCAGGTTGAGCTGCACCACCTTCCCGCCATTGTTCAGGCTGCGCACTTCGGGATCGCGCCCCAGATTGCCCACCAGGATGACTTTGTTGACGCTTCCGGCCATTTCCCGATCCTTTCGCGAGTTGTCACAGGCGCCACCCTAGTGTAAACCACGATGAGAACAAAGCAGAAACATCGAGTGACTGTGCCCACTATGCATAAAGCGGTGCCGACACGCCAGACCGATGCGAAAAACTGCGGGATTTATCGCCCGCCGGACACCATGTACTGTCCCTTCGTCCGCGCCGGCGGCCGGGGTCCCGGTCCGCGGAAGCACTCTCCATGCAAGGCCCGTAAGCAGCATCGATGAACAAGAACATCACCATCCGCGGCGCCCGCGAGCACAATCTCAAGAGCATCGACGTCACCCTCCCCCGCGACGAGCTGATCGTGATCACCGGGCTATCGGGATCGGGCAAGTCGTCGCTGGCGTTCGACACCATCTATGCCGAGGGCCAGCGGCGCTACGTGGAGAGCCTGTCGGCCTATGCGCGCCAGTTCCTCGAGCTGATGCAGAAGCCGGACGTCGACCACATCGAGGGCCTGTCGCCGGCCATCTCGATCGAGCAGAAGACCACCTCGCGCAACCCGCGCTCGACCGTCGGCACGGTGACCGAGGTCTATGACTACATGCGGCTGCTGTTCGCCCGGGTCGGCGTGCCCTATTCGCCCGCGACCGGCCTGCCGATCGAGAGCCAGACCGTCAGCCAGATGGTCGACCGGGTGATGGCACTGCCCGAGGGCACGCGCCTCTACCTGATCGCGCCGGTGGTGCGGGGGCGCAAGGGCGAGTACCGCAAGGACCTGGCCGAGTTCCAGAAGCGCGGCTTCCAGCGGGTCAAGGTCGATGGCGTCATGTACGAGATCGACGACGTGCCGGCGCTGGAGAAGAACATCAAGCACGACATCGACGTGGTGGTCGACCGGCTGGTCGTGCGCGGCGGGCTCCAGCAGCGGCTGGCCGACAGCTTCGAGACCGCGCTGAACCTGGCGGACGGTCTCGCCATCGCCGAATTCGCCGACGACTCGGGCGAGCGCATCGTGTTCTCGTCCAAGTTCGCCTGCCCGGTCTCCGGCTTCACCATCGAGGAGATCGAGCCCAGGCTGTTCTCGTTCAACAACCCGTTCGGCGCCTGCCCGGTCTGCGACGGCCTGGGCAGCAAGCTGACCTTCGACCCGAGCCTGGTGATTCCGGACGAGGAACTGACCATCAAGGGCGGCGCCGTCGCGCCGTGGTCACGCACCGCCGTGCCTTCGCCCTACTACAACCAGACGCTGGAGAGCCTGTCGAAGCACTACGGCTTCCGCATGACGGCGCGCTGGATGGACCTGCCGGAAGAGGCGCGCAGCGTCATCCTCTACGGTTCGGACGGCAAGTCGATCCCCATGGTCTACGAGGACGGCAAGCGCCGATACGAGACCAGCCGCGCCTTCGAGGGCGTCATTCCCAATCTGGAACGCCGCTGGCGCGAGACCGACAGCGCCTGGATCCGCGAGGAGCTGAGCCGGTTCCAGAACGCCACGCCCTGCGAGGCCTGCGGCGGCTTCCGGCTGAAGCCCGAGGCGCTGGCGGTGAAGATCGACGGCCTGCATATCGGCCAGGTATCCGAGATGTCGATCCATCAGGCGCATGCGTGGTTCAGCGGCCTCAACGAGAAGCTGCGGCCGAAGGACCGCGAGATCGCGGCGCGCATCCTGCGCGAGATCGTCGAGCGGCTGGGCTTCCTCAACAATGTGGGCCTCGACTACCTGACCCTGTCGCGTCAGTCCGGCACGCTGTCGGGCGGCGAATCCCAGCGCATCCGCCTCGCCTCGCAGATCGGCTCGGGCCTTACCGGCGTGCTCTACGTGCTGGACGAGCCCTCGATCGGGCTGCACCAGCGGGACAATCACCGCCTGCTGGAGACGCTGCGCAATTTGCGCGACATGGGCAATACGGTGATCGTGGTCGAGCACGACGAGGACGCCATCCGCACCGCCGACCACGTTGTCGACATGGGGCCCGGCGCCGGCGTGCATGGCGGCACCATCGTCGCCGAGGGCAAGCCCGAGGACATCATGGCGAGCCCGAACAGCCTGACCGGCAAGTACCTGGTCGGGCTGGAGCAGATAGCCGTGCCGGCCGAGCGAAGGCGGGGCGAAAAGGCCAAGCGGATCGTGCTGCACGGCGCGCGCGCCAACAATCTGAAGAACGTCACGGCGCATTTCCCGCTGGGCACGTTCACCTGCGTCACCGGCGTCTCGGGCGGCGGCAAGTCGACGCTGGTGATCAACACGCTCTACGAGGCGCTGGCGCGCATCC
The DNA here is from genome assembly GCA_050185585.1 of Sphingomonadales bacterium. GTDB lineage: Bacteria > Pseudomonadota > Alphaproteobacteria > SMXS01 > SMXS01 > RI-34. The sequence goes on along the minus strand of JBFWZH010000026.1, from coordinate 41,325 downwards.
TCAACAAGGCGCGCACCCATCCGGGCGATCACTACCGCATCGACGGCATCCAGCACATCGACAAGATCGTCGACATCGACCAGTCGCCCATCGGCCGCACGCCGCGCTCGAATCCGGCCACCTATACCGGCGCGTTTTCGCCGATCCGCGACTGGTTCGCGGCACTGCCCGAGGCGCAGGCGCGCGGCTATAAGCCGGGCCGCTTCTCGTTCAACGTCAAGGGCGGCCGCTGCGAGGCCTGCCAGGGCGACGGCGTGATCAAGATCGAGATGCACTTCCTGCCCGACGTCTACGTGGAATGCGACGTCTGCCACGGCAAGCGCTACAACCGCGAGACGCTGGAAGTGCACTACCGCGACAAGAGCATCGCCGACGTGCTCGACATGACCGTCGACGACGGCGCCGAATTCTTCAAGGCGGTGCCGGCGATCCGCGACAAGCTGGTGATGCTGCAGAAGGTGGGGCTGGGCTACATCAAGGTCGGCCAGCAGGCGACGACCCTGTCGGGCGGCGAGGCGCAGCGGGTGAAGCTGGCCAAGGAACTATCGCGCCGCGCCACCGGCCGCACCCTGTACATTCTCGACGAGCCGACCACGGGCCTGCACTTCCACGACGTGAAGAAGCTGCTGGAAGTGCTTCACACGCTTGTTGAAACCGGGAACACGGTGCTGGTGATCGAGCACAATCTCGACGTTATCAAGACCGCCGACTGGATCATAGACATGGGACCCGAAGGCGGCGACGGCGGCGGCCAGATCGTGGTCGAGGGCACGCCCGAGGAGGTGGCCGCCTGTCCCGGAAGCTACACCGGCCAGCACCTCGCCCCGCTGCTGAAGGTGAAGGACCGCCGGAAGCGGGCTTGACCGCGCTCAAGGAGCCTTGGAGAACAACATCACGCCAGGCAATCCGTCGAAGTGGGCGTCGCAGGTAAGCAGTTGTGCTCCCTGATGCTGAGCGGTCGCGTAGATGATGGCATCGGCGGTAGGGAGTTTGTGCTGGCGGTGCAGTTCCGCCGCCAGCAACGCCAGAGAGGTGTCCAACGGAACAATGATGCATTTCTGGGTATAGGCGATGATCTGATCGGCTCGTTCTTCGCCGACTTCCCTCGTCATCCATTTCGACAGTTCAAGCTGTACGATGGTCGGGACGATACACTGCTCCTTGCCTGGAAACTCCTTCCGGAGGCTCTCGCCGAGCGGGCTGTCGGTCAGCCACTCGATCCAGGCAGAGGTATCGACCACGCGCTGAATCATGGCCATCAATAGCGGTCCTCGCGATCCCGGTAATTGTCCTTGTTCGCTCCTTTCGCCAACCCTCTCAATTCGTCCAGGGTGGGAACGGGCATAACAAGCACGCCCTTCCCCTTGGGAATGAAAACAAATTCCTGTCCGGCCTTCCATCTCTTCTCTTCGCGGACGGATTTCGGAATGGAAATCTGGAACTTGCTGGACAAGGTAGCCGTCGCCGTCATCATCGTACCCCTTGCTGATCGATCGGTGTATGGTAAGAAATAGCATGACTTATCCGGTTTACCAACTGCATGCGCCGGATGGTCCGGTGGGGTGACAATGGCAAGACGATGCTCTAAATCCCTCCTATGAAAAAACCCATCCATGTCATCGGCGGCGGACTGGCCGGCAGCGAGGCGGCGTGGCAGATCGCGCGGGCCGGCGTGCCAGTGATCCTGCACGAGATGCGGCCCCTGCGCACGACCGACGCCCACCAGACCGACGGCCTTGCCGAGCTGGTGTGCTCCAACTCGTTCCGCTCCGACGACATGGAGAACAACGCCGTCGGCCTGCTGCACGAGGAGATGCGCCGCTGCGGCTCGCTGATCCTCGCATCGGGCGACGCCAACCGGGTGCCGGCGGGCGGCGCGCTCGCCGTCGACCGGGACGCATTCAGCGAGGCGGTCGGCAAGACGATCCAGAACGAACCGCTGATCACCATCGAGCGCGGCATCGTCGAGAGCCTGCCGCCGGAGGACTGGGGCAGCGTCGTCATCGCCACCGGGCCGCTCACCGCCGCGCCGCTGGCCGAGGCGATCCGTGCCGAGACCGGCACGGAGTCCCTCGCCTTCTTCGACGCCATCGCCCCCATCGTCTACAAGGACAGCATCGACTTCTCGAAGGCCTGGTTCCAGTCTCGCTACGACAAGGGCGACGGCGCCGACTACATCAATTGCGGCATGGACGAGGACCAGTACCGTGCCTTCGTCGCCGCGCTGATCGCGGCGCCCAAGACCGAGTTCAAGGAATGGGAGAAGGACACGCCCTATTTCGAGGCGTGCCTGCCCGTCGAGGTGATGGCCGAACGCGGTCCGCTCACCCTCGCCTACGGGCCGCTGAAGCCGGTGGGCCTCACCAACCCCAACGATCCGAAACGACCGTTCGCCGTGGTGCAGCTGCGCCAGGACAACAAGCTGGGCAGCCTCTACAACATGGTCGGCTTCCAGACCAAGATGAAGCACGCGGCGCAGACGGAAGTGTTCCGCACGATTCCCGGCCTCGAGAACGCCCAGTTCGCCCGGCTGGGCGGCATCCACCGCAACACCTTCCTGAACAGCCCCGAGCTGCTGGACCGGCAGCTGCGCCTGAAGGCGCGGCCGCACATCCGCTTCGCCGGCCAGGTCACCGGCGTAGAGGGCTATGTGGAAAGCGCCGCCATCGGCCTGCTTGCGGGCCGGTTCGCGGCCGCCCAGGCGCTGGGGGAGGAAGCGGCTCCGCCGCCCGAGACCACGGCGCTGGGCGCCCTGCTGAACCACATCACAGGCGGCCACACGACCGGCCGCGACGTGCCGGACAGCTTCCAGCCCATGAACATCAATTTCGGCCTGCTGCCTCCGCCGGACGAACGGGTGCGCAAGAACGAGCGCAAGCGCTCGGTGGCGCGCCGGGCGCTCGGTGACCTGGATGCCTGGCTGGGTGTGCCGGGCCGCGCGGCCGCCGAATAGTCAGAACTTCCGGGTCAAACCGGCCCAGGTGAGCCGCAGCTGGCGGCCCAGGGCGCCGCGCTCGTAGTTGACGTGGTCGGGCACGTAGCCGCTGCGCTCCAGGCACGCCAGATAGCCGTCGGCGAGGCATGCGAGCCGCAGCACGGGCTTCACCTCCGGCGAGACGGACGGCGCCTTCTGGCGGGCGCAGATCAGGTGGGCGCGGGCCCGGTCGCCGATGCGGCGCAGGATTCGCGCCAGCGCCTGGGTCTGCTCGTGGTCCGTATGCAGCGGGTCGACCAGCCCTTCCTCGCGCATCAGGTCGGCCGGCACGTAGACCCGGCCGTGGTTGAGGTGCCAGGGCAGCGCGCGGACCAGCCCGGTCAGCGCCCAGGCGATGCCCACGTGCCGGGCCGCCTCCAGCGCGCCGTTGGTGGCGCCGACGCAAAGCGCCGCCAGCGCCTGCACGCCGCCGCCGGTGCGCTCGGCATAGGTCTCGAGTTGCTGCAGGGTCTGGGGCTGCTCGTCGTAGAGGTCGACCTCGCGCGCGTCGATCAGGTCGATCAGCGCCTTCTCGGGCAGGTCGCGGCGATGCAGCAGATCGGTCAGGGCCTTCACCACCTCGTGTTCGCGGCATTGCCCCCGATACAGTTCCTCGATGGTCTCGCGCCACCATTGCAGCCGGATCTCGCCAAGCGCGGGCTCGGTGACGACCTCGCGGGTCTTGGCCACCTCGACGTTGAAGGCGTAAAGGCCGAACAGTCCGGGGCGGTCTTCGGCGCGGGCGTGCAGTACGGTCAGGTAGCGGTCGTGATCGTTCCGGCGAACGATCGACGCGCATTGGTAGGTATGGTTGGCCACGGCCTGCATGCGTGCTTTTTAATCCGGAATCGACGGGACGGAAATGGCCTGATTAGGGGTTATCAGCCTTGTTGCCGCATCATGTTGTGTTATGATCCCGCAACGAAGAGGCAACACTTGCTCAGGGCCTCTGAATTAGAGCCAAAAAGGGGAGAGGCAATATGTCGAAGATAACCGACTCGTTACCGACGACGCTGGTCTGTGGCGTGATCCTGACAATCATCATGGTTTTCGTCGGCCAGCATACCATCACCGGCTCTCTGGCCATGGGTCCCGCCGTCGATGCGGGCGTGTACGCCGCCTTCCTTACCCGGTGGCTGCACGTGATCAGCGGCGTGATGTGGATCGGCCTGCTGTGGTACTTCAATTTCGTGCAGATCCCGACCATGCCGAAGATCCCGGACGAGCATAAGCCAGGCGTGTCGAAGCACATCGCGCCCGAGGCGCTGTTCTGGTTCCGCTGGGGCGCCATGGCGACCCTGATCACCGGCCTGCTGCTCGCTCTGCTGAACGGCTATCTGTTCGATGCCCTCGCGCTGCGTCACGGCATCGGCTACGGCATGTGGTTCGGCATCATCATGTGGTTCAACGTGTGGTTCATCATCTGGCCGAGCCAGAAGATCGCGCTGGGCCTGGTGGAAGCGGACGCGGCCGCCAAGCCGAAGGCTGCCGCCAGGGCGAAGATGTTCTCGCGCATCAACACCCTGCTCTCGATCCCCATGCTGTACGCCATGGTGGGCCAGATGCATAACGGCTTCGACTTCTGAGCGAAGCACCATCCGACACGGAAAGGGCGCCTCCGGGCGCCCTTTTTTGTCCGATTAGCCTGGAACACTCAGGGCCTGGACTTCACGGGACCGGCAGGAGCGCCGCCGCGATCTGCCTGCCGTCGAGCAGCAGCACGTTGTAGGTGCGGCAGGCGGCGCCTGTGTCCATGGCGTCGATGGCGATGCCGTGAGCGTCGCGGATGCGCTTGACCATCCCGCGATCGAGGAGAGCCATCGATGCGCCGCAGCCGATCAGCAGCACGTCGATTCCATCCGCCTCCTCGATCGCCGGCCGAAGCGATTCCTCGGTGATTTCGGAGGGGGCGGAGACCGGCCACGGGCGGACACCGCCGGGCAGCACCAGGATGCCGCCCTGGTGACGCTGGCCGGCGACGCGAAAGCCGCCGTCGCCATATCCCTGGATCAGGAACCGGCCCTGCGCCTGTTCCTCGAGCCGCATGCTACTTGGCGTCGTTGGCCGGCTTGCCGGTGGTCGCTTCCTTCACCGGCTCGCCCTTCGAGCGAACATCGGAAATGGTGGAGGACACCACGCGCACCTGGGTGTTCGGCGCAATCTCGACGATGACTTCCTCGCCGCTCTCGACCTTCACCACCTTGCCGATCACGCCGCCGGCGGTCACCACGCTGTCGCCGCGCCGGATGGCGGCGATGCGGGCGCGGTGCTCCTTCATCCGCTTCTGCTGCGGACGGATCAGCAGGAAATAGAAGACGGCGAACATCGCCACCAGCAACATGATCTGTCCGAGTGCGCCTTCGCCGCCCATCTGTCTCTCCTTGTCGCGTTTGCCGGGACTATACCGACGCCCCACCCGATTGCAAACGAGTCTGAATTTGCGCAGGCGTGGCAAGGTTGGCCGGGCGGCGGGACGCGTGGTAACGTCCCGCCGCCTCTGCCCATGTGGGGACCGACCGTGACCGAAACAAGCGACACAAGCGAAATCCTGGCCACGCTGCGGCGCATTGCCGATGCGCTCGAGCGGCAGGCGCCGCCACCCATGGAAACGCTGTCGCTCGACGGCGCGGACGCGTTTGTCTGGCACCCTGATCCGGACCGGCTGACGCCGGTGCCGGTGGTGAACCGGGTGGATTTCGAGCTGCTGCGCGGCATCGACCGGGTGCGCGACATCCTGCTCGACAACACCAGGCGCTTCGCCAGCGGTTATCCGGCCAACAACGCGCTGCTGTGGGGCGCTCGCGGCATGGGCAAGAGCTCGCTGGTCAAGGCGGCGCATGCCCGGATCAACCACGACCGGCCGGGCACGCTGGCGCTGGTCGAGATCAACCGCGAGGACATTCCCACCCTGCCCCGTCTGCTGCACGGCCTGCGCGGCCAGAGCCGGCGGGCGATCCTCTATTGCGACGACCTGTCGTTCGACCATGACGACACCACCTACAAGTCGTTGAAGGCGGTGCTGGAAGGCGGCCTGGAGGGACGCCCGGACAACGTGATCTTCTACGCCACGTCGAACCGCCGTCACCTGATGCCGCGGGACATGATCGAGAACGAACGCTCGACGGCCATCAATCCGGCCGAGGCGGTCGAGGAGAAGATATCCCTGTCCGACCGGTTCGGCCTCTGGCTCGGTTTCCATACTTGCAGCCAGGACGACTACCTGGCCATGATCGCCGGCTATTGCGATCGGTTCGGTCTCGACGGCGACGAGGAGACAATCAGGTCCGAGGCGCTGGAATGGGCGGTGACCCGCGGCGCCCGCTCGGGCCGGGTCGCCTGGCAGTTCATCCAGGACCTCGCCGGCCGGATGGGCCGCACCCTGGCCTGACCCGGCATCCCGGCTTTCGGCTCTTCAATCGATAACGGGTGTTATGTTTTTTACGATGTAAATAATAAGTTGAATTCCGGCCGCAACTCATGGACAGTCGTCGCCATCACCGATGGGGAGACACCACATGTCAGCAGTCCTGGAAGAGGCCATTCCCGCTCATCTGCTGGGGAACGGCCGCCCGGTTACCGAGGAAAAGACGCTTACCCAGCTCAAGGTGAAGGGAACCATTCCCGCCGAGTTCGACGGCCGCTATGTGCGCGCCGGCGCCAATCCGTTCACCGGCAAGAGCGACCATCCCTTCCTGGGCGACGGCATGATGCATGGTATCCGGCTGCGCGACGGCAAGGCCGAGTGGTACCGCAACCGCTATGTGCAGACCCCATTCATCAGCAACCCGAAGTTGAACATCTTCGACCCCGCCGTTGCCATGGAAATGACGGCCTCCAAGGCCAATACCCACGTCATCGGTCATGCGGGCAAGATCCTCGCGCTCGAGGAAGGCCACTTCCCCTACGCGCTCGACGGCGACCTGAACACGGTCGGGCCGACCGACTTCGACGGCGTGCTGAAGGGATCGTTCACGGCGCACCCGAAAACCTGTCCGGTCACCGGCGAGTTGCTGGCGTTCGGCTACTCGGCGTTTCCGCCGTTCCTGCGGTACCTGCGCGTATCCGCCGACGGCAAGCTGGTGCAGACCGAGGCCATTACCGTCGGCGGCCCGACGATGATGCACGACTTCAACGTGACCAGAAATCACGTGATCTTCATGGACCTGCCGGCGGTCTTCAACATCGAGGCGGCCATGAAGGGCGAGCTGCCGATCCGGTGGGACGACAACTATCCCGCACGCCTCGGCGTCATGCCGCGCACCGGCGGCGATGCGGACGTGGTGTGGTACGACATCAACCCGTGCTACGTCTTCCACCCGATGAACGCCTATGAGGACGGCGACAGGATCATCATCGATGTCGCCCGTTTCGATTACATCTGGCGCGACTCGGCCATGGACTTTCCCAATCCCGTGCTGTGGCGCTGGACGATCGACACCGGCAAGGGCACCGTGCGCGAGGAACAGGTCGACGACCGCCCCGCCGAGTTTCCGCGGGTCGCCGACGCCGTGGTGGGTCTCGAGCACCGCTACGGATACATGATGCGCATGTCGCAGGGCGGCCTTCGGGGCGACGCCGGGAAAACGTCCGGCGGCATCCGGAAGTACGACCGGAAAACCGGATCCTATTCGGACATCGATTTCGGCCTCGGCCGCCAGGGCGGCGAGCCGGTCTTCGCGCCCTCGGCCAGTTCCAGGAGCGAAGACGACGGCTACCTGATGACCTATGTCCACGACGCGGACACGGACAGCAGCCAGCTGGTGATCATGGACGCGGCGTCGATGGACGACACGCCTGTCGCGGTAGTGGAACTGCCCCGGATACCGAGCGGATTCCACGGCAGCTGGATCCCGGCGTCGGTCGTCGCGTAGTCCGAAGGGAAACCGATACCGCTCCGGCGATATCCGGGATAGAACAACACGCGGATACTTTACCGTGTCGGAGCCCATTCCCGGTTGCGGGAGTGGGCTCTCGCGTGTCCGTCGGCCTTCCGGGACCAGCGAGTTCGTCTCGCGGTCGAAGGGCACGGCGACAGGCGAACGCGGCACCTGGTGCGCACCATCTGGCGGAGCGGCGGTCCATGCCGAGGGCGAAGACGACAAAGGAGATTCAGGCGTTTCGCGACCAGCTTTGCGCGGTGGCGACTCGGCGTTTCGCGTCCCTCGGTTACGAGGGCGTCACGATCCGCGGCCTCGCGGCCGAGATCGGCTGCAGCCCGATGACGCCCTACTCCTATTTCAGGGACAAGGAAGAAATCTTCGCGGCCGTGCGGGCGGCCGCCTTCGAGCGACTTGGCGATGCGTGCGAACTGGCGGCCGAGAGCGCGCCCGACGATCTCGCACGGGCGGACGCCCTCGCCCGGGCCTATCTGGATTTCGCCGTCTCGGAGCCGGATGCCTACAAGATCATGTTCGAGCTGTCCCAGCCGGACGACGACGCCTATCCGGAGCTGGTCAGGCAGGTCGAGCGCTGCCGGCAATTCATGATGCAGCCGACCGAGATCATGGTGCGGGAGGGTATACTCGAGGGCGATCCCGGGAAGCTGTCACAACTGTTCTGGGCGGGCATCCACGGCGTCATCGTGCTGCACATGGCGGGCAAGCTGGTGTCCGGCACCAGCGTCGAGGAACTGTACGCCATGATGGTGACCACCCTCGGCCGCGGATCCCGCGGACCACGCTTCCAGGACATCGAGCCCGCCAACGCGCCGAGCCGCCGCGCGGGGTAGCCAGCCCTGTTCACTGCTTCGGCAGCGCGAAGGCGATAATGTAGTCGCCGAAGCCGCTTTGCAGCGCCAGGTGGCCGCCGGCGGCGATGACCACGAACTGGCGGCCGCTGCGCGGGGCGATGTAGGTCATCGGCGTGGCGTGGCCGCCGGCCGGGAGCTTTGCCTTCCACAGCACCTCGCCGGTGCGCTGGTCGACGGCGCGCAGCGTCTTGTCCATGCTGGCGCCGATGAACACCAGCCCGCTGCGGGTGACGATGGAGCCGCCGATCGCCGGGACGCCCATGGTCAGCGGCAGCCGGCTCGGGATGCCCCATGGTCCGTTCTCGCTGGCGTCGCCGAACGGCTCGGACCAGATCACCTTGCCGGTGACCAGGTCGACCGCCGTCAGCATGGCATAGGGCGGATTGATGCAGGGCACGCCGAGGGGCGACAGAAACGCGCCGGTCTTCGCCGCGAACGGGGTTCCGGCCTGGGCCTGGGGCACGCCGGGCACGATCCCTTCGGGCCCCGGCTTCAGTCCCATGGCGTCGGCTTCGCCGCGCGGGATCAGCCAGGTGTAGTTGGGCATCCGGCTCCAGTTGGCGATCATCACCTGCCGCACCGGATCGACGGACACGCCGCCCCAGTCGATGCCGCCCAGATAGCCCGGATGGGTGATCGAGGGCTTCGTTCCCGGCGGTGTCATCGGGCCATCGTAACGTGCCTGGCGGAACTTGATGCGGCACCACAGCTGGTCGAACGGGGTCAGCCCCCACATGCTGGCCTCGGTCAGGTCGGGCCCGGCGAAATCGGGCATCCCGTTCGAGAACGGCTGGGTCGGGGCGAGCCAGTCGCCGGGCGCCGGCCCCTGCGGCGCCTTGCGCTCGACCACCTCCTTGAGCGGCCGGCCGGTGCGCCGGTCGAGCACGAAGACCTGGCCGCGCTTGGTCGGCTGGATCAGCGCCGGTACCGGCTTGCCGTTCACCTGCAGGTCGGCCAGCGTCGGCTGCGACGCGAGGTCGTAGTCCCAGACGTCGTGGTGCACCGTGCGGTAGAGCCAGCGCAGCGCGCCGCTCTCGGCGTCGAGCGCCACGACGGCGCTGGTGAATTTCTCGGACTCGGGCGTGCGGTGCGCGCCCCAGTAATCCGGCGTCGCGTTGCCCATGGGCGCGTAGACCAGCCCGAGATCCTCGTCGCCGCTCATGGGCGCCCAGGAATTGGGCGTGCCCAGGGTGTAGGTCTCGCCGGGTCCGGGCTCGCCGTGATATTCGGGCCGTCCGGGATCGAACGCCCAGGAGAACGCGCCGGTCATGGCGTCATAGGCCCGGATGACCCCGGGCGGCTCGTCGACATGCTGGTTGTCGGCGACCCAGCCGCCCATGACGATCCGGCCGCGCACGATCAGCGGCGCCGAGGTGACGAAATAGTAGTTGGGCTTGACGGTGCCCATGCCGGTCTTGAGATCGACCATGCCATCGGCGCCGAAGCCGGCGCAGGGCTTGCCGGTGCGGGCGTCGAGCGCCACCAGCCAGGCGGTGGCGGTGGTGCTGAAGATGCGCTCGGCGCAGTCGCCGATGCCGCCGGGCACGGCGTAGTAGGTCACGCCGCGACAGGTCCGGCGCCGCTCGTCGGGCGCCGGCGGCTCCCAGCGCCAGCGTTCGGCGCCGGTTTCGGCGTCGAGGGCGATGACCTGGTTGGTGGCGGTGCAGAGGTAGAGCGCATCGCCGACCATCAGCGGTGTGACCTGAAGATGGGTCTCCAGTGTTTCGCCGGGATTGGTCCGGTATACCCACGCCTGTTTCAGCGAGCCCACGTTGTCGGCCGTGATCTGGTCGAGCGCCGCATAACGCATGCCGCCCAGATCGTTGCCGTAATGGAGCCATTCCCCGTCGGTGGCGCGGACGGAGCCTGCCAGCAGCGGCAGGGCGATCACGGCGGCGAGCAGTCCCGTCAGTCTGGCGATCACGGCGCGTCTCCTCAGGCCAGTCCGCGGCGCGGCCAGGGCATCAGCAGCCACAGGCCCAGCACGGTCAGCAGCAGCACGCGGGGCATGAGCTGCCAGCCATCGAATCCCACTTCCCAGATCGCCCAGGCCCAGGTTCCGAGCAGGATGGCGAGATAAAGCCAGGCGCCGGTGCGGCGTCCCAGCCACAGCAGCACGGCACAGACCGCCAACGCCGCCCCGGCGACCGCGTAGTAGGGCGAGCCGCCGAGCAGGAGCAGTTGCACGCCGCCCGCGGCCAGCACCGCTCCGATCAGAAACAACAAGGATGCGAAGATGCGCGGTGGGCGCGCGGGGCGCCCGCTGGGCGCCGCCATCTCGATCATGGACCACTCCCCCGTTCTGTGGCGCGGCGCGGTTGTTCCGTGCTCGCAAACGCCGTCACTCTAACCGGGATCGGCAGGTAACCGGTTATGAAATCTTCCAAATGACAACGTGCGGCGCCGCAAATCCCTCACGGGAATTTAAAGCTTACCAGGGCCGGGCCTGCCGTCCGGCACGACGAAGCGTGCGAGGGAATGGCTCGGCGAGGCGGCGACAGTCTGATCCTCGATCATGCGCATGTCGGCTTCCAGGGTCCTGCGGTCGAACGACAACCGCATATAGCCCTGATGGTTCGTGTCGCCGAAGCGGACGTGCGGGTTCTCGCCGGGCGGCGCATACAGGGTAGGCGGCAGTTTGCCTCCCGCGAGCGCGCTGGTCAGGAACTCGCTCGCGATCACCGGCGCCGTCGGATCGTCGAAATCGGCCTTGACGTCGCTGGCCCAGAACGAGTGGACGTCGCCGCCGAGGAACACCGCGTTGCGGGGCCTTGCCCGTTGCAAGGACGCGTTCAGGCGGCGGCGGGCAGCGCCATACCCGTCCCATCCCTCGGTCGACACCATCGTCCCCTCGCCCGGCTGGAGGTCGAGGGGGCTGAAGGCCGTCTGCTGGGCGAGCACGCTCCACCGGGCCTTGTCGGCGGCAAGCCCCTCGTCCAGCCATCGCTCCTGCACGGCGCCGAGCAGGGTGCGGCCCGGATCGTCGATCCCGGCGCACTCGGAAGGCGACAGCCGCCGGCCACCGAGCTTGTCGGGCAGCGGGCAGGCCTGGTCCGAGCGGTACTGGCGGCCGTCGAGCACGTGGAACGTGGCCAGGTCGCCCCAGGCGAGCCGGCGGTACATCTGCATGCCGCTCTCGCCCAGCATGGCGCTCGGCCGCAAGGGCATATGCTCGAAATAGGCCTGGTAGGCGGCGGCGCGGCGCCGTCCGAAGGCCTCGGGAGATGCGCCGTCGGCCGAGATCAGGCTGGCATAGTCGTTCAGGACCTCGTGATCGTCCCAGGTGGCAAGCCAGGGCGCGGCGGCATGGGCGGCCCGCAGGTCGGCGTCGGACTTGTAGAGCGCGTGGCGCGCCCGGTAGCCGGCCAGGTCCTCCGGAACGTCCGTGCCGAACGGTCGGACGGCCTTGCCCCTGGTCGGAGATTCGTAGATGTAGTCGCCCACATGCACGATCAGGTCGGGAGCGCCGTCGATCATGTCCCGGTAGGCGCCGAAATAACCGCATTCCCAGTGCTGGCACGACGTGAGGGCGATGTTCAGCCGCTCGGGACGCTCGGGCACGGTGAGAGTCCGTCCCGCGGGACTGACCGCGCCGCCGACGTGGAAGCGGTACCAGTAGGGGCGGCCGGGCATCAGGCCGGCGACCTCGGCATGGACCGAGTGGGCGAGGTCACGGACCGCCATCGCGCCGCCGCGGTGGACGATCCTGCGGAATCCTTCGTCCTCGGCCACTTCCCAGCCCACCGGAATTTCGGGGTCGTCGAGCAGCGCGAGACCGTCGCCCACCAGACGGGTCCACAGGACGAAACCGTCCCGGACAGGTTCGCCGGAGGCCACGCCGAGAGCGAAGGGGTCGGCCCTGAAGCGCCGCGGCGTCAGCGCCATCACGGCACTGGGCCGCATCAGGGACCATGCCGCGGCGGCCGAGAGGCCGGTGACGACGCTGCGCCTGGTGAATCCATCCATGGGACGCCCTCCAGCGACGGAAGGCAGCCTAGCACGGCAATGTTGCCGAAGATGAGAGGGATCAGGCCGGCGGCAGGTAGAGCGCCGGATCGACCGCCCGGGAGCCCTGGCGCAACTCGAAGTGAAGCTGCGGTTCGGTGACCTGGCCGCTGGAGCCTGCGCGGGCGATCAAGGTGCCCCGGCTCACGGCCTGGCCCTGGCTGACCAGGATGTCGTCGTTGTGGGCGTAGGCCGACACCCAGCCCCGGTCGTGCCGCAGCAGGATCAGGTTGCCGAAGCCCTTCAGCTCGTTGCCGGCATAGGCCACGGTGCCGGATGCCGCGGCGACCACCCGCGAGCCGCGCGCGACCCGGATGTTGATGCCGTCGTTGCGCATGCCGTCTTCCCGGCCGCCGAACGCCGAGATCACCGGCCCGCGCGCCGGCCAGATGAAGCCGCCGTCGAGCGCGCCTTCCGCGGCCGGCCCGGATTCCGCGGGAACCACATCCGCCACGGAGGTCGCCGGCGCCAGCTTGCCGCCCGACGGAGCCGGTATGACGAGGATCTGGCCGACGACGATGCCGTGGGAGTCGCCGATGCCGTTGGCGGCCATCAGCCGGGGGATGTCCACCGAGTAGCGCCGCGAGATGCTGTAGAGCGTGTCACCGGGTATGACCGAATGGTGGTCGCCGCCCGGAATCTTCAACTTCTGGCCGATCCTCAGCGAATAGGGCGGCTCCAGGCCGTTGAGTTCTATGATCTCGCGGGCATTCACTCCGTAGCGCCGCGCGACCGCATAGACCGTGTCGCCCTGCTCGACCGTATGGGTCTTGCCGACGATCACGCCGCCGGGCGTCGACGGCCTCGGCTTGGGGGACGATGCCTCGGGCGGCCTGGGCGGCGCGTAGGCCTTGCCGCCATAGGGCGGCCGCTTGGGCGGCGGCGCCATGGTGCCGCCGCCGGGCACGTCGTCGAGCGTGGTTTCGCCCACAGTGCTCTTCACCGGCGGCGGGACGTCGATCGGATAGGCCGCATCCGGCTTGTCGACCGGCTCGGGAACCGGAAACGGGGAATTGGGTCCGCGCGCCTGTACCTCGGGCGGCACGTAGCGGTATTCGATGTCGCGGCTTTCGCATGCGGCGAGCGCTGCCATCGACAGCGCCAGGGCGACTCCGCAAAACCTTCCGAAATTCAAACGCATGGCATTGATCTTAGGAACTCCGGCATCGGGCTTCAATGATCGACGCGCGGGTTTCATCGCTATCCCTCGGTTCCGTCGAGCATGGGCACGAAACGGACCGGCATCAGCGGCGATGCCTCGAAGGACTCGCCGCGCCGGATCACGCGGGTCAAGGTCTGGCTGCCGGACACGCCGATGGGGATGATCATCATGCCGCCCTCGGTCAGTTGGCTGACCAGATTCATCGGCACCGTCGGCGCGGCGGCCGTGCCGATGATGCGGTCGAACGGCGCCACTTCGGGCCAGCCCTTGAAGCCGTCGCCGAAGCGGGTGACCACATTGGTCAGCTTCAGCGCCTTGAAGCGCGCCGTGGCTTCCTTCAGCAGTTCCCGCTGCCGTTCGATGGTGTAGACCCGGCGGACGAGCGGCGACAGCACGGCGGTCTGGTAGCCGCAGCCGGTGCCGATCTCCAGCACCAGCATGCGCCGCTGCAGTTCCAGCGCCTGGGTCATGAAGGCGACCACATAAGGCTGGGAAATGGTCTGGCCGCAGGCGATGGGCAGCGCGGTGTCCTCGTAGGCGCGCTCGCGGAAGGTATCCGGCACGAACATCTCGCGGGGCACGCCCTCGATGGACGACAGCACCGACGTGTCGCTGATGCCTGCCTTGCGCAGTTCCATCAGCAGCCTGATCTTTTTCGAGGGATCATACACGGGAAGCGGCCTCGGCCAGGCGCTGCCTGTCCCGCTCGTGGGTGAGGTCGAGGTGCAAGGGCGTGACCGACACGCGCCCCTGACGAACCGCCTTGATGTCGGTGCCGTCGACGAGGTGCTCGCGCGAGCGGCGGTAGCCGATCCAGAAATAGGTCTCGCCGCGGGTGTCGACTCGCTGGTCGAACTGGATGTCGGCCGGATCGCGCTGGCCCTGGACGGTGATTTCCATCCGGCTCACGGCGCTGCGCCGTGCATCGGGAAAATTGACGTTCATCAGGATCTCCGGCGCCCAGCCGACCGAGACCAGCCAGCGGACGATGCGCTCGGCGGCGGCCTCGGCGCCCTGCCAGTCCATTTCGGTTTCGCCGGGATAGACCGACTGGCTGAGCGCGATCGAGGGAATGCCGAGCAGGGTTCCCTCCATGGCCGCCGCGACGGTGCCCGAATAGGTCACGTCCTCGCCCATGTTGGCGCCGCGGTTGATGCCCGAGAGCACCAGGGTCGGCCGCTTGCCCGGAATGATCCGGTTGACGCCCAGGAGCACGCTGTCGGTGGGCGTGCCGCGCACCGCGAAGCGGCGCTCGTCCAGCTGCCGAAAGCGCAGCGGCTGGGTCAGGGTAAGCGAGTGGCCGGTGCCGCTCTGTTCGTATTCCGGCGCGACAACCCACACATCGTCGCTCAGACGGCGCGCCACCCGCTCGAGGATCTCGATGCCCGGCGCGCTGTAGCCGTCGTCGTTGGTGACGAGAATCCGGTGCTGGGAGAGATCGGCGCCGACGTCCGGCAGCGGGAAGGAGGTCATGTCAGCGTCCCGCTCCGATGACCTCGAGTCCTCCCATGTACGGCCGCAAGGCCTCGGGAACCGCGACGCTGCCGTCGGCGCGCTGGTAGTTCTCGAGGATGGCGATCAGGGTGCGGCCGACGGCGAGCCCGGAACCGTTGAGCGTGTGAACGAAACGGGTCTGCTTCTCGCCCTCCTCACGGTAGCGCGCCTTCATGCGCCGCGCCTGGTAGTCGCCGGTGTTGGAACAGGAGGATATCTCCCGGTAGCGCCCCTGCCCCGGCAGCCAGACCTCGAGATCGTAGGTCTTGCGCGCGCCGGCGCCGGTGTCGCCCGAGCACAGGATGACGACCCGGTAGGCCAGTTCCAGGCGCTTCAGCACCTCCTCCGCGCAGGCGGTGAGCCGCTGGTGTTCGGCCTCGGACTCTTCCGGCCTGGTGATGCTGACCAGCTCGACCTTCTTGAACTGGTGCTGGCGGATCATGCCGCGGGTGTCCTTGCCGGCCGCGCCCGCTTCCGACCGGAAACAGGGCGACAGCGCCGTCACCCGGATCGGCAGGTCGGCGGCCTCGATGATCTGCTCGCGGACCAGGTTGGTCAGCGTCATCTCCGAGGTGGAGATCAGCCAGAAGTCGTTGGTGGTGTGGAACATGTCCTCGGCGGACTTGGGCAGCTGGCCGGTGCCGTAGGCGGCCTCGGTGCGGACCATCAGCGGGGTGTCGCATTCGGTGTAGCCGGCCTCGGCGGTGTGCAGGTCGAGCATGAAGGCGCCGATGGCCCGCTCGAGCCGGGCGAGTTCGCCTTTCAGGACGACGAAGCGCGCGCCGGACATGCGCGAGGCGGCGTCGAAATCCATCAGTCCCATGCCCTCGCCGATCGCCACGTGATCCTTCGGTTCGAAATCGAAGGCCGGCGGCTCTCCGACGCGGCGCAGCTCCACATTGGCGGATTCGTCGGGACCGTCGGGCACGTCGTCGTCGAGATGGTTGGGAAGCGCGGAGAGCAGCTCCTCGATCTCGGCCTCGAGCGTCCGCTCGCGATCCTCGCCCTGCTGGATCTCGGTCTTCAGCGCGCCGACGGCGTCGAGGATCGGCTGGGCGTCCTCGCCCTTCGACTTGGCGATGCCGATTTCCTTCGACTTCGCATTGCGCTCGGCCTGGGCTTCCTGCAGCCGGGTCTTGAGCGCGCGGAGCGCCGAATCGAGGGCCAGGACCTGCCCGGACAGGGGCTGGCGTCCACGGCGGACGAGGCCCTTGTCGAAGGCTTCAGGGTTCTCCCGGATCCATTTGATATCGAGCATGCAGGCATGTTTCGCTTGGCGTGGACAGCCTGTATAGCGGGGCATCCTCGCCCCGTCCAGCCGCGGCCCGGCCTAAATTTCGGCGGCTGCTTCCCGCTTCTTCTCGGTCAGCCGGACCAGGAAGATCGAGACCTCGTAAAGCAGGCAGACCGGCAGGGCGAGCGAGCACTGGCTGAACACGTCGGGCGGCGTCAGCACCGCCGCGACCACGAAGATGAGGATGATCGCGTATTTGCGTTTGTCCCTCAGCCAGGCCGAATTGATGATGCCCACCTGGCCCAGCAGGGTCAGCGCCACCGGCATCAGGAACATCACGCCGAAGGCGAAGATCAGCTTCATGGACAGGTCGAGATACTCGTTGACCTTGCCCTCGAACTGGATGGGCAGGCCGCCGCTGCCCGCTCCCATGGTCTCGAAGCTGAGAAAGAACTGCCAGGCGAGCGGGAAGACGACGTAATACGCCATGGCGGCGCCGGCGGTGAACAGGATGGGCGTCGCGACCAGGAACGGAAAAAACGCGCGGCGCTCGTTCTTGTAGAGACCCGGCGCGACGAATCCCCAGACCTGAATGGCGATGATCGGAAACGACAGCATGATCGCGGCAAAGAACGCCACCTTGATCTGGGTCAGCATGGCCTCGGTGAGGCCGGTATAGATCAGCCGCCGCCCCGGATGGTCCTTCAGCGCGCCGGACAGCGGACGGACCAGGAATTCGTAGATGTCGGAGGCGAAATAGAGGCAGACGCCGAAGACCAGGACGAAGCCGACGACGCAGTAGATCAGCCGCTTGCGCAGCTCGACGAGATGCTCGATTAGCGGCGCGCGGCTGCCTTCGAGCTCGTCGTGTTCGGCGTCGGCCGGCTCGCTCACGGTGTTCCCTGCCCTTCAGCCTTGGTTCCCGGCGCAGGATCGGCGGTCTCGGCCGGCGCGTTCTTCACCTCCAGGGTCGACGCCTGGGGCTCATTGGCGGGATCGGCAGCGGGCGGCGCGATCTTCGGGTCGTTCACCACGGCCGGCTTGTTCACGCCGACCGGATCGAGCAGGTCGTCGAAGTCGCCCTGTCCCTTCATCGCCTTGCGGGTTTTCTCGACAGCCTCGCGCAGCTCCTGAAGCTCGGACTCGCGGACGTAGTCGTTCACCGTCCCCATGAATTCGTCGACCATGCGCCGCATGCGGGCGATGGTGCGGGCAAAGCCCCGGACGACGCGCGGCAGGTCCTTGGGGCCGACCACCACGAGCGCCACGATCACGATCACCAGCAGTTCGGGAAGGCCGACATCGAACATGGATCACGCCCGCGTTTCGGCTCAGGTCTTGGCCGCGTCGTCCTTGCGCGGCGTCACGTCGGTCAGCGACGCATCCTTGTCGATCTGCTTGGCATCGGCCGGCTTCGCCGGCGGCGCGTCGTCGTCCTCCGACAGGCCCTTACGGAAGCTCTTGATGCCCTTGGCCACATCGCCCATGACGCCGGATATCTTGCCGCGTCCGAACAGCAGCACCACGATCAGGACGATGATGAGGATTTCGGGCCAGCCCAGATTGAACACGCTCTACTCCGGTTGCTGAGAACGGCGTCATGCGCCGGTTGGCAGACAAATAGGCCCGAACGCCCGCCAGCACAAGGCGAAGCTCTGGCCGGTTCCCTCAGGCGCGGTCGGCCTCGACGGGATCGTCGAACGGCAGCGGCACGTCCTCCTCGGTGTCCTCCTCCGCCTCGTCGACCGGCAGCAACCGGAAGTTCTCCGGCGGTTCGGCATCCAGCAAGCCGGCGGCTTTCAGCTCGTCGATGCCCGGCAGATCCTTGCTGGACTCAAGCCCGAACTCGATCAGGAACTGCTCGCTGACGCCGTAGGTGACCGGCTTGCCGGGCGTCTGGCGCCGCCCCATGATCCGCACCCAGCCGACTTCCATCAGCAGGTCGACGGTGCCCTTGCTGACCGTCACGCCCCGGATTTCCTCGATCTCGGCGCGGGTCACCGGCTGGTGATAGGCGATGATCGCCAGCGTCTCCTGCGCCGCGCGGGACAGCCGGCGCTCTTCCTGCACCTCCTGCTGCAGCAGGAACGCCAGGTCGGGCGCGGTCTGGAACATCCACTTGCCCGCCCGGCGCACGAGGTTGACGCCGCGCCTGGCATACATTTCCTGGAGCTCGACCAGCAGCGGTCCCGCCTCGGGATGGCCCGGCAGGCGCTGGACGATGCTCTCCTCGTCGAGGGGTTCGGCGGCGGCGAACAGCAGCGCCTCGACCATGCGGAGGTGTTCCAAATGTTCCGTCATTCGTCCTGTCCTGCCGCGCGGACGCGCGAGCGTATCAGCAGCGGGCCGAAGCTCTCGGTCTGCCGCAGCTCCAGCTTGCCCTGGCGGGCATATTCGAGGGCCGCGGCGAAGGTGGAGGCCAGCGCCGACCGGCCGAGCGCCTTGTCCGACAAGGCCGGCGGCAGGAACTGCTTCAGGCTGGTCCAGTCGGGCACGAACCCCACCAGCCGCTCGAGCCGGCGCAGCGCGTCCTCCATGGTGAAGACGGGTCGGCGCCGGACCTGGTAGTCCTCGACCTCGCCGCGCGCCTTGATCGCCGCATAGGCGCGCAGCAGGCCGTAGAGGTCGGCCACGTAGGACGAGTTGCGGATGACCCTGATGCCCTCCGGCATGCCGCGCAGAAACACGTCGCGTCCGACCCGGTGACGCGACATCAGCACCGAGGCGCGCCCGCGCATGGCCTCGAGGCGCTGGAGCCGGAACGCCAGGTGGGCGGCCAGTTCCTCACCGCTCGGCTCGTCGCCGGATTCTTCCTCTGGCAGCAGCAGCCGCGACTTCAGATAGGCGAGCCAGGCCGCCATCACCAGATAGTCGGCGGCGAGTTCGAGCCGGATACGCCGGGCGGCGGCGATGAATTCCAGATACTGCTCGGCGAGCTGGAGGATCGAAATGGCGGCGAGGTCGACCTTCTGGTTGCGCGCCAGCATCAGCAGCACGTCGAGCGGCCCTTCCCAGCCGTCGATGTTGAGGACGAACTGGTCCATGGCCGGACGGGAGGCTTCCTCGAAGGATATGACGCTGCCCGAATTGTCGCTCACTCAAGCCTCAGACGATCAGGAACAAGCCGTTGATGCCATCATACAGGAATTTGACGATGGGTTGGATGATAGCCCAGACCGGATGATAGTTGGTGCCGAACATCTGATTGATCAGCGCCGGGCCGAGGATCGCGGCGAAGATGATCAGGAGGCCCCAGCGCTCCAGGCCGGCGAGCGGCCGGGCGATCGCGTGCGGCAGAAGGCCCACCGCGACCCTTCCGCCGTCGAGCGGCGGCAGCGGGATCATGTTGAAAACCAGCAGCACGATATTCGCGGCGATGCCGATCTGGGCCATGTTCGCGAACCAGGTCTGGATTTCTCCGTCCATGAAGGTTGCCAGGTTGAACAGGATCGCCCAGCCGATCGCCATGAGCATGTTGACCGCAGGGCCGGCGGCAGCGACCCAGACCATGTCGCGTTTGGGATTGCGCAGGTTGCGGAAATTGACCGGCACCGGCTTGGCGAAGCCGAAAGGCGGGAGGCCCGACACGAACAGCAGGCCAGGCAGGATCACGGTCCCGAACGGATCGACGTGGCGCAGCGGGTTGAGGGTGAGCCGGCCCGCCTGCGCCGCGGTGGGGTCGCCATGCTCCCGTGCGACGTAGCCATGGGCCACCTCGTGCAGAGTGATGGCCAGCACCACCGGGATGATGGCGGCCGTGATCATGTAGACGGTGTCGCTCATGCCCCCGCGCGGGCCAGCAGCGCGTCCCTTTCCCAGGTCCCCGCCTCGCGGTCGAACGGCTTCGGGGCGGCGAGCCAGCTCATGGCCCGGGTCAGTCGCCGCAGCGCCGCGGGCGAGGCGTGCTCAAGTCCGGCGGCGACGGCGAGCATGTCCTCGTAATCGCCGTTGCAGTGAAGCGCCAGGTCGCAGCCCGCCTGCTGGGCCGCGAAGGCCCGTTCGGAGAGGCTGCCGGTCAGCGCCTGCATGTTGAGGTCGTCGGACATCAATGCGCCATCGAAACCGATGGTCTTCCTGATCACGCCGTCGATCACCTCGCGCGACGTGGTCGCCGGATAATCCGGATCGATGTCAGCATAGATCACATGGGCGGTCATGGCGAACGGCGCGTCGCGCAGCGCCTTGAACGGGGCGAAATCCGTCCGGCGCAGCGTCGCCGACCGGGTCGACACGGTCGGCAGCTCCACATGGGTGTCGGCCGCGGCGCGCCCGTGGCCGGGAATGTGCTTGATCACCGGCAGCACACCGCCGTCGATCAGTCCGGCGCAGGCCTCGCGGCCCAGATCGGCGACGATTTCCGGCTTGCGCGCGTAGGCGCGGTCGCCGATCACGTCATGTCCGCCGCGCGCCGGAACGTCTAGCACGGGCAGGCAATCGACGGTGATCCCCAGGTCGTGAAGATCGGCGGCGATGAGCCGGGAGTTGAGATAGATAGCGCGCCTCGCGGCAGCGGGATCGAGCTCATACAGCCGGCCGAACGCCACGCCGCGCGGATAGGACGGCCAGTGCGGCGGGCGAAGACGCGCGACCCGCCCGCCTTCCTGGTCGATCAGGATCGGGCACGGATTGGCTGCGGCCAGCGGCTTCAGCTCGGCGGTCAGCGCCCTCACTTGCTGGGGATTGTCGATGTTGCGGGCGAACAGGATGAAGCCGAACGGCTTCACGTCCTCGAAGAACCGGCGCTCCCGGTCCGAGAGGGTCTGACCGGCGATGCCGAAGATGGCGGGACAGAGCGAGGGGTCAATTGGCATTGACGATGCAGTCCCGTCCATTGGCCTTCAATTGCGCACAGACGTCCGTCGCGGCGTTCCGGTCGGCGAAGGGACCGACCACGAGGCGGTACAGTTCGCCCTTGCCGGGCGCGGTGAACCTGATCACCTGCGGCGTCAGCCCCGCGAGAATCTGGCCCTGCTTACGCTGCGCCTGCGCCCACGATTCCATGGCGCCGGCCTCGCTGCCATAGGCGCCGAGCTGCACTACCGAGGACCTGGCGCCCTCGGGCTTGGGCTCGGCGACCTGCGGCACACCGGTGGGAGCGTCCTTCGCCGGTTCTGCCACGGCCGGAGGCTGAGCCGGCTGCACGATTACGGGCACGGGAGCGGGCCTGTCCGCATCGGTCTTCGCCGCGACCTTGGCCGGATCGGGGGCTGCCGGCTTTCCGGCCTGTTCCGAAAGGGTGGCTGCAGGAGGCGTATCAGGCGCCAATTGCTGGGATAGCGTGGTCAGCGTGTCGGGCGCGGTCGCAACCGGCGGCGGCGCAGGCGGCTTGGGCGGCACGAATTTCCGGACCGGCACGGATTCCGGCTTGGCCACGGGCTGCTCGGCAGGCTTGCCGAGGATGTCCTCGGTATCGGTGGCGCGTCCAACCGCCTCGTTGAACACCAGCTTGTCCTGATCGGGGATGATCTCGCCGCCGGGGTTCTCCGGCTTGACCTTGTAGGGCGTGGGATCGGCCTCGACGGTGCGGACCGGGCCGATGGGGCCGGCGCTGCCTGACTGGTAGGCATACCAGATGACACCGCCGAACAGCACCAGGCTGAGCCCGGCCACGGTCCACTTCCACCACGCCCCGCCTTCCGGCTCCCGGGGTTCGACGTCCCACTGCGAGTCGTCGTCCTGCAGGAAGTCGCCGTCGGGCCGGTATGGCACTATCGCATCTCCTCCGCCGGCGTGACGCCGAGGACGTCGAGACCCGAGGCGATGGTCACGCCCGCGGCCTGGATCAACGCCAGCCGCGCTGTGGTCAGCGCGGGGTCGTCTGCCTGGATGAAGCGCAGTGTCGGATCCTCGTTGCCCTTGTTCCAGTAACTATGGAAGCAAGCGGCTAGGTCATAAAGATAAAACGCGATCCGGTGCGGCTCGTGCGCCTGCGCGGCGGCCTCGACGGCGCGCGGCCAGTCGGCGAGCGCCTTCATCAGCGCCATCTCGGCCTCGTCGGACAGCAGCGCGAGATCGGCGCCGCGCAGCGCTTGCAACGAGAAATCCGTTCCCGGCATGGCTTCGGCCACGTTGCGGAACACGCTGCGGATGCGGGCATGGGCATACTGGACGTAGAACACCGGGTTGTCGCGCGACTGCTCGACCACCCTGGCGAAATCGAAATCCAAGGGCGCATCGTTCTTGCGGGTCAGCATGATGAAGCGGACCACGTCCTTGCCCACCTCCTCGACCACCTCCGCAAGCGTGACGAAGCTGCCGGAACGCTTCGACATCTTCACCGGCTCGCCATTGCGGGTGAGCCTGACCAACTGGCATAGCCGCACGTCCAGCTCGCCCTCGCCGCCGGTGATGGCGCTGACCGCCGCCTTCATGCGCTTGACGTAGCCGCCATGGTCGGCGCCCCAGACGTCGATCATCTGGGCGAAGCCGCGGTCGAACTTGTCCTTGTGGTTGGCAATATCGCTGGCGAAATAGGTCCATGAGCCGTCCGACTTCCTGAGCGGCCGGTCCACGTCGTCGCCGAATTCGGTAGCGCGGAACAGGGTCTGCGGCCGTTCCTCCCAGTCGTCGGGCAGCTTGCCCTTTGGCGGCTCGAGCACGCCGGTATAGATCAGGCCGCGGCCTTCCAGCTCCGTCAACACAGAGTTCACCTGGCCCTTCTCGACCAGGGAGCGCTCCGACGTGAAGACATCGAAGGCGATGCCCAGGGCCGCCAGATCCTCACGGATCATGGCCATCATGGCATCGATGGCCGACTGCCGGATCACCGGCAGCCAGTCGACTTCGGGGGCGTTCAGCCAGCGGTCGCCGTGTTGCCTGGCCAGCGCCTCGCCGATAGGGACCAGATAGTCGCCCGGATAGAGGCCTTCGGGAATCTCGCCGATGTCCTCGCCAAGCGCCTGGCGGTAGCGCAGATAGGCCGAGCGCGCCAGCACGTCGACCTGGGCGCCGGCGTCGTTGATGTAGTACTCGCGGGTGACGTCGTATCCCGCCTTGGCGAGCAGCGAGCAGAGCGCGTCGCCGAACACGGCGCCGCGGCAGTGGCCCACATGCATGGGCCCGGTCGGATTGGCCGAGACATATTCGACATTGACCTTCTCTCCACGGCCGGCGCCGCTGTTTCCATAGGACGTGCCGATCTCCAGAACTTTTTCTACCACAGAGGTATAGAGTTCGTTCTTCAACCGAAAATTGATGAACCCGGGACCAGCGATCTCGGTCGCGGTCACGTCCGCCTCGCCTGCCAGACCGGCCACGATCAACTCGGCAAGGTCGCGCGGCTTCAGGCTGGCATCCTTCGCCAGCACCATGGCCGCGTTGGTCGACATGTCGCCGTGTGACGGGTCGCGCGGCGGCTCGACGACGATGCGCGACGTGTCCAGTCCGGCGGGCAGCCTGCCCTCGGCGGCAAGGACGTCGATGCGGGCGGCGATCCTGTCGCGGAAGCTGTTGAAGATGTTCATGGTCGCGGGGTTCCGAAAAGCCGTTCGTGTTCCATCAGCGCGAAGCGGTCGGTCATGCCGGCGATGAAGTCGGCGATGGCCCGCGCGGCGACGTCGGCGCTCCGGCCCATCACCGCCGCTTCGTGCTCTTCCGGCAGTTCGCCGGGTTCCGCCATATAGCGGTGAAACAGATCGCCCACAACATGCTTGGCCCGCTTGGCCTCGGCGGCCACGTGCGGGTGCCGGTACATGTGCGACATCAGGAAGTCGCGCAGCACCTTCTCGTGCGCCTTCATCTCGTCCGAGAACGCGATCACCGGCGCGCCGAGCTCGCGGATCTGCTGGGCACTCCTCACGCCCGCGGCATCGAGGCGGCGGCAGGACTCGCGCAGCAGGTCGCTCACCATCAAGTCGATCATGCGCCGGACGGTCTCGTGCTTGAGCCGCGAGCCTTCCAACCCCGGATAGCGCTGCCGAAGCCCCGCCAGGACCGGTCCAATCAGCGGCAAGTCGTTGAGATCGGCGATGGCGAACAGGCCGGCCCGCAGCCCGTCGTCGATATCGTGGTTGTTGTACGCGATATCGTCGGAAAGCGCCGCCACCTGGGCCTCGGCGCTGGCGAAGGTGTGGATTTCCAGGTCCTGCCGCTTCAGGTAGTCGAGCAGCAGCGGATCGAGGAACTCTTCCTCCCCCTTCCGGCACAGCGGCCCGTTGTGCTTGGCGATACCCTCGAGTGTTTCCCAGGTCAGGTTGAGGCCGTCGAACTCGGCATAGCGCTGCTCGATACCGGTCAACAGCCTGAGCGAGTGGATGTTGTGGTTGAAGCCGCCGAAGGGCTGCATGACGCGCGCCAGCCCGTCCTCGCCGGAATGCCCGAATGGCGGGTGGCCGAAATCGTGGGCCAGCGCCAGCGCCTCGGCCAGATCCTCGTTGAGGCCGAGGAACCGGCAGATCGACCGGGCGATCTGCGACACCTCGAGGCTGTGGGTCAGCCGGGTGCGGTAATAGTCGCCCTCATGATAGACGAAGACCTGGGTCTTGTGCTTGAGGCGGCGGAACGCCTTGGAGTGGATGATACGGTCGCGATCGCGCTGGAACGCGGTGCGGAACGGGCTCTCGTCCTCGGGATGCAGCCGCCCGCGCGTGTCTTCGGGCCGGGACGCGAAGGGCGCGACGTCGCCATAGGGCTTTGCGATCCGGTCCAAGAGGGCTCCGATTGACAACAGGGTCCGTGCGCCTACATTAGGCCCACCGCGAGCTAGAGGCGTTCTAAGGGATAAGATGAGCGAGTCGCAACTGGTAACCGTTACCGACAATGCCGCCCGGCGCATCGCCGCGCTGATCCAGGAGGACGGCGGCGACACGGCACTGCGCGTGGCGGTGAATGGCGGCGGCTGCTCGGGCTTCCGCTACGACTTCACCTTCGACGACGCCCGCCAGGACGATGACCTGGTGATCGAGAAGGACGGCGCGGTGGTGCTGATCGATTCCATGTCGCAGCTCTACCTCGCGGGCGCGGCCATCGACTTCGTCGAGGACGTGATCGGCTCCAGCTTCCAGATCACCAATCCGAACGCCACGTCGTCCTGCGGCTGCGGCAGTTCGTTCTCGATCTGAAACGATCCCGGATATCCCGCACGCACTCATCGCTTTGGGGCGATTGAACTTTTTGTGACGCCGGCAGGAGCCTCGCCGGGGTCACATCAGCGCCAAATTTGTCGCCTATCAATACCCTTAACAGGGAACGAAGCGGTCACACGCGTGTTCTGGTCCCTGCCTTTGTCCGGATCGCCACGTCCTATTGGGGAGAACAGCATGAGCAACGGGGACAATATCGCCGCCATCTCGCACTGGCTGATCGAACCGCGCGCGGCCCTGACGCCAGACAAGCCGGCGCGCCTGCGGCACATGATCGTGGCGGCCGACAGCGCCGCCGCCGCGCGCCAGTATGCCGAGCACTGGCGGATGAACCGCCCCCATGCGATCACCGCCCCGTTCACCGACCAGCTCCAGTATCTGGTGCGGCGCCTGCCGGACCATGCGGTCGACGAGCCGCGCCACGATGCCGGCGTGGTCCATTCCGAAATGCACCGCGCCTGACCCACTTACAGGCTGGGCTGGCGCGGACCGTCTGCTAACATGCCGCCCTTCGGCTGCATGGGGACAAGATGAAGATCGCCACCTGGAACGTGAACTCGGTCAAGGTCCGCCTGCCGCGCCTGCTGGAATGGCTGAGGGAATTCAGTCCCGACGTGGCGCTGCTGCAGGAGATCAAGGTCGTCGACGAGGGCTTTCCGGCCCTGGAGATCGCCGACTTGGGCTACAACATCGCCACCCACGGCCAGAAGACCTATAACGGCGTCGCGATCCTGTCGAAGCATCGGCTGGAGGACGTCGCCATGGGACTGCCCGGCAACGACGGCTCGGACGCGCAGGCGCGCTATCTGGAGGCGTTCACCGGCGGCGTGCGCGTCGGCTGCATCTACCTGCCCAACGGGAATCCAGCACCCGGCGAGAAGTACGACTACAAGCTGGCCTGGATGGACAGGCTGGTGGCGCATGCCCGCGAACTGCTGACCTGGGAAGAGCCGCTGGTGCTCGGCGGCGACTACAACATCTGCCCGCAGGACGAGGATGTCTGGAGCCCGGCCGCATTCGCCGGCGACGCCCTCTGTTTGCCGCAGAGCCGCAACCGGTTCCGCCAGCTGATGAATCTGGGCTATACCGACGCCATCCGGACGTTCCACCACGGGCCACTCTACTCCTACTGGGACTACCAGGCCGGCGCCTGGGAGAAGGACCACGGCCTGCGCATCGACCATTTGCTGCTGTCGCCGCAGGCCGCCGACCGGTTGGTGGCGGCGGGCATCGACCGCACGCCGCGCGGCCGGGAAAAGCCGTCCGACCACACGCCGGTCTGGTGCGAGATTGATATTTAGGGGTTCCTCCACTCCTCTTTTAGGCGCCACCTCGGACGTGTTCCCATAGGCGTCAACTGGAGGACTGGACTTCCCCTGCTTGTCATCCCCGCCAAGCGAAGCGCTAGCGGGAACCCATGCGGATGCGGGCAAGTTGCCTGCTCATTGCAGGATCGGTGGTGCGCGCCTGCTCGTAACTTGCCGGCGGTGAGATGGATCCCCGCGCGAGGCGGGGATGACCGTTTCTGGTGGAGACGTCCCAAGTCGACGCCCATGGGAACAAGTCCGGGATAACAGTCGTGAGAGAGTGAGCAAGGCCAAATCCTCCTTGCGGCCAAGCCGTTGAGACGCAATTCTGGCCGGGGCAAGAGGGAGGCTCGCGTGAAGGGACTGCGTTTACTGGGGGTTATCTGCCTGGGGCTGTTGGCCGCGGCGTGTTCGCAGGACAATGACGACGAGACGCCTGCCGCGGCCGCCAGGACGAAGATCACCTTCGCCACCGATTGGCGGGCGCAGGCGGAACAGGGCGGGTTCTACCAGGCGCTCGCCACCGGGGAATACGAGAAGCGCGGCCTCGACGTCACCATCCTGCAGGGAGGCCCCTCGGTGAACGTGCCGCAGCTCCTCGCCGCCGGCCTGGTCGAGATGGGCATGGGCTCGAACAGCTTCATCGTCCTCAACCTGGCGGCCGAGAAGGTGCCGGTGAAGGCCGTCGCCGCCTTCATGCAGAAGGATCCGCAGGTGCTGATGGCCCATCCCGGCGCCGGCATCGAGTCGATCGCCGACATGAAGGGGCATCCGATCCTGATCAGCGACGCCTCGATCACCGCCTTCTGGGTGTGGCTGAAGGCCAAGTACGGTTTCACCGACGACATGGTGCGCAAATACACCTTCACCCCCGGACCCTTCCTGGCCGACAAGCGCGCCGTGCAGCAGGGCTACGTGACCAGCGAGCCCTACACCATCGAGCAGCAGGCCGGCTTCAAGCCCGCCGTGTTCCTGCTGGCCGACGAAGGCTACCCGGGCTACGCGGCCATGGTGCTGGCTTCCGACAAGGTGATCGCCGACAATCCGGCGGCCGTGCGCGCCTTCGTCGAGGCGAGCGCGGCTGGCTGGGCGTCGTACCTTGACGGGGACCCGGAGGCGGCGGATGCGCTGATCCTGAAGGACAACCCGGAGATGACCGCCGACCTGCTGGCGCAAGCGCGTGAGAAGATGAAGGCGTACGGCATTGTTCAGTCGAGCGATGCCGCCGCAGTGCCCGGCGCCATGACCGACGCCCGCTGGCAGGAGTTCTTCGCCATCGCGTCCGGTCAGGGGGTCTACCCTGAGGACATGGACTACAGGGGCGCCTACACCCTGGAATTCCTTCCGCCTGCCGCACCGTGATGGCCGTCGCCAGCCTGTCCGCCGTCGAGGTCGAGTATCCCGGACGCGGCAAGGCGCTCGGGCCGTTCGACCTCGAGGTGAAGGCAGGCGAGATCGTCGCGCTGGTCGGTCCTTCGGGGTGCGGCAAGAGCACCGCGCTGCGGCTGCTGGCCGGGCTGGAGCAGCCCACGCAGGGCGAGGTGCGCCGCACGCCGGGCCGCGGCGAGACCGCCGTCGTGTTCCAGTCCCCTACCCTGATGCCGTGGGCGACGGCGCTGCGCAACGCGGCGCTGCCGCTGGACCTTGAGGGCATCGACGGCGCCGAGGCGCGGCGGCGGGCGCTGGACGCGCTGGACCAGGTGGGCCTGGCAGGCGCCGCCGACGCCAAGCCGGCGCAGCTGTCCGGCGGGATGGCGATGCGGGTCTCGCTCGCCCGCGCCATCGTCACCGAGCCCCGGCTGCTGCTGCTCGACGAACCGTTCGCGGCGCTCGACGAGATCACCAGACGCGACCTGGCCGAGGACATCCATCACCTCTGGGTCCGCAGCGGGCCTGCCATCGTCTTCGTCACCCACAATGTCGAGGAAGCGGTCTACATGGCGTCGCGCATCGTGGTGATGAGCGCAGGGCCGGGCCGGACCTACAGCGAGCTTGCGGGAAATGCCGATTTCCCTCGCCCGGCGCATTTCCGAACCACGGAGCCGTTCCGCCGGATGGCCGAGGCCGTGTCCCGCGACCTGGCGGCCAGCATGGGACGCGCGGCGTGAGGCGGGTGGCCGAGCACGCCGCACCGTTCCTGCTGATCGCGGGACTGCTGGCCTTCTGGGAAGCGATCTGCCGGGCGCTCGACATTCCCCGCTTCTTCCTGCCGCCGCCTTCGGAGGTGGCCGCCGCCGCCCTGTCCGGCGCGGCCGTCCTGCTGCCTTCGGCCTGGATCACGCTGAGCATGGCGCTGCAGGCGCTGGTCATCGCCAGCATCCTCGCCTGCGGCACGGCGCTGGTCGTCAGCCTCAACGGGCTGCTGGAAAAGGCGGTACAACCCATCGCCGTGGCGCTGCAGGTCACGCCGGTAATCGCCATCGCGCCGCAAGTGGCGATCTGGGCGGGGCTGGAGCATCCCAACCGCGCGGTCGTCGCGTTGGCGGTGATCGTGGCGTTCTTTCCGATCTTTTCCGGTGCGCTGACGGGTCTCAAGGCGGCCGATCCGGACCTGGAGCGGCTGTTCGACCTCTACGGCGCCAACCGGCTGCAGCGTCTGTGGCGGTTGCGGATGCCTTCGGCCGTGCCGTTCGTGCTCGAGGGGCACAAGGTGGCGGGCGGCCTCGCCGTGATCGGCGCGGTGGTCGCCGAATTCGTCGCCGGCTCGGGCGGCACACAGGGCCTCGCGTGGCGCATCCAGGAATCGGCCTACCGGTACCAGACCGCCCGCACTTTCGCGGCCGTGTTCATCCTCGCGATCATGGGCGCGCTGCTCTACACGGCGCTGCTCTATGCCGAGCGGCTGATCCTGCGTCGGCTGCGCGGCCGCTAGCCCTGCTCCGGCCTGCGCCTAGTGACGAAAAATCCGATCAGGCCGCCGATCAGCACCACCGCGATGCCGCCGCCGATGACGAGGAGCATCTGGCCTCCATCCGCCGAAGATGCGGTCGTGTCCATATCGTCCGCCAGGGGCTGAAAATCGCCGAGCGGCGCGCCCGGGGCGGCGGGCGTGGCGGACGAAGCGGTCGTGGCATCGTCATTCGCAGCGACCAGCCCGGCCATCCGCGCCTTCAGGTCGTCGACCATTTCGCTGAAAGTCGCCGGATCCACATAGGGCCGATAGATGTTCAGCGTGACGATATAGCCATTGACCAGGGTCATGCCGAACACGCAGGCGATTTCCTCCATCTGGCCGCCGATCATCTGGGTCATCAGCAGTCCTGAATAGAGGCCCGCCTCGTCGCGTGCGAGCACGCCAAGGCTCTTGAGCTGGTTCATCTGGTAGGCGTCGCTCTCGATGACCTGGGCGACGCGGCTCTCGATCGCGCCCTTCTGACCGTCCAGATAGCCTTGCAGGGAATTGCCGCCGGCGGCCTTCGCCAACTCGTCGAGGGCTTGCGGCCTCGTGTAGCCGGTGGCCGCCATGACCTGCCCGCCCGAAAGCGGCAGCAGCACCACGGTCCATGCGGCGAGCGGATACGCCACACCCTGACGCAGGCTGGCCAGCGCGTCGCACGGGATGAAATAGGCGAGCAAATTGTTGCTGCCCACATAGAGCCGCTGCATGGTCGCGAAATACGCGGCGTCGAACTGGTGGGCGGACGGCTCGACCAGGCACTGTCCGGCCGGCGCCTCCACCTCCATACTGACCCCCGGCACGATCTGGACCGTCGCCGCCGAGGCCGGAAGCCCCGCGAACAGAGAAGCGGCGAGCAGTACGCGACACCACCACGACGTCAGAACGCGAAATCCGCCCATCTCTTCCCCCTCAACAATCGCAGGCGAAACAATAGCATCATCGCGGGCCGGTTGCGCAGTCGCGGATTCAAGGGTTCTTCGACCGTCCTACCCGTCGAGCGCGGAACGAACCTTCGCTGAAAGCTGCTCGACGCTGAACGGCTTTTGCAGGAACTGGGTGCCCGGATCGAACGCGCCGCCGGACGTGACGGCGTCGCGCGTATAGCCCGTGGTGTAGAGGACCTTCAGGCCGGGCAGCAATGCCTTCGCCTGATCGGCGAGCTGCGGGCCGGTCATTTCGGGCATGACCACATCGGTGAACAGCAGGCTGACCTCCAGGCCGTCGGCGATCGCGCTCAGTGCCTCGGCGGCGCTGGCTGCCTCGATAACGGTGTAGCCGAGCTCGCGCAGCGCCTCGACTGAGTATTGGCGAACGCTCGCCTCGTCCTCGACCACCAGAACCTTCTCGCTGCCTGCCACCAAGCCGGGCGACGCCGGCGCGGGCGCCTTGTCGCGCTCCGCCTCGCCCTCGAAGCGCGGCAGGTACAGCCTCACGATGGTGCCGCGATCCGGTTCGGACTCAAGCTTGAGATAGCCGCCCGATTGCCGGGCAAAGCCGAATACCTGGCTCAACCCCAGCCCCGTGCCGGTGCCGACGCCCTTGGTGGTGAAGAACGGTTCCAGGGCCCGGGCCAGAACCTCCGGCGCCATGCCGGTACCGGTATCCCTCACGGCGATCATGACGTAATCCCCCGGCGTCATGTCGTTGTCGAGGGCTTCCCTCGCCCCGATCCGGACATTGCCGCAGTCTACGGCGAGGCTGCCGCCTTCGGGCATGGCGTCTCGGGCGTTGACCGCCAGGTTGAGCAACGCGTTCTCGAGCTGGTTGGGATCGGCGTGCACCAGCCAGACATCCGGAGCCGCCCCGATCTCGATCCGGATCGTTTCCCCCAGCGAGCTGGCGAGCAACGCCGAGATGCCGGACAGCATCTTACCCGGATCGATCGCCACCGGCGCCAGCGGCTGGCGGCGGGAGAAGGCCAGCAGGCGCTGGGTCAGGGACGCGGCGCGCCGGGAACCTTCCATGGCGGCGTCCACATAGCGGTCCACATCGGTCGAACCCTTGGCCAGCCGCCGCTGCATGAGGTTGAGGTTGCCCATGATCACGGCGAGCATGTTGTTGAAGTCGTGGGCGATTCCACCGGTCAGCTGACCGACGGCCTCCATCTTCTGGGACTGGCGCAGCAATTCCTCGGCACGCCGTCGCTCGGTCAGTTCCACCGCTTCCGGGACGACCGCGACCACCGCTCCCTCGCCGTCGAGAACCGGCCGCATGGCGAAGTCGAAGGCGCGCTGGCCGGTCGGAAGGTCGAGAACGATTTCCTGCCGAACGGTTTCGCCGTTGGCGGCGCGGCCGAACGAGGCCCGGATGGTGTCGGACATGCCTGGTGTCGAGGAGAACCACGGTGTCTCCCAGTATTTCTTGCCGGCCACCTCGGCCAGCGTGCCGTCGATACCCTCGAGGGATGTCTGGTTCGCTTCGAGCAGCGTGCCGTCCGGCGCCAGCAGCCCCATGTACTGGTAGCTGCTCTCGAAGATGGAACGAAGCTGGGCCTCGCGCCGCCGAAGGGCGGCGGTGCGTTCCGCCACCTGTCCCTCGAGCGTCTGGTTCAGCCGCTGGGACGCCTGGAACAGCCGGGCATTGTCGATGCCGATCGCGGCCTGGCCGGCGAGGCCCGACATGAGGCGCTCGGCCCGGGCGGAAAATACACCGGCCTCGTCATGTCCGAAGAAAAGTCCGCCGATCACCTCGCCGGACCGCGACGTGACGGGTATGGCGAGATAACTCCTGACCGGTAGGTGTCCCTTCGGCATTCCCTCATGCGGCTTGTTGCGGCCATAGCGGGGATCGAGGGTGATGTCGTCGGAGCGGATAATCCCCTCGCCCCGGAAGGTCGGCGAGAAAAGTGCCGTCGCCCGCGGCATGCCGAAACCGTCGAAGTCGCGCCGGTCCGCGCCGGATAGGGCGTAGAGCATGTAACTTTCGCCCTGTCCGTCGTGGACGTTGTAGAAGAACGCGCCGAACCTCGCGCCGGTCAGCGCCACGCCCGCGTCCACCACGATCTGGACAAGACGGTCCAGATCCAGTTCCGCGGCGACCTCGTCGGCGGTTCGGTTGAGAATTTCCAGCAGCCGGCTTTCCTCGCCGAGTGCCTCGCGGGAACGGGCGAGCGCTTCCTCGGCACGCCTGCGCTCGGTGATGTCCATCACGGTGCCGATGAACCGCACCGCTATTCCTTCCTCGAAGATCGTCTCACCGGTCGCGGCGACCCATCGTTCCACGCCGTCCCGCAGCCCCACCGTACGGTATTCCACGTCGTAGGTGCCCGGACCTTCGGGCGACAGCGCGAAGGTCACAGCCTGGTGGGTCGCGTCCCTGTCGTCCGGGTGGAGTCCCGCGAGAAAGGTCCCGGAGTAGGTCACCTCCGCGTCGGCCGGCAGCCCGAACATGGCCTTGCACCGGTCGTCCCAGCGAAGCGTGTCGGTGACAGGATCGTAATCCCAGGTGCCGATATAGGCCGCGCCGAGCGCCAGCTGCAGCCGCTCCTCGCTCTCGCGGAGGGCTGCCTCGAAGCGCGACTGTTCGGTGACCTCGTAGCCCTGGCTGATCACCCCGCCAACGCTTCCGTCATCTGAAAAAAGCGGCGTAAGACTGTATGTCCAATAGGTTGTCTCTTCCTGTCCGTCCCGCTCGATGGGCACGGCCTGATTGGGAATGGCGATGCCCTGTCCGGTCGCCATGACGGCGCCGAGTTGCCCGCCCAGGAACGGCCAGATCGGCTCCCAGACCTTCGAGCCAGGCATGCCCAGCGCATAGTCCTTGCGCGCGACGTGAATCGCCGCCCAGGCGTCGTTGAACAGCATGCGGAAATCCGGGCCCCAGTAGATCACGCTGGGCAACTGGGAATGCAGCATGGAGCCGAGCATGGCACGCAGGCTTGCCGGCCACGTCTCGATGGGCCCGAGCGTACCGGTCCAGTCGTGGCGCGCGATGGCCTCGCCGGCGCGCCCGGCGAGAAACGTCCGCCCCGGTGACGTTTCACCATTCATGTGGAGCCCTCATCCACGTCCCCCAGATCGTCCGGAGGACGCGCTGACACCTGTCCCCGGCGCGACACCCGACCCTGATCCAACGCGGCGGAAGGGCTGTAAGTTCCTGAAAGGGAAACCTTGCTAGGCGAGGCTCTCGAGACGAGCTATGGCTTCGGCGAGCGTATCGACCTGCTGGGCCACCTCGGCGCGCCGTTCGCGCTGCTCCTCGACCACTGCTTCCGGCGCCTTGGCGATGAAGCCGGGGTTGTTGAGGCGGCCGTCGAGACCAGCCATTTCCTTGCTCGCCTTCTCGATCTCCTTGCGGAGCCGCGCCTTCTCGGCTTCGAAGTCGATCACGTCGGCCAGCAGCAGGCCCAGCGTCGCATCCCCCACCGGAATCTGCACGGTGCCGCGGGGAAATGCCGCGACCGTGTCGACCCGGTCGATGCGCGCCAGCCGCGCGATCACCGGCTGCAGCACGGCGGCCGTATCGGTCAGCGTGCTGAAGGCGCCGGCTTCCGCCTGCTGGACGGCCACCGCGATCTTCGCGCCCGGCGGCACATTCATTTCGGTGCGGACGGTCCGGACCCGGGTGATAAGGTCGATCACACCCTCGATCTCGCGGCTGGACGCCGCATCGGCCAGATCGGTCCGCGGCGCCGGCCAATCGGCCAGGATCAGCAAGTCGCCGTGGGTCTGCCGCCACAGATATTCGGTGATGAACGGCATGAAGGGATGAAGCAGCCGCAGGATCTGCTCCATGGCCCAGGCAGTGGTGCCGCGCGTCTCGGCCTTCACGGCCTCGTCGGAGCCGCCGAGCAGCGGCTTGGTGAATTCCAGGTACCAGTCGCAGAAATCGCCCCAGACGAACTGGTAGAGCGCGCCCGCCGCCTCGTTGAAGCGGTAGGCTTCGAGCGCCTCGGTGACCGCGCGGGCCGTATCGGCGACCTTGGCGGCGAGCCACTTGTTGACCGGCTGCCTTGCCGAGGACGGATCGAAGCCGGCGGCATCGAGCGCATCGTTCATCCCGCAATAGCGGTAGGCGTTCCACAGCTTGGTGCCGAAGTTGCGGTAGCCTTCCACCCGCTGCTTGGACAGCTTGATGTCGCGGCCCTGCGCCGCCATGGCGGTCAGGGTGAAGCGCAGCGCGTCGGCGCCGTATTCGTCGATCAGCTGCAGCGGGTCGATGACGTTGCCCTTGGACTTCGACATCTTCTGGCCCTTCTCGTCGCGGACCAGCGCATGGATGTAGACCGTGTGGAACGGCACGTCCTGCATGAAATAGATGCCCGACATCATCATCCGGGCGACCCAGAAGAAGATGATGTCGAAGCCTGTAACCAGCACGTCGGTCTTGTAGTGGCGCTTCAGCTCGGGCGTCTGCTCGGGCCAGCCCAGGGTCGAGAACGGCCAGAGCTGCGAGGAGAACCAGGTGTCGAGCACGTCCTCGTCGCGCTTGAGTTCCTGATCCCTGCCATAGTGGGCGCGCGCCTGCTCGGAGGCCTCCGCCTCGGTCAGGGCGACGAACACCTGATTGTCCGGGCCGTACCAGGCCGGAATCTGGTGACCCCACCACAGCTGACGCGAGATGCACCAGGGCTGGATGTTGCGGAGCCACTCGAAATAGGTCTTTTCCCAGTTGCGCGGCACGAACACGGTCTGGCCGCGCTCGACGGCTTCTACGGCCGGCTTCGCGAGCGTCGCCGCGTCCACATACCACTGGTCGGTCAGCCACGGCTCGATGACCACGCCGCTGCGGTCGCCGTGCGGCACCATGTGGACATGTTCCTCGATCTTCTCGACGAGTCCGAGCGCGTCCAGGTCCTCGATCACCTTCGCGCGGGCCTTGAAACGTTCCATGCCGCGATAAGCCTCGGGCACGTTCTCGTTGAGGTGCGCCGAGGCATCGAGGATATTGATCATCGGCAGGTCATGCCGCCTGCCCACCTCAAAATCGTTGAAATCGTGGGCGGGCGTGATCTTCACCGCGCCCGAGCCGGTCTCCGGATCGGCATAGCTGTCGGCGACGATCGGGATCCGGCGACCGGTGAGCGGCAGCTCGACCATCTTGCCGATCAGGTCCCTGTAACGCTCGTCGTCGGGGTGAACGGCCACGGCCGTATCGCCCAGCATGGTCTCGGGGCGGGTCGTCGCGACGACGATGAACCGGCCGGGTTCATCCGCGATCGGATAGCGGAAATGCCAGAGGCTGCC
This sequence comes from Sphingomonadales bacterium, assembly GCA_050185585.1. Taxonomy (GTDB): domain Bacteria; phylum Pseudomonadota; class Alphaproteobacteria; order SMXS01; family SMXS01; genus RI-34. The sequence goes on along the minus strand of JBFWZH010000026.1, from coordinate 5,236 downwards.
CTTGATCTCCTTCGGCTCGACCTCGAGGTCCGATATCGCGGTCAGCAGCTTGGGGTCCCAATTGACCAGCCGCTTGTCCTTGTAGATCAGGCCGGCGCGGTACCAGTCGACGAACACCTTGAGCACGGCCTCGCTGAGGCCTTCGTCCATGGTGAACCGCTCGCGCGACCAGTCGCAGCTGGCGCCGAGCCGCCGGAGCTGGTTGATGATGGTGCCGCCGGACTCTTCCTTCCAGGTCCAGACCCGCTTCAGGAACTCCTCGCGGCCCATGTCCTGGCGACGGACATTGCCTTGCTCGGCCAGTTGGCGCTCGACCACCATCTGCGTGGCGATGCCGGCATGGTCGGTCCCCGGCTGCCACAGCACGTCGCGGCCGCGCATGCGCTCGAAACGCACCAGCACGTCCTGCAGCGTGTTGTTGAGCGCGTGGCCCATATGCAGGCTGCCGGTGACGTTGGGCGGCGGGATGACGATGGTGTAGGGCTTGGCGTCCGGCCGCTTGCCGCAGGCGAAGGCATCCGCCCCTTCCCATTCGGCGTAGATCTCGGGTTCGACCTCGGCGGGTCGAAAGACTTTATCCAGCATCTCGGACACGCTTCTCGACAGAACTCGGATTCGGCCGGGTTTGTACCGGGAAACGAACCGCGATGCCAGAGATCAGCGGGCGAGCCGGCGGATTTCGGTCTGGACGATGTCCTCAACGATCCGCGGCAGGTTGGCGTCCAGCCACTCCTTCAACAGCGGCTTCAGCATCGCGCGCACAACGCCCTCGAGCGTGTTGGCATCGCCGTCATAGCCCGAAATCAGGGTCTGGGCGAGCGCATCGAACGCCGCGCTGGTCTTGACGGCGGCTTCGGGAGACAGGATCCGTTCCTGCGGGGCATCCATCGATACTACCTCTTCATGCGGTGTCTGGGCCATGTCGTCGGTCGTGTCCACGGTCTCCGCGGTCACGGGATCGACGACGCTGTCGTCAGGATCGCCGAGCGTCGGAAACTCGTCGACCGTCTGCGGGCTCTCGTCCAGGAAACGCGGGAAATCCCGCATGTCGGGTTCGCCCTCGTCGGGCTCCTCGTCGTCGGGCAGCACCTCGAGGCCGACCATAATCGGCTCCGGCGACAACGGCCGGGACTCCATCGGGCTCCACGCGGCATCGTCCCCGGCGGGCGGCGCGGCAGCGGTCTCGGCGGGCGCCGGGTTGTCGTCATCGATGGCGAATTCGGTGTCGAGGCTCAACGGATCCTCGGCCGGCTCGCCCGCGGGGTCGACCACGCCGTCCGCCGGCGGCATCTCCCATGGCTGGGGCGGATCGGCAGGCGCCGAATTCTCGTCGACCACCATGCCGTCTTCGGGAAGCTCGTCGACAAGATCCAGCACCTCGTCGTCGGCCGTCGTCTCTTCCGATGGAAGGCCGCCCTGCCGATCGGCGCGGGTGTCGTCCATCACGTTCTGCTCCTCGGCGATCATCTTGCGAATGGAGGCCAGGATGTCCTCCATCGGCATTTCTTCCGTAGGTCTGCTGTCAGCTTTGCTCATGACCCATCTCGTGGACGATTTGAGAATACGCCGGGCGCCGGAAGCGCTCGATGGACACTATACGCCGGGTTGCCTCGGAGTGGCAGGGGGACATTCAAAAACTTTTAGTTGCCGTCGCTTATGGCGTGATTCGGATTCTTACGATGAACTGATCGTCAGTCGCCGGTGCCCCATCCGAACCAGCTACCCGTGGCATGGTCGTAATAGCGCTCCGGGTCGTAACGCTCGACGGGCAGGTTCAGTGCCTCGGCGGTGGCGCGGCCCATGGCCGACAGCAGCTGGAAGGCGGCGACATACTCGTCGCGGCGGGCGCGGACCAGCTCAACCTCGGCGTCGAGCGCCTCCTGTTCCGCATCGAGCACGTCGAGGGTTGTGCGCGAGCCCACTTCCTGTTCCTGGCGAACGCCCTCGAGGGCGATCTTGTTGGCGTCGACCTGCGCCTTGCTTGATTCGATGATGGCGCGGGCGGCCCGCAACCGCTCCCAGGCGTTGGAGACCGCCTCGCGGATCTCCCGCTCGGTCTCGATGGCCTGCATGCGGCGCTGGGAGCTGATCTGCTTGGCCTGGCGGATGCGCGAACTGGTGACGCCCGCCGCATAGATCGGCACGGTGGCGCGAGCCATGATGCTGCCCGTGGTCGCCGAGAAGCCACTGACGAACTGGTCTTCCTGATACTCGTACTGGGCGACGAGACCGAACTCGGGCCCCAGATCCGACTTCGCCGTGTTGATCGCCTGGCGCGCAGCCTCTTCCTCCAGCCGCGCCGCCTTCAGGTCGGGATTTTCGGCGAGCGCGATCTCGGTGGCCCGGGCCTCGCTGTCGGGCAGCGCGCCCATCGGCTCCGGTTGCTCCAGGCTGCCCGGCGCGTTGCCCACGACGCGCTCGTAAGCGGTACGGCTCGCGCTCAGGTCGGCCTCGGCCGCGGTGCGGCTGGAGATGGCGCCCGACTTGCGCGCCTCGGACTGGGCGACGTCCGTGCGGGTGATCTCGCCGACCTCGAACCGGTCGCGCGAGGCGCCGAGCTGACGGTCGAGCACCTGGACGTTGTTCTGGCGGAGATCGAGCACGGCCTGGTCGCGCAGCACGTCCATATAGGCGGCGACCGTGGCGAGCAGGATATCCTGCTCGGTCGAGGCGAGGTCGCTGCGCGCCGCCTTGACCTGCGTCTTGGCTTCCTTGACCGCGTTGTAGGTGCGGAAGCTGCGGAACAGCGGCTGCTCGGCGGCGACGACCGCCGATACGGGCGTCAGTGTCTGCTTGCCGCCGGCAGGATCGAAGAAGTTCCGGCTGCGCTCCTTGGCGATCGTGGCCGAGCCGCTGATCGTCGGGCGATAGCCGGAAAGCGCCTGCGACACGTTCTCGTCCTCGGCCCGCACGCTGGCGCGCTGGGCTTCGAGGATGGGATTGTTCTGGTAGGCCGTGGCAAGCGCTTCCCTGAGGGATTCGGCCTGCGCCGGCGTGACGCCGAGCGCGATGGCGGCAACGCCGAAGGCCAGACGCTTGGTAAACTGCGCGGTACTCAAATGAGCCGACTCCTCCCTTGCACGCGCCCGTTCACGCGCGTGGTCCGGCGATACCATACGAGCCCTTTTGCCCGGCTAAAACACAAAACCGGCTTCGCGGGCGAACCCTGGCAGCGCGGGAAGCCCCGCGTCGAAAAGCTGGCGCTGGCCGACCACACCGTCGTCACGCGTAAAGAGCGTCGCCTTGCCGATGCCGCGGCCGGCGATCACCGCCGCGAGGCGCCCGCCCTCGGCGAGCTGTTCGAGCAGCGCGGCTGGCACTTCCTCGACCGAACCTTGCAGCACGATGACGTCGTAGGGCGCCTGGGCGGCGTAGCCGGCGTTGAGCGGCGCGGAAATCACCGCCGCATTCTCGGCGCCCACCGCCTCCAGCCCTTCCGTGGCCTTGGCGGCCAGGGCGGCGTCTTCCTCGATGGCGACCACGACGCCGGCAAGGCGCGCCAGGACCGCGGCCGAATAGCCGGTGGCGCAGCCCAGGTCGAGCACCACGTCCGTCGGCCGGATCGCCGCCGCCTGCAGCAGCCGGGCGAACACCATGGGCTCGATCACGTAGCGTCCCGGCGCGACCTGAACGTCCTCGTCCACATAGGCTACGCCGCGAAGGCTCGCCGGCAGGAAAGCCTCGCGCGGGACCGCCGACATGGCCTCGATCAGGCGGGCGTCGGTCACCTTGTTGGGCAGCAGCTGGGAATCCACCATCTGCTTGCGCGCGGCCGCGAAGTCGGTCATCGGAAAATCCTGCTCAGGGGGCGAGCGCGGGGCCGAGCCCCCGCCGCGCCGTGTGTTGCGCCGGATTTATATCGCCCGCGCCTCACCCTGACAATCACACGATTGTCGGGCCTGCCCTGCTCTGCTATAGAGCGCCCCCTGCACCACAGGCGGCGACGTGGCGGAGTGGTGACGCAGCGGACTGCAAATCCGTGTACGCCGGTTCGATTCCGGCCGTCGCCTCCAAGTCTCTTCAGGCGTCTAAAATCCTGATCAGAGCCAAAACGTGCTTTGCAACGCCAACCGGCTTTGCTAAACACACGCCGCTCCGGGCACCACCCCGGAGCTGACCACTGGTCCCCGGTAGCTCAGCTGGTAGAGCACGCGACTGTTAATCGCTAGGTCGTTGGTTCGAGTCCGACCCGGGGAGCCAATTCGAGAAGGGGTCGGCCGCAGGGCCGGCCCCTTTTTTTCTTTACAGGACGCTTTCCACATCCGTTCGCGCGAAGTCCTTTCCGACGAACAGCAGAGCGCATTCCCGTTCCCGCGCCAACTCGTAGGCGAAGCAATCCCCAAAATTCAGTGCAGTCGGATGATAGCCCTTGCCCCAGCGACGATAAGCTTCCGCGACACGAAGAGCCGATGGTGCCGTAACAGCAACGACCTCGAAGCCAAGTTCCTCCACCGTTCGCAGAGCTTCCTCGGCCACGCCTCGACCAGCGGCCACGATCAGCAATTCGGCGAGGGTTCCTGCCGATATCAGAACCTGTTCATCGTCCGCGACAGCCTTGGCGCAGGCAGTGGCCTGGGCTTCCTTCAGCACCATCGCCATGACTGCAGATGTGTCTACATCGATCACGTCGGACGACCGAACCGATCACGTCGGAAGGCCGAAGTCATCGTAAAGGAAGTCCTGGCTACGGGCGGCGTCAGGTCCCGGCGTCGCCTTGGCGGCGCCAGCTTCCATGATCTCATTGAGCAGTGCCATGCGCCGTTCCCGGTTCAGCGGCGCCTTTATCGGGACGAGGCGCACCACTTCATGGCCATGGCGGGTCAGGATGACGTCGTCGCCGGCTTCGGCACGCCGAACGAGATCGGTAAGCTGACCTTTGGCATCGGTCACGGATATGCGCATGGCCACACCATATTAATGGACTAGGGCCTGTTGAGATTCAGGATTCCCCCTGAGGCTTGAATGTGATTCAAGCTTTGGATGGAACGCTACGTACTGACGGACGCCCAATGGGCGAAAATGGAGCCGCACTGTCTGGGGAAGCCGACGGACCCCGGGCGCAGTGGCAGTGACAACCGGCGCTTTGTCGAAGCGGTGCTTTGGATCGTACGGACGGGAAGTCCATGGCGAGACCTTCCAGTCTCCCTGGGCAATTGGAACACCGTCTACAGGCGCTACCGGGACTGGGTCAAAGCCGATGTTTTCATTCGGCTTTTCGAGGCCTGCTCGGACGAGC
>JBFWZH010000025.1:0-63190 GCA_050185585.1 Sphingomonadales bacterium | reverse complement strand
TTCATCTTCCCGCACCAGAATTTTGGTCAGCAGGGGATGGGCGAGGAGATGGTCAGCGTTTGGCCAGTTTGCCGGATCAAGGTCCCGCCAGAGCAAGAATTTGGGAAATGAAAAGAAGCCCAGGAGGATCTCGTCTTCCTCAACCGCCCAACCTTCCCGAATTCCAATGGCCGATCTCACAGCGCGAAGATACGCTTCTATCGATAGGTCATCAGTGTCATTGAGCTCTGGGAAATCGATGCCAAATTGCTCTTTGAGCCACGCCTGAAGACTCACATTCGTAAAGAGATCATCATGGCGGAGTTTCAGCTTAAAGCGATCTCGTGCGCCGTCGCGGATGAGTTCAACCGGCAGAAGCACCAGCGGCGCGTAACGATCGATTTCAGATCGTTTGGCCTCGCGCCATTTGAGAAACCCCAGAGCGAGATATAGGACGTTGACACCCTGTTCCTCCTCAAGCGTTTGCCCCTCATGATAGAGGCTGAGCAGCTTCCGCTGGAGGCCTTCGGGAGTGAGCCGCGTCTGGAGCTTTAGATCACGATGTCGAGGCGCGCGTCCTTCCGCGTCCAATTCCTCGACTGCAGGAACGTAAATTTCGTCGTCGGCATCATCGTTACCTGATCGGCTCGGCAGCCCAGGCGAGAACGTCATGCTCTTTCCTGATCGAAGAGTCGCAAAGGTCTCGACCGATTTTTCGTCTACGACCCGCACATGGCGTGCCTTAGTTGAACTTACATTGGTGTGAATAAGCTTGTTTCTTAGCGAGCGGTCCAGCAGCTTGCTGCGCGCTGCCTCCAGTGCCGCCCGTAGAGACTTGAAAGAGAAGCCATCCGCGGCTGGCACCTCGGGAAGCGGTTCAGGTTCCTGACCTAAAATTGCCATCATCAAATTCCCTCTTTGGGAATATGACTTTCAAATCAGGGAACTGGCAATCCCTCTGGCCTGAGCCGTATCACTCCCAACATTGCTGAGTATGGCCGTTCTGAACGGCCAAGCGCCTTTTCGGTCGGCAAAGCGTGTGATGTGCTTCTTATATTGAGCGGCTTCGAAGTGGAAGACCCCGATGGTCTCTAGTTGAGTTGTGATCTGGACTCTCGCCACCCCCTACGTCGTCTGCACGATCCCGCTGGTGTCCAGCCTGAGGGTCATGTCGTAGATCTGCCAGCCGTCCTTGCCGCGCCGGACCTTCGAGAGGTACGTCCCGAGGAAGTAGTACACCGAATTGTCCGGGTATTTGTGCCAGGCGTTCAGGTAGCTTTCCAGCGTGCCCTGGTCGCCGTTCACCTCGGCCAGCTGGGTGCCGATGAGGTGCTGGGTGCCGATGTACTGCGCCAGGGCGTTCTGGGCCACGTCCGCCCAGCCGTCGGGGCCGTTGGCCTCCAGGTTGCTGCCGGTGTCCGCGGTGCGCACCTTGGCGTCGGGGGCGAAGATGCGGTGGTAGATCTGCCGGCCTTCCGCGCGCAGCGCCGGATCCTTCTTGCCCAGCTTGTCGGTGGCCTTGGCGTAGAGCCGCTGCAGGTATTCGATCTCGTGCAAGTCGGCGATGGTCTCCGCGCTGCGGTCGGACATGCGTGCTCCCCTTTGCATGGTGTGTAAACGGTCCCGCGCGCCAGCCTATTCGGTATCGAAGCGGCGGGGAAGCGGTCCCTCGGCTTAAGGCCGGTCGTCCTGAAGGCTGGAAGTGGCCGGGCGGCTGCGCTAACGTCCCTTCCGAAAACATTCATCCATGAAGGGGAGAGACCGATGAGCGTTGCCGAGGACATTCTCGAGATCCAGATGCTGCCGCAGCGTTATGCCGACGCGGTGATGCGCCACAACGCCGACGACTGGTCGGCCACCTGGGCCAAGGACGGCGAGTGGTATCTGCGCGAGGAGCCGGTGCGCGGGCGCGACAACATCCGCAAGACCTGGGAAGGCGCCATGGCCGGCTTCCCGTTCGCGGTGTTCCTGGTGCAGCCGGCCATCGTCGAGGTGAACGGCGACAAGGGCACCTGCCGCTCCTACGTCACGGAAATCCTGGGCACCACCGACGGCACCTCGTTCCGGGTCTATGGCTGCTATAACGACGAGGTCGTGCGCGAGGACGGCAAATGGAAGTTCAAGTCGCGCCGCTATTCGCGCCTCTACCAGGGCCCGGTCGATTTGAGCGGCCAGAAGTTCGATTACAGCTAAAATCCCTCGTTCTCTGGGAGAGGGAGGGGCCCGCGGCCGCAGGCCGTGGGAGGGTGAGGGGCGATGTGCGGGAAGGGATTCGGGCCGGTGTACGGCATCGACAACGCCCCTCACCCTGACCCTCTCCCAAGGGGAGAGGGAATGGAAAACCTGCATCCTTGCTTAACCTGCGTCATTGAACGCATGTCCGAACAATTCTAGCATTGGGCGACAGTTTGCCTCCGATCAACGGGGAGAAGGGGCCATGAGCCGTATCGTATTCCGCAACGCCAACCTGCTCGACGGCGACAACCCGTCGCGGCCCAACACCACCATCGTCATCGATGGCGAGCGGGTCACCGAGGTGACCCAGGGCGCCGCGGCGCCGCGCGCTGGCGACACTGCCGTCGACCTGCACGGCATGACGCTCATGCCCGGCATGGTTTCCGGCCATTACCACGCGGCCTACAGCGTCGGCGGCGACAAGGTGCCGATGGGCGCGCCGCCGACCCAGCTGGCGCTCTATGCGCTGTCCAACGTCCAGAAGGCGCTGCGGGCCGGCTACACCAGCGTGGTGGGCGCGGGCACGTTCCACGACGTCGACGGCAGGCTGGCCGAGGCGATCGACGCCGGCGTGGTCACCGGGCCGCGGCTGATCCCGTCGAGCCGGGCGCTGTCGCCCAAGGTCACCGAGGACGAGCCGGCCGAGGGCGTGCCGTGGCTGAAATGCTGGGGCCCGGACGATTTCCGCGACGCGGCGATCCGCGAGATCGAGCGCGGGGCCCGGATCGTCAAGCTGTTCGCCGCCCAGGGCCACGCCATGCGCAGCTGCCGCGAGATGACATACGAGGAGCTGAAGGCGGCTTCCGACGCGGCGCACGAGCGCGGCGCGCGCACCCGGGCGCATGTCTGCGGCGTCGAGCAGGTGCTGAAGTGCATCAGGGCCGGCGTCGACATCATCGACCACGCCGACTGGATGAACGACGAGGTGATCGAGGCGCTGATCGCCAACAACCGCTTCGTGCTGCCCAGCATGTACACGCCCTGGCTGTCGAAGGACGATCCGAGCCTCGAGGGCGCCGAGTATTACGACGAGGAGGACTTCGAGTACATGCGGGCGAAGGTGCCGGAGGCCAATGCGCGCGGCGTGAAGTTCGTGCCCGGCGACGATTACGGCTTCTTCGACATGGCGCCGCACGGCGACTATTCGAAGGAGCTGGCCTGCTATGTGGAGCAGGTGGGCATCAGCCCGGTCGACGTGATCCGCTGGGCCACCAGATATGGCGGCGAGATGACCGGCATCCCGGATTTGGGCACCATCGCGCCCGGCAAGCTGGCCGACATGGTGGTGGTCGACGGCGATCCGTCGCAGGACATCACCGTGCTGACGCATCCGGAGCGCATCGTCACGGTGATCAAGGGCGGCGAGGTCGTGCACGGGCAACTGCCGGTGGCGCGGCACGCCATGGCGGCCGAATAGGATTTCGCCGGGCATCACCGGCAGGGAAAAACGGGGAAGCGAGATGGACAACAAATTCTACCGGCGCGTGGCCGACTGGCCGCGCTATCCCGAGGAGATGGACTTCGAGATGGGCTCGGGCGTCACGGTGGACGACGAGGGCATCGTCTACCTGTTCACCCGCGACCTGGAGCACTGGGCCGCGCACCCGCTGGCGATGAGCCGCAAGATGGGCAAGAGCAGCGTCTCCATGTTCACCCGCGAGGGCGAATATCTGGGCAAGTGGGGCCCGTCGGACGAGCCGGGCTTCGCGCTGGGGGCGCACACCATCTATTTCATCGACGGCCACATCTGGACCGTCGACCGCGACGGCCACATGGTGAAGAAATACACCAAGGACGGAAAGCTGGTGCTCAGCCTCGGCACGCTCGGCAAGCCGGGCAACGCGCCCTACCTGTTCAACGGGCCGACCGGGGTCGAGGTGCAGAAGAACGGCAACATCGTCGTCACCGACGGCTACTGGAACGCCCGCATGATCTGGTACACGCCGGAAGGCGAGTACATCAAGGAGATCGGCGGCTGGGGCAACGGCCCGGGCCAGTTCAACTCGCCGCATGCCGTGGCGCAGACGCCGGACGGCCGCCTGCTGGTGGTCGACTTCCGCGGCGGCGACATGCACGCCTACATGACCGTGCCCGGCCAGATTGCCGAGGAGCGCAAGGTGAAGGACCCGAACCGCAAGAGCCGCATCCAGGTGTTCGACCCGGACGGCAATTTCCTCGAGGAATGGACCCACATCACGCCGCTGTCGATCCTGGTGAAGGGCAATCGCATCTATGCCAGCGACGAGTATCACGACCTGGTGGTGATGGACGCGACCAGTTTCGAGATCCTCGAGCGGCACGAGAACCTCGCCATCTACATCCATCAGCTCGCGGTGGACGATCACGGCGACTTCTACACCGCCACGGTCTATCCCGAGCACAAGGGCGCCGCGCGCGGCCCGGAAGGCCCGTCGCACAACCGCTGGACCCGCGAGCCGATCGACGAGGCCGCGGTCAGCCGCAAGCCGGTTACCGAGCCGGCCTGATCCGCCACCACTGAAGCCGGCGGCCCGGCGCGCGAAAGGCTTGCGCGCGGGCCCGCCCTTCGCTTAATCAACCAGACGCGACAAGAAACCCCGGGGAGCCGACCAGATGCCGCAGGTTATCATCCACGCCCATATCGATTTCGCCGACGAGGCCACGCGCGACGAGGCCATCCGCCAGTGCGCGCCCGTCCAGTGGGCGACGCGCCAGGAGGAGCCGGGCTGCCTGGAATACTGCTTCGCCGCCGATCCCTGCGTGCCCAACCGCATCAACATCCACGAGCTGTGGGAAGACCACGACTCGCTGCACGCCCATTTCGCGCACCACTATTACGACCAGATGCGCAAGATCTTCGGCCCGCTGAAGCCGACCGGCTCGTGGAACCGCATGTACGAGGTGGGCCGGGATTCGTCGGTCTACGAACCCGGCGGCGTGATCCGCAAGGTGTTCTTCGAGGACGCGTAAGGGCTCCGACCTGGTTCCCTCTCCCCTTGGGAGAGGGTTAGGGTGAGGGGCGTTGCATTTTGCATGCTCCGGCCCATCCCTTCATCGACAACGCCCCTCACCCTCCCGCGACCTTTGGCCGCGGGTCCCTCCCTCTCCCAGTGGGAGAGGGGCTTTTTCCCTACATCGTCGAATTGTAGTGGCCGCCGTCGATCAGCACGTTCTGGCCGACGATGTAGCCGGCCTGGGCCGAGCACAGGAAGGCGCAGGTCTCGCCGAACTCGTGCGGGGTGCCAAGCCGCCTGACCGGGATCTGGCCGACCATGGACGCCATCACCTCGTCCTCGGACTTGCCCTGGGCCTGGGCGGCGGCGCGGGCGGGGACGCGGATGCGGTCGGTGTCGAACATGCCGGGCAGCAGATTGTTGATGATCACGTTGTGCTCGGCCAGCTGGCGGGCGATGCCGGCGATAAAACCGGTCAGGCCGGCGCGGGCGCCGTTCGACAGGCCGAGCACGGCGATGGGCGACTTCACCGCGCCCGAGGTGATGTTCACCACCCGGCCGAATTTCCGGGCGATCATGGGATCGACCGTCGCCTTGATCAGCTCGATCGAGCTGAGCATGTTGGAATCGAGGGCGGCGATCCAGTCGTCGCGGGTCCAGTCGCGGAAATTGCCCGGCTTGGGGCCGCCGCAATTGTTGACGAGGATGTCCGGATCGGGGCAGGCGGCCAGCACCGCCTTGCGGCCCGCTTCGGTCGCCACGTCGGCGATGACGGTAGTGACATTGGCGCCGGTTTCGCTACGGATGTCGGCGGCGGTCTTCTCCAGCGCCTCCTCGCCGCGCGCCGAGATGAACAGCGCCGCGCCTTCGCGGGCCAGCGAGAATGCGCAGGCGCGCCCCAGGCCCTTCGAGGCGGCGTTGACGATGGCGGCGCGGCCGCGGATACCCAGGTCCATGATGTCTTCCCCTTCGATTTGGTCCACGATCCTATACGTGAGCAACCGCCCATACGGAAAGACCGAATAGACTCATGTCCACACTGACGTTCCGCCGCGCCACCGAGGCCGACCTGGTGGCGATCATCGCTCTGCTGGCCGACGACGTCCTCGGCGCGTTCCGGGAATCGCGGATGCCGCAGGACTTCATCCTCTACCGGCAGGCCTTCGCCGAGATCGACGCGGATCCCAACCAGCTCCTCGCCGTCGCCGAGGAGGCGGGCTGGATCGTCGGCACCCTGCAGCTCAGCTTCATCCCGGGCCTTGCCCTGCGCGGCACCAGGCGCGGACAGATCGAAGCCGTCCGCGTCGCCAGCGACAGGCGCGGCGGCGGCCTCGGCCAGGCGATGATCGAGTGGGCGATCGGGGAATGCCGGGCGCGGGGCTGCGCGCTGGTCCAGCTCACCACCGACAAGGGCAGGGCAGACGCGCACCGGTTCTATGAAAAGCTGGGATTCGAGCCGTCGCATGTCGGTTACAAGCTGCGGCTGTAGCCGGACTACCGCTGGAGAAGCGATCTCATTCTTCAAAGCCTAATCGGGTGGATCTGCGAGCAACGCGAAGCAGTCCAGCCCGTCCGGTGACGGCTGTACGGCGGAAGGGCTGGGCTGCTTCGCTCCGCTCGCAGATTCTCTGAGGTTAGGACTAGGTGGGAAAAGTCTCGCCGTTCCCGGCAACCTCAAAGCCAAGCGTTAATCCCGCCAGCCATCCAGCTTGGGCTCCAGCATCAGCGCCTCCGGCACATCGACGCCGGCGGCGCGGATGCGGCGGTCCAGTTCCTCGTGCCAGTGGTAGATGCGGCGCTCCTGGTAGCTCAGCAGGACGCCCTCGAATCCCGGCGATTCCGTCGATTCCTGAATGTAGGGCGCGAACTGGGTGTCCTCGAACAGGATGCGGTCGAAATTGGCGATGCGGCTGTGCCACACCTCGGGCAGCGGCCCGTCGCCCCAGTCGGGCGAGAACCAGTGGCACTCGACCCTCATGGTATTCGGGCCCTTGGGCCAGAAGGTCAGGATCGGCACGCCCGACGCATGCGGCGGCGAGATCAGGTTCGGGAACACGTTGAACGACAGATTGTGGATGCGCGGCACGTCGGTGACCGTGTCCATGTGCTTGAGGCCGATGGTGCCCGGATCGCGCCAGCCTTCGCGGCGGTTGGGCGTGCACATGATGGAATGGCCGTTGTCCCACAGCACGATGGCGGTGCCGCGCGAGTCGATGAAGCGGTCGACCGTGTGCTGGTGGATCGACTTGACGTGATAGGTCTCGAGGAAGGCGTCCATCATCACCTTGATGTTGCAGGCGATGTCGAAGCCGTGCTTCTCGACGAAGCGCATCCTGTCGGGCTGGAACTGCATCAGCTGGGGCACCAGCGGGCCGAGATAGTCGAGCAGCGGCGGGGCGTCGCTGTCCTCGCTGACGAACACCCATTTGCCGAGTTGCTCGCAGCGCACCGGGATCAGCGACCGGCACGACAGGTCGAGGTCGACGAAGTCGCGCTTGTCGCGCATGTTCAAGAGGTCGCCCTGCAAGTTGTAGGTCCAGCCGTGATAGGAGCAGACGAGCCCGCGCGCGTTGCCGCAATCGTCCATCACCAGCGGCGCGCCGCGGTGGCGGCAGGTGTTGTAGAAGGCGCGGATCTGGCCGTCGTCGCCGCGCACGATCAGGATCGGCGAGCCGGTGTTCTTCCAGACCATGTAGGAGCCGGGATCGGGCAATTCGTCCGCGTGGCAGGCATAGAGCCAGCTGCGCTTCCACAGCGCCTGCCATTCCGCCTCGAGGAACGCCGGATCGGTATAGCGGCCACCGGGAATCTCGGGCAGGGCAGGGAAGTCGTCGGGCGGGCCGCTGCGGCTCTTTTCGTAGTCCATGGCCTTGACCAGGCGCCGGTTCAGCGCCTCGATGGCGTTCAGGTCCAGCTGCATGTTCGACATTGGGTGCTTCCTTCGCGGCGCGCGGACTCCGGTGGCGCGAGCCGTACCATAAGGATGGCCCGGCGTTCAAAGGAAACAAACATTTTTGTTGGTTTCTTCGGCCTCACTCGCCGACGAAGTTCAGCTCGATCTTCACGCCGTCCGGGTCGTCGATGTAGAGCTGCTTGATCTTGAAGTCGGCGACGACATTCTGGCCGGGCTCGTAGCCGGCCTCGACCAGCCGCGCCTTGACCTCGTCGAAACCCTTGCAGCGAAAGGCGATATGATCGATCGGGCCGCTGGTGCCGCCGCGGGCACTGTCGAGGGCCATGATGTGCACCACCGGCCGGCCTTCCAGATACATCCATGCGCCGGGGAAGCCGAAGTCGGGGCGCGGGCCGTTCTCCATGCCGAGCACCTCGCTGTAGAAGCGGATGCACTCGTCGAGGTGCCGCGTGTTGAGCGTCACATGGTCCAGCAGTTCAACATTCATTATGCGTCTCCCCTTGCACCGGCCCATTCTAGCCGCCGCGCGGGGCCGCGCCACAATTTTGCGCGGCCGGACACAGGGCTGCTCAGATGACTCGTCTGGCCCTGAGGTCGGCGATTTCGCCATCGCCATAACCCAACTCGCGCATCAGTTCGTCGGTGTGCTGGCCCAGGGTCGGGGCGCTCTCGGCCATGATCCCGGGTGTCTTCGACAGGCGGAAGGGCGGCGCGGCGACGGGCGCGGTGATGTCGGTGCCGCGCACCTTCATGGGGATCAGGTCGCCCATGGCCTGCACCTGCGGATCGGCGAGCGCCTGCGTCGGCGTCAGCACCGGCCCGGCCGGCACGCCGTATTCTTCGCACGCGGCGATCACTTCCGCGGTGGTCCGCTCGGCGCACCATTCGGCCATGCGGGCGCCGATGACGGTGCCGTGGTCGCCGCGCGACTGGTCCGAGGCGAAGCGAGGGTCGTTCACCCACTTCTCCTCCTCGCCCACCATCTTCGCCCAGCGCCCGAACAGGTTGTTGCCGACCGTGTGGGTCAGCACGTGGCCGTCGCTGGTCTTGTAGATGTCGGACGGGGCCGAGGTCTGCACCCGGTTGGCGCTGGGCGTGCGATTGATGTTCAGCACCGCCTGTTCCATCAGCAAACCGTTCATCAGGGTCATGCCGGTGCGCAGCAGCGCGCCGCCCACTTCCTGGCCTTCACCTGTTGCCTTGTGATGCATGATCGCGGCGAGGGTGCCGAAGGCGGTCGACAGCGCGGTGCCGAAATCCACCCACGGCGCATTCGACTTCACCGGATTGCCGACGGTGCCGGTGAACCAGGCCGCGCCCGACATCACCTGGCCGATGCCGTCGAAGCCGCCGCGGTTGGCGTAGGGACCCGTAGGGCCGAAGGTCGAGATGTTGGCGAGGATTATGTCCGGCTTGATCGCCGCCAGGCTGTCGTAGTCCAGACCCAGCGACTTCATCGCCGGCATGGGAAGGTTGGCGACCACTACATCGGCCGTCCTTACCAGCTTCCGGACAATCTCGCGGCCCTCGGGTTTGGCGGGATTGAGCGTCATCGACTTCTTGTTGACGCCCACCTGCAGGAAGATGCTGCCTTCGCCCTCGCTGCCGTCCTCGTTCCAGAACAGCGGATAGACGTAGCGGTCCTCGCCGCCGTCGAGTTTCTCGACCCGGATCACCTCGGCGCCCAGGTAGCCCAGCAGCGTGGCGCAGTACGGCCCGGCGATGTAACGCCCGAAATCCAGCACCCGAACGCCGTCCAGCACTCCCGGCATGATCCATCTCCCCATCTCGGAATTTTCGTCGCCGCACTATGCAAGAAGCCCGTAGGCTTGTGCCAGCGCGAATCTGTCCGCTTTCGCGAGCAGGGGCTGCGTTGGGGAGGAATATTGGGACTGTTCCGAAGCCTGGGGCAGGACGGCATCGGCGTGCTGACGCCGATGCGGGTCATAGCCCGCCTGTCGAGACGGCGCTCGGCCGAGGTCATGCGCCGGCGGGGCATGGCGAGCGCCGGGCCACGCCCGATTGACCCTTATATCTCCCCGCGATCCTCGTCGGCGGTAATCGCCGAGACCGTCAGGATCGTCGATCCGGCGCGCGGCGTCGCCATGGATTGCACCGTGCGGCGCCCCGAACGGTGCGAAGCGCCGCTGCCGGTGGTGGTCTACTCGGTGCCCATGGACTGGTCGACGAGCAAGCCCACCGCCGACGGGGCCCACATCGCCGAGCATCTTGCCGCGGCCGGATATCTGGCGGTGACGGTGCGGCACCCAGACACGGACAGGCTCGTCTTTCCGGAATATCCCGCCGACCGGCGCGACACGGCGTCCTACGGCCTGGAGCGGGCCGAGGAGCCCGCGTCCCAGCTGCACCGAATCGCCGATCTTCGCTTCCTCCTAGACGCCCTGGAGGTCTGGAACGACAGGGGGCCGCTCCAGGGGCTCGTCGATCTCGACCGCATCGGCATGTCCGGTCATTCGTTCGGCGGGTTGGCGGCCATGGCGCTGGCGGGACAGAAAGTCGCCCCCGATCTGACATGCTGCCGGGATGCCCGCGTGAAGGCGGTGGCGACCTACGGCATCATGTGCTCGCCGGTAGGGGCGCCGGCGCAGACCTATACCGGTATCCATGTGCCCGTCCTCTATGTCGTCGGCGCGTTCGACCATACCTATGGGCGCTGGTACACCCCGTCCGACAAGCTGGCGGGATTCCGGCGCTGCCCGGCGCGGAACCGCTACGCCGTGATGCTGGACCTCGCCGACCATCACACCTATCCGGGAGGCCGGACGATCGCAGGCAATGCCAACAATGGCGAACTGCTTTGCCAGCAGTGGACGCGCTGCCTCGCGCTGGCGTTCTGGGACGCTTGGCTGCTCGGCGATGCAGCCGCGCGGCGGTGGCTGGAGGTGGACATGGAGGGTCTTCTGGACGGCGACGGACGAATGTGGCGCAAATAGCGCCTCGCGCGTCCGGGCGGGAAGCGCTTAGGCTGGTGTCGAACGACAAAGGGGATTCGACATGCCGCTCTATGCCATCGGTGACCACCGGCCCACGCTCGAAAGCGACGATGTCTGGGTGGCGCCCAGCGCCGACGTGATGGGGCGCGTGGTCCTGAAGGCGGGCGCCAATATCTGGTTTAACGCCACCCTGCGCGGCGACGACAACATCATCACCATCGGCGAGGACAGCAACGTGCAGGACGGCGCCGTCATCCACGTCGATCCGCGCTTTCCCTGCACGGTCGGGCGCAACGTCACCATCGGCCACATGGCGATGGTCCATGGCTGCACCATCGGCGACAACACGCTGATCGGCATCGGCGCGGTGATCCTCGACGGCGCGAAGATCGGCTCGAACACCCTGATCGGCGCCAACACGCTGATCGGCAACAACAAGGAAATCCCCGACGGCGTGCTGGTGCTGGGCGCGCCGGGCAAGGTGGTCCGCCAGCTCACCGACGACGATTTCCGTATGCTGGAATTCTCGGCGAAGATGTATGCCGAGAAGGGGCGGAAGTTCCGCCAGACGCTGAAGGTCGTGGGGTGAACTGGACTGCTCGCCAGAATTGGAATATATCTAGACTGTCTAGATTGGCGGTAGGCCATGCGTAACTGGCAAATCCAGGAAGCCAAGAACAAGTTGAGCGAGCTGCTGAGGTGCGCCGAGGTCGAGGGGCCGCAGGTGATCACCTGGCATGGGCAGGATCGCGCCGTCGTGATTTCCGCCGAGGATTATCGACGTATCGCAAAGCCCGAGAGTCGAAAGGACCTCACGGCGCTGTTGCTGGGCGGGCCCAAGGTTGCGGATCTGGAATTGCAGGCGGCTGATCTGAAGCCCCGAGACGTCGACTTCTGATGTTTCTGCTCGACACCAACATCATTTCCGAGACGCGGAAGCCCCGGCCCAATCCGGGACTGTCCCGGTGGATCGCCGAAGCGTCCCCGCTGGATCTCTACATCAGCGTCCTCAGCGTCGGCGAGATCAGGAAGGGGGTCGAGAAGTTGCGCCAGCACAATGCCCGCAACGCTTCGGAAATCGAGGAATGGCTGACCGACATCGAAGATGCGTTTGCAGAACGGGTGCTGCCGATCGACCGGCGGATCGCTCACGCATGGGGCCGCTTGTCGGCTCGTGCCGGCGAGCATCCGGTCGATGTCATGCTGGCGTCGACCGCTCAGGTCCACGATCTCACGCTGGTCACGAGAAATGTCAGGGACGTAGCTGAACTGGGAATAGCCATGCTCAACCCGTTCTCGGCCTAACGCACCAGCTTCAGGTATTCCCTCAAGTCATTGCAGAACAAGTCGGGTTGCTCGAGCGCGGCGAAGTGGCCGCCCCGCGGAGGCTTGCTGGTATGAACGATGTTCGCGTAGCCCTTTTCCAGGTAGGAGCGCGGCGGCATCGGTGAAAGCTCGCCGGGAAAGTCGGCGAAGCCGGCGGGGACCATGACCTTCTCGCCCGGCGGCAGCACGGAGTTGCCGGTGTCGCGTACGGCGCGGTATTGCCACGCCGCCGTGTTGAAGCTCCGGCTGGTCAGGTAGATCATCACGTTGATCAGGATCTGATCCATGGAAAACACCGGATCGTCGCTGCCGGTGCCGGTCCGGTCGCCCCAGGCCTGCATCTTCTCGGCGATCCAGGCCGCTTGGCCGACGGGGCTGTCCATCATGGCGTAGGAAAGCGATTGCGGCTTGGTCGACTGCAACACCATGTAGCCGAAGCGGCCCGCGCCGCGGCGGGCGGCTTCGCGGGCCCAGTCCTTTTCTTCCGCCGTTTGCAGGCGGGCGACGCCGATGTCGAAGATGTTCCTGAAGTCGCCGCCGGGCCTCAGCCCGAACATGTTCATATGAATCGCCCGGCAGGCGCCGCCCTTGTCGGTGCCGTGGTCGAATCCCATCCAGGCCGCGATCGAACTGCCCCAGTCGCCACCCTGCGCCACATAGGACGTACAGCCGAGAACCTTGGTCATAAGCCCGTCCATGTACCGGGCTTGGGCACGCGGGTCGACAGGGCTCTGCGGTTTGCCGGAATAGCCGTAGCCGACCAGCGACGGAACGATCACGTCGCACCCGTCTTCCGCGTTGCCTCCGAAACGCTCTGGGTGGGCGAGGCGCTCGACGCACTCCAGGAATTCGAAATAGGATCCGGGCCAGCCATGCAGCAGGATCAAAGGCATAGGAGCCGAGCCTGATCCTTTTTCGTGGATGAAGTGAATCGGCAGTCCGTCTACGTCGGCCACGAATTGGGGAAACCGGTTGAGATTGGCTTCCGCGCCGCGCCAGTCGAAGCCGTCCAGCCAGTAGGCGCGCAACGCCCGCATATAGGCGCCGTTCGCTCCATACTGCCAGCCGGCGTCCACCGGTTCCTCGAACCATTCATAGGCTCGCACCCGGGCCATGATTCGCTCGATGTCGTGCTCGGGGATGTCGACGGTGAAGCTGCGCAAACCAACCTCGTCAGCCCCGCGCACGCGAGGACCCAGATAGGGAACGGGCACGGCTCGTCCTGAAGTGCTCCGGCCCTACGAAGAGCCGGGCTCCCGCGTGCGCGGGAATGACGAGGTTTATCAGGCGACTATCCCCACTTCTTCAGAAAGTCCTGCACGTCTGCCAGGAAGATTTCCGGCTGCTCGAACGCGGCGAAATGGCCGCCTTTCGGCTGATCCTTCCAGTGCACCACGTTGTAGGCCTTCTCGGCGTAGGAGCGCGGCGGCACGGGCGCGATCTCGCGGGGATAGGCGGCGATGCCGGTCGGCGTCTCGCAGCGCTCGCCGGGCGGAAAGGCGAAGCCGCCCTCGGTGCCGACGCCGTAATACTGCCAGGCGGCGGTGTTGAACCGGCGTGTCACCACATAGAGCATGATATTCGTCAGAAGCTTGTCCTTGCTGTAGACGTTCTCGATGTCGCCGCCATCCTTGCCCTCGTTCGACAGGTCGGACCAGGTGTGGAATTTCTCCGTCAGCCACGCGGCCACGCCCACGGGGCTGTCCATCATGGCGTAGGACAGCGATTGCGGCTTGGTGCCCTGGACCATGAAGTAGCCGCGTTCGACGGCCATGCGCTGCTCGGCATAGGCGGCCCAGGCCTTCTCCTCGGGCGTCTCGGGAGGCGCGGCCACGCCGGCGATCCCTGCCGGGGCATTGCCGCCCGGCCGCACGCCGACCAGATTCATGTGGATGGAATGGACCGCGCCGCCCTTGCTTTCGCCGTGGTCGAATCCCAGCCAGCCGGCGATCAGCGCGCCCCAGTCGCCGCCCTGGACCACATAGGACTTGTATCCCAGCGCCTTCGTCATCAGCCCGTCCATGAAGACGGCCTGTGCCCGCGGACCGATCGGCTTGGGCGGCGGGCCGGAGAAGCCGTAGCCGACCAGCGACGGGATGATCACGTCCCGCCCGTCCTCGGCCCTGCCGCCGTAGCGCTCGGGATGGGCGAGAGGGCCGGTCAGGTGCAGCAGCTCGAAATACGATCCCGGCCAGCCATGCAGCAGGATGATCGGCCGGTTGTCCGGGTTCGAGCCCCGCTCATGGACGAAATGGATGTCGATGCCGTCGACCGCCGCCTTGAACTGGGGCCATTCGTTGAGCTTTGCTTCGGCCTTGCGCCAGTCGTAGTCGTTCAGCCAGTAGTCGGTCAACTCGCGCAGATAGGCCTGGTTGCAGCCGTATTTCCAGCCGGCGTCGACCGGTTCCTCGAACCACTCATATTCACGGATGCGGCGCTTGATGCGGTCGAGTTCGTAATCCGGCACATCGACACGAAACGGCGTAACGGAAGCCACGATTCATTTCCTCCCCAGGAAAGCGATTACGCGGCGATCATGCCCCCATCCACATGCAGCGCGCCACCCGTCATGTAGCTTGACCTGTCCGACAGCAGGAAAACCACCCCGTCGGCGATTTCCGCGGCCGAGGCCAGCCGCTTCATCGGCACGCCCTGGGCGAACACCTCGTCGTTGCCGCCGGTTGCCGCGTCCATCGGCGGCGTCTTGGTGTTGCCCGGGCAGATCACGTTCACGCGGATGTTCTTCTCGGCGTATTCGAGGCCGGCGCATTTGGTCAGGCCCATGATCCCGTGCTTGGCGGCGGTGTACCAGTTCAGACCGGGCAGGGCCTTCACGCCGTAGATCGAGGCGTTGTTGACGATGGCGCCGCCGCCGGCGCGCATCATCGCCGCCAGTTCGTACTTCATGCAGTAGAACGTGCCCTTGAAGTTGAGGTCGATGCCGCGGTTGAATTCGTCGAGGCTCATCTCGTGGATCGGCACCAGCGTCTCGTGGAACATGCCGGAGTTGTTGAACGCCAGGTCGAGCCGGCCGAACTCCTTCTCGGTCCGCGCCACCAGCGCTTCGCACTGCTCGGCGCTCGAGCAGTCGGTGCGCACGAACAGCGCCTTGCCGCCCGCCTTCTCGATCTCGTGGCAGGCCGCCTCTCCCTTGTCGGCCGAGCGGTTGGCGATGACCACGGTGGCGCCTTCGCGGCCCATGGCTATGGCCGCGGCGCGGCCGATGCCGCTGCCGCCGCCGGTGACGATGGAAATCTTGTTGTTCAGCAGCATGACCGGTCTCCCCTGTTGTCCGTTCGGTCGGTATTCGGCCGACCTTACCAGACTCCACGGTAGCGCCGGAAGCACGGCCGCAGCGTAAATTCAGGCGTGCTGCTTTTGCGTCTGGTGACCCCGTTTCCTTCGTGCTAAGGCACCCCATCCTGTCAACCCCATCAAGAGCCGGCGGGCGCAACGGCTGTCCGGCACATACCGCATTGACGCAAACGATCCAGCAGCCCGGAAGGTGGCTTACCGCCCAGCTCATCGCCGTGTCGGCGCTGGCGCCGTTCGGCATGCACCTGATCATCCCGGCGATCGCCCCGATCCGCAGCGCATTCGGAATCTCCTCGAGCACGGCCTCGCTGATGATCAGCGCGACCCTCGCAGGCATCGCGGTGGCGACCCTGTTCTTCGGCCTGCTCGCCGACCGGTTCGGCCGCCGCCCCATGCTGCTGGGCGGCTCCGTCCTCTATGTAGCAGGCAGTGTCATGGGCATCGTCGGCCAGACCGCCGAGATGGTCATCGCCGGCCGGGTGATCCAGGGCATCGGCGGCGCCGCGGGGATCGTCATCGCCCGGGCGGTGATCCGCGATCTCTACCACCACGAGAAGGCGACCAGCGTGCTCGCCTACCTCACCATGGCGGTGATGGTGGCGCCGATCATGGCGCCGGCGTTTTCCGGCTTCCTGGTCGGAAGCTTCGGCTGGCGGGCGGTGTTCGAGGTGGCGGGCGCCGCCGGCGTGGCCGTCCTCGTGTGGGTCGCCTGGACCTTCCGCGAGACCTTGCGCGAGCCGGTCCCGATGCCCGATTTGGCGGCGCTCATCGGTGCCTACATGACGGTGCTGCGTTCGCCGGTGTTCACCCTCTACACCATGGCGGGATCCTTCGTGATGGTGTCGTTCTTCGGCATGATGAGCGGCGTGCCCTACGTCGCCCACGATGCCTGGCACATCCCGCCCGACCGGCTGGGCTTCTATCTCGGCGCGGGCGGCCTCGGCATGATGATGAGCGCCGGCATCACCGCGCGGCTCGCCGAGCGGGTCGACCACGACAAGCTGATGCTGGCGGGCTACCTGTCGATCCTGGTGGGCGTCGTCGGCTCCACCAGCCTGTTCGCCGCCGGCGTCAACCATCCGCTCAGCCTGTTCGGCCCGGTGGTGCTGAACGGTTTCGGCGCAGGCTTCGTGCTGCCGACCACCACCTCGCGGGCGCTGTCAGCGACGCCGCGCATGACGGGCACGGCGGCCGGCATGATGACCTTCATCCAGTTCGCGTTCGGCACCGTCGCCGCCCAGGCGGCGGGCGCGTTCGATCACCACACGGTCTGGCCGGTGATCGGTTTCATCATCGTCGGCAACGGCATGTCCGCGGTCTTCGCCTTCATCGCTATTGCGCGGCGTCGGCGGAAGGGCGCATCCTGACCGATGCGTCAAGGCTGGCTTGCCTTGTTCCGCGACTGCGGTTATGTCAATCCGCGTGAACGTTACCGGAGAGCCATGATGTCCGAAGGGACCTATTATCCCGTCGCCAAGACCAGCGATATCGAGCAGGGGAAGTGCAAGGCCTTTCAGGTGGAAGGTCACGACGTGCTGATCGCCCAGACCAAGACGGGCGAATTCTATGCCGTCGAGAACCTGTGCTCGCATGCCGATGCCGTGCTGGAAGGCGGCCGTATCCGCGGCAACCACATCATGTGCCCGCTCCACGGCGCGCGCTTCAGCCTGATCGACGGCAGCTTCGGCCCGCCGGCCTGGGCGCCGATCAAGACCTACCAGATGAAGGTCGAGGGCGACGAGATCCAGGTGCTGATCACCGGTCCGCTCGAGAAGAAGAACCGCGGCGCCATGGGAATGTTCTGAACGCTTTCAGGCGAAGCGAATTCGCGTCGCCATCCGAAAGCCGCGACAAGTAACGAGACGCCCCCGGATCACCAGGCGACCTGGTTTCCGTCCCATCCGATGAATCGGCCGGTCGTCGCCAGCGAGGCGCCGGCGATCACCTTCCGCAGCCCGGCGATGCTGTCGGCCGGCTTCAGCGGCGCCATGGCGCCGCCCATGTCCGTGTCCACCCAGCCGGGATGCAGCGACATCACGGTGATGCCGCGGTCGCGGAGTTCCATGGCCAGCGTGCTCATCACGAAGTTCACCGCCGCCTTGCTCGAGCCGTAGGCCAGGTGTCCGCCGGGCGGCTCGGCGATCGAGCCCATGGAACTGGAGATCGTGAAAATCTTCTTCTCCCGCGACTTGGCGACGTTGCCGATAAACGCCTCGATCATGCGCAGCGGCGCCATGGTGTTGATGGCGAAGGCGTGCTCCCAGCCATCGTAGTCCATGCCGCCAAGTGCCTGGGCCGCCATGCCGCCGTCCGCGAAGCCCTTCAGCCCGTAGGTTCCCGCGTTGTTCAGCAGCACGTCGATCGGGTGGTCGGTGAGATCCTGGGCCAGCGACCGGATCGAGTCGGGATCGCCGATGGAGAGGGCGTGGATGCTGACCTGACCGCGCGCTCCGCCGGCGATCGCGCGCAGGTCCGTTGCGGCGCCCGGATCGCGGCAGCAGGCATAGACGCGCCAGCCGTCGGCCGCGTATTGCCGGGCGAACTCCAGCCCGAGGCCACGGTTCGCGCCCGTCACCAGGATGCTCGGCATGCTGATCCTCCCCGATTCCGCCGCGCGGCATCATACCGCAGGCCTCGGGCGCCGTCGCGCCGCGTCTTGCTGTAGGCGCCGCTCCGCTTCTATATTGGCGCTATCGTCCGGCGGCAGCGTCCGGACGGGACGGGTCTGCGACGCTGCCGGAAAGTGGATCGACGATGACCATCATGGATACGGGCAACACGCTGGTCCTCGACAGCCGTGTCGAGGAGTTGCACAGCCCGACATTCTGGCAGGCCCACTTCCCCAGACTGACCATCAACAGCCATCTCCAGTCCTGGGACAGGGACACGGGCGTGCTGCCTTCCGATACCCGCCGGCTGCAGACCGAACGGATGCTGGAAGAGGGCTATTTCCAGGACCGGAACGAGACCTTCGCCAAGTATGCGCCGGTTCTCGCCGAGGCGGTATTCACCTGCCGGAATCTGGACATTCCGCCGGCCTTCATCTTCCTGTTCGACGAGACCTGGAAGTGCTTCTATTCGCTGCACCCCATGCTGACCCATTTCCTGGGCAAGGACTACAAGGTGCTGCCCGACTTCTGGACCTGGCACGTCGATCCGGCGCAGGGAGAATCCGGATGGCGGCCGCACCGCGACAAGGGGCGGCAGGCGCTGGGACCCAAGAACGTGCCGCTGTCGCTCACCGTCTGGGCGCCGCTGACGGAAGCGCATCCGCAGAACGGCTGCATGTATATCCTGCCGGCCAATCTGGACCCGGTCTACGGCACCGAGCGCGAAAAGGAATGGAAGGTCGAGCTGCCCTATGTCCGCGCGCTGCCCGGCCAGCCCGGCGACTATTTCTGCTGGAACCAGGCGGTGCTGCACTGGGGCAGCCGAACGACCCGCTTCGCCAAGCATCCGCGCCTAAGCATGGCGCTGGAGTTCCAGCGGGGCGACATCAAGCCGTTCAACAACCCGCTGATCCAGCCGTTTTCGAACCTGACCTTCGAGGCGAGGCTGCAGCTCGTCGGCAAGCAGATCCTGCAGTACAAGCACATGTACCCGCTGGCCGCCCGGTTCGAGGACCTCGCCAAGCGGCTGCTTGCCTAGCATCGTCCCGCAAGAATATTTGCATCTGTCCGGCGCGACCCTATAGTGCGCGCCCAATCACACCTGCATTGAAGAGCCTGTCGACATGGACCTGAGCTATACGGGAGAGGATCTCGCGTTCCAGAACGAGGTGCGCGCCTTCCTGAGGGAAAACCTCACCGACGAGATCAAGCGCGCCACCGAGAAGACCACCACCGTCTTCGTCGAGAAGGACGTGGCCGAGAAGTGGCAGAAGAAGCTCTACGACAAGGGCTGGCTCGCCTATTTCTGGCCGAAGGAATATGGCGGGACCGGCTGGACCGCAACCCAGCGCTACATCTTCCAGCAGGAATGTGCGCTGGCCGGCGCGCCGGGCATCATCCCCATGGGCATCCGCTATGTCGGTCCGGTGATCTTCACCTTCGGCACCCAGGCCCAGAAGGACTATTTCCTGCCGCGCATCCTCAACGGCGAGCACTACTGGTGTCAGGGATATTCCGAGCCGGGCGCCGGTTCCGACCTCGCCTCGCTGAAGACCCGCGCCGTGCGCGACGGCGATCACTACATCGTCAACGGCTCGAAGATCTGGACGACCCACGCCCATCATGCCGACTGGATTTTCTGCCTGGTGCGCACCGACAACACCGGCAAGAAGCAGGAAGGCATCTCGTTCCTGCTGATCGACCTCAAGACGCCGGGCATCAAGATCGATCCGATCATCACCATGGGCCTCGACCACGAGGTGAACCAGGTGTTCTTCGACGACGTGCGCGTGCCGGTGGAGAACCGGGTGGGCGAGGAGAACCAGGGCTGGGAATACGCCAAGTTCCTGCTGGAGTTCGAGCGCGGCGGCGGATCGGCCGGCTATCTCAAGGCCGCCTTCCGCAAGCTGAAGGACGTGGTCTCGTCGCAGGTGAACGGCATGCTGCCGCTGATCCGCGACCCGCGCTTCGCCGCCGAACTGGCCTCGATCGAGGTGGGCGTGATGGCGCAGGAAATCACCGAGCTGCGGATGATGTCGAATCTGGCCGCCGGCCAGCCGCCGGGCGCCGAATCCTCGATCATGAAGTCGACTTCCGTCGACCTGGGGCAGCGCATGAGCGAGTTGCTGGTCGAGGCACTCGACTACTACGCCACGCCAATGCCGGCGGGTGGCCGTCCGCTCTACGAGATCAACGACTGGCTGCCGGGCCCCGGATACGCGCCGCCGGCCATCGGCACCTACCTCAACAAGCGCGCCTCGTCGATCTTCGGCGGCTCCAACGAGGTGCAGCGCGACATCATCGCCAAGCTGGTCCTTCGGTTGTAGACTACCTTCATATCGAGGGGGTCGATATTGAAGGAACGGATATGGACGCGGCGCGCGCGCACGTCGATCTGCTTAGATTTCTCTATGGCCGGCGTGCCGTTGGCGACATCGAGCCGCTTCTGAACGCCATATCCGACGACGTCGAGTGGTGGTCCATGGGCGAGACCGGCGCGCTGCCCTGGTCCGGCAGATGGCTCGGGAAAGAGGGCGTCATGGCGTTCTTCGATGCGGTAGCCGGCGCGGTCGATGTGGTCGGCTTCGAGCTGGTCGATCACCTGGCCGACGACGAGCAGGTCGCGTTCCTGTGCAAGATCAGCTACCGGCCCCAGGGCTCGAACCGCATCCGCGAGGAGCAGAAGGTCGACATCTTCACCATGCGCGACGGCAAGATCGTGCGGTTCTGGGAGGTTTTCCAGCACCAGCCGGTGATCGCCAGCCTCCGGCCCGGCGCCTGATGCCGACCAACGACTATTCGGATACGGCGGACGAGTACGCCCGCGCCGAATTCACCGGCACCATGTATCTGGCGTTCCGCGACGTGCCGTGGCTGATCTCGCAATATGCGGCGGGCGGAAAAGCGCTGGATTACGGCTGCGGCGCCGGCCGCTCCAGCCGGCTGCTGAAGCGATTGGGGTTCGCCGTGACCGGCGTCGATATCTCGGATGCCATGCTGGAACAGGCCCGCGATCTCGATCCCACCGGCGATTACCGCCGCATCGAACCCGCCCGCGTTCCGTTGCCGGACGCCAGTGTCGACCTGGGGTTTTCGTCCATGGTGTTCTTCGAGATTCCGACCGTGGCGGGCATGACGGAGGCCGCAGCCGAAATCCGCCGCGTGCTGAAGCCCGGCGGCGTCTTCGTGCTGCTGATCGGCGCCGAGCGGCTCTACGACTTCGAATGGCTGACGGTGAAGGTCGACTATCCCGAGAACCGCGGCTGCAGGTCCGGCGACGCGGTGCGGGTATTCCTGACCGAGGTGGGACTGGAACTGACGGACTACTACTGGACCGACGCCGACTACCGGAAGATGTTCGCCGATGCGGGGTTGCAGGTCGTCAGGCTGCACCAACCCATGGGCTCGGATGCCGACGGTTATCCGTGGATCAACGAGCACAAGGTGCCCTCGTTCTCGATCTACGTGGCGCGGAAATCCTAAATTCCGTTTAGTGTGAAGTACTTCATGCTCGGGTGAGACGCATATGGTACACCCCATGCCCGATCAGGCTGAGGAGGCCCGAAGGGCCGTCGCGAAGCCCCGCTCCAGTGGATTCAGCCGGCAATGGCATTCTGGGTTTATATTCTGAAATGTGCCGATGACACGTATTACACGGGCCACACCGATGATATCGACAAGCGCCTCGGCGAGCACATCTACGGGCATTTTCCCGATGCCTATACCTATAAGCGCCGCCCAGTAGAACTCGTCTTCAGCCAGGAATTCCCGACGCGCTGGGAAGCGCAGGAGACTGAGAAGCGCGCCAAGGGGTGGAGCCGGAGAAAGAAAGAGGTGCTGATGGCTTCGAACTGGGAGGAGCTGTCACGCCTGGCCAAACGGAAGAAGAAGCCCAAACCTGAAGCGTAGGCCCACGGCATCCCACCCTTCGCGACGGGCCTTCGGCCCTCCTCAGGGCTCTCGGCTATGGGTTTGCCGGCCCGTCATTTTACCCCCGCCAGATACCTGTCCAGCTCCGCATGAAAATGCCGCAGCCTTTGCTCCTGCTCGCTGAAGCGCATGCCCTTGAAGGCGCGGGAGCGCAGACCCTGCTGGACTACGGGAACCAGAACCGAATCCTGTTGCAGCACGAAGCCGAGGCCCGGCTCTCCATGCTTGATGTGCTGGCGCTCGGGCCGCGTCCGGCCGGAGCAGTCGGTGCCGTCCTCGACGCCCATGTAGACCGGCGGCCTGGCATTCTCGACCGGGCGCAGGATCACCTGCACGTCGTAGACGAAACCTTCCGGGTCCTTCGGGTCGGGCCGGAAGCGCTGGAACAGGAAGCCTTCCGGATGGATGTTGAGGGTGACGTTGGGGAAGATGAAATAGGCCCAGTCGTCGGTCGCCTGATTCTCGACCAGACCGTCGTGCCAGCGTCCCTCGCGGCCATAGGCGGCAAGCTTGTGCTTCTGGATGGCCTTGCGCACGTCGCCCGCCGATCCCTCGAACGTGTCCGGGTCCATCCCGGCGTCCTCCAGCATCATCTTCAGGCCGTCGTTCACCGTCTCCTGGTCGTCGAGGCGCGGGCTGACCGTCGCGAATTCCATCAGCATGCGGCTCATGCCGTTCTCGAGCAGGTCCCATTGCTGGTAGTAGTCGTCGTAGAACGGCAGGATTTCCGAGTGGATCGAATGCACGTGGTAGCTCTCGAGGAACGCGTCGAGCGCCACCTTCCAGTTGGCGGGCCACCAGGTCTGCACGTCCTTCACCACCACCATGTCCTCGAAACGGAACGGTGCGAGTTGGGCCGGCACGTCGCCGAGGAACTCCCGCAGGCTGCGCGACGGATCGGGGTCGAGATTGACGAAGACGAAGCCGCCCCACTGGTCCAGCGCTACCGGCGTCAGCCCCGGATCGTCGCGGATCAGCGGGTCGCGGAAGCTGTCGCGGTCGGTGATGCGGTTGAGGCTGCCGTCGATGGCCCACTGCCAGGAATGGAACGCGCAGGTGAAATGCTCGGCATGGCCGAAATCGGCCATCACCAGCCGGTTGCCCCGGTGGTGGCAGACATTGTGGAAAGCTCGGATGCCGCCCTGTGACCGGACGACGATCACACTCTGGTTGCCGATGTCGAACCTGAACCAGTCGCCCGGATTCGGGACGTCGGCGGCGCGACCGGCGATCAGCCAGGTTCGTGTCCACATGCGCTCCCATTCGCGCGCCGCGAAGTCGGACTCGTAGTAGCGTGTGGCCTCGACCTTGTCCGTGCCGTTGTCCACATAGGGGAACTTGCGCTCGGGTGCATTGTCGCCCGCGCCCGGATTGATGTGCCAGCCGGCCTCGTGGTCGTAGGTCCGCTCTGAAAAATCGGCGAATTTCATGGCCTTCCGCGTCCTCCCCAGGTCCGCTCTATGGCTCGCATCCTAGCGTGATGCTAGGCTCCCGGCAAACAGGGGAGGGATCATGGAGTTCGAGGAAAAGCGCGAGGCGCTTCGCCGCAGGACGGCACGGGCGAAGGCGATGGGCTCGCCCCGCATCCTGAAGTCGATGGCCGAAAGTGGCTTGCTCAACGCCCGTCAGCGGGCCGACGCGCTGCTCGACCCCGGCAGCTTCCACGAGATCGGCCTCCTGGCTGTCGCCGACCGTCCGGAAATCCGCGAAAAGACCCCGGCCGATGGCGTCGTCAGCGGCTTTGGCGAGATCGACGGCAGGAGGGTCGGCGTGTGCGCGTCGGATTTTTCCGTGCTGGGCGCGTCCTCGGCGGCCATCGCCGGAAAGAAGCATGGATACGTCAAGAAATCCGCCCAGCGCTCGGGATTCCCGCTGATCGAACTGGGCGAGTGCTCGGGCTCGCGCATCCCCGACGCCATGGGCGCGCGCGGCATGGCCGATACCATCGTCGGCTTCGCCGGCGGCTCCTATCAGAAGGGCAGGGTGGTGCCGTGGGTTTCGGCCATCCTGGGCCAGAGCTTCGGCGGCTCTACATGGCAGGCCATGGTTTCGGATTTCGTCGTCATGCGGAAGGGCGCGATCATGGGCGTCGCCTCGCCGCGCGTGACGGAGATCGCGATCAGCGAGCCGGTCGATCCCGAGGAACTGGGCGGATGGCGGGTCCACGCCCACCAGACCGGCATGATCGACGCGGTCGCCGGCACCGACGAGGAGGCGCTCGCCATCATCCGCCGGTTCCTGTCCTACCTGCCGTCGAACAATGGCGAGCCGCCGCCGGATGCGCCCATTCCCGCCGGCTCCGGCGAGGATCAGGAGCGGTTGCTGAAGGTCGTGCCCGAGCAGCGCAACAAGGTCTACGACATGCGCAAGGCCATCGAGGTGATCGCCGACAAGGGTTCCTGGTTTCCCCTGAAGGACGGCTTCGCCAAGGTGGCGGTGACCGGTTTCGCCCGTTTTGGCGGCAAGAGCGTCGGCATCGTCGCCTCGAACCCCATGTTCAAGGGCGGCGCGTTCGACGCCGAGGGCTGCGACAAGGTGCTGGCCTTCATCGTGCTGTGCGACAGCTTCAACGTGCCGATCGTCTTCCTCGCCGACACGCCCGGCTTCTTCATCGGCCGCGCCGGCGAGAAGGAGAAGCTGGGCGCCAAGATCATGAACTGGATCCTGGCCCTCGACCAGGTGACCGTTCCGACGGTGACCGTGATCCTCAGGAAGGCGTTCGGCATGGCCCTGCACAACATGTTCGTCGGCCGCGCCAGCGAAACCGCCTGCTGGCCCGGCGCCGAGATCAGCTTCATGGACCCGGCGACGGCGGTGAATGTCGTCTACGGTGTCAAGCCCGAGGACGATCCAGAAAAATTCGGCGAGATGCTGGAGGCGGTCTCCGGCGAAACCTCCGCCTTCGACTTCGCCGAGGCCTTCGCGACCCAGACGGTGATCGATCCGCTGGAGACGCGGGATTTCATCATCCGAGCGCTGGCGGCGCATGCGAGGCCGGGCGGCGTAGGTGAGCATCGGTTGGCGAACTGGCCGGTGAAGTTTTAGGCGTTGGCGTTTCCACCTCTCCAATCGTCATCCCGGCGAAGGCCGGGACCCAGACTAGGCAGTACGGCGCGCTTCGCGCCGGTCTTCTCGTAAGAGGGGTACTGGGTCCCGGCCTTCGCCGGGATGACGAAATAGTTTATGGTGGTGTTGTTTTTCGGTATGCTAATGGAAAGAAACCAATAAATACTTACGTATGTTCAGGATCGAAAAGACCTTTTGCGTTTACATCATGGCCAGCCGCCGTAATGGCACCCTTTACATCGGCGTAACCAGCGATTTGGTCAAACGCGTATTCCAACACAAGCAGGGCGCCGCCGATGGCTTCACCAAGAAGTACAAATGCCACACACTCGTCTGGTATGAGCAGCACGCAACCGCTCAGACCGCCATTACCCGCGAAAAGCAACTGAAGGAATGGAAGCGTCTCTGGAAGCTGCGGATCATCGAAGAGATGAACCCGGACTGGCGTGATCTATCGGCCGACTTC
This sequence comes from Sphingomonadales bacterium, assembly GCA_050185585.1. Classification (GTDB taxonomy): domain Bacteria; phylum Pseudomonadota; class Alphaproteobacteria; order SMXS01; family SMXS01; genus RI-34. The sequence continues at coordinate 37,463 of JBFWZH010000025.1, read as the reverse complement.
ACGGCTTGATTGTCAAGTCTGGGTCCCGGCCGTCGCCGGGATGACGATAGAGGGGCGGATCAGTCCGCACTCAGATGTCGCAATCTATCCCCATTCGCTTCCCAATCGCGACCGTTGAACGGCTCAACCGTCACCTTGGTGAACGTCGAGCGGTCCACGCACCTCAAGTTGACCGAATATCCATCGGGATTCGAGCGTGGCACATAGAACGACTTGATGCCGCAATAGCGGCAGAACAGATGCTTGGCCCTGCCGGTGTTGAAGGTGTAGGTGGTGAGGTCGTGTTCGCCCCGAAGCAGCCGAAAGCGCGAGGCTGGGACGATCAGGTGAAGGTAGCCGGTCTTCTCGCACATGGAGCAGTTGCATTCATGCACCGTCACCTCGGCCGGCGCGTCTACCTCGAACGCCACCGCTCCGCAATGGCAGCCGCCCTTATGCGTGATCATTTCCGACATGTTCGTTCCTTCCTCCCGGAACGGGAAGTATAGTGAAGGCCCATGAACATCGCCGCCCCTGAATCCGCCTCCGCCGACCTTTCCGCGCTCGCCGAGCGCTTCCTCCGGGTGCTGTCTCCCGAATGCGTCGTCACCGATGCCGTCGCGCGCAAGCCGTTCGAAACCGACGCGCAGACCATGCACCGGCAGATGCCGGGCATCGTGGTGCTGCCCGAGAATACGGCGCAGGTGGCCGAAGTGCTGAAGCTGTGCCGCGAGTTCGACGTGCCCGTCGTGCCACGCGGGGCGGGGACCGGCCTTGCGGGCGGCGCCACGCCCATCGCCGGCGGCGTATTGCTCGCCATGACCAAGTTCAACCGGGTGCTGGAGATCGACTACGCCAACCGCTGCGTGGTCGCGCAGCCGGGCGTGACCAACCTGGGCATCACGAAAGCCGTGGAGGACGACGGCTTCTATTACGCGCCCGATCCCTCGAGCCAGATCGCCTGTACCATCGGCGGCAATGTGGCGCAGAACTCGGGCGGCGTGCACTGCCTGAAATACGGCCTGACGGTGAATAACATCCTGGGCGTCGAGCTGGTCACCATCGACGGGGAAATCCTCCGCGTCGGCGGCAAGCACCTCGATCCGGAGGGCTATGACCTGCTCAGCATCATCACCGGCTCGGAAGGCCTGCTGGGCGTGATCACCGAGGTCACCGTGCGAATCCTGCCCAAGCCCGAGACGGTGCGCGCATTGCTCGTATCGTTCGACAGCATCGAGGCGGGCGGAGCCTGCGTCGCCGACATCATCGCCTCGGGCATCATCCCGGCCGGCATGGAGATGATGGACCGCATCACCATCGACGCGGTCGAGGAATATTGCGCGCCCGGCTATCCCAGGGACGCCGCCGCCATCCTGATCTGCGAGCTGGACGGACCGGCGGCGGAGGTCGACCACCTGATCGAGCAGGTCAGCGCCATCGCCGAGCGGAACGGCTCGATCGGCTGCCGCGCGTCGCAGTCGGAAGAGGAACGGCTGCTGTTCTGGCTGGGGCGCAAGTCGGCGTTTCCGGCGGCGGCCAAGATGAAGCCCGACTACTACGTGCTAGACGGCACCATCCCGCGCAATCAGCTCGCCAACGTGCTTGCCCGGATCGGCCGGATGTCGCGCGAGTCGGGCCTGACGATCGCCAACGTCTTCCATGTCGGCGATGGCAATCTGCACCCGCTGATTCTCTACGACGCCAACGTGCCGGGCGAGATGGAGGCGGCCGAGCATCTCGGCCACGACATCCTGCGGCTTTGCGTCTCGGTGGGCGGCGTGCTCACCGGAGAGCATGGCGTCGGCACCGAAAAGCGCGACCTGATGCCGGAAATGTTCTCCGACATCGACATGCAGCAGCAGCAGCGGCTGAAGTGCGCGTTCGATCCCGGCCAGCACCTCAATCCCGGCAAGGTGTTCCCCACGCTGCACCGCTGCGCCGAGCTGGGTGCAATGCACGTGCACAAGGGAGAAACCGCCTTCCCCGACCTGCCACGTTTCTGACATGTAAAATCAGAAATATCTGACAACATATTTCAGCAGCTTTCATATTAAGAAACATTCCTGGCGGAATGCCATCCTCACGCACGCAGATTTTGGGCAAGCAATCGCTTGTGCGGTGCGGCAAAACACGTTCTTATCGGGACATGGCCAGCGCATATAGACCCACCGACGAGAAGGAACTGTCCGAGCTCATTTCCTGGGCGGCGGCCGAGGCGAAGCCGCTGGAGTTGATGGGTAGTGGCAGCAAGCGCGCGCTCGGTTGCCCGGTGACGGTCAACGGCCATGGCGAGCCCGCGAAGGTCGACCTATCGGCCATCGCCGGCGTCGTGTTCTACGAGCCGGAGGAGCTGGTGATCTCGGTGAGGCCGGGCACGCCGCTCGACGAGGTCAACCGCATGCTGGCCGAGCGTAACCAGATGCTGGCCTTCGAGCCGCTGGACTGGGGCTGGCTGCTGTCGGGAGAGAGCAAGAGCGGCACCATCGGCGGCGCGATCTCGGTGGGCAGCTCCGGACCGCGCCGGGTCAAGGCCGGCGCGGCGAGGGATTTCGTGCTCGGCGCCCACGCGGTCAACGGCCGCGGCGAATGCTTCAAGTCGGGCGGCCGGGTGGTGAAGAACGTCACCGGCTACGACCTGCATAAGCTGATGACCGGCGCCTACGGCACCCTGGGCGCGTTCACCGAGATCACCCTCAAGGTGCTGCCCGCGCCGGAAAAGACCCACACCCTGATCGTGCACGGCCTGAAGCCCGAGCGCGCGGTGGAGGCGCTGACTCTTGCCGCCAACAGTCCCTACGAGGTCTCGGGCCTTGCCCATCTCCCCGCCGCCGAGGCGGCGCGGTCGCAGGTGACCTATGTCAGCCGGGCCGACCGGGCGATCACCGCCATCCGCGTCGAGGGCCACGGGGTATCGGTGACGCACCGCATGGAGGAACTGAAGAAGCTGCTCGCGCCGTTCGGGCCGCTGGACGAGCTTCACAGCATGAATTCCAGCCGGTTCTGGGCCGAAATGCGCGACGCCTGGCTGCTGCCGCCAGACCATCAGGTGGTGTGGCGGGTTTCGGTGCCGCCCACGACCGGTGCGGCGGTGCTCGCGGCCTCGGGCGCCGATTCCTGGCTGATGGACTGGGCCGGGGGCCTGGTCTGGCTCGGTTTTGAATCCGCGGCGCCCGGGCAGGGCTCCCGCATTCGCGCCGCCATGTCCCAGGGCGGACACGCCCTGCTGGTCCGTGCGCCGGATTCCGTGCGCCGCGAGGAGGCGGTGTTCCAGCCGCAGGCGGAAGCGCTTGCCAAACTTTCGGCGCGTGTTAAGGCTGGGTTCGATCCCGGCGGCATCTTCAACCCTGGCCGGATGGGAGCGATTTCACTACCCGGCGCGGCCTGATGCGGACACTCTTTTCTGATCAACAGCTGGCGGACCCGCATCTGCGCGAGTCAGAGAAGGCGCTGCGCACCTGCGTCCATTGCGGCTTCTGCCTGCCGCAATGCCCGACCTATACCCTGCTGGGCGACGAGCTCGACAGCCCGCGCGGCCGCATCTACCTGATCAAGGAGATGCTGGAAGGCGGCAAGCCCGCCGACGCCAACACCGTTCTTCACGTCGACCGATGCCTGTCCTGCCTGTCGTGCCAGGCCGGCTGCCCCTCGGGCGTCAACTACATGCACCTGATCGACACGGCCCGGACGCATATCGAGAACACCTACACCAGGCCGCTGCCCGATAGGCTGGCCCGCAAGCTGCTGGGCTGGCTGCTGCCGCGCCCGGGCCTGTTCGGCTGGGCGCTGCGGCTGGCGAAGCTGGCCCGGCCCTTGGCCGATCTCCTGCCCAGGCGGCTGCGGGCCATGGTCCTGACGGCGCCGGACGGCGCTATCGCGCCGCCGCTCGACCGTGACCGCCGCGTTGTCGCACAGGGCAAGAAGCAGGCCCGCGTCGGCCTGCTTGCCGGTTGCGTGCAGCAGGCCATCGGCCCCGAGATCAACGAGGCCACCATCCGCCTGCTGGCCCGACACGGCTGCGAGGTGATCGTGCTGCACGAAGCCTATTGCTGCGGCGCCGTCACCCATCATCTGGGCCAGGAAGCGCCGACCCTCGAACGGGTGAAGGCCAACGTGGCCGCCTGGGAGAAGGAGCTGGACGGCGCGGGGCTCGACGCCATCATCGCCAACGCTTCCGGCTGCGGCACCATGCTGAAGGATTACGGCTTCGTGCTGGCGGGCGATGCGGCCTGGGCCGCGCGCGGCGCGCGGATCGCCGGGATTGCCCGCGACGTCTCGGAATTCCTCGCGACCATCGGCGTGACGCCGGCCGCTGCGCCGCCTGGCTTGCGGGTCGCCTATCAGTCCGCCTGTTCGCTGCAGCACGGCCAGAAGGTGACGCGCCAGCCGGTGAACCTGCTGCGCCAGGCCGGCTTCGAGGTGGTCGAGCCCAAGGAGGCCAATCTGTGCTGCGGCTCGGCAGGCACCTACAGCCTGCTGCAGGACGAGATCGCCGGAAAGCTGCGCGACCGCAAGCTGGAGCGGCTGGCGGCCACGTCGCCGCAGGTGATCGCCAGCGGCAATATCGGCTGCATCACCCAGCTGCGCGGCGGCGCCTCGGTGCCTGTCGTGCACACTGTCGAACTGCTGGACTGGGCCACGGGCGGCCCGAAACCCGAAGGGCTCTAGCATGCGTGCGATCGTTGCCGCGTTCCTCGTTCTGATGTTCACGGCGGCGGCGCAGGCAGCCGATCGCTGGATGACGCTGCCGGAGCCGCCGTCCATGCCGGCGGCCGACGAGAGCGGCTTCGCCCGCGTCAACGGCATCCAGATGTACTATGCCGTCTACGGCGAGGGATCGCCGGTGCTGCTGATCCATGGCGGCCTGTCCCACGCGGATGTGTGGGCCAACCAGGTGCCGAAGCTGGTGGAGGCCGGTCACAAGGTCATCGTCGCCGACAGCCGCGGGCACGGACGCTCGACCCGCACCGCCGAGCCGTTCGGCTATGACCTGATGGCCTCGGACTACGTGAAGCTGCTCGACCACCTCGAGATCGACAGGGTTGCGCTGGTGGGCTGGAGCGACGGCGGCATCATAGGCCTCGCCATCGCCATGACCCATCCCCAACGCCTGACCCGCCTGTTCGCCCATGCCGCCAACGTCACCACCGACGGCGTGCTGCCCAACCTCGACGGTCACCCCGTGTTCGGCGGCTTCATGCAGCGCATGCGCGCCGACTACGACCGCCTGCACGATTGGTCGAGCAGGCAGCGCGGCGAAACGCCGGCCGGGTCCGACTACGACGCCTTCATGGAGCAGATCGGCCAAATGTGGGCGAGCCAGCCGAGCTGGACGGCGCAGCAGCTGGCGGCCATCGGCGTGCCGGCCGCCATTGTCATCGGCGACCATGACGAAGCCATAAGCCGCGCCCACACCGAGTACATGGCCAAGGCGATTCCGGGCGCGACACTCGTCATCCTGCCGCAGGTCAGCCATTTCGCCATGCTGCAGGACCCGGACGGCTACACCGCCGCCGTGCTGGGGGTTCTCGACGGCAAGTGAAGTTGGCGCGGCCATAGCCGCCATGCATACTGACTCCCCTCGGAGGAACAGGGGAGAAGGAATGTCCGGCCGCTACCAGCTCATCGGCGCGTTGTCGTCGCCGTTTTCCGTCAAGATGCGCGCCATCATGCGCTATCGGCGCTTGCCGCACGACTGGATCCTCAACACCATGGAGGTCCAGGAGCGGACGAAGCACATCAAGCCGCCGATCATCCCCAAGCTGCACTTTCCCGAGGAGCCCGCCGACATATGGCACGTGGACTCGAGCCCCATGGCCTATCTGCTGGAGGAGCGCCACAAGGAGCGCTCGATCCTGCCGGACGATCCCGCGCACGCCTTTCTCGCCCATCTGCTCGAGGATTTCGCCGACGAGTGGGGCACCAAGATGATGTTCCACTATCGCTGGGTGGGCGAGGAGAAGGGCGGCGACACCGACTATGTCTCGCACCTGATGCTCTATCCGGGAACCGGTCCGGCCAGCGACGAGGAGCTGCGCGAGGCGGCCCACAAGTTCCGCGACTGGCAGGTGCCGCTGTGGCCGGTCGCCGGCATCGAGCCCCAGAACGTACCGCTGATCGAGACCATGTTCGGCCGCATCGTCAGTGCGTGGGACCTTGTGCTGCGCGACCAGCGGTTCCTGTTCGGCTCGCGGCCTTCGCTGGGCGACTTCGGCTTCTACGGCCAACTCTACCAGTGCTTCTGGAACCCGGCCTCGTTCAGGGTGATGATCCAGCAATCGCGCCGCATGGTGCCATGGCTGACCATCATCGACGACGCGTCGGGGATCGAGGGCGACTGGATCGGACCGGACGCGCCGCTGTGTGACGGCGTCAAGGAGTTGCTGTGGCTGGCGGGCGCCGTCTATCTGCCATACCTGGACGCCACGTTGCGCGCCATCGAGGCGGGCGAGGAGCGGTTCGAGATCAGCGTGCTCGACGGAATGGTTCATTCCCAGAAGCCGATGAAGTACCATGCGCGGTGCCTGCAGGTGATGCGCGAGAAGCTGGGCGGCTTGTCCCACGGGGACCAGCAGACGGTGCGGCGCCTGCTGGAGCATACCGACGCCTGGCGCTATCTGGTTTGAGGCCGATGAAACCAACGCTGGAGACGGAACGCCTGATCCTGCGCCCGCAGGTCGAGAGCGACACCATCGAGCTGATGGCGATGAGCATGGACCCGGAGGTCATGCAGTTCATCGGCTACGGGGCGATGTCCTTGCAGGAGTCCCAGGAACTCACCCTCGAAACCCTGGAAATGGAAGGCCCATACGGCCGCTGGATACTGGTCGAGAAAGCGACCGGCAACGTGCTTGGCTGGGCGGTTCTCACCCATCTCGACGACAGCGACGACATCGAGGTGGGCTATGGCTTGAAGGTGATGGCCTGGGGCAGGGGATTCGCCACCGAGGCAACCCGGCGCCTGATGGTCTACGGATTCGAGGACCTCGGCTTGCAGGAGATCGTCGCGGTCAGCCGGCCGGAGAACGTGGCGTCGCACAAGGTCCTGGAGAAGGCAGGGCTGCGTCGCCGCGGATTGCGGGACGCCTTTGGGTTGCGTGGCCTTTACTACTTCACGGCCCGGGCGGACGCGCTGGTCGACGGCTAAGCCTTCGCGCGCATCAACACCCCATAGGCGAGGCTGCCCGCCACCATGGCGGCGACGAAGACATAGACCTCGGTCATCCCGAAGGCGAGGCCGGTCAGCGCGGGACCCGGGCAGAACCCGGCCAGGCCCCAGCCGATGCCGAACAGCGCCGCGCCGGCGACCAGTTTGGAGTCGATGTCGCGGCGCGTCGGGATCTCGAATTTGGCCGCGAACAGCGGGCCCGCCCGCCGTGTCGCCAGCCGGAAGCCGATGGCGAACACCACCACGCCGCCGGCCATGACGAAGATCAGGCTGGGGTCCCACCTGCCGGTGATATCGAGGAAACCGAGCACCTTGGCGGGGTTGACCATGCCGGAGACCGCCAGTCCGACGCCGAACAGCAGGCCGCAGAGAAGCGCCGAAAGAATGCCCTTCATCACAGACCTCCGATTACATGGCGGGTGACGAAAACCGTCACCATCGCGACCCCGACGAAGATCGCCGTGGCGATCAGCCCGCGCGGCGACATGCGTCCCACGCCGCAGATGCCGTGGCCGCTGGTGCAGCCCGAGCCCAGCCGGGTGCCGACGCCCACGATCAGTCCGGCCGCGATCAGCAGGGGCGTCTCCGCCTCGATCTCGATGCTCGACAGGTCGCCGAGATAGGCGAACACCAGCCCGCCGAGCATCAGTCCGACGATGAAGGCCAGCCGCCAGGTGGTGTCTCCGGCCGTGGGCGGCAGCAGTCCGCCGAGGATGCCGCTGATGCCGGCGATGCGGCCGCTCGACAGCATCAGCAGTACGGCCGAAAGACCGATCAGCGCGCCGCCGATCAGCGCGGGAACCGGCGTGAAATTGACGATTTCCATGGTGTCCTCTCCTAGATGGCCGAGCCGTACGGGTCGGCGTAGAGACGTTCCCTGAGATGCCTGACGGCGTCATGGGTCGACAGGAAAACCCGGCCCGGCGCCAGATCGTGGATGAAGGAGGTGCGCTGCAGCCGGTCCATCACCGGGCCCTTGACCTCGGCCAGGTGCAGGGTCACGCCCGCGTCCCTCAGGGTCTGGTGCAGTTCCTCGAGCGTGTCGAGGGCGCTGGCGTCGATCAGGCTGACCGAGCTGCAGATCAGCACGACATCGGTGATTTCCGGATTCCCCGCGACTTCGGCCCGTAGACTGTCCTGGAGGTAGCCCGCATTGGGGAAGTAGAGGTTCTCGTCGATCCGGAACAGCAGCACGGCGGGATCGGTCCGCACCGTGTGTCGCTTGACGTTGCGGTAGTGCTCGGTGTCGCCGACCTGCCCGACGACGGCGAAATGCGGCCGGCTGCTGCGCCACAGGTAGAGCAGCAGAGACACGGCGATGCCGGTGATGATGCCGGTCTCGACACCGGCCGCAAGCACCACCAGGAAGGTGCCGGCCTGCGCGACGAAATCGGCCCTGTTGTATTGCCACGTCCGCTGAAAGCTGCGGGCGTCGACGAGCTGGACCACCGCGACGACGATGGTCGCCGCCAGCACCGCCTGCGGCAGGTATCGGAACAGCGGCGTCAGGAACAGTACCGACACCGCCAGCAGCAGGGCTGTCAGGATCGAGGCCAGCGGCGTCGCCGCGCCGGCGGCGAAATTGACCATGGAGCGCGCGAAGCCGCCGGCGACCGGGCTGGCGCCGGTGAACGCCCCGGCCAGGTTCGCAGCGCCCAGGCCGATCAGCTCCTGGTCGGCGTCTATCTTCTGCCGGCGCTTCGCCGCCAGGGCCTTCGCCACCGATACGCTTTCCAGGTAGCTCACGAAGGCGATCAGGGCGGCCGACGGCAGCAGTGCGCTCCATAGCGACAGATCCGCGCTGGGGATCGTCAGCGGCGGCAGTCCGCCGGGTATGGCGCCGACGATGGCGACGCCGGATGTCTCCGCCAGCCGCCAGCCTGCGGTCACTGCAATGCCCAGGATCACCGCGAGAAGCGGGCTCGAGCGGGTGATCAGCTGCACCGCGAACGGCGCCACGCCGAGCCGCTTCAGCAAGGCGGCGAGCGGCGCGCGCATCAGCAGCAGGATGGCGAGCGCGCCGGCGCTGATGGCGAGCGTGGCCATGTTGGCCTCGGCCGCGTGCCGCGCGGCGTTGACCACGGTGGCGATGGACTCGCCGCGGGGGATGTCGATCCCCAGCAGGTGCTTGATCTGGCTGATGACGATCAGGATCGCGGCGGCGCTGGTGAATCCCGAGATCACCGGGTGGCTCAGGAAGTTGACCAGGAATCCGGCCCTTGCCGCGCCCAGCGCCAGCAGCATCAGCCCGATCAGCAGCGACAGCACGAGCGCGTTGGCGACATAGTCGGGGGAACCTGGTGCGGACACCGCGGACAGCGCCGTCGCCGTCATCAGCGAGGCGATGGCGACCGGTCCGACGGCGAGCGCCCGGCTCGATCCGAAGATCCCGTAGACGATGGGCGGGGCGATGCTGGCATAGAGGCCGACCTGGGGCGGCAGTCCCGCCAGCATGGCGTAGGCCATCGCCTGGGGCACCAGCATGATGGCGGTGATGAGGCCCGCGGTCAGATCGCCGGGCAGGTCGCGGCGCGAGTAGGCGCGGCCCCACGTCAGGATCGGGATGAAGCGGGAAAGCGCCTGGATCATGCGGGCCTCGTCCGGCAGAACACGGCGTACAGCGCGTCGATGACCGGGACGATTTCGGTGCGGGCGAGGGTGTAGTACATGGACGTGCCGTCGCGCCGGGCCGCGACGAGTCCATCGCCCTTCAGCCGCGCCAGATGCTGCGACAGGGTGGACTGGCGCATGCCGAGCATGTCGGCGAGTTCGCCGACCGGCATTTCCGCCTGGGACAGCTGGCACAGGATGAGCAGCCGCTGCGGGTGGGCGATGGCGCGCAGGAAGTCGCTCGCCTCTCCGGCATTGCGGATCATGTCTTCGAGGGTGACGGGGGCATTCTTGGTCATACATCAAAATATACAAATATACGAATATATGAAAAGAGCAATTTTCAGCTGACTGCCCGTGCGGGGCCCCAAGGTTTCTGTCCGCTTGCGGCGGAGCGGGCGCATGATTATGTTCGCCGCCACGTCAAGTCCAGCACCCGAGCGCGCAGAATGTTCAGAGGTTCGATTACGGCGCTGATCACCCCGTTCAAGGACGGTGAGGTGGATCAGGCGGCGTTCCAGGCTTTCGTCGAATGGCAGATCGGCGAAGGCACCCAGGGCCTTGTGCCCGTGGGCACCACCGGAGAGTCCCCGACCCTGAGCCATGACGAGCACAAGCGGGTGGTGGAACTGTGCATCGAGGCGGCCGCCGGCCGCGTGCCGGTCATGGCCGGCACCGGTTCGAACAGCACCGAGGAGGCGATCGAGCTCACCCGCCACGCCCGGGAGGCCGGCGCCGACGCGGCTCTGGTGGTGACGCCCTATTACAACAAGCCGACCCAGGAAGGCCTGTACGCCCACTACAAGGCGATCGCCGACGCGGTCGACATCCCGATCTTCATCTACAACATCCCCGGCCGCTCGGTGATCAACATGACGGTCGACACCATGGCCCGCCTGGCCGAGCTGCCCAACATCGTCGGCGTCAAGGACGCCACCGGCGACCTGACCCGGCCCAGCCTGCAACGGTGGAAGATCGGTCCCGACTTCATCCAGCTGTGCGGCGACGACGGCATCGCGCTGGGCTACAACGCCCATGGCGGCGTCGGCTGCATTTCGGTGGCCGCCAACGTGGCGCCCAGGCTGGTGTCCCAGTTCCAGAATGCGACCTTGCAGGGGAACTTCGCCCGAGCGCTGGAGTTGCAGGACCAGCTCATGCCGCTGCACCACGCACTCTTCGTCGAAACCAATCCGTCGCCCGCCAAGTACGCGGCGAGCCTGCTCGGCAAGTGCACGGACCAGGTGCGCCTGCCGCTGGTGCCGGTGACCGAACCCACCCGCCAGGCCGTGCGCGCGGCTATGGAACACGCCGGATTGTTGTGATGGCGAAAAAGAAGGACGAGCCTGCCCGCAAGCTCGTCGCCGAGAATCGCAAGGCGCGCCACAACTACTTCATCGAGGAGACGCTCGAGGCCGGCATCATGCTGCAGGGCTCGGAGGTGAAGTCGCTGCGCCTGGGCCAGTCGAATATCGCCGAATCCTATGCCGAGGCCAAGGACGGCGAGATGTTCCTGGTGAATGCCTATATCCCCGAATACAACCAGGCCAGCTACCTGAACCACGAGACCCGCCGGCCGCGCAAGCTGCTGTTGCGCCGGCGCGAGATCGAGAAGCTGTCACAGGCGATCCGCCGCGGCGGCATGACCGTGGTGCCACTGAAGCTCTATTTCAACGACCGCGGCCGCGCCAAGCTGGAACTGGGCCTGGCGAAGGGCAAGAAGCTGGTCGACAAGCGCGAGACCGAGAAGGCCCGCGACTGGCAGAAGCAGAAGGCCCGGCTGATGCGGGCGAAGGGATAGGGCGGGCCGTCGCGGCCCGCCCCCTTCATCCTATCGGCAGCGCACGTTGCCGCGATCGATCTCGTGGCCGATCGCCGCGCCCGCGCCGGCGCCGATCAAGGCGCCCAGACCACGCGAATCTCCCGGCGCGATCGCCGCGCCCAGCATGGCGCCGCTGACGCCGCCGACAATGAGGCCGGTGGTGCCGTCCGAGCGGCGGCAGTAGTAGCGGCCGTCGCGGCCGCGATAGATGCGATCGCTCCTCGACATGCGGTACTCCTGGTAGCGCCGCGGATCCTCGCGGTAATAGACACCGGCATCGTAGTAGCCGTAGCGCGGATCCGGCCGGTCGTAGTCGTAGCGTTCATAGGTGACGTAGCTGGCTTCGTGATGGCCGCTGGAGCCGCAGGCGCCGACGAGCGCCGCCGCGCCCAGGACGGCTGACATGAGTGCGATACGCATTCGGTCCTCCCGGTATGTGTGGTTGTGGCCGCAAGGCCTTGGGATGACTCCCGAACGGTATCGGGATGCGATGGTTCCGGTTTGAGACGGAATTCCGGCTGGGATCGTAGAGTTGGGCCGGACGGTCAGCTGATCGAAACACCGACCAGCATGCCGATCCCGTAGGTCACGCCGGCGGCCATGTAGCCGATCAGCAGTTGCCGCGCCGCCGAGAACAGGGCGCCGCGGCCGGTAAACAGGCTGGTGCCGGCGCCGACCAGGGCCAGCGCCGCGCCGGCCGAGATCAGGCTGCCGATCACCGCCTGGGTGCCGGACAGGAAGAAGAATGGCGCGACGGGGAAGATTGCGCCCAGCGAGAACAGCAGGAACGACGATCCCGCTGCCTCCCAGGGCGATCCGCCCAGTTCCTGCGGATCGATGCCCAGTTCCTCCCGGGCCAGGGTATCGAGCGCCGTGTCCTTGTTGGCGAGCAGCTTCTCGGCCAGGGCGCGTGCCTGCGGCTCGCTCAGCCCCTTGGCCTGGTAGATCAGGATCAGTTCTTCCTTTTCCTCGTCAGGCACGAATTCGAGTTCGGCCGCTTCGGTGGCGATCTGGCGTTCGTAGAGTTCGCGCGAGCTGGTCACCGACAGCCATTCGCCCATGGCCATCGAGCAGGCGCCGGCAACCAGGCCGGCAAGGCCCGTGAGCAGGATGGCGCGTTCGTCCACGGCGGCGCCCGCGACGCCCATCACCAGGCTGAGGTTGGAGACGAGGCCGTCATTGGCGCCCAGCACCGCGGCGCGCAGCGCGTTGCCGCCACCGCCCTTGTGCCGTCCCTCGATCATCGCCAGTTCGGGTCCGGGGAGGCCGCCCGAGGCGCCTGCCACCTGGCTCATCAGCCGGGCATGGGAGCGCTCGTCGGCGGGAAGGCTGGTGCCCGACGTCTCCGGCTGATCGTCATACATGCCCTGATCGCGGGCCTCGCCGGCGGCGATGGTCGGGGCGACGAAGGTAGGCCCGAACCGCCGCGCCAGCCAGGACAGTGCGCGGGCACGCGTGCTGGGCGCGATATCTGTCCTGCCGCCGACGCGCTTCAGCTGGCCGCGCCAGAACTCGGCATGGGCCTCCTCGATCGAGCCCAGCCGGCGATACAGCTCCGCCAGCTGCGGGTTCTGCTCGTTGTCGGCAAGCGCCTTGTAGACGGCCGCGCCGTCTACTTCCCCCTGGAGGTTGGCGGCATAGCGTTTGCTGTCGTCATTGCGGCTCATGGCTGATCCCCCAGCGGCCGCATCATCATGCGCGCTTCCGCCCCGTAGCCGGCCAGCTTTTTCGTCAGCATAGGGTCGTCGACGAATTGAAACCCCTGCCGGAGCCAGAACGGCGCGGCGTCGTAGACGGCGATCAGCGAAGCGTTGGGCAGTCCGGCGGCCTCGGCGTGCTCCAACAGCCGCCGCGCCACCCGTGATCCGGCGCCGGTCCGGCGGGCGATCGGCAACAACGCCATGTCGTGGATGTAATAGGTGGTGGCGTCATCGGGAACGCTGTGCAGCAGCGTGTTGAGGGAGGGCGGGCGCAAGAAGTGCCACGGATGGCTGATCACGTAGCCCGCCGCTTCGCCATCGACCTCTAGCAGATGGCAGCCGTCCGGATAGATGCGCTGGCGCTCGGCGAAGACGAAGGCGTGCTCGGGCAGCGCCGCGTGGATGGCGGCGGCGATGGCGTCGACGGCGGGAATATCCGCCGGGGTCATGGGGCGCCAAAGGGCGTTGCTCATCGGATGCTCCTGCCGCGCATTGCTCACATACCCCGATTCCACCTGTAACTGTCAGTGGCGATATGACGATATAAGGGCATGACAGCATGGAGTGCCCAATGACCGAAGACGATGGCATCGAGATGCATGGCGAGATCAAGCAGAAGCTGATCCGCCGCAAGCAGGAATGGGCGCGCGACGGGCGGCTGCTGACCGACAACCAGAAGATGGAGGACCGCAGCCAGCGGCTGCCGCCGGGCCAGCGGCTGACCAATGACTGGCCGGTGCTCGACTTGGGCGTCCAGCCCGACGTGCCGCTCGACAAGTGGAAGCTGGTGGTCGACGGGCTGGTCGAGAAGCCGCTGGAGTGGCGCTGGCAGGACTTCATCGGCCAGCCGGTGTTCGAGGACGTGTCCGACATCCACTGCGTCACTTCGTGGTCGCGCTACGACAATCATTGGGAAGGCGTCAGCACCGGCCACGTCCTCGAGCTGGTGCGTCCCAAGGCCGACGCCGCGCACGTCATCCTGCACTCCCACGACGGTTACACCACCAACGTGACCCTCGAGGCTTTCGCCGCGCCCGACGCACTGTTGGCGCACCGCTGGGAAGGCAAGCCGATCCCGCGGCAGCACGGAGGACCGGTTCGGGTGGTGATTCCGCAGTACTACTTCTGGAAGTCGGCCAAGTGGATTCGGCGCATCGAGATCGCGGCAAGGGACAGGCCCGGCTTCTGGGAGGTGCGCGGCTACAACAATGTCGGCGATCCGTGGAAGGAAGAGCGGTATTCCTGACCGCTCACCGCTGCGCGAAGTCTCGTGCCGCCGTCATCACCCGAACGAACATGTCCTCGGTCAGCCGCCTCGTATTGGTGTTGTAGCGGCTGCAGTGGTAGCTGTCGAACAGCCGCACGCCGCCCGGAAGGTCACTTTCGGCGCCGTGCCCGAACGGGTAGTCCTTCATCTTGCCGCCGGCCGAACGCACCACGCTTTCGTGGGCGATCCTACCGAGTGCGACGATCGCCCGGACCGATGCGACAGCGCCCAGCTGTCCGGCGAGGAACGGACGGCAGTTGGCGATTTCTTCCGGCATCGGCTTGTTGGCGGGCGGCAGGCAGCGCACCGCATTGGTGATCAGGCAGTCCTTCAGCACCAGGCCGTCGTCCGGCCGTGCGGCATAGGCGCCCTCGGCGAGGCCAAGCTTGAGCAGGGTCTGGTAGAGCAGGTCGCCCGCGTAGTCGCCGGTGAACGGACGTCCGGTGCGGTTGGCGCCGTTGAGGCCCGGCGCGAGGCCAACGATGACCAGCCGTGCGCCGGCATCGCCGAAGGACGGGACGGGAGCGTTATGCCAGTCGGGATGCTGTTCCCGGAGCGACAGGCGCAATCCGACGAGCCTGGGACAGATCGGGCAGTCCCTGGACGGGCCGGCGGCTGCGCCTGTCGGCATGGGAGCGATCGGCGCCTCGAACTCAGACGCGCTCGTCTTCCTCGGCCGCGGGCGCGGCGGCCTGCTCGCGGGCGGCTCGGTTGGCCTGCGACTGGGCGCGGGCAGCCGGATCGCGGGCGATCACCGGGGCCAGGTCGGCCAGTTCGATGAAGGAATCCGCCTGGCGGCGCAACTCGTCCGCCACCATGGCCGGCTGGGTCTGCAGCGTGCTGACCACCGAGACGCGCTTGCCGCGACGCTGCACCGCCTCGATCAGTCGGCGGAAGTCGCCGTCGCCCGAGAACAGGACGATGTGGTCGAGATGATCGGACAGGCTCATGATGTCCACCGCGATCTCGATGTCCATGTTGCCCTTGATCTTACGGCGGCCGGTGGAATCGATGTATTCCTTCGCCGGCTTGGTGACGACCGTGAAGCCGTTGTAGTCGAGCCAGTCGACCAGCGGCCGCAGCGGCGAGAAGTCCTGGTCCTCCAGGATCGCCGTGTAGTACAGCGCCCGGACAAGGTGTCCCTTGCTCGAGAACTCGTTGAGCAGTGCCCGGTAGTCGATGTCGAAGCCCAGGGTCCGCGCCGCGGCGAACAGGTTCGAACCGTCTATGAACAGGGCAATACGCTCACTCGGATAGAAGATCATGATAAATGCCACTCCTGGAAAAAAGGCGTCTTATTGGCTGATGCGTGTGCACGCGATGAAAAGTCTGGCATGACTTTCCCCACCAAAAAATATGCGCCCGCGTCGGGCTTTGGAAGTGTAATTTTGACAGTCCCGGCGGAGTCTCGCGCGATTGTGACATGTAAGACTATGTCGATCTACATCGCCCTCGGCGCCAACCTGCCGTCGCGTCATGGCTCGCCGCGCGATACGCTCGAGGCGGCGCTCGCAGCGCTGGAAGCCGAAGGGATCGGGATCATCGCGCGGTCGCACTGGTATGCCACGGCGCCGGTGCCCCGGTCCGACCAGCCCGATTACGTCAACGGGGCCGCGCGGATCGCCACCGATCTGGAGCCCGAGGCGCTGCTGGCGCTGCTCCACCGCATCGAGGACAGGTTCGGCCGCGTGCGCGCCGGCCGCAACGAGGCACGCGTCCTCGATTTGGACCTGATCGATTACGCGGGCCTGGTGGTCGAGCCGGAAGGTGAGGGCCTGCGGTTGCCCCATCCGCGCGCCCATCTGCGCGGCTTCGTGCTGTTGCCGCTGCGCGATGTCGCGCCAGATTGGCGCCACCCGATTATCCGGGCGCATATCGATGATCTGATCGCCCGCCTGCCCGACGCCTCTGGCGTCCGGCGGCTTTGAGGGTCGCGTAGCGCCTGGCCTCACGCCGCGCGGTTAGCCCGTGACTCCGGTGCCGCCGACCTCGGTTTTGATCCTGAATGTCACACCCTGTTTCTTCGCCTTGCTGATGACACAGTTGTAGGCAGAGCCTCCACGAAGGTCGAAGCTCGGCACCTTCGAGACCGTGAGCGTCACGGGGGCCGGCTTGCCGTCATCAGCAGCTTCCTCGCATGACAGGTCGTGCGGGGCCTTGGCGATCTCCTCGCCGATGTCCTTGGGCGCGGTATATCCGCTGAATTCCACCTTTTCGATCCTGCCCGACCACGCCTTGAGCTCAGCGGCGCCGCGCACCGCGAATTTGAGCGCGGGGCCGTCGGCTAGCGCGGGACCGGCCAGACTTGCCATCGCCGCCAGGATAATCCAGGCCACGCCGATCCGACGGGAAATAGTTCGAAAGGACTGCGGATGCCTGGTGTCGCACAGGGAAAGACGGGCAGTGATCATAGCTTCCTCCAACAGGTTGCGGCGTGCTCTGTTAGTCGGGAGGCACGGTAATTTCTTACCGCTTTGACCGTGGGGATGAAGCGTATGCCCATTGCGCGGACCGGGCAAGGCGGTACTTGAGCCCGTACGGCTCCCCCGGTCGCCCCGGAGCCGGTTCTCGTGTCGGGTAGATGTTGCTTTTGCCTGCCTATGTCCCTATTTAACGTCTCTCCGTCCCGGCAAGCGTTTCCAGGAGTGCCTTTATGGCTCGCGTTACCGTTGAAGATTGCGTCGAGAAGGTTCCCAGCCGCTTCGAGCTCGTGCTGCTCGCGGCCCAGCGCGCCCGCGAGATTTCCTCGGGCGCGCCCCTGACCATCGACCGCGACAACGACAAGGATCCGGTCGTCGCCCTGCGCGAGATCGCCGACGGCACCATCACTCCGGACGAGCTGCGCGAGGCCCGCATCCGCACCATGCAGCGCTATGTCGAGCGCGACGAGCCGGAGGAAGACGAACTGAGCCTGGAATTCGCCGGCCGCCAGCTCTCGGCCGTGCACGAGGAAATGACTGCCGACAACCTCCAGAAGGTGTTCTCCGACATGGTCGGCGACGAAGTCGAGCAGGAGATGAACATCGACGGCGCTGACGACCTGGATGCTGACGGAGACGACGACCTCTAACATCCGGCGTCCCGGTGGCCGGACTGTGCTGAAAGCGACGGCATGATCCGGCAGTACGAGCTTGTCGAGCGCGTTCGCGCCTACGACCCCAATGTGGACGAGAAGCTGCTGGACCGCGCCTATGTGTTCTCCATGAGGGCGCATGGCGCGCAGAAGCGCGCGTCGGGCGATCCCTATTTCCTGCATCCGCTCGAGGTAGCCGGCATCCTGACCGACATGCGCCTCGACGACGCCACCATCGTCACCGGACTGTTGCACGATACCCTCGAGGACACCGTCGCCACCTATGACGAGGTGGAGTCGCTGTTCGGCAACGAGGTCGCACAGCTGGTCGACGGCGTCACCAAGCTGTCCAAGCTTGAGCTGTCCTCCGAGGACGCCAAGCAGGCCGAGAACTTCCGCAAGTTCGTGCTGGCCATGTCGAAGGACATCCGCGTGCTGCTGGTGAAGTTGGCGGACCGGCTGCACAACATGCGCACGCTCCACTTCATCAGGAACAACGACAAGCGCCGCCGCATCGCGCTGGAGACGGTCGAGATCTACGCGCCGCTCGCCGAGCGCATCGGCATGCAGGCGATGAAGTCGGAGCTGGAGGACCTGGCGTTCCTCTATCTCAATCCCGACGCCCGCGAGTCCATCGTCGCCCGGCTCAACTTCCTGACCGAGCGGGCCGGCAACGTCCAGGGACGCATCACCCACGAGTTGGAAAAGCGGCTGACCGGGTCGGGGCTCAAGGCCGAGGTGTTCGGCCGGCAGAAGCAGCCCTATTCCATCTGGCGCAAGATGCAGCGCGACAATGTCAGCTTCGAGCAGCTGTCGGACGTCATGGCGTTCCGCGTCATCGTCGACGACGACGATTCCTGCTACCGGGCTCTCGGTGTCGCGCACAGCGAATGGCGCGCGGTGCCCGGCCGGTTCAAGGACTACATCTCCAACCCCAAGCCGAACAATTACCGGTCGCTGCACACCACGGTGCTGGGACCGGAGCAGCAGCGCATCGAAATCCAGATCCGCACCCGCGACATGCATGCCATCGCCACCTACGGCGTGGCGGCGCACTGGCGCTACAAGCAGGACGCGCAGAAGATCGACGGCAGCCAGTTCGGCTGGCTGCGGCACATGATCGAGATGCTGGAGAATGCCGAGAGCCCCGAGGAATTCCTCGAGCACACCAAGATCGACCTGTACAGCGACCAGGTGTTCTGCTTCACGCCCAAGGGCGACCTGATCACCCTGCCGCGCGGCGCCACGCCCATCGATTTCGCCTACATGGTGCACACCGACGTGGGCCACACCACCGTCGGCGCCAAGGTCAACGGGACCATGGTGCCGCTGTCGACCCAGCTCAACAACGGCGACCAGGTCGAGATCGTCCGCTCGAAGGCCCAGACCCCGTCGCCAGCCTGGGAATCCATCGTGGTCTCGGGCCGCGCCCGGGCCGCCATCCGCCGCTTCCTGCGCTCGCAGGGCCGGGACGAGTATCTCGATCTTGGCCAGAAACTGGTCGAGCGCGCCTTCATCCGCGCGGGCTACAACCTTCGCGACCAGACGCTGGAGCCCGCCAGCCGGGCGCTCGGCCAGAAGACGGTCGACGACCTGCTGATCGAGGTCGGGCGCGGCAACATCACCGTGCGCCAGGTGCTCGAGGCCGAGTTCCCCGGCGAGAAGAACCGCCGCGACCGCCGCCGCAAGATCGACGACACGTTCGGCGAGGGACCGTCCGAGATCCCGGTCAGCGGCGCCAATCCGGGCGTGGCGATGACGCTCGGCACCTGTTGCCACCCGGTGCCGGGAGACCGCATCGTCGGCGTGGTGACGCCGGGCAAGGGCGTGGTCGTCCACACCATCGATTGTGAGGCGCTGGGCACCGCCACCGAGGACCCGGACGCCTGGCTGAACCTGTCGTGGGAGCCGGACGCGGCGCGGCACGGCTATCACCTGGCGTCGATCGAGATCAGGTCGCAGAACGAGCCGGGCGCGCTGGGCAAGATTTCCACGCTGATCGGCAAGAACCACGGTAACATCACCAACCTGAAGCTCACCGAGCGCGGGCCGAAAGTGTTCGCCATGCTGATCGATCTGGAGGTCCAGGACGTCAAGCATCTGGTCGAGATCATCGCCGCGCTGCGCACGCTGACCGTCGTCGACACCGTCGAACGTGTGCGGAGCTAGGCGTGCCGAGGATGGGGTTGAACGGGCACATCAGGCTCGGCGTGAACGTGGATCACGTGGCGACCCTGCGCAACGCGCGAGGCGGCGTGCACCCCGACCCGGTCGAGGCGGCGCGGCTGGCGGCGAAGGCGGGCGCCGACGGTATCACCGCTCATCTGCGCGAGGACCGGCGGCACATCCGCGACGCCGACATGCGCGCGCTCAAGGATTTGGGCTTGCCGCTCAATTTCGAGATGGCCGCGACCGACGAGATGCTGGCCATCGCCTCGGACATCCTGCCCCACGCCTGCTGCCTGGTGCCGGAGAAGCGCCAGGAGCTGACGACCGAGGGCGGCCTCGCGGTGCATGCCGGAATGAATCATCTGAAGCCCTATGTGGCCCGATTGCAGGAACAGGGCATCAGGGTCTCGCTGTTCGTCGACCCCGAGACGCGCGAGCTCGAGGCGGCGCGCATGGTGGGCGCCGACATCGTGGAAATCCATGCCGGGCCCTACACCAAGGCGACGGGCGCCGAGAGGGAGCGCGAACTGGAGCGGATCAGGCGGGCGGCGGCGGCGGCGGGACGGCTCGGCCTCGAATGCCATGCCGGCCACGGGCTCAACTTCGATACTGTCGAGGCGGTGGCGGCGATCCCCAACGTTGTCGAGCTCAACATCGGCCACTTCATCGTCGGCGAGGCCATCTTCCAGGGGCTGGAGCCGGTGATCCGGCGCATGCGCGAACTGATGGACGCGGGACGGCGGAGCATCCCATGATCGGGCCTGGACAATGATCGTATTGGGACTGGGCAACGACATCATCGACATCCGGCGGGTGGAGAAGTCTCTCCACCGGTTCGGCCAGCGTTTCGTCGACCGGGTGTTCACCGAGGTCGAGCAGAAGAAGTCCGACGGACGCATGAACCGGGCGGCCAGCTACGCCAAGCGATTTGCCGCGAAGGAAGCCTGCTCCAAGGCGCTGGGCACCGGCATCAGGCGCGGCGTCAATTGGCGCGGCATGGGCGTGGTGAACCTGCCGTCGGGTCGCCCGACCATGGAACTGACCGGCGGCGCGAGGGCGCGGCTCGAGGAGATGACGCCGCCGGGCATGGTGGCGCAGGTCCATCTCACCATCACCGACGACTTTCCGCTGGCCCAGGCGATCGTGCTGATCACCGCCGTACCCGCCGAATACGCCGGCCTCCTGAAATAGCAATCCGCGAGAGAGCCAACATGTCAGAGCCGGTGAGCGAGACCACGACCGCCAAGAAGGACGGCAAGTCCAAGGACAAGGAGAAGTCCGCGTTCTCGGAATTCGTCTCGACCATTGTCGTGGCGGTGCTGATCGCGCTGGGCTTCCGCACCATCGCCTACGAGCCGTTCAACATCCCGTCCGGCTCCATGTATCCGACGCTCTATATCGGCGACTATCTGCTGGTGTCGAAGTTCTCCTACGGCTACAGCCAGCATTCGCTGCCCTGGAGCTTCATCCCGTTCGACGGCCGCATCCTCGAGCGCGAGGTGACGCGCGGCGACGTGGCGGTGTTCAAGCGCCCCTATGACAACAAGACCGACTTCATCAAGCGCATCGTCGGCCTGCCGGGCGACAAGATCGAGATGATCGAAGGCGTGCTCTACATCAACGACGCGCCGGTCAAGCGCGAACAGATCGAGGACTTCACCATGGGCGAGTCCGGCGTGGAGGGCGCCAACCTGACCTACCGCCAGATGCGCGAGACGCTGCCCAACGGGGTGACCTACAACACGCTCGACTGCGCCTATTTCCCCGGCAGCCACGATTGCATGCTGTCCTCGGCCGACAACGCCGGCCCGTTCCTGGTGCCCGAAGGCAACTATTTCGCCATGGGCGACAACCGCGACAACTCGGCCGACAGCCGCTTTCCCGCCTCGACCGGCGTCGGGTTCCTCCCGGCCGAGAACCTGGTGGGCCGCGCCGACATCCTGTTCTTCTCCACCTGCGGCCAGTATTGCGACGCGCCGCTTTGGAAGCCGTGGAACTGGTTCGGCGCCATGCGCTACAGCCGGTTCTTCAACCTGATCGGATGACATCCGCGGCGCCGCGTTCCGGCAGTTCCGTTCGCACCGCGCTTGCTGCTAGCATGGCGGCCTGCCTCGCTCCCGGGATCCGGTGATGTCGAATGAGCTGGACGACATCTATGCGCTGCTCGGCTACCGCTTCGCCGACCCCTCGCTGCTGGAGCAGGCATTGACCCATCCGTCCTGCACCGGCGTGCCCAACTACCAGCGGCTCGAATTCATCGGCGACCGCGTGCTGGGCGCCATCATCGCGCAGCGGCTCTACCGGGAATATCCGATGTTCCGCGAGGGCGAACTGGCGATCCGGTTCAACGAGCTGGTGCGCAAGGAAACGCTGGCGCACATCCTGCTGCGGCTGGGCCTCCAGCAATATGTCCGCCTGTCTCCCGGCGAGGAGGACAATGGCGGCCGCGCCAAGCCCGCCATCCTGGCGGATTGCTGCGAGGCGGTGATCGGCGCCATGTTCATGGATTCGGGCTTCGATGCCGCCCGTGCATTCGTCGACAAGCACTGGAACGACCTGGTGGCCGGCGTCGCGATGAAGGACAAGGACGCCAAGACGCTGCTGCAGGAATGGGCGCAGGGCAGGGGCATGGCAGCACCGTCCTACCGCGAGCTTTGCCGCGAGGGACCGCCGCACGAGCCCGAGTTCACCGTCGGCGTCAAGGTCGGCAGGAAGCATGAGGCGACGGGCAAGGGCGCATCGAAACGTGCGGCCGAGCAGGCGGCGGCGCGCAGCCTGCTGGACAAACTGAACGGAATCGAATGACGGACACGACCACGAAATGCGGCTTCATCGCGCTGCTGGGCGCGCCCAACGCGGGCAAGTCCACCCTGCTCAATGCGCTGGTGGGGCAGAAGATTTCCATCGTCACGCAGAAGGTGCAGACCACACGCACCCGCATCCGCGGCATCGCCATCGAGGGTGGGGCGCAGCTGATCTACGTCGACACGCCCGGCATCTTCGCGCCGAAGCGCCGGCTCGACCGGGCCATGGTCGCGGCGGCCTGGGGCGCCGCGGACGCCGATGTCGTCTGCCTGCTGGTCGACGCCAAGAAGCGGATCGATCCGGAGGTGAAGCTTGTCCTCGAAGGCCTGAAGGAAACCGGCCGCAAGGCGGTGCTGCTGCTGACCAAGATCGACCTGGTGCCGCGGGATACGCTGCTGGCGCTGGCCGACGAGCTCAACCGCACCGAGATGTTCAGCGATATCTTCATGATCTCGGCGGCAACCGGCGACGGGGTCGAGGACCTGAAGCGGTTCTTCGCCGCCCGGGTGCCGGCCGGCCCGTGGCTCTATCCCGAGGACCAGCTGTCCGACATCCCCATGCGGCTGATGGGCGCCGAGATCACCCGCGAGAAGCTGTTCCTGCGGGTGCACCAGGAACTGCCCTACGCCGCCACGGTCGAGACCGAGAAATGGGAGGAGCGCCGCGACGGATCGGTCACCGTGCATCAGGTGATCTTCGTCGAGCGCGACAGCCAGAAGCCCATCGTCATCGGCAAGGGCGGCGCGACCATCAAGGCCATCGGCGAGGCGGCAAGGCGCGAGATGGAGGAGATCATGGAGCGCAAGGTGCACCTGTTCCTCAACGTCAAGGTCCGCAAGGGCTGGGGCGACGAGCGCGAGCGCTACCGCGAGATGGGTCTCGACTACAGCGACTGAGGCGCCATGGAGTGGACGGACGAAGCCCTGGTCCTCGGCGCCGCCAAGCACGGCGAAAGTTCTGTCATCGTCGAACTGCTGACCCGCTCGCACGGCCGCCACAAGGGCCTGGTGCGCGGCGGCTCGGGCAGCCGCATGCGCGGCGTGCTGCAGGCGGGCAACCGGGTCGCGGTCACCTGGCGCGGCCGGCTGGCCGAGCATCTCGGCACCGCGACGCTGGAGCTGATCGACGCCAACGCCGCCTCGGTGCTGTCCGACCCGCCCCGGCTGCTGGCGCTCGCCGCCCTGTGCGCCGTTGCCTCGACCGCGCTGCCGGAGCGCGAGCCGCATCCCGACGTGTACGAGGGCGCGCTGCCGGTGATCGAGTTGCTTAAGGAGGAGGCGGCCGAGTTGCCGCAGATCGCCGCCGGGCTGGTGTACTGGGAGCTGGGCGTGCTGGGAGCGCTCGGTTACGGCCTCGACCTGAGCTCGTGTGCGGTGACGGGCCAGACCGAGGATTTGATTTACGTTTCGCCGCGGACGGGAAAAGCGGTCAGCCGTGACGCGGCAGGCGACTACGCCGACCGCCTGCTGCCGTTGCCGGCCTTTGTTTCCGAACGCGTTGAACCGGAAGCCGCCGGGCTGATCGCCGGCTTCGACCTCACTGCGTATTTCCTGGAACGCGACATCTACGTTCCCAGCCGCATGCGCCTGCCGCCGGCGAGGGCACGCTTCGTGGATTTGCTACGCAAATAGCGTCCTTGTCGTCTCAGCGAAAGCCGGGAACCAGCGATGCAACGCCTAAAATTTGCCGTGTCCCTGAGCTTGTCGAAGGGCCTTGCATCAGCGCTCGTGCAAGTGCCCCCTGCGACGCCGCCTGCGGCGTCGCTCAGGACAGGCTTCGACAGCTCAGGCACACGGATAGGGCAATTCCTGCATGGGGACTGAGGCCCGGCCTCCGCCGGGATGACAAGCAAGAGATTGGCATGAGGCGTTCCTCAAACCATGGGGATAACCCACATCATCTGGTGGCGATAAGCCCGCCTCCTGCTATATTGGGCGTATGAACGATCTCACCGCACCTCCCGGCGACGGCGACAACATCCGCGACGTGCCGTTCGGCGACGCGCTTTCCGAGCGCTACCTGTCCTATGCGCTCTCGACCATCATGGCCCGCTCGCTGCCCGACGTGCGCGACGGGCTCAAGCCGGTGCACCGGCGGCTGCTCTATGCCATGCAGCAGCTCCGGCTCGATCCGGAATCCGGCTACAAGAAATGCGCCCGCGTCGTCGGCGACGTCATGGGCAAGTTCCACCCGCACGGCGACCAGTCGATCTACGACGCGCTGGTGCGCCTGGCGCAGGACTTCGCCGTCCGCTATCCGCTGATCGACGGTCAGGGAAATTTCGGCAATATCGACGGCGATAACGCCGCGGCCATGCGCTACACCGAATCGCGGCTCACCCGCGTCGGCGAGGCGCTGCTCGAGGGCCTCGACGAGGACGCCATCGACTTCCGTCCCACCTATGACGGCCTCGACGAGGAGCCGCTGGTCCTGCCGGCCGGCTTCCCGAACCTGCTGGCGAATGGATCGCAGGGCATCGCCGTCGGTATGGCGACCAGCATCCCGCCGCACAATGTGGACGAGCTCAGCCTCGCCATGCAGCATCTGCTGGCCCACCCGAAGGCCGAGGTCGCCGAGCTGATGCAGTTCGTCAAGGGCCCCGACTTCCCGACCGGCGGCATCTGCGTCGAGCCTGCCGACAGCATCACCCGCGCCTACGAGACCGGCCGCGGCGGCTTCCGGCTGCGCGCCCGTTGGGAGGTCGAGGACCAGGGCCGCGGCACCTGGCAGATCGTGGTCACGGAAATCCCGTACCAGGTGCAGAAGTCCAAGCTGATCGAGAAGATCGCCGACCTGATCAACAGCCGCAAGCTCACCGCGCTGCTGGCCGACGTGCGCGACGAGTCGACCGACAAGGTCCGCATCGTGCTCGAGCCGCGCGCCCGCTCGGTCGACGCGGACGTGCTGATGGAGAGCCTGTTCAAGCTCACCGAGCTGGAAACCCGCGTCCCGCTCAACCTCAACGTCCTCGACAGGGACCAGACGCCCAAGGTCATGTCGCTGCGCGAGGCGCTGCAGGCCTATCTCGATCACCGCATCGAGGTGCTGGTGCGCCGCTCGCGATTCCGGCTGGGGAACATCGAGCGCCGCATGGAGATCCTGCGCGGCTACATGATCGTGTTCCTCAACCTCGACGAACTGATCGCCATCATCCGCCGCGAGGACGAGCCCAAGCCGGTGATGATGGCCCATTTCGACCTGACCGACATGCAGGCTGACGCCATCCTCAACATGCGGCTGCGCGCCCTGCGCCGGCTGGAGGAAGAGGGCATCGTCAAGGAGTATTCGGGGCTCGAGGCCGAGCAGGCCGAGCTGACCGCGCTGATCGACAGTCCCTCGAAGCAGCGTCTCGCCGTGCGCCAGGAGCTGGACGGGCTGCGCAAGCGCTTCGGCAAGGACACGGTACTGGGCGCCCGCCGCACCCAGTTCGGCGAGGCCGCCGCCGTCGACATGGCGACGCCCGAAGCGCTGATCGAGAAGGAGCCGGTGACGGTGATCGTGTCGCGCATGGGCTGGATACGCGCCATGAAGGGACACGTCGACAAGGCCGCCGACATCAAGTTCAAGGACGGCGACGGTCCGGCGTTCCACGTCCACGCCCAGACCACCGACAAGCTGCTGCTGTTCGCCTCCAACGGCCGGTTCTACACCCTCGGCTGCGACAAGCTGCCCGGCGGGCGCGGCATGGGCGAGCCGGTGCGGCTGATGATCGACCTGCCGGCCAACGAGGACGTCATCACCGCCATGACCTATGCGGCCGGCGCCAGGCTGCTGGTCGCCAGTTCCGACGGGCGCGGCTTCATCGTCGACAGCGTCAATGCGCTCGCCCAGACCAAGAACGGCAAGCAGGTGCTGAACGTCGACGGCAAGGTGAAGGCGAAGATCTGCGTGCCGGCGGTGGGCGACACCGTCGCCGTCGTCGGCGAGAACCGCAAGCTGCTCATCTTCCCGCGCGACCAGTTGCCCGAGATGGCGCGCGGCAAGGGCCTCACCCTGCAGAAGTACAAGGATGGCGGCCTCGCCGACGCCAAGGTTTTCGACCGGGCCAACGGTCTCTCCTGGGCGGCGGGCGACCGCACCCGCACCGAGACCAACCTGATGGACTGGACCGGCAACCGCGCCCAGGCCGGCCGCATGGTCCCACGCGGCTTCGCGTCGACCGGTAAGTTCGGATAGGGCATGAAGGAGCGCGCCCGTCTGCCAGCCGCGCTTGCGGTGTTCGTGGCCTGGGTGCTCATCACCGGCTTCGCCGGCGCGCTGTTCTCGAAGGGCGAGACGGCGTCGCTCGATCAGGTTCTGTCGACCGGCGTGGCGCCCCAGATCGCGCTCGCCTGCGTATTCCTGGCCATCGCGGCGCCGTTTTTCCCGAGGCGCGAGATGGGTCTGGTCGCATCGGTGTCGCGCCGGTCGCTGCTGCTGACCCTGCCCGTGGGCGTCTACCTGGCGCTGTTCTTCGGCCTTGCCGTCTTGCTGGGCCTGCCGCCGCTCGGGGCCATCGGCTTTGCCCTGATCAACGTGACCCTGGTCGGCATCTCCGAGGAGATCGCCTGCCGCGGCATCCTTTATCTTGGGCTGAGGTCACGGCTGCGGGTCTGGCCAGCGGTGTGGCTGACGTCGCTGATCTTCGGCGCGATGCACGTGCTGAACGGCTTCGTCACCGGCCAGTTCGTCATCGCCGCAATCCAGGCGCTGGCGGCGATCTGCACCGGCATGATGCTGATGGCGATCCGCATCCGGACCGGGTCGCTCTATCCGGCCATCGTGCTGCACATCCTGTGGAACGCGGGCGCGCTGCTCGCCGTGATGGCGGCGACGCAGCAATCGGGCGGGCAGGCGGTCACGCCGGAGATGGGATTGATCCTGCTGCTGCCCGTTGTCGGCGTGCTGCCCAACCTGCTCTACGGCCTGTGGCTGCTGCGCCACGCCTCGCGTGACGAGGCGCGGCCTCCGGAGCCGGCCGGCATCTGACGCCTATTGCGGCGTGCGCGCTACCGGCCGCAACTCGGTCGCGCTTTCCAGGCAGACGCTGCGCAGCTGATTCGGGCGCTCGGGCTCCAGCGGGCAGACTTCCCACTTGCCGTTCACCTCGCGCGGATTGGCGGCGAGGATGTCGCGCAGCTTCTCCGGCAGCACCACGGTCTCCGGATCCGCGCCGGTGCCGCGCACGCCGTAGAGCTGCTTGGTGCCCACCGGCCAGATGCGGATCGACGGGCTGCCGCTGTAGACCGACAGCGGCCCGTAGAAGGTCATGCACTTGTCGACCACCTTGGGATTGCCCTTGCAGAGCGGCGCATCGGCCAGGGCGGGTGCGGCAAGGGCTGTCGAGGCGATCAGGACGGTCGCGAGCAGTCTGAGCATGGGGATAGTCTCCAGCGGCGTCGGTTCAGAGCTTCATCTTACGCCAGGCGTCGTCGGCGTACATCTCGAGCGGCTGGAACTTCGCCTTGTACGCCATCTTGTCCGACCCGGCGATCCAGTAGCCCAGATAGACATAGGGCAGGCCCAACTTCCGCGCCCAGTCGATGTGCGACAGGATCATGAGGGTGCCCAGGCTCCGATCGGTCATGTCCGGATCGTAGAAGCTGTAGATCATCGACACGCCGTCATCGAGCACGTCGCTGAGACAGGTGGCGACCAGCGGGTCGCGCGGATCGAGCGGATCGACGATGCGGCGGCGATACTCGACCAGATAGGTGCTGACCGGCGTCTCCTCGACCATGGTCGCGTAGTCCATGGCGGTCATGCCGGCCATGCCGCCATTGGAGTGGCGCGAATTCAGATAGGCGGTCAGCAGCTCGAACTGCTCCAGCGTCGCATGCGCCGGCACCGGCGTGTGCACCAGGTCGCCGTTGCGGCGCTGGATGCGGCGCATGGTGCGGTTCGGCACGAAATCCTTCACCGGGATGCGCACCGAGATGCAGGCATGGCAGCCGTCGCAGGCGGGCTTGTACGCGACCTTCTGCGACCGCCGGAAACCTACCTTCGACAGGCTGTCGTTGAGTTCCTGCGCGTGCGGTTCCTTCAGCTCGGTGAAGATCTTCTGCTCCAGCCGCCCCGGCAGGTACGGGCACGCGGACGGCACCGTCAGGTAGAAGCGGGGAAAGCGGATGAACTGGTCGGTCACGTCGTCGCTTCGTTACAGGAAGATGTATTCAAGCATGGCATGTCCCCATGGAAGGTCAATGGGCGACATGCGGTTTCAGATGAGATTGATTATCGTTATATAAAGCATCCCGTGGATTGCCGCCGGTGCACTGAGCCAGACAACGCCCCTCACCCTAACCCTCTCTCCCAAGGGGAGAGGGAAACGGCCGCGTGCTCATTTGAGAACCCTCTCCCCTTGGGAGAGGCTGGGTGAGGGGCGTTCTATCAATCGCTCCTACCTTAGAAATGAAGCGAGCGCCCTACCGCGCCAGCTTCTCGGCCACTTCCTCGGCGAAGTAGGTGAGGATGCCGTCGGCGCCGGCGCGCTTGAAGGCCAGCAGGCTTTCGACGATCACCCGGTCGCGGTCGAGCCAGCCGCGTTCGATGGCGCCGGCGATCATGGCGTACTCGCCCGACACCTGGTAGGCGAAGGTAGGCAGGCCGAACTCGCGTTTCACCCGGTGGACGATGTCGAGATAGGGCATGCCCGGCTTCACCATCACCATGTCGGCGCCCTCGGCGATGTCGAGCGCCACCTCGCGGATCGCCTCGTCACCATTCGCCGGATCCATCTGATAGGTCTTCTTCGACGCCTTGCCGAGCGAGGAGGACGAGCCGATGGCGTCGCGGAACGGTCCGTAGAACGCCGAGGCGTATTTGGCGGCATAGGCCATGATCTGGACGTGCTGCAGGCCTTCGGCGTCGAGCGCCTGTCGGATGGCGCCGACCCGGCCGTCCATCATGTCGCTGGGCGCGATGATGTCGCAGCCTGCGCGCGCCTGCACGAGCGCCTGCTGCACCAGCACTTCCAACGTAGCGTCGTTGGCGATCTCGTCATTGATCAGCAGGCCGTCATGGCCGTGATCGGTATAGGGGTCGAGCGCCACGTCGCACAGGATGCCGATATCCGGCACCTGCGCCTTCACGGCCCGCACCGTGCGGCAGACCAGATTGTCGTGGTTGACGGCCTCGCGTCCGTCGGCGGTCTTCAGCCCGATCGGGGTTTGCGGAAACAGCGCGATCACCGGGATGCCGAGATTGGCGGCCTTGGCCGCCGCGTCCACCGCCATGTCGATGCTCAGCCGGTTGACGCCCGGCATGGAGGGAACCGGATCGCGCAGGCCTTCCCCCTCCTGCACGAACAGGGGCCAGATCAGATCGTCGACCGTCAGCACGTTCTCGGCCACCAGCCGGTGGGACCACTCGGTCCGCCGGTTGCGGCGCATGCGGGTTGTGGGAAAGCTGGGGAAGGCGGGTCGGCCGGACATGAACATCCTTCAGGTGCGGCCCATCAGCAGGGCCTGGTTCTTCTTCAGAAGGTCGGTGAGAAAGTCGCACACGGCCTCCACGCGCGCAACATGGCGCAGGTCCTCGTGCACCACCAGCCAGAACTCGCGCTTCACCTCCACCTCGCTGCGCAGCACGCGGACGAAGTTCGGGTCGGGTTCCGCGGCGAAGCAGTGCAGGAATGCGAGACCCAGCCCGGACAGCGCCGCATTGAAGTGCGCCACCACGCTGGTGGATTCGAACACGATATGAGGTTCGTTGACGAACTGGTCGAGGAAGCGGAGCTGGGGCAGGGTGACCAGGTCGTCGATATACCAGATCAGGTCGTGGTCATCGAGGTCGCGCTTGGAGCGGATCGGGCGCTTCTTGCGCAGATAGGACGGCGTGGCGTAGAGGCCGAGCGCGTAGTCCGCCAGCTTCCAGGCGATCAGCCGGCCGGACTGGGGACGCGACAGCGTGATCGCCAGGTCCGCCTCGCGCCGGGAGAGGTCGAGCAGGGGCGTGCTGGCGACGAGCTCGACGCGGATTCCGGGGTGCCGCTCGCGGAACCGGTGCATCTGCTTGGCGAGGAATTCGATGGCGAGACCCTCGGTCGCGGCCATGCGCACGGTGCCTGTCAGCGTTGCATCCTCGCCCGACACGTCCTCGTACAGCTTGATCGACTGGGCCTCGATCCGCTCCGCATAGGCCAGCAGCGCCGTGCCCGCCTTGGTCGGCACGTAGCCTCGCGGCGTGCGGTCGAACAGTCTGGTATTCAACGTGTTTTCGAGCGCGGCGACCCTTCGGGCCACGGTCGTGTGGTCTACCTGCAGCGCCCGTGCCGCTGCGGCCAGGCGGCCTCTCCTCGACAGCTCCAGCACGTATCGCAAATCATCCCAATTGAACATGCGTGGACCCGTTTTCTGTGGATTTTTGCAGGGGTTCGGCGAGCAATTTCGCATGGCCCCGCAAATATGTCTTGTGTAGAGTCTGCGCCGTAATTTCGGGTGACGTGCACCCATGGGTCCTGCGGCCGGTATTTTTGGAGAGAGCCCGGCCGCGTAAACGGGAGAAGTCAGTTGGCTACACAGATGTCGCAGTTGGTTTCCGATACCGAGCTCACGCCGGCCCAGGAGATCGCCGCCCTTGTCGAGCGCTCGCGCCAGGCGCAGGCTCAGATCGAGAACTACACCCAGGAGCAGGTCGATGCGCTGATCCGCGCCATGGTCTGGGCCGTCGCCAAGCCGGGCGTCGCCGAGAAGATCGCCCAGTTCACCGTCGACGAGACCCAGCTGGGCAACTATGACGGCAAGTTCCTCAAGATCTTCCGCAAGACCCGCGCCACCCTGATGGACATCATCGACGACAAGTCGGTGGGCATCCTCGAGGAGGACAAGGAACGCAACATCGTGAAGATCGCCAAGCCGGTCGGCGTCATCGGCGCCCTGGCGCCGTCGACCAATCCGGAAGCCACGCCGGTGATCAAGGCCATCCATTCGGTGAAGGGCCGCAACTCGATCATCATCGCGCCGCACCCGCGCGCCAAGCTGACCAACAAGATGATCTGCGACCTGATGCGCGAGGCGATCGTCGCCATGGGCGCGCCGGCCGATCTGGTCATCGGCATCGACACCCCGTCGCTCGAGAAGACCAACGAGTTGATGAAGCAGTGCGACCGCATCCTCGCCACCGGCGGCGGCGCCATGGTCACCGCGGCCTATTCATCGGGCACCCCGGCGCTGGGCGTCGGCGTCGGCAACGCGGTCATCACCGTCGACGACACCGCCGACCTCGATGACGCGGCCGAGAAGATCCGTATCTCGAAGACCCTCGACCTGGCGGCCTCGTGCTCGTCGGATAACTCGGTGGTCCTCGTCGACAAGATCTACGACCAGATGGTTGCCAAGCTCGAAGCCAAGGGCGGCTACGTCGTCAACCCCGCCGAGAAGGACAAGCTGCAGCACACCATCTGGCACGACGGCCACCTGAACACGGCCATCGTCGCCCAGCCCGCCGAGAAGATCGCTTCCATGGCCGGCATCGACCTGCCCGAAGGCAAGACCTTCTTCATCGTGCCGGAGACCGGCTATGGTCCGGATCATCCGTTCTCGGGCGAGAAGCTGTCGGTGGTGATGGCGCTCTACCGCGTGAAGGACATCGACGAGGCGATCCTGCGGACCAACCAGATCCAGTCCTATCAGGGCCAGGGCCACTCCTGCGGCATCTACTCGCAGAGCGACGAGAACATCATGAAGCTGGCCAACGCGACCAAGACCTCGCGCGTCATGGTCAACCAGCCGCAGGCCGCCTCCAACTCTGGCAATCTGTGGAACGGCATGCGCCAGACCTTCTCGCTGGGCTGCGGCTCGTGGGGCGGCAACGGCACCAACAACAACATTTCCTGGCGCGACCTGATCAACGAGACCTGGGTCTCCAAGCCGCTCGCCCAGACCAAGGTGATCCCGTCGGACGAGGAACTGTTCGGCAAGGACATCATCGAGAAGTTCGCGAAGGCCGACTGAGCCCTTCCGATCGTATATCCGGCGCCCCGGTCCTGGCAGCAGGGCCGGGGCGTCCGCGTTTCAGCCGTCCTGCGTCGGATCGATCAACCAGTCGGCTCGAAACATCAGGCTGGCCCGGAAGACGCGGCGCCCGCTCGCGTCCCGCAGGGTTACCTTGAACTCACGCCGGTCGCCGTTGGGCAGCACATCCCGCGCCAGGTTGGGCAACACGGCGATGGCATGGTGGCGCGCTTCCGCGAGATCCTGCAACTCCGTGCCGTCATCGTCCTCGGTGGCGACGTCGCCATCGTCGATGTCAAAATAGTAACGGGCCATCGCCGTCTCCAGATTTCGTCGCTGATAGAATGAGGCCGGGATCAATCGGTTCCTGCGCGCGTTCCACATCTCTTTGACGGAGAGGCGGTCGCAGACACATGCCCATACGATCAGACGCCCTGATCACCCGATTACGACACCTCTATCCATTGTCGGCGGATGAGGAACGGATTCTGCAGGACAGCTTCAGCGGCATGGTCTCGCTTACCAGGGACCAGGACATCGTCCGGGATGGCGATCATCCTACTCAATGCAGCCTGCTGATGGATGGCTACGTCTACCGGTACAAGATATTGCCGGACGGCAAGCGGCAGATTCTGGCGTTCCATTTCCGCGGCGAGATCTTCGACACCCAGAGCTTTCTGCTGGATACCATGGACCATGGCGTGGCCACGCTCACCCCGGCCACGATCGGTGTTGTCACCCATGCTGCCATGCGCGAGATCACCGAGCGCTTCCCGCGTATCACCCGCGCGCTCTGGAAGGAGACGCTGGCCGAGGCCGCGATCTTCCGCCAGTGGCTGGTCAGCGTGGGGCGCCGGCCCGCCTACGAGCGCCTGGCGCACCTGATCTGCGAGACCTATGTCCGCTCGCGCTCCGTCGAGCTCGGCACGCGGCTATCCATTCCATGGCCGTTCACCCAGATCGAGCTGGGGGACGCGCTGGGACTGACGCCGATTCACATCAACCGCACCTTGCAGGCGCTCCGCAACGATGGGTTGATCAGGCTGCAGGGCGGCGTGCTCGACATCCTCGACTGGCCGGGCCTGATGCAGGCGAGCGAATTCGATACGTGCTATCTGCAACTCCGTGACGTGGTCGTTCCGTAGCATTGCGCTGCGTCTCGGACGCTGGAACTCGACTGGTCCTGTCCTGGCGCTGCGTCAATTGCCGTGAATTGCCGACCTGTGCGCTTTCCGACTTTTGTCCGGATGACCGCCCATGTATGAATTGCGGCGCAAACGGCGGGCCCGCGCAGCCTTGCGCGTCCCGCGCTTCGGAGGACGGAATGGATTTTGAACTGAACGAAGATCAGCGCATGTTCCAGGAGACGGCGCGCGCCTTCGCTAAAGAAGTGTTCGAGCCGAACGCTGCCCATTGGGACGAGGAGTCCCACTTCCCTCTGGACGAATTGCGCCAGGCCGCCGAGCTCGGCTTCGCCGGCATCTATGTGCGTGACGACGTGGGCGGGGTCGGTCTCGGCCGTCTCGAATCCACCATTATCTTCGAGGAGCTTTCCGCGGCCTGTCCGTCGACCGCCGCCTTCATCTCGATCCACAACATGGCGTCGTGGATGATCGACAATTGGGGCACGGACGAGCAGCGCCGGAAGTGGCTGCCGCGGCTCACCACCATGGAACTGGTCGCGTCCTATGCGCTGACCGAGCCGGGCGCCGGGTCGGACGCGTCGAGCCTGCGGACCAAGGCGGTGCGCGACGGCGATCACTATGTCCTCAACGGCTCGAAGGCGTTCATCTCGGGCGGCGGCCGCTCGGACATCTATGTCTGCATGGTCCGCACCGGCGAGGACGGTCCCAAGGGCATCTCCTGCGTCGTCGTCGAGAACGGCACGCCGGGCCTGTCGTTCGGCGCCCAGGAGAAGAAGCTGGGCTGGAAGTCGCAGCCGACCTCGACCGTCAACTTCGACAATTGCCGCATCCCCGTCGCCAACCGCATCGGCGCCGAGGGCGAGGGCTTCAAGATCGCCATGATGGGCCTCGACGGCGGCCGACTTAACATCGCCGCCTGCTCGCTGGGCGGCGCGCGCGCCTGCCTCGAGAAGGCCGTGGCCTATACCAAGGAACGCCGCCAGTTCGGTCAGGCCATCGCCGATTTCCAGGCGACTCAGTTCAAGCTGGCCGACATGGCGACCGACCTCGAGGCAGCGCGCCTGATGGTCCGCTCGGCCGCCGTCGCGGTGAACGAGAAGCTGCCCGGCGCCACCACCAAGGCCGCCATGGCCAAGCGCTTCGCCACCGACGTATGCTTCGACATCGTCAACCACGCGCTGCAGCTTCACGGCGGCTACGGCTACATCAAGGAGTACCCGATCGAGCGCTTCCTGCGCGATTTGCGGGTGCACCAGATCCTGGAAGGCACCAACGAGATCATGCGGGTGATCATCTCCCGCCAGGTGCTCAAGGACGGCTGACAAGACATTCCGAAAGAGGGGAAGACATGACCGACGAACCCGAGGTTCTGTTCGAGAAGAGGGGTGGGCTCGGCGTCATCACCCTCAACCGTCCCAAGGCGCTCAATGCGCTGAACCAGCCCATGGTGCTGCAGATCCACCCGAAGATGATCGAGTGGGCGGGCGATCCCGAGGTGCAGGCGGTGCTGATCGTCGGCGCCGGCGAAAAGGCCTTCTGCGCCGGCGGCGACATCCTGTGGCTGCGCAACAACGGCCTGGAAGACCGCCCCAAGGCGCTCGGCTTCTTCTGGGACGAGTACCGGCTGAACCGCTACATCAAGAACTACCCGAAGCCCTACATCGCCTTCATCGACGGCATCACCATGGGCGGCGGCTGCGGCCTGTCGGTGCATGGCGATTTCCGCGTCGGCACCGAGCGCATCATGTACGCCATGCCCGAGACCGGCATCGGCCTGTTCCCGGATGTGGGCGGCAGCTATTTCATGCCGCGCTGCCCGGGCGAGACCGGCATGTATTCGGCGCTGACCGGCGACCGGCTGAAGGCGGCGGACGCCTATTACCTCGGCATCTCGACCACGCACACGCCGTCGGCGCGCCTGCCCGAGCTGCAGAAGGCGCTGGAAGAGGCGAACCTGAAGGACAAGGAGACGATCGCCGGCATCCTGCAGGGATTCCACGAGGACCCGGGCGTGTCGGACGTGAAGCTGCTCCAGGGCCAGATCGACGTGGTGTTCCGCGAGGCTTCGGTCGAGGCGATCATCGAGACGCTGAAGCTCAACGGCTCCAACTGGGCGCTGAAGACGCTCGACACCCTGTCGAAGAAGTCGCCGACCAGCCTGAAGCTGACATTCCAGCAAATGCGCCGGGGCGCCCAGTCGAATTTCGATGACTGCATGCGGATGGAATACCGTATGGTCACCCGCACCATGGACGGACACGACTTCTACGAGGGCGTGCGCGCCGTGATCGTCGACAAGGACAATGCGCCGAAATGGGTGCCCGACACCCTGGACCATGTTTCGGACGCCGAAATCGACGCCTATTTCGAGCCGCTCGGCAAGAGCGACCTCAATTTCGACGGCGCTCCGGGCGAGCGGGTCGACTAGGGTTTGAAACAACCGGCCTCCCTCGGGAGAGGGGAAGCCAGGATGAGCGAGGGCAACGGCCCTCAAACGGGAGAGAACAATGGCGAAGATCGGATTCATCGGCCTGGGCAACATGGGCGGCCACATGGCCAACAACCTGCTGAAGGCCGGCCACAGCCTGAAGGCGTTCGACCTGGCGAAAGACGCCGTCGACCGCGCCGTCGCCAATGGTGCCGTCGCCGTGGCTACGGCGGCCGACGCGGCGAAGGACGTCGACGTGGTGGTCAGCATGCTGCCCGCCGGCAAGCATGTGCGCAGCGTCTACGGCGACGCGGGCGGCGTGATCGACAGCGCCGCCCCCGGCACGCTGTTCATCGACAGCTCGACCATCGACGTGCAGTCCGCCCGCGACGTGATCGCCATGGCCGCCAAGAAGGGCATGGACATGGTCGACGCGCCGGTGTCGGGCGGCGTCGGCGGTGCCCAGGCCGGCACGCTCACCTTCATGGTCGGCGGCTCGCAGGAAGCGTTCAACAAGGCCAAGCCGATCCTCGACCTGATGGGCAAGAAGATCTTCTATGCCGGCGGACCCGGCAACGGCCAGGCGGCCAAGATCGCCAACAACATGCTGCTCGGCATCGGCATGATCGGCACCTCCGAGGCGTTCAACCTCGCCATGGCGCTGGGTCTCGACGCCAAGACCTTCTTCGACATCTCGTCGGTGTCTTCGGGCCAGTGCTGGGCGATGACCTCCTACTGCCCGGCGCCGGGCCCGCTGCCTACGTCGCCGGCCAACAACGACTACAAGCCCGGCTTCGCCGTCGACATGATGCTGAAGGACCTGCGCCTCGCCAAGGAAGCCGCCGACAGCGTCGGGGCCAACACGCCGCTGGGCCACCAGTCGGAAGAGCTCTACGGCAAGCTGTCGGCCGACGGCCATGGCGGCATGGATTTCTCCGCCATCATCAAAATGCTGGCGGGCCGCCTCTAGCCTTCGCTTCAATCGTCATCCCGGCGAAGGCCCATAGGCGTCAACTTAAGCTCTTGCCTCCCCTCAGCTGTCATCCCCGCCAAGCGAAGCGCGAGCGGGGATCCATGTCAGGGCAGGACCTTGTGCGCCCGGAGACTGGTACGAACGGCAGTGCAGGACCTTTTTCGCCGCATACGACGCAGACATGGATCCCCGCGCAAGTAAGTGGCGGGGATGACAAGGCAAAAGAGTGCTGCTGCTAAGTTGACGCCTATGGGCGAAGGCCGGGATCCAGACTAGGGCCTGTTGAGATTCAGGATTCCCCCTGAGGCTTGAATGTGATTCAAGCTTTGGATGGAACGCTACGTACTGACGGACGCCCAATGGGCGAAGATGGAGCCGCACTGTCTGGGGAAGCCGAC
>JBFWZH010000024.1:0-63872 GCA_050185585.1 Sphingomonadales bacterium | reverse complement strand
CGCAGATCGCCAAAGCGCCCAAGCGTCACGTCCATCCCGATCTCCTCTCAATGA
Organism: Sphingomonadales bacterium; assembly: GCA_050185585.1. Taxonomy (GTDB): domain Bacteria; phylum Pseudomonadota; class Alphaproteobacteria; order SMXS01; family SMXS01; genus RI-34. Next base: position 63,818 of record JBFWZH010000024.1, on the reverse strand, counting down.
CCAGGACAGCGAATCAGACTTCACCACTCCCTTCAATACATTCTCAAATCACGATGTGTGAATGTCGTAGCCCCGTGGGAGAGGGCAGGGTGAGGGGCGTTCTCTCCGCGTGCACCGGCCCTTCGAGGTTGCTAGGCTTCACCCACGCAAATGGGGAGCGATCATGGAAGCCAACGTCTCGGCGCGGCAGTTTCGCACGCGGGCGCGGATCGCGGCGCATGCGCTTTGGGACCTGATGGCTCGGCCGGAGGCCGGGCCGGGCGAAGCGCCGTTCCACGCCGAGGCGATCACCGCCGACTGGGTGACCCGCGTTTTCGAGGATCAGGCGCCGGGTGCGCGGGCGGAAAGCATCAGGATTGTCGGCGGCGACGACGGCTCCAGCGTCAGACGGGGCATCCAGGTCGAATGGAACGAGGCCGGCGCCGGCCTGCCGACGCGGCTGTTCGCCAAGTCGACACCGACGCTGGCGACGCGGCTGTCGGCGGGCATGGCGGCGCCGTTGGAAGGGCGGTTCCTGCTGGAGGTGCGTCCATCGCTCGACATCGAGGCGCCTGTCTGCCGCTGGTCGGGTCGCGATCCGGATTCCGGGCGCTCGCTGCATTTGTTCGACGACTTGACGGTCACGCGGGGCGCCAGCTTCTGCCAGGTGGATACGGTGATCGGGCGGGAGCAGGCGGAACGGATGATCGATACCCTCGCGACCCTGCACGGCTCGCTGCGGCAGGTGGCGGAGGCGCTGTCGTGGCTCAACACCTATGAGGCGTTCTTCGAGGCGGGGCGCCGCAGCGGCATCCAGGATGGCCACGAGCAGGCGCTGACCAAGGCGGCGCCGGTGATCCCCGCGCGGCTGATGGCGCGGCGGGACGATATCTGGCCGGCGGCGGCGCGGGCGGCCGAATCCCATGCGCTGCAGCCGCGCACGGTGATCCATTCCGACGTGCACCTGGGCAACTGGTACGTGACCGGAGACGGCGGCATGGGCCTGAGCGACTGGGCGCGGGTGTGCCGCGGCCTGTGGGCGCGCGACGTGGCCTACATGCTCACAGCGGCGCTGTCGGTCGAGGACCGGCGGGCGTGGGAGATGGACCTGATCGAACGCTATCTGCGCAAGTCACAGGGCTTCGGCATCGCGATCGGCAGAGAAGAGGCGATGCGCCTTTACCGCCAGCAGATGTTCCCGGCGCTGCTGATGTGGACGCCGACCCTGTGCCCGCCGCCCATGCTGCCCGACATGCAGCCCGAGCGCATGTCGCTTGCCATGATCGGGCGGATCACTGCCGCGATCGACGACCACCAGTCGCTGGACAGTTTCGAGGAATGACCATGACCGATGACGGCTCGTACGAGGCCTGGGGCAAGGCGGTGATGGAGGAGGTGCTGTTCCGGGCCGGGCTCGCGCTGTCGAGCGCGAAGGGTGGCGAGGGCGCCGAGGCGGTGCTGGCGTTCCGGGTGACCGCGAACGCCGACCGGTCGCTGACCCTGGAGTTCGACCGGGTCGCGGCCACGCCGGAGCGCATCCGCATCGGGCTGGACGGATGACGCCACACACGGACATCCGTAACGCCGCCGACCTGTTCGAGCGATCTGCCCGGCTCTGGCCCGGCAACGAGGCGGTGATCTTTCCCGATCGGCGTTGTACCTATGCGGCGCTGCGGGATCAGGCGCATCGGCGGGCGCGCAGCCTTGCGGCGCTGGGCGTGAAGCGCGGCGATCATGTGGGGCTGCTGATGCCCAACTGCATGGAGTTCGTCGAGCTGGTCTGGGGCATCGCCCTGCTGGGCGCGGTGCTGGTGCCCCTCAACACCCGGTACAAGGCGCGCGAACTGCAATATGTGACCGAGAACGCGGATATTTCCGTGCTTGTCACCTCGGATGCCCTGAAACCGCACGTGGACTTCGCCGCGCTGCTGCTGGCGGCGATGCCGGATTTGGCGGGCAAGGGCGATCCGAAGGCGCTTCATCGGAAGGAAGCGCCGGTTCTGCGCACCGTCGTCATGCTCGGTGGCGGGGCGCCCGCCAATTTCATCGGACAGGCGGCCTTCGAGGCAGCATCGGATGAGGTCGTGGCGCTGCCGGTGCCCGTCGAGCCGTCGGACACCGGCATCATCATGTACACCTCGGGCACGACCGCCAATCCGAAGGGCTGCATGGTGCCGCATCACGCGCTGGTCGGCAGCGCGGTCGATCTGTGGCGCTACCGCTATTCGATCGAGGCGAGCGACCGCATGTGGAACCCGCTGCCGGCGTTCCACATCTCGTTTCTGCTGCCATGGATGTGCGTCGTGCATGGCGGCGGGGCGATCGTCTCGCAGCTGCATTTCGACGCGGGCGAGGCGCTGCGACTGATCGAGCAGGAGCGGGCGACGTGGATATGGCCTAGCTTCGAGGCGATCTGCGCCGACCTGCTGAACCATCCGGATTTTTCCCGCCGCGACCTGTCGTCGGTGAGGCGCATCAACGCGGTCGGCGGGCGCGGCCTGCTGGAGCGGTTCCAGGCGGCGTTTCCCGGCGCGGTGCAGACCGCCGCCTATGGCCTCACCGAATCCTGCGGCATCGTCTGCGCCGGCATGCCGGAGGACGATCCGGAGCAGCGGTTGACCGCCAACGGCAAGGCGCTGCCGGGCGTCGAGCTGCGCATTGCCGACAAGGACACCGGCGAGACGCTGGGGCCGGACTTGAAGGGCGAGCTGCTGATCCGCTCGGGCGCCAATTTCTCGGGCTACTACAAGGACCCGGCCAAGACCGCCGAGACCTTGCGGGATGGCTGGCTGCACACCGGCGATCTGTGTTCGATCGACGCGGGCGGACAGGTGCGTTTCCACGGCCGTGTGAAGGACATGCTGAAGGTGGGCGGCGAGAACGTGGCCGCCGTCGAGATCGAAAGCTGGCTGATGAGCCATCCGGCGGTGAAGCTGGCCCAGGTGATCGGCGTGCCCGACGAACGGCTGGGCGAGGTGCCGGCCGCGTTCATCGAACTGGCGCCGGGCGCGGCGATGGATGGGCCTGACATCGTGGCGTTCTGCAAGGGTCAGATCGCCAGCTACAAGATACCGCGCTACGTGCGCTTCATGACCGAATGGCCCATGTCGACGACGAAGGTGCGCAAACCCGACCTGGTGAAGTTGCCGCTGGGCGAGAGGCTGGTCTAGCGCCGGCATTCAGTCCGGAAGTTCGTCTCCGGGCATTGGCTGTTTGTTGCTGCCTGCCTTGTCCAGGATGGCAAGAGCGCGCTTCACGTCGCCCTGGGCTGCCACGCTCCACGAGATATTTTTCGGTGCGAAGGGCCGACAGCTTTTCTGCGACCGCGACATTGATGAGCTGGTTCAGCGCCACGCCTTCTTCCTCGGCCAGTTTGCGTGCCTCCGCCAGTAGCGAGGGCTGCAACCGAAGGGCAAAGTTGCTCTTTCTCATCTGACCTGTCCCTTCTTTCTCAGCAAGCTTGCGACATCACCCGGCGGTTGCAGATTGATCGAGCAGGGCCAACCTGTGCAAATCCGACATATTCATCACGTGCTCCGATATTGCTCCCGCCAGATTATGACCGGCGTCTCTGCCATTCTTCACGAGTGATTTCCCAGATTTCCGTCGGCAGGCGTCCAGACACGTAATCACGTTCGTCGGTGGCGATGACCCGCATGCCGGCACGCCTCGATATGCGGCGCGACGGCTCGTTTGCGATTGCCTTGGGGGCACGAAGCACCTCGCGGCCGAGGGCATCGAACCAGTAGGCGGTGACTGCGTCGGCCGCCTCCGTCATCAGCCCCTGGCCGTGAAACGCCGGATCGAGCCAAAAGCCGCGATTCTCGTCCGGACGGTCCTGCACGGTGATCATGCCGATCAGCTGGCCGGGATTGGACTTGTGCCGGATGGTCCAGTGCCACTCCTCGCCCCGCTCGATGGCGGGAAGCGCGCGCTCGCGGAAATAGGTGACGGCCGCGTCCGGGGGATAGGGCCACGGGATGTGGCTCGCCATGTAGCGCACGATCTCCCATTGCGGAAACACGCTCTGGACCGCTTGTGCATCGGCGAACTCGAGCGGGCGCAATATCAGCCGGGGCGTAACCAGTTGGGGATAATCGGATGCCATTTCGAGTGCCTCAAATCGGGCGCAGCATAGCAGATATCGTCGTCCAATACCTCTTGCCGCGCCGCTTCGAATTCTGTACATCCGCTCCCGCGCTGGAAACGGGTCCGAGGAGGGCGGGCTCGTTTCGAACCGCCCGGTAACCGGGCGATCCCTCCACCGGAGCGGGATTAATCAAATCCCCTCTCAGGCAATTGGTGTAAAGTCGCGAACTCGAAGGCCGATTCGCCTGGGGACGACCCGTAAAGGCAAATTTCAACCGCGAGTTCGGGGCAACTCCCTCAGCAACAACATAGGTCTGAATGTTCTCACGTCTGCTTGGCCTGTTCTCGAACGACATGGCCATCGATCTCGGCACCGCGAACACCCTCGTCTACGTGAAGGGGCGCGGCATCGTGCTCAACGAGCCGTCCGTGGTCGCGATCCTCGATCCCCACGGCCGCAAGCAGGTGCTGGCGGTGGGCAACGAGGCCAAGGCCATGCTGGGCCGCACGCCCGGCAACATCGCCGCCATCCGGCCGCTGCGCGACGGCGTGATCGCCGACTTCGAGGTGGCCGAGGAGATGATCAAGCACTTCATCCGCAAGGTGCACAACCACCGCTCCTTCGCCAGCCCGCAGGTGGTGATCTGCGTGCCGTCGGGTTCGACGCCGGTGGAGCGCCGCGCCATCCAGGAGTCCGCCGAGGCCGCGGGAGCGCGCCGGGTGTTCCTGATCGAGGAACCCATGGCCGCCGCCATCGGCGCCGGGCTTCCCGTGACCGAGCCGACCGGCTCGATGGTCGTCGATATCGGCGGCGGCACCACCGAGGTGGCGGTGATCTCGCTGGGCGGCATCGTCTATGCCCGTTCCGTGCGCGTCGGCGGCGACAAGATGGACGAGGCGATCATCGCCTATATCCGCCGCAACCATAATCTGCTGATCGGCGAGGCCAGCGCCGAGCGGATCAAGAAGGAGATCGGCACCGCCCGTCCGCCGGTGAGCGGCATCGGCGCCGAAATCCAGCTCAAGGGCCGCGATCTGATGCATGGCGTGCCCAAGGAGATCATCATCAACCAGGTGATGATCGCCGAGGCGCTCTCCGAGCCCGTCGCCGCCATCGTCGACGCGGTGAAGGTCGCACTGGAGCACACGGCGCCCGAGCTCGCCGCCGACATCGTCGACCGCGGCATCGTGCTCACCGGCGGCGGCGGCCTGCTGACCAATCTGGAGCAGGTGATCCGCGACGCCACCGGCCTGCCGGTCACCCGCGCCGAGGATCCGCTGTCCTGCGTCGCGCTGGGCACGGGCAAGTCGCTGGAGGACAACCTGTTGCAAGCGGTCCTGCTGCGGGGTTATTAGGATCATCCAGCGCAGGCTGGGTGACAGGGATTGAGTATCAGGGCGGTGTGCCGCCTTCGGCCAGGAGCGGGCCGCCCCGGGGGCGGACGGCCATGGCGGCGCCCGGCGCCGTCCTCCGCGCGTTCAACTGGGAGAAGCAGCCCGTGAGACGGTCAGGTGGCCGCGCGGCGCGCACAGCCAATCCGGAGCGCGGTCTCGCGCAGCGGCTGCCGTTCGCCATCTTCACGGCGGTGTCCCTGAGCCTGCTCATCGTCTCGAGGATCTATCCCGCGCTCAATGACCGGGTCCAGGGCGTCCTGATCGACGTCGCCGCGCCCATCCTCGGGGTCCTGGGCGAGCCGGTGGCGGCCGTCCGCGGGCTGGGGACCAGGGTTGCCGACACGCTGGGCGGCGCCGCCAAGGTCGAAGCGCTGCGGGCCGAAAACGAGCGGCTCAAGCGCTGGCGCGACGTGGCGATGCGGCTCGACGGCGAGAACGCCCAGTTGCGCGCGCTGATGCGGGTGAGCGAGGAGACCCGGATTCCCGCGATCTCGAGCCGGGTCGTCAGCGATCCCGGCGGGCCGTTCGTGCGCGCCATCCTGCTGGACGCCGGCGTCGGCAAGGGCGTGAGCAGGTTCCAGCCGGTCATGGACACCTGGGGCGTGGTCGGCCGCATCGTCACCGTGGGCCGCCAGTCGTCCCGGGCGCTGCTGCTCACGGACCTCAATAGCCGCATTCCGGTGTTCGTGCGCCGGACGGGGGACCGCGCCATCCTGGTCGGCGACAACACCGACCGGCCCAAGCTAGCCTATCTGCCCATGCAGTCCTCGGCCAGGATCGGCGACGAGGTGTTCACCTCGGGCGACGGCGGCATCTTCCCGCCCAAGCTGCCCGTGGGGATCGTGGATTTCGTCGACGGCGCCACGGTGCGGGTGAAGCTCTCCGCCGACCTGTCGCGGCTCGACTTCGTCAACGTGCTGGCCTACGCGCCGCTGGAGAAGCCCGAGCAGACCGCGGAGGCGCCGCCGCTCGAGAGCCTGCCGGCCGATGGCGAGGTGGTCGCTGAATCGGGCGACGGGCGGGTTGCCGGGGTGCTCGCGCCCGCCGCGCCCGTGCTGCCCAGCCCGCCGCTCGTCCCGCTGCCGCGCCCCCAGGCGCCCGCCATGCCGGAAAGCCAGACGGCGCCTTCCGGGGAGGCGGCGCCGGTCGATCCCGCGGCCTCCGATGGCGCCGACGGGACGGCGCAGCCGGCGCAGGGAGGAACCTGATGGCCACGGCCCTGCAGCGCGCCATCGTTTCCATCCGGCCAGGCGTTCCCTTCGTTCTCGGGCTGCTGCTCGCCGTGCTGTCGTTCGTGCCCTACGGCTCGCCCGAGTTCAGCGTCATCATGCCGTCGCTGACCCTGCCGCTGGTCTACTACTTCACCCTCTACCGCGCCGAGGCGATGCCGCTGGCCGCCGCCTTTGCCATCGGACTTTGGCAGGATGTCCTGGTCGGCGGTCCGCTGGGCCTGATGGCGCTGCTGCTGGTGGTCACCCGCGGCGTGATCGACAGCCAGCGCCAGGTGCTGCTGACCCAGACCTTCGCCGTGGGGTGGCTGGGATTCGCGCTGATGTCCGCGGCGCTGACGGTGCTGGCCTGGATCATCGCCGGCCTGTGGTGGGACCATGCCTTCGCGGTCTGGCCGTTCATCGCCCACTGGGGGCTTGGCACGGCCGCCTATGTGCCGCTGGCCGCCGGCTTCCGGCAGATCGACAAGCTGATGTACGAGCAGGCCTGAGATGGACATCAAGGGCGACCGTTACCGCATGCTGAGCCGCCGGGCGCTGATCCTGGGCGGGGCGCAGGCGCTCGGCCTGCTGGCCCTGGTCGGGCGCATGGTGCACCTGCAGATCCTCAACGCCGACCAGTACAAGCTGCTGGCCGAGGAAAACCGGGTGAACCTGCGGCTGATCGCGCCGCTGCGGGGCCGCATCCTCGACCGCCACGGCAAGGAGATCGCCAACAACCAGCTTAACTACCGGGTCTCGGTGATCCCGGAACAGGCGGGCGACTTCGAGGCGACGCTGGCCAAGCTGTCCGGCATCATCCCGCTCCAGCCGCAGAAGCTCGAGGCGGTGCTGCGCCAGGCCAGGAAATCGCGCCGGTTCCTGCCGGTGACCGTCTCCGACAATCTGAGCTGGGAGGAGTTCGCCCGCATCAACAGCATCGCGCCCGAGCTGCCGGGCGTGCAGTCGGATGCCGGCCGCAGCCGTTTCTATCCCTTTCCGGCCGAGTTCGCCCACCTGTCGGGCTATGTGGGACAGGTGACGGACAAGGATCTGGAGGAGTTGCCGGACGCCAGCGATCCGCTCTACATGCTGCCCGAATTCCGGATCGGCAAGCGCGGGCTGGAACACTTCCACGACAAGACCCTGCGCGGCGTCCCTGGCCTCAGGCGCGTCGAGGTGAACGCGCTGGGCCGCGAGGTGCGCGAGCTGTCGCGGGACGACGGCAAGCCCGGGCAGGACCTCAACACCTCCATCGACGCCGACCTGCAGCGCTTCGCCATGCAGCGCTTTGCCGACCTCAGCGCCGCGGCGGTGGTGATGAACGTCCACTCGGGCGAGGTGGTCGTGCTGGCTTCGGCGCCGGGGTTCGATCCCAACGATTTCAACTTCGGCATCAAGACCGACGTCTGGAACGCGCTGCTGAAGGACGAGCGCACGCCGCTGATGAACAAGACGGTGCAGGGCGTCTATCCGCCAGGATCCACCTTCAAGCCGGTGGTCGCCATGGCGGCGCTGGAAGCCGGGGTCATCGGGCTCAAGGACAGGGTATTCTGCGGCGGCGGCATGCGCTTCGGCGGCCGCACCTTCCATTGCTGGAAGCGCGGCGGCCACGGCAGCGTCGACATGATCAGCGCCCAGGAGCAGTCCTGCGACGTCTATTTCTACGAGCTCGCCCGGCGGCTCGATGTGGATACCATCGCCGGGATGGCGAAGCGCTTCGGCATGGGCCAGAGCCTCGGCATCGAGATCGATCACGAGAAGGACGGCCTGGTGCCGACGCGCGCCTGGAAGAAGACGCGCAAGCGCGACCGGAAGTGGCACGAGGGCGAGACGCTCAGCGTCTCCATCGGCCAGGGCTACATGCTGGCGACGCCGCTGCAGCTCGCGGTCATGACGTCGCGCATCGCCAATGGGGGCTACGCGGTGACGCCCACCCTGATCAGGGACAATGCGAAGCCGGGACCGGCCTCGGACAATTTTCCTCCGGTGGGCGTCACGGCCGAGGTGCTGAAGGCGGCGCAGGACGGCATGATCGCGGTGACGGAGGGCGGCAGCGGCACGGCGCGCTCGGCGCGCATCCGCGACTGGCCGCGGGGCCTGGCCGGCAAGACCGGTACCTCGCAGGTTCGGGCCATCACCGCCGCCCAGCGCGCCGGCGGCGTCCCAAGGAACGAGCACCGGCCGTGGAAGGAGCGCGACCATGCGCTGTTCGTCGCCTATGGCCCCATCGACAACCCCGCCTACGCCATCGCCGTGATCGTCGAGCACGGCGGCGGCGGCTCGGCGGTGGCCGCGCCCATCGCCCGCGACATCATGCGCGAGGCGCTGATCCGCGACCCGTGCGGCCTGACCGGCGGGCGGCCCATGATGGCCGAGGCGACGCGGGGCGAAGCCTGCGACGACGGCTGCGATCACGGCGGCGGGCATGGAGGCCATGACCATGGCTGAGGCCGCGCGCAGCCGCTACCGCATGCTGATGGGCAAGGTCATGGACCTGCACGGCAGCATGATGATCGTGCTGCTGTGCATCGCCGGCATCGGCTTCGCCATGCTGTACTCGGCCGCATCGGGCGATTTCGCCAGCCTGGCCGGCCGGCAGATGGTGGTTTTCGCCATCGGCTTCGTCTCGATGATCGCCATCGCGCTGATCCACATCAGGTGGTGGTGGCGGCTGTCCTACGCGATCTATGGCGTCGGCCTCGTCATGCTGATCGCGGTGGAAATCATCGGCGACATCGGCGGCGGCGCCCAGCGCTGGCTGGACCTGGGGTTCCTGCGGCTGCAGCCGTCCGAGATCATGAAGATCGGCCTCGTCATGGCGCTGGCCCGCTACTATCACGGCCTGACCCTCGAGGAGGTCAGGAACCTGAAGTCGCTGATCAAGCCGTGCCTGCTGATCGGGCTGCCCTCGGTGCTGGTGCTGCGGCAGCCGGATCTGGGGACGATGATGCTGATCGCCGCCGGCGGCGCCACGCTGCTGTTCGTGGCGGGCGTGCCGCGCCGGGTGTTCCTGGTCGGCGCGGTGGTGGCCGTGGCGGGGGCGGTTGCCGGGTTCTACCAGCTGCACGACTACCAGCGGCAGCGCGTCTTCACCTTCCTCGATCCGGACAGCGATCCGCTCGGCACCGGCTATCACATCCAGCAGTCCAAGATCGCGCTTGGCTCGGGCGGGGTGAGCGGCAAGGGGTTCATGCAGGGCACCCAGGCGCATCTCGACTTCCTGCCCGAGAAGCAGACCGACTTCATCTTCACCGCGCTGGCCGAGGAATTCGGCTTCGTCGGCGGCGCCACGCTGGTGGTGCTCTACGCGGTGCTGATCGCCTACGGGTTCAGGATCGCCCTGTCGGCGCGCAACCATTTCGCCCGGCTGCTGGCGGTGGGCGTGACGACGACGTTCTTCCTCTACGTGTTCATCAACATCGCCATGGTGATGGGCCTCATCCCGGTGGTGGGCGTGCCGCTGCCGCTGGTGTCGTTCGGCGGCTCGGCGATGATGACCTTGCTGATCGGCATGGGGCTGCTGATGAACGTCTACGTGCACCGCAACGTCCTGCTCTCGCGGCAGGGCACGGTGCCGCTGGCCCGGCACGGGACGGTGCTCTGAGCGAACGTCGCGCTCGGGCTTGTTACTTTCCCCTGGAGATTTCCGGAAAGGTTGGCCTGCCAACCGAAACTCGCGGCAAGCGGCCCGCCTACGCCCTGCGGGCTTCGGCGTGGCAACCTTCCTCGCTCTGCGAGTGAAGGTTGGTGGGTATGCAAGGACTCGAACCTTGGACCCGCTGATTAAGAGTCAGCTGCTCTACCACCTGAGCTACATACCCGTCACCGAGGAGGCGGCTTATACAAAAATGACTCCGCCCTGTCGACCAGGAAAACGCCGAAAAAACGGACGGACTCACTCCTCCGGCACGCGCTCCGGTTCGCCGTCTCCGGCGAGCGCGTAGTGGTAGCGCGACGGCAGGCCCGTGCGGCTGATCACGTCGACCAGGAAGCGCCGGTCCTCGCCCGCGCGCGGCCGTGTCTCGATGACCGCGATCTCGTCGCGGCCGACGAACGCTCGGTGCGCCCGGCCCACCATGGGGTCGGGATAGATGCGCCTGAACTCTGCCAGCGCCTCCCGAACGAGGGATTGATGTCGCATGCTCCCGGGCCTCTCGCGGTAGGATCCGGGAGTTCAACGCGCGGGTGGCCAGATCGGTCCCGGCAGGGCAGACCGGCGTCCGGCGGAAGGCGAAAGGATTTCAGTCGTTGCGGCTGGCGTTCAGGCCGCGGCGCCGGGCCGGCGTCGACCCACATGGATTCCGGCCAGCGCGGTCATGCCGATGGCCAGCACCAGCAAGATGCCGGGCTCGGGCACTCTGGTGCTGCCGGAGCCCGCAACCGCGTAGAAATCCATGTGCGAGACTTCCTTGAGCGCCTTGCCCAGGTCGTTAAGGCCGCCGGTATTCCAGTTGCCCAGCAAACCGAACTCATCGAGCTTGAACAGGTAGGCGTTCCCGCCGGCGCTGATCTCGAGAAACGCAATGACGAAATTCGATGCATCCGGGTCGAACGACCAGGTGCCGGTGGTGCAGCCGGCGTCGAGGCACATGCCATCGAGGCTGCTGGCGAAGACGGGGCTGCCGGCGCCGGTTTCGCCCTGGTCCAGGGTACTGTTCAGACGCCCGACGAAATAGGCGTCGGCGCCCGGCAGGAGCGAGGTCTCGATCGCGCCTTCAACCGCAGTCCGGTGGGCCGCGCCGAACGGCGCGCTGTACGCCAGGCCTGTATAGGTGAGCCCGGGAACCGACGGATCGTAAAGGGCGAGAGCCGGCGCCGACGACAATACGGCGCCGAAGGCGATCAGGGTCGCCAGGATGCTGGCCTTGGTGAACATGTCGCACGCCTCGCAAAGCAACTCGGTCTGTAGTCCCCACCGATTGCTTTAGCCCAATTAGATAAAAATCAAAATAATTTTCTGCTCACAATCGCGTGACACTGGCCGCCCCTCTATCGGGCGCCGGCGCGCAGGCAATAGCAAGTCAGTGCCCCGAATGCCGATTTCGGGAGGCATCCACGGTTGCGTCCGATGGCTTCGGCCCGTCAGGCCGCCTTCTTCCAGCCCTGGACCTCGGGCAGCACCTTCTCGGCGAACAGGCGCATGCTGCTCTCGGCGTTCTCCAGGCTCATGCCGCCATAGGAGACCTGCACCGTCAGGTCGAAGTCGCCCAGCGATTCCTGGCGCTTCTCGAGCTTGTCCAGGATCTGCTGCGGCGTGCCCCAGGTGTTGATGTCGACGAAGCCGTTGGCCGCGTCCTCCATGCCGGTGTCCCTGAGGATCTCGGCGTTGCTGGCGTAGTCGCCGTAGCCCTTCATGCTCTTGAAGTGCTCGCCGGCCATGTCGTAGTGCTCCATGACCGTGAGGTAGTAGTTGGCCATGTGCTCGCGGGCCAGCGCCTCGGCCCGCTCGGCGCTTTCGTCGCAGCACATGAAGTCGACGCAGACCGGCGAGGGCGCGGCTTTGCCGTGATGCTGCCTGTAGAGGTCGCGGTAGGCGTTGAAATGCCCGGCCATCTGCTCCCACGGCTTCTGGGCGAAGCTCATCATCTTGCCGCCGAGGCGCGCGCACACCGGCACCGAGTCCGACGACATGGCGACGCAGTAGAACCGGTCCTTGAAGGTGGCGTAGGGGCCGGGGCGCACCGTGGTCTGCATCTGCTTGTAATACGGGCCGCTGCCTTCGACCGTGCCGCTTTCCAGGCCGCGCAGGATCAGCTCGGCGGCCTCGTCGAAGCGGTCGCGGGCCTCGTTCATGGAGATGCCGAAGCGGTCGTATTCGCGCTTGGCCAGGCCTCGGCCGATGCCGAACAGGGCGCGGCCGTTGCTGAGGTGGTCGAGCATGATCATCTTCTCGACCACGCGCAGCGGGTTGTTCCACGGCAGGATCACGGCGCCGGTCAGCAGGCCGATGCGGCTGGTCCGCGCCGCCATGTAGCTGAGGAACTGCATGTTGTCGGGCGCCATGGCGTAGTTGAAGAAGTGATGCTCCACCGCGCCCAGCGTGTCGAAGCCGAGCGGCTCGGCCAGGCCGGCCAGGTGGATGTCGCGTTGATAGACCTCACGATCCGTGTCCCGGTCCATGAAGTTCTGGAAGACCATCAGCAGGCCAACTTCCATCTTCCGCTCCCGATTTCCCGTTTGGCGCGCCCTTCCCCAAGGGCGCTTCAACCGCCAAGGCTAAAACACTTGTTCCGAGCTAGCAAGTGAACAAATGAAGTCGTCAGCGGGGCGCGCGCCGCCGCTCGACGATCAGGGCGAGCACACCCTGCTTGTACTCGCCGAAAGCCACCTTGATGTCGATGGCCTCGGGCTTCACCAGCCACTGGTAGATGGTGCCGAAGATGAACGAGCAGAACTGCACCGACAGCTTCTCCGCGTCGACATAGGGCCGGATGAAGCCCTCGGCGATGCCTTCCTTCACCCAGCGCACAATGTCCGTGCGATAGGCCTCGTGCTGCTCGGCCAGCCGCTCGCGCACCTCGGAATGGCTGGTGATCGATTCGTACCACAGGATGTACATGGCCTTCATGTAGTCCGGCTGCTCGAGCAGGAAGTCCTCGACCGCGTCGAGCGCGGCGATGAAGGCCGCGAGGCCGGTGCGGCCGCCGACGAAGCGGTCCAGTTCCTCGACCCACTTATGGTTGAAGAAGGTGACCAGATTGCCGAACAGGGCTTCCTTGGAGCCGAATCGGTAGCTCGCCAGGCCGCGGCTGTAGCCGGCGAGCTCGCCCACTTCCTTCAGGGTGGTGTTGTGGGTGCCATGGCGGCCGATCAGGGTCATGGCGGCGTCGTACATGCGCTGGTCCGACAGCGCCGTGCGCTCGGCCTGGGTCATGCGCCTGCGGGGGCGGGGCGCGGGTTCGTCTGGTTCCGGGGAGGGGCTCGTCTGTTTCATCATCCCGCCCGACGGTAATATCCTTGTTCCGGACTAGCAAGTGTGATGTGATTGCCCGGAACCGGGGATTCCCGCCGTGCCGCCAAGGGCGGACCGCGTGGTCGTCCCGACATGGGAGGACGCACGATGGCACGTCTTGGGGGCAAGGTGGCGCTGATATCCGGCGGCGCCAGCGGCATCGGCGCCGCGCATGTCAGGCTGTTCGCCCGCGAAGGCGCGAAAGTGGTCTCCGGCGACATCCAGGAGGAGCTCGGCAGGCAAGTTGTCGCCGAAGCCAATGCGGCGGGCGGCGAGGCCGAGTTCGTCCGGCTCGACGTGACCAGCGCGGAAAGCTGGGTCGGGGCTGTCGCCTCGGCGGTGTCGCGTTTCGGCGCGCTCACGACGCTGGTGAACAATGCCGGCATCTACCATCCGGGCGGCATCGGCGAGGAAACCGACGCGGGCTGGCAGCGGATGATCGCGATCAACCAGACCGGCGTCTGGTACGGCATGCGCGCGGCGATGCCCGAGCTGGTGAAATCCGGCAACGGGGCGGTCGTCAACATCTCGTCGCTCTACGGAATGGTCGGCAGTCCGGGGTCGCTGTCCTATCACGCCACCAAGGCCGCGGTGCGCCTGATGTCGAAGTCGGCGGCGCTGGAGTTCGTCAAGCAGGGGGTGCGGGTCAACACGATCCTGCCAGGACAGGTGCAGACGCCGATCCTCGGCGACCTGACGCCGGAGATGGACGCGGCGATCAAGGCCTCGATCCCCATGGGCCGCATGGGCGAGCCGGACGATATCGCCTGGGGCTCGGTCTATCTGTGCTCCGACGAGGCGAAATACGTCACCGGCGCCGAGCTGGTGATCGACGCCGGCTGGAGCATTCCCTGATGGCGTATCTCGAGACCGAGGCCGGGCGGTGCATCTACTACGAATATAACCCCGGCGACAAACTGCCGGTCGCGCTGATCCACGGCTGGGGCATGAGCTGCCGGCTGTGGGACGCCGTGCTGCCGCTGCTGACCGGCGCCGGCCACGCGGTGGTGAGCTTCGACCAGCGCGGCTGCGGCAAGTCGGACAAGGATTTCCAGGACGTCTCGATAAGGAGCGCCGCCGCCGACGTGGTCTCGCTGGCCAACCATCTGCGGCTCGGCCGGCTGGCGGTGAACGGCTGGTCGCTGGGCGGAGCGGTCGCCGTCGAGGCGGCGGTGCGGCTGGGCGTGCGCTGCGCCGGCGTGGTCTCGACCTGCGGGGCGACGCCCCGCTACACCCAGGCGCCGGACTTTCCCCATGGCGGCGCGCCGGGGTCGGTGGCGGAGACGGTGGCGCTGCTGCGTCAGGACCGGGCGACCTTCCTGCACGGCCTGGCCTACGCGATCTGCGCCCGGCCGGTCAGCGACGCGGTGAAGACCTGGATGTGGTCGGTGTTCATGGAGAACGCGCCCTCGGCCGACCGCGCGCTGCTCGACCTGGACACGCTCGACCAGCGGGCGGCGCTGCGCGGCCTTGCCGTGCCGCTGTTGTCGGTCGTTGGCGGCCAGGACGTCATCGCGCCGCCGGGCATCGGCCGGGCCGCGGCGGAACTGGCGCCGAAAGGGACGCTGGCGGAATTCCCCGAAAGCGGTCACGCTCCCTTCATCGAGGAGACGGCGCGATACGGCAAGGTGCTGCTAGAGTTCCTCGGCACGCTTGGTCCCCGGTGACGGCGGGCCTGACGCGAAGGGGAGGCGCGGCATGGTGAATTTCGGCCTGTGGTACGACTTCCGCAACCCGGAGCCCTGGGCGATCCCGTCCGAGCGCTTCCACGCCCAGGCGCTGGAACAGATCGTCGCCGCCGAGCAGGCCGGCTGGGACTCGGTGTGGCTGACCGAGCATCATTTCATCGAGGACGGCTACACGCCGTCGCCGCTGGTGATCGCCGCCGCCATCGGCGCGAAGACCAAGCGGATGCGGATCGGCACCAACCTGATGGTGCTGCCGCTGCACGACCCGATCCGCATCGCCGAGGACGCGGCGACGGTCTCGCTGCTGACCGGCGGCCGGTTCGACCTGGGCGTGGGCGGCGGCTACCGGCAGGTGGAGTTTTCCCAGTTCGGCCGCGAGCTGCGCCATCGGCCCAGCCTGATGGAGGAGGCGGTCGCCATCATCCGCCGCGCCTGGAGCGGCCATCCGGTGGATTTCCGCGGCAAGCGCCATTCGGTCCACAACCTCCGGGTGACGCCGGCGCCGGAGCATCCGCCGAAGCTGCTGATGGGCGGCCTCAGCCCACCGGCCATGGAGCGCGCGGCGGCCATCGGCGACGGCTTCCTGTCGACCGGCGGCATCGGCCACGACGTCTATGTGGGCGCGCTGGAGAAGCACGGGAAGCGGCATGGCGAGATCTATGCGGGCCACTGGGCCATCGTCGCCGACGACCCGGAGCGCGAGGCGGCGAAGGTGGGGCCGCACGTGCTCTACCAGACCAACGCCTATATCGGCTGGGGCGCGTTCGGCCCGCCCGAGACCACGCCCTTGTTCCCGGACGGCCGCGCCGCCATCGAGGGCGGCCTCTACAGCCTGTGGGATCCGGACACGGCGGTGCGCGAGCTGACAACCCTGCTGAAGGCCTGGCCGCAGATCAGGGATGTGCACTTCTGGGCCAAGTTCCCCGGCGAAAGCTTCGAGAGCGGCTGGGCGCGGGTCGAGCTGCTGATGAACCGGGTGCTGCCGAGGGTGAAGGAAGCGATCGAATAAGCTTGCCGCAGCGGCGGAGCGAATTAATTTTCCCTTTCCAGGGAAGAATTATGATAGCTTGCTTTCGGCGAAGGAGACCCAATGCGGAACAATGAGCGGACCGGCGAGGCGCTTACCTTGAACGAGGTCGCCCTGTTGGCCGAGGTTTCCGAGCGCTCGGTCACCAAGGCATTGGAAGAAGGCGTACTTTCGGCGCGCAGGAACGCGGTTCCTGGCATCGGTCTAAGCGGGCAGCGAAAGTTGCTCGACGCCACGGCGGTCGGTTATCTCGGATTGATGCATGACCTTCGGCATTCCGGCGTGTCGATCACGATCGAAGGCAAGAGGCGCATCCTTGGCTATGTGTCGTTGCTGGCGTCGCGCGAGACGCAGAAGGATCTGGAATTCGGCGGCCCCATCGTGCTGAAAAAATCGAAGTCACTGCCACTGGTTCGCCGCTACATGAATGCCGCACGCAGATATGCGGCGTCACGGGACCGCTGGATCGTCTCGGATGAGGCGATCATGGGAGGAACGCCGGTTATTCGCGGCACGCGAATGACGGTCTATTCGGTGCTCGGCCGCGTGAGCGGAGGCGACACCATCGACGAGATCGCTGAGGAGAACCCTGATATCCGGCTGGAGGCCCTGGCGGCAGCGCTGATCTATGCCAAGGGCAATCCCATGCGGGGCAGGCCTTCTGGACGACGTTGGCACAAGGCGGCCTGAAGTTTTTCATCGACGAGTGCCTGTCGCCGCGCATGGCGGAGCGATTGGGCGCGCTCGGCCATGATGCCATCCATCCCCTCCATGTGGGAAGGAGAGGCGAACGCGACGACACGGTGCTTCGGCGGTGCATCGACGATGACCGCATCATGGTTATCGAGAACGCGGCGGATTTCCGCAGCCTCGTCAGCTGCGAGGCACTTCATCCGGGTTTGATCATCCTGCCCTGTACCGGCCGCGATCGTGCCTGGGACCTGTTCAACCAGGCGCTGGATTTCCTGGCGGGGTACGGCGAGGTCGGCGACGTGATGGTAAACCACGTCCTCGAGATCGACGAGGCAGGCGGGATGGCGCTGTTTCCGCTGCCGGCCTAGCGACGGTGCTCCTCGACGGCCGCCGCCTCGTTGACGGCGACCACGGTCTGTTCGTCCTCGGTGAGGCGGACGTAGCGCCAGTCGCCTTTCCAGTACCAGATCAGGGTGATGGTGGTGATCGCCACGTTGGCGATGGGAAACGCCCACCAGATGCCTTCGGCGCCCAGCGAGGTGTGCTTGGACAGCACGAAGGCGACGGGGAACATCAGCACCCATTGCGACACCAGGCCGATGATCATGGTGGCCATCATGTTGCCGGCCGCGCGCAGCACGCCGACCAGGCAGAACTGCAGGCCGACGAAGCCCCAGATCAGGCACTGGATGCGCACGAAGCGGGAGCCGTCCTCGATCACGCCGGGGTCGCGCGGAATGAAGACGCGGACGATGTCGGGCGCGAAGGTGAAGGCGACGACGCCCAACAGCGTCAGGGCGGCGAATCCTAGCGCCGATCCGGTGCGGGCGATCTCGGCGGCGCGACCGGGATTCTGGGCGCCGATGTTCTGGCCGACCAGCACCGAGATCGCCATGGCGAGGCCCATGGCCGGAATGATCACCACCTGGAAGATGGTGGTGCCGACACCATAGGCGGCGAGGGTCCGGGTGCCGAAGCTGGCCACGAGGAACGACAACATGATCACGCCGCCGGCCCGGGTGGACATCTCGATCGAGGACGGGAAGCCCAGAAGAAAGGCGCGTTTCATGTAGGACGGGTCCGGCTTGAAGTCGGACCACGACACGTGAATGCCGTGGCGCCCGCCGAACAGGATCACCATGGCGATGCTGGCGGCGACGCCCTGGGTGAACAGGCCCGACATGGCCGCGCCGGTGACGCCGAAACCGGGGATCGGCCCGATGCCGAAGATCAGCGTCGGGCTCAGGAACCCGTTCAGCACCACGGTGCCGAAGATCACGTACATGGGCAGCTTGGCCTCGCCGACGCCGCGCATCACCGCCTGGAACACCGCGAAGCTGAAGCTGAAGATCAGGCTGAGGAAGGCGATGCGCATGTAGCTGAGCGCGCCCGGATAGACGTCGGCCGCGACGCCCATGGCGCGCAGGTAGCCCGGGGCGATGGAATAGCCGATCAGACCCAGCAGCGCCGAGAGCCCAGCCACCAGCAGCATGGTCTGGGCCGCGACCCGGTTTACCATGGTCTGGTTGCGCGCGCCCACATACTGGGCGATCAGCGTCGAGCCGGCGATGGAGAACCCGGCGCCCAGGGCGAACATCAGGAAGGTGATCGGG
Source organism: Sphingomonadales bacterium (assembly GCA_050185585.1). GTDB lineage: Bacteria > Pseudomonadota > Alphaproteobacteria > SMXS01 > SMXS01 > RI-34. Next base: position 45,171 of record JBFWZH010000024.1, on the reverse strand, counting down.
AAGGTGATGTTGACCGCGGCCACCGCCGCCGCGCCCAGCCGGCCGACCCAGAACGCGTCGAGCAGCTGATAGGCGGATTGAAGCATGTTGCCCGCCACGATGGGAATGGCGAGGGTGAGCAGCGCGGTCAGAATCGGCCCCTCATAGGCCGATCCGGTTCGCTGCACGGGAAGGCGGGGATCGGGTTGCTTCATGCGGTGACGGCCTGGCCCCGGCCCGCGGCCTTGGCGGCGTAGAGCGCCCCGTCGGCGTAGCGCAGGGCGGCGTCCCAGTCCGGGTCGGCTTGTCCGGCGGCGATGCCGACACTGACGCTGAGCGGTTCGGCGAGGCCCGGAGGGCGGGGAATGGCGGCGACCGCGGCGAGCAGCCGTTCGGCCAGAGCCGCGGCCTCGGCGGGCCGAGTGTTGCTGCAGACGATGCAGAACTCCTCGCCGCCCTGGCGGCCGATGATGTCATCCGCCCGGCAATTGCGCGCGAGCGTGTCGGCGATGGATGTCAGAACGGCGTCGCCCGCCATGTGGCCCAGGCTGTCGTTGATCGACTTGAAATGGTCGACGTCGATCAGCAGCACCGCCACCTCGCCCGGGCCGGAGGCGAGCGCCTGGCGCCCGGCGGCGGCAAGCGCACGGCGGTTGAAGATGCGGGTCAGGTCGTCATGGGTGGCCAGATGTTCCTTCTGGGCCACGGTACGCTGAAAATACATCAGCAGGCTGCCGACCGCCGCCAGGGTGCTGGTCAGCAGCGGCACGAGATAGAGCAGCGTCACATTGACCGGATGATCGCTGGTCGGAGACACCGGCACCCCACCGATCAGGAAATAGCCGGCCCGCGCCAGCAGCACCACGAGCACGAAGCTGTAGGATCCGACGACCATGGCGCGGCCGACGGAAAGCGGCGAGCCGTCGCCGCGCCAAGCCTCGCGGACGATCACGGCGATGCCCACCAATACAGCGCCCGCGAACGCCAGCAGCCGCGGCTGCTGGGCGCTGGTCAGCAAAAACATCACACCGGTCACCAGGGCGACGCCGCCGATCATCCACCAGCCAAGGGGAGAGCGATCCCGCCCGAAAAACAGCCGGAGGCCCCACCAATACATGACTCCGCCCGTAACCACGGAAACGCAGGCGAACCACATGCCGAGCGAACCGGCGGTTTCACCATAGAGCGGGGTGGTGGAACCGACGCCCGTCAGCACCGCGGACACGGCCCAGTATCCCGTGCAGGCATCCCGCCGGGCCGCCAGGTAAAGGCCGAACATGAAGAGCGCGATGACGACCCGCGTGATGCCAACGGCCGCGCTGGCGGTAACGGCCTGAAGTTCCATGGATGTTCCCCCGCGCGAGGAAGTCTAGCGGTGCGCCCCTGTGTTTGAAAGCGCCGTGCGGACCGGAACGGAAATCGCTTTGCCGCACAGCCGCGATGCTTATTATCCGCCGGCCTTTCCACCGGAGCATCCATGCGCGACTGGCTGAGAAGCTTCCTCCCACACCAGCCCGTCGCCGGTCCGGCCGAACGGGCCCGCGCCGTCGCGGGGGCTTGCTTCGGGATCGCCACGGCCATGCTGCTGACCGGCCTGGCGGGAGGCGGGAACCCCGGGCTGCCGATTCTGGCCGCACCCATGGGGGCGTCGGCGGTGCTGTTGTTCGCGGTGCCGTCCAGTCCCCTGGCGCAGCCCTGGCCCATGTTCGGCGGCAACGTCACCTCGGCGATCGTGGGGGTGATCTGCGCCTCGCTGATCGACGACCCGTTCATGGCCGCGCCTGCCGCGGTGGCCCTTGCCGTCCTCGCAATGACGATGCTCCGGTGCGTCCATCCGCCCGGCGGCGCGGTGGCACTGACAGCCGTGGTGGGCGGCCCGGACGTGCTCGGCGCAGGATTGCAATTCGTGCTGGCTCCCATAGCGCTCAATTCGGCGCTGTTGCTGGGCGCGGCGCTGTTGTTCAACAACCTGGCCCGGCGGCCATGGCCTCACGCGGCGCCTGCGCCGGTCGACCACAGGACAGCCGATCCGCCGCCGCAGGACCGGGTCGGATACACCGCCGAGGACCTGGACTCGGCCCTGAAGGAATTCGGGCACCTGCTGACGATCGACAGGGACGATCTCGACTCGCTGTTTCGCGAGGTGGAGGTGCAGGCGCATCGCCGGTTGCATGGCGAGATAAGCTGCGCTGCCATCATGTCGCGGGATGTCATCACCGTCTCGGCCGGGAACAGCGCCACCATGGCGCGGGCCCTGTTGCGCGTCCATGCGCTGGGCGTCCTGCCGGTGGTGGACGACGACGGCCGCGTCGTCGGTCGCGTGGGTCATGCCGAGTTGGCAGATACACAAGGGGGCGTCGCAGAGGTCATGACGCGCCGGATCGAGACCGCAACCGAGGACACACCCATCAGCCGACTACTCGTCGTGCTGTCCCGCGGCCGATCCCATGAGGTGATGATCACCGGCCCGGACGGCCGATTGAGCGGCATCGTCACGCAGACCGATCTGCTGGCGGGGCTCTACCGTTCATACATCGTGGAAGCCGTCGCCGCGCGTCCGCGCGCCGCCTGAGGCTCAGTCCGCGACGGCCCGGTTTCGGCCCGCGGCCTTCGCGGCATAGAGCGCGCGGTCGGCTTGCCGCAGCAATGTGTCCCAGGATTCAGATTCGCCGGCAGCGGCGACGCCGATGCTGATGCTGAAACGGCGCGCCAGGCCCGGCGGCGGCTCGAGGGCGCCGATCTCACGCAGCAGCCGCTCGCCCAGGCGCAGGGCTTCCTGGGCGGTCGTGTCCGGGCACATGATGCAGAACTCCTCGCCGCCCTGACGCCCGACGACGTCGAAGGGCCGGCACGAACCGGACAGCGTGTCGGCCACCGCGCGCAATGCCCGGTCGCCCGCGTCGTGGCCGCAGGTATCGTTGAGCGCCTTGAAGTGGTCGATGTCGATCAGCAGCATGGCGAGCGGGCGCCCGGTCTCCCGCGCGTCCGACAGCGCCTGCGCGCCTTGCTGCGACAGCGCGCGACGGTTGCACAGCCGCGTCAGGTCGTCATGGGTCGCGAGGTAGTCCTTCTGGGCGATGGTGCGCTCGAAATACATCAGCAGCGCACCGACCGCGCTCAGCAGCACGCAGGTCGAGGGCATGGTGTAGAGCAGCAGCGCATTGACCGAATGGTCGGTCATCGGGCGCACCGGAATGCCGTGCGACAGGAAGTAGAAGGCTCGGATCAGCAGCGATCCCATGGCCGCCAGGTAGGAGAGCACGACCATCCTGCGCCCGATGGTCAGCGGCGCGCCGTCGCCGCGCCAGGTCTCGTGGACGACCAGCAGCACGATCGCCAGCGCGCCGGCGCCGAAATTGTAGATGCGCGGCCAGGTGGCGTCGGTGACGGCGATGATCAGCGCGCAGGCCAGCGAGTTGACCGCGATGATCCACCAGCCCAGGACGTGGGCCGAACGGCCGAAGAACACGCGCATGCCCCACCACCAGCACACCCCGCCCGCGATGACGAGGGTGACGGCCAGCCAGGTGCCGACGTTGACGAAGGCGGTGCGGAACAGCGGAACGGGCGAGACGGCACCCACCGCCATCAGTACGGCGGCGATCGCCCAGTAGCCGGTGGAGGTGTCGCGCCTGGCGGCCAGGTACATGCCCGTCATGAACAGTGCGATCATGATCATGGTCAGGCCCGCTGCGGCGCTGGCGGTCGCGGCCTGCAGCTGCATGTCCTGCTCCCTTCGTTCAGGCGGCCACGGCGCGGTTGCGGCCCGTATCCTTGGCCACGTAGAGCGCCTTGTCGGCCTGCTGCAGCAACGCGTCCCAGGATTCGGGTCCGTCGGCGGTGGCGATGCCGATGCTGATGCTGAACCGGCGCGCCAGGCCCGGCGGCGGCGTGATGGCCTCGACCTCGCGCAGCAGGCGTTCGCCCAGACGCAGCGCCTCTTCGGCATTGGTGTCCGGGCACATGACGCAGAACTCCTCGCCGCCGTGCCGGCCGATGACGTCGGTGCGCCGGCAGGCCGCCGAAAGCGTCTGGGCGATCGCGCGGAGCGCCTGGTCGCCGGCCTCGTGACCGAGCGTGTCGTTGACCGACTTGAAGTGGTCGATGTCGATCAGCAGCATCGAGGCGGGCCGGCCCTGTTTCTCGGCTGCGGCAAGCGCCAGCATGCCCTGCTCGGTGAAGGCGCGGCGATTGTAAAGCCTGGTCAGTTCGTCGTGGCTCGCCAGGTAGTCCTTCTCCTCGATGGTCCGCTCGAAATACATCAGCAGCGTGCCCACCGAACTGAGCAGCCCGCCCGCCATGGGCAGCAGGTAAAGCATCATGACGTTGAAGGTGTTGTCGGTCGTCGGGCTCATGCGCGTGCCGGTGCCCAGCAGGACGGCGGCACGCACGATGATCGGCGCGAGGGTCATCACATAGGCGAACACCACCAGCCTGCGCGCGACGGTCAGCTTTTCGCCGCTGCCCCGCCAGACCTCGAGCACGATCAGGGTCACGGCGATGCCGACGGCCAGGGCGAACACAACGACCCTCACCTGGGTTTCCGGGATGACCACGAAGGCGCCGACGAAAATCAGCGCGTGGATGCCGATCAGCCACCAGCCGATCGGATTGGGCCTGCGGCCGAAGAACACCCGCATGCCCCACCACATCCAGACCAGGCCGGCGACGATGGCGGTGGTGCCGATGGCCATCGCCAGCAGCCTGAAGGGCGTTCCGGTGAAGGGGAATGGCGCGATCACGCCAACCGCCACGAGCGTGCTGGCAATGGCCCAGTACCGCGTGCATGCGTCCCGGCGGGCCGCGACGTAAAGGCCCGCCATGAACAGCGCGACGGCGGATTGCGTGACGGCGAATGCCACGCTGCCGGTCAGGGCCTGAAACTCCACCTGGCCTCCCCCAAGATAGAAACGCCTCAGGATAGCTTGCAGGCTCCGCTCCGTCACGCAATCCGGCACAGCCGTTATCGCGCCGGGAGCGCAGGCGCGCTAGAGTCGCCCGCTGTTGAACCGTTCGGGGGAGGCAGCGTCGATTTTCGATATCCTACGGTTTGCCCGCCGGCTCCTGCCGGTCGAGCGCGTCGAGCTGGGCGTGCTCGCCGCGGTTTTCACGGGCGCCGTCGCGGCACTGTGCTTCGGGCTGATCGCGTCAGAGGTGCTGGAAGGCGATACACGGGCGTTCGACCGGGCCGTGCTCCTGGCCTTCCGCGATCCGGCCAGTCTCGCCGATCCGCTCGGGCCGGCATGGTTCGAAGGAGCGGTCCGGGACGTTACCAGCCTGGGCGGCGCCGCCGTGCTGATCCTGATCGTGGCGCTGTCGGCCGGCTATCTGGTGCTCGACGGCAAGCGTGCGTCGGCGGCGCTGCTGCTGGCATCGGTCATCGGCGGTTCGGCGATGAGCCAGCTGATGAAGGCGGTTTTCGGCCGCGCCCGTCCGGACATCGTGCCGCACCTGATGACCGAAACCTCGCTCAGCTTCCCCAGCGGCCATGCCATGAATTCGGCGGTTCTGTACCTGACCTTGGGCGCGCTGCTCGCCCGCGCCCAGGACGGCCGGCGGCAGCAGGCCTACGTCTTCGGCGCCGCGCTGCTCGTGGCCCTCATCGTGGGCCTCAGCCGCGTCTATCTCGGCGTGCACTGGCCGACCGACGTGCTTGCCGGATGGAGCGTGGGCGCGGCCTGGGCGATGGGCTGCCTGCTCGCCGCGACCTGGCTCGAGCGGCGCCGGGCTTGAGATTGCCGGCTCTCGCGGAGCCGGAACCATGCGGCGGGACGCGGGTTTCTGGGACATGGCGGCTTGGGGCGTCACGCTCAACGGAAAGGACAGGACCATGGCCGGGGATCGCGATCACGACCGGTGGAGTTCGCATCAGGAAAGCAGGCAGGGCGGCGAACGCCGTCCGTGGGAAGGATATCGGCGCCGGAGTTCGCAGGCTCCGGATTACGGCAGCGCGGGCGGCCAGTACACCAGTCGGGTGGGGCCGGACCAGAACCCCTACACCGAGGACGAAGGCGCCTATGCCGGCGCGCGCAACCGCTCGTATCACGGCGAAGGCAACTACAATCAGGGCGTCCAGCACGACTGGGAGCGGGACGGTCGCGGTCAACGCGGCGGCTATGGCCAGGTCGGCGGCGAGCGCGAACAGGCGCGCGACGAAGGCGGCTACAGCCGGGCGAGCCGGGGCGGCGAGGGCCGCTATTACGGCCAGGGCGGCCATGGCGAGGAACGGGACTGGGGCCGCGACCGCGGCGACTTCGGCCAGTATGGCGAAAGCCGCTTCGACCATGGGTATCCTCCCGATGCGGGCCAGCTGGCCTATGGGTCGGGAAGCCAGAACTACGGGCAAACCGTGGGCGACTACGGCGGCAGCGACGACGGCCCGCACCATGACGACACGGAGTATCGGGACTGGCGCCGCGAGCAGCCGCGCCGGTACGATCAGGACTATGGCTCGTGGCGGGAGAGCCAGCTCAGGCGGCACGACGACGATTATGCCGAGTGGCGACAGCAGCGACAGGAAGGGCACGGAAGCGATCCCGAAGGCTGGCGCACCTCGAAGGACGCGTCGACGAAACCCGGCGCGGCGACCGGCTCGTCCGGATCGGGGCGCGACCGGAAGAGCTGACCGGCAGTCGATTCCGGAATACGCCGGGCTGCCCACAACGGGCAGCCCGTCGCTCTCCCAACTGGCGTGCGGCGCTCCTCCGGGGCAATATAGGCCGCCATGATGGGGACCAACACCCAGATCAGGAACCGGACCGGTCTTTTGCTGGCGGGCGGCGGCGCCCGCGGCGCGTACCAGGTGGGCGTACTCAAGGCTGTCGCCGAGCTGTGGGGCGACGGCCCGAACCCCTTCCCGGTGATCTGCGGCGTGTCGGTGGGGTCGATCAACGCCGCCTACATCGCCAGCCGCGCCGACAGGTTCCATGAGGGCGTCGCGGACCTGGAGCGGATGTGGCGGGCGCTGCGCACGGAAAAGGTCTATCGGACCGACGTGCCGTCCGTGACGGCGACGGCCCTGCACTGGCTGGCGGCGCTTACGGTCGGCGGATTCGGCAAGCGCAACCCCCTGTCGCTGTTGCGCAATGGGCCGCTCGGCCAGCTGCTGTGTGGCAGCATCGACTTTCGCGGCATCGACCGCTGCCTGGCCAGCGGGGCGCTGGAGGCGCTGGCGATCACCGCATCGTCCTATGCCAGCGGACGCGCCATCACCTTCTTCCAGGGTCCGGACTCGCTGCACGACTGGCAGCGCGCCCGGCGCGACGGCATGCACTGCCAGGTCACGGTCGACCACGTGCTCGCCTCGGCGGCGCTGCCGGTGATCTTCCCGCCGCAAAAGGTGGGCGACGAATATTTCGGCGACGGCTCGCTGCGGCTCACCGCGCCGCTCAGCCCGGCGATCCATCTGGGCGCCGAACGCATCCTGGTCGTCGGCACCCGCGACCGTGGCATGGAAGTCGCGCGGGTCGAGGAACGCCGCCGCCGGCTGCCGACCCTGGGCGACATCGCCGGCCACATGATGGATTTGCTGTTCAACGACAATCTGAACGAGGACGTGGAGCGGCTGCGGCGCATCAATCAAACCCTGTCGCTGATCCCGCCCGAAAAGAGGGGCGACAGCCCGCTGCGCAAGGTGGAGGTGCTGATCGTCCAGCCGTCGCAGGACGTCGCCGAGATCGCCCGAAAGCACGTCATGGACATTCCCTGGACCATCCGCGGCCTGCTGCGTGGCGCCGGCGCATGGGGCGGCGGCTGGCGGGTGCCCAGCTACCTGCTGTTCGAGCCCTCGTTCTGCGGCGAACTGATCGACCTGGGCTATCAGGACGCCATGGCGCGAAAGGAGGAGATCGCGCATTTCCTCGGTGCGATGGTGGTGGCCTAGGTGAAGCCGGTCAGGCCCGGCTTTATCATCAAGGCCAAAGCTTCCCGGCTCCTGCGGATGTCCTCGATCTTCTTGTTCAGCGCCGACCAGTCGTCGTGATCGGCGATGGGCGCCCATGTGGCTTCCATCTCGTCGATCAGGATGGTGCAGGGTGCGTCATCCGAGAAATAGGGATGAGCCAGCGCCGCTGCCGCGGACGGCCTGGCGTCGCGCAACATGGGGATGACGGTGCTCCACTGCTCGCCCTCGTAGGCGTCGCGGTGCGGGCTGGCGGCGATGCGCTCGGGCAGGGCGCCGCCGACCAGGTCGAAGAAGGCGCGCTCGTAGGGCAGCTGGCTCTTGTGCAGCGCCTCGTAGTAACCCTGGGCGAGTTCGCGGGCGTTCGCGCCCGGCGTCAGGCCCAGCTTGGCGTGGGTGCGGGTTTCCAGCCGGTTCCAGAAGGCGGGCTGGAAGGCTTCCAGGCCCTTGACCAGTTCCGCCTCGGTGGTGAGGTCCAGCAGGCAGCCGGCGAAGCGCTCGCAGGTCCAGAACAGCTGCGGCGCCTGGCGGCCGAAGGCGTAGAGGCCAGAATGGTCGAAATAGGCGGCAGTGAAGGCCGGGTCGAGGGTCGGCAGGAAACGCCACGGGCCGTAGTCGAAGCTTTCGCCGGTGATGGTGGTGTTGTCGGTGTTGAGCACGCCGTGGACGAAGCCGGCCACCCACCAGTCGGCGCCCATGCGGGCGATCGCCTCGACGGCGAGGCGGAAGAAGGCGGCGACCGGGTCGGGTTCGGCGGCGGCCTGCGGCCAGTACTGCTCGATGCAATAGTCGACCAGCCGTTTCATGTCGCCGGTCTGCTCCAGCGCGGCGAGGCGCTGGAAGGTGCCGACGCGGACATGGCTATGGCTGAGACGCACCATCACCGCCGAGCGGGTCGGCGAGGGCTCGTCGTGGCGAACCAGACCCTCGCCGGTCTCGATCAGGCTGAAAGTCTTCGAGGTGTAGACGCCCTGCGCCTCGAGCATCTCGGTGGCGAGGATCTCGCGCACGCCGCCCTTCAGCGTCAGGCGGCCATCGGCGGTGCGCGACCAGGGCGTCCTGCCCGAGCCCTTGGTGCCGAGGTCGAGCAGGCGGCCGTCGGCGGCGTCGCGCAGCTGGGCGAACAGGAAGCCCCTTCCGTCGCCAAGGTCCGGGTTGTAGACCCGGAATTGGTGACCGTGGTAACGCAGCGCCAGCGGTTCCGGGATGTTCCCCGGCAGCGGCTCGAATCGGGCGAAGTGGCGCACCCACTCCTCGTCGGAGAGGGTGTCGAGGCCGACGCGGGCGGCCCAGCGGTCGTTGCGGAACCGCAGGATCGCCTTCGGGAACTCGGCGGGCGCGACCACGTCGAAGAACTCGCCGCCGAGGGTGGGATGGCGCGGATCGGGACGATAGGTGTTCGAGACCGGCACGGCGGCTCCTTCCATGGAGCGCCCTGTGTGGCTGACGCGCACCGCGCCTGTCAACGGCCGGTCTGTCAACGGCGGCTCCGTCAACGGCTGGTCTTGTGCCACCGTGGCGGAGTACCTACCCTCGGCCCGATGCCACGGGAGCGGGGATGAGCAGGTATTCGGGGGTGTGGGGCAAGGTTCGCTGGGTATTTGACCTGGCGGCCATGGAGAGGGTGGAGATCGAGCTCTATGGCGACGCCAATGCCCGGGCGATGTATCTCGACGTCACTCAGCGCCATCGCCGCTTGAAGCTGCGGATCGGCTCGCTCGGTCCGTCGCTGGTCAGGCTGACCGGCTGGGACGGCGGCTACCTGAAGGGGGGCGCGTTCGCCGACGCGCGTCGCAAGGCGCGCCGGGCGGAAAAGGTCGGCTACTCGGTGCGGCCGATCCGGGCGGGCGAGCACAGGACGGCCATCCTCGAGATCCACCGCTCGACTCCCATGCGCCAGGGCGAGCCCATGAAACCCGAGACCCAGAGCGAGGAGGCGGTTGCGCGCTTCCTCGGTGACCGGCGTGGCAATGGCGTTTTCGACCGCGAGGGGCGCTTGCGGGGCTACATGCTGTGGATCGAGGCCGGCGAGGCCGTCATGCTTCGCGGCCTCATGGGACATGCCGATTCCCTGCGCGACGGCATCATGTACCTGCTGTTCGCCGAGACCATCCGCCAATCCATCGAGGCCGCCGAGAACGGCAGCGGCGCCAGGTGGCTGCAATACACCTTCCATCACCGGCAGGGTGACGGCATGCGACAGTTCAAGCAGGAACTGGGTTTCCGCCCCTACCTGGTGACGTGGCGCTGGCGGGAGCGGGCGGCATCGGAACGATCCCCGGCTGGGGCCGCGCCTGCCTGAAACGAGACGCCATCCGGTCGCGTGCGCAACCAAATCTTCACGCAATCGCCCCTCGCAGGCCACCGAAAGCTGTCTATATCCACGTGAGAGAAGGCGAGCAACCCGTTCAACCGGCACAGGGAGAGGTGGCCATGACGACGCTCTATCACCTCACGGCGCGCAAGAACCTGCGCAGCATCCTCAGCGAAGGCTTCCGCGACAGCGCGGCCGGCTGGCGCTCGCGCGCGGGCTATGCGGGCGTGCGGTTCTCTGACCGCCCTGCCACTGACGGGATCGAGAGTCCGTTCGCCGCCGTCGAGATCGAGATGATCCTCAGCGAGCAGGAACTCAGCGAATTCGAATGGGTCGGCGGCAGCGGCGGCCGGCGCGAATTCCTTATTCCCGCCGACCGCGTCAACGACCATTGCCTGCTGCACGTGATCAGCGAGGCGGAAGTCCAGGCGCTGGCCCGCATCGTTTCGAGGTAATTTCCCAAGTCGGTACAGGCGGCGCCGAACGGCTCGACGCGACCCGTTCGGTTCAGGCTCAGGGCGCGGTGACGCGGGCGCCGCCGTCAGTCTTCTCGGGCGACGGCGTGGCGGTCTTCAGGTTGACCCCTTCCTGCGGCGCAGCTCCGGTGACGGGCGCCTGCTTCGGCGCGCCGGCGCTGGGCGCGGGCGTCTTCGCGCGCTTGCCGGTTGGAGCGGGAAGCGCCTCGTCGCGCTTCATTTTCGACAGGCCGACGGCGACGGCCAGGCCGGTCAAGGCGGCGAACAATCCCAGCTTCATGCGATATCCCCTTGGATGTGTGGTGCCTGTGGGGAGAACAGCGGCGCCGCGGTGTTGGTTCCCTGCGGGGACGCGCCGACCGTCGCGTGATGGTCGGCCTGCAACTTGAGCACGATGGGATGGTGGTCGGACGATCCCCGGTCGAGGATGGAGCCCTGCAGGCAGCGGATGCCCCGGGCCATGCAGCGGTCAAGGCGCAGCGGCAGCAGGGTGCCGCACATATGGGTTCGCCCGCGCGGGCCGATGTCGCGGAACCCGGGCAGCATGGTGGGGCCGACGGCGTTGAAGTCGCCGATCACCGCGGCGGGACCGTGCAGCGTGGCGGACAGCCGCATGAGCTGCCAGCGGTTCAGCCACTGGCCATGGGACAGGTGGACGTTGGCGAAGGTGATTTCTCCCACATGCAGCAACTGGGCGACACGCGGCGGCAGCCGGCCCGGCATGCGCGACACCGGCAGGGTCATGGCGTCGCGCGGGGTCAATTCGTGGGGGCTCCATGCCGCGAGGCCGTAGAGGCGCGACGGCATGGGCTCGTGGAACAGGGTGCCGCCGACCATGTCGGGCAGCGCGGCGACGTCGGGGAACGCTTCCTGCAGCAGCACCAGGTCGGGCTGCTGTTCCTCGACCAGACTGGCGATATCCCTGACGGTCGCGCCACCCTGGTCGAGCCGCAGGAGATTCCAGCTGATCACTTTCACGCGGGGATTCCTTCAGGCGGGTCTTCACTAGGATAATGGCAGATGGGTGGCGAAGTTCCCATTCGCAAGGCCCGGAATCGTCACAGGTAGGGAAGCAGCAGCCTTGTGGCGGCATCGCGGAAGCGGCACGGCATGCTGCGGCCAGCCAGCTCGGCCTCGGTCAGGAGCCGGGCCTGGGCGATGCGGCCGTCGATCAGCCGGTCGATGGTCGCGGCCGTTTCCTCGCCGTAGCATTCCAGGTTGAATTCGAAGTTGAGCCGCAGGCTGCGCACGTCCCAGTTCGCGCTGCCCAGCAGGCTCCATGCGCCGTCGACGCTAACCAGCTTGGAATGGTCGAACGGCGGCGGGGTCAGGTGGCAGGCGATCCCGACATGCACGAATTCCTCGAGGTGCGAGCGCATCGCCCAGTCGACCACGGGATGGTCGGACTTTTCCGGGATCACCAGCTGCACCTCGACGCCGCGGAGCGCGGCGAGAATCAGCGACGACGCCAGCTTCTGGTCCGGCAGGAAATAGGGCGAGACGATGCGGATGCGGTGTTTCGCCTCGCATACCGCGACGGCCATCACCGATTCCAGCTCGCCCAGCCGGTCGTCCGGCCCCGAGCTGATGCCGCGGGCCATGACTCCGCCGGCCGAGCGGATGCGGGGCCACCAGACGGGATCGTCGAGAACTTCCTTGCGGGTGAAGAACCAGTCCTCGGCGAACGTCACCATGAGCTGGCCGACCACGGGTCCGGCGATCCGGAAATGCACGTCGCGCACCCGGCGCTTGCGGTGGAGGATGCGGGTATTCTCGGCGCCCAGGTTGAGGCCGCCGGTGAAGCCCAGCGCGCCGTCGATCACCATCACCTTCTTGTGCGAGCGCATGTTGAGGAAGGGCATGCGCCACGGCAGCACGTAGTGCATGAACCGGGCGACCGGAATGCCGGCGGCGCGCAGGCGGCTGACGGCCGGAGACCGGAGGTAGCCGCTGCCGATGCCGTCGACGATGACACGGACCTCGACGCCGCGGGCCCTGGCGCGGGCCAGAGCCTCGATAAACGCCTCGCCCACCTCGTCGGCGCGGAAGATGTAGGACATGACCGCTATGGAGGTGCGGGCATTCTCGACGGCGTCGATCATCACCGGATAGGCCTGGTCGCCGCCCTCCAGCAGATCGATCCGATTGCCGGGAAGCAGCGGAAGCTCGGTGACCTTGGCGGCGACGGCGGCGATGGTGGCGATGTGTTCGGCGAGGCTTTCGCCGACCATTTCCTTTTCCGCCTCGGCCGGGTCCGAGGGAGCGTTGCCACGAACCCTGCGGCGCGGCGACGGCATCGGCAGGCGCAGCGCACGCCGGGTCACCCGGTTGATGCCGAAGGCGTAGTAGAGGAACGGCCCGATGACCGGCGACAGCCAGGCGACGCCGATCCAGCCTATCGCCGCGCGCACATCCCGGTTATGAAGCAGCACGTGGGCGGTGACGAACAGCGACGCGGCCACGTGGGCTAGAACGAGATAGACGTTCAGCGATGACACGGCGCATCCCCATCCGGGCCAGTCAGGCAACCAACACGATAACGGTATAGGGTCGATCGGCCGGTCGGCGCAATCAGGCGTTGACGCCGCCGCTCGCCATCGGTTCGGCCGCGTCGCGGGACTGGGGCGCCCGCCTGGCTTCCGCGCCGTAGGTGTAGAACTCCACCCGGTTGCGGCCGTTCTGCTTGGCGACATAGACGGCCGCGTCGGCGTGGTTGAGCAGGTCGGAGATGGTGTCGGTCTCGCCGGCGAGGACCACGCCGATGCTGGCGGTGAATGCCGGCGAGTCCTTCGGATTGTCCTCCTCGAACGCCCGGCGCAGCTTTTCGGCGACGATGCGCGCCGCGTGGCGGTCGACGCCGGGCAGCACGATGGCGAATTCCTCGCCGCCCATGCGGCCGATCAGGTCGCTGCGCCTGACGGTGTTGCGGACGATCTCGGCGAAGCGCCGTAGCGCGGCGTCTCCGGCCCGGTGGCCCAGCGTGTCGTTGATGCGCTTGAAGTGGTCGAGGTCGAGCACCAGAACGGCAGTGGGCGAACTGCCGCGCCGGGCCATCAGCAGCATCTGCTGCGCGATCTCGAGGAAGTAGCGCCGGTTGTGCAGCCCGGTGAGGCTGTCCCGCGTCGCCAGCTCGGTGAGGCTCGAAATATAGCCACCCAGGCGCAGCACGAGCGGGCGGAAGATCAGGATGGCCTCGGCGATCAGCGTCGCGAACAGCACCGCCAGGATCATCCGCTGGCTCCACTGCAGCCACTTCACCCGGCCGTTGGCGTGGGTCTCGAACACGGTGACCGCCTGATCGAGGCGCGGCAGCAGGGTTTCGCGGGCGGCCAGCCGAACGTGGCGCAGGGCCAGATCGACATCCGACATGGAGTTCTGCCCGGCGATGATGCGGGCCTGGCCCAGGAACTGGCGCACCGCGGGGTCGAGCGGCTTGTCGCCCTGGAAGTAGAAGGCGTGGGCGTCGGGCGAGAGCGGATTGACGATGTTGAGATCGCCGCCATGGACCAGCGCGTTCTGCGACCTCTCCATCAATTCGATGGCCGCGACGAGGGGCGCGCGGGCGGACCTGTCGCCGTTGGTCAGATCCTCGGCCAGCAGGGCGATGCGCTGCGACAGCATCCGCTGTCGGCCGGCGACATTGATGACGGTGGCGGAATCGCGCTGCTCGCTGATGACGTTGTCGAGCACGCCGTGCGAGACCGCCGACAACAGGGCGATGGTCGCGAGCGCCAGCACGTAGCCCAGCGTGAACCGGCGGGCCACGCGCCTTTCGGCTTCGCCCTTGGTGCCACGGTCGTAAGTTATCATGTCGCTATCGTGCCGACGTCGTACTGCATGGTCGCCCGCCCCCGCAGGCTGCGTATACAATCGAGGCGCGCATCCTGTCGCATTTGGCGGTCTTGATGGAGTCAAAAATTCGCAACGCGCCCGCGACCCTGTGAAAATTGCGAGTTTGACCTGTTCCGAATCCTCGGCAAGCATTGATGCTACAGGCCGATTCTTGAAACGGGGAGGTTTCCGATGGCCGGCATCGACACGATCGAACAGAACGATTCCGCAACGATGGAGGCGCTTCGCCCGGCCTATGACGACTGGCAATCGATCATCACCCCGGAGATTCGCGAGCAGTACCGCCGCGACGGCGTGGTTTTCCTGCGCCAGGCGCTGCATCCGGAATGGCTGCTGCTGATCGAGATGGGCCTGCAGCGGGTGCTGGGGAGCGGCGCCCAGTTCAAGCACAAGTTCTATCCCGGGGAGGAGGGCGAGTTCACCGAGACGGTACGCAACTTCGAGCACAGCTTCGAGCTGCAGCGGCTGATGTATGATTCACCCATTGCCGACATGATGTCGCAGCTGCTGGGCTCCGAGCGCATCTGGTACTACTCTGACGAGTTCTTCATCAAGGAAGGCAAGGGCCGCTGCGCGGCGGTGCGCGCACGCCGGGATATGTGGTGGCGGCGCTGGCGGCGCTGACCGTCGTCACCGTCGCGGCCCAAGGCAGCCGGCTCGCGCGGAGCGACATGGGCGAGGCGCTGGAGCGGATGCGGGTCAACATGCCGATCACGACGCCCATCCACGTGACCGAGGACGGCGCGGAACTGGTGTTCGACGGGTACATCGAGAACGGCGCGGCGCGGGCGCTGCGCGACGCCGCGGAAAGGTATCCGGGCCTGAAACGCATAAGGCTGGGCGGCGAGGGCGGCGAACTGCGCGAGGCCATCTGGATCCGCGACCTGATCGCCGAGAAGGGCTGGGACAGCCACACCGCAACCATGTGCTGGTCCGGCTGCGTCATCGCCTATCTGGGCGGCCGGCACCGGACCATCGGAGCGGATGCGCAGCTGGGATTCCACTCGGCCAGCATCTGGCCGTTCGGCGATGCCGAGCGGGAGCGTGCGGCCAACGAGCAGATCGCCGGCGAGATGATCGCGCGCGGCGTCGATGCGGAATTCGCGCGCCGGGCGTGGCGCAAGCATCCCGGCGGCATGTGGTTCCCGGCCCATGCCGAACTGATCCGGGCAGGTCTCGTGCACGAAGTCGTGAAACCCTGAAAACGCGTCGACAAGCCGCCGCGGCGGGCGGAAAATGGCGCGGGCTTCGGGGGCCGCGACGCGCGAATGGGGGACGGCTTCCATGAATTATGAGGGCATCACCGACGAGATCGCCAAGGGTCTGATCGTGCTCAAGGAGCGCATCGCCAAGGCGAAGATTCCGTCGTCGAAGATCGACGAGACGCTCAACATCGCCACCTGGAACGTGCGCGAGCTGGGCAAGAAGGCGCGCACCCGACCCGCGCTCTACTACATCGCCGAAATTCTCAGCCAGTTCGATCTGATCGGGCTGGTGGAGCTGCGCGACAACCTGTCGGACCTGCGCAAGATCCTCGACATCCTGGGGCCGGAATGGCGGGCGGTCTATTCCGACGCCATGCTCGACGCCGGCGGCAACCGGGAACGGGTGGCCTATCTGTTCGACCGGCGCGCCGTGACGTTCAACGGCCTCGCCGCCGAGGCGCAGCCCCCTCGCATCAAGCAGGGCAGCGAGTACCTGTCGAAGATTTCATGGTGGCGCAGCCCCTATATGGGCTCGTTCAGTTCGGGCAATTTCGACTTCGTCTGCCTGACGACGCACATACGCTGGGGCGACACCGAGGCCAACCGGAGGGTCGAACTGGACGCGCTGGCCCAGTGGGTGGCCGACAAGGCGGCCGAGCCGACCGCCGAGGACAAGGACATCATCGTGATGGGCGACTTCAACATCCCCAGCGAGAAGAGCGACCTGTTCAAGGCGATCACCTCGAAAGGCTTGATGGTTCCCGACAAGCTGCTGAAGGCGGATTTGGGCAGCAATCTCGAGAAGAACAAGCGCTACGACCAGATCCTGCATCGGCCGATCTACGACGAGAGCTTCTGCAACGCGGGCGGCGTGGTCGACTTCTACCAGGGCGACTATCAGGCGCTGTTCCCCAAGCTGAAGACCAAGCAGGCCTTCACCTACCAGATGTCGGACCACCTGCCGCTCTGGATGCAGATCAACACGGATACGGACGTTCAGCAGCTGGAGCAGCTGATCAGGGGCTGAGCCGTCGCTGGGCGAACCGGCGAATATTTTTTACGGGCGCGGAACTATCGGTACGCCCGCGTGTTCTCCTAACATCCCTCCCCTGGGATGCCGCAAAAGCGGTGACTTCCTGACTAACCGCCTTCCGCGCGGAGACGGTTCGGGCGCCCGGAATCCCCCCTCACGGGCGCCCCACTTTTTTCCGCAGTTCAGCATCACGAGAGCGCATTGCGTGCCGCCAGGCCTCGGGGTCGCCGGTGCAAGCCAAGTCGTCGCCCAGCATCACCGTCTGCCAGGCGTCGCGCACGCGCTGGGCCTCGCGCTCGGCCGGGGTGCGAGGCGCGGCGCGGAACAGGCTGATGGTGACGTCGAACTGGTTGCCCTGGGCATCGCGCCAGGCGAAGCCGCCGCGGCAGGGGGCTCCGGAACCGGCTTGCGTCCAGTGATCGCTCCCGCCCGCGTCGCGGCGCAGGCGGGCGACAGCGGACCTGATGGCGTCGAGGTCGGCTTCGTCCATGGGCATGGTCCTCCCGGGTCTGACGCCCAAGGAGCCGCCAGTTACGGGTGCAACGCGACAGTATAATAAAAAGTTATATTTGTTGCCGAGGGTTCCCATTGGCCCTATAAGTATGTTCCTGTTTTGTTCATTATGGAGGTTGGTGTTGATCGAGCAAACAGTCCTCGCGCTCGGCGCCTCGCGGATGCTGGCGATCAGGCATCTCGGCCGGGCGGTCGCCGCTTGGTACGGCCTGGACGAACGGGCGGTGCTGGACGATGCCGCGCGTTTCGGAGGCGAGCGGACGATCGTCGAGCTGCCGCGGGACAGGCATAAGCCGGTGGCCGACTATCTCTGCGGGCGCCTGCTGCTGCCCGAGGCGGGGCGGCGTTCAGATTAACCCTTCAGTTCCATGATCTTGCGGTGGAGTCCGACCGGCAGTCCGGCTTCGGCGCCGAAATAGAGATAGTCGACCGAGGCGCCGGTGAGCTGGCGGATGCGGCCCAGGGTCTCGGGCTGCGGATAGCTCTCCGCGCGCTCGTATTTGCGGTAGGCGGCATCCTCGACTCCAAGGGCGCGGGCAAAGTCCCGCCTTGTGGCGAAGCCGCACGCCTCGCGAACCAGCCGGAGCCGTTCGGCGAATCCGGAAAGCTGCTCGGCGAGGGTGGTGGGCATGGACGGGCCGCCTAACCGTTGGAAGACGCTGGGCAATCCCAATACACCATGGGATGGGTAATTGAAAGTTATATTCTTGTATTAGTGCGGCGCCGAGGCGCGTTCATCCGCGCCCCCGGGCCCAGAGCCCGCGCCGTACCGCCGGGGCCGGTGCCGCCCTCCCTCGGGACCGGCCCCGGCCCCCTCCAGAAGGATGCCGATAGTGGACATGCCGAACTTGATACCGGAAGCGCGCGAGGCCCGGCTACACCGGGAGGCCGTCGACCTGCTCACCTTCCTCGAGCGGCAGGAGCGGTTGACCTGGCTGCATCCGGCAGACGGTCTGGCGCTGGCGGGGAGCGAACGCGAGCGCCGGGCGGCGGTCGCCCGGTTCCGCCGCCTCGGCATGCGCGGCGGCGTGCCGGACCTGATCGTGGCGGCGCCCGGCGGCGTCACCGGCTGGGTCGAGCTCAAGACCGGCGGCGGCCGGCTGTCGCTGGCCCAGGCCGGATGGTCCGACGGGCTGCACCGGCTGGGCCACAACCACAAGGTGGTCAGGGACATGAACGGGCTGGTCGCCATGCTCCGAGGCATGGGGGTGATGGCTTGAGGTGGGATGAATGGGCCAATAGCGGAGGCCGCCCATAATGGCGAAACGCAACATGAGCCCGGAATACCGCCGGTACCTGGCCGGACGGCTGATGCAGATGGCGGGCTCGGGCCGTACCCGCGGCCAGGCCGGCCGCGCCATGGGCCTGACGCCGCGGGTCACCGGCCTGATCTGCCGGGAATACGGCATCGAGTTCCTGGCCATCGGACTGCGCCGGCTCATCGACCGGGCGCCCAAAGTTCCGATGCCCGAGTTGCAGGCGGCGGTGGACGAGCTGCGCCGCCATCACGCGCCGGTCTGCGCCGAGGCGACGATCCGCCGGCCGCACATGGTGCCCCGGCCCTACACCGCCCGGACCCTGTTCCGCGTCGGCGACCGGTGGGGCGTCACCGCGGGCGAGGTGATGCGCCTCGCCGACGATCACCGGCGCAAGGCCGCCTGACCCCACCGCACGGGAGACACCGCATGGCAAGACGCGGCCGTCCGCGCGACCCCAACGCCAAACGGCGCCAGACCACGGCGGCCGGTCGCCTGCCCTCGGCCGATCACGGCACGATTCACACCCAGCTGCGGCGCGCCGAGGCGGTAGGGCGTCGGTGCTGCTGGTCGAGGACGGCAAGGTGACCGCCGACATCGACCCGACGCTGTCCCGCTCGCAGCTTGCCCTGCTGCTGGCACGCGGCCTGATCGACCGGCGGCGCTTCGACGCCGGCGAACGCTATCAGGAGCTGGCCTGGGCCGCCTATGGCAGGCCGTTCGCCCGCGCCGTCGACATCGGCAGGCCGCGCGGCGACCTGCCGGTCGGCATCGACGCCGAGATGCTCGAGGCGGATGACCGGCGGCGCAGCGGCGCGCGCCGGGCGCTGTCACGGGCGGATGCGCACCTCGCCCCGCTCGGACAGGGCCCGCTGTCGGCAGTCAAGCGGGTGTGCCAGTTCGACCAGCCCGTGCCTGCCACCGTCCATGCGATGCTGGCGGCGGGGCTCGATGCACTGGCCGAGTTCTGGGAGCTTGGAGGCCGGTCTAGAACTGGTCGCTGAATCCACCCAGAGGTCGGGGCCTGTAGGCCTGAACCGATCGCCAGCGCGCCCGGGCGTATTCGGACACGGACGGAAATCCCGGCGGCGGGGCGCGATCCGACAGTCCGCCGCCGACGAGCAGGTTCCTGATCGAACCTTCCTGCTCGGCGAACCTGCCGGCGGGGTTGCAGCCCTGCGTGTAGGTGTCGAGCATGGCCTGATCCCAGACCAGTCCGGCGCGGGCGGCACCGTCGGCGATCCAGCAGAGCGGGCCCAGCGACAGGCCGTCGTCGGCGTCGCCGCCGCCTACGCTGCCATGGGTGCCCGGGAACCAGCTCTGCTGGTAGGGCCGCTGTTCGGGTGGAAGGTCCGCGCCGCCCGTATCGGTGTTCAGCTTGTCCAGATTGCTCCACAGAGTGGGCTGGAAGGTGTTGCGCCGCTCGTCGATGGAGACCGCGTGGCTGGCGCGCTCGACGAAGCTCGACAGGTCGGTGTCGTGGAAGCGGTACTTGTCGTTGAAGGCGGATGCGAAGGGAAGGGTGTTGGGAACGCCGAGCGAGCCGACCGTGTCCCAGACTCCCACATAGCGCACGCTGCCGCGCGTGTCGGGCGCTCCCGAAACGTTGGCCGGGGAGGAGACGGCCTGGCTGTTGGCCTTCTTGAAGTCGAGCGTGGCCTGGTCGTTCACGCCGATCTTGCGGTCGCGATAGAGGGCGATCGCCTGGTTGATCTCGCCGATCCGGTCGCGGCGCAGGATCCAGCATTTGCGCAGCAGTCCCGTAAGGCTCCGCGCCGTATAGGCGCCACGCGAGAAGCCGAAGATGAAAATTCGGTCACCCGGCGCGTAGTTCAGGCACAGGAACTGGTAGGCCTGGGCGATCTTGGCGTCGAGGCCCTTGCCGAGGCCGCCGCCGACGACCTTGACGACGTCGTTCAGCACGCCCTCGCCGACACCGACGCCGTCGTCGTAGAACACGACCTGCGGTATTCCCTCGGCTTGCGGGGCCACGCAGCGCGCGAGGCGGGAGACGTTGGTGGGGTTGGGCTGGCCCAGGCTCTGCCAGGTGCCATCGCAGAAAACGGCGATATTCTTCATGTGATGCCCGTAAGTCAGGGCGCCCCCGCGCCGGAGTATGCCGCCGTCGGGGTCGATTTGGAAGGGCGGGCCGGCGGAGCCATTACCGTTCCCGGGCGGGAGGCTCATATTAGCCAGGTTAGCCAAGGAGCGCGTCATGCCGACCGTGAACATGCTGGATGCCAAGACCAATCTGTCCCGGCTGGTGGAGTCCGTGGAGTCAGGCGCCGAATCCGAGATCATCATCGCGCGCAACGGCAAGCCTGCGGCGAAGCCGGTGCCGATCGAACGAAAGGTCGACACCAGCAAGCGACTCGGTTTCTTCGAAGGCAAGCTTGCTCCCCTGTCACTCGAGGACTTCGAGGCCGACAACGACGAGATCGCCGCCATGTTCTACGGCGACAAGGAGTGAGGCTGCTCCTCGATACCCATGCGGCCATATGGGCGATAAGCCAGCCACGCCTGTTGCCGGATAGGATTCGGGGCCTTATCGAGGAGCCCGCCAATCAGATCCACGTCTCGGCCGCCAGCATCTTCGAAATCGCGATCAAGCATCGGCTGGGAAAACGTAGCGCGCCCCCATTGTCGGGCACGCAGGCTGTGAAGGCGTTTCGCGAGGTGGGTTACCTCCTGCTCGATATCCTGCCGGAACACGCGACGGCCGTTGATGATCTGCCTCTCGCTTATGGAGATCCTTTCGATCGGCTGCTCGTGGCGCAGGCAATCGTCGAACCAATGTACCTGGTGACTCATGACCGGACGATCGCCTCCTACGTGGATACCGCGATCACCTGGTAGCCGTCCCCGCTTGTCCCGGCGGCGATGGCCGCCTACGCTGCGCGCCGGATGGACCGGGCGGACGCCCGGCCGAAGACAACAATGGGGATGCTTATGCGGGCCTGGCGTGCGGAGAAATTCGGCGAAGCGATCGACGTGCTGGAACTGGTGGATGCGCCGGTTCCGGAACCGGGCCACAACCAGATCCAGGTGAAGGTGTCGGCGGCGGGCGTGGGCCTGCCGGACGTGCTGATGATCCGCGGCAATTATCCAGCCGTGCAGGCGCCGCCGGTGACGCCGGGCCAGGAAGTGGTGGGCATCGTCACGGCCGTGGGGTCGGACGCCGACGTGAAGGTGGGCGAGCGGGTGATGACCTCGACCCAGTTCGCCTCGGGCGCGGGCGGCTTCGCCGACTACGCCATCGCCTCGGCACCCTCGGCCATGACCATCCCGAAGAATTTCAGCGACGAGGAAGCCGCCGGCTTCTACGTGCCCTATCACACCGGCTATGTAGGCCTGATCCAGCGCGGCCAGCTGCAAGCGGGCGAGACCCTGCTGGTGCTGGGCGGGGCCGGCTCGTCGGGCTCGGCGGCGATCATGCTGGGCAAGGCCTATGGCGCAACCGTCATCGCCACCGCCAGCAACCCCGAGAAGGCGGAATTCTGCAGGAAGCTGGGTGCCGACCACGTGATCAACTACGCCGAGCAGCCGATCCACAAAGCGGTGCGCGAGATCACCGGCAACAAGGGCGCCAACCTGGTCTACGACCCGGTCGGCGGCAGCGCCTACGAGGCGGCGACCAAGTGCGTCGCCCAGCACGGCCGCATCGTGCTGATCGGCTATGGCAGCGGCGAATGGCCGAAGATCGATCCGCTGCACGTGGTGCTGAAGTCCTATTCGGTCGTCGGCGCGTTTGCCGGCGCGCGCACCACCGAGGAAACCCGCGCCCAGCATGCCGAGCTGGTGAAGCTGGCGGAGGCCGGCAAGATCGGCGTGCCGGTCGACAAGGTGTTCGGCTTCGGCGAGGTGCCGCAGGCGATCGACCGGCTGGCCAGGGGCGAGATGCTCGGCAAGGTGGTGGTGAAGGTTTAGCAAGGGCGTTTTGCCGCTCGAAGTGCGTATCCCGACCGATCCGGGCAGGTTATAAAGGCGGTCTATCGTACCTGCCGGTAACAGACCCATGGACCGATTCGAAGACTACAACGAGATCGCCGACCGCCTCGCCGACCACGCCCGCGACGGCACCACCGATTCCGCGCCCGGGGTGATGCGGGTGCCCGCCTCCTATTACCTGGATCCGGCGCTGTGGAAGGTGGAGGTGGATCGTATTTTCAAGCGACAGCCGCTGCTGCTCGCGTTCACCGGCGAGCTGCGCCAGCCGGGCCGCTACAAGGCGATGAAGGTGGTCGGCATGCCGGTGGTGATGATCCGCGGCAGGGACGGCACGGTACGCGCCTTCGTCAACGCCTGCCGTCACCGCGGCGCGCGGGTGATGGAGGAGGGGACCGGCAAGTGCGTGCGGATGGTCTGCCCCTATCATGCCTGGAGCTATGACGACCGGGGCGCGCTGGTGAAGGTGGCGGACCCGGAAAAGTTCGGCGACTTCGACGTGAACGGGGAAGGGCTGACCGAGCTGCCCTGCGCAGAACGGCACGGGCTGATCTTCGTGGTGCTGACGCCGGGCGCCGGGCTGGACATCGACGGCTGGCTGCGCGGCTTCGGCGCCGAGCTGGAAAAGCTGGAGATGGACAAGTGGGAGGTGGTTGCGACCCAGCAGCTCGAGACAGCCAACTGGAAGCTGGCCCATGACGGCTATGTGGACGGCTACCACATTGCCTCGCTGCACCCGAAGACCATCGCCGTTTTCTCCCAGTCCAACGTGCTGACCTATGACGCGTTCGGGCCGCACCAGCGCATCGGCTTCGCCCACCACGACATCCTGCCGGCGACCGGCAAGCCGCGTGCCGAGCGGAAGCTGAACGACGGGCTGACGGTGATCCGCACGCTATTCCCGCACGTGTCCTTCGCGGTGCGCCACGGCGAGGGCGGCGTCGTCTCGCAGCTGTTCCCCGGTGACCGTCACGATCGCTCGGTGACATGGCAGGTGTTCCTGTCGGCCAAGGTTCCGGAGACCGAGGAAGAGATGGCCATGGTCGCCATGCGCTCGAAGATGCTGCACGACGTGGTCAAGGACGAGGACTACAAGACCGTCGACGGCGTCCAGGAAGGCCTCGCCTCCGGCGCGATTCCGGACGTGATTTTCGGGCGGAACGAGATCGGCAACCAGCGGCTGCACCGGTGGATCGCGCATTACTCCCAGGAAATTCCGCGACCGGAATACGAGCCGGATCTTTAGGGTTCCGATATCCGTCTCCGATCGCAGAAGCACGAAAGTTGGAGAGCAAGCGGCGAGGTGGCAGCCCGCCCGCCCAGATGCGACACTGATCTGATCATGGGTATGGAAGATCGCATCGCCGCACTCGAGTGGCAGAACATCCGCGCCGATCTGGATACACAAGGCTGGGCGGTCGTGCCGCTGCTGACCGCGTCCGAATGCGCCGAACTTGCCGCCCTCTACGGCGACGATGAACGGTTCCGCAAGCAGGTGATCATGGAGCGGCACGGCTATGGCCGGGGCGACTACAAGTACTTCGCCTATCCGCTGCCGGGCCTGGTTGCGTCGTTGCGGTCGGCGCTGTATCCGCATCTTGCGGCTATCGCCAACGGATGGGCCGATGCACTCGGAATTGCGACGCGGTTTCCATCCGAACATGCCGCGTTCCTGCGCCGGTGCCACGAGGCAGGGCAGGTACGGCCGACGCCGCTGCTGCTGCGCTATGGCGTGGGCGACTTCAACCACCTGCACCAAGACCTCTACGGCGAGTACGTGTTTCCGCTGCAGGCGGCGTTCCTGCTGTCGCGGCCGGGCGAGGATTTCGCCGGCGGCGAGTTCGTGCTGACCGAGCAGAAACCGCGTATGCAGTCGCGGGTCGACGTGGTGCCGCTCAGACAGGGCGACGCGGTGATCTTCGCGGTGAACCAGCGGCCGGCGCGCGGCGCGAGAGGGTATTACCGCGCCGTGATGCGCCACGGCGTCAGCCGGCTGCGCTCGGGCAGCCGCTTCACCCTCGGGGTGATCTTTCACGACGCTAGTTGAGGGTGCCGCCGAGTCTGGTCTGAAGGGCGATGACCGCCTCGCGCAGGTTGTCCAGCTTGGGGTGGACGCGCAGCGCCTCTTCGAAGGCGACGAGGGCGCCGGCCTCGTCGCCGCGCCGCAGGCAGATCTGGCCGTAGCCGGACAGCGCGCCGAAGTGGCGCGGCTCCAGCTTCAGGGTCTCGATGATGTCGGCGACGCTGTCCTCGTCCCGGTCCATCAGGTAGAGCACCGTAGCGCGCTTGTTCCAGGCCTCGGCCCATTGCGGGAAGGCGCCGATCAGCCGGTCGAGCTCGCGCTCGGCCACCTCGAAGGACCGCGCGTGCATCATCCTCAGTGCCCGCGCCATGGATTCGACGGCGGCATGGTCCGGGTGTGACGTCCACGTGCTCCAGATCATGCTTTCGGTTTCGTCAATCGGGCGGGGCGGCGGTTCCGTGGCTAGGTCGTCGAACAGGGAGTCGAGCAGGCCCGGCATTGCCTTGGCCGGCTTGCGATCGGGCGCCGTGACGATGAGGTCGATGACCTGGCGGTAAAGGTCCAAGGGTTCGCCTCCCGGAGATCGGTCTTCTCAGGCTACTCCGCCGGCGGCACAGAGGAAAGCAGCGTGAGCCGGAACAGGGCGCCGCGCTCCGAGGGGACCAGTTCCAGGGTGCCGCCATAGGCCCGCAGCAGCGAGCGGGCGATGGGCAGGCCGAGGCCGGTGCCGCCATGGCTTCTCCTGGTGGTGAAGAACGGCTCGAAGATGCGGGCGCGGTCCTCGACGGGAATGCCAGGTCCGTCGTCGGCGACGTCGACGGTTACCCGTTCGCCGCCCCGGACGGCGACCGTCGCCGCCGCGCCGTGCTGCCGGCTGTTGCCGATGAGTCCGGCGAGGATGCTTTCCAGCGCGTCGGCCGGGATCGCCGCTTCCGCATCCTCGCCCGTGGCGGAAACGCCCAGCGCGCGGGCGATGTGCAACGGCCGGCAGCTTTCGGCGGGGCCGGATTCCAGCATGTCGGCGCGCGCCAGCTCCAGCAGGCGGCTGACCAGCAGGTTCAGCCGGTCGGCGTCGGCGGCGATATTGGCGAGGAAGCGGGCGCGTTCGGCGCCGTCCATCTCGGCGCCATGCTCGGTCAGCAGCTCGATGGCGCCCCTTATGGCGGTGAGCGGGGTCTTGAACTCGTGGCTGACGGCGGCGGCGAAGTCGCGGATATAGGTGGAGCGGTCGTCGATGCGCTGCTCCATGTCGCGAAAGTTGTCGAACAGGGTGCGGATTTCCACCGCAGCGGTCGCCGGCGTCTCCGGGACGCTGCGCTGGCCGCTGGCGACCTTTCCCATGGCGCCGGCGAGGTGCTCGACCGGCCGGGTGATGCTGCGGCCGAGCAGGCCGGCGATGCCGACGACGATCGCCAGGATCAACCCGCCGGCCAGCAGCAGCTTGTCCAGATCGTCATAGAGGCCGCGGAACAGGCTGCGCGGCGAGCGGGACAGCAGCACCGCGCCGGCGACATTGCCGTTTGCGTAGACCGGCTGGGCGTGGAAGACGCGAATGGCCGAGGCACGGCTGAGCCACTCGAGCGGATAGCGCTGCTCGTAGCCACCCTTGCGCCGCAGCGAGCTGGAGGGCCGTCCGACCAGCGCCGCCGCGACCTCGGGCACATGGGCGAGCGACAGGCCGGTTTCGTCGCGTCCGGCGACGACGATGCCGTTGCGGTCAAGCAGGCGCACGCCGGCGAGGGTCGTGCGCGTCGCCTCGAACAGGATCGGCGCGATGCGCGTCGCCGCCGCGGCGGCGCGCGGATCGGCGGCGTGTCCGGCGGGCCGCGGTCCAGGCCGGTCGGGCAGGATGGCCACGTCCGACAGGCTGACCTGTGACTGCATGGGCCGGAACACCTCGGGCTCGTCGGGCGCGCCGGGGCCGGCCGCCGGTCGCGGCGAGATGGCGTCGCCGAACGCCGCCGCCATCACCGCGCCCTGCACGATCAGCTCGGACTCGGTCTGGCGGACCAGGGTGTTCTCGTAGATGCGGAAGAACACGGCGCCGACCAGCGGCAGCGCGGCGGTGAACAGCAGGGTGCCGAACAGGATGGTGCGCAGCCGCAGCCGCGGCCAATGCCGCCTGATCGCCGCCTTCAGGCCCATCCGGTCACGGCGCGCATGCGCCCAGCCGGTAGCCGACGCCGTAGACGGTCTCGATCAGGTTGGCCGCGCCCAGTGCGGCGAACTTCAGCCGGATGTTGCGCAGGTGGCTGTCGATGGTGCGGTCGCTGACGACAAAGCCGGGCCGGTAGGCTGCGTCCATCAGCTGGTCGCGGGTGAAGACCTTGGCCGGGTGCCGCGCCAGCGCCGCCAGCGCCTGGAATTCGGTGGCGGTCAGGGCGACCGGCGCCCCGTCCCAACTCGCCTGCCACGCCTCCGTGTCCATGGCGAGCAGTCCGTGGCGCAGGGTGGCGGTCTCGGGCGCGGCGGCGCGGGGCCGGCCGCGCTTCAGGATGGCGTTGATCCGGGCGACGACCTCGCGCGGGCTGAATGGCTTGGTGACGTAGTCGTCGGCACCCAGTTCCAGGCCCAGGATGCGGTCGATCTCGTCGTCGCGGGACGACAGGAACAGGATCGGCAGGTCGTGGGCGGCGAGCAGGCGGCGGCACACCTCGATGCCGTCCATCCGCGGCATGTTGATGTCGAGCACCACCAGATCGGGAACCCGTACGGCGACACGCTCGAGCGCCGCCTGCCCGTGCTCGGCCTCGTCGACGGTCATGCCGGCCTTGGCGATGGCGAAGCGCAGCACGTCCCTGATGTGCGGGTCGTCGTCGACGACGAGGATGGTGCGGCTCACGGACGGGCGCCCTCGGTGGGGATCGTTGGCGATGCGGAAGTGTAGGGCCCGCCGTCGTCGTTGGGAAGCTGGCGCACCGACACCAGCAGCTCCGCCTCGCGCGCCGCGCGCAGCTGGCGCCAGCCGCGGAACGTCCACGACCTCCAGTTGGACTGCCGGTACTCCAGGCGGACGAGCAGATCGCGGAATCGCTGCCCGGCGGCGGATCTGATGTAGGAGTCGTCGGCCTGTTCCTGCAACCAGGCGAGGGCCGGCATGGCGGACGGGCCGAGGCGGTCCAGGTACCAGAAGTCCAGCTCTACTCCGCTTCCCCCGGCCTCGGCGCAGTGGCGGACGTTGTAGTCGGCGACTATGCGGGAAAGGTCGGCGACGGCGCATCCGCCGAGCACCACGAGCAGGGCGACGACGTTCGCGTCGACGAGCCAGGCGTTGCTTTTGGCCCATGCGACCCGCGCCAGCACGAGGACCAGGCCCAAGGCGACCAGCGCCATCCAGATCATCGCCGACAGCCGCAGCAGTGTGAGGGAATAGACCTCGATATAGTCCATGGTGCGCAGCATGGCGGAGAGCACGAGGAAGGCGTTCTGGGCGACCCAGGCGAGCACGAGCCGGCGGATCCGCGGATCGTCCGCGGTGGCGGATCCGGGCCGGAGCGCCACCAGGACGAAGCCCGCGGCCAGCAGCGCTGTCGCGATCAGCGGATAGGCGCCGCGATGGGCGTAGTCGGCGAAGGTGAAGCCGTCCGGCAGGTCTGCGCCGCTCCACAGGAACAAAATGTCCGACAGGTTCTGGAATGCGAACAGAACGTTGAATATGGCGAGCGAGGCCGCAACAGATGCGGGCGTCAGCCACGCGGCCGGCGTCCGCACGCCGGGCGGGTTCGATCCACCGATTGCGGCGTGGGTCGCGTGGGCGGCGGGCGCACCGAATCCTCCCAGGGCCGCATGGCTCACGGCATGGGCGCGGCGCGTGCGCCAGCGGAACCGGATCAGCCCATAGACGCTGCCGAACGCAAGCAGCCACAGAAAGACCCGTCCCGGGCCGAGGTCGATGGCGAGCACGCCCAGGTCGAGCGAGGACAGCAGCCGGTCGAGCAGCGGGTTGGCCGCGGTGAAGAGTGCGAGAAAGACGATGCCCAGCGAGACCGGAACGACCAGCTGGCGCAACAGCGGCAGGAGGACGATACGGCGACGGCGCGCGCGGGCCCGGATCAGCCACGGCATGTCGCCGATCGGCGCCCACCAGAGCGCGGCCGTCCATGCGGTGACCGCGCCGAGCCAGCGCGCCGCGCCCGACAGCGCGGTCGTCCGCAGAACCGCCAGGGTCACGGCCGCGCACCAGAACAGGGCGAGGGCGAGCAGGCTGGGCGCGTCGACGAGCGCGTAGGCCATCAGCAGGCCGCCCGACCAGGCGGCGATCTCCAACTTTCCGGGCTTCGTTTTCGGACGGCACAGAGCCAGCGCCGCCAGCACGTAGAGCGCGAAAGCGCCGACGGTGGCGCCCTGGACCACGTCGCCGTCGAACATCACATCGGCGGTGGCGGCGGCGGCGAGGGCGAGGCCCGCTTTGGTCCACCATGCGCCGCGCCATCGCGGCAGGCGCCAGTGCGTCGCGGTCGTCCGGATGTCGGCTGTCGTTTCCATGGGCTGCCTCCTTGCCTTGACGCACCGATGATGGCGCGCCGCCGCGCAGCAGTGGGGAAGCCGGCGATGATTTGGGGCGGAGGTTCGGTGCAGAAGCTGTGCAGATTGCGGATCAGGCCACCTGGCCGGCGCTCCATCCGGACGACCAGGCCCACTGGAAGTTGTATCCGCCCAGCCAGCCGGTGACGTCGACCGCCTCGCCGATGAAGTAGAGGCCGGGCACGTCGCGGGCTTGCATGGTCCGGGAATCCAGGTCCCGCGTGTCGATGCCGCCGGCGGTGACCTCGGCAGTCCGGTATCCCTCGGTGCCCGCAGGTACGATGCGCCAGTCGTTCACGGCGGCCTCAAGGGCGCGCAGCCTCTTGTCGGAAAGGTCGGCGATATTGCCGGCCATTCCCTCGCGCTCGGCGATGGCCTGTGCGAGGCGCCGGGGTAGCATCGCGGACAGTGCGGTATGCGCCGCCTGGCGCCCATTGGCCGTGCGGGCCGCCTTGAGCGCACCGAACACGTCGTCGCCCGGCAGCAGGCTTACGGCGATCTCCTCGCCCGGTCGCCAGAACGAGGAAGCCTGCAGGATGGCGGGTCCGCTCAGGCCGCGGTGGGTGAAAAGCAGCGCCTCGTCGAACCGGGTCCTGCCGCAGCGGACGGCCGCCCCCTCGACGGCCACGCCCGCCAGCGGCTTCAGCCTCTCGAGCGTGGCGGGATCGAAGGTCAGGGGTACCAGCGCCGGGCGGGTCGGCACGATCCGCAGGCCGAACCGGCGCGCCGTGTCATACGCAAATCCGGTCGCGCCCATCTTGGGGATCGACAGGCCGCCGGTCGCGACCACGACCGACCGGCAGTCGATGGCGCCATCCGGCAGCGACACCGTGAACCCGTAGCCGGATCGTTCGATGCCCGAGACGGCGGTCGTCAGAATCAGCCGAGCGCCGTGGCGGCGCATCTCCTTCACCAGCATGTCGATGATCTGCTGGGACGAACCGTCGCAAAACAGCTGGCCCAAGGTTTTCTCGTGCCAGGCGATGCCGTGGCGATCGACCAGCGCGATGAAGTCGTGCTGGGAGTAGCGGCGAAGCGCCGAGATGCAGAAGCCGGGATTGTCCGAGACGTAGTTCGCCGGACCCGCGTTCAGGTTGGTGAAATTGCAGCGGCCGCCGCCCGAGATGCGGATTTTCTCGCCCGGGGCATGGGCATGCTCGACGACCAGCACGGTCCGTCCGCGCCGGGCCGCTTCGGCGGCGCACATCATGCCGGCTGCTCCGGCGCCGATGACGATGACGTCGACCTGTTTCATGTCCCGGAGTGGTATAGCGCCGGGCTGACCCCGCATCCACTACTGGTGCGTGCCCGCAGGCGCGCCGAGTTGCTCCCGAAAGTAGGCGTCCACGGCGGAAGCATCGACGGCCAGCCCGGCGAGAAGGCTGCAGAGCAGCAGCACGGCGGCGCTGTCCCAGCGATTGAGGCACCGATGGGGAAACGCCGGTTCCGACCGCCAGAGCGCCATGAGCATCGTGCCGACGGCGGCGTAGAACAGAAAGCTCGACAGCGCCGCCGGAAAGACGATGGCGGGCATGGGCAACGACAACAGGAGCGCCGCGACGAAGATCAGCCCGACACGCTTGCACAGCTCTTCCATCTGGTGGCGCGGCGGAGGCGCCGCGCCCTTGCCGATGGGGCCGCGAGGATCGCTTCCAGCCTGCATGTGGCTTCTCCTAAGCCGCCTGCTTCGAGTGGCATCCGCCGTTTCGTGTCCGCCACAGGCTGTAGGCGACGCCCACGGCCAGAATGGCGACGGTGATGCCCAGCGAGGCGGCGGCGGGGAACTTCTCCAGGCCCAGCAGATCAGCGGCAAATACCTTTCCGCCGATAAAGATCAACAGGATGGCGAGCGCGGTCTTCAGATAGTGGAAGCGCTCGATGATCGCCGCGAGGGCGAAGTACAGCGCGCGCAGACCTAGGATCGCGAAGATGTTCGAGGTGTAGACGATGAACGGGTCGGTGGTGATGGCGAAAATCGCCGGCACGGAGTCGACGGCGAATATCACGTCGGCGACCTCGACCATGATCAGGGCCATGAACAGCGGAGTGATGAACAGCGTCGGCTTGCCGGTGACAGGGTGCGATTGACGGACGAAGAATTTCTCGCCATGGAGGCCGTCCGTCACGTTCAAGCGCCGCCGCATGAACCGTACCAGGGGATTATCGGATAGCGGCTTCGGCTTGTCCTCCATGACCAACATCTTGATGCCCGTGGCGATCAGGAACACGGCGAACAGGTTTAGGACCCACGAGAACTCGGAGACGATCGCCGCACCGGCCCCGATCATGACCGCGCGCAGCACGATCACGCCGAGGATGCCCCAGAACAGCACCCGGTGCTGGTATATCCGGGGAACGGCGAAATAGGTGAAGATCAGGGCGATGACGAAGACATTGTCCATTGCCAGCGTCTTCTCGATCGCGAAGCCGGTGAGGTAGTTCATGCCGGCCTCCCCGCCCATTTGCCACCACACCCAGCCGCCGAAGACCAGACCGAGGCTGATATATATGCCGGAAAGCAGCAGGCTCTCGCGAACGCCGATCTCGCTGTTCTTCTTGTGGAGAACGCCCAGATCGAGCGTCAGCAGGCCAATCACGATGGCCATGAACGCCAGCCACATCCAGGCCGGCGTGCCGAGCCACTCGGCAGACAGGAAACCGAGATCCAATGGATTCTCCCTCCATTGCCGGCATGCGACATCGAAGAAGGTCCGACATCGCGGAAGCGCCGGCAGGCGTCCGCCAGAGGGGCCCGGACCACGGGTTGATGGTCAGATAGGAGCTCTGCTCCGCTCAACAAGAGGGCCGCGAGGCAATCCTACGGAAAATTTCCGGCAAGGAATCCGGGACTTGAACTACCCGCGAGAATCGCCATCTGTGGTAATACTGGGTCCGGGCCCCTCTGACGGTTCCCCGAACCGTGATGTCGGACTCTTCCACCTGACGGGCGCGGATGCGCCTGAATTCTGGGAGTCGCCCATGGCTTACGCCGGATCTGCCAACCATCGCATTTATGAGCGCGAGGAAAATCACCACGCGGCTTCGCGTGTGCGCCTCGACGCCGTCGCGCGGCTCATGGACAACGCGTTCGTGGTGCCGGGCACCAACATCGGCGTCGGCGCCGATGCCATCCTGAACGTCATTCCCGGGGCCGGCACGTTGCTGGCGACGGGCGTCTCGGCCTATCTGGTCTGGGAAGCCCACCAGCTCGGCGCGCCGAAATCGCTGATGGCGAAGATGGCGGCCAATGTGGGCGTCGACGCCCTGATCAGCATCGTGCCGTTCGTCGGCTGGGTGGGCGACGTTTTCTTCCGTGCCAATGTGCGCAACGTGAAACTGCTTCAGGATCACCTGGAAAAGCTGGCGCGGCTGAAGGCCGCGGACGGCTCGATCACCACCTCGTGGCGGGTGGTGGAATGAAATTCCTCATCTGGTTTCTGGCGCTGCTGATCCTCGCGCCGTGGACCGGCGGCGCGTGGCTGACCTGGGCGCTGGTGGATTTCTCGGGCAACTGGCTGTCCGGCAACGCCGACATGCTGGCCGCCGAGCCGGAAGTGGTCGAGAGCCTGTCTTGGCTGGCGCGGGTCGCCTCCGGCCTGGGAGAGACCGTCATCATCGTCATCTGGGCGATCGGCACGGCGATCGTCGCCGGCCTCGCCTGGGCGCTCGGCCGGATGGTCGACCGCGACCGGCGCCTCAAGGCGCTGAACTGGCACCCGGACGATCCGCGCGCCGCGGCGGCCGGGCAGCAGGCGCCCTAATTCGTCAGTGGTGCCCTATCCGTCAGTGGCGCCCTATCCGTCAGTGGTGGTCGTGACCCATGGCGCCGTGATCCATCGGCGCCTGTGGCGCGGCTGAACCGGACATCGCCGGCGCGGCGGCGCCCAGAGCCTCGACGGTGAACTGTACGTCCACCTGGCCCGCCTTCTCGAAGGTCAGCGAGCCGGCGAAGGTCTCGCCCTGCTTCAACGGGCGCTTCAGGCCCATGAACATGATGTGATACGAGCCGGGCTTCAGCCCGAGCGTGCCGCCCGCCGGCACGGCGATGCCGGCGGCGGGCTTCATGCGCATCACGCCGTCGGTCATGCTGGTCTCGTGGATCTCGGCCGACGCCGCGATCGAGGCGGCCGCCGCGCCGACCAGCCGGTCCGGCGCGGTTCCCTTGTTGACCACCGTCACATAGCCGCCTGCCACCTTGGCGCCACCGGGCGTCGCCCGCGACCAGGGGTGGACGATCTCCAGCGAGCCCGCCTTGACCACGTGGTCGTGCTGCGCCCACGCCGGAGCGGCGAGGATGCAGGCGGAAAGGGCGACGATGCGGGGTGTCGAGAGCATTCACGGTCTCCGAAATGGTGTCACGGTGAACCTAGTGTGTCGCGGCCGGCTTCGCGACGGAAAACGGAAGCCTTGAAACGATCATCTGATAGACTAAGTTTGCTGAACTTGGTTCATCGAGCGCTGGCATGAAGACCGTCAACATACACGAGGCAAAAACCCATCTATCGCGTCTGGTCGACAAGGCGGCCGAAGGCGAGGGCTTCATCATCGCCAAGGCGGGACGGCCGCTCGTGAAAGTCGTCCCGCTCGATGCACCGCACCCTGACGCGAAGAAGCGCATCGGGTTCATGAAGGGGGAATTCGTTGTCCCGGATGATTTCGACCGCATGGGCGAGAAGGAGATCGAGCGCCAGTTCGAGGGCGACGCATGAAGCTGCTGCTGGATACGCAGCTGGTGCTTTGGGCTGCCCTGGGCTCGGAAAAGCTGCCGGCCAGCATGCTCGATCTTATCAACGAGGCCGAGACCATCCCCATGTTCAGCGCGGCCAGCATCTGGGAGGTTGCGATCAAGTCGAGTCTGGGCCGCCCGGATTTCCAGGTCGATCCCGGCCGGCTGCGCAGGAACCTGAACGACAATGGGTGGCAGGAACTCGCGATCACCGGCCATCATGCAGCCGCGACGGCGATACTGCCGGCCTTGCACAAGGATCCGTTCGACAGGCTGCTGGTGGCTCAGGCGACGGTCGAAGGACTGGTGCTATGGACGGCGGACGAGGTCGTCGCAAAATATCCTGGTTCTGTTCGCCTCGTGAAGCACGCCTCACGCTGAGGCGCCATGGCCCCGGTCAGTCCTTGGGCGCCTCGTCCTTGCGGGCGCAGACGTCATAGAGCATGGCGCAGTCATTGCGCATCTGCGCCTGGGTGACGTTGCTGCCCGGCGGCACGCTCTGGGTGAGCCAGACATTGCCGCCGATCACCGAACCGGCGCCGATGGTGATTCGGCCCAGGATGGTGGCCCCCGAATAGATCACCACGTCGTCCTCGACGATGGGGTGGCGCGCGATGCCCTTGATCAGCGCGCCGTTCTCGTCGGCCGGGAAGCTCTTGGCGCCGAGCGTCACCGCCTGATAGAGCCGCACCCGGTCGCCGATGATGGCGGTCTGGCCGACGACCACGCCGGTGCCGTGGTCGATGAAGAAGCTCTCGCCGATCTCGGCCGCAGGGTGGATGTCGATGCCGGTTTCGGAGTGGGCGATCTCGGAGATCAGCCGCGCCGGCAGCGTCGCGCCCAGCCGGTACAGTGCGTGGGCGATGCGGTAGTGGATCACGGCGGCCATGCCGGGATAGCAGACCAGAATCTCCGACAGGTTGGCGGCGGCGGGGTCGCCCCGGTAGGCGGCGTGCAGGTCGGAGACCAGCATGTCGCGGATGGCGGGCAGCAGGTCGCCGAACTCGCGGACGATCCGCGCCGCGCGCTCGCGGACATTCTCGTCGCTGTCATTGTCGTGATCGGCCGAATAGGTCAGGCCGCGCCGCACCTGCTCGGCGAGCAGGGTGAAGGCATTGTTGAGCGTGCTGCCGACGAAATAGTCGATGCTGTCGCCGTGGAGGTCGCCGCGCCCGTAATGGGTGGGAAACAGGGCCGCGGAGAGGAGCTGCATGACCCGCGAGACGGTCTCGCGGTCGGGCAGTTCGCCGATACGTCCGCGGAACCGGATGTTGTTGAGGATCTCGCGGGACTCCCGAAGCCCCGCGACGATGCCGTCCAGGTTCCAGTCCTGCGGGGAGGCGCCTTCCGGAGCGGTCCTTGGCGCGCGCGTGGTCTTCATCTTCACTGACATGGCGGCTTCCGGCACATGAAGAAATGCCCGGCCTCATCAATGAACCGGGCATGCTGGTTGGCACTGATTTTACCGGAGATAGCCCAAATCAGGCTAGAGGCAATGTGCCGGAGCGCAAAGGCGCTTGATCGGCGCTCAGGCCCGCTGGAGCAGCGAGGAAACGCTTGACTATGATTCTGTAATTCGGTAATTATCGAAATATGGAAATGGAATCGGCAATTCAGGCTCTTTCGGCGCTGGCGCAGGACAGCCGGCTGCGGGTTTTCAGGCTTCTGGTGCAACAGGGGCCGGACGGGATGGCGGCGGGCGACATTGCCCGCGAGCTGGACCTGCCGGCGAGCACCCTGTCGACCCATCTGTCGGTGCTGTCCAATGCCGGGCTGGTCGCTTCGACCCGGCACAGCCGGTCGATCGTCTATGCCATCGACGTCGCGGCCATGCGGGACCTCTTGGGGTTCCTGGTGGAGGATTGCTGCCGGGGGCGGCCGGAAGTCTGCACCCCGCTGCTCGACAGCGTCATGGCCGGGTGCTGCGCGCCGGAGGAGTCGGCCGATTGCTGCTCTCCCTCATCCAATGGAGCACTGCAATGAAACGCTTTCACGTCAATCTCAGCGTCAACGATCTCGATGAATCCATCGCCTTCTACAGCGCCCTGTTCGCGGCGCGCCCGTCGGTGGTCAAGCCGGACTACGCCAAATGGATGCTCGAGGATCCGCGCGTGAACTTCGCCATCACCACACGGGGCGAGCGGAAGGGCATCGACCATGTGGGCATCCAGGCCGAGGATGCCGGCGAACTGAAGGAGATCTACGGCCGCCTCAAGGAGGCCGGCCGGCCGACGCTGGAGCAGGGCGAAACCACCTGCTGCTACGCCCGGTCGGAAAAGACCTGGGTGCACGACCCGCAGGGCGTCGCCTGGGAAACCTTCCTCACCATCGGCGAAAGCGCCGTCTATGGCGAGGATGCCGAACTCGAACCGCGGGAGCCGCGCTCGGCCTGCTGCTCGCCCGACCCGACAACCCCCAGGGAAACCGTATCCGCCTGCTGCTAGGAGCACATCCATGGATACCGCCAAGGTCTACAACGTTCTGTTCCTCTGCACCGGGAACTCGGCCCGGTCGATCATCGCGGAGGCGATCATGAACCGCCTGGGCATGGGGCGCTTCAAGGCGTTCAGCGCCGGCAGCCAGCCGAAGGGCGAGGTGCATCCGCTGGCCATCGAGCTGCTCAAGTCGCTCAATCACTCCACCGACGGGTTCCGCTCCAAGTCCTGGGAAGAGTTCGCGGTGCCCGGTGCGCCGCAGATGGATTTCGTCTTCACCGTCTGCGACAACGCCGCCAACGAGGTCTGCCCGGTCTGGCCGGGGCAGCCGATGAGCGCCCATTGGGGGATCAGCGATCCCGCGGCCGTGGATGGCACCGACGCCCCGGCCCACCTGGCCTTCGCCGAAGCCTACCGGCAGCTCCACAACCGCATCTCGATCTTCGTCAGCCTGCCCATGAAGGCGCTCGACAAGGTGGCGCTGCAGAAGCGTCTCGACGAGATCGGCCGGACGCTGCCGCAGGCCTCCTGAGGTGATCCGCATCTATCATAACCCTGCCTGCGGCACGTCGCGCAATACGCTGGGCCTGATCCGCAACAGCGGCGAGGAGCCGGACATCGTCGAGTACCTCAAGGATCCGCCGGACCGCGCCACCCTGACGCGGCTCATCGGCGAGATGGGCATCGGCGCGCGCGCCCTGCTCCGCCGCAAGGGCACGCCATATGACGAGCTCGGGCTCGACGATCCCGAACTCACCGAGGCCGCGCTGATCGAGGCCATGCTGGCGCACCCGATCCTGATCAACCGGCCGATCGTCGTCACGCCGCTGGGGACGCGCCTTTGCCGTCCTTCCGAGGTGGTGCTCGACATCCTTCCGGGGCCGCAACGCGGCGCGTTCGCCAAGGAAGACGGCGAGCGGGTTGTGGACGGGCGGGGAATGCGGGTTTGAAGAGCGAGCCGGGACCAAGCGACACCGATCCGTCGGCGAGCCTCGAGCCGCCGCTGCTCGGCTTCGGCCTTTTCCAACGCCTGGCCGCGGAGCTGCTCGGCACGGCGCTGCTGCTTGCGATCGTCGTCGGGTCGGGCATCATGGGAAGCCGGATGGCGGCGGGCAACGACGCGCTCGCCCTGCTGGGCAACACGCTGTCGACCGGCGCCGGACTGGTGGTTCTGATCGCCATATTCGGTCCGGTATCGGGGGCGCACTTCAATCCCGCCGTCACCGCCGCGTTCGCGCTGAGACGGGAAATTCCGGTCTCGACCGCCGGTCTCTATGTCGCCGCGCAGGTTGTCGGCGGCGTGCTGGGCGTCTATGCCGCGCACGCCATGTTCGCCGAACCGGTGCTGCAGGTGTCGCAGAAGTTGCGCGACGGTCCGGCGCAGTGGTGGTCCGAGTTCGTCGCCACTTTCGGCCTGCTGCTGACCATTATCGGCACCGTGCGCTTCCGCCCGGCCATCACGCCGGCGGCCGTGGGGCTCTACATCACCGCGGCCTACTGGTTCACCGCGTCTACCTCGTTCGCCAATCCCGCGGTGACCGTCGCGCGCGCCCTGTCCGACACCTTCGCCGGCATCGCGCCGTCGTCGGCCCCGGCCTTCATCGTCAGCCAGTTCGCCGGCGCCGCTGCCGCCGTGGTCGCGACGGGCTGGATGTTCCGGGAACGGCGGACCTAGAAACCACCCCGAATCGCAGCCCTCCGGGAGAGCGACTCGACGCCGGACTTGCGGCGCGGCGCGCCGATACCTACCTCCTGGCCACCGATACGCAAGCGGGCGAGAAATCGCCCGGAGCTCTTTTGTGATGACGACCGCATTCTTGCCGCAACAAGGTCCCAATGGCTGAGGGCCTCCCCTCCCTGAAAATAATCGTTCCCAACGTGGAACTTTCCCCGGCCTCAAGCGCTTAGAGCCCGTCAAACGTGAACCTGCGTCGTGCCTGTGCCACCGGCAGGTAATATATTGCTTCCAAATATTACGGTAACGTATTGATAAAACGTCATAATTGTCACTAGAGAACCGCATTTTTTTGTGGCGCCCCCGATCCCTGTTTCTATGTTTTGTGAAAATGACCGGTGTTGGCCGGTTCTAGAACCCAACGGGATTTTTTCGCAAAAGGGAGTTCCCATGAAGCGCTTGGATAACAAGCTCAAAGTCTCTGTATCGTTGCTCGCGTTGATGAGTGGCGGGGCGCTGCTTGCCTCGACCGCGCATGCGGTGACGATCTCGGACGAGCAAAGCTCGGTCGTCATCACC
This sequence comes from Sphingomonadales bacterium, assembly GCA_050185585.1. Classification (GTDB taxonomy): domain Bacteria; phylum Pseudomonadota; class Alphaproteobacteria; order SMXS01; family SMXS01; genus RI-34. The sequence goes on along the minus strand of JBFWZH010000024.1, from coordinate 6,736 downwards.
ACCGATATCGACGAACTGATCGTCGAGACGACGGGCGACGTCTCGCCCGGCGGCATTCTTGTCCAGGGTTCGGTCGCCGGCGATGTGACAAACGACGGCATCATCGAGTTTCTCGACACGCCGACCGCCGAAGACACCGATTTCGTCGAAGCCGACGCGGTCGCCCTGGAAATCTGGGATGGCGTCGAAGGCGACTTCGACAATGCGAGCACGATCAACGCCATGGCCGACGCGTCGGTCAGCGTGATCGGCGATTTCTCGGGCGACGCCGCCATCAACGAGGACGCGCCCTCGGCGGCCGACGCCTTCGCATCCGGCGCCGACCTCGGCGAGGTTGACGGCAGCATCAGCAATTCCGGCGACATCACCGCCGCGGCGACCGCCGATGCGTCTTCGGACCTCATCGCGGATTCGGGCGAGGACAGCGCGCATGTCGACGGCGGCGCCAGCAGCTACGCCAGCGCCTACGGTCTGGAAGGCGACCTCGACCTGATCGGCGAGGACGACACCGCCGATTTCACCAACACCAAGGACGGCAACATCAAGGCCACGGCCGACGCGACCAGCGACGTGATCGCCGACGTCAGCGGCGACGACGCGACCCTGTTCGACGTGGACGGCGTCTATTCCGACGCCTTCGCCATGGGTGTCTGGCTGGGCGGCGGCGATGCGATCGTCAACGACGGCACGATCGGCGCGGCGGCGACGGCGACCTCAGTGTTCGACGGCACGGCCACGGGCCTGGACGGCAGCGGCACGATCGGCGGCGAGGACGGCATCTTCGCCGAGGCCGAGGCAGTCGGCCTTTACGTGGGCGAGGACGCCGGCAGCATCAAGAACACCGGCACCGTCAGCGCCGATGCCAAGGCCTCGGGCACCCAGACGGCCGTCGTCGACGGCACCGACGGGGGCATGATCGACGCCGAGGGCAACGTCTATGCCGACGCCTACGGCATCGAGGCGGACGGCGCTCTCGACTCCTTCGACAACACGGGCTCGGTGACCGCCAACGGCGCGTCGAGCCTGACGAGCACCTTGACCGCCACCAGCGACGACGGCGCGACGGTGGGTCTGGAGGCCGAGGTCGGCGGCGAATCGTTCGGCGTGATCCTCGACGAGCTGGATGGCCCGTTCAGCAATTCGGGCACCATCTCGTCCACCAACACGGCCGATCTCAAGGTTGTCGCCGACAGCGGCGCCGCCGACACGGCGGCCGGCTCGGTCGGCGTCGGGAGCTTCGTCAAGGCGGACGCCTGGGGCGTGACCATCGAGGACTTCGACGGCAGCTTCACCAACACCAAGGACGGCAAGATCGTCGCGGACGCGTCGGCGACTTCGTCGGTCGACCTGGGCGGCACCGGTGCGACCGCAGCGGCCTCGGACGGCTCGGCGGGCGCCGAGACCATCACCATGGCCAACGCGATCGGCGTGGCGCTGACCGGCGGCGAGGATTCGGAAGAGGATCCCGACACCAACATCGTGACCAATGCCGGCAGCATCACCGCGACCGCGGATGCGGCGTCGACCGTGACCCTGTCGGGTACGTCGACGGGCACCGGCGCGGGCGGCTCGGCCGGCGGATTCAGCATGACCGGTGCGTTGGCGGTGGGTCTGCTCGACATGGGCGACGCCACCGGCTTCGACAATTCGGGTACGATCAGCGCCACGTCCACGGCCTCGCATGTGGGAACCCTCACCGGTGACGGCGACGTCGACAGCAGCGCCGGCGGCACCGGCATCCTGTATTCGGCGGCGGTCGGCGCGGCGTTCATCGAACCGATCGACGGCAACGTGACCAATTCGGGCACGATTTCCGCCACCGCTTCGGGCGCCTACGACCTCGATGTCGCCTCGGACAACAAGACCGACCTGGGCGACATCGGCACCGGCAACCTGGCCGGCGTCGCGGCCCTCGGCCTTTATGCCGACGTCGCGGCCCCTGTCGGCGAGGACGATACCGCCAGCACCTTCACCAACAGCGGCACCATCAGCGCCAAGGGCGACCTGAAGATCGACATCACCCAGCCCGAGGCGACCGAGGCGGTCGAGCCGGAGCAGGAAACCCTGGGCGGGTTGATCGTGGCCGGCGCCGTGGTGGCGGGCGATCCGTCGACCGTGACCAACAGCGGCACCATCTCGGCCACCGGTTCGCTGAACACCACCGGCATCGCCGGCGAGGACAGCGGCACGGCGGCCGGCGTGGTCGGCCTGTGGCTGCCCGAGGCCGACGACGGTCTCGAGATCAGCAACAGCGGCAAGATCACCGCCGAGCTGAGCGGCAACGCGGACGAATCAGCCGCTGTCGGCCTGATGCTCGGCCCGCTTCCGGACGGATTGCTCGGCGACCTGCTGGGTGAAGACGGGGCGGAGATGCTTGGCGGCATCGAGCTGGAAGGCGTCACCAACCCGCTGGAAGAGGGCGAACTCGAAGCCGCGGCCGCGGGCGTCATCACCGTCGACAACACCGGCACCATCTCGGGCATCAACAAGACCGAGGGCGGCCTGGGCTACGGCATCTTCGCCGAGACCGCGCCGGTTCCGGTGGTGATCAACCAGATGGGCGGCACCATCGAAGGCACTACCGCCGCCATCGCCATGGATCAGGGCGAGGATGGTCAAGCCGACACGCTGAACTGGTCGGGCGGGTCCATCAAGGGCCTGGTCGACGCCGACAGCGCCGACGTGGTCAATGTCATCCAGGCGCTGGACAAGGACGGCAAGGGCGTCGATACCACCGTCACCGCCGGCACCGACTTCGAACTCGAGGGCGCGGGCCAACTGAACATCGGCGGCGAGGACGCTCCGGTCACCTTCGTGATGAACGGCCTCGTTACTAATGTGGGCGAGACCAACCTCAACACCGACGGCAAGCTGGTGCTCGGCCCGACGGCCAAGATCGACACCGGCACCTTCAACGGTTCCGAGGACAGCACGCTGGTGATCCAGTTCAACCCGACTTCGGCCGGCCTGATCACCACCACCGGCGACTTCAACGCCGATGGCAGCCTGCAGACCCAGGCACTTGCCGGTCTCTACGGCGACAAGGGCAGCCATGTCGTGATCGACGCCGGCGGCGCGATCAACGGCGAGTTCGACGATGTCGGCACCGTGGGCGACACCCTGCTGATCGACTTCACCACCACCGTCAATCCGACCGACGTGGTGGTGGCGTGGGAGCGCAATCCGTTCGACGAGGTCGACGGCCTGAGCGACAACTCCAAGTCGGTGGCCGAGGTTATCGAGGACAGCTACGATCCGGACCGTGAGCCCTCCGACAACGAGATCGAGCTCAACGACCAGCTCGGCGGCCTGTTCACCCTGACCGACGGCGATCTCTATGACCGGGTGCTGAACTCGTGGTCGGGTTCGGAGCATGCCCAGATCATGCGGGCGGCGACCAACCTGTCCGAGCCCTACCTGATGGCGATCTCCGAGCACCTCAACGACAATCGCTGGGGCATCAAGGAGCAGCGGGTGGTGATGCTGCGTCCGAAGGGCTCGTCCAGCTCGATCGCGCCGGCCTCGTCGGTCGGCCAGGGCGCCGAGGACAGCCGCATGTCGTTCTGGGCCAGGGGCTTCGGCCGCTGGGCGGACACGCGCGGCGACGCCAACGCGGACGGCTTCAAGGAGGATACCTACGGCGCCGTGCTGGGCTTCGACGTCCAGGTGTCGCCGAACTTCCTGGTCGGCGTCGCGGGCAGCTATGTCAGCAACGACCTCGACTTCGACGACGGCGACATCGGCAGCATCGACCGCTGGAGCATCGGCGGCTACCTGTCGGGCAACTTCGACGCCTTCTATGTCGACGGCTCGTTCACCTATGCGAGCGACGACTACAAGGTGGACCGGACGATCCTCACCGGCGGCACCGCCTGCCTCGCCTATAATTGCGGCGTCGGTGCGTCGTCCAAGTACGGCGGTGACGGCTGGATCGCCCATGCGGAAGCGGGCTTCAACTGGATGCTCGGCGACACCGCCAAGCTGCAGCCCTTCGCCGGCCTGAACTACACCAGCATCGACCACAACGGTTTCACCGAGACCGGCGGCGGCGATCTGGGCCTCATCGGTCTCGACGGCACCGGCAAGTCGCTGCAGTCGCGCCTCGGCGCCCGCCTGTCGGGCGAATGGGGTTCGGGCAACGTGCGCTGGATCCCCGAGATCCGCGGCGAGTGGCGTCACGAGTTCGAGGACAATCCCGCGTGGATCCAGTCGAGCCTCGTGGGCCTGCCGGATGATCCGTTCGTCACCGTCGGATCGCATGTGGGCCGCGACCTCGCCGTGGTCGGCGCGGGCATCACCGCCCAGATGGCCAGCGGCTGGGGCCTCTACTTCGACTATCAAGGCGCGTTCGGTTCCGGCTACACCAGCCACGTCGCGCAAGGCGGAGTCCGCGTCAAGTTCTGACGCGGTCAACACGGAGACCGGCGGGCAATCTCGGCTCCCGCCCGCCGGCTTCCGAACACAGCAGCAGCAGCAGGCACGGCGTACCGTTCATCGGTGCGCCGTGTTCGCGTTAGGGCCTGGATGCCTCTGCCTATCCAGTGCGCCGCCTTTGGGATATGTTAGGTGTCTCGGCAACCGGAACCTGGCGGCCATAACCAGCTCCACTGGATCCGCCCGGAACCGGAAACGATGCAGGCACGGCGCCCCGCGAGGGGCGCCGTGTTCGCTTTTGGGATAGGCAGCATGTCGAAGACCACGCGGGCGACGCAGGCGCTGGTGAAGGCGGGCGTCGCCTTCACTGTGCACAGCTACGACTACCAGCCCGACGCCGACCGCATCGGGCTGCAGGCGGCCGAGGCGCTGGGCGAGAACCCTTCCCGGGTGCTGAAGACGCTGATGGCCGAGGTGGACGGCAAGCCGGTCGTGGTGGTGCTGGCCTCGGACCGGGAAGTGAGCATGAAGAAGCTGGCGGCGCTGTTCGGCGGCAAGTCGGCGCGGATGCTGAAGCCGGCGGACGCGGAACGGCTCACCGGCTACGTGGTCGGCGGGATCAGCCCGTTCGGCCAGAAGCGGCCCTTTCCCACCGCCGTGGACGAGGCGGCGCTGGCCGAGGACCTGGTCTACATGAATGGCGGCCAGCGGGGGCTGCAAGTGCGGATGAAGCCGGCCGACGCGGTCGCCGTGCTGAACGCAAGGACGGCGGCGATCACCGCATGAGCCCGAAGCCGCTGTCGCGGCTCACCCCTCATCTGGCCCTCCGGGCCATCTTCTCCCCGGCGGGGAGAAGGGTTTAGCCGATGCTCCTGCTCCCGACCTTCGGTGCTAAGATGGGGCTCGGCCAGGAGCGAAAGATGACGACGCGCGTTGAATTTCCATCCTCGTTCCTGTGGGGCGCGTCGACGTCGGCCTACCAGATCGAGGGCGCGGCGCACGAGGACGGGCGCGGCGCCAGCATCTGGGACACACGCTGCCTGATCCCGGGCAAGGTGGCCGACGGCCGCTCGGGCGACGTGGCCTGCGACCACTACCATCGCTACGCCGAGGACATCGGGCTGATGAAGGAGCTGGGGCTGGGCGCCTACCGGTTCTCGGTTGCCTGGCCGCGTGTGCTGCCGGCGGGCAGGGGGGCGATCAACGAAAAGGGCCTCGATTTCTACGACCGGCTGATCGACGGCGTGCTGTCGGCCGGAATCGAGCCGTGGCTGTGCCTCTATCACTGGGATTTGCCGCAGGCGCTGCACGACCTTGGCGGCTGGACGTCGCGGGACAGCGCCCACTGGTTCGCCGACTACGCGGCGTTGATCGCCGGCCGCTACGGCGACCGGGTGAAGCGCTGGGCGACCTTCAACGAGTTCAACGTGTTCACCATGTTCGGCTATGCCATCGACTGGGCGGCGCCGGGCATCACCGACAAGGCGGCGCACCTGCAGGCCATCCACCACGTCAACCTGGCGCATGGCGACGGCGCCGCGGTGCTGCGCGGCATGGTCGGGGACGCGTCCATCGGCGCGATCCACAACGTGCAGCCGGTGATCCCCGAGGACGACGCGCCCTGGACGGCGGAGGCGGCCGCGCTGCTCGACGAGCACTGGAACCTGGCGTTCGCCGACCCGCAATGCCTGGGCCGCTATCCGCCGCGCACGGCGGCGGCGATCGAGCCCTACGTTCACGAGGGCGACATGGCGCGCATCCGCCAGATGCTGGACTGGTTCGGGGTGAACCATTACGGGCCGATTTTCGCCAAAGCCGATCCGTCGACCACATGGGGTTATGGCTGGGGCAGCGCCCGGGACGACGTGCCGTCGGTGGACATCGGCTGGACCATCCATCCGGATGCGTTCCGCCAGACGCTGCTCGGCGTCTCGTCGCGCTACGGCCTGCCGGTCTACGTGACCGAGAGCGGCTGCGGCGATCCGACCAACGCCGTCGACGATACCGGCCGGGTACTGTTCCTCGCCGAATACGTCAAGTCCATGCGCCAGGCCATGGACCAGGGCGCGGACGTGCGCGGCTATTTCGTCTGGTCGCTGCTCGACGCCTTCGAATGGGGCTCGGGCTACACCACGCGCTTCGGCATCATTCACGTGGATTTCGCCACCCTGCAGCGCACGCTGAAGACGTCGGCCGGCTGGTACCGCGACCTGGCCCGAAGCGGGATGCTGGCCGTCTAGCAGGCTGCTGAAAAACCCTCTCGCGTTGTTTTGCTGGAGATGATTCCCTGTGTGGGCATGCAGGGAGTTACGGATGCGAGGCGAGGATCGAGAGAGTGGTGCGCTGTTTTCGTATGTGAGCT
>JBFWZH010000023.1:0-64272 GCA_050185585.1 Sphingomonadales bacterium | reverse complement strand
CATCGCGCCGCGCAGCTCCCTGCCTGGCTCCATCGATACAACTGGCATCGACCGCACGGCGGGATAAAATCACAGACACCCATCAGCCGCCTCGGCCTGGATCAGGACAACCTGTTGACGCTCCACATCTAGGCCGCGTCACGCGCCTGCGGATTGCGCCTTCATCACCTCGATCTTGCCGCGCATGGCGTCGAGCAGGCCGGCCATGCCCTTCTGCGACACGATGCCGCCGAACTCCTCGCGGGTGGTGATCAGCATGCTGATGCCCTCGATCTTGACGTCGATGACCTTCAGTCCGCCGGGCATCGGGCGCACCTGCCAGTCCATCTGGATCGGCTCGCCCTTGCCGATGACCTGGCTGGCGACGATGGTGTCGTCCTTGGGCCCCTTGGTCGTGCCGGTGACCTTCAGCGTCTCCTGCTCGAAGCGGGCGAGCCGCGACGTGATCGTGCGCAGCATGTAGTCCTGGAACACCTTCTGGTACTCCTGCTTCTCGGTCTCGCTGGCCGTCCGCCAGTAGCGGGCCAGGGCCTGCCGCCCCAGGAAGTCGACATCCATGCTCTTGGCCATCATGTCGCGGAACGCCCGGTCGCGGTCCGCGCCCCTGGTCTGGGATTTCAGCAGGTTGATGGTGTCGTCGGCCAGCTTCTGGACGAACACGGCGGCGGGGTCGCCCTGGGCCGCGGCGGGCAGCGCCGGCAGCGCGAAGGCGGCGGCAACCACCAGGATCAGGCCTCTGAGCATTTTCATCGTGTCGTCTCTCCGCGTTGTCGGCACCGTTGGCAGGTACAGATAACAGTTAGAAGTGCGGTCCGCATCGTCCAATCCGGCGGCGCGTCCGCCGGTGGGAACGCCGACCCGGAAGTGCGGGTTCCGGACGGGGCGATTCCCGGCTTCTCGCTTTTCGTGCGTCTATCCGGTACATCTGCCGAAGGGTCCGCGCGGCGGATCTCGGGAATTGGGGTCATCGCGAGCCAATGCTGTATTTCGAGCTACTCTTCGTTCTCCTCCTCACGCTGATCAACGGGCTTCTTTCCATGTCGGAGCTGGCGGTGGTCTCGTCCCGCAGCGCGCGGCTGAAGGACCTGTCCAACCGGGGCAGCAGGGGTGCCCGCGCGGCGCTCCGGCTGATCGAGGAGCCGAGCCGGTTCCTGTCCAGCGTGCAGATCGGCATCACCCTGGTGGGCATCCTGGCGGGCACGGTCTCCGGCGCGACCCTGGCGGCGCGGCTGGGCGCGCACCTCGACCAGTACGAGGTCGTGCGGAACCAGGGCGAGACCCTGGCCATGATCATCGTGGTGTCGTGCATTACCTTCGTCACGCTGGTGCTGGGCGAGCTGGTCCCCAAGCGGATCGCCATGGCCAACGCCGAGCGCATCGCCGTGGTGGTGGCCCGGCCGATGCAGATCCTGGCGCGCATCGCCGCGCCGGCGGTATGGCTGCTCAAGGGCTCGACCGACTTCATCCTCAAGATCGTCGGCCTCGCCCACGAGAAGCAGTCGGCGATCACCGAGGACGAGGTCAAGACGCTGATCGCCGAGGGCACGCGCGAAGGCATATTCGTGCCCCGCGAGAAGGAGATGATCGAGGGCGTGCTGCGCCTCGCCGACCGTTCGGTGATGGCGATCATGACGCCGCGTGTGGACGTATCCTGGATCGACGTCGACGCTGGACCGGCCGAGATCCTGGCGGCGATCGAGGAGCACAGCCATTCCCGGCTTCTGGTCTGCGAAGGCGTGGTCGACAAGCCGGTCGGGTTCCTCCACACCAAGGATCTGCTGCCGCTGGCCCTGCGCGGCCAGAACGTCTCCCTGCGCGAGATCATGACGCCGCCGCTGGTGGTGCCGGACCGGACGCCGGTGCTCGCGCTGCTGGAGCGGTTCCAGCGCGAGGGCGTGCATATCGGCGTGGTGATCGACGAATATTCGAGCCTCGAAGGCGTGGTCAGCGTGACCGACGTACTCGAGGCCATCGCCGGCGAGCTGCCCGAGCGCGGCCAGGAGGGTTCGCCCATGCTGGTGCAGCGCGAGGACGGCTCGTGGCTGGTGGACGGCGCCATGCCGGTCGACGAGTTCGAGGATCGCACCAACATCCGCAAGCTGCGCGGCAAGGGCGACTTCCATACCATCGCCGGCTTTGCGATCAGCGAGTTCGGTCACCTTCCCAGCGCCGGCGAGACCTTCACCTTCGGCCGGCACCGCTTCGAGGTTGTCGACATGGACGGCCTGCGCATCGACAAGCTGCTGGTGGTGCCGCTGGTGCCCGACGAACCCGAGGTGGAGTGACCTATTTCAGCCGGTTGATGGCCCTGGCCAGCACCACGTAGAGCTTGCCCATGTCCGAGGACAGCAGCGAGGCCGACAGGGTGTCGGTGTGCTCGCTGTCCATGGACTGGCGCATCAGCCCCTCGAAATGCGCGATGAACTTCATCACGTTCTCGCGGAACGCCGGGTCGCTCTCGAAGCGTCCCGAGATCTGCCGGTTCCAGCCCAGGCTGGTCGACTTGACGATGTAGCGCGCGAAGGCCTGGGTGTCGCCGCCGCGATACTGCCGCCACACCTTTTCCGGAATCTCGGCGCCGACGACCCGATTGAGGTCGATGGACAGCGTTCCCAGCGTTTCCATGACCTGGCTCGCCGTGCGCGCGAACGCCGCGCCGGTGGTCTTGCGCTCCAATTCTTCCATGGACGACAGGCGCTGTCCCAGGCTCTCCGCCAGCGTCAGCAGCCGGTCGGCGCGCTCGCGCAGCGCCTCGTCGGTCTGGCCCGCCCGTTCGCCGGCCTTGCCGGCCGCGTCGGCGAGCTCCCGCGCGCCCTCGATCAGCGCGTCGGCCCGCGCCCGGAACTGCTCGGCCTCGCGGGCGAAGTCGGCGATCCGCGCGGCGTTTGCCTCCAGCGCCTCGCCGGTACGGGCGACCCTGCCGGCCGCATCCTCGGCGGCCTGGCCGACCTGGCCGGCTCGCGCACCGAAATCGTCGGCCGATGCGCCGAGGCGCCCGGCGGCGTCGCCGGCGGCGGCGTTCAGCTTCTGGCCGGCATCCTCGATCGCCCGTCCGGCGGCGGTCATCCGCGAGATCGCGTTGCCGCTGGCGGCCTGGGCCGCCTGGTCGTGCTCGGCCAGCGCCTGCCGCAGGGTCTCCAGGCGCTCTGCGGCGCTTTCGCTGCTCTCGCCGAGCGCCGCCGCGTTCTGGCCGAGGCCGGTCGAAGCGGCGGCCAGTTCGCGCAGGCCGTCGGCCGAGGCGGCCTGGAGCTGCCTGATCTGCTCCAGCATGTCCGACGTGGCGTCGGCGATGCGGCCTCTCGTGCCCTCGGTGGCGTCGGTCAGGCCGGTCGCCGCCGCGCCCAGCGCCGCCTCGACCTGCCTGGCTTCGGCCAGCGCCTCTTGCATCACCTTCGAGATCGCGTCCGACCCGGTGCTGACGGACTCGTCGAGCACACGGGATTTCTCGGTGATGTCGTCGGCCAGGGTACGCAGCATGCCGACCGTGCCGTCGACGGTCTGGCGCAAGGTCGAGATGGTGGTCTCGGTGTCGCCGACCGTGCCCGAGAAGCGGGCGGTTTCGGCGGCGAATTCATCGCCCAGTGAATGGGTGCGCGCGACGGCGGTATCGGCCGCCGCTTCCAGCCGGCCGATCTGGACGGCAAGCAGCTCGCGCGCCTTGTCGAGCGCGCCCGAGGCCTCGGCGGATGCGGAGTCGACGTCGCCCGAGGCTTCGCGCAACGCCTTCCGGAGTTCGTCGGCTCGGTTCATGGCGGCCTCGACCGCATGGGTCATGGCCGAGGTGTCGCCGCTGACCCTTTCGCCCATGCCGCGCGAGGCGCTGACGATGCTGTCGGCGGCGCTGGAGGCGGCCTTCTCCAGTTCGCCCGCCCGTTCCCGGAAGGTGTTGGCGGATTGTGTCGCCTGCTCCGACGCCGCGGCGGCCGCGGCTTGCCATTCGGTCGTGATCTGCTGTGCGTTCTGGCGCAGCCTTTCGCCGGACTGGTCCATGAAGCTGGTCGCCTCGCCGCTGCGCGCCTGTAGTGAGGCGGTGAGCGACACGAACCGGCGGCCGGCCTCGTCGACCCGGCTGACGGCGTCGCCGATGCCGTTGTTCAGTCCCTGCAGCGCCTCGGCCGACAGGTTCTTCATGAATTCGGCCTGCAGGGTGAAATGGTCGGCGGTCTGGGCGATCCAGGCCTTGGTCTCGTCGGCGAGGCTCTGGAGGCGCTTGCCATGCGCGGCGACGGTCTGCTCCATCCGGTCGGCGCGGTCCTTGGTCCGGTCGCCGGCCTCCTCAATGGCGGCGACCTCCTTGCGGGCCGTCTCGGTGATCTGGCGCATCCTGGCGGCGAGCGCGTCGCCCGAGGCCAGCATCGCCTGGGACTGGCTCTCATAGTGCTGCCGGAGATCGTCGATCTGGCGCTGGGCGGAGTTGGTCGCCTCGTCGAGCCGCCCGACGATGCCCATATAGGTCTCGCTGATGGCCTCGGTGCGCCGGGCGGCCCGCTCGGCGGCGCTGACCAGGTCCTCGGAGCGGTTGGCGAGAGCGGCCTGCGCGGATCTGGCATTCTCGAGAGACTGGTTGGATATCCGCGACAGATTCTCGGCCGCGCCGGCGATGGCGGACTCGATGGCGCCCGCGCGCTGGCGCAGCGCCTCGAGCGCGCCGTCGAGCGCGCCCGCCTGGGCGGCGAGCAGCGCATTCGCCTGGCCGCTGCCCCTGTCGACCGCGACCGAGGCTTCGGAGAGCGCGTCGGACTGGCGGCGCATGGTCTTCTCGATAGCCTCGGTGCGCTCGCGCGCGGCGTCGGTGGCCTTGGCCAGTTCGGCCGCCTGGGCCTTGAGCGTGCGCATGAGCGCCGCCAGCCGCTGCTGGGCATCCTCGCCGGGATAGGTCATGGCGATCAGGCTGTCGTCGAGCAGCCGGCTGGTGCGGGTGATCGCGCGCAGCTGCACGATGCTCACCGCCAGCAGCCAGAGGGCCATCACCGGCAATACCGCCGCCATGCCGTAGAGCATGCCCTGTTCCAGCGTCAGGTAGGCTGTCGCGTCGCGCAGGCCGAACACATAGACGCCGCACAGCGCCAGCCAGACGGCCGAGACGGCGGCTGCCGACGCCAGCAGCAGGCGAGGGGCGAGGGGTGCGGGGCGCGGCGCCGCGGGTGCGCCGGACGGCTCCTGGCTGGCCGCCGCAAGCCGCTCCTGCACCGTCCGCACGTTCGTCGTGTCGACGTCGATCTGCGCCACTCGCCCTCCAACGCGTCCAGCCGCGATTTTCCCCCAAGCGGGATTGTCCGTCAATCGCCAAACTCTAATGATTCCGGGTACTCAGCGGGTGTTCTGGCGACAGCTTGTTAGCATCGTTGCGCGGGCGTATCCTGTTACCCGTCCGCAGGTCCGTGTCATATTCGGGTGGACCGGCCTGCGGCAAGGACAATATGGGTAGTCACGCAGCGCCGGACAGCGTCCGGCCGAACACGGGGAGCGCCATGACCAGCCTGATCGCCGCCTGCGCCTTGTTCTTCCTGATCCACGCCGCCATTTCCGGCACCGGCCTGCGGGACAGCTTGATCCGCGCGATGGGCGAAAAGCCCTATCGCGGGGTGTTCTCGGTCATCTCGCTCGGCGCGGTGATCTGGATGGCGATGAGTTACAACGACGTCTCTGAAATCGGCTCCAAATATCTGTGGCATATGGGTTCCGCCGGCCACGGCATTGCCCTGCTGCTGGTATTCTTCGCGCTGGTTTTCGCGGTCGTCGGCATCGCCACGAAGAATCCCACGGCCATGCAGCAGGAGGGCCTGCTCGCCCAGGACGATCCGGCGACGGGCATCGTCCGCGTCACCCGCCACCCGTTCCTGTTGGGCGTCAGCCTGTGGGCCGCCGCGCACGTCATCGCCAATGGCGACCTGCATTCGCTGATCTTCTTCGGCACCTTCCTGCTGGTGGCGCTGGTCGGCATGCCCAACATCGACCTGAAGCGGCAGAAGCGCGATCCCGAGGGGTGGGCCAAATTCGTGGCGAAGACCTCGCGCACGCCGTTCCTTGCCATCGCCCAGGGCCGCAACACCCTGAAGCTGGGCGAGATCGGCTGGGGAAAAATCGCGGCCGGGGTCGTTGTTTTCGGCTTGATCCTGTACTTCCATGGCTGGATGTTCGGCGTCGACGTGATGCAGCCTGCCTAATCCGCCCAGGTCCGGTAGGTGCGGTTCTCGGGATGATAGACCAGCACCCGGTGGTTGTTGGTGTCGACCAGGAAGATGCGGCCGTCCTCGGCCACGGTGACGCCCGCCGGCTCGGCGGCGGGAATGCACAGCGGGTCGGTGCAGGTGAAGGCGCCGTCATCGAGGTCGTGCGCCTCGCCTGATGCCAGGTCCAGCACCCGGATGGCGCCGTTATAGCTGTCGGCGACGACGGGGTTGCCGTCCGGCAGCAGGTCGAGCCCCAGCGCGTGCTGCAGCCTCGCCTCCTCGAACGGCCCGTTGACGTGGCCGAACTCGAACAGGCCGGCGCCGACCAGGGTCGAGACCATGCGCGGCTCGCGCAGGCCGAGCGCCCGGATCGACGAGGTTTCGCTGTCGGCGAAATAGAGCGTGCCGTGGTCCGGGCTGATCGCCAGCCCACTGGGCTGGGCGAGGGCGGCGGCAAGGGCGGGGCCATCGACGATATCCTCGGCGCCGCTGCCGGCGATGGGATAGACGGTGCCGGCATAGGTGTCGAGAACGCCGATCTGGTGGGTGCCGGCGTTGGCGATATAGAGCGCCTCGCCCGCCACCGCCAGGTCCCAGGGCGAGGCGAGGGCGGTGGTCGCCGCTTCCGCGACGCCGCCCAGAATCGTGCCGCGCGCGCCGGTGCCGGCCAGCGTCTCGACCGTGTCCGCCTCCAGATCGATACGGCGGATGGCGTGGTTGCCGGTGTCGGCCACGTAGATCACGCCGTCGTCGCAGGCGAGGCCCTGCGGCGCGCTGAAGGTGGCGTCGGCCGCGGTGCCGTCGTCGAAGCCCTCCGCGCCCGAGCCGATGCGGCGGACTGTCTCGCCGTCCTCGTCGAGCAGCGCGATCTGGTTATGGCCCGCGTCGGCGAGCGCCCACAGCGCCGTGCCCGGCACGCGCTTCATCTTCGCCGGGAACGAGAATGCGCCGGTGGGCTGCGGCTCGGGGGCGAGCGCGAGCGGCGAGGGGCGGAGCTGGTCGCCGTCCGCCGCCTGTTGCAGCAGGTCGGCGACGAAGCGCAGCAGCTTCTCGCGCGACGGCTCGCCCGAGGTCTGGCCCAGCACGGTGCCGTCGGGCGCGAGGAAGACGATGGTCGGCCAGGCGCGCACCGCATACTGGTTCCACAGGATGCGGTTCGGGTCCTGGATCACCGGATGCCTGATGCCGTAGCGGGCGATGGCGCTGCGCAGCCGCGCGCTGTCCTTCTCGGCCTCGAATTTGGGCGAGTGGACGCCGATGACGGCGATCTCCTCGGGGAAGGCCTCCTCGAGGATCGCCAGGGTCGGCAGCACGTGGATGCAGTTGATGCAGCAGAGCGTCCAGAAATCCAGCAGGACGACCTTGCCTTCCAGGTCCTTCAGCGACAGCGGCCGGTCGACATTGAACCATTCCAGGCCGGGACAGTCGATCTCCGGCGCGCGCACCTTGCCTTTCAGCATCCCGGCCTCCCTTCGGCAGGATGAAAACTAGCGGCTCAACTCCTTCATGGCGCGCTCCAGACCGTCGAGGGTCATGGGGAACATGCGGTGGCCCATGATCTGCTTCATCAGGCGGACGGAGGGCGAGGTCTCCCAGTAGCCTTCCGGCACCGGGTTCAGCCACACCGCCTTGTGATAGACGTTGAGGATGCGGTGCATCCAGACTTCGCCCGCTTCCTCGTTCCAGTGCTCCACCGAGCCGCCCGGATGGACGATCTCGTAGGGGCTCATGGTGGCGTCGCCGACGAAAATCACCTTGTAGTCGTGCGGGTAGGTGTGCAGCACCTGGAAGGTGTTGAGCTTGTCGGCGCGGCGGCGGACGTTGTCCTGCCAGACTTCCTCGTAGACGCAGTTGTGGAAGTAGAAATACTCCATGTTCTTGAACTCGCTGCGCGCGGCCGAGAACAGCTCCTGGCAGACGCGGATGTGCGGGTCCATCGAGCCGCCCACGTCGAAGAACAGCAGCACTTTCACGTTGTTGTGCCGCTCGGGCACCATCTTGAGGTCGAGATAGCCGGCGTTCTTGGCGGTGGCGCGGACCGTGTCCGGCAGGTCGAGCTCCTCGGCGTTGCCCTCGCGCGCCCAGCGGCGCAGGCGGCGCAGCGCCACCTTGATGTTGCGGGTGCCGAGTTCGACATTGTCGTCGAGGTTCTTGAACTCGCGCTTGTCCCAGACCTTGACCGCTTTCTGGTTGCGGCTTTCCTTCTGGCCGATGCGCACGCCCGCCGGGTTGTAGCCGTAGGCGCCGTAGGGCGAGGTGCCGGACGTGCCGATCCACTTGCTGCCGCCCTCGTGGCGCTTCTTCTGCTCCTCCATGCGCTTCTTGAGGGTTTCCATGAGCTCGTCCCAGTCCATGGCCTCGAGCGCCGCCTTCTCCTCCTCGGTGAAGAACTTCTCGACCAGTTGCTTCAGCCAGTCCTCGGGGATGTCGATCTTCTCGGCGTCGCCGGTGAACTCGATGCCCTCGAAGCACTTGCCGAACACCCGGTCGAACTTGTCCAGGTTCTTCTCGTCCTTCACCAGCACGGCGCGGGAGAGATAATAGAAATCCTCGACCTTGTAGTCGGCCACGCCCTTGTCCAGCGCTTCCATCAGCGTGAGGTATTCCCGCAGGGTCACGGGAATCTTGGCTTCCTTGAGCTCGTAGAAGAAGTTGGTGAACATGGTTCAGGGCTCCGGCCTAGTTCCCTCTCCCCTAGGGAGAGGGTTAGGGTGAGGGGCGTTGCTGCTCATGGGCAACGGCCCTCGCTGTTATGATGATGGTTTCAAGTATACCTTCCAGATTGGAAAGCACCTCGTAATTCGAGAAACGGATCACCGCTCCAGCCGTCTCGTGCGCGTGGCGTCGACTTCTTCCGAATGCTGATAACCATCGATCTCGACGATCAGCCTCGGATTTTCGCAGAGGAAGTCCGCGATGTAGCCCTCGCAGGGTTCCTGCCGCCGGAACTTCAGTCCGTCCAACCGTCGGTCCCTGAGCTTGGACCACAGCTTTCTCTCGACGCCGGTCATTTCGCGCCTGAGGCGGCGTGCTACCGGTTTGAGGTTTCTGACCGTGACGACCAACGCCCCTCACCCTAACCCTCTCCCAAGGGGAGAGGGAACTACGTCTCAGCTCTGCCGTCTGCTGAGGAAAGCCAGGCGCTCGAACAGGTGCACGTCCTGCTCGTTCTTCAAGAGCGCGCCGTGCAGCGGCGGGATCAGCTTGTTGGGGTCGCGCTCGCGCAGCGTTTCGGCGGTCATGTCCTCGGCCATCAGCAGCTTGAGCCAGTCGAGCAGCTCGGAGGTGGACGGCTTCTTCTTCAGGCCGGGCACGTCGCGGATCTCGTAGAAGATGCGCAGCGCCTCGCTGACCAGCTTCTTCTGGATGTCCGGGAAGTGGACGTCGATGATTTCCTTCATCGTGTCCGGATCGGGGAACTGGATGTAGTGGAAGAAGCAGCGGCGCAGGAACGCGTCCGGCAGCTCCTTCTCGTTGTTCGAGGTGATGATCACGATCGGCCGGTTGACGGCGACGACGCGCTCCTGGGTCTCGTAGACGAAGAACTCCATGCGGTCGAGCTCGAGCAGCAGGTCGTTCGGGAACTCGATGTCGGCCTTGTCGATCTCGTCGATCAGCAGCACCGGGGATTCCTCGCCGGTGAAGGCGTCCCACAGCTTGCCCCTGATGATGTAGTTCGAGATGTCGTGCACCTTGGCGTCGCCGAGCTGGCTGTCGCGCAGGCGCGAGACCGCGTCGTACTCGTAGAGGCCCTGCTGCGCCTTGGTGGTCGACTTGATGTGCCACTGGATCAGCGGCTTGCCCAGCGCCTTGGCGACCTCGATCGCCAGCACCGTCTTGCCGGTGCCGGGCTCGCCCTTGATCAGCAGCGGGCGCTGCAGGGTGATCGCGGCGTTGACCGCCACCTTCAGGTCCTGGGTGGCGATGTAGCTGTCGGTGCCTTTGAACTTCATGGACTCGTTTCCGGATGAAAGCTGTCGTTAGCCCGCACGTTAGGCGCGCGTGCCGGGGTGATCAAGGAATAAGGCGGCGCGCGGGGTTGGCCGTGCCGCGCTTTCGCTTCCGGCCGGTAACATGCGCGCCGGGAATCACAATGACGTGAAGGCGGCGATGCTCCGCGGCGGGGCCGCTGTCAAGGTGTGGAATTTGCATGCCGGCCTCCAAAAGAGGCGTAAAACCGGTTGCACCGGCCACGGCACCCCTTGTATATGTCTGCGCGCTTAAAACCTCCATCAACTGCATGGGCAGGGTTAGACCACGTGGACAAGATTGTGGATCAAAAGGACTCTCCGGTCTCTGGTCACAAGGCCAATGGCATAAAACTCCCCGAAGGCTACGAGCCTTCCCCCGACGAAGAATTTATGAATCCCACCCAGCTGGCGTACTTCAAGAAGAAGCTGCTGGACTGGAAGGCGGAGATCCTCCGCGAAAGCCGCGAGACCCTGGACCAGCTCCAGGAAGGCGGCATCCAGGAACCCGATCTGGCGGACCGCGCCTCCACCGAGACCGACTGGTCGCTGGAGCTGCGCACCCGTGACCGCCAGCGCAAGCTGATCTCGAAGATCGACGCCGCGCTGCGCCGGATCGAGACCGGCGATTACGGCTATTGCGAAGTCACCGGCGAACCCATCGGCCTGAAACGGCTCGAGGCGCGCCCGGTCGCGACCATGACGCTCGAGGCCCAGGAAGCCCACGAGCGCAAGGAGCGCGTGCACCGAGACGACTGACGCCTTGGGGAGAGGTAAAGGTCAGGAAGGCCGGTCCCCGCGACCGGCCTTTCCTTTTGGGGAGCGGCCGCGTCCTGCAACGACCCCGAGTCTGCGCCTGAATCGGCGCTCGCGAGCAGGTGGTATTTCCGGGACATAATGAGAACATGAGGCGGATTCTACCGTGTTCCCAGTAATTTACAAACCGCTTGCCAAATGAGAACAAAACAGGTACACATCCCTTCGTTGAATAGCTCACGGGCGTATGGAATAACAGAGGGATCAAAGCCATGTCGGCCACTCTTCAGCTCATCAATCGGGACACCATGGACAAGCAGAAAGCTCTGGACGCGGCGCTGAGCCAGATCGAACGCGCCTTCGGCAAGGGCTCGGTGATGAAGCTGGGGCAGAAGGAGGCCTCGGTCGAGGTCGAGGCGGTGCCGACCGGCTCGCTGGGCCTCGACATCGCGCTGGGCATCGGCGGCCTGCCCAAGGGCCGCATCATCGAAATCTACGGCCCGGAAAGCTCGGGCAAGACCACGCTCGCGCTGCACGTGGTGGCCGAGGTGCAGAAGCGCGGCGGCGTCGCCGCGTTCATCGACGCCGAGCACGCGCTCGATCCCTCCTATGCCCGCAAGCTGGGCGTCGACACCGGCGAGTTGCTGATCTCCCAGCCCGATACCGGCGAGCAGGCGCTCGAGATCGCCGACACGCTGGTGCGCTCGGGCGCCGTCGGCGTGCTGGTCATCGACAGCGTCGCCGCGCTCACCCCGCGCGCCGAGCTGGAAGGCGAGATGGGCGATTCGCATGTCGGCCTGCAGGCCCGGCTGATGAGCCAGGCGCTGCGCAAGCTGACCGGCTCGATCTCGCGCTCGAACTGCATGGTCATCTTCATCAACCAGATCCGCATGAAGATCGGCGTCATGTTCGGCAACCCGGAGACCACCACGGGCGGCAACGCGCTCAAGTTCTACGCCTCGGTCCGCCTCGACATTCGCCGCATCGGCCAGATCAAGGACAAGGACGACGTGGTCGGCAACCAGACCCGGGTGAAGGTGGTCAAGAACAAGGTGGCGCCGCCGTTCCGCACCGTCGAGTTCGACATCATGTATGGCGAGGGCGTCTCGAAAATGGGCGAGCTCATCGATCTGGGCGTCAAGGCCGGCATCGTCGAGAAGTCGGGCTCGTGGTTCTCCTACGACAGCCAGCGCATCGGCCAGGGCCGGGAGAACGCCAAGGAGTTCCTGCGCGCCAACCCGCAGATGGCCGAGACCATCGAGAAGGCGATCCGCGCCAATGCGGGCATCATCGCCGCCGCCATCACCGGCGGCCCCGACAACGACGATGATGGCGACGACGAGGACGGCTCGCTCTAATCTGGAATCGTTCTATCTTGATCTGGCCGGCGCGATCCGTCGCGCCGGCAGCTTCGTGCCGTCGGCTCGCGGCGGACGCATGGAAGCGTCCGTGCGGGTGCGCTGGACAGCCTTGGAGGCAAAGGCTAAAAGCGAACCGCCCGTCATGGGCCGGGACTTGCGGGTAAGGGGATAGAGCCGACGTGAAGAGCGCCAACGAGATCAGGCGGACCTTTCTGGACTTCTTCGTGCGCCATGGCCACACGGCCGTGCCGTCGGCGCCGCTCGTGCCGCACAACGACCCCACCCTGATGTTCACCAATGCGGGCATGGTGCCGTTCAAGAACGTGTTCACCGGCAACGAGACTCGCGACTATGTGCGCGCGGCGTCCAGCCAGAAATGCGTCCGCGCCGGCGGCAAGCACAACGACCTGGACAATGTGGGCTACACCGCCCGGCATCACACCTTCTTCGAGATGCTCGGCAACTTCTCGTTCGGCGACTACTTCAAGCCCGAGGCCATCGAGCTGGCGTGGAACCTGCTCACCAAGGACTTCGCCATCGATCCGGGCCGGCTGACCGTCACCGTCTATCACGAGGACGAGGAGGCCGCCGGCCTGTGGCGCAGGATCGCCGGCCTGTCCGACGACCGGATCATCCGCATCGCCACCTCGGACAATTTCTGGTCCATGGGCGACACCGGCCCGTGCGGCCCGTGCTCGGAAATCTTCTACGACCACGGCGATCACATCTGGGGCGGCCCGCCCGGCTCGCCCGAGGAGAACGGCGACCGCTTCGTCGAGATCTGGAACCTGGTGTTCATGCAGTTCGAGCAGGTCTCGCCGGGCGAGCGCATCAGCCTGCCCAAGCCCAGCATCGACACCGGCGCTGGCCTCGAGCGCGTCACCGCCGTGCTGCAGGGCGTGCACGACAATTACGACACCGACCTGCTCCGGGTGCTGATCGAGGCGGCGGCCGATGCCACCGGCACCGATCCGGACGGGCCGCAGAAGGCGTCGCACCGGGTGATCGCCGATCATCTGCGCGCCTGCTCGTTCCTGGTCGCCGACGGCGTGCTGCCGTCCAACGAGGGCAGGGGGTACGTGCTGCGCCGGATCATGCGCCGCGCCATGCGCCACGCCCACATGCTGGGCGCGCAGGAGCCTCTGATGCACCGGCTGGTGCCGGCGCTGGTGACGGAGATGGGCCAGGCCTATCCCGAGCTGAACCGCGCCCAGGCGCTGGTCACCGAGACCTTCCGGCTGGAGGAGACCCGGTTCCGCGTCACGCTGGAGCGCGGCCTGCGCCTGCTGGACGAGGAACTGAACCGGCTGCCGTCGGGCGCCCCGCTCCCGGGCGAGGTCGCCTTCAAGCTCTACGACACCTACGGCTTCCCGCTCGACCTCACGCAAGACGCGCTGCGCGCCCAGGGCCTTACCGTCGAACAGCAGGGCTTCGATGACGCCATGGCCCGCCAGCGGGCCGAGGCGCGCAAGGCCTGGGCCGGCTCGGGCGAGACCGCGACCGAGTCCCTGTGGTTCGAGATCCGCGAGCAGCACGGCGCCACCGAGTTCCTCGGCTACGACGCCACCGACGCCGAGGGCAAGATCGTCGCCATCGTCCGCGATGGCGTACCGGTCGACGTCGCCGAGCCCGGCCAGCTTGTTTCCATCGTCACCAACCAGACGCCGTTCTACGGCGAGTCCGGCGGCCAGATGGGCGACACCGGCTCGCTCGCCGCCGAGACCGGCACGGTCGAGGTCACCGACACCCGCAAGATGCTGGGCGCGCTCCATGTCCATGTCGGCAAGGTCCATGCCGGCCCGGTGACGGTGGGCGACGTGGTGCAGATGCACGTGGACGCGGACCGCCGCGACCGGCTGCGCGCCAACCATTCGGCGACCCATCTGGCGCATGAGGCGTTGCGCCAGGTGCTGGGGCCGCACGTCACCCAGAAAGGCTCGCTGGTGGCGCCCGACCGGCTGCGCTTCGACATCTCGCACCAGGCGGCGCTTACGCCGGAGCAGATCGAGCTGGTCGAGGACAAGGTGAACCGGCAGGTCCGCCGCAACGTCGAGGTGACCACCCGGCTGATGACCCCCGACGACGCGGTCAAGGCCGGCGCGCTCGCCCTGTTCGGCGAGAAGTACGGCGATGAGGTCCGCGTGGTCGGCATGGGGCTGGGCGAGGACGCCGCGCGCCCGAATTTCTCGGTGGAGCTGTGCGGCGGCACCCATGTGCGCCGCACCGGCGACATCGGCCTGTTCAAGATCGTCGGCCAGGGCGCGGTTTCCGCGGGCGTGCGCCGCATCGAGGCGATGACGGGCGAGGGCGCGGTCGACCACGTCAACGAGCAGGAACGCCTGCTGAGCCAGGCGGCCGCGGCGGTGAAGGCCTCTCCGGCCGAGCTGCCCGAGCGGATCGGCGCGCTGCTGGCCGAGCGCCGCCGGCTGGAAAAGGAACTGGCCGACGCCAAGAAGGCGCTCGCCATGGGCGGCGGCGCGGCCAGGTCGGCGGACGGCGACGTCCGCTCCGTCGGGTCGGTGAAGCTCATCGCCCGCCAGCTCGACGGCGTCTCGGCCAAGGACCTGCGCGGCCTGATCGACGAGGCGAAGAAGTCGCTCGGCTCGGGCATCGCCGCCTTCGTTGCCGTCGCCGACGGCAAGGCCTCGGTCGCCGTGGGCGTTACCGACGACCTGACCGCCCGCATCAACGCCGTCGACCTGGTGCGCGCCGGCGCCGAGGCGCTGGGCGGCAAGGGCGGCGGCGGCCGTCCCGACATGGCCCAGGCCGGCGGCCCGGACGCCGGCAAGGCGCAGGAAGCCCTCGCCGCGATCGAAGCGGCCGTGGCGGCCGCGGCCTGACCGCGATGGCCGCCGAGTCGGACAGGAAGAAGTTCCGGCGGCGGCTGTTCGAGATTCTCGAAATCTCCGCCATGGACGATACCGTGGCGACGATCTTCGACACGTTCATCATCACCATGATCGTTCTGAACGTGGCCGTCGTCGTGCTGGAGACGTCCGAACCGCTGTACGGCGACTACAAGATGCTGTTCCAGGCCTTCGACGTGTTCACCATCGTGGTGTTCACGATCGAGTACCTCGCCCGGGTCTGGGTCGCCGACCTGCACCTGCAATATCCCCGCAACAAGCCGTGGCGGGCGCGGCTGCACTACATGATGACGCCTTACGCGCTCATCGACCTGATCGCCATCCTGCCGTTCTACCTGGGCATCTATTGGGACCTGCGCATCCTGCGTGTGTTCCGGATGGTGCGGCTGCTGAAGCTGTTCCGCTACTCGCCGGCGCTGGCGACCCTCGGGCGGGTGTTCTATGCCGAGCGCAGGGCGCTGCTGGCGGCGGGGATCATCGTGCTCGGTCTGGTGGTGTTCTCGGCAACGATCATCTACTACCTGGAGCACGAGGCCCAGCCGCAGGTGTTCGCCAGCATCTCGCACTGCATGTGGTGGGCCATAACCACCCTCACCACGGTCGGCTATGGCGACATGGTGCCGATCACCACGGCGGGGCGCATGTTCGGCGGCTTCGTGATGATCTGCGGCCTCGGCATGTTCGCCCTGCCGGTCGGTATCATCGCCTCGGGCTTCGCCACGGAAATCCGCAACCGGGAGTTCATCGTCAACAAGGAGCTGCTGGGCCAGGTGTCGGTGTTCTCCGAGCTGGGTCCGCAGCCCCTGTCGCGCATCGCGCTGCTGCTCCGGGCGCGCATCTTCAATCCGTCGGACATCATCGTCCGCCGCGGCGAGCACGCCGACTGCATGTTCTTCATCCTGTCCGGCGAGGTCGAGATCGCCTCGGGCGCGCGGCACAACCGGCTGCGCACCGGCGACTTCTTCGGCGAGCTCGGGCTGATCACCGAAAAGGCGCGCGCCTTCACCGCCACCGCCCGTTCGCGCTGCCAGCTGATGGTGCTGCAGAAGACCGACTTCCTGCACCTGGTGACGGAAAATCCCGAGATCGGCCGCAGCATCCTGCGCCTCGCCTCCGAGCGCCTCGTCGATGCCGACGAGCACACCGAGGTCATGGAGGAGGACATCGCCCGGACGAGGCGGGCGATCGAACGGGCGCTGCAGGAACTGGGCGACTGAGGCCGCCGGAACGGAAAAAGGGCGACGCGGTCGCCCGCGCCGCCCTTTCCGAGCCAATAGAAACGCTCAGGCCAGCGCCTTCTGCAGGTCGGCGTCCAGCTTGGCGAGGAAGTCCTCGGTGGTCAGCCAGGCCTGGTCCGGGCTGACCAGGATCGCCAGATCCTTGGTCATGTGGCCGGACTCGATCGCGTCGACGGAGACCTTCTCCAGCGTCTCGGCGAAGCGCACCACCTCGGGCGTGTCGTCGAGCTTGCCGCGGTGGGCGAGGCCGCGCGTCCAGGCGAAGATCGAGGCGACCGGGTTGGTCGAGGTCTTCTCGCCGCGCTGGTGCTGGCGGTAGTGGCGGGTGACGGTGCCGTGCGCGGCCTCGGCCTCGCAGGTCTTGCCGTCCGGCGTCATCAGCACCGAGGACATCATGCCCAGCGAGCCGTAGCCCTGGGCAACCGTGTCGGACTGCACGTCGCCGTCATAGTTCTTGCAGGCCCAGACGAACGCGCCTTCCCACTTCAGGGCCGAGGCGACCATGTCGTCGATCAGGCGGTGCTCGTAGGTGGTGCCGGCGGCCTTGAACTTGTCGGCGAATTCCTCGTCGAACACCTGCTGGAACAGGTCCTTGAAGCGGCCGTCATAGGCCTTGAGGATGGTGTTCTTGGTCGACAGGTAGACCGGCCACTTGCGGTCGAGGCCGTAGTTCAGGCAGGCGCGGGCGAAATCCTTGATGCTGTCGTCGAGATTGTACATGCCCATGGCGACGCCGCCGCCGGGGAACTGGAAGACCTCGTACTCGATCGGCGCGCCGCCGCCCTCGGGCTCGAACTTCATGGTCAGCTTGCCGGGGCCCGGCACCTTGAAGTCGGTGGCGCGGTACTGGTCGCCGAAGGCGTGACGGCCGATGACGATCGGCTTGGTCCAGCCCGGCACCAGCCGCGGGATGTTCGAGCACACGATGGGCTCGCGGAACACGGTGCCGCCCAGGATATTGCGGATGGTGCCGTTGGGCGACTTCCACATCTTCTTCAGCTTGAATTCCTCGACGCGTGCTTCGTCCGGGGTGATGGTCGCGCACTTCACGCCGACGCCGTACTGCTTGATGGCGTTGGCGGCGCCGATCGTCACCTGGTCGTCGGTGGCGTCGCGGTTCTCCATGCCCAAATCGTAGTATTTCAGGTCGATGTCCAGGTAGGGAAGGATCAGGCGCTCCTTGATGAAGCTCCAGATGATCCGGGTCATCTCGTCGCCGTCGAGGTCGACCACCGGGTTCTTGACTTTGATCTTCGCCATTCTTCTTGATCCTCCTAATCGCGCGTGCAACGGCCGCAAAAGTCGCGGCAACATAGCACTGGTGCCCGGCCCGGGAAAGCGCCGCACCGGCCCGTTTCGGGATGGCTGGAATGCAGGCGCCGCGCCACGTCAGGTCCAGTCGGCGAAGCTGGGAGCCTTGGGCGGTCGCGCCGTTTCGAGCGCCGGCAGCAGCCGGTCGACACTGTCGACGATCTCGTAGAGTTCCAGGTCGGACGCCGTGCAGAAGCCGGCCGCCACCCGGTCGCGCATCAGCGCCTCGAAATGATCCCAGGCGCCGCCCGCGTTGAGCAGCACGATGGGCTTGTCGTGAATGCCGATCTGTCGCCAGCTGAGGATCTCGACGGTCTCCTCCAGGGTGCCGATGCCGCCGGGCAGGGCGACGAAGGCGTCCGACAGGTCGAACATCACCCGCTTGCGGTCGTGCATGCTGTCGACGATGTGAAGCTCGCTCAGGCCCTCCTTGAGCAGTTCCTTGCGCGCCAGGTGCCGGGGCATCACGCCGGTCACCCGGCCGCCCGCGTCGAGCGCCGCCTGCGCCACCACGTCCATCAGCCCGACCCCGCCGGCGCCGTAGACCAGGGCAATGCCGTTCTCGGCCATGGTGCGGCCCAGCGCCGCGGCCACCTCGGCCATGGCGGGATCGAGGCCCCGGCGCGAGCCGCAGAACACGCAGATCGATTTCGGTCGGTACATGGGCCTTCCTGCCGGCGGAATCGCACGGGTTCGTTCCTTATATGCGGATTCCGTTGCGGAACAACCGCGCCTGCCGCATAAGCTGCGCCCCGATTGATCCCGCCGGCCGGGCGTCTAACTCAATATGGCGGCCCGTGCCGTTCCCGACCCTTTCCGGAAGCTTCGCCGTGCGCATTCCGATCATCCTCGTCCTGGCCGCAGCCGTCCTTGCCGCCGGCGCGTTCCTGATGCCGAACGGCGGCGACCCGCCCGATCCCACCGAGACGGTCGACGCGGCCACGGCCGGCGCCCCGGCCACGCCTGTCGCTTTCGAACTGGTCCGGCTGAGCCGCGAGGGCATGGGCGTGATCGCCGGCAGCGCGGCGCCGGGCGCTTTCGTCGACGTGATGGCGGAAGGGCGATCGATCGGCAAGTCGCGGGCGTCGGAAGACGGCTCATGGGAGGTGGTTCTCGCCCGGTCGCTGGAGCCGGGTGCCCACGTCCTCGGCCTGACCGCGACGGATTCCGGCGGCCGGGAGACGCGGTCCGCGGATGTTGCCGTCGTCGCGGTTCCCCCGCCGCCGGACAAGGGGCCGGATATCAAGGTCGCCAAGGGCGAGAAGAAGCCGGTGCTCGACGACGGGGTGCTGGCGGTCATGGTGCCGCGCCGGGGCGGGGAGCCGGGCCGGGTGCTTCAGCGTCCCGGCCAGCTCACGCCCAAGCTCGCGCTGGGTGTGGATACGGCAGATTTCGATGCGGCGGGCCGCACCGTGCTGGGCGGACGCGCCAACGCCGGGAACACCGTCAACGTGTATCTGGACGGCCGCCCGGTCGGCACGGCGAAGGCCGACGATGAAGGCCGCTGGTCGATGGTCGTGGCATCGGTCAAGCCGTCGGCGCACAACATCAGGCTCGAGGAAATCGATCCGGGCAACGCCGTGGTCCAGAACGTCAGCCAGGCCTTCGATCCGTCGGTCACGCTGGCCGCCCAAGGCGACGTCAAGACCGCCGTCTTATGGCCCGACAAAGCAGTGTGGCATCTGGTGCGACGGACGGCTGGCGGAACGCTCCGATACACCCAGGTGTTTCGCCCGGACCAGGGCATCGCGGACGACGACAAGCTCAAGGTGCCCGGCGTGCTCAAGCCCGGGTCGAACTTCTGACATCAAAGAAAAAGGCCCCGGCGAACCGGGGCCTCATCCTCGCTACGGCAAAGCCTTAGCGGCCGGGACGCTGGTCTTCGTCACGGTTCCGTTCACGGCGCTGCTGGGCGCGCTCGCGGCGGTCCTCCCGGCGATCCTGCCGGGCTTCCTTGCGCTGCTCCCGGGCATTCTGGGCCGCCTCGCGGCGATTCTGCTGCCGCTCACGGGCCTGCTGCGCGGCGTCCCGCTGACGTTCCCGCGCGTTTTGCGTCGCCTCGCGCTGGTTCTGCTGACGCTCGCGCGCCTGCTGTGCGGCATTGCGCTGACGTTCGCGGGCCGCTTCCGTGGCATCACGCTGACGCTCCCGGGCAGCCTGCGCGGCCTGGCGCTGACGCTCGTTCGCCTCACGGGCCGCTTCGCGGCGGTTCTCGCGGCGTTCCTGGATCACCTCGCTGCGGTTGTCGCGGCGGTCCTCGCGGGCGTCGCGGCGATCCTCACGGCGCTCTTCCCGCCGCTCCTGGATGGCCTCGCGCCGATCCTCGCGACGGTCCTGACGGGCGTCGCGGCGGTCGTCACGCCGGTCCTCCCTGCGGTCCTGCCGCCACTCGCGGCGGTCTTCGCGGCGATCCTGACGGGCGTCGCGGCGATCCTCGCGGCGCTCCTGGCGCCACTCGCGGCGGGCATGATCCCAGTGACGGTGGCGGTGGTCGCTCCAGTAGCGATGCCAGCGGGAGCGTTCACGGTAGAACGGACGCCCGCGATAGTGGTTGTCCCAGTAGGAGCCGAAACTGAACGACAGGATCGGGACATTCCACGACATGCCGTAGGTCAGACGGCGGCCGTTGTAATCCGCCACGAGACCATAGCCCGGGATCCAGCCGCGATCGCCGCGATAGCCGACATCGCACCAACTCCAGTCGTCAAGGCAGCCGAAGATTTCCACTCGGCGATCGTCCCGAACGAGGCGGACGGCAGGATAGGTGTAGTCGGGACCGGCTCGAAGCTCGGTGGTCTCGACGGTGAAGCCCGGCATCGCGTTTGCCGTGCCGGGCAAGAAAGCCGCTCCAGCGACGAGTGCCGCGGCGGCCAGGGTCTTGCGTATCATGTGTCTCTCCAAGGTAGTTGCTTTCGTGCAGCCGAAGTCTTCATGGCAACGGGAACGTTGCGCGGGTGGGATCGGTTCCTCTTGCCGGCGATGCGCCGGAGGCGCCGGATACCTCCTGCCTGACCCCTAGGGCGTTCCTTGCCGTAGACCTGTCGGGGCCATCTGCTGGATGACACGTCCAACGGGACGTAATCCTTCGCAGTGATGAAGCTATTGATGTTGCCGGAGTCATAATAGTGGCCCTTAATTCATGAGAACGACGATGAAAAAGTCGACCATTAACTCCAGCCGGGTTCAAGACAAGAGTCCTCATGTCGACCATTCATGCCACAGTCGATATGAATACGGCGTGAATGCCGGCTTTGATCGATCCTAATATTGTCGATGTGTCCGACACGGGCTGGTCTCAGGGGTGGCGCGCGCCTGCCTGGTTCGTAACGAAGCCGTGATGACAGCTCCGGAACCTTGCCTGTCGGCCATCGTTGGTGGGCCCGGAACACGTCCGAATTCATCGGCTGCTCCATAGATAATCGAGAAGAGAGGAGACCGAGATGTTCAAGAAATCCATCGCCGCCGCCACCCTTGCGTTGGGTGCCGCGGTACTGGTGAGCGCCCCCGCCGACGCGGCTACGCGCGGCTACGCGACCGACCGGCTGCAGGTGAAGGCCGGCCCGGACTACGACTATCCCACCGTCGCCTACGTCCGCTCGGGCACCCAGCTGCGGATCAATGGCTGCCTGCGCGACTGGTCCTGGTGTGACGTGTCGACCCCGCGCGGCCGCGGCTGGGTCGTCGGCGACGACATTGTCGCCGAGCGCGAGGGCCGCCGCATCGCCTACGGCATGCCGTGGGGCGTTCCGGTGATCAGCTTCAGCGTGGGCACCTACTGGGACAACTACTACAAGGGCCGGTCGTTCTACGACGAGCGCGACCGCTGGGACCGCCGCTGGCGCGACCACGGCTCGCGCCGCGACTGGTGGCGCGACCACGACGGGCGCGACTGGGACGGCGACGGCCGCGACCGCGACCGGCCGCGCCGGTAACCGCCGGGCATAACGGACGTGGAGAGGCCCCGGCGTGCGCCGGGGCCTCTTTTCGTCGCCGTTGCCGCAAAGCGTGGCGGCGTATGATATACAGCCGCCATGAACGCCGATCCCGACGACCGTCCGCCCCGCGGTCAGCGCCATCACTGGAAAACCGTAAAGACCCTGCTGCCCTATCTGTGGCCGGCGGGCGAGGCGGACATGAAGGCGCGCGTGGTGATCGCGCTGCTGCTGCTG
The DNA here is from genome assembly GCA_050185585.1 of Sphingomonadales bacterium. Taxonomy (GTDB): domain Bacteria; phylum Pseudomonadota; class Alphaproteobacteria; order SMXS01; family SMXS01; genus RI-34. The sequence goes on along the minus strand of JBFWZH010000023.1, from coordinate 42,429 downwards.
GCGGCTTCGAAGGGCCTCACCGTCGCCGTTCCCCTGATCTACAAGGAGGTCGTCGCCCGGCTGACGGAGCAGGGCGGCATCGTCGGCCAGCCGGCCTTCGCCGTGCCCGTCTTCCTGATCGTCGGCTATGGCGTTGCCCGCGCCCTTGCACCATCGCTGGGCGAGCTGCGCGACATGATCTTCGCCAAGGTCGGCCAGCAGGCGTTGCGCCGCGTGGCGCTCAGGGTGTTCCGCCACATCCACGCGCTGTCGCTCCGGTTTCACCTGGACCGGCGCACCGGCGGCCTGAGCAGGGTCATCGAGCGCGGCACCCAGGGCATCGACTTCGCCCTGCGCTTCATGATCTTCAACATCATCCCGACGATCCTCGAGATCGGCTTCGTCGCCGCCATGATGTGGGGCGTGCTCGACTGGCGCTACGCGGCGGCGACCGTGGGCTGCATCGCCGTCTATGTGATCTTCACCTTCGGCATCACGGAAAAGCGCCTCAAGCTCCGAAGGGAGATGAACCGTCAGGATACCGAGGCCAACACCAAGGCCATCGACAGCCTGCTGAACTACGAGACGGTCAAATATTTCAACAACGAGGAGCACGAGGCCGGGCGCTTCGACAGGGCGATGCAACGCTATGAGCGCGCCGCCGTGCTGAACCAGAGCAGCCTGTCGCTGCTCAACACCGGCCAGACCACCATCATCTCCATCGGGCTCGGCGTGGTGATGCTGATGTCGGCCTGGGACATGGCGACGGGCCGCCACGGCATCGACGACTTCGTGTTCGTCAACATGCTGCTGGTGCAGCTGTTCCTGCCGCTCAACTTCCTGGGCTTCGTCTACCGCGAAATGCGGCAGTCGCTGATCGACATGGAGGCCATGTTCGACCTGCTGGGCCAGGAGCGCGAGATCGAGGACAAGCCCGGCGCGGCGGCGCTGGTCGCCGGCGGCGGCGAGATCGTCTTCGACCGGGTATCGTTCCACTACAAGGCGGACCGGCAAATCCTGTTCGATTTGAGCTTCACCGTGCCCGCCGGCCATACGGTCGCCATCGTCGGCCACAGCGGCGCCGGCAAGTCGACCATCTCACGGCTGCTCTACCGGTTCTACGACGTCACCGGCGGGGCGATCCGCATCGACGGCCAGAACATCGCCGACGTCACACAGTCGAGCTTGCGGCGGGCCATCGGCATCGTCCCGCAGGACACGGTGCTGTTCAACGACAGCATCGGCTACAACATCGGCTACGGCCGGCCCGAGGCGTCGCAGGACGAGGTGCGCGAGGCCGCGCGCATGGCCGCGATCGACGACTTCATCACCTCGCTGCCGATGGGCTACGAGACCAATGTGGGCGAACGCGGCCTGAAGGTCTCGGGCGGCGAGAAGCAGCGCATCGCCATCGCCCGCACGATCCTCAAGAACCCGCCGATCCTGATCCTCGACGAGGCCACCTCGGCGCTCGACACCAATACCGAGAAGGATATCCAGTCCGCCCTCGGGAAGGTCTCGCGCGACCGCACGACCCTGGTGATCGCGCATCGGCTGTCCACGGTGGTCGATGCCGACGAAATCATCGTGCTGGAGCACGGCCGGATCGCCGAACGCGGAACGCATGCCGCGCTTCTCGCGTTGCCGGGCGGACTCTATGCGACCATGTGGCAGCGCCAGCAGGAAGCCGTGGCCGCGGCCGAGAAGCTGGAAACGCTGGCGGCCGACTACTAATTGCCGGACAATGATCCGGGGAAGGCGAGGCAATGGAAAACCACACCATCATCGACAGCATCAGGTCCGTGTTCGTCCCGATTCATCGGGAGGGATACCCGTTCATCGCCATCTTCGCGCTGGTGACGCTGCTGCTGATGTGGGCATGGCCGCCGCTGGGCCTGATCGCCTTCGTGCTGACGGTGTGGTGTGTCTACTTTTTTCGTGATCCCGACCGCTTCACGCCGGTGCGGGCGGGTCTGGTCATCAGCCCGGCCGACGGCGTGGTCGTGTCGGCCAAGCCGGCGCCGCCGCCGCCGGAGCTGGAGATGGGCACCGAGCCGCGGGTGCGCATCGCCATCTTCATGAACGTGTTCGACTGCCACGTGAACCGGTCGCCTTTCGACGGCGCCATCACCGGCAAGGTGTACAGCCCGGGCCTGTTCCTCAACGCCACCCTCGACAAGGCGAGCGAGGACAACGAGCGCATGGCGCTGCGGATGACGACGGCGTCGGGCAAGGACGTGGCGGTCGTGCAGATCGCCGGTCTGGTCGCGCGGCGGATCGTCTGCAAGGTCGCTCCCGGCGACATGCTGAGGAGCGGGGAGCGGATCGGCATCATCCGTTTCGGCAGCCGGGTCGACGTCTATCTGGCCGAGGGCATGTCGCCCATGGTCGTGGTCGGCCAGAAGACCGTGGCGGGCGAGACCATCATCGCCGACGAGCGCGCCGTCGAGCCGCCCGTGTCGGGCGAGGTCCGCTGACCATGCAACCGCCGCTGCATCGCCGCCTGCCGCCGGTCGTGCCGGTAAGGGCGCTGGCGCCCACCGTCCTGACGGTGCTCGCCCTGTGCTCGGGCGTCAGCTCGATCCGCTTCGCCTTCCAGGAACGCTGGGAGGCGGCGGTGATCGCCATCCTGCTCGCCAGCCTGTTCGACCTGCTCGACGGCAGGGTGGCGCGCATGATCAAGGGCACCAGCAAGTTCGGCGCCGAGCTCGACTCCCTGTCCGACGTGATCTGCTTCGGCGTGGCGCCCGCCATCGTGCTGTATTTCTGGACCCTGCACGACGTGCCCCGGTTCGGCTGGGCGGTGTCGCTGCTGTACTGCGTCTGCTGCGCGCTGAGGCTGGCGCGGTTCAACATCATGGACCAGAGCGCGGCCGAGGACGGCACGGTGCACAAGCACTTCATGGGGATGCCCGCGCCGGCGGCGGCGGGACTGGCGCTGGTGCCGTTCGCGCTGTCGTTCCAGACCGACTCCGATTTCTTCCGCGAGCCCGAGATGTGCGCGGCCTACCTCGCCATCCTGGCGCTGATGATGGTCAGCCGGGTGCCGACCCTGTCGACCAAGCATGTCAGGATCAACCGGCAGCTGGTGCTGCCGCTGCTGGTCGGCGCGGTGATCCTGGCGGCCCTGCTGGCGTCGTCGTTCTGGGCCACCTATGTCGGCCTCGCGGTGATCTATGCGCTCAGCCTGCCGGTGGTCGCGGTCCAGGCGCTGCGCGAGCCTCGGACGCCGCCGCCGGAAGAGCCTCCCGGCCCGCTCGAATAGCAGCCATGAGCGGTGCGTGGGGGCGCATATGGGAAACGCTGACTCTGTCTGCGCCCGCGCGCCGGCTGCGGCGCGCCGACCGGCGTGGTCTGTCGCACGCCGATCCCGGGGCGGAGGCCGCGCTCGCTGCCATGGTCAGATGGCTGGGCCGCGCCCAGGACCGTTCGGACGGGGGCGGCTTCGCGTCGCATTTCGATCTTGTCCGGGGCTGGGGGGCGCCGTGTCCGGCTGCCTCGGGCCTCGCAGCCCGCACGCTGCTACAGGCCGGCGACCGTTGGGACGACAATGCCCACCGCCGACGGGCGGTCAGGGGGCTGGAGTGGCTGTGCCGCGCGCAGAACGCCGATGGCGGATTCGGGCCCGAGGCGGGCCGGCCCTCGTCTTCCCATCTGACCGGCCAGGTGCTGCTGGGCCTCGTGGCGGGAAGCGATGCCGGAACCGGTGTCCAAGAGGCGGCCGCCCGCGCCGCCCGATACCTGCTCGATGCGAGCAACCCGGATGGAAGCTGGCCTGGCGAGCGGGCGCAAGACACCCAGATCGCCTGGGCGCTGCTCGAGGCCGACTCGGTGATGCCGGGCCAGGGCTTCGCCGAGGCGGCGCAATCAGGCCTGCGCTGGGCGCTGGGGCGGCAGCGTCGCAACGGGTGGCTTGCCGATTGCTGTACCGATGACGTGGAGCGGCCGCTCACCGTCCATATCGGCTCGGCCATACACGGCTTCCTGCAATGCTACCGGCTGACCCATGTGATGCGGTACCTCGACGCGGCGGTCATGGCCGGTTGGGCGCTGGTCGCGGTGCAGCGGCGCGGCGATGGTTCGCTACCGGGAAGGCTCGACGAGAAATGGGAAGCGGCGGCGCGCTGGAGCAGCCTGTCCGGCGACGCGCAGGCCGCCATGTGCTGGATGCTGCTGTTCGAGGCGACGAAGGACCAGGCGTTCCTGTCCGCCGCGCGCGCCGCGAACCGTTTCATCCGGCGCACGCTGCCGGTATCCGGCGGCGCCAACGCGGTTGGCGGCGTCCGCGGTTCGTTCCCGGTGGATGGCGGATATGGCCGGTTCCGGTTCCTGACCCTGTCGGCGGTCCATGCCATCGACAGCATGATGATGGAACTGGCGCTGGACTGAGCCCCGAGGCGGTTTCAGCCGAACAGGTCCCAGAACATCCGCGCCGAGGTCAGCGCCAGGAAGAACGCGAAGGCCCAGCGCAGCGGCTGCGGCTTCAGCCAGTGCGCCAGCGCGACGCCCCATGGCACCGAGATCAGCGTCGCCGGCACCAGCACCGCGAAGCCCAGCAGGCTGACATAGCCCAGGTACCAGGGCAGGGGCAGCAGCGGGTTGCCCCAGCCGGCCAGGACGAAGCCGATGGTTCCCGGGATGGCGATGATCAGGCCGAAGCCGGATGCCGTCGCCACCGCCCGGTGGATGGGCACGCCCAGCATGGACAGCGTCGGCACGGCCAGTGTGCCGCCGCCGATGCCCATCATGGCCGAGAAGGCGCCGATTCCCACAGGTGGCAGCGCGCCGAGGAAGCCGCCGGGCACCGTGTCGCGGATCTTCCAGTCGTGACGCACGACGGTCATCTGCACGGCGACGACGAGCGCCACGGTCGCGAACACCAGGGTCAGCGCGCTGCCCTTGGCGAACACCGCGAGCCCGGTGCCGATCAGGACCCCGATGCCCAGCGGCACGGCCCATTGCCGCATGAGCTGCATGTCGACCGCGCCGCGCTTGTGATGGCTGCGCACCGAGCGGATCGCCGTCGGGATGATGGTCGAGAGCGACGTGCCCACCGCCAGATGCATGCGCACCGACGGATCGATGTCGAGATAGGCGAAGACGTGGTAGAGCGCCGGTACGATGACGATGCCGCCGCCCACGCCGAGCAAGCCCGAGATCACGCCGCTGAACAGGCCGACCCCGAGCAGCAGGATGCCCAGCAGGATCATGTCGGGTTGTGCGACCATGGCGGAGTTCCGGTCAGTTGGGACGCCGCCTTATAGCCGCATGCCGCGCCGCCGGCTGCAAATTCTTCAGGTGCCGGTAAACCGGGGCGCCCGCTTCTCGAGAAAGGACCGCACGCCCTCGTGATGATCGTTCGATCCGAAGCACTCCTTCAGCGCCACCGTGTGCGCGCCCATATGCGCCTCGGCGGAACGCTCCAGTCCCTCATAGACCAGCGCCTTGATGCGGGTGAGGGCGAAAGGCGAGCCCTTCAGGTATTTCTCGGCTTCCGCATAGGCGGCAGCCAGCAGGTTCTCCGGCTCGACGAGCTGGGAGACATAGCCGATGGCATAGGCTTCCTCGGCGCCCAGGAATTCGCCGGAGTACAGCAGCTGCAGGGCCTTCTGCGGTCCCAGCAGCCGCGGCAGCAGCCAGGTGCCGGCGCCGGTGTCGGGGACCAGGCCGCGATGGACGAAGTTCCATGCGAACCGGGCCCGGGTGCTCGCGATCCTGATGTCGCACTGGCTGGTGTACTCGGCGCCCATGCCCACGGCCGGGCCGTCGATGGCGCCGATCACCGGCTTGGGGCATTTCAGCAGCGGCCACCATTTGCCGCCCTCCTGCGCCGTGCCCCGCAATCCCCGATCCTTGCCGGGTACCGAATCCAGGTCCGACAGGTCGGTGCCCGCGCAGAACGAGCCCTGGTCGCCGCCGGTCACCACCAGCACGCGCACCGACGGATCGGCGCCGAGCCGTCCGACGGCGTCGATGAACGCCCGCAGCATGTCGAAAGACATGGCGTTGCGCCGCTCGTTGCGGTCGATGAGAACCGTGGCGATGCCGCGGTCGTCCAGCGAGGTCTTGATGTAGTCGCTCATCTCCGGATCCCCATTTCCGATCAGGGAGCGTAAGGCAGGTGTGTTACTTGCCCTTCGGCTTGCGCATCTTCTCGCGGTGGTAGAGCGGGTCGGCGGGCTTGCGGGCGCCGAGGATCATCTTGCTGTCCTTGAAGAAATCGTCGGCCGCCGGCTCCTTGCGCACCCAGTCGACGAGCTCGCTGCGATAGGCGATCTTCCACACGCCGAACCGGTTCTCGTAGCGGTCGACGTAGCGGCCGCTGATGAACAGGTCATAGGGCTTTCCGTCCTCGATCACGCGGTGATGGGCCTGGTAGTACACCTCGCCGAAGCCTTCCAGGCCGTCGACATCGATCTGCACCTGGCCGATGAAATGATGGTTGGCCTTGTGACCCTTCAGCGCGTTCTGGGCGAACTCGACGAAGCCGTCCGGGCCGCCTTCGTAGATGCCGTAGGACAGCCACGCATCGTCGAAGAACACCGAGCGGTGCAGCTTCGCATCGAGCCGGTCCTGGGCCCGCATGTAATTCTGGACGAGTTGCATGATCTCGTCGCGCGCCAGCACTTCGAACAGCCGTCGTTCCTCGGACCACTTCAGATACATGGAAATCGTCTCCCTCGCGTCGTTCCCGGACGACACAATGGCGGGATCGGCGGGTCCGGTCAAACGTCCGTTGGCGATGCGCGCTGTTGACCCGCGCCCGCGCGCCCCGTAATGCTGCGCGGCGGATCAGAAGCAGCGGAAGAGGCGCGGAAATGGCGGCTGGGCGGGGTGAAGCGGTGCGGGGCGGCCTCGCGGCCCTGTGGGGCGACGCGCGCGCCGTCGGCGGCCTCATCGCTTGCGCCGCCAGCTTCGGCGCCGGCTATGTCATCCGCTACGAGTTCGTCGAGCCCGAGGCCATGGGTGCCGCCTGCGAGCGCGGCAATCCGTGGTGGTGCCCGCTGCGCACCGGCTTCATCATGTTCACCGAATGGGGCGGCTTCGGCTGGCTTTCCATGGCGCTGGCGGTGGTCGCCGTCATCGCCCTCGCCAGGCGCAGCGTGGCCGCCTCGCGCTGGATCGCCGTCATCGCCCTCGTCGCCGCGGGCCTGGGGATGATCCTCTACAACAACACCATGTCGGTGCCGGCGGCGATCCTGGCGCTGATCTGCCTGATCCGGGCGCGCTAGACCGCGCCGACGTCACGGCCGCGGAACGCCTCGCGGATGCGCATGCCCTCGCGGATGGTGAATTCGAGCCACGGCACCGCCAGCACCACGCAGGTCGCCGCCCACACCATGGCCTCCAGATTGGTGAACTGGTCGATGGCGAACGGCCCGGCGATCAGCAGCAGCGCCGCCATCCAGGCCTCCTCGGGCTGGGCGTGGTCGGTCCGCTCGCGGGTCGAGGGCTGGACGTAGAGCAGCAGGAATGCGGCCGCGGGCAGCCAGAAGGCCAGTTGGAGGAAGTCGCGGTGGCGGCCGTCGATCGCCATGGAAACAGCGAGCACCGTCGCGGGCACCATCACCGCCCAGTGATAGGCGCCGATGACCTGTGATCCGTCGAAGCGGCGGGTACGGATCGCCTCGAGCACGCCGTCGAACCCGGCCGGCTTGGGCACGTTCCGGCCACCCGCCACCGCATAGACCAGCAGCGCGCCGCCGATCGAGGCGAGCAGCATCAGCAGGGCGATCCACAGCCAGCCCCACCAGTTGTTCAGCACGATCATGCCGAGCTGCGCGCCCAGCGCCCACAAGGTCGCGCCGACGGCAGGCGCCGCGATCCCCAGGCCGAGCCAGCGCAGGACCGGGATCGGCTTGCCCCAGAACAGCGCCCAGGCGAAGGCGAGCAGCGAGACCGCGCCGGTGATGGCGGCGGCCAGGCGCCAGTGCGGCCATTCGCTCACCGGCCCGGTCAGCGGGAACTTCAGGTTCCGGTCCTTGTCGAGGATGCCCCAGTAGCCGCCCACGGTGCCTTCCGGCATGCGCTTCCACGGCTGGTCGATGGCCTCGATCAGGTTGTAGGGCACGCCGATGGACTCGGCCTGGGCGGCGAACTCGCGCACGAAGCGGGCTTCGTTGACCAGCGTCGGCGCGGCGCCCGAGCGGGTGCGCCCGGCCGAGGGCCAGCCGATCTCGCCGACCTGGATCGCCTTGCCGGGGAAAAGCTTCTGGGTGTCCTCGATGATGCCGCGCGCGTGCGCCTGCACCTGGTCGATGGTGACCGGGTGCGGATCGTCCCAGTAGGGCAGCACGTGCACGGTCACGACGTCGACCGCGTCGGCCAGCACCGGGTTGCGCCGCCAGAATTCGTAGATGTCGGCATAGGTCACCGGCAGGTCGGTGCGGGCCTTGACCGAGCGGATGATCCCCGCGAGCCGCTCGCCGGTCATTTCCCGGCGCAGCATGACCTCGTTGCCGACGACGATTGCGCGCACGTTCTCGGGATATTGGTGGGCCAGTTCCAGCGCGCGGTCGATCTCCAGCTCGTTGCGCCGGTCTTCGGCGCCGATCCAGATGCCGACCATCACCTTGATGCCGGCCTCATGGGCCGCCTTCATGGTCTTGCCCTGGTCGCCGAGCATGGAATAGGTGCGGATGCAGTCGGTGTAGTTCGACAGGATCTTCAGGTCGCGTTCGACCATGCCGTCGGGCACGTGGAACAGCCCGTCCGTGGCATTGAGCGGCGACGCCTCGTCGGTGGCCGGCGTGTAGGACAGGCACTGCAGGTGGCCGCGCGGCACGTCGACGATGTCTATGTCCCGTCCCAGCCACGACCACAGGAACCAGGAGATCGCCGCGGCGATCAGAAGGGCGGGGAGGGCGGCGATGCGGTGCATGGATATGGCCTGCGGTCGGATGCGGCGGATGCCGGACGGGTGTAGCGGAACGCCGGCGCTTTAGGAAGGGCTCACGCGGCGCGCGCCTCGGGCAGCGGCGCGGCCGGTTCCGCCGGCAGCGCGTCGGCGTCGTCCGGGCGGCCCCTGAGACGAGCGTGGGCACGCTCCAGCCCGTACAGCAACGGTGCTGCGAGGAAGGGCAGGCTCTGGACGATCAGGGTGGCGGCGAAGACATAGACCTCGACCGCGCCTTCCTTGCGGTTGAAGTAGAACAGTGCTCCCGAACCCACCAGCAGCAGCAGGCCGACGACGGATTCTACGCGGATCGGGTTCGGCCCCTTGCCCTTCTTGCCGCCGCCGCCCTTGGCGGTGACCTTGAACGGCAGGGCATCGCTGATCAGGCCGCGCGCGACGGCGTGGGCCACGGTGAACTGAAGCGCCATGGCGGCGACCGCGGCGCCGAGGATGCGGTGCGGCGGGATCTTCACCCGGGTGATGTAGAGCATGACGCAGTGGAGCAGGTTGACGCCGAACGCCACCAGGATCGGGACGGTGAACGGCAGCATGGGGATCATCAGCTCGAACCAGATGATCATCGGCACCCAGAACAGGTTCAGGAACGCGGTCAGCACGCCGAACGCGTCCGAGATCCAGTAGCTCCATCCGGCGATGTACTGCGCCTTCTGCCGGTAGTTGAGGCCCGGCGTCGACGGCTTCATGAAGTGTGCGTGCTTGCGGATGATCTGCATCGCGCCGTAGGCCCAGCGGTGGCGCTGGGTCTTGAACGCCTCGAAGGTGTCGGGCAGCAGGCCCCAGCCATAGCGCCTGGACGTGTAGGTGCCCTCGTAGCCGGCCTCCAGCAGTCGCAGGCCAAGCTCGGTGTCCTCGGTGATGGTGGCCGTCGACCAGCCGCCCACCTCGTCGAACGCCGAGCGGCGCACCAGCAGCATGGTGCCGTGCGCGATCAGCGCGTTGCGCTCGTTCCGCTGCACCATGCCGATGTCGAAGAAGCCGGCATACTCGCTGTTGATGGCGGTCTTGAACGCCGATTCCGGGCCGTCGCGGTGGTCCTGCGGCGCCTGCACGAAGGCGATCTTGGGGTCGGCGAAGGCGGGCACCAGGTCCTTCAGCCAGTCCTTGTCCACGACGTAGTCGGCGTCGATCAGCGCCAATACGGCGGCGTCGGGCGAGACATGATCCATGGCGATGGTCAGGGCGCCGGCCTTGAATCCCTTCACGTCCTGCAGGTTGAGGAACTTGAAGCGCGGACCCAGCGTCCGGCAGTGCGCCTCGACCGGTCCCCAATGGGCCTCGTCCGGCGTGTTGTTGATGATCACCATGACTTCATAGTCGGGATAGTCCAACCGCGCCAGGCTGCTCAGGGTCTCGTTGAGCATGGCCGGATTCTCGCGGTAGGCCGGCACCTGGATCGACACCTTGGGAAAGTGGAAGCTGGCGTTGGGACGGACGTGGTGCGGCAGCAGCCGGATCGGCCGGTTCCCCACGGTGACCTCGGCCACCTCGTCGATCTTCAGCAAGGTCATCGCGGTCAGCGGGAACATCAGGATGAAGCCGATGGACCAGGCGATGGTCGAGCCCGTGTTCAGGTAGTTGTCGAACGGATAGACGAGCGCGAGCGCCATGCCGGCGCCGAGCGCCTGGGCCGACAGCGACACGGCGAGGGCGTGCCCGAAGGCGGTGCGGCGCCGGCCGATGGCGATGGCGGTCAGCAGCGCGCCCAGGATCATGCCGATCGCCGCCGTCCGTCCATGGTTCTGGTCGCGCACCTCGCCCTGGAGCAGGAATTTGGGCTCGCCCTTGGCGTCGAACAGGCCCCAATACGGCCCGACGGTGCCCTCGTTGGTCTTCCAGGGCTGGTCGTAGGCTTCCATGAGATTGTATTCGGCGTCGCGCTTGTCGGCCTCGATCAGGAAGCCGCGGATCAGCTCGGCCTGGTTCATGGCCGTCGGCACCGACTTCTGGCGGTTGTAGCCCTGGCTCGGCCAGCCGAACTCCATGATCACGATGCGCTTGCCCGGATAGAGCGACTTCAGCAGGTCGTAGCGGCTCCAGGTGAACTCCAGCGCGCTGTCGGCGGGAATGAACTCCCAATAGGGCAGGATGTGCGTCGAGATGAAGTCCACCTCGGGCACCAGCTGCGGGAACTGCTCCCAGATGTCCCAGGTTTCGCCGGTGGTGATCGGCACCCGGCTGCGGCGGCGCACTTCCCGCAGGTACTTGACCAGTTCGTCCACCGAGGGCTGCTTGTCGTTGTCGGTCACGCCCCATTCATTGCGCAGGATGGTCTCGTTGCCGACCACGATGGCCCGGACGTTGGGGTAGTGGTTCGCCAGGTAGAGCGCGGACTCGATCTCCCTGCGGTTGTTCTCGTCGTCGCGGCCGAGCCAGATGCCCAGCACCACGGCGATGCCCCGCTCGTTGGCGAGGCGCGGTACTTCCGCGGCCAGGCCGGTCGAGGCATAGAGGCGCACGGTCGAGGATACGGTCTTGACCTTGTCGAGCATGGCGCCCACCCGCTCCAGTTCGGACTGGGTGATCGGGCTGGTGGCCGCCTTGGGCCCGCCCACGTCGAGCGAGACCGACTGGACGCGGTTGGTCACCTCGGGCGGCGCCGACCTGTCGTAGGACTCGAACCAGGCCCAGGCCTGCAGCAACGCGCCGATCACGATCGCCAGGAAGATATTGCGCATCAGTGGATGTGACCGTGTCCCGACAAGGTGGCTCCACGCGGATGCTGGACCCGCGCGCCGACTGGATCAAGGAAAGAAGGCAAGGGTGGGGCCGCGCCGGATTACTTGTTCTGCTTGCGGAGTGGCTTTCCGGTAGCGTCCGCATCTTCCTCGGTCGCCCGGGTCGCGGACAGCGTCTCCCAGCAATTCGTCACGAGGACGTCGGCGCGCGGCCGGGTGGCGCCGGTGGGCGCATCGACGGCACAGGCGAACGCCTTGGTCAGGTGGTCGACCGGGCAACCGAATTTTTCGTAGAAGCTCAGATGATCCTTCGCCGCGATGGTGTCGTCGCGCAGCAGCGAGTGAACCACACGCTGTCCCGGCCATGTGCACTGCGCCTGGAGCGGCACCGGCAGCGGTTCCTCCTTCTTCGCCTTGGGCTTGACCTGGGCATGGGCGGCGCCGGCAGGAACGGCGGCGGCCGCCGCGACGGCGAGGATGCAGGCGAAAGCGTGGAAGGCGGAACGGCGGCGGATCATTCGGGTACTGCTCTCGGGCGAAATCGAAGGAGATAAGGGGCTGCGGCGGCAGGGTCCTCGCCGGCCTCGCGGCCCTGTGGCCTGCGATGGGCCGAAGATAAGGCCTCGCCACCAGAATGCAACGCCTGACTTGGCGCGGCGGGCGCGGCCGCGCCGTTGCCAGCCGTGGCTGGAAGGGTCTACGATCCAGCGACACGGAAACCGGGAGACATGACATGAGCAACGTATTCGGCGCGGTCTTGCAGCAGGGCTATGTGGTGCCCGATATCGACGCCGCCATGAAGCACTGGATCGCCCGCGGCATCGGGCCGTTCTACATGGAGCACCTGAAGGATTTCCCCGGCGAGCTCGACGGCAAGCCGGTCAAGCTGGAGCTGAAGGCCGGCTTCGCCTATTCGGGCGACCAGCAGATCGAGGTGATCGAGCCGATCGGACCGGTGCCCAGCATCTACAGCGAATATCTCGAGACCCATCCCGAAGGCGGCCTGCAGCATCTGGCCGTGTTCTGCGACGGAACCATCGAGGCCAAGCTGGACGAGCTGAAGGCCAAGGGCATGGACTATCAGGTGCGCCAGACCTATGGCGACCAGCACGCCTATATCGATTCCGTCAAGCAGCCCGGCGTGATGATCCAGCTGATGTTCCGCAGCGAGCTGATCGAGAAGATGTTCGCCATCATCAAGGACGGCGCCGACACCTGGGACGGCAGGTCCGATCCGGTCCGCCGCATCGACTGGTCGTCGGGCACGCCGGTGGTGAAGCCGCTGGTCGAGGCCGCCTGACGGTTCCTGCCGCCTGAAACGAAAACGGCGCGCCCTCGCAGGCGCGCCGTTCGCGTTTCCGTTGCCTGCCGGGCTACAGCATCGTCTCCGCGACCACCTTCAGCGCCTCGGGCGAGGTGCGGCCGATCAGCATGGAGCCGATGTGCTTCTTCCTGGCCGCTTCCTTCCAGGGGGTGAGCAGTTCCTTGATTCGCTCCTTGGGGCCGCACAGGGCGACGGCGTCGACCAGCGCGTCGGGGATGGCGGCGGCGGCCTCGGCCTTCTGGCCGGACAGGAACAGGTCCTGGATCTTCACCGCCTCGTCGACGAAGCCCAGCCGCTTGGCGTAGTCGTTGTAGAAGTTCTTCGAGCGGGCGCCCATGCCGCCGATATAGAGCGCCATGCCCGGCCGCACCTTGTTGCGGCACTCGGCGATGTCGTCGCCCATCACCACGTTGACGAACGGCGCCACGTCGAAATCGGCGAGCGTCTTGCTGTTGCCGGCCTTGGCGAAGCCCTTGTTGATGTCTTCCTCGAACACGTCGAAGCGCTCCGGGTTCATCCAGATCGGGAAGAACCCGTCGGCCACCTCGGCCGAGGCGCGGATGCCGGCGGGCGTGATCGCGGCGGTGTAGATCGGCATGCTCGGGTCGCCGTGCAGGATCGACTTCAGCGGCTTGCCGAGACCGGTCGCGCCCGGGCCGTCATAGGGGATGCGGTATTCCTCGCCCTTGTACTCCAGCGGCTTCTCGCGCTTCAGGATGGCGCGGACGATCTCGATATACTCCTTCACCTTCACCATGGGCTTGCCGTAGGGCACGCCGTGCCAGCCTTCGGCCACCTGCGGGCCCGACGGGCCGAGGCCCAGGATGAAGCGGCCGCCGGACAGCTCCTGCAGGGTCATGGCGGTCATTGCGGCGCAGGCGGGCGTGCGCGCCGGGATCTGCATGATCGAGGTGCCGACCTTGATCCTGGTGGTCTGGGCCAGAACCCAGGCGGCGGGCGACACCGCGTCCGAGCCATAGGCCTCGGCGGTCCAGGCGCTGTCGTAGCCCAGGCTCTCGGCCAGCTTGACGGTCTCGATGCCGAGGTCCATGCGGCCCCCGGAGTAGCCCAGAAGAATTCCCAGTTTCATGTGCATCCCTTTCCTTGAGTTCGCACCCGGCGTTGTTACCGACCGGTTCGGCCGCCACATTAGGCGATTCCCGTTCTGCCGCAACTCTATTGTCTCGGCGCTCGCCGGGGAATAGCGCTTGCGCGCTTCGCGCCGCTATGGTGCAACGGATCGTCTCACCCTACCTGTCGAGCCATGGCCTTCTCCTATCCCCAAACCATCGATTCAGCGCCGCCATCGGGCGTGATCGAGATCGACCTCGGCGCGCTGGCGGACAACTACCGGCTGATGCGGGCGCAGGCCCATGGCGCCGAAGTTGCCGCCGCGGTCAAGGCCGATGCCTACGGCCTCGGTGCGGCGAGGGTGGGCAAGGCGCTGTGGGACGCGGGCTGCCGCAGGTTCTTCGTCGCCACCGTCGAGGAAGGCGCGGCGCTGCGCCGCACGCTGCCCCGGGCGGAGATCGCGGTGCTCAACGGCCTGATGGCCGGAGACGAGGGACCGGTGATGGCGGCACGGCTGATGCCGGTGCTCAACGACCCTGAACAGGTGCGGCGCTGGGACGCGGCCTGCGGCCGGGCGGGGGAACGGGGCGAGGCCATGATCCATGTGGACACCGGCATGAATCGCCTCGGCATGACCGTGGCGGAAGCGGCGGCGCTGGCCGCGTCGGTGCCGGACAACGTGCGCATCGCGGTGGTCATGAGCCACCTGGCGTGTGCGCGCCTGGCGGCTCATCCGCTCAATGCCAGGCAGCTCCAGCGTTTCCTGCGGGTCCGCTCCCTGTTCCCGACGGCGCAGGCCAGCCTCGCCAATTCGGCGGGCGTGCTGCTCGGCGAGGCGTACTGCTTCGACCTGGCCCGCGTCGGCATCGCGCTTTATGGCGGCAACCCGATCGAGGGCCGGCTCAATCCCATGAAGCCGGTGGTGCGGCTGAGCGCCCGCATCCTTCAGGAGCGGTATGCCGAGCCCGGCGAGACCGTCGGCTACGACGCCACCTTCACCGCCAGCCGCCCCACGCGCCTCGCCATTATCGCCGCGGGCTATGCCGACGGCTGGCCGACCCCGGCCAGCGGACGGGGCAGGGCGGCCTTCGGCGACCTGATCGTGCCGTTTGCCGGCCGGGTCTCCATGGACCTGATCGCCCTCGACGTCACCGACGTGCCGCCGATGGCGACCGTGCCGGGGAACATGGTCGAGCTGATCGGTCCGCGCTGGACGCTGGACGATGCCGCCGGCGCGGCGGGCCTGATCTCATACGAACTCCTGACCGGCCTGGGCCGGCGCTTCGAGCGCCGCTACGTCTAGAAGCTGTAAAGCAGCGTCGCCTTCGTCTCCGTCGAGGTACGGACGCTGTCGAGCGGCACGTCGGTGTCGTGCTTCAGGTTGAACGACAGTTTTCCCGAGATGCGGTCGGTGATCTTGGTCTTGAGCGCCACCGTGTTCTCGAGCGACGTGCGCGCGTCCGTGACGAACGCGGAACCGGTGTTGTTGATCGCGAAGCTGTCCGAGATGGTCCAGTTGAACACGGTGTTCACACGGCCGCCATACTCGTCCTCGCGGATCATGGTGGCGAGCGGCGTGCTCTGGCGCAGCGCGGCGCCGCCCTCGATGTCGAGGGAATAGGTCTCGCCCTGCAGCACGCGGTAGCCGACGCCCAGCGTCTCCAGATAGCGCTCGCGGAACGCGCCGAAGCGGTCGTGGCTGTAGTCGAACAGGCCGTAATTGTAGAGCCGGGGCGTCCATTTGTAGTCGAGCTGGTAATTGGCGGTCGCCGCTTCCCGGGTGGTGACGCCGCCGGTGCGTATCAGGCCGAAGGTGGCGCCGACCTTGTGCCGCCAGTCCTGGCGGTCGTTGAGCATGTTGACGGCACTGGTGACCGAACGGGCCTCGACATTGCCGCTGTTGAGCGATGCGCCGAGCTCGATGCCGCCCTTCCAGCCGTCCGCGGGAAGGAACCCCTTCGGCTTGGGTGCGGCGGCCTTTTCCGCCGCCTTGCTGGCGGGCGGCACGGACTTCTCGTCGGCGGCGGTCCTTTTTTCCGGCGGGATCGTTCCGGGCTGGATGTCGCCGGCGATGATCGATGCCAGCCGAGACGCGCGGGCGGGCGCGAGCCGGCCCGCCTCGGCGCGGATCGCCTCGCGCGATTCGGGATAGGTGTCGGCCGCGATCGACACGGCCGCGTCGAGGTAGCGGGACGTTAGTTCCTTGAGGTCGCGGGCGGCCGCCATGCGCAGCATCTTCACCACAGCCTCGGGAAGCGGGGCTTGCTCCGCTGCCGCAACGACCGGCGCGAACGACTGAAAAAGCGCTAGAGCCGCGACGACGCGTCTCATCTGTCACCCATCCTGTTGCAGTTTCGTGAATCACGCGTTGCCAAAAACGCGTGTTCTTTCAACAGTATGTGGGACTCTGTTCGCGCGGTTCAAACGATGCGGCAAAGAATCTTGCCCCGCCGGATTCAGCGATCGTCCGAATCCGGCGCGGGCCTGCGAATGCGGTCCTACCGTCCCGCGAAATGCGCCGAACGTTTCTCGATGAAGGCGTCGATGGCCTCGATATGGTCGGAGGTCTGGTGGCAGATGCCCTGGAAGAACGCACACTGGTCGAGGAAGTCCTTCAGCTGCTGCCGCTCGGCCAGCTTCATCAGCCGCTTGGTATAGCGGGTGGTGATGGGCGGCTTGGAGGCGAACACGCCGGCCATTTCCAGCGCCCTCGGCATCAGCTGGTCGGGCTCGACCACCTCGAGAACCATGCCCAGCCTCAGCGCCTCGTCCGGCTTCACCAGGCGGCCGGAGAAGGTCAGTTCGGCCGCCCGCTGGTAGCCGACGATCTTCGGCAGGAACCATGCGCCGCCGTCGCCCGAGATCAGGCCCAAATTCACGAAGGTCTCGCCGAACACCGCCTCGGTCGACGCGATGCGGATGTCGCACATCAGGGTAAGGTCGCAACCGGCGCCGATCGCCGGGCCGTTCACCGCGGCGATGACCGGCACTTCCAGCGACTGGACGGCCAGCGGGATGCGCTGGATGCCGTCGCGATAGCCCTGCGCCACGTGGCCCACGTCGCCCGCATGGTCGATGCTGCGCTGCTTCATGTCCTTGATGTTGCCGCCGGCCGAGAATGCGCTGCCGGCGCCGGTGATCACCAGCACGGACACTTCCGGCGTGGCGTTGACCCACTTGCAGGTGTCCTCGATGTCCTGGATCAGATTGTTGCCGGTCAGCGCGTTGCGCACGTCGTGGCGGTCAAGAGTCAGCACGGCGACGCGGTTTTCCAGCGTCAGGGTGGCGTCCACGGGCTTGTGGATTTCGGTCATCGGATTCTCCCTCTTTTGGTCGCGGCGACTATAGAGCGCTTTAAGGCAAGGCGGAAACGCCTTGCTGCGCGAAAGACGCGACGAAGAATGGCGGGATCGGCCGACGCCGATCCAGCCCGGTGCGGCGGAACGACAAGGGCCTTTTGCGGCCGGTCGGTTTCTCTATAGTGGCTGGCGGACAGGGAAGGGGGACGCATGGACGCGACGCAGACGGGACGCACGATACTGGGCCACCCGCGCGGACTCGCCGTCCTGTTCCTCACCGAGATGTGGGAGCGCTTCAGCTATTACGGCATGCGCGCCCTGCTGATCTTTTACCTCACCAGGCACTTCCTGTTCGGCGACGAACCGGCCTACGGCATCTTCGCCGCCTATACCTCAATGGTCTACATCGCGCCGATCCTCGGCGGCTTCGTCGCCGACCGCTGGCTGGGATTCCGGCGATCGGTGCTGATCGGCGGCATCCTGATCATGCTGGGGCACTTCGGCATGGCGTTCGAGGGCGCCGCGGCGACGGCGGACGCGGCGGGCGCGGTGGTCCGCGATGGCGCGGCGCTGCAGGTGATGTATTTCTCGCTGGCGCTCATCATCGTCGGCACCGGGCTGCTGAAGGCCAACATCTCGTCCATCGTCGGCTCGCTCTACGAGGAAGGCGACCGGCGGCGCGACGGCGGATTCACCATCTTCTACATGGGTATCAACATCGGCGCGGCGCTGGCGCCGCTGCTCTGCGGCTGGCTCGGGGAAACCTATGGCTGGTCCTACGGCTTCGGCGCGGCGGGGATCGGCATGCTGCTGGGGCTCGTGGTGTTCTCGCTCGGCCGGTCCTGGCTGGAGGGCCGGGGCGAAGCGCCCGATCCGGCCGCGCTCGAGCGCCCGGTGATCGCCGGCCTGACCGTGCAGCACCTGGTGATCGGCGGCTGCGTGCTGTCGCTTTTTCCCGCCTGGCTGCTGGTGCAGAACAGCGACGTGGTCGGTGGCGCGCTGGGCATCGTCGGCGGCCTCGCGATTTTCGCGGTGATCGTCTATGCGGCCGCGAAACTTGAACCGGTGGCGCGGGACCGCATCCTCGCCATCCTGATCCTGCTGCCGTTCCACTCGCTGTTCTGGGCGTTCTTCGAGCAGACGGGCACGTCCATAGCGCTGTTCGCCGAGCGGGGCGTCGAGCTGAGCCTGTTCGGCATGGCACTGGTGCCGTCGCAGATCCAGGCCATCAACCCGATCTGCATCATCGTTTTCGCGCCCATCGTCGCCGCGCTCTGGCTCTGGCTCGACAAACGCGGGCGCGAGCCGAACATTCCGTTCAAATTCGCCATCGGCCTGTTCCAGATGGGTCTTGGTTTCCTGATGTTCTTCTTCGGGATCATGCTGGCCGGCGAGGGCGAGAAGGTCGGTTTCCTTTGGCTGGTGCTGGGCTATCTGCTCCATTCCACGGGCGAGCTGTGCATCTCGCCGGTAGGCCTTTCGGCGGTGACCAAGCTTTCCATCGCGCGCATCACCGGCCTGATGATGGGCGTTTGGTTCCTGTCCAACGCCTTCGCCAATTACGGCGCCGGCCTGATCGCCATGACATCGAGCATCGAGCATATGCCGGGCGAAGGCGTGTCGGTCGCCGAGGCCTTGCCGATCTATGGCGGGATGTTCTGGTCGGTCGCCTGGGTGGCGGTCGCCTCGTCGGTGGTTCTGTTGCTGCTGTCGCCGCTGCTGAAGCGGCTCATGCATGGGGTTCGTTAACCGGAAAGGGGAGAAGTCATGGCCAGGGTTGCCTACATGTTCATCGGCATCGACATCAGGGACGAGGCCGGCATGGCGAAATATGTCGAGGGTGCGCCGCCGATCCTGGCCAGCTATGGCGGCCAGATCCTGGCGGTCGACAACGACGCCGAGATTCTCGACGGCAAATACGTCCGCGAGCGGATGGTGCTGCTGGGCTTCCCGTCGATGGAGCAGGCCCGGACCTTCTGGAAGTCGCCGGAATACCAGCCCATGAAGGAGCTGCGCGAGCGCTCCAGCGACCAGGACTGCATCCTGATGGAGGCGTTCACCGACGATCCGCTGCCCGCCACGGGAAGCGGCGCCGTGTTCATGATCGGAGGGGGCGACACGCGCGACGCCGAGGCCATGAAGCCCTATTACCAGGAAGTGCCGCCGATCAGCGCCCGCTTCGGCGTGCAGGCCTGCGCCGCGGGCATCAGCTACGACAAGCTGGACGGCACATGGCCGCATGCGAGCTTCATCGCCCTGCGTTATCCGTCGGAAGACGCGTTCCGGAAGTTCTGGTTCGGCCCCGAATACGCGCCGTACAAGAAGCTGCGCGAAGACAATTCCGACGGCATGCACATGATGGTGCGCGGCATCTGACGATCAACCGAGGGGAGGCTTTCATGGGGCGCATCGAGGGCAAGGTGTGCCTGGTGACCGGCGGCGGCGCCGGGCTGGGCAGGGCCGACGCCATCCGCCTGGCGGAGGAGGGCGGCAAGGTCGTCGTCACCGACGTCAACGTGGCGGGAGGCGAGGAGACGGCGCAGATGGCGGGTCATGGCGCCATCTTCATCCGGCAGGACGTCACCGATGAAGCCGGCTGGCAGCAGGTGATGAAGCAGACGGCCGATCATTTCGGCAAGCTCAACGTGCTGGTCAACAACGCCGGCATCGTCGTGGTCAAGACCGTCGAGACGACGACGACCGAGGAATGGCGCCGCGTCCACGCGATCATGAGCGACGGGGTGTTCTTCGGACTGAAATACGGCATCGGCCTGATGAAGCAGAATCCCGACCGGAACTCGATCATCAACATCTCGTCGACGGCGGCGTTGCTCGGCTATCCGCCGTTCTTCGCCTATGCGGCCGCGAAGGGCTCGGTGCGGTCCATGACCAAGTCGGCGGCGATCCATTGCCAGCAGTCGGGCTACAGGATCCGCGTGAACTCGGTGCACCCGGGCGGCATCGCCACCGACATGATCAAGCAGGCCCAGGCGGGCGGCGGGACCATGCCCCGGCGCTCCGACGGCGAGGCCGCGCCGCCCGGTCCGGGCCTGGGCGATCCGGAGGACGTGGCCAACATGGTGCTGTTCCTGGCGTCCGATGAATCGAAGCACGTCAACGGCGCCGAGCTGCTGGTCGACAACGGCACGGTGATCCAGCCTTAGGCGATTAGCTCAGCCGTCATTGCAATGACGGTGGCTCCTTACAGCCCCATCATCCTGACCGGATCGGTCTTGCCGTCCCAGGCGTCGGTGGCTTTGCGCATTGCCTGCCAGACCACCGCGCCACCCTCCGGCGCGTCGACCAGCTCGACCATGCAGTTCAGGTCCTTGCGGGTGTCGATGTAGCAGAAGCGGCGGTTGTTGGCCGAGGTGACCTGGCCGCTGGTCGCGACCTCGTAACCCATGGCCCTGTAGCGGGCGAGCTCGGCGTCGTAGTCGTCCGGATAGAAACAGATATGGTGATAGCCTTCCTGGCCCTTCGGCACGGCGTCGCGGTAGGCTGACGGGCCGTCATTGTGCTGCTCGATCAGCTCGAGCTGGACATGGCCGGCGAAGGCGACCGCCACCGAGATGTCGAGATCGGCCGGCCTGCCCCGGTACATCACGTTGTTGAGGCCGATCTTCGGGATCTTGAACCAGGGTCCCACCCTCATGATCCGGCTGAACCGCTCGATGGCCCGGTCGAGGTCGGCGACGACCCAGGCGTTCTGGGTGATGACGAGATTCTGGTGCTGTTTCATCGGAGGTCTTTCCTTTCCTGTCTCAGCCGCGCGGCACGGTCATGGTGGTGCCGTCCCAGGCGTGGGCGGCCTCTTCCAGCATCCGGGTCATCTGCTTGTAGTTGTCGTCGGCGTGGATCAGCTCGACCAGGCAGTGGCCGGTCTCCCACGTGTCCACATAGGCGATGTGGGTCTGGTCCGGGTTGCCGCCCGAGGCGACGACGCCGTGACCCAGCTTGCGGTAGGTCGCCACGTCGCGCGCCACGTCGTCGGTCAGCACGCCGATGTGATGGAAACCTTCCCTGCCTGGCGGGAAATAGTCACGGTAGACCGACGCATGATCGTGCAGCGGCTGGATGAGCTCCATCTGGATGCTGCCCGACGCGGCCAGCGCCGCATGCAGCTTCATGGTCGTCGGCTGGCCCTTGTACATGGCGTTGGCCATACTGATGTTCTCCAGCATGACCCACGGGCCGATTCCCATCGTCCTCACCCAGCGGGCGACGGCGGCCTCGATGTCGTTCACGATGAACGCGTTCTGGAATACCACTGTGCTGTTGCGGCTCATGTCTCTCCCCTTGTTGCCACGAGCCTATGACAGCGCGATTGCGCGGCCAAGGGCGTAGGGGTTGGACTTGGACGGCAATCGTCCTAGAATCTGCACCAGGCACCGAGAGGGGACGACGATGCGCGCGCTGGCCTGCCTGTTGATGTTAGCGATGCCGGCTTTTCCGGCGCTGGCCGATGAAGCCGGGCCGGGTCATGTCGGGGATGCGGCCTTGGTCGCGGCGCCCGATGCCGTCAGCGAGCCGGCCGACGCGGTTGCCCAACCGCGCAAGAAGCGCGCCCTTGCCTGCCCGGCATGCGTGACGGATGAAATGCCCAGCTTCGCCATTCGCCCGGCCACCGAGGGTCAGGCAGCCGAGAGTGCGCCGCTACCGGATGCTGGCGGCGCCTCCGCCGGCGACCGCGCCGATGCGGCCTCCGAGCCGCCGGTCGACTTCTCCTTTGCGGCGTCGGGCCAATCCTATTCCAATCGGAACCGGTATCGCGGCGGCGTCTACATGTCCGCGCCGTTCTAGCAAAGAAAAAGCCCGGCGCGAGGCCGGGCTTCCAATCGTTCGGATGGGCCGTGCGCTCACTCGTCCGGGGCGATGGTCAGCGCAAGACCGTCCAGTTCCTCGGTGAACTCGACCTGGCACGACAGCCGCGAGCCGGGCTGGACGCACTCCAGTTCCTCCAACAGCTCGTTTTCCTCGTCGTTGCGCCGGCCGACCTTCTCGATCCATGCGTCGTCGATATAGATGTGGCAGGTGGCGCAGGAGCACTGGCCGCCGCAGATGGCCTCCAGCTCGTAGTCGTTGTCGCGCAGGTTCTCCATCACCGAGATGCCGATCTCGCCCTCGATCTCGCTCTGCTCGCCTTCGCGGTTGGTGATGAAGATCTTCGCCATGTCCGTCCCCGATGTGCGGTGTGCTGAATTTCGCCGCTTCCTAGCCAAAGGCGGACGGCATTGCAACCAATTCTAGAGGTCCTTGAGCGCCACCTCGGCATCGGCGGCCTTCGCCGGGTCGATGCGCCTGTCCTCGGCGATCAGCTTCTTGGCGGCCATGAAGTCCTTGATCATGTTGATGGCGTTGATGGCGACGAACTGGCCATGGCGAAGGTAAATGGCCGAAAATTTGCGGTCTTCCGGATTGCCGCGGATCACGACCTCGTCGCCCGGCTCGGACAATCCGACGATCTGCAGCTTGAGGTCATACTGGTCGGACCAGAACCACGGGACTTCGGCATATTCCTTCAGTTCGCCGCACATGGCATTGGCGGCGGTCTTGGCCTGGTCGACGGCGTTCTGCACGGATTCGAGGCGCAGACGACGGCCCAGCAGGGAGTTGGGATGGTTGGTGCAGTCGCCCGCGGCCCAGATGTTGTCGTCGCTGGTCTGGCAGTACTCGTCGACGACGATGCCGTTGTCGACGGCGAGGTCGCCTTCGGCGGCCAGCTCCACATTCGGAATGACGCCGACGCCGATGACGACCAGGTCGGCCGGATAGGACGAATCGTCGGCGCAGACGACGCGCTCCACCTTGCCGTGACCTTCGAAGCCGTTTACCGCCATGCCGGTCTTGATGATCACGCCTGCATCAGTGTGGACCTTGGTGTAGAAGTCGGACACTTCGGGGGCGACGACACGGCTCATCACCCGCTCGAGGCCTTCGAGCACGGTGACGTGGCAGCCCATCTTCACCGCGACCGCGGCGACCTCGAGCCCGATATATCCGCCCCCGACGATCACCACGTTGGCTCCAGGCTTCATCTGCTTCCGGATCGACAGGGTGTCGTCGATGTCGCGCAGATAGAAAATGTTCTCCAGCTTGGCGCCCGGCGCCTGCAGCTTGCGGACCCTGGTGCCCGTAGCCAGCAGCAGCTTGTCATAGGCCAGGTTGTCGCCGTGCGACGTGGTCACCGTCTGGGCGCGCCGGTCGATCGAGGTGACCCTGAGGTTGGGCCGGAAGTCGACCTGCTTCTCCTGGTACCAGGTCTCCTTCTTAAGAAACAGGCGCTCCAGCTCCATCTCGCCAGCCAGCACGGCCTTCGAAAGGGGTGGGCGTTCGTAGGGAACGTAGGGCTCGTCGCCGATCAGCACGATGCGGCCGTCGAAGCCCTTCTGCCGCAGGGTGGCTACCGCCTGGCCTCCGGCATGGCCTGCGCCGACGACGATGATGGTCTGTGTCATGGTTCCCGTTCCGATGTCCCTGGCCGCTGTCCTGGCCGCTGTCTTTTCGTTGCCCCGCTCTTAGCCTGTTCGGTCGCAAAAATCTATGTTATGGCTCCGAACCTGCCGTTACGTCCCGCGGAGCAGAAGGGGGAGACCTTCCGGGCGCCTTCCACGACAGGTGCGGTCACGCCGTACCCTTGTTTACAGGACTTCGATGCGCCACGGCACGCGGCAGCGACCCTTCGGGGAACGAATGCGAGTTTTCACATCTGGTTGGGAGATGAACCATGGATCTGGGATTGAAGGGCAAGAACGCGATCGTGACGGGTTCGACGAAGGGCATTGGCCGCCGTGTGGTGGACCTGCTGGCGTCGGAGGGCGTGAATGTGGGCATCTGCGCGCGGAACAAGGACGAGGTCGACGCGGCGGTTGCGGAGATTTCGAAGAAGGGGGTGAAGGTGATCGGCGGCGTGGTGGACGTCGCGGACACGGCGAGCTACGTGAAGTGGATCAAGGAGACGGCGGAGGCGCTGGGCGGTCTGGACATGTTCGTGCCGAACGTGTCGGCGGGCGGCGGGTTCGACCCGAACAACTGGGCGTTCAAGTGGGCGGACAATTTCCAGGCGGACATCCTGGGCACGGTGACGGGCGCGGAGGCGGCGGTGCCGTTCCTTGAGAAGACCAAGGGCTCGATGGTGTTCATGTCGACGACGGCGGCTTCCGAGTTCTTCGCGGCGCCGATGTCCTACAGCGCCACCAAGGCGGCGATCGTGACCTATGGCTCGCAGCTGGCCAACTTCCTGGGCCCGAAGGGCATCCGGGTGAACATCGTCTCGCCCGGCTCGATCTATTTCGAGGGCGGCGACTGGGACAAGATCGAGAAGGGCAACCCGGCGTTCTTCAAGCACGTGCTCTCCACCATCGCCATGGGCCGCTACGGCAAGCCCGAGGAAGTCGCCAACGTCATCGTCTTCCTGCTCTCCTCGGCCGCCTCCTGGGTCACCGGCGTCAACGTCACCGTCGACGGCGGACAGAACAAGCGCGTCAAGTTCTAGGCAAACGATCAAGAAGGGGCGGCAGAGAGCCGCCCCTTTTTCGGGCTTTCGGGACCTCGCGCGAGGGCTAGACCGCGCTGCCTTCTGTGCTACAGTCCCGGCTACCTCAATCGGCGCTGGACAGGGTTGAACCGCCTGGTCCGGTTCGCGCCGAGCCGAGCACACATCTGGACCAGGGAGACACCAGTGCAATTATCACGTGAGCAATTGCTCAAGGCGTACCGGCAGATGAAGACGATCCGCGAGTTCGAGGATCGGCTTCACGAGGAGATTCCGAAGGGTCTCATTCCGGGCTTCACGCATCTTTATTCGGGTCAGGAAGCGATCGCCGTCGGCGTCTGCGAAAACCTGAACGACAGCGACGCCATCACCTCCACGCATCGCGGCCATGGCCACTGCATCGCCAAGGGTTGCGACGTGAAGGGCATGATGGCCGAGATTTACGGCCGTGCGACCGGCCTGTGCGGCGGCAAGGGCGGCTCGATGCATATCGCCGACCTGTCGAAGGGCATGCTGGGCGCCAACGGCATCGTCGGCGGCGGTCCGCCGCTGGCCATGGGCGCGGCCATCGCCTTCCGCAATCGCGGCAAGGGCGAAGTGGCCGTGGCGCTGGCCGGCGACGGCTCGTGCAACTCCGGCCCGGTGTTCGAGGCCATGAACATGGCCGTGATGCTGAACCTGCCGGTGCTGTTCGTGTTCGAGAACAACGGCTATTCCGAGCAGACCGCCCCGGCCTACGCCGTCGGCGCCGGCAAGACCGATCTGGTCCGCCGCGCGGAAGGCTTCGGCATGCCGGCGTCCAAGCATGACGGCACCGACTTCTTCGCGGTCTACGAGGCGACCCGCGAGGCCGTCGAGCGCGCCCGCACCGGCGGCGGTCCGACCGCATTCGAGTTCAACTGCCTGCGCTTCTTCGGCCACTTCGAGGGCGACAGCCAGAAGTACCGGATCAAGGGCGAGATCGAGATGGCCCGCGACAAGATGGATTGCCTGAAGAACTTCCGTTCCAAGGTGACCGAGGCCAAGCTGCTCGAAGCCAAGGATCTGGATCAGGTCGACGCCGAAGTGAAGAAGCTGATCGACGAAGCCGTCGAGGAAGCCATCGCGGCGCCGTTCCCGCCGGACACGGACGTCACCAAGAACGTCTACATCAACTACTAGGGGCGGGGAGCACCACAATGCCTGTAAAGACTTACCGTGAGGCTCTCACGGAAGCCCTGATGATCGAGATGGACCGCGACGAGCGGGTCATCATCATGGGCGAGGACGTCGCCGGCGGCGCCGGCGGTTCGGCAAACAACCGCGACAACCAGAACGGCATCTTCGGCACGTATCCGCAGTTCCATGCGCGCTACGGCGAGAACCGCTTCATCGACACGCCGATCTCCGAGGCCGCCATCGTCGGCGCGGCAGCGGGGGCGGCGCTGGCCGGCCTGCGTCCGGTGGTCGAGATCATGTTCGCCGACTTCATCGGCTACTGCCTCGACCAGATCATGAACCAGGCCGCCAAGTTCCGGTACATGTTCGGCGGCAAGTCGCGCACGCCGATGGTGCTGCGCACCGCCTACGGCGCGGGCCTGTCGGCCGCCGCCCAGCACTCGCAGGCGATCTACCCGATCATCACGCACATTCCGGGCGTGAAGGTCGCGGTGCCGTCCAAGCCCGCCGACGTGAAGGGTCTGATGCTGACCGCCATGCGCGACGACGATCCGGTGGTGTTCTTCGACCACAAGGCGCTGTTCGGCGTCCAGGGCGAGGTGCCGGAAGGCGACACGCCGATCCCGTTCGGCAAGGGCATGCGCTACCGTGAAGGCAAGGACGCGACCGTGGTGGCCATCGGCCGCATGGTCCACTTCTCCGAGGCCGTCGTCGACAAGCTGGCGAAGGAAAACGGCATCACCTGCGACGTCATCGACCCGCGCACCACGTCGCCGCTCGACGAGGACATCATCCTGTCCAGCGTCGAGAAGACCGGCCGCCTGATCGTCGTCGATGAATCGCCGCCCCGCTGTTCGGTGGCCGGCGACATCTCGTCCATGGTGGCGATGAAGGGTTTCGATTTCCTCGACGCCCCGATCCAGCTGGTCACCTCGGCTCACTCGCCGGTGCCGTTCGCGCCGAACCTGGAGCGGGCCTACCTGCCCAGCGGCGCCAAGATCGAAGAAGCGATCCGGAAGTCCGTCGACTACTAAGCCGGGTCTTGATTTGCGTTGTCGCCCCGGCGGATCGAGCCATCCACCGGGGCGATGATGCGTTAAGGGTAATGAAGGAGAGATCGCCATGGCCAATATCAAGGCAGTGATCATGCCGAAATGGGGCCTCGAAATGGTCGAGGGAACCCTGGCCAAGTGGCACGTCGCCGAAGGCACGGCCGTCGACAAGGGCCAGCCGATCATGGACGTCGAAACCGAGAAGATCGCCAACGAGGTCGAGGCCGACATCGGCGGCGTGCTGCGGCGCGTGGCAGATGAAGGCCAGGTGATCCCGGTCGGTGGCCTGCTGGGCGTCATCGCCGATCAGGGCGCGTCCGAAGACGAGGTCCAGGGCTTCATAAAGAATTACAAGTCCGTAGCCGTCGGCCGCGTCGAGGCGCTGGGTTCGAACACCGACAACGCCGCGAGCAAGCCCGATGCGGCAAGCGACGCCGGCTCCTACGGTTCGGCGCCGGTCGCCGCCGAGGCGCCTGCCGACGAGGACGATGCCGGCTCGGGCAAGCGGGCTTCGCCGCGCGCCAGGAAGCTGGCCGAGAGCCTCGGCGTCGACATCAACAAGGTGCCGAGCGACGGCAACCGCATCTCCGACCGCGATGTGCAGGCCTATTACGACAGCCTGCCCAAGGATGCCCCGGCCGAGTCCGAGGCGCCCGGCAAGGTGCGCGCGACGCCGCGGGTGAAGACCCTGGCCAAGAAGCTGGGCGTCGACCTGTCCGAGGTCACCGGCACGGGCAACAATGGCCGCATCACCGAGGACGACGTCAAGGCCTGGGCCGACGAAACGGCTGGTCCACTCAACGAGGACGTGCGCAGCACGCCCGCGGTACGCAAGCTGGCGAAGGAACTGGGCGTCGACATCAACCGCGTTCAGGGCTCGGGCAAGAACGGCCGCATCACCAAGGACGACGTCGAGGCCGCGGCCGCGGCGCCGAAGGGCGCTCCGGCGCCGGCCGCCTACGTGCCGGGCGAGAACCCGAAGACGGTCGAGGCGCTCAACAACATGCGCAAGACCATCGCCCGCCGCCTGACGGAGGCCAAGCAGAACATCCCGCACATCTACCTGACGGTGGACGTGGAATTGGACCGCCTGCTCGCCCGCCGGCAGAAGTACAACGCGACGAACGATGCCAAGTCCTCGGTCAACGACTTCATCATCAAGGCCTGCGGCCTGGCGCTGAAGCACGTGCCGAAGGTCAACGTGCAGTACCACGACGACGGCCTGCACTTCTTCCGCCACGCCGACATCTCCATGGCGGTGGCGCTCGAGGGCGGCCTGATCACCCCGATCGTGCGCGCCGCCGACGTCAAGTCGGTGGCCGAGATCGCCGTCGAGACCAAAGACCTGGCCGCTCGGGCCCGCGCCGGCAAGCTGAAGATGGAGGAGATCCAGGGCGGCACGTTCTCGATCTCCAACATGGGTATGCTGGGCATCAAGAGCTTCGATGCCGTGATCAACCCGCCGCAGGGCGCGATCCTGGCGGTCGGCAAGGGCGAGGAGCGGATCATCGCGCGCAACGGCTCGCCGGCCGTGGCGACGGTGATGACCGTGACCCTGTCCTGCGACCACAGGGCGATCGACGGCGCACTCGGCGCGAAGTTCCTCGAGGTGTTCAAGGAACTGTGCGAGGAGCCCCTGGCGCTCACGCTGTAAAGCCCGGAAGGAATGTTTTTTCGGCAGGAAAGGGCGCGGAATCCGCGCCCTTTCCGATTCATGATCAAGGTTGCCCCGGCCAGTCGCCGGGATTAGGTTGAGCGCGCCCGATTACGTTGGCCATCCTTCCGAGGAAGGATGGCGGGAAGAGGCAGAAGGTCGACGGATGAGCAAGAACCCGCTGGAGAGCTATGGCGCGTGGGTGGCCGAGACGCCGGATGCCTGGCCCGAGGACGCGCGGGAATGGGCCCACCGGGAATTCGTCGACTTCGTCGCCGTGATGGTGCCCGGCGCCGCCGAGCCCGCCAGCCAGTACGTCTTCAACGCTGTCGAGGATTGGGGGCAGGGACCCTGCGCCGTCGCCGGCCAGCGTCGGCGCCTCGCCGCGCCCTGGGCGGCGCTGGTCAACGGCACCGCCGGCCACGTCCTCGACTTCGACGACAATTTCGACCCGCCCAAGGCGCACGCCACCACCGTGCTCGCCCCGGCGATCCTGGCGCTGGCCGAGCAGGAGTGCCTGTCCGGCGCCGCTTGCATCGACGCCTACATCGTCGGCCTGCAGATCATGGGCCGGGTCGGCCAGGGCGTGAACCCCACCCACCGCAACCGCGGCTGGCATGCGACGGCGACCGTCGGCGTGATCGGCGCGGCGGCGGCCTGCGCCCGGCTGCTGAAGCTCGATACGGCCACCTCGGCCTTTGCCCTGTCGGCGGCCACCTCCATGTCGTCGGGCTTCATGTCCCAGTTCGGCACCATGATGAAGCCGGTGCATGCCGGCCTCGCCGCCAAGGGCGGCATCATGGCGGCCAGCTTCGCCCAGGCGGGCGTCACCGCCGGTATGGAAACGCTCGACGGCCGCACCGGCATGAACCGGCTGATGGTCGGCCCGGACTATGAGGAGCTGCGCGACGGCATCACCCATGTGGAGCACGGCCAGAATTTGCGCTACGAGCTGGACAGCATCGGCGCGCCGCTGCTGATCACCGAGCACAAGTTCCGGGTGAAGCGCTTCCCCACCTGCGGCGCCATCCACCGGGCCATGGACGGCATGCTCGACCTGCGCGCTGAGCACGGCTTCACCGCACGGGACGTGACCTCGGTCGACCTCTACATGCCGCGCGTCCACTTCAACAACGTCATGTACACCGATCCGCAGGACCCGCTGCAGGCCAAGTTCTCGGCGGAATACGCGGTCGGCTGCGTGCTGGCGCGCGGCGACTGCACCCTGGCCGACTTCCGCCCCGAGGCGGTGATGCGCGAGGACGTCCGAAGCCTGTTCCCGATCATCCACCGCCACCCGGTCGACAAGCTGGAAGGCGAGTTCCCCACCGAGGTCCACGTCACCCTGAAGGACGGGCGCGCGCTGAAGGCGGTGATCGACATGCCGCTGGGCAGCAAGAAGGCGCCGTTCACCTGGGCGCAGTACTGGGCCAAGTTCGAGGCCTGCTGCGACGGCTTCCTCAGCGAGCGCGAGACCCGCGACCTGCGCCAGGCGCTGGAGCGGATGCCAAACCTTCCCCAGATCGGCGACCTGATGCGCCATGTCGTCCTGCCCTTCGCCCAGGTCGCCTGACCCGGGTTCCACGCCCTATCCCTTCAGCAGTCACGGAACCCATGTCGTCACGACCGCTCCACGAGTCCTTTCCGCCGGCCACCGTCCTGGTCATGGCCGCCAGCCGCCGGGGAGAGAACGACCCCGTCGCCCTGCTGCAGAACAAGTCGCACAAATGCCTGGTGGAGATCGACGGCCAGGTGATGCTGGAGCGCGTCGTCGAGGCGCTGATCGACAGCGGCTGCTTCAACCGCATCTTCGTGTCGGTGGAGAGCGAGGACATCTTGCGCGCCACGCCGCGCATGTCCGAATGGCTCGACACCGGCCGGATGTCGTTCGTGCGCTCGAGCGGCAATTTGGCCGACAGCGTGCTCTCGGCGGTCGACGTCATCCCCAACCCGCTGCCGCTGATCATCACCACCGGCGACAACGCGCTGCACACGCCCGAGCTGATCCGCGACTTCATGCGTGCGTTCTGGACCCGCGACGAGGACGTGGCGCTCGCCTTCACCCGCGATGACGTGGTGCTGCGCGACTACGGCAATTCGGGCCTCGCCTTCCACATGCTGAGGGACGGCGGCTATTCGGCCTGCAACCTCTATGCCCTGCGCCGTGAGAAGAGCCTGTCGGCGGTGCGCGTGTTCGAGAGCGGCGGCCAGTTCGGCAAGCGCCACAAGCGCATCCTGAAGGCGTTCGGCGTCACCCCGTTCATCGTCTACAAGCTGAAGCTGATGGGACTCCAGGGCCTCATTCACCTGATCGGCCGCAAGCTCCACGTCACCATCGACCCGGTGCTGCTGAACTACCCGTTCGGTCCGATCGACGTGGACAACAAGAACTCGTTCGAGATCACCGAGGAAACGCTGAAGCGGCGGCGCGGAGCCGCCTGAGCGCTGACAACAGGAGTGGTAGATCGCCTGCTTCGGAGGTCGTGATCGGACCGATAGAACGCCCCTCACCCCGCCCTCTCCCAAGGGGAGAGGGTGCCGTGGAGCGCGCTGCACGTTCCCACTCCCTCTGGAAGAGGGTTAGGGTGAGGGGTGTTGGTGCAGTCATCCCGCCGACCGCAACAATCAAACCCTTGAGCTGATATCCATGGGCCTGCAAGGGTGTAACGGCGAAAATGGTGCGGGGCCCTTGAGGCAGCAGTGAAGCGCACCATCAACATCCCCGAACGTGTCCTCGTCCTGACGTTCCTCGTCGCTTCCTGTGCGGTGCGGCTGATCGGGCTGTCGCGGTACAGCTTCGATCCCGACGAGATCTTCACGGTGAACGCGGCGCAGGCGGGCTGGGGCGAGATGCTCGGCCTCGTCGCCCGGGACGTGTCGCACCCGCCGCTGTTCTACGGGCTGCTGAAGCTTTGGCTGGGCTTCGGGCCGCCGACCGAAGGCTTCGTGCGGCTGCTGCCGGCCATGCTGGGCGCGGCGGCCTTCGTGCCGTTCCTTGCAGCCTGCCGCCGGCTGAAGCTGGAGCCGGGCGCGCTGGCGGTGGCGCTCGCCCTGTTCACCGCCAATGCGGTGCTGATCCAGTACGCGCAATACGCCCGCATGTTCGCGCTGCTGCAGTTCGCGGGCACGCTGTCGGTGGCGGCGTTCCTTGCCTTGCTCGACCGGCCGGAGCGGCGCACCTTCTGGCTGCTGACCGCCGCCAACGTGCTGGCGGTCCATGCCCATTACTGGGGCTGGATGGTGGTGCTGGCCGAGCTCTTGGCCGTGCTGCTGCTGCGCCGCGACTTGCTGCGGCGTTATGCCGCGTCGCTAGCGATCGTCGCCGCCGCCTTCGCGCCCTGGGCCGTCGCCGTCGCGCTGGCGGCGCACGGCAAGGGCAGCGCCACGGCGCAGATCGACTGGATGGGTGCGCCGGACTGGCGCAGCGTGGCCTGGCTGTTCGGCAATCTGAGCGGCGCGCCGTCCATTCCCCACGGCACCGCCATCGGCCTCGCCCTGTTCGCCGTGCCGCTGGCTTTCCTGGCATGGCGCATGGCGCGGGAGCGGTCCGTTCAGCCCGCCGTCCTGCTGCTGCTGGCCGCGGCGCCCGTCGTTGCCACCCTGCTGCTGGGTTGGGCGACCGGGCAGCCGGTGTGGGGCGAGCGGCACCTGATCGTGGTCGCGGTCCCGTACTTCCTGCTGGTCGCCGCCGCCACCACGTCGGTGCCGTGGCCGCGCGTGCGGTCCGGGATGCAGGTCGTGCTGATGGCGTGGGCGACCCTGGCCGGCGCCCAATTCCTCGCCATGCCCAACCGCATGCTGCAATGGGAGCAGCTGGTCGACGGCATGATCGAGCCTGGCCGGCCGGTGGCGATCCGTGCCGCCGAGCCCTGGCTGCGTGACCCGATCGCCTATTTCGCCGGCCGCAACGGCGCGCCGGGCGTCACCGTGACCATGGACGCCGATCCGGCCCGTTCGCCGCCCGGCGACCGCTTCTGGTTCGTCTACCGCGACACCACCTGGGCGAGCGAGAAAAGCCCGGTGCAGCTGCTGCGCGCCGCCGGCTTCGAGGTCGAGAGCATGCTGGCCATCACCACGCCCAACCAGCGCGTGGTGGCGCTGAAGGTCAGGCGCGCGGCGGATGCGCGGGTGCTGTGAAAGTCGCCCTTTAAGGGTGCGATTGTCGCGGTCGGCGGGATGAACGGCACCAACGCCCCTCACCCTAACCCTCTCCCAAGGGGAGAGGGAATTTGCGGCGTGCTCCATCGCACCTCTCCCCTTGGGAGAGGGCTGGGTGAGGGGCGTTCTATCCCCCAGTTCACAACCTGGGAAGCAGTTGTTCAGCCACACCCTTGTTAAATTGACGCCTATGGGCTTTCGCCGGGATGACAAGCAGGAAAGGGTTCGGGGCGCCCCTACAGCCGCTGGTCGACCGCGTCGCGTGGCAGCACCGACTTCACGTCGTAGAGCGCGGCGCCGGGCTTGCCGAGGGCCTTGATGCCGGCGGCGCCCATCTGGATGAACTGGTCGTGGGCGACGGCGAGGATGATGCCGTCATACTTGCCGGTCTCCAGCGCCGGCACCGGCCGGATGCCGTATTCGTGCTCGCATTCGTCCGGGTCGACCCACGGGTCGTGGACGTCGACGGCGATGTCGAACTCGTGCAGGTGCTGGACGATGCTGGCGACCTTGGTGTTGCGCGCGTCCGGGCAGTTCTCCTTGAAGGAGAAGCCCAGCACCAGCACGCGCAGATCGTCCTTCAGCAGCCCCTTACGGCCCAAGAGGCGCACGAACTGGTTGACGACGTACTTGCCGACCCGGTCGTTGATCCGCCGCCCGGACAGGATCACCTCGGGATGGTGCCCGATCTCCTCGGCCTTGTGGGTCAGGTAATAAGGGTCGACCCCGATGCAGTGTCCGCCCACCAGGCCGGGCCGGAACGGCAGGAAGTTCCACTTGGTGCCGGCGGCCTCGAGCACGTCGAGCGTATCGATGCCCAGCCGGTTGCAGATCATCGCCAGCTCGTTGACCAGGGCGATGTTCAGGTCGCGCTGGGTATTCTCCATCACCTTGGCGGCCTCGGCCACGCGCATGGAGGGCGCCTTGTGGGTGCCGGCGCTGATGATGGTGCGGTAGAGCGCGTCGACGAAATCGGCTGCCTCCGGCGTCGAGCCCGAGGTGATCTTCTTGATGTCGGCGAGCTTCAGCTCCTTGTTGCCCGGATTGAGCCGCTCGGGGCTGTAGCCGCAGAAGAAGTCGCGGTTGAACACCAGGCCCGAGACCTGCTCCAGCACCGGCACGCAGAATTCCTCGGTGCAGCCCGGATAGACGGTGGATTCGTAGATCACCACGTCGCCGCGCTTCAGCACCTGGCCGATGGCGCGGCTGGCGCCTTCCAGCGGCTTCAGGTCCGGATGGTTGTGGCTGTCGACCGGCGTCGGCACGGTGACCACGAACACGTTGCAGCTCTTCAGGTCCGTCCAGTCGCCGGTGAAGCTCAGGTGTTTCGCGCCGCGCAGCTCCTCCTCGGTCGCCTCGAGGGTGCTGTCGTGGAAGTCCCGCAGCTCGGCGATGCGCTTCTTGTTGATGTCGACGCCATGCACCGGATAGTGCGCCGCGAACGCCACCGCCACCGGCAATCCCACATAGCCGAGGCCGACGACGCCGATGCGCGCGTCCTCCAGCTTGAGCGGGAAGGCTTCCGGTGCGGTCTTGACGGCTGTCGAGCTCATGCGTGCTCCTGGCGCTGTTGGCGTTGGGTGGTCGTTAACGTTGCGTCGTCTGGGTCGGCCAGTAGCCGGACAGGATGCGGTGACCGCGCTGGCCCTTCTCGACCTCCTCGATCACCCGCTTGCCGATGCCCGACAGGTTCTTGTCGTGCATGCGGTAGTAGAAGATCGGCTCGGCGAGGTGCTTGCCGTTCCAGCCATTGGCGACGATGCGCCGCCATTTGTGGTGCTTGGTGCCCTTGCGGATCGCCTCGTCGTAGGGGCCGGCTTCCAGCACCGGCTTGGCCAGGCACATGGCCGGCTCGGGCACGAAGGAATATTCCTCGAGCAGCTTTGCGTCGAACGGCGTCGACTTGCCCCGGTCGAGGACCTCGCCGGTCTGGGAGATCAGGGTGCAGTCGGTGTAGAGGAAGCCGATGCTCGGGTCGGCCGCGCGCGCCTCGTCGAGCGCGGCGATGGTGCGGCTGGCGTATTCCGGCGTCAGCAGGTCGTCGGAATCCTGGATCATGAAATAGGTGCCGCGCACATGGGGCAGGGCGCGGTTGAGCGCGCCCAGCTTGCCGACGTTCTTTTCCAGCGCGATCAGCTTCTTGTCGAACAGGTTCGTGACCTTCGACAGGGTTTGGGTGGCGATGGCCACCGAGTCATCGGTGCTGGCGTCGTCGACCACGATCAGCTCGATGGGCGCGTAGGTCTGGTCGGCGATCGACCGGATCGCCTCGTCGATGAAGTGGCCGTAATTGTAGTTCGGCATGACCACGGTCAGCAGGTTCGCCGGGATTTCGGTCGTCATCGGTCTCTCCGTCGGGCGCCGCCCGGATAAGGTAAGCCCGCCGCGCCCAATGGCGAAGCGGATTTGCTGCGGGACATACGGCAGGGCGCCGTGATTGGCCAGCGATTGGACCGGGCCTGTGTTTCCCGAGCTGGCTGGACCCTCCTTCGCGACGGGCCTGCGGCCCTCCTCAGGATGATCGGCGGTGGGAATGCGACAGTCTTCGGTTTCGGCGACTTTGGCCTCCCCTCCACCGAGAGTGCTGAGGAGCCCGAAGGGCGTCGCGAAGCACGGGGGCAGTGCGCCTCGGCGACCATATCACCCACCAACCCCAACCTAGCTCACCCGCGCGAACAGGTTGTCCGGAGACCGGTCCACCTGTTCCATCAGCGCCCTGCATTCGGCGTCGATCATCGCCTTGTCTGCGGCCGAGATCGAGCGCTGCTTGTCGGCGCTGTCGGGCACGAACACGGCCTTGTCGCCGTCGTCCTTGGAATGGAAGCGGAACTGCTCGACCATCAGCTCGAACTCGCCTTCACCGGGCTCGAAATGCAGGCCCTCGCGCAGCATCGTTGGAAAGGTTTCGGGGCTGATCGCGGTGTAGTTCACATGCTTCACCCGGCCGCCGGCGGCCAGCGCCGTGCGGAAATATTCGGCGAAGCAGATGGCGAGGTACTTCTTCTCGTCCATGTCGATGGTCTCGCGCCACGGCAGGCCGGTCAGGAACCCCGCCTGCGGCTTGCCCTTGGCCCACAGGATCGCCGTGGTCTCGCGCAGCACCGAGGCGATCACCTCGACGGCGTCGCGGTAGAGGAACAGCGCCGGCACGCCGGGGAACGCCCTGGCGACGAAATCCAGGTAGAGCGTGTTCCACGAGATAAACTTGACGAAGGAATAGAGCTGGTCCGGCCGGCGGCGGCGCGTCATCGCCAGCACCAGGTTGCGGAACGCCTTCAGGTTCTCGGGCGTCGGCTCGGCCGGCTGCGCCCAGTCCTTTGTGATCGTGGCCCAGAAACCCCGCTGCAGCGGGCCGCCCTGATTGATCACCACATGTCGCGGCGAGCGTGCGAGGGCCTTGGCGGTCAGGGTCGAGCCGCAGCGGGACACGTGATAGATGAAGCCGCTGGGGCTGATCGGATCGGCCAGGATGCGGTCGTCCTGCAGGATCGAGAAATCGGTGGTGAACGCCTCGCCGATGGCGCCCGTCTCGGCCAGGTGCTGCACCGTGTACATGAACTGCCATTCGCGGAACAGATGGTCGCCGATATCGGCCCACAGCACCTTGCCCGCGCCGCCTTTTTCCGTCTCCGGGTCGATGGCGACGGGAACGAGGCCATTGACCGCGCGAATCCGCTCGACCGCCGCATCGGCGCTCAGATGGGTGTCCGCGATCCTGGGAACGAGCTCCATGACCACTTCGTGGTCAGGCAATGCATAGAGCGCCTTCATCCGACTCCGTCAGGCATGCCTCGATCCGGCCAGGGCCGGAGGTTGCGGGTGTATACGCCGGGGAGGGGTGGAGCGTCAAGGAAGGGGGCGGGTTGGCTATCGGCCACGCAAACGGCTCCCAGTCGCTACGTCATAATACCGGTGCCTCACAGAATGCGCACCGCCACCTGCTCGTGCTTGTAGGTGTAGCTCAGATATTCGTAGGCGACGCCGCGCGCGGCGACGAACTCCTGGAAGGCGCGGAATTCGCCGTCCTGCCAGCCGTCGTAATTGAAGTACTCGTCGAACAGGATGATCGTGCCCGGCACCACCCGGTCGCCCAGGAGGTCGAAGATGGTCCTGGTCGAGGAATAGAGGTCGCAGTCGACGTGGAGGAAGCTGATCGGCCGTTGCCCGGCGTCGGGACCGGCCAGGAATGCCGGGATCGTCCGGTCGAACATTCCGGTGTGCAGGCGCACATTGGCGCGGACCCTGGGCGGCGCGCCGGTGGCGAAGCGGCCCTTGTCGTAGCCGTCCCGCCAGCGCTCCGGCAGGCCCTCGAACGAGTCGAACCCGTCGACGATCCAGTCGCGCCGCGCGGCGATGTGATTGATGGTCGCGCCCGCGCACACCCCGAACTCGAGGACGAGGCCGCCTTCGATGGAACACCGGTCGATGGCCAGGTCGCGAAGCGCGCGCCGGGTGCCGATCGACGGCACGCCCCGCATATGCCGGCGGACATATTCGGCGGTCTCGCGCGTGGCCATCCGCTGCAACTCGTGCTTGAGGTTGCGCGGCTCGAGGCCCGGAAGCATGGCGCCGCCGAGCTTCCTCAACGCGCTGATGAGCGCTTTCTTCAAGGCGTTTCCCGTGGGGGACCGGCACGCGGATCGCACGGCGCACCCGCCCGGCCCCGTTCGGGCTGGCCGCCATTGCGGTGGATCATACGGCCCGGAAACGGCTCCGGTCGAGGCAAAGTGGCGGAGGAGCGGGGAGGAGGGTGCGCGCGGCCCCGCTACCGCCGTCCGTCCTCGCGGCCGACGGTCTCGATCCAGCGCTCGACCGCGGCCGTCAGGTCGTCCCAATCCCGTTGCAGGTCGTCGCCGACCTTTTCCCACTCGCTGTCGGGCGTCCGGTCGAGCCGGCTGCGGAAGGCGGTGGACCGGGCCGACAGCGCATCGGCCTCGACGCGCTGCCCGGCAGGGCATCCGTCGCGGGCCGCGCGGATGCGGGCGTCGAGGTCGTCGAGGCGGGTGCGGTAGCCGCCGGAAGATCTGAGCGTATGCATGGGGGAAGGGCTCCTTGAGAGGGGGTGAAGTCGTCGCGGTCAGCCGCGCAGCCCCAGCGCGCCGGCGCCCATCCACAGGCCCATGGCGGCCATCATCAAATTCTCGGTGAGCGAGACGGCGCCCAGCGGCACGTTGCTGTCGCCGCCGACGCAGGCGCATTTCAGCTCGCGCCCGTCGACATAGACCGCCTTGAACACCGAGACCGCGCCCACCGTGCCTATGAACAGGGCGGCCGGTGCAGCGAGCCAGGTCAGCGTGCCGGCGATCATCAGCACGCCGGCGCCCGCCTCGGCGAAGGGATAGACATAGGCATAGCGCACCCATTTCCGCGCCAGCAGGTCATAGCCCAGGAAGGTGTTGGAGAAGCCCTCCAGGTCGCGCAGCTTCTGCACCGCCAGCAGGCACATGGCGAAGGCGACGACCCATTCGGCGGCGCGCACGATCACGATCGTGCCCCAGGCGGCCAAGGCGGCCGCCGCCGCCATCAGCGCCGCCATGGCGAAGATGGCGATCACCGGTCCGTAGGTCGGCTTGTCGTCATTGGCCGGCGTCTTGCCGAGATGCTCGCGCAGGGCGTCGTAGCCGCCGATGCGCCGTTCGCCGATCCAGATCTGCGGCGTGGTGGCGACGCCGTGCTCGTCCTGGAAGGCGTCGGTCTCCTCCCGGCTGCGCAGCTTGCGGTCGTCGAGTTCGAAGCCCTCGCGCTCCAGCAGGTCCCGGGCCTTCAGGCCGAACGGGCAGATGTGCTGGTCGGTGACCATGCGGTAGAGCGTGGCGTGCTGCTTTCCGTGGCGTGCCATGCACGGGGTATGCGCCGCGTCCGGGTTTGGTTCCGGCAACGGCGTGGGGAGCGTGGCGCGTCTGCCGCCACTTCTCGATTGTCATCCCGGACTTGTTCCCATAGGCGCCAGCTTGAGGTGCGATTGTCGCGATCTGTTCGATGAACGGCACCAACGCCCCTCACCCTAACCCTCTCCCAAGGGGAGAGGGAACGCGCGGCGTGCTCCATCGCACCTTCTCCCCCTTGGGAGAGGGCGGGGTGAGGGGCGATGCATCCGCCCCTTCACCACCTCGGGCGCAGGCGAGAGTGGAGCACACTCGTCTTGATCGATCGATCAAGGTCCCTTGCCGCCGCCGCCTGGCCCGCGTACCCTCGCGCCGGGAAAACCGGGGAGTGACGCATGATCGACTACGACGTGGCGCGCGCGGGCGCCGAGCGGACGCAAGCGCAGGTGGCGGCCGAGCTGGCGTGCCGCAACGTGCTGGTGACGTTCCTGCACCTGATCGACGAGGGCCGCTCGCTGGAGCTGCCGGACCTGTTCGCCGAGGACGGGGTGATGGAGGCGGTGCCGCACAGCTTTGTGGGGCGCAAGGCGATCCGCGACTTCCTGCAGTCCCGCGCCAACAGCGAATCCACGAGGCGCACGGTGCACGCGCTGGCCAACACCCAGTTCCGCCACGTGTCGGCGACCGAGGTGCAGGCGAGCTCGGTGTTCGCCGTCTACGCCTACGACTCGGCGAAGGACAAGGCGGACCTGACGCCCGAGGCGCTGTGCACGCTCGAGGACCGGTTCGTGAAGGGCGGCGACGGCGTCTGGCGCTTCGCCCATCACCGCCGCGCCTATATCGTCCAGCACGGCTGACACCCGTTTCGGGACCGAACCGGCTGGCGCCGGGCCCGGTCATGCCCCATCCTGTCGAGCCATGAGGGACGCGGCCAGCGCCAAGCTCGACATCCTGTTCGTGCTCGACAATCTGACGGGCGGCGGCGCCGAGCGCGCGGCGGTCATCCTGGCGAACGGCCTGCTGGAGCGCGGGCACAATGTCGGCATGGTGCTGTTCCGTGACCACGGCGTGCTGCGCGACCGGGTGGCGCCCGGCGTCGCCGTGTCGCATTTGGGCGCGGCGCGGGCGCGCCAGGCGCTGTGGCCGCTGTCGCGCCGGATCGCGGCGCTGCGGCCCCAGGTGATCGTCAGCTTCCTGCCGCACGCCAACATCCTCGCCATCCTGGCGGCGCAGCTTTCGGGCGTGGGCTGTTCCGTGGTGGTCACCGAGCACAACCAGCCCGATGAAACCGGCGCGGCGTGGATGTCGCCGGGCTTCCGCCGGTCCTACCGGCTGGCAGGGTTGGTCTACCGCCTCGCCTCGGCGGTGGTGTGCTGCTCGCCCGGCGTCCGGGAAGCCTGGGCGGCGCGCGACGCCGTGCGCGCCGACCGGCTGCACGCCGTGTTCAATCCGGTGATCGGGCCGGGGCTGGAGGCGGCCTCGCGCGAGGCGCCGTCCCATCCCTGGGCGGCGGATGGCGGCCCGCCGCTGGTGGTCGCCGCGTGCCGGCTCGAGCCCGAGAAGGATCTGGCGACGCTGCTCCGCGCCTTCGCCCGGTTGCGCGCCGGGCGGCCCGCGCGGCTGCTGCTGCTGGGCGAGGGCAGCGAGCGGCCGTCGCTGCTGGCGCTGGCCGAGCGCCTGGGCGTCGCCGCCGACATCGCCATGCCCGGTTTCTGCGCCAATCCGTTCGCCGTGTTCCGCGGCGCGGACGTGCTGGCCATGGCCTCGCTGACCGAGGGCTTTCCCACCGTGATGGTCGAGGCGCTGGCCTGCGGCCTGCCGGTGGTGATGACCGACAGCCTGGCGCCCGCCGACCGGCGCATCGCCGGCTCATGGGTGCACGCGACCGTGCCCGTGGGCGACGACGCCGCGCTCGCCGCGGCGATCGCCGGCGCGCTCGACGATCCGGCCGACCGCGCGGCGCTGCCGGGCAGGGTCGCCGGCCTGACGCTCGCGGCCTCGCTCGACGCGTACGAGGCCGTGCTGCGCCGGACGCTCCGCTCCGGCGGCCGGCAGGCCATGTCGGGCGAAGCGGTTCAGGCAGGGTGAGAACGGAAGACCGGAAGCATGCCATGGCCGCCCTGAGCTTCGAGACCCTGAGCTTCGAGACCCTGAGCTTCGAGACCCTGGGCAACGCGACCCTGCAGCTGTTCGTCGACGGCGCGCCGCTGCTGGTGACCGACCCATGGCTGCGGGGCACCTGTTATTTCGGCAGCTGGGAACTGGAGCGGCCGCCGGACGGGCGCCAGATCGCCAACGCGGTCGCGTCCCGCTGGGTGTGGATATCGCACGGCCATCCCGACCATCTGCACGAGGAGTCGCTGGCGCTGTTCCCGGCGGGCACGCGGGTGCTGATCGCCGACCACTATTCGGACGACATCCACCGCGCCCTCGCCAGCCGGGACTTCGACGTCACCGTCATGGGCTACCGGGAATGGATGCCGCTCGGCCACGGCGTCGAGGCGCTGTGCCTCGACAACCCGGACCAGGACGCGGTGCTGGTGATCCGGACGCCGGACGCGCTGATCATCAACCTCAACGACTGCCAGCTGTGGGGCGAGGCCCGCTTCCTGCGCGGCCTCGTGCGCGCCTGCGGCGGGCGCAAGACCTTCCTTCTGGCGCTGTGCGACTTTGTGGGAGACATGTGCAACATCGTCGGCGCGGACGGGCGCCGCGTGCCCGACGACCTGGACGCCCGCAAGGAAGGCACGGTGCGGCGCACCGCGCGGATCGCCGACCGGCTGGGAGTCGCCCATTATTGCTGCTCGTCGTTCCAGCACCGCTACTGCCGCGAGGACTCGGCCTGGGCCAACGCGGGCAAGATCGAGTACGCCGACATGAAACGCTACTGGTCGCGCCCGCGGGTGAAACTGGTGGAACCGTTCGTGACCGTCGACCTGGAGACGCTGGCGATCGCGCCGTCCGGCCCCGAGGCAGTGCCCGGCGCGCCGTCGGGTACGGCGGGGGACGACTGGTCGGCGCCGCTCGAGGCCGGCGAATGGGCGCGGATCGAGGCGTTCTTCCGCCGGTTCGAGACGCTGCGCGGCGTCGCCGACTTCATCGCCGTCACCGTCGCCGGCGAGCGGCGCGACATCGTGCTCGACGGCAGGCGGCGGCGGGGCGTGCATTTCCGGGCGCCGCGCGCGTCGCTGATGGCGGCGGTCGACAGCGGCTATTTCGACGACATGCTGCTCGGCAACTTCATGGCCACCGAGCTCATCGGCATGAGGCTCTACCCGGACTTCACGCCGAGGGTCGCCAAGATCGGCGGCAATGCCGGCGTATTCACCATGGCCGATTTGCGCCGCTTCCGGCGCCACTATGGCGTCAGGGATCGCCGTTCCCGCCTTCGCCGCCGCCTCGGCGACATCCGCGCCGGCGCCGTCGCGCTGGCCAGGGTCGCGGCGAACCGCCTTGGCATCGCACGGCCGGCGAGGACCGCCTATTGGTGGCTGCTCGGCGACCGCGCGCCCGACTGGCGGTAGAACACAAGCCGGAAAACTTGACCCTCGCCCTTTGGGAGAGGGAGGGGCCCGCGGCCGAAGGCCGTGGGAGGGTGAGGGGCGTTGCATGGGAAGGGATTCAGGCTGGTGGACGGCATCGACAACGCCCCTCACCCCGACCCTCTCCCAAAGGGCTACGGGATTCACGGAAGCGTTTCTTGTGCGAGGCTGAAGCCTGCGAGGACGGCTGTGAAGCGGTTCCAGCCTTGTGCCATGGTTTTGGGTCCTGGCGGTTTTCCATAGCAGTTCCAGCCGCCATATCTTGCGACGATCCAGCTGA
>JBFWZH010000022.1:0-65045 GCA_050185585.1 Sphingomonadales bacterium | reverse complement strand
CGGCGATGATGCCGCCATCCCCATCCAGCAGAATCGGGTTAGTCCAGCCGAACTCAGTGATCGCCGCGGCGATCTGCTTGATCTGCTTCTTGCTATGCGTGCGCGGGTTGCGCGCGTAGGGCGTTAATGACCCGATGGGTCTGTGGATGACCTGGAGATCACCGCCTGTTATGGGTGCGTGGATAGCCATTAAAGCCTCATAAAGGGTTACTAATGGTCAAAAAAATTAGCCCCTGCCGCGGTGGATGATCGGCGCCCGGGGAAGCAGTCCTGCCAGCAGGGCCGCTATGCAGGCAATCTCCAGGACAAACCCCCAGCGCTTGGCATAGCCAAACTCTTTGATCTCGGACATCAGGTCTTCGGCGCCGTGGTAGAACAGGGGCGCCTCGAAGAGCGGATGGTCGATCAGCTTGCCCTTCAGGACGGTGAACAGCTCCTTCATCTCCCTTTTGCGGATCACCAGATACACGCGGCCATCGGCAAAGTTGTGCGGGGGCTT
This sequence comes from Sphingomonadales bacterium, assembly GCA_050185585.1. Classification (GTDB taxonomy): domain Bacteria; phylum Pseudomonadota; class Alphaproteobacteria; order SMXS01; family SMXS01; genus RI-34. The sequence goes on along the minus strand of JBFWZH010000022.1, from coordinate 64,546 downwards.
CTTGATCATCGGTGCATCCGGACGCGCTTCCAGCGGCACCGTCCCATCTTGGGCCGGTAAGGCTTTGACTATGTCGTCAAGTTCGTTCTCGAGGTCGCCGCGGATGTGGCGCAGCAGGAAGATTATGTCCGCCGGGTTGAAGCCGGCGTCGAGCATGTCGATGGCCAGCGCCAAGCACCAGACATTGGCAAACGTATAGGGCACGTCGACCCCGCGTCCGGTCGGCGCGTCGTCCATAAAAGCGTAACGCGCGTAAGGGGTCTCGCTTCCTGGATAGGAAACAGAGCGCCGGTCCAGCTCGAGCAGGCGCTTCAGGCGGGTGCCAAATCCTGGGGGCATTTCGGCAGGCAGGCCGACGATGCGGGCCGTGTAGGCCTGCCATAGGCTCCAGTCGACCTGGCTGCGTTTGTAGATGTCCATGGGGTGAATATATAGAACCTGGAATGGGGTTTCAATAATTCATCCGAAACTTGGCTCTCTGGTCACAAGGGGTTGCAGAGTAATCAGGGAGCGCCGGCCCCCTCAGGCTATAGGTCACTGCATCGTAGATGCGGTGGATTCCCATTTATTGTCAGGCAGTCTGACGCGGCCCCTACGACTAGGCGAGCAACTTAGCTACCGCACGACCTCGAACACCAGCAGCACGTTGCCGGGCATCTTGCCGGCGAAGCCGTAGCCCGAGTTCATGACCAGCATGCCGTCATGGGCGAGCGGCGCCGCGCCGCCGCCCATCGAGCCGCCCCTGGCTACCGCGCCGTTGACCGTCTTGAATTCGGTCACGGTGTTGAACTCCCACACCACCTTGCCGGTCGCCGCGTCGTAGAAGCGGATGTAGCCGTCGTTCGCGCCGGCCATCACCAGGTCGCCCGTCGCAGTGATCGCGCCCGAATATCCCGGATGGCAGAACTGCTTGCCGGCGCAGTTGTCCGCCGATGGCGCCTTCCATACATACTGGCCGGTCTTGACGTCGACGGCGTACATGCCGGGGCGGGCTTCCTCGGGATATTCGTTGCCGTCGGGCACGTCGCTGACCGGGGCGAACACGCTGTCGCCCGATGCGGCGAGGCCGAAATGGATGCCCGCGACCACGCCGCCGCGGCCGACCTTCTCGGTCCAGAGGCGCTTGCCCGCATCCGGATCGACGGCGTGCAGCGCCCCCGACTTCTGGCCCGCCACCACATAGTCCATGCCGTCGCTGGCGTGCACCAGCATGGTGCCGGCCGCTAATCCCATGATGCCATCCTCGGCGGACACCATCGAAGCAGAGCTCAGATTCATTGAAATCCATCAATGCCTTTGGTCTGAGACAATAGTTGTTCAATGACTGCAACGTTGCGGGGGCATTCGTAAGGGGTGCTGTCGCGAAAGCACCGCGGAGCAAATTTTGCGGCCAGAGCTTTTCTCGCTAATATATTTGTAAGCGCTTGCAATATCTGGTAACATGCTGTCGCACTGCAGTATATGGGGTGAACCATGATCCGTAGAACCACGGGAGATGGTCAAGAAGTTGATCACACAGTCAATGAACAACCGTTGCCCAGAAGAGTGCGCAGAAAGCACCTTCCTGCGGCAGATCGCAAAAGGCAAATTGCAATAGCGGCTCGGGCTGTATTCGTACGATCGGGTTTGAATGGTGCTCGCTCTAGGGAAATTGCCGACGCGGCCGGGGTAAATGAAGCGACACTATACGTTTATTTCAAAAACAAGGAGGAACTGTTCCATGCGGCGATTTTAGAACCATTGGAATCCTTGGTTAAAAGCAATATGGATACCATTTCAGTTTATCGTGCGGCGACTGAGGCGGAGGAGCAAATTCGCCTTCACAAAGAGTCGCAAGAAAGATTTCTGGCAACGCTTGTTGAAATCTACCCCCTGCTTGCAACAGCTCTCTATTCGGACCCCCAGAGCGGGAAGAGGTTTTACATTTCTAATATATATCCTTGGATTAGAAGACTCAGTGAGACACAACGGGCCGCATTCGCCGGTCACTCCAGAAATAACTTGGATGTAGAATTTTTGTCGTTCATTGAATTTGGTGCTTATCTGGCTGTCGCAATGGATCATCACTTTCTTCAGGGAGAGCTCAAAATCGGGGCGGCGGTCGACACCATCTCCGAGTTCTTTAACGCCAGCCTCTTTCAGAAGGATGGTTTGGAAGATACCAGTTCAAGCGTAGTTTGATTAAATGAGTGATTGCTTGCTATAGATCTATCGTCGGCCAGCGACACATAGAGGGTAAAGGGTGCTCAGCAGGATTGGAGGAAAGGCATGGGACTTCCGGTAACGTATCCCGAGGCGCTCGATGGCGGCGACGTCCGCAACGTGCGCGGCGATCCCATCACCGGCGACCGGTTCTGGTCGAAGGAATTCGCGCAGAAAGAATGGGACCACATGTGGAAGCGCGTGTGGCACGTGGCCGGCCGCACCAGCGAGCTCCAGGAGCCCGGCGACTACGTGATCCACGACTTCATGCACGAGTCGGTGATCTGCGTGCTGCAGGACGACGGCTCGATCCGCGCCTTCTACAACGCCTGCCGCCACCGCGGCCAGCGGCTGGTGTGGGAGGACGGCTGCCAGGACGCCTTCACCTGCCCCTATCACGGCTGGGTCTGGAGCAAGGACGGCCTGCTGACCGAAGCGCCCGATCCGGAGACCTTCCCGCAGGGCAACCCGGTCGGCACGCTGCGGCTGAAGGAGCTGCAGTGCGACATTTGGGGCGGCTTCATCTGGTACAGCATGGACCCCAACGCGATCCCGCTGCTGGAATACCTGGCGCCGATCCCCGAACTCTACAAGAACTGGCCCCTGGAGCGGCTAGTGCGCGTTGTCTATTTCAAGATCGACATGGAGTGCAATTGGAAGTTCGCCAGCGAGAACTTCTCGGAGTCGTACCACACCCGCACCGCCCATCCGCAGGTGCCGGTCCGGATCGATCAGGATTATTGGACGTCGGTGTTCGAGATGTTCCCCATGGGCCACGGCCGCATCGTCCAACCCGGCCGCCCATCGCTGCGCGACCGGGCGCCCGATGGCCAACCAAAGCCGTTCAACGATGCCTTGCGCAGATGGGATATCGATCCTGGCAAGTACCCGGACTACGAGACCATAGTGACACAAGGCTACAAGGACCTGCAGGAGGCCAAGAAGCGGCTGTGGCGCGAAAAGGGTTACCTCCATTACGAGCACATGACAGCGCCCGAACTGACAGAGAGTCCGCACAATGTCCTGTTCCCGAACGTCACCCTGTCCTTCCAGGCGGACCAGTTGATCTTCTTCCGCACCGAGCCACACCCGGACAATCCTGAGAAGTGCACGTTCGACCTATGGCACATGGTGTTTCCAGTGGCGGGCGTTACGGAAGTAGACACCCAGGCCGGCATACAGCCGGTTTGCGAGGCAGCACACCAACGACGGGTATTCGACCGCGGTAACGGTGTCCCAGAAATGCATGGCCAGGTCGCCTTCCAGGATTTGTGCCTGGCCGAGGGCCAGCAGCGGGGATGGCGCTCGCAGGCGTATGACGATGCCTATCTGTCCAGCCAGGAAACTCGTGTCCGCCGCTGGCACGAGGTGCTGAACGATTACCTTGAAGGACGACGCTGATACAGAATATCACGTCAATTACGAGGAGAGGATGTCATGGCAAGCATCTTTGTAAGACTGAAGGCCCGCGAGGGTATGGAGCAGGAAGCCGAAAGGCTGATGAAACAGATGTACGAGGACACCCACCGATACGAGCCCAAGTGCCACCGCTATGAATATTGGCGCGGTCAGACCCCAGGTTCCTATTACATGGTGTTCAGCGCAACCGACTATCTCGGCTACCTTGATCACGCCGCCGCTGGCTATCATACCAAGACAGATTGGAACGCGGTTTACGAGGTCATCGAGAACGAGTGGGTCGATCCCGTACCCGGTGCCAACGACGCAGTGCCGACAGAAACAATGCCCGTGCCTTCGGACATTGACGAAGCTAAGAAAGCTGCGTCGCAGCGCCACGTACACGTAGTAAAGAAGCCGGACTGGTGGGGCAGATGAAAAGGTCACCTCCTCACGATATGCCGCCAGTCTGTTCCAATGTTTCTGCGTCCTCGAAGCTCCGTCTGTAGTGTGGTCTGCACGCGCCGAGCAGCACCACCCACAGTGGACCGCAGATCACCATCATGAGCACCAGTGAGTAACGGACGCCGTGGTCCTGGGGGAACACATAGTCACTGATCGCACCGGTCAGCACCGGGCCGAGCCCCATGCCAATCGCTGCGACCGTCATGCCGTAGATCGCCGCTGCCTGCGCTCGCATCTGGCTAGGAACGATGACCGGCAGTGCGCCGGGGCCTAGGCCTGAGTGCACGTTGACGAAAAACATCAGCGGCGCGTACAGCGCCCAGGACAACTCCGGCCATGGCATCAGCGGGGTGACGATCCCGAGGGGTATCATCGCGCATCCACCCAAAATAGTCGCCCGAATCGCACCATCCTTGTGGCCAGCGCGAATCATCCGTTCGCCCAGTCGACCACCATAATAAACGCCAGCGGTTGCGAAGATCAGAAAGTAAAGCCCCCAATAGACGCCAGCAACGCCGGCCGGAATTCCGTGAATGCGTTGGAAGAAAGTGGGGGTCCAGAAAACGATCGAATAGCCGACCAGCGCTATGATCGCATAACCAAGATGGTGTGTCGCCATGGCCTTCCAGTTGCGCCGATAGAAGGCGAACAGAGCCGCGGTTCCCATCGCTTTTCCGGCATAGGTGTCGATTACGCCGCGGCGCTTCGGTTCGCGGATCATCAGCACCAGCACAAGAACTACAAATCCCGGTGCGCCCGCACATAGGAACGCGAGTTGCCAGGGTTTGAGCAAGCCAAGCGGACCAGCGTCCACGGGCGGCGCATACCGCACCAGTTCGACGATCAGCCCGCCAATGGTGAACGCCAAACCGGTGCCGAACGTGGCCGCCATTTGGAAAACCGCGATTGCCAGGGGAATCTTCTCGCGCGGAAAATAGTCTCCGACTAGCGAGTGGGTGCAGGGCACCAGCGTGGCTTCGCCAACGCCCACTCCGATACGAGCCGCAAACAACACCGCGAAACTGCGTGCTAGGCCGCATCCGATTGTCATCAGGCTCCACAGAAACACGCCTGCAGCGATCACCCACTTGCGGCTGTAGCGATCGGCCACATACGCGATCGGCAGGCCCCCAAGCGAATAGAAGATCGCAAAGGCGCCGAACAGCCAGCCGGCCTCGGTGTCGTTGACCCCCAAGTCTTGCTGGATCGGTTCGACCAGCAACGCGACAATCTGCCGGTCGATGAAGCTGACGACAGAGGCCAGCGCCAGCACACCGACCACCAGCCAGGCGTAGCTGGCCTTGGGATATGGCAAGGCCGTTCTCGCCTCTCTCTGTTTCCCATCTTTCATAAGATTCCCCTGCCAGCCGCGCACAGTCCGGCTGCATAGCTGCTAGGCCGCGCACGTTCCAAGAGCTGCGATCTTTCACCATGGAGGAGCCGCGATCCGCGCAGAAGCTTCAGGTAACAGAAAATTAATAGTAAGCACACGGTCATTACACTGTCAAAGTCTACCCGCTTGTCCTCACGCAGCTACGGAAGTTGAAACTGGTAGGGCGAGAGATCCAGAACCGCCGCGCCGGTCGCGCCATGGGGTGCCTGGAGATAACTGGAGAGTTACATATTTATTTCATATATTTAGAGGAACTCTTGGGTGCGCGCGCCCTCGCTCTCCATCAAAGATAGTCCATATCGATTTTCCTTTGACCCACTAATGACTGTGTGCTTACTATCTTTCCGGATTGCCGTTAGACTGGCTTCTCGATTTGCTGGTTCTAGGTGTGCGGGTGCCGCCTTTTTGGGGCGCGCAGTTCGCCTTAATGGCGCAGTGATATATCCGCGTCGCGGCAGAACAAGGTGGTTGAGACGAAAGGTTGTCGGTGTTCCGCGAAATTGTGAAAATTCAAGGAGTGGGCTGATGGGCGATGGTGAATTATTGCGGGTATCGGGGCCGCCTCCGATTCATCGAGGCAGTGTGTCATTGCGTGGCGATGCGGTAACTGGAGCCGAATACACCTCACCTGCGTTCATGCGTCTGGAAATGGGGCGGGTCTGGGCGAAGGTCTGGAACATCGGCGGCATGATGGCCGAGCTGCCGGAGCCGGGAGACTTCATCACCCATCAACTTGGCCGTGAATCGATCCTCATGGTTCGTCAGGACAACGGGCTCGTGAAGGCCTTCCACAATGTCTGCCAGCACCGCGGCAACCGGCTGGTTTATTCGGATAGCGGCTCGACGGAGCTGTTCACCTGCATCTATCACGGTTGGCAATACGCACGGGATGGCGAACTGGTCACGGTTCAGGACAGGGAGGATTTCGCCCAAGGGGACCCCTGCGGCAAGCTCCGGCTGATCGAGATTCCTTGCCGCGTTTGGGCGGGCCTTGTCTGGTACAATCTGGATCCAGAATGCGCGTCACTCGAAGCCTTTCTGGGTGGTGTGATGGGCGAACTCGAAAGCTACCGCATCGATCTGATGACAAGAGTCTATTACCGGGTGGTGGAGGTTCCGTGCAACTACAAGTGTATTCACGATAATTTCTGCGAGTCCTATCACTTGCCGACGGCCCATGCGCAGCAGACGGGGCTCTATGACGACGATTACAAGAACACCGAGTTTATTCTGTTCCCGGAAGGCCACAACCTAATGCGGATGAAAGGCGCGCATCCTTCCATGCGCGATAGCGACCCGTTCGAGGTGTCCAAAGACCTCGCAGCGGAAATGCGCGAATGGGATCTGGACCCGGCCGACTTCCGGGGCAGAGCGCGCGACGTGCGTGAGGCGCTGCAGCGGCAGAAACGGACCCTCGGCTCGTCCCGCGGCTTTCGGCATTTTGACGAGCTGCGCGACGACCAGTTGACCGATCCGCATCATTTCAATCTGTTTCCGGGAACCACCATCACCATGTCGGCCATTTCGTTTGGCCTCCAGCGCGCCGAGCCGCATCCGACCGATCCGAACCGGTGCATCTACGAGAACTGGCGTCTGGTGCATGGACCGAACAAGGACGGCATGGTCAATACGCCGACTGGCCAGCGTCCCTTTGAAGACGCCCAACGCGAACTCGTCACCTATGGGGAAACCTCGATTGGCTTAGTGGCGGATCAGGATCTGCAAGTGTGCTGTGGCCAGCAGCTAGGTTTCCAGTCGAGCGGCTTTCGGGGCATGTATCTTGCGGGGCAGGAAAGTCGCGTCCAGCAATTCCACGAATGCTTGCATGACTACATGAACGGTGACAGGCCCTAACTGACAGCAGCGGACGAAGGAAAAGCCAGTGAACAGGCCAGCGACCCAATTGGAAACCGCGCTTTCCGGTCCGAGCTACCAGGAAATCATATGTCGCGACAGTGGTCCGGCGACCGCTGTTATGGCTCTAAAGGCAAATCCACCCCAAAGCACGGCTGATATCCCGTTCCGGGAATACCTCTCGCAGGAATTCTTCGACCTGGAGATGTCCCGCATGTGGAACCGGGTCTGGCAGATCGCCTGCCGCGAGGAACACATCCCGGAGATTGGCGACTATTACGTCTACGACATCGGCGACTATTCGATCATCGTCGTGCGCACCGAGGATGGCATAAAGGGCTATCACAATTCGTGTCTGCATCGGGGCACCAAACTAAAGCCGTCGGGCAGCAACGGCTGGTCGGCCAACATCCGGTGTCCGTTTCATGGCTGGACCTGGGAACTGGACGGCACCCTTAATGAAGTGCCGTGCTCGTGGGAATTCAAGCACCTGGACTACGACGCCAACCGGTTGCCCGAGGTGCGGGTCGAGACCTGGAACAGCTTCGTGTTCATCAATATGGATGAGAACGCCAGGCCGCTGCTGAACTATCTGGAGCTGCTTCCCGATCACTTCAGCAACCGCGATTTCAGTAACTGGTATATATACCTGCATGTCGAGAAGGAGCTGAACTGCAATTGGAAGATCGCCATGGAAGCGTTCATGGAGGCCTACCATACGCCTGTCGTTCATCCGGAGCTGACCCAAGTGGTCGGCGACTGGAACATGCAGCATGACGTGCTGGGTGACCACGTCACCCGAGACCTGTGCCCCATGGGCGTGTCCAGCCCGACCGTAAAGACGCCGCTGACTGAACAGGAACACTGCGACCGCATGTTCCTGTCCGATCCTAAGGTCTCGCGGGGCGAGCGCGTCCTCGTGCCAGAGGGCAAGACGGCGCGGACTGTTATGGCCGAGCAGATGCGGCGGCGCATGGCCGAAACCTATGGGATGGATCTTTCCGACCAGTGCGACGCCGAGGTCATCGACTCCCTGAAATACAACCTGTTCCCCAATGCCATGGTCAATGGCGGCGTAGCTCAGCGGCAGTTTAGCCGGTTCCGGCCTATCGGCAATGAGCCGGGGCGCTGTCTCTACGAGTCGGTGAGGCTGCGGCCGCTGCAACCCGGCGAACGGCGGCCCGAACCGGCGCCGCCGATCCGGGTAAAGGAGCACGAGCTGGTCATCGACGTGCCCGATATGGATCCGTTTGTCGGGGCGGTGCTGGACCAGGACACCCAGATCATGCGCTGGCAGCACGAAGGAATGCGCGCCAGCAAGAAGGGCGCCCAGACCTTGTCCAGCTATCAGGAATCCCGTATCCGGCGCGTGCACGAAACCTTGGCGAAGTACATCGATACCTAGAGTAAGCGTGGGTTTTCCGTGACGCGGATGAATTGCTCCTGCGCATTGGGCACGGTTGTCGTCACGCGCTTGCACAAATATTTGTAACTGATTACTATAAATAGGATCCAAGCGGGTTGCGCGATAATGTGCGACCCGGGAACAAAGCAGAAAGGGCGGGCCATGAGCAAACCGACGGAACGGTCCACCGAGCGATGCCCCGGCCCAAGCTATCTGGATATTATGCGTGCCGACTCCACGCCGGTGGCGAAGATCCTAGCCGAGAAATCCAATCCGCCCCAGAGCACGGCCGACATCCCGTTTCGGGAATACGTCTCGCGTGAGTTCCTCGAACTGGAGATGTCGCGGCTGTGGAACAAGGTCTGGCAGATCGCGTGCCGAGAAGAGGATATCCGCGAGGTTGGCGACTATTTAGTCTACGACATCGGCGACTATTCGATCATCGTCGTGCGCACCGAGGATGGCATAAAGGCGTATCACAATTCGTGTCTACATCGGGGCACTAAGCTGAAGCCGTCGGGCGGCAGCGGCTGGTCGCCCAACATCCGGTGTCCGTTTCACGGTTGGACCTGGGAACTGGACGGCACCCTTAACGAGGTGCCGTGCTCGTGGGAATTCAAGCACCTGGACTACGACGCCAACCGGTTGCCCGAGGTGCGGGTCGAGACCTGGAACAGCTTCGTGTTCGTCAACATGGACGAGGGCGCCAGGCCGCTGCTGGACTATCTCGAAGTCCTGCCGGAACACTTCAAGAACCGCGCCTTCACTGACTGGTACGCATTCATCCATATCCAGAAGGAGTTGAACTGCAACTGGAAGGTAGCCATGGAGGCCTTCATGGAAGCCTATCACACACCGGTGGTGCATCCGGAGTTGACCCAGGTGGTGGGCGACTGGAACATGCAACACGACGTTCTGAGCGACAACGTCACCCGTGACCTGTGCCCCATGGGCGTATCCAGTCCAACGGTGAAGGTGCCGCTGACACAGCAACAGCTACTCGACCGTATGTTCCTGTCTGATCCCAAGACGAGCCGGGCGGAACCGCTTACGGTGCCAGAGGGCAAGACGGCACGCGATGTGATGGCCGCGCAGTTACGCGAGCGCATGGCCAAGGTATACGAAATCGACCTTTCGGGCTTCAGCGACGCAGAGGTCATCGACTCCCTGAAATACAATCTGTTCCCCAACGCGCTTATCAACGGTGGGATAACGCAGCGTCACTACAGCTTGTTCAAGCCTCTGGGAACGGATCCTGGCCGATGCATCTACGAGATGATTCGGCTACGCCCATTGCGGCCCGGTGAAGAGCGGCCCGAGCCGCCTCCTGTGGTCCGCATCCGGGAAGAGGAACTTTTCGGCGAGGTCTCAGACCTCGATCCTTTCGTCGCGTCGGTCATGGATCAGGACACGCAGATCATGCGCTGGCAGCAAGAAGGGATGCGGGCCAGCAAGAAGGGTGCGGCGACTTTGTCGACGTACCAGGAATCCCGCATCCGGCGCGTCCACGAGACGCTATCCAAATACGTTTACGCGAATACGCACGAGGCCTAGGGCTAAGTATAAGAGACGCTCTATTGGACAGGATTATGATGGCGACCAAACGAGCACCAAAAGCCGAAGGAGCGAAATCAAAAAAACCTGTCGCAGCGCCACGGAAGAAACTGCGGCGGGCACGGATGTCTGGCGAGGAGCGACGCCAACAGATTCTTGATGCAGCCAAGGTTGTATTTATTCGCTTGGGTCTTGGGGGCGCGCGAACCCGTGAGCTCGCGAAGGAAGCTGGCATCAACGAGGCGACGCTGTTTGCCCATTTCGCATCCAAGGAGGAATTGTTCGAGGAGGCGGTCGTCAGGCCCCTGGAGCAACTCGCAAATGTCGAGCGGATCATCGGCGACAACTACAAGGCCGCGAAGACCGTCGAAGAGCAGCGGGCGGTCAGCCGCGAAGCGCACCGCGGTATGCTGACAACCATCAACGATATTTTTCCTCTGCTGATGACGGCGCTGTTCTCGGACAGCGAGCGCGGTCGCCAGTTCTACAAGGACCACATGTATCCGTGGTTTCGGTTGGTCACGGTAACGGGGCGGCAGTCATTCGGTGGCAAGCCGCGCAAGCTGCTGAACACGGAAATGGCTTCCTGGCTACCGGTCGGCGCCTACATGGCCATCGTTATGGACCATTATTTCCGCCAGGACGAACTGGACATTGAGGAGGCGGTCGAGACGATTTCCTCAATTTGTGAATCTGGCCTGTTCGAACCCTGAAGCCGTACCGGGCGCCCGGGAGTTCTCGGACGTGCGCGCCCCGGTCGTCAGGCGACGTTTTGTGGCGGCCTCGTCCCATTATCTTTCAGACAGTTCTCCTTGAGTCAGGCGGCAGTTCACCAGCTGGGGGCTTACAATGTGCCTAATTCATGCTTTGACTCAAAGTTACTGTGTACTTACTATGAGGGATAATTCGCGGCCTTGGCGCCCGTGCCGAACATTCCAACCTGCATTCGGAGGCACCGACATGCCAGTGAAAATCCGTCCGTTGTTCCAGCACGCGTATTTCGTCAAAGATCTGGAATTAGCAGCTAGTAACTGGTCCAAACAGTTCGGTGCCGGGCCATTCCGGCTCGTGCCGCATCACAAGGCGACGGAGAAATTCCATTACCGCGGAAGCCCCGTGGAGGCGGACGTCTCCTATGCCTTCGGCTATCTCGGCCATACCATGATCCAGTTCATCGTGCAGCACGACGACAGGCCATCCATCTACATGGACATGTTCAAGAAGGGCGAGGAGGGCTTTCATCATCTCGCATACTTGACATCCGATTTCTGGGGCGAGGACAAGCGTTTCACCGATATGGGCATCGAGTGCGCCTGCTATGTTGGCACCAGCAACATCCACTCGGCCTATTATGACACTCGCGCGACCTTGGGCTGTTTCACGGAGATCCACGAGGACCCTCCCCATATGGTAGAGCGGTTCGAGTCCTGGCGCCGCGCCCACGAGCAATTTGGCGGCGACAAGGTTTTCATGGCCCTGGACTGAGGTCGACTACGGCCGACGCTTTACCGCAGGGCGCCGCAGCCGACGATCAGGGGGCTGCCGTAGCGTTCTCGGCGGCTTCGGCGTCGACAAGGCTGCGCGCATAGTGTTTGCGCCCGAGGCACAGCAGGGTGACGCCGATTAGCCCGAACACCGAAGTTACGGTCATCAGCGAATAGCGCACGCCATCCTGGCCGGGGAACAGATGATCGTTGCATAGCGCCGCGATCACCGGCCCGAAGGCCGTGCCACATGCGCTTACCAGCATATAAATGGAGGCGACCTGGGCCCGGATGGTGGTCGGCGTGATCAGCGGCAGCGCGCCGTAGACCACGCCGAACGGTGCGTTGACGAAGAACATTGCCGGCGCGTACATCACGAACGCCCAGAACGGCGTCGGCATCAACTGGATCACGAACATGATCGGGATCGTGGTCGCCCCGCCCATGATGCCGACTATGATAGCCGCGTCCTTGCGGCCGCGCCGGGCAAGCCAGCTGACCATCACGCCGGCCCAGATTGTCCCCAACGAGCCAAAGATCAGCAGGATCCAGCCGAAGCCCTGGGCCGCGTTCGCGGGGGATACACCATGCACGCGGGTGAAGAACGAGACCGTCCAGAAGAATGCTGCGGTGCCGGCGAGTGCCAGCGACAGGAAACCGAAATGATGAAAGATCATCGTTTTCCATTGGGTGCGGTAGAATGCCACGACCTCGGTCAGCGGCACGCGATTCTGCCGGTGCGCGTGCCTTCCGCCGGCGGTCCGCCGCGCCGGTTCGCGCAGGGGCGCAAGCAGAAGCAGAACGACGAAGCCGGGCAGGCCAACCACCAGAAAGGTCAACTGCCAAGGATGCAGCTGGCCAATCAGCGGGAACGTGTTGTCGCTCAGGCCCTGCATGAAGCTGAGCACGACACCTCCAACGATGAACGCCAGGGCCGAGCCTACGATGACGCCGGTTTGAAAAACGCTGAGGGCAAGGGGTATTCTGTGGCGGGGAAACAGATCGCCCGCCAGGGAGTTGGCGGCCGGCTGCAGCACGGCCTCGCCGACGCCCACGCCGATCCGTGCCAGCAAGATTAGGGTGTAGTGGCGTGTCAGGCCGGTGGCGATGGTCATCACGCTCCAGGCGAAGACGCCAGCGGCGATCAACCACTTGCGATTCCGCGTATCTGCAAGCCGGGCCAGGGGGAAACCGGCGAGGGCGTAGAAGATCGCATAGCCGCTGTAGAGCCAGCTGATATCCGTGTCGGTCAAGCCCACGTCCTCTTTCATGGGGTCGACGACGATCGCCAGCACCTGTCGATCGATGAACGATACCATCGCCGCCACGACCAGGACGCTCATGAAGAACCAGGCATAGAAGGGATGAGGATAGGCCCAAGGAACAGCGCCGCCCGCTGACGGCGATATGTTAGAGGAAGCGGAGACATCGAGGTCCGCCCCGTCCTGATCGCTCGAGGTTTTGTCGGGATCATCGCGATGCGTGTGGTTAGCGCGTCCCGAATTGAATTCGTCCAAATGAAGCTCCCCGCTATGTCGTGGTGCCCGCACACCTCCGCCGCTCGCGCCGTGGCGGCCACTGTTTCGCGTGGATTGCGGAGCAGACGGACCGGCTCCCCAGCCAGGCGTCAAAGTCTATTGTAAGTGCATAGTAACTACTAAGACATACCTTGTGAAAGTGGATTGACGACGTTGGTGCGATCGAGCAACCTCGTTAGTATGGGGTGAGGAGTAAGCACATGCTAACGGAAATTTTCGGATTAGAGGGGAAAGTAGCCCTCGTAACCGGGGCTGGGCGCGGTCTTGGTCGCGAGGCGGCGATCGGGCTGGCCGAGGCAGGCGCGGATGTAGCGCTGCTCAGCCGCAGCAAGGCCGAACTGGAAAGCACCGCGAAGGCGGTCGAGGCAGTCGGTCGGCGAGCCGCGGTGCTGCCCGTCGATCTTAACGACTTCGAATTGATGCCGGGCGTGGTCGACGGCGTGGTGCGCCAATTGGGCCGCCTCGATATACTGGTCAACAACGCCGCCTACATCGTTAAGGAATCGCTCGATGAGGTGAATTGGGACAGCTGGGATCGCCAAGTAAATGTCAACCTCAAGAGCCCGTTCGCGCTATGCCGTGCAGCGGTGAAGCCGATGACGGCCCAAGGGGGCGGCAAGATCATCAACGTCACGTCGCTTGCCGCAATTCTCGGCACGCACAACTACGCCGTCTATGCCATGGTCAAGGCGGGCTTGTCGGTATTCACAAAGACCTTGGCTGTGGAGCTTGCGCGGGCCGGAATCAACATTCAGGCCAACTGCATCGGCCCGGGAAAGTTCGACACCCACCGGGATGACGGCGATCGTCGCAAGCGGTCGGGCAAGGAGCTCGAGCGCCTGTTGTCGCTTATCCCCATGGGGCGCGGCGCTCGCCCCAGCGAGGTGAAGGGTGCGGTTATTTTTCTCGCCAGCGACGCATCCAGCTACCTGACAGGCCATGATCTCTATCTGGATGGCGGCTGGCTGGCCGAAGGCGCCTAATCTCCTGAGATGCGATCGCGTGTGTTTCGACGGGCATTATGTGGGGCCAATGGGATGCCTCGATAGGCGTACAATGGCGTTGCCGTATGACAACTCTAACGACGTCGCGGCAGTCGCGCCTTATTAGGTTGTGAGACTTAACTCCACGCGAGCGAGGGCCACCAAGGATTCAGATCCTGGTAATAAAACCCCCTAGTATCAATATTTTAGGGCGGTATCCTCGTTTTATGACTCCATTGGACAGTGGGTCCCTCGTCGAACGAAATATTCTTTGACACCAAAATGACTGTGTGCTTACTATTTTTATATCGCCCATAAAAAGTAAGCACTCGTAAATAGTGGCGAAATAGGGAAGCCGCGATTGGTTGGCACCTGCAGTGCGTCAGTCGCGATGGGGAATGGGTTTCAACCGATGGGGAGAGCCATGTTCATAAGAAAGCGGCTTGGTTTCAAAGCGTTCAAGATGTTGGCGCTTGTCGGCGTCGGAACCGCTCTGGTCTGGGTTGATATCCCCAGCGCCTCCGCGCAACTCGAAAGTGTGACGGTTTCGGCACGTAAGCGGGAGGAGACCGTCCAGGAGCTGCCGACACTGGTCAATGTGGTAAGCGAGCAGCGGATCGAAGATTTCTCACTCAACAGTCTCGATGATGTGGCCCGAATATCGCCGGCCATCAACATGACCCGAACCTCGAGCGGCAGCGGCGCCCGCATCAGCATGCGCGGCGTCGACAACAGTCCGACCAGCACCAATATTGCCCAGGACGTCGCGATCATCGTTGACGGTGTCTACTATCCCAATGGACGCGTAATTAGCGAGGCAATGATTGACGTCGGCCAGATCGAAATCCTGAAAGGACCTCAGACGCTGTTTCAGGGCAAGAACGCCATTTCCGGAGCCGTGAACCTGCGCACCAACGATCCTGGCGACGACTTCGAGCTGTTCGGCAAGATCGGCTACGAAACCAAGATGGAGAACCTGTATGCCCACGCGGTGATCTCGGTGCCGGTCACCGACAAGTTTGGCATCCGCGTAGCGGGCGCGTGGTCGCACATGTTCGACGGGTACATGAAAAATGATGCGTTAGCGGGAACGGCGACGTTCCGCGATGCGGCTAACAACAACGCAGTTCATGTGCTGGACGTGCCCGCGCCGAGCACGGGCGCTTGGCCTGGCGAAAAGAACTATCTGGCGCGCGTCACCATGAAGTTCGAGCCAACCGACGAGTTCACCCTGCGACTGAAGGCGCACGTCTCTGATTACTATTCGACATCTCCAGGGGGCGTAACCGAGATCGCGCGATGCACGTTCAACGCGCCGCAGAACAACCCGGCCGTTGGCCCGATCGGCTGCATGGGGGATTGGCGGACTGCCGGCAATCCCTATCCGAAGGAACTGGCAGCGCTGAACCCGATTGCCGGGAGGAAGGGAGGCGAACTCTACGCCATCTACTCGAGCTACAGCGTCACGGCGGACGCCGCCTATATGCATGAGGACTTCTCCCTGCAGGCTGTCATCAACTACCATCACAACAAGAACGCCTGGCTCGGCGACAATGATGGGCCATCGGCTAGGTTCGTTACCGCGGCAGGTGAGGAAGGAGCGTTTCGGGCGTTTTCCGGTGAGGTTCGGTTCCTCTCGACCTGGGACAGCTGGATCAATTTTATGATCGGCAGCTACTTCCAGACCACCCACCAGCTGTTCGACCAGTTCGTCGAGACGGGCGGAGCCTACAATTCCGCGGTCGAGCCGGCTAATCGATATGTCGCTTACAATAAGCATGGTACGTCCAACGACACGACCTATTCGGCCTTCGGCCAGTTCATCTTTACACCAGTCGAAGGACTCGAGCTCACGGCCGGTGGGCGCTATACCCATGAGGAGATAAACGCGAACTTCGTCCAGCCTTACGTCAATCCCAATTTCAAGGCGCTGTGGCTGGAGGGGGATCCGTTATCACGCGAACTGATCTACAATGACTTCTCGCCCGAGTTCACGGCGAACTGGAACCTCACCCGAGAGTGGGCGGTCTACGCCCGTTACGCGACCGGCTTCAAACAGGGCGGCTTTTCGCTCAGCGGCATCCGGGCGGCCGCGTCCGACCGGGGCGGCGAAGAATTCGTGTTCGATCCACAGACGGTCCGGGGCTTCGAGGGGGGTGTCAAAGCCGCTCTGTTCGACGATCGGCTGCGCTTACAGCTCGGCGGGTACAACTATACGTTCCGCGACTTCCAGGTCGACTACTTCAACTCACCGACCTTCGCCCAAGTGACGACGAACGCCGGATCCGTTAAAATCACCGGTGCGGAATTTGAGTTTGAGTACGCACCTAAGGGCATCGACGGTCTCGTTATTGGTGGCTCGGCCGCATACAACAACGCCCGCTATGCCGACTTCATCGCGCCATGTTTTGCCGGTCAAAAGCCTTCCGAGGGCTGCAATATCTTCACCCCGGGGGTCCTTCCGCGCCAAGACCTTTCAGGCGCGAAGACGCCGCTGTCGCCAGAATGGGTGCTTGGCCTGAACGCTAACTATGACTGGAAATTCGGCAACGGCTTGGTTGCTGGAATTACCGCCAACGCCATGTACAAGAGTAAGTACCAGCTGATGTTTTCCGGCCGGCCGGACTCGTTTCAGAAGGGTTATGCGTTGCTTGACCTTTCGGCAAGGATCGGCGCCGAGGACGACCGGTGGCAGCTCTCGATTATCTGCAAGAACGTGACCAACAAATACGCGCTGTACTACGCAACGGACGCCTCTGGCTCTGGTGCGGGTACGGGTACCGAGGCGGGCATACGGGCTGACCTGGGGGCCACACCCAACCAGCCACGAACGATCGCGATCGAGCTCAGTCTTCGATACTAGGCTGCGAGGAAGCGCGGCCTGGCGTCGGAATTTTGGCGCCAGGCCGTGTCCTTGACACGCGGGCCGGAACAGCGTTGCGAATATCGGGCGAAGGAACGGGATATGACGATAGACGAATTGTTGGCGATCGAGGAAATCCGAACCGTGCGCTATCTCTACGGCCATTATCTGGACAGCGGCGAGATCGAGAAGATGGTCGCGCTGTTCACCGACGACGGCGTCGCCGAATGGCCCGAGCACATGGGCGGCCACTGGAATACAAAGAAGCAGATGTTTGAGAACTGGTCCAAAGTTTTCAACGACCGCGCCAGGCCGTTCGATCGCATGCACATGTGGACCAATCCTTATATCCGGCTGACTGCGCCCGACATGGCTGACGGCCGGTTCTACATGGTGTCCATGCGCCCCTTCGAGGAGGACGGCAGTAAGGTGATCGGCACTCTTGGCGTACATGACGACATCTATAAGAAGGTCGACGGCAAGTGGTACATGCACCGCACTCGCATGGATTTCCTTTATCCTTTCAGGAACTACGACGGGCCTCGTATCCCTTACTGAAAAATCGCGGGCGGGACGAGACTGAGCTGGTGAATCAGGAGCAAATCGATGGATGACAGCAGCACGATCGGTGTTTTGGAAGGGCAGGCGACGGGCGCGGCGGATGTGACGTTGCGCGGCGATCACATCCCGGGGACCGAATACACATCCCCGGAATTCATGCATCTCGAGATGGAGCGGGTGTGGGGCAAGGTCTGGAATATCGGTGGCTGGGCGGCGGAAATCCCCCAACCGGGTGACTTCATCACGCACCAGCTGGGCCGTGAATCTATCCTTATGGCCCGCCAGGGTGACGGATCGGTAAAGGCCTTCCACAACGTTTGCCAGCATCGCGGAAATCGCCTTGTGTACTCGGAATCAGGCTGGGCAGAGGCTTTCACCTGCATCTACCACGGTTGGAAATACGCCATGGACGGGGCGCTGGTGGATGTGCAGGACCGCGACGACTTCGCCCAAGGAGACCCATGCGGCAAACTTCGGTTAATCGAGATTCCCTCCGCCGTCTGGGCCGGCTTTGTCTGGTACAATTTGGACGAGAATTGCCGCCCACTGGAAGAGTTCTTGGGCCAGTTCAAGCACGAGCTAGAGCCGTACCGTGTTGAACAGATGACGCGGGTGCTCAATCGGGTGTCCGAAGTGCCGTGCAACTACAAGTGCATTCACGATAATTTCTGCGAATCCTATCACTTGCCCACGGCACATCCGCAGCTTGCAGGGTTCTTTGACGACGATTACAAGAACACCGATTTCCTGCTGTACGACGAAGGCCATAGCCTGATGAAGATGAAGGGCGCGCTGCCGTCCGTGCGCGATGCCGATCATGTGAGCGAGGTGCTCGCCGCCGAAATGCAGGAATGGGACCTGGATCCGGCAGAATTCAGCGGGCGAGCGCGCGAGGTCCGCGCGGCGATGCAGCAGCAGAAGCGAAAACTAGGACCGCAGCGCGGCTTCCATCACTTTCCTGGACTGCGGGACAATCAGTTAACGGACCGCTATCACTTCAATTTGTTCCCCGGTCTGTCGGTGACTATGTCGCCCATTTCGCTGGTGTTCCAGCGCGCCGAGCCGCATCCGACCGATCCCAACAAGTGCATCTACGAGCAGTGGTGCCTGGCGCACGGCCCGAACAAGGACGGGCTGGTAATGACGCCGGCGGGTCCCAGACCGTTCGAAAATGCTGACAAGCAGACCGTCATCTACGGCGAGGAGTCGCTCGGGTTCGTTCCCGACCAGGATCTGCAGGTTTGCACCGGTCAGCAACTCGGTTTCCAGTCTAGTGGTTTCAAAGGCATGTATCTGGCCGGACAGGAGGATCGCGTACAGCAATTCCACGAATGTCTGCACGATTACATGGATGGAACGCGGCCTGGCGACGTGGCGTAAGACGCATGTGGGACTGAACAATCCAATGGGTATCTACGAACAGTTCAGTCTGAAGCACAAGGTCGCGGTCGTTACTGGAGCCGGTCGGGGCATTGGGCGAGGTATCGCCATCGCCTTTGCCGAGGCTGGCGCGGATGTGGCCGTGATCGCCCGTCGCCAGGCCGATCTGGATGAGGTGGTCGGCGTAGTGGAAAGCCTCGGCTGTCGAGGGCTCGCTATAGCCTGCGACGTCACGGAAGGGACGGCCATTCCGGATGCCCTGGACCGAGTAGTGACGACGTTTGGCCAACTTGACATAATGGTGAACAATGCTGGCGGCAATCCGGACCGCAAGGCCGTGCCAGTCGCCGAAACCTCGCTAGAACGCTGGGACGACGTGCTGTCGCTGAACATGCGCCACAAATTCTGGGGCGCCAGCAACGCCGCGCGACGCATGCTGGACGGCGGGCGCATTATTAATGTGGTCTCTCGCGCCGCCTATGCGCCCACCCCCGGCTTCGCGGCTTATGCGGCGGGTAATGCCGGCATCATCAGCATGTCCGTCACAATGGCGATCGAATTGGCTCCGCGCGGGATTACGGTCAACTGCATCGCGCCGGGCGCTGTCTACACGGATCTGGTGAAGGGCTCCCGCCCCGGGACCGCAGAGGAAATGCAGGCCAGCACCACCCTGGCGGCTCCGCTGGGTAGGCTGGGGAAGCCCGAGGATATTGCGGCCGCGGCCCTGTACCTGGCTTCGCCCGCGGCCGAATGGATTACTGGCCAGTGCATCCGGGTTTCGGGCGGGCGCTGAGGTTAGTCAAAGCCGCGCTCGGCGGTCTATGGTTCGAAGAGGCCGCTGTTGAGAATTTCCGAAACCTCTTCGACTGCTAGATCGACGTCCAGTTCCACCCCCCTGAAATGGCGGTCCATGACGATCGTGAGATATGCACCCACGCCCACCATCGACACAGTCTCCGGTGTAATGTTCTTGCGGGGATGACCGCCGAACGTCTTCCGCTGGGTTTCGTTAAGTGCTTGGAACCAAGGATAGATATGTTTGTTATAGAATGCTCGGCCTCGCTCGCTGTCGGAGTAGAGCGCGGTCATCATCAGCGGATAGATTCGATATATCGCGGCCAGGAAGCGCTTGTGCGCTTCTTTGTGCAACCGAGCCTGCTCCTCGACCCCGACAATTGTCGTGTAAGTATGAGCGAGTTCTATGTTGGCCCTCATCGCCTGCTCCAGCGGTTCGACGATGGCCGCATCGAACAAGTCTTCCTTAGTGGGGAAATGGGCAAAGAGAGTGGCCTCGTTGACGCCGGCTGCCTCGGCAAGTTCCTTTGTTCGCGATCCATTCAGTCCCGATCGGATAAATACCGTCTGGGCCGCGGCAATGATCTGCTCGCGCCTTTCCTCGGCAGGCAGCCGCGGACGCCGCTTCTTTCGTCGCCTCTTAACCGCATCCGTCGCCTTGGCGCGAGATTTGCGGGTAACGCCAGCACTGTCTGAGCTGTCTCGTGTCATCGGCCCTCTTCACAAGCCTCGCGGCTTCAAAAGGATTTATATCACAAGCGCTTACTTAATCGAGCTGGGGGCAGTTTACAGCAATCATATGTTCATGCAAGGGTTGCGAATAATCGAGAACGTCTTCCGACGGTAGCCTCTTGAATTTCTCCCACTTTCTCCTTGACCAAGTTAATAGCAACCAATTACTTTTAAAGCGTATTGGTGCGCCGGCCGGGGAGAGAGGGTCGCGGCCCCAAGTTGAGCTTTCCGGGGCGCTACCGTCGAATGCCCAGCACAAATGAGGGGAAGATCATGCCTGAATTGACTGACCGAGAGTACCGTCGGTTTTTAGAAGTCCTTGATAGGGACGCCATTCGGGACGTGTTGGCTCGGGTCAGCCGCGGCGTTGATCGGCTGAATGCTGAAATTCTGCGCAGTGCCTATTGGCCGGACGCCGTGATCTATGCATCTGGCTTTTACGAAGGGCCAATCGAGGAATTCATCAAACGCCTATTGGCTGCTTACAAGGATCCTCAAATTGGTGCTGCGCACAACATTTGTAACATCAAGGTTGATGTGGAAGGCGACATCGCCTGGGGTGAGACCTACTTTCTGGGCACAAGCGAGAACCGTCCTGACAATGCGGATCCCTTCAACAGCTTGAGTTCTGGACGTTATCTCGACAAATTCGAGAAGCGTGATGGCGAGTGGCGGATCTTGCAGCGTACGTTTGTGTTCGAGTGGACCACCCGCCTTCCGCATCATACCGCGTGGACGCAACCCCCTTTGGTGGACATCATGCGGCGGGGGCGAAGAGATGATAAGGATGTTGTCTTCAAGATGCGGAAGTCCGGTTTTCCCAACGAGGGCTAAATGTGATTTCTCTGGCCCCCCTAAATTCGAACCGAGAAAGGTGATTTCGCCCCTTGGGCGACCCCTAAGGTAGTTTAAGTGGGCGTTAGCAAGTGCACGGGTTGAATGTGGGAGGCGCCAAGGTTGTTAAGGACCAGCCCTTGCGGGCGACGGGGGCGCGGTCAGCGCCGCCGTGCCCTTGGAATCATCACGCCACGGCTTGGTTCGCACATCCTCCCGGGGGCGGGCGACGCGCGCTAGTCGGCGGTGTTTGCCGCAGTCATGGCTTGCGCGCTGTCGGTAAATTGGGGTTAGGCGCGTGCGGCTCGCGCGCCGCGGATCAGCCTGCCAGGCAGCGCGCCAGTGTGTTGACCGTTACGATAGGTGACCTTGCCGGAAACGACGGTGGCTTCGTAGCCTGAGGAGCGCTGGACGATACGGCGTCCACCTGCCGGCAGGTCGTATGTTACCTCGGGGGCGGCGAGCCGAAGGCCGTCGTAGTCGATAACGTTGAGGTCAGCTTTGTATCCGGGCTCGATGATGCCTCGGTCGTGGAGGCCGACCGCTGCTGCCGTCTCCGACGTCAGGGCGCGGATGATCCACGGCAGCGACAGCTTGGCACCCCGGGTACGGTCGCGGGTCCAGTGCGTAAGCGCCCAAGTGGAATAGCTGGCGTCGCACACCAGCCCGCAATGCGCGCCCGCATCGCCGAGGCCCAGTATGGTGTCGGGATGCTCCATCATCTCGCGGGTGGCTTCGCCGTCTCCATCCTCATAGTCCTGAATGGGCGCTAGCAGCATGGCTCGCCCGTCTTTGCTCAACAGCAAATCGTAGGCGATTTCTGCGGGCGATACGCCCTTCCTCTTCGCTTGGTTGGCGATGCTGAAATTGGGTGCCGGCTCGTAGTCGGGCGGGTCGTCCAGCGGAAACATCAGTGCGAAGTCGCGGGTCAGAGCCCAGCGCTTTTCGGTCGGCTCCTCTGCGATCAGGCGGGCCCGCAGTTCCTGATCGCGCATAGCCCGTACCTTCTCGGCGAAGGGCAGGTCGGAAATGGCAGCATAGCTCGGGCAACCGGAGAACGGATGCATGGACAGCTCAAGTCCAAACAGGAGGCCAGTTGGTCGGCAGATCACCTGGCCGCGCATGGGTAGGCCAGCCGCATTGGCCTGGGCGGTTAGGTCGAGGAGCCGGCGCCACGCCTGAGGATCGCTTCGGCGTTGGTGCAGTGTATAGGACAGAGGCAGGCCGGTACGCTCGACCATACGGTGCACCGGTTCCTCTGGTTCTCGTGGCTGCTCGGTGGCGCTTTGGAACACAAACGTGAAGCCAACCTGCGCCACGGCGGAGACGCTGCCATTCTGCCAATGGTGGCTCGCTAAGGGTTTTCCATCGAGGCTCCAGAGCATTCTTACATCTTGAGGATGTTGGTGATCAGGCGCTCCTTAAAGTACCACTGGCCGCTGCGCTTCACGTATGCGTCATCATAGGAAACGACGACCTGGGATCTGCCGCCATCCTTATGCTTGGCCAAATGGTGATAGTAGACCCGGCCCTTGGCGGTATCTTCAACGACATGCATCTCGGCCATCATGCAGAAGAATCCGATGGCCTCGATGGGCTCCATGGATTTCATCCATTCGGCAACGATCTTGTCGCGTCCCTCAGTGCGCAGGCCGGCATGAAACCATATGCCGTCCTCGGCCCAGGTTGAGCCCCAGATTTCCGGGTCGAGGCGAATGATGCCGTCGCAATAGCGTTCGGCCAATTCCCGGATGGCAAGGCGGTCTTCGAGAGGTCCACTAGAAGACATGGGATTACTTCCTCGCGGTTAATGATTGATAGGTTCCGCCCGGCATCGACTGGCTCAAGATGGGGGCATAAAAAAAGCCGCTCCCATTCGTCGAATGCACGTGAAGATCAACGCCCCGGCGGTCTGTCGGCTAGGTAATCATTGAGCACGTCGTGAAAACGCCTTACGCGCGTCTCCTGAGCGGCGAGGTACGGCTCCTGATAGCCCCTAGAGCGCCAACCGGCCTGCTGGCCGGCCGTCAGGCCCCAGTCCTGGAACACCACCTGGTCAGACAGATCCATGACGCCACGACCGTGGTCGTACTCGCGCATCTCGAAATCGGCTTCCTTGATTTCAATGGGACGCTGCGCGGTCCGGTGAAGATAATAGCGCTGACCTTCTACCGGATACGTCATCATCCAAAGATCAAAGAAGCACTTTTCAGGATCGTCTGGATGCGGTTCCCAGCGGAAGAGACTGATATTGTCTGCTGAGGTTCCGAAAGCAATGTTCGGGAACACGAACATGAACGGGCTCTCGGTCAGTTCCTCATCCGTCATGTTCTCGTAATGGAGATAGCCTTTCTCGCGCCACAGACGTTTTTTGGCCTCCTTCAGGTCGAGCCATCCCTGCATCGTCTTGCTTTCGTAGTCGGGATACTTTTCCGGGTCGAGACCCCAGGCTCGAAGTTGGGCGTCGAAGGGGTGCGGTTGCCCATCCGGCACACGGTCGCGCAGCGAGGGCCGGCCCATCTGGATAATGCGCGCATGGCCCATCGGATACATCTCGTAGCGCGAGGTGAAATGGTCCTGGTCAATCACCGGCGGCACCTGCGGGTGTGCGGTACGGGTGTGATAGGATTCGTTGAAATTGTCGGACGAGAACTTCCAGTTGCAGTTCAGCTCGACGCGGACCCAACGAATTCGCACCAGCGTCTCAAGCGGGTGATTTTTGTAGATATCCGGGGCCGGCTCCAGGTACTTCAGCAGCGGCGGCGCCTCGTTGTCCATGGTGTACCAGACGAAGCTGCCCCAGGTGTCGACCCGCACCTCGATCAGGTTGCGCTTGCCGACGGGATCTCCCTGCGGGAAGTCGTCCCGGTCGCAGGCGTCGATCAGCGTCCCATCCGTGCTGAATACCCAGCCGTGATAGGGACAGGTCCAGCTGTCCTGCGAGCCGTTGCCGCGGACCAGCTTCTGGGCCCGGTGCGCGCAGGCGTTGTAAAAGCCCTTCAGCGAGCCGTCCTTCTGCTTCGCGATGATGACGGACTCGTGCATGAAATCGTGGACGATGTAGTCGCCCGGCTCGGGCAGCTCGTTCTCCCGGCCGGCGATGTGCCAGATCTTCGTCCAAAGGTGATCCCATTCCTTATGCATCCATTCGCGCGCGTAGTAGCGCTCAGGCGTGATCGGATCGCCGCGCAGGTTGCGCGGGTCCTTGCCGTCAATCGCCAGCGGGTGCGTAATTAGGTCCTCTACCATCAGCCTTCTCCACTTCCATCACGGTCCAATCAACGGACTCGTCCAAGGAGGCCTTGGGACTTCAAGGCACTTCTGATTGCTCCCAACACTACCATGCTCGATGGCTTCTCCGTCAATAGCAACTTCTTACTTACTATCCAAAACCATTCAAATTTCCTAACCAGGAGAGTGAGCTACTCCCGTTTCTGGCCCGTCTACGTTGTCGGCATGGGGAAGAATATCTCTGCTGAATTATACTTGTGCGCAGAGGCGGGCATCGAATGAAAAGGAAGTATTCCGCCTTGTCGATGGTTTCCGGCGGCGGTCTCCCCACCCACTAAAGCAGATAGTCTCGGGATTGATATCACGGCCGAACCGCACCCGACGGCCGCCGGCCAACTCGACCTCAATGCCCGGCGGTCGCTTCACAACGATAGATGGCGCGGGCGCAGATGGCGCACTGATGGCCGCCACAGAGGGTTTATCCGCGATCACGACCGGCAGGAACGTCGTCACGATCTATTCTGCCAAACGCCTGTTTCTGAAATTTGCGGATACATTTCAGGGTGTGATCTGCGGAACAGGAGGTCCATACGAACTGTTCGAAAAGAACCTGCTCAAACAGCGTGATCTGCCTGTCGCCATGGCGGGTGCAGGTCTGACTGACGGCATATCTGTCTCGACCCTTTGGGCTCCGCTGGCTGTCTATGTTGCCCTGCTGGTTCTAAAGACCGGGCTGAGAGCGTATTGCGTTCCTGATACTTCCGCTCCGTCGCGTTCCTGAACGGATCGCCTCGGTTCTTCGGTCAAAGTGAAGTCGAGCGCCGCTTCCAGGCTGATACCGTTTGATGGAAGGCTGCCGTGGCACACAGGGGAAACACGGCTGCTCCGAATGGTTCGGTGACCCCGGGACTCTCAACTTCAGAAGTGTTCACCGCTGCGGAACGGCCCGTAGCGCATCGATGCGGCAACCAGATACGCCGTCGACCAGCCGATCAATATGAAGCCGTTGACGCCCTCTATGGCGCCGAACTGGCGCCAGGTTCTGCTCAGCACGATGTCGCCGTAGCCTAGCGTGGAAAAGGTCGTTGTCGAAAAGTACAGGGCGTCCTTGAAATTGGCGGTGGCGTCGACCTTGTAATAGGCCGGCGCCCAGATCCAGACTTCCGCGGTATGCAATACGAAGATGCCGAGGACAGTCGCTACCATGGCTACCGTTTCGCCGGGGCCGTGATTGTGCAGGCTGAAGAACCGAATCAGTCTGGCCATTAGGGCAGTCAGGCCCATCAGCCCCACGGTATGGATCACCACGGTGACGGCAACCACGATGGTGCCCAAGGCAATATTGAGCCACACGGATCGAAGCGGTCCCTAATGCCTTGCTAGCGCATGTGCTCCCAAAGCTCGCGCTCCTTGTCGTGTACGTGGTGTTTCAGCCCCTTGAAGTCGCCCCTGGAAACGACGCCCAGAAACCTGCCGCTTTTTCACCAGCGGCAGGTGCCGGAATCCGCCGTCCCATATCAGCCGAAACGCATCGACCGGAGCCGCATCCGGCGAGATCGTCTACGGATTGGCAGTCATCGCGTCTGAAACTGCCGCCGCTGCAGGGTCCTTCCCTTCGGCGACGACCCGGCAGACCGCATCCCGGCCGGTGAAAATGCCCACGAGTCTGCCGGCGGCATTGGTGACCGCCACGGAACCCACCCGCCGATCACGCATTGCCCGGCAGGCCTCCTGTACGGTCGCCTCGGGTCCCATCGTGACGGGGGTCTGGGGCGTCACCACATCTGCAAGAGTTCGCATAGCTCTGATCCCGCGCAGGTTTTACGAAGGATTGACCATGGCCTCCCATCGGCCCCGCAGAACTGATCGTGATCAAATTCCTGTAATAAAAAGTTCACGGCAATTGCGACCCTGCCGGGGCGCGCCTAGATTCAAATACGGGAATTCACTCCTCCATAGAGACGCGCCATGAAACAGGGATCGCTACTGCGGCCAGTCCTGGCCGCCTGCTGTCTGTTTGCCAGTCTGCCTGCGTTCGCGGCCGGTGGCGACGGTGCCACCATCAGCAACATGCCCAACCGCATTTCTATGAACTGCACGACCCCGTCGGGAAAAGCGGTCACCGATCCGGCCGAATGCGCCAAAGGTGGCTGCGTCGACCCGCAAGGCAAACCCGTCACCGATACATCGGTCTGCACGTCACCACCCTCCAACCAGCCTGCTCCCGCTCAGGGCACCGTCGTGAAGTCCAAGAGCAACATCACCAACAACTAGCCCGACAGATCGAGGCACATCATGAAACAGCGAGCCTTTCTGCAAACCGCACGCGCTGCGGCAACATTGGTCATTCTCGCTTCGTCCTTCCTCCCTGCTGCAGCCGGCGCTGCCGGTTTCTGCAAGCTGCCGGACGGCAGCATGGGGCAGACATGCGTCGTCGCGGGCAGCGGTCAGGTCTATGGCTGCGTCAAGGACCTGAAGGAATGCGGCGCGCTTGCTCCCACCGCTCCGTCTGGCGACGAAGTATCCCGCCCCGACGGCGGAACGACGGGTCTCACCCCCGCACCCGAAAACGGCCAGAAGGCCACCAAATCCCGCAGCAACATCCAGAACAACTGATCCGGTTCAGGTCGCTCCTGATGCGCGGGCAGCCAGCGGCTTGCCAGCGACAGCCACAGTTGTGACATTAAAGGCAGACGATCCGGACGCTGCAAAATGAATGCCCAAGCCCAGGTCCTGGACGGCTTCACCGTTTCCGACGCCCCGCCGATCCATCTCGCGCGGGCCAGGCAGTGCTTGCGGCCCACCCCGAGCTGCGCGCCCTGTTCGGCCGTGATCTAGGCTCCTTCGGCTGGACCGTCACCCTCGTCACCCTCCAGGTCGCAATTGCCATCGCGCTCGCCGTTTGGAACGCGCCCTGGTGGGCCATCCTGCTAGTCGCCTGGGCCGTCGGTGCCTTTGTCAATCATGCCCTGTTCGTGCTGATCCACGACTACACCCACAACCTGGTGTTCCGCACCACCAACGCCAACCGGCTGGGTGCGATCTTCGCCAACATCCCTATCGTCTTTCCGGCCGCCATCGGCTTCCGCAACTTCCACCTGCTGCACCACCGCCACCTCGGCGTGCCTGGCCTCGACCCCGACGTACCATCCGAGCGCGAGGCGCGCTGGATCGGCAACAGCCCCTGGAAGAAGGCGCTTTGGGTCGGCATGTTCTGGGTCGTCCAGGGCATCACCCGCCCCAAGGGCGTGAAGTCCCAGCGCATGGTCGAGCCGTGGTCCGTCCTCAACGGCGTCTCCATGGCCGCCGCCATGGCGCCGCTGGTCTGGTTCTATGGCTGGTGGCCGCCCGCCTACCTGTTCCTCAGCACCATGTTCGCGCTCGGCCTGCACCCGGTCGGCGCCCGCTGGTTCCAGGAGCACTACGTGTTCAGCCCCGGCCAGGAGACCTATTCCTATTACGGGCCGCTGAACCGTCTGTCGTTCAACATGGGCTACCACAACGAGCACCACGACTTCCCTCCGTGCCCTGGAAGCACCTGCCAGCGATCCGTGCCGCCGCGCCCGAAACCTACAACAGCCTCTACTACCACAAGTCGTGGACCCGGCTGCTAGGCACCATCATCCTCGACCGCGGCTTTAGCCCGTTCTGCCGGGTGATCCGCAATAGTGCAGGCTCTCCATGATCGCCAGCTGCCCAGTTTTCAAATGTGCAGAGTTATCTGTCGCGGTCGCTACCGACTTCAGGTTCCTGCTGGCAACGCGACAACTCGTTGGCTCCAGCTCGGGGATTTTGCTCCCGGGAATTTTCGTCAGTCAAAGCGGAGCCAGGAGTTAACTACGGCGGCATCGTCCATAAGACGGGTTTCCGCAAGCATCCTCTCAAGCATTTCCGGCGCAGCCTCCGCTTTTGTGGCGGCCGCTCTTCTCCGGGCCCATTCAAGGAACAGTTCACAGTCTGGGGGAACAGCACCCGCGCCGAAGGTCTCCATGTAATCAGCCAGGAATGCCTCGATGCGTCTGGCTTCTTCCATCAGGGTCATCTGCCTGACGAGGAACTCCATTCTCTTGCGCTCGAGAAGAAGCCTCCGTTCCTGCTCCCTGCGCCTCTCCTCCGCGGCCCGCCACTCCCGCTCCCGTTGCTCGCTCGCCTCTCGCCTGCTCTTGATTGCAGCAGCACACGCCGCTGCTCCGGCCAGGACTTCGCCGATCATCTTCTCAAGCCGTTGTCGCTTTCCGTCTGCATACCGGCGACGCAGGCCGTCCCAACGCGCCCCCCTGTCGATTTCCAGGACCAGTCGCCCCGAAGGAAAATAGTCCCGATCAGGAATTTTCGGCCTGTCCCAGTCGGAAACCCATTGCCCGCGCTTTCGCTTGAGCTCGCATTGCTTTTCCCATCGGCGAAGTTTCTCCGCCTCGTCCCCGGTGGGCACATGCGGACGAGAATCCATTGTTTCATTTACTGCAAGCGAGATGCGCTCTCCCTCAATCTCCAGTTCAAGACCACCATCGCCTCCCGCCAGAGAAAATCCTGCAGCCTCGGCTGCGAAAACCAGTTCCGACAAGAGCCCGGCGACGCGATTGGCACTCGAGGGCGCTATCGACAATGGCACCAACCGCTTTCCCCTTATGCTCACGATCCCATGTAAATCCGGTTTCGCGCCGCGGAGTTTCTCCAGCAGAGATGCTGCAAGAGGATGCGGCCCGGCGGCCTCCCTCGGTAATTGCTCCGTGGTTCGAGCGGACCCACGAATAGACTCGCGTACGAATTCCTGCGCTTCCCTTACCTTTGGGGGCAGCGAGCGTGCAGGGCTGGCCGTGATATTGACATGCTCGACGCTGGTATCGTTCAGTTCGCGAAACAGTGATTTGCGGACAGACTTGCCTACGGCGACCTTGGCCCAGTACCCGCGCCCAGGCACCGGTATCCGATGCCTGATGCAGATCTTGCCCAATGCCACATCGGATATTCCGAGGTCGGCCGCAACCTTGGTCATCGGCCGCGCCCAGACCAGATCATAGAGCTCTCTACGGGTGAATTGCGTCATGTTTGGTTCTCGGATCGACTGTGGAATCCGATCAGCCTAACTTGCCCGGACAAAATATTATCAATGGCGAAGTGTAAGCGTCCGGTGGTGACACGTCGGCTCAGACTGCGGCGGTTTTCGGTGCCCAGTTCCATGGCAGCAGGTCGTCGAGCCGGCTCATCGGACGGCCTTCGACCATGCGCTCGAGCACATCCCGAAGGTACGTATAGGGCTCGACGTCGTTGAGCTTGGCGGTGGTGATCAGCGAGCAGATCATGGCCCACCGCTCACCGCCGCCATCGGACCCCGCGAACAGATGGTTCTTGCGCCCGAGCGCGATGGGCCGGATGGCCCGCTCGACCGGGTTGTTGTCGATCTCGATCCGGCCATCGTCGAGGAAGCGGCACAGCGCTGCCCAACGGGCGAGCGTGTAGCGGATGGCCTCCGCCAGTCCGCTCCGGTTCGGGATGCGGCGCAGTTCCGCATTCAACCAGGGCTTCATCGCTTCGACGAGCGGCCGGACGTCTTTCTGGCGTGCTTGCCGGCGGGCCTCGGCAGGCCGGCCGCGGATGCGCTTCTCGACAGCGTAGAGCTCCCCGATCCGCCGCAGGGCCTCGGCGGCGATCGGTGAACCGGTGGCCTGATAGACCTCATGGAACTTGCGTCGGGCATGAGCCCAACAGGCGGCAAGGACCACCTCCCGCTTTGCCGCCAACGTCTCGAAGCCGGCATAGCCATCGACCTGCAGGATGCCCTTGAAGTTCGTCAGATGGGTGTCGGGCCGTTCGGCCCGGCGATCCGGGCTGTAGAAGTACACCGCAGCCGGCGGCTCAGTGCCCGCCCACGGACGATCATCGCGGGCATAGACCCACAGTCGGCTGGTCCTGGTGCGACCACGGCCTGGATCCAGCACCGGAACCGGCGTGTCATCCGCGAACAGCTTGGTGGACGCGAAGATGTGCTTCGCGAGTCGAGCCTGAAGCGGCTCGAGCCACCAGCACGCGCCGCCGACCCAGCTTGCCAGCGTCGACCGGTCGATCTCGGCACCGTGGCGAGCGAAGATCTGGCTTTGACGGTAGAGCGGCAGGTGGTCGCAGTACTTGCTGACCAGCACGTGAGCCAGCAGCGCCGGTGTGGCCAAGCCCTTGGCGATTGGCCGCTCGGGTGCCGGCGCCTGGTGGATGGTGCCACAGGCACGGCACCCATATCTGGGCCGGCGGATGCGCAGCACACGCAGCTGGGCCGGCACCCAGTCCAGCATCTCGCTGGTGGTCTCGCCGATCGGATGAAGCCGGCCGCCGCAACAGGGGCACGCTCGGCTCTCCACATCGATCACCGTCTCCTCGCGGTGCAGATGCTCCGGCAGGGGTGCGCGCCGAGGCCGGCGTTCGGGATCAACCGCGGCCATGACCGGGAGGCGGGCTTCAGCCTCGCCGATGTCGGTATCGAGGTCCTCGAGCCCCAGCGCCATCTGGTCGGGATCGAGGCGCTCCGACCGGCGGCCGAACCGGGCGTGTTGCAGCTGCTTGATGAGGTGTTGAAGCCGGGTGATCTCGTCGTCTCGGGCCTGGGCGACCGCCGCCATGTCACGCACCAGGCGGTGTAGAAGCTCTACGTCAGAGGGCAGATTCTCGAGATCGATCCGCATGAGAGATTATAGCCTCTCGGTGCGCTCGAACCAATCTATTTGGCTGATTCCGTTGGCTTTTAGCCAGCCGCGGCCGGCTTCCATACCCGCTCGGGCGTGCGCCAGTCGATGCCCTCGGATCAGCATCGCCAGCTGCCCCGAGGTCAAGGTCACACTGGCGCCGTGCGCGTCGGCGCTGGGCCAGGGGAAGTGGCCCTGATCCAGCCGCTTGGTGAACAGACACAGGCCAGACCCATCCCAGAACACGATCTTGATCAGGTTGGCCTTACCGCCGCGGAAGACGAACAGATGACCGGAGAACGGATCCTGCCTCAGCACGCCCTGGACCAGCATCGCCAGCCCGTCCAGCCCCTTGCGCAGGTCCGTCAGCCCGCATGCGATATGCACTCGCACGCCCGAAGGAAGCAGCATCATGGGTGCTGCTCCTCCAGCAAGGCGACCAGCCGGCAGACCGTCTCGGGATCGACATCGCGGTCGAAGCGCACCCGGCGGCCGCCCGCCAGCTCGACCTCGATCCCTGGCGGTCGCTCCACGACGATCGGCGGCGCGGACACAGGTGCTGCAGTGAGTGCCGCCGCAGAGGGGGTATCGGCAATCGTGACCGGCAGGAACGTGGTCTCGGGTCGCACTGAGGGAGCCAGCTCCTGCTTCCAGTGGAACAGCAGCCGTTTGCTGATCCCGTACCGCCGGGCGATATCCGATACCGATGCCCCAGGGCGGCTGGCCTCCGCGACGATCCGCCGCTTGTCCGCCGGGCTGAAGCATCGCCGCGCCCCCGCCGGCACCGACTTGACCGACGGAATGTATGACCGCGGCGGCAGGACAGTTTCCTTATTAAGCATATGCTTAGACATATGCTTAAGGCCCCCGCCACGGCGATGAAGCAGCTTCGGCGGCCGCCCCACATCGTCGTCCTTGAACTGGGCCCGCCAGTTCCCGAACCGCTTCAGCGGCAGCCCGTGCAGCTCGCAATACTCGCGCTGATTCAATTCGCTACGACGCCAGCCATCCAGATGCGACCGCCAGAACGTCTCCAGTTCCACCCGCTTATTAGCCGTCACCCTCGGCACATCACTTCTCCATTCACGGATTCAGCCGTGAGAAGGAGGTCGGCCCGAAGGCCAACCGGACAAGCGTGTGATCACCGGACGCTTACGGCGAAGTTCCCTGCTACCGCTGGTTACGCTCCCTGTTAACGCAGTGAAAATTCCCTGTTACCGGGAACCTGCGAGGTTGCCGAGTTCGATAAAAATTGCGCTATTATAGTCACTTAGCCCAGATTGAAGGGGCCCTGCAGTGGCAGTTCCAGTCGCAATACCCTGCATTTTTCCCTGTTATCAGGGAAAATGGCGGAGAGTGGTTCGCTCCGGACTGCGTCCACCGCCATTTTCAGAACAGCTGCCGGAAGACGCAGGTGTGGCCCGCACAGGCTGCGGCCCTAGAACCGCAGCCTGGCGCCCCCGGTGATGAAGTGGCTCGAGAAACGCCCGCCCAGTTCGCCGGCATAGTCGAGGAACAGCGAAATCCCCGACGCGATCTCGCCCGAGATGCCGGCGCCGAATACCGCGACGGTGTCTGATGCGGGCTGGCCGAACACGGTGAAATCGGCCTGGGTGCCGGCGAAGCGGGCAGTGATCGGCCGCAGGCCGTCCTCCAGCTCATGGGCGATGCCGGCACGCACGTAATAGGCGAGCGCGCCGCCATTGCCGGTCCGCACCGTCCTCGACAGCCGCAGCTGGCCGCTGAGCCGCAGCGACTCGGCCTCGAGCGGATCCACCTCCAGATTGACCGGCGCGGCGCCGGTCTCGGCGAAGCCGTCCTGGCGCGAGCGGACGTAGGCCAGCCCGATCTCGGGCGTCGCCTCCCAGCCGCCATTGCCGAGGGCGAAGCCATATCCGGCGCGGCCGCCGAGGAACACGGCATCGCCGTCATGGTCGGACAGGGCCGAGAGGGCGACGCTGCCGAAGCCGATGTCGCGGCTGCTCTTCGCGTCGAACTCGCCATAGCCGCCCGCGACGTCGAGGAACCAGCCGCCGCCATACAGCGACAGGTAGCCGGCGATCTGCCAGCTGTCCATGTCGCCCGTCGCCGTGCCGCCGTCCCGGTCCAGGTCGGCATTGCCGAACCCGCCCATCGCGCCCAGCAGCAGGCCGCTCGTCAGCTGGTAGTCCATGCCCAGATAGCCTGAGAGCGTGTCGATGCCATAGCCCATGAAGCCGTTGTTGGCGTCCACGTCCAGGGTGTCGTAGCCGGCGGCGATCCAGAACCGGGCGCGGCTGCCGTCGCCGCTGGCGCCCACGGCGGCATTGCTCCCGGGCATGAGGGTGACGGCCGAGCTGGCGCGCGTGCCGCTGCGGGCCTCCAGCGAGCGCAGCTCGGCCTGGCGCAATGTGCCGCGGGAGAAGTTGATCGCCGCCTCGTGGAAGGCGTTGTACCACTCGCCATGCAGCGCATCGAGCGCCGCCGGGATGCCGCCCGAGACGCCTACCTGCGCGATCACGCCGGTCAGCGGATCGGTGCCGAGGCCATAGGGAACGGCCGCATCGAGCGTGTCCGCGACCGCCGCCTGGTTCGGCGTCGCCGCCGTCGGGGCCAGGTGAGGAATCGAGGTGATGCGCACCCGGTCGGGCAGGTATTCCAGGAAGCCCTTGAACACGGGCACGCGCACCGTCTCGTCCACCTCGGCCGTCGTCGGATCGTCTTCGCGCACCACGATGGCGCCGTCGTTCGGACCGCCGTCGAAGCCGACTTGTTCGAACGTGCCGGCGACCGCGGTCTCGGCGACGATGATGTCGCTGACGCGGGCGTCCCGGCTGAAGTCCGCCTGGATGATCCGGTTGCCGTCGGCGTCGCGGCTCTCATCGATATCGGGCGTTTCCGGATCGTCCTCGACGAACTCGCCGTCCAGCACAACGTCGAGGCTGCCGGCCAAAGCGACGAGGCCGCCGTCGCCGTCGTCATCGGCGCGCACATCCAGACGGTCGTGGCCGCCATCATCCGCAAGGTCGGCCTGGAATACGCCGCCTTCCGCCTCGCCCAGTGGTTCGAAGGCGACGTCGCCGTTCACTGTCAGGGTGCCGATGCCCGCCACGCCGGGCGCCACACGGCCGGCGCCGCGGACGGCCAGGTCGCCGGCGATGCCGCCGTGACCGGCAAGGATGCCGCCCGACACGTCGACCAGCGCGGAGGTCAGCACCGCGTCGCTGGCAGGAACGAAGATGTCGGGCGTCTCGGCATCCTCGTCGTCGTCCACGGGGACGAGGCCGCCGACGACCAGCGTTCCCTCTCGCAGGCTGGTCTCGCCGACGGCGAGCGCGCCGTTCAGCGTCCAGGTTCCGGCGCCTTCCTTGACCAGCAGTTCGGCGCCCACGATATCCGTCGGCACCAGATCCTCACCAGCGCCGAACAGGCGGACCATGTCACCCGCGCCGGCCAGCTGGATGCCGCCGATCAGGAACGATCCGGTCTCCAGTTCCACGGCGCTGGCGCCGCCCGACAGCACCACGTCGCCGTCGATGGTCGCGCCCGTGTGATTGATCAGGGTCTGGCCGGACGCGGCGGAGGTGATGGCGACCGGGCCGGCGATCAGCGCGCCGTCCTGATTGTCGATGGTGTTGCCGGCGCCGTCCAGCCGGATGCCCGCCGTGCCGCCCCGGATGGTGCCCCGGTTGACGAGCATGTTGTCCGCGCCCAGCCGGATGCCCTCTGCCGCGGCATCGACGGTGCCGCGGTTCTCTATGGCGCCGCCGTCGCCCAGATCGAGGCCCGCGCCGCCCGGGTTGTTGACGACCGCGCCGGTCTCGACCAGCGTGTCGAGCCCGGTATCGACCGTGTTGGCGAAGCCGTTGGGATCGGTGCCGATGCACAGCACGTCGCTGCCGGTCTGAATGCAGCCTTCGAGACTGAGGACGGTCAGCGAGACGTCGAAGTCGCCATAGACCACGTCGAAATTGCCGACGGCGCCCAGCGCGTTGTTGGCCAGGCTGAAGGTGCCGGTGACGCCGTCGCCGGCGGTGAGGAAGGTGAAGATGTCGCCTACCTCGACCCCGTTATCGACCAGGTAGTAGTCCAGCGTGCCGTCGAGGACGGCGGCGCCGCCTATGTCGAGCAGGTCGGTCTGGCCGGTCGGGCCGAACTCGATCTGGAGCAAGCCGTCGGCCGTCTGGGTGAAATCGCCCGTTATGGTGAGGGTACCGATGGAGCTGCCGGGAGCCGTGGCGCCGCCATTGACAAGGTCGCCGTCGATCACGCCGTTGCCGGCCAGCACGCCGCTGCCTGAGGTGGCTGCGCCGGTGGCCAGCGTGCCCTCCAGCTCGAGACGGCCGCCATTGACGGCCGTGGCCGTCACATCGGACGGTGCGGTGAGGGATAGGGAGAGGGTGCCGCCCTCCACCGTGAGCGCCTCGACCGCCGTGATCGAGCCCTCGAAGGCGCTTGCGCCCGTGCTTGTGACCGAATCCGTGCCGCCGCCGCCGTCGAGGCCGCCGGTGACCACGCTGCCCTCGCCAAGCGACACGATATCGTCGCCGCCGTCCAGCAGGACATCGCCCACGATCACGCCCATGTTGGTGATGGTCTCGACGCCGCCGCCGCCCTGGATCGCTGCCGCTCCGCCTTCGATGCGCCCGGCATTGTCGATGCTCGTCGGCCCCACAGCGTAGATGCCGATGCCGTTGCCGCCGGTGCTGAGCAGTTCGCCCTCGTTGATGATGACGTTGTCGGCGCCGAATGCTGCAATGGCGTCGCTGCCCACGCCGCCGGTCGCATTGACGACGCCATCCGCCCCGTTGGTGACGGTGCTGCCGGCGAACAGATCGAAGCCGTTGGTGCCGGCATTGATCTCGCCATTGTTGACGAGAACCGAGCCCACGCCGGAATTGACGTAGAAGCCGCTGGCGGCGGAATTGATCGTGCCATTGTTGGTGGCGGTCACGCCGTCCCAGATCAGAAAGCCGGTGCCGCCGAACGTGCCGCCGCTGATGTTGATTTCGCCGTCATTCACCGCCGTACCGCCGGTGCCGTCGAACGAGCCGATGGCGATGCCGTTGGTCACGGCGTTGATGGTGGCGCCGGCCTGGTTGGTGACCATGCTGCCCGCGCCCGCATTGATACCCGAGGCGTTGGCGTGGATCACGGCGCCGGTGCGGTTCTCGATGAAATTGTCGTCGCCGGCGAGGATTCCGGTCCCGAAGCCGAAATCGGCCGGGTCCACCAGCGAAAGGGCGTCGATGGTGCCTTCGTTGATGATGGTGTTGCCGGTGCCGTCGGGCAGCGCGGTGGCGATGCCGGCATTGTGCGCGGTGATGGTCGCGCCCGCCTCGTTGATCACCATGTTGTCGCTGCCGACGCCGATGCCCGTGCCCTGCTGGGTCAGCGCGGAATTGGCGAGGAAGTTGAAGTCTCCGTCATTGGGCGCGTCCGCCCGGGCGTGACGGGCGAAGATGTCGCCGCGGTTGACGATAACGTTGTTGTCGCCAGCGACGATGCCGTCGACCTGGGAATCGATGAGCCCTTCGTTGACGATGCCGGCATTGCCGTCGCCGTCCAGGTCGGCGTCGTGGTCGTTGCCGGCGAGGATGGCGATGTCGAGGGATTCGATGGTGCCGGTGTTGAGCACGTCGCTGCCGCTGCCGACGGTCATGCCGTCATCTCCCGCGGTGATCGTGCCCGAATTGTCGACGATGCTGTTCGCGCCGGTCTCGATGCCGTCGCCTTCCGCGGTGA
This sequence comes from Sphingomonadales bacterium, assembly GCA_050185585.1. Taxonomy (GTDB): domain Bacteria; phylum Pseudomonadota; class Alphaproteobacteria; order SMXS01; family SMXS01; genus RI-34. The sequence continues at coordinate 27,476 of JBFWZH010000022.1, read as the reverse complement.
TGGTGCCCGGATTGGAAACGTCGCTGCCGTCGCCGGTCACGATGCCGCTGCCGCCGGCGATGATGGTGTCGGACGAGGCATTGACGATGGTGTTGTCGTCGCCGGCGTGGATGCCGTCTCCCGCGACGTTGATGGTGCCCTGGTTGAGCACGGTGTTGCCGTCGCCCAGATCGAGGCCGTTGCCGTCCACATTCAGCACGACCGCGTCCGGTTCCACGACGATGTCGAGCCCGGTATCGGTCGTGTTTTCGAAGCCGTTGCTGTCGACGCCTTCGCAAAGGACGCTCAGGCCGGTCTGCTCGCAGCCGCCAAGGGTCAGCGAGACCACCTCGATCTGGATCTGGTTGGCACCGGCCGTCACGTTGACTTCCAGCCCTTCCGTCATAACCAGGTCGTCGAATATGCCGTCAGTCACGCCGCCATCGGCGGTGAGGAAGGTAAAGATGTCACCGGCCTGAATGTTCGCGTCGAACAGGACCAAGCTCAGCGTGCCGTCCATGTCGGCGGTGCCGGCCACGGCGATCAGGTCGTTGATGCCGGTCGGACCGATCTCTATCCGCAGGACACCGTCGGCGGTCTGGACGAGGTCGCCGACCACATTGATGGCGCCAATCGACATGCCGGGCTGCAGTTCGCCGCTGTTGGTGAGATCACCGACCATGCCGTTGCCCTCGAGCAGGGCTCCACTGCCGACCGTGACGTCCGCCCCGACGATGGCGTCATCCAATGTCACACTACCCACGTTGATGGCGAAACTGCCGGTCGTCGAACCGTCACCGCCAGCGACGGTCCATGAACCATCGCCGTTCTTGTCGATGGTTTCGAACTCCAGCACCGGCGAGTCGTCGAGACTGAGCAGGCCGTTTGTGCCGGTGCCGCCCTCGAGGATGAGGGCGTCGTTGCCCGCGCCGCCGATGACCGAGCCCTGCAACACGGAGCCGGGCCGCAGTGTCACGGTATCGTCGAATGCGTTGATCGGGTCGAACTGAATTGCGATGTCCTGGCTACCGGAGAGGATGCTGCCGTTGTTCGTCACCGAACCGGCGGCGAGCCGGATGGAGATTCCCAGTCCGTCACGGTTCGCCGTGTCGGTGGCCTGGATGGTGCCGCTGTTGTTGATGACGGTGGCGCCGAACAGGGCTTCGACTCCGGCCGTGCCGCCCGTAATGGTTCCGGTATTCTCCAGGGTGCCGCCCATCCGGAGGTTGACGCCCCGGCCGACGATCGATCCGCTTCCCGGAATGGAACCGCCGGTCGTAACGATGGTGCCGTGATTGGTTACGGTCCCCCCGTCCGCGCCAAGCGCCACGCCGTTGTATGAACCGGAGATCATCGCCCCGGCGTTATTGGTGACGTTGCCCCCCTCGACAGTCACGCCGGCGCCTTCTATGGCGCCGCCATTGTCGATAATGGTGCCGTCATTGATGACCGTACCGGCCTGCAAGATCGAGACGCCGCCGGAATCGCCTTGGATCGTCGCACCTGATTCATTGCTGACCATGCCGCCCGCGAGCATCTCTACGCCCGTGGCGCCCGCGTCGATCAAGCCGCTGTTGACCACCGTGCCCACGGCTTCCCTGACCTCGATGGCCGTGCCTCCGAACGTGGTATCAATGGTGCCGCTGTTGTCGATCGTACCGCCATTATCGAGCCTGACCCCTTCACCGGTCGCGGACGTCGTGACGATCGTTCCATCGTTGTCGACGTCGCCCGTGCTGCCTTGAATCCAAACCGCGATATCGGCGGCAATCGACGCGCCGGAATTGTTGGCTACCACGCCCCCGGCGTCGAGTTGGACGCCGCGGAGTTCATTGCCGATGATTTGCCCCGAATTTTCGACAGTGCCTTCACCGCCGGTAACGCGCACGCCGCTGTCGCCGCTGATCGCGCCGGAAGCGGTGTTGATGACGCTGCCACTGACAATGGAGACCCCGGCGTCAGAGGGGCTGATGCCTTCGTTCACCAAGCCCGCAATCGTGCCGGTGTTGGATATCATCGCATTGGCGCCTGCCGCGACGCCGACCGCGCCCGCCTCGATCGTGCCGTCGTTTGTGACCACGGCGTCGTCCCCCGCGGCAATGCCCTGGGAACCGGACACGATCGTTGCCCCGGTCTGATTGGTGATATCCGCGCTATCCCCGGCGAGGATGCCATTGCCGTCGGCGTCGATGAGACCCTGGTTGTCCACAGTCGCGTCGTCCCCCAGGTTCAGACCCCGGCCGTTCGCGGACGGATGGAGAACCTCCGCGCCGGCTTCGACCAGCACATCGAGCCCCGTATCGGTCGTATTCTCGAAACCATCGCCATCGATGCCGGTGCAAAGCACGCCGGTGCCGGTCTGCACACAGCCGCCGCCTACCGTTATCGCAAGGATTTCGACGTTGATATCGTTGGGGTTCCGGTTGATTGCGAGGCTGATTCCTTCCGGCTCGATGACCGTGTCGAAGCTGCCGTCGAGAATGTCGTCGCCGGCCGTCAGGAACGTGAAGACGTTGCCGATCTGGACGTTGGGGTCGGACAGGAGGATATCGAGCGTCCCATCCACATCCACGAGGCCGGTGACCGCGATCACGTCATTCTGTCCGGTCGGGCCGATCTCGATCCGCAGCACACCGTCGGCGTTCAGCACGAAATTGCCGTCGATAGTCAGCGTGCCGATCGACTCGCCGGGCGCAATCGTGCCATCGCTGACCAGGATGCCCTCCAGCGTGCCATTGCCGCCGAATGTTCCACCGGCCTCCACCGTGAGGACGTCTGACGTAACGAGCATGCTGCCTGCGGCGAGCACAAGCGAGCTGGTGCCGTCGATGCTGGCGGGACCGACATCGGGGCTCGTACCGGTCGCCGTGACATCGCCGCCATCGCGGATCGCCAGGCTGTCGAAGCCCTGAAAGCCGGCGCCGATCTGACCCAGATCGAAACTTCCCGTTCCGGTCAGGCCCAGGTCGTCTTCGCCGATGCCGCCATTGACCACTCCCCCATTGACCACACCGGTGCTCACATCGGTCGTATAGGAGTCGTCGCCGCCCAGCAGCAGCACGTCACCGTTGATGGTGCCGGCATTGTGAACCTGGTCGTTCCCGGCAGCGGCAAGGATCGCGGTGCCGCCTCCGCCGGTGATCGTCGCGCCGGCCTGGTTGACGACGGTCAGATTGGTGCCGCCGCGAATGCCATTCGCCGCGGCTTCGATCTCACCGGCATTGGTGATCGTGCTGCCGTCGTCGACGGCCACGCCGTCACCGCCTGCGGTGATGGCCGCCTCGGAACCGTTCGTGACGATCGTGCTGTCGCCGGCATCGATGCCGTTGCCAGAAACGTCGATCGTGCCCTGGTTTTCGATCGTGGCGCCGTCCGAGAGTACGAGACCGCTGCCCGATGGGTTGTTTACGGTCGCATCGGATTCGACCAGCACGTCCAGATCGGTATCGTCGGCGTTCTCGAACCCGTCCGGGTCGATGCCGACGCACAGGACACTGGCGCCGTTCTGGTTGCAGCCTGGCACGAAGAAGCCGTTGATCTGAAGATCGATCTGGTTGGCGCCCACCACCACTACGGCATCCAGATTGGCCGGCATGATGACGTTGTCGAAGACACCGTCCACCACGCCCCCGTCAGCGATCAGGAAGGTGAAGGTGTCGCCGGGGGCAATGGCGCTGTCGGCGACTAAGATTTCGAGCGTGCCGTCCAGCATCGCGGTGCCGGTTGCGGTGATCAGGTCGGAACTCCCGCTCGGGCCAATCTCTATCTGCAGGACGCCGTCCGAATCCTGGACGAAATCACCGACAACCGTCAGCATGCCGACGGAATTACCAGGCGCGACTGTGCCACTGCTGTTCAGATTGCCGATCGTGCCGGTTCCCTGCACGGTTGCGCCAATCTGGTTGATAACATCCATGCCAGGAAGGTTGGCGTTGATAACCAGGCTTCCCTCGAACACCGTGGCGGGCACCAGGTCGGTTTCCACTGGAACGGCGTCTCCTTCGAACACCCACGTGCCTTCGCCGCGCTTTTCAATGCGCTCCTGCCCCTTCACGATGGGAACGCCTCCGGACCCGTAGTCGATTGTTCCCGTCGTGCCGGAGTCCCCGTCGAAGATCAGCGTGTCATTGAACGCCCCTGTCAATCCAAGGTCGATGCGGCCCATGATCGTCGCGGTTGGCAGGATGGTCAGCGTGTCGTCGCCCTGATACCCGACCAGGTCCAGGGTCACGCCGTTTTCATCGGTGCCTTCGATGTGTCCCGCGATCCGAATGTCCGTATCGATGCGAACCCGGTCGAGGGACACATCCTGTCTGATGGCCGCGGCGCCGTCCGCGATGACGCTCGCACCCTCGGCGATGTCGATGGTGACGGTCGGACGAGGCAGCGTGGTGCTGCCATTGCCGACAAAGACGATGCCGCTGCCGCCTCCCGTCGCCGAGATGCTGCCCGTTACATCCAGGGTGGTCGCGGTGTTCTGGCGTACGCCGAGAAAGATGCCCGACGCGCCACTGCCGGACACCGCAATATCGCCGCCGACATCCACATTGGTCTCGATCAGCTCGTTGGGTGCGGAACTCGGCCGTGACAGCAGGAAAGATGCGCCGGTCGAGTTCACGCCCTCGGTGATGATGCTCCCGTTCAGGTCGAACTCGAAGGGGCCGAGGCTGGCCAGGCTGCCCGAGGTTTGCGTGGTGAACGTAAGGCCCGGCGAACCGTCGCCCGAGGTCATCAGCGTGCTGCCTTCGTCCAGCTGGACCACGGCGTCGACAATGGGCCGGTCGATTTCGATTGCTTGCGACGAATCCCCGGTCGTGGTGATGCTGGCGCCGTCCGCGAGGTGCACATAGGCGCTATTGGGCGTGAGGATGCTTATGCCTACGGCGTTGGTTCCCGTTGTCGACAGGGTGGCGGTTCCCAGCACGTCCACATCGATGACGCCCCGGATGGGACTTGCGTTGTAGAGGAACGCCTCGCCGCCCATATTCTGGGTGACGATTTCACCGGCCAATGTCACGTCGTAGTCACCTCCCGAAAGGAAAATGCCTTCGAGTGGTGTCTGGATCAGCGAGTTCGCGCCCGTCGCAACGGTGGACAGGGCCTCCACATTGTTGCGCATCACGATGCCGCGGGCGCCCGCCTCACCACTTATGTTCGAGATTAGATCGATCGTGCCGTTGTGGACGACGGCATTGCCGTCCGGCCCGCTCGTGGTGAGTTCGATCGCCGAGCCGGTGCCGTCGGTGGTTACGGAGCCGGTGATCATGCCGGTCTCGCCTATGGCGACGGTATTGCCGCCGGTTTGGCCCCAGACGCCGACATGGCTATCCTGGAGCCCCTCGGCTCTCAGGAAAATGCTGCCGTCCACGGTTACGGTGGAATTGCCGCCGACAAGATCGATGCCGTAGAACTCGGTGTTGCCGACGCCTCGAATATCGAGAAGGCCACCCTCCATCACGTGGACTGTCGAGCCGGCGCCGACGGTAATCGCGGCTTCGTCATTGAACCCAACGGCCTTGACGGTACCGCTGTCCTCAATGTTGACCTCTGTGTCGGCCCCGAGGTCTATTGCGCCCTGAGAAGTTTCAACGCGTGCGCCATTCTCGACGTTTACCGTCACGCCCGTCGAACCGGATGCCTGGACCCCTGTGGTATCGGGGTTGGGCGCTGAAGAGTCACAGGTGACCGTGGCGCCGTTGCCTGGAGCATTGTCTGAGCAGAGTGCCGAAACCGGCGCAACGTTCAGAAAAAAAACTCCCGAAGCAAGAACTGCGGCCCTGCGGGCAGTAACGAACAAACCCGTATCAACTAATTCCAACACCATTTCCCCCTTTGGCCAAAGACCAGCGAGAGGGCATTTCCAGTTTCCGCGCCCCCTCGGAAGCTGTGAGCAGCAAATTCCGGAGAGATATTTGGCTAATTGTCCAGGCTACTGCCTACGTGGCCCCGGGGACACCCCAGGAACCCTCCAGAATCGCCTAATTCCATCAGAACGGAAATTTGATCGGGATTCCAGAGAAATTTTCGTAATGAAAATAAAATATCTTGTATGAAAATAAAGGATCGGTGGGTGAGCGGCTAACGGTCCCCGCCTGCCGTGCCCAAATCAGCGCCAGCGAGGAAGATGTGGGCGGCGAAATTAACCAGCAGGTTGCTTTGCTGCGCAGTGGCACCTGCGCCGACCAGCGCCGCGCCGACGACCAGCCATGTTGCCACGAAGTTCGGCCGCTTGCCCTTCGCTGCGGTTCCCCAGACCCTCGTGGGCCTGGAGGACGATGCGGAACCGGACCCCAAATGCCTGGTCGCAGGCCGTGGCGGAAACGTCGACTGCTGCATATAAGCCCCCATCGAATGCCTTTCGTGGCACCCGCCGGGACCGCCCCCTCAAGCTGGCCCTTCGCAGTGCGAGTGCCGCCAACATGCCGCCGAATTAAATTCCATGCGGGATGTATTCCAATTGAACGGCAATTCGCCGTCAGTTGCCAAGATTTATTTACAAAAGGAAAATATTTTTCCTTCGTGACAGTTTCGCGACCTCGCCACAGGCCGGCGCGCGCGGTATGATGGTGCCGCGCGCGGCAACGGCCGCTCGCTGCAGCGGCCGGCCTTGGAATCCGCCCGATTCGGTATTAAGTCCTTCCGTCAGGGGGAATGACGGCCCGCGCGCCACGGGTGCTACGCCACCCAAGCAAGAGAACCGCATTGGTCAAGAAGATCGCTGAGATTCGTCGGCCCGAGATCGTGCAGGCGCTGTATGCGGCCATCCAGTCGGACGGCATCAGCCTTCCGAGCAATGACGAGATCGCGCGCCACGGAGAAATGTCCCGGCAGTTGATTCGGCACTATTTCCCCAGTTCGGAAGATGCCGCGGTCGCCCTGTGCGACGCGCTGGCCGCCACCTACCGCGACTGCCTGATGAAGGGCATCATTGCCGCCGACAGCAGCCGCAGGCTCGGCGTGTTCCTGGACTTCTACTTCGATTTCCTGGCCGACAAGGGGCTGCCCAAGCCGGCCGACGACAGCGTCTACGATGCGCTGTTCGCATTGGCCGGCACCAGCCGGCGCGTGCGCCAGAACCTACACGAACAGTACTCGCTGCTGCAGCAGACCCTGGCGCACGAGATCCAGATCAGCCATCCCACGCTGCCCCAGAGCGGTTGCCGGGAACTGGGCTACCTGATCGTCATCACCATGTACGGCCATTGGAAGATGGTGGCCACGCTTGGCTTCAGCACCGACTACAACCGGGTGTCGCGGCAGGCGATCGACCGACTGATCGAGTCGTATCTCGCCAACTACGTCGATCCAGAGATGGCCTAGCAGCCGCACCGGCTACCCCAGCACCCGGCTGAAGAAGGCCTTCATCCGGGCCATCATGTCCTTCTGGACGGAATTGAACACCGCGCGGTTCGCCAGGTCGGTCTGTTCCTGCTGACGGCGGGCCAGCAGCTCGCTGAAGCTCTGCAGCAGCTCGGGCGATCGCTGCAGCAATTCCTCGATCGACTCCTTGGTGATCTCGAGGGCGCGCATCCGTGTCGCCGCCGTGACTGTGGCCGAGCGGGGCGCACCGGTCATGAGCGACATCTCGCCGACCACGTCGCCGCCGGAGAGCACGGCGAGTTCCTGCGGTACGCCGCCCGGCAGGGCGAGGGTGACGCGCGCGGCGCCTTCGAGAATGATGAACATGGACGATGCCGCCGCTCCCTGTTCCATCAGCACGGCGCCCTTGCGGAACTCGGAGACGGCGCACCTGGTGGCGAGCAGCAGGATCTGCTCGTCGTCGAGCACGTCGGCGAAAAGGCTGGCGTGGCGCAGCCCCTCGGGAATCGAGTCGGGGCCCATATTGTAGGCGAGCTCGGGCACGGGAGAGAGTTCGACCTGCTCGACCGGCAGCGGAATCTCGAGCCGCTGCAGCACGTTGATCATGGCGAAATACATGATCGAGCGGGCCTCCGTCGGGGCGATCCGGCTGGGATAGGCATAGAACCGGACCTGAAAGTAGATGGCGTCGTCGTCGAACCGGTCGATGACGACGGTAGGCTCCGGCGACGAGGTCAGGCCCGCCGCGCGGGTCGCCTTCATCGCCTCGCCGAGCAGCACGTCGGCGGCCCGGTCGCACGCCACGCGGTTGTCGACGCACACTTCGACCTGGTAGCGCTTGGCGTCGGCGGGCCGGCTGTGGTTCAGCACCGGATTGGACGTCATCATGTGGTTGGGCACCATCAGCCGGCGACCGTCCTCGAGCATGAGGAACGTCGAGCGCCAGGTCAGCCCGGTGACGCAGCCATAGACCGGCTCGGGCATCTCCTCGGAGAACACGGTGAGCCAGTCGCCGAGCGCGTAAGACCCGTCCATATTGATCGACAGGCCGCTGAACATGTCCTGGATCACGGTCTGCAGCGCGATGCCCAGGATGACCGCCGTCGCGCCCGACGCGGTGATCAGGCCGGTGAAGGACAGACCTTCCTGCCACCACAGGCCGATCGACAGGCCGAGCAGCAGCAGACTGATGGTCAGGATGTCGCGGATCAGCGCCGGGGTCTCGCGCCCACGGCGCCGCCGCCAGTAACGGTGCCAGTAGAAGTGCCGGATCAGACCGTCGAGGAACAGGGTGGAAGCGACGACCAGGGCCACGGTGACGCCACTGAGGATGTCCCGCGTGGTCTTCGGCGAGAAATACTCGCCGAGCATTTCGCCGCCCCAGAGGCGGACGGCGAGCAGGACGGCGATCGCGAGAGCGGACCAGACGATCATTTTTCGGTCATCACCATTTCCACGCCGGACTCGCCTTCCGCGAGCCGCCTGACATGCAGCGAAACACACGGATCGTCCGGCGTCAGGGCGAGCAGTGCGGCGAACAGGTCGGCCGCATCCGCCTGACGTGCCCTGAGCCGCTCGTAGGCCGCGTCATAATTCCGCAGGAAGTCTGGCGAATAAGTGTCGCCGTGCAAAGGCTCCCATAGCTCCAGGGCTTCGGTTTTTCCCTTCAGCACCACCGAGGCGACCGGCCGGAACGCCAGATCGGGGCAAAGCGCCCGCGTGGCGCCGCTGACGCACAGGCGCGTGCCGAGATATTTGTTGATGCCCTCGAGCCGTGCCGCGGTGTTCACCGCGTCGCCCTGTGCCGTATAGGTGAAGCGCGCGGTACTGCCGAAATTGCCGATGACCGAGGCGCCGGTATGCACGCCGATCCGGGTCACGCCCAGCGGCACGCCTTTCCGGTTCCATTCCTCGCGGAAGCTCTCGCAGAAATCGTCCATGTCCAGCATGCACTGCACCGCCTTCTGCGCGTGGTCGGGCAGGTCCACGGGCGCGTTGAAGATGGCGAACACCGCGTCGCCGATGAACTTGTCGACCATGCCGTCATATTTGAGAACGATGCTGGTCATCCCGTCCAGATAGGCGTTGAGCAGTTCCGCCAGCGGTTTGGAGTCCATCTTCTCCGACATGGTGGTGAAGTTCTGGATGTCGGAGAACAGGTAGGTCATCTGGCGGCGCTCGCCCTCCAGCGACATTCGCGAGGGGTCCTGCACCATCTGCTCGACCACCTTGGGCGAGACGTAGCGCGAGAACGCGCCCTGGATGAACTCGCGCTGGCGGCGGGCGTCGCGGCCGCCCAGTGAGTCGAGCACGGTGAAGGCGCCGATCAGCGACAGGGTGGGCGCGATGAGGCCGATGATGACGCCCTGATAGTGAAACAGGGCGATGCCGCCCACCCACAGCAGCACGATCAACACGGCGCCGGCCAGGACGCGGGGCAGCAACGCGGCATTGGCGACCCCCAGGGCCGCGCCGGCCAGCGCGAACAGCAGGGCGATGGCGAAATTCGCACCCCAGCCCACCAGCGGCGAGGGCTTCTGGTGCAGCAATTGCGACAGGATATGCGCCTGGATGACCACGCCGGGCAACTGGCCCGCATCGCCTGCCTGGGTGACCGAGAACGGCGTGCGGTGGCGGTCGACCAGGGTGACGTCGGAGCCGATCAGCACGATCTTGTCGGTGAACCACGAGGCCGGCATGAATCCGGCTACCGTGGCCGAAACCTGGCGGAACGGCTTTGGATTGAGGTCGGTGGGCGTAGGCGCCGGGCGGCCGCGCCAGATGATCGGCACCTGGGCCTCCGGAGTGGGCACACCAGCCGCCGCGGCAAGCGCGCGCGCGAAGCCCATGACGTAGCGGCCGTCCTCCATGCGCCGGCCCGGGAACAGGAAGCGGGCGGTGTCGAACTGGTCGGTGGGCAGGTCCGCCAAGGCGCGCTGGCGCGGCGCGATCATCGCGTCCTCATACGCCTTCTGCTCGGGCGTCACGACGTTGCCGGAAACGATGTAGCTGACGACTACCGGCACCTGGATGGTGCGCAGCGTCTCGCGCAGGGCCTGGTCCTTGTCGGGTTCCGTCGGCTGGTCGAGCAGCAGGTCGAGGCCGATGGCCTTCGGCCGGTGTGCCGCCATCCGCTCGAGGAGTTCGGCGACGAAGCGGCGGTCCACCGGAGACCGGTAGGCGAAGCCGCGCAGGGTGTCCTCGTCAATGGCGACGATGACGATGTCGCGATCCTGCTCCTCGTGCGGCGCGAACACCGAGGCGATCTGCCAGTCCTGCACGAACTGGTCGACACGGGAGACGAAGGTCAGCTTGTCGGTGACGAGCGTGGCCAGTACCGCCGCGAGCGCCGCCAGGCCGACGAACCGCGCCGCCGAGGCGATCCGCCGGCCGCGCCCCGGCCGGGCGGCGCGGTTGCTGGCGGCACCGGTCATTTTTGCGTTTGCAGCAGGGCCGTCGCCTGGGCCTCGCAGCCCTTTTCCGCCATCCAGGCGGTGCGCATGGCGTCATTGGTCAGCGCGGCCGGCACCGACACCATGGTGATGGCCGATTCCACGCCGCCCACGCTCACCACATAGGTCTCTCCGCCGCGCATGGGCACGTCCGTGGTGATCGACAGGCGGTCCTGTCCGGCGGGCCAGGTGGCCCGCGCCTTCCAGCTGCGGTCGGTCGGCTCGACGGTCAGCGTCGACGCCGCGTCGACGGCCTGGCGCCAGAATACGGGCTGGCGGGACTCCAGCATGCAGCCGCTGCCGCCATGGGTGGCGTCGACCAGCCAGGGATCGGGCAGCTTGGCCAGCGTCGCGGCGCGGGTGGTGCCGAACTCGCCCCGGCGGGCCTCGCGCTGCGTCACCAGTGCCTGAAGCGTACTGGACAGGGTGACGCCGCCGCCCTCCACCGCCACCGGCGGCTTGTCATAAGGGCCGGAAATCTTGAGCGTCGACCCTGTTTCGGTGATCAGGGTCACATGCTGGCCCTGCTTCAGCTGCAGCACCGCGCCGGACTGCAGGACGGTGCCGGGTTTGAGCGCGATGCCGCGCGCATCGACCACCACCAGGGCGGCGGCCGAGGCTTCGCCGACCCAGAAGCCGGCTGCGAACAGTGCGATGACGAAGAGCCGCTTCACGATGCACCTCCCCCGCGCCTTGCGCCGTCACCGATCAGCGTGAAGGCCGCCCAGTAGAATGGATGGGACGACGCCGCCTGTCCAATCAGCGCCAGCTGCGACTGCCGCAGCGCTTCCGCCACGTCCCCGGTCGGATCGCCGGCCAGCCCCGCGAAGACCCCGGTCATGAGCCGGGTCGTTTCCGCCGACGGCACCTCCCAGTGGCTCGCCAGCACCTCGTGCGCGCCGGCGTTGAAGAACGCGTCGGCGAGGCCGTGCAGGGCGCCGCCGCCGAAATGGGAACCGCCGGCCGCCGCCGTGTTGCACGCGGACAGCACGACCAGGTCGGCATTGAGCTTGAACCCCGCGATCTCGCTGGCGGTCAGCAGTCCGTCGCTGTCCGGCGAAACGGCCGGCGTCGCCGGCGGCGACAGCACCAGCGACGGTTCGGACTCGCAGTGCAGTTCGCCGGGCAGCAGGCCATGGGTGGCGAAATAGAGCACGCCGTAGCTGTCGAGCGGGCGGGAGCGCAGCGCGGTTTCGGTGGCCTGGGCGCCGAGCAGAACGTCGTCGGGTCCGGCGCGCAGGTTCCGCGCCACGGCGCGCACCTCGGCGTCGGTGTCCGGCAGCAGCGGCAGGGTGCGCAGCAGCGCCGCATCGGCCGGTCCCCCGGGCTGGCAGACCTGGGCGAGGTCGTCGAGCGCCTTGTCGGCGCCGACACCCACGCCGGCGAAGGACGGATCGCCGATGCCGAGATAGGGACGGCCCGGCGCGGCGCGGCGCGCCGTGCGCAGCGAGAGGAAGGCGCGGGCCGACGGAATCTGGCTGATCGCCGCGCGGCGCACCAGCCACGCCGCCTTGCCGTAGTCGCCGCCGTCACCGGGATCAGACGTCACCAGCAGGCCAAGGGGCAGGCTCGCCAGGTCGCTGGCCGCGGCGACGATGAGATGGTCCGCGCCCGCCAGCCCGGCCTCGACCGGCCCGAGCAACTGCCGGTAGAGCGCGTGGGAGGACTTCAGGCTGAATGCCGGCGGCTTGCCCAGGCGCAGGGTGAAGGCGGTGCGCAGATCGCCTATGTCGTCGGCGAGGCTGGTCGCGCTCGCCGCCACGGGCCGCACCGTCAGGCCGTCCCGGGTGACCAGCAGGACGTGGCTCTGGTGTACGCCGATCACGAAGCTGACGAACGCCTCGGCGGGGCGCAGCTGCGCCTGCACGTCGGCCAGCGCGACGGTGCCCGGCTCGGCCAGCCGGGCGTAGTCCGGGAACTTCTCGCGCACGGCGGCGAACGCCGCCGCAGTGCGCGCGGCCGAGGCCTCGATCTCGTCGGACATGGCCTTCTCGCGCGCCGCGTCGCGGTCGCTATCGGGCTTGGCCTGCTCGGTGGCGAAGTCGATGCGCAGGCCGTCCAGCCTGCGCTGGAGCTCCTGGGCCTGGCGGATCTGGTCGGCGAGCGCGGGATCGGCGGCGGCTTCGCGTGCCGCCACCCGGGCGATGGTCTGGTCGGCGACGCCCGCCGACACGAGCTGGCTGGCGGTGAACATTTCCGCGTCGAGCGCCTTGTCTCCAAGCGCCGTCGCCGCCGTCAGGAACGGGGCGACCTGGTCGGCGACGATCTTCGAGCGCGCCACCGGGTCCGCCGCCAGCATGGCGAACGCCTCCTGATATGCCTTGACCGCCGCCGTGTAGAGCTGCTGGTCGGCGTAGAACTGTCCCAGCCGCAGCGCGGCTAGCGCGGTGGGGCCGCGATCACCGAACAGCTTGCGGTTCATGGCGACCGCGTCGGTGAAGTTCTGCTCGGCGTCGACCACGCGGCTCTGCCGCGCGCTGATCTCGCCCATCAGCGAGACGATGTCGGGGCGCCACCACATGGGCAGGCCGCCTTGCTGGGTGATGATGTAGAGCGCCTCTTCCGCCGCGGCCTGGGCCGCCGGAACGTCGTCGAGGCGGATCGCCATCTCGGCTTCGATCCGCAGCCCGTGGGCCAGTTCGCCCTGCAGCGAGGCGGGAATCGGCGGCGGCGTGTTGCCGGACATGTCGACGGCGGTGGCCTTGACAGCCTCGACCTCGGCCCGGCGCGCCGCCGTGGCGGCCCGGGCGAATTTCAGTGCGTCGACATAGTTGCGCTGGTTCGCCGCGTTCAGCGCCCGATAGGCATTGAACCGCGCCCGGGCGGCCTCGCTGGAGCCGCTTTCCACGATCGGGGTGGCGCGCCGGAACAGCGCCGCCGCCTCGTCGAATCGGCTCTGGTTGCTCACCTGCAGCCCCAGCTCGGCCAGCGCCTGACCGACGGCGGCGGAACCGGGGCCGAAAATTCTCGTCTGCACGTCGAGCGCATCGCGGTAGGCCGCCTCGGCCGCCGGATAGTTGCCGGCGCTACTGTAGAGCCGGCCCAGCTCGACGGCGTGCTGGTAGAGCGCCAGATCGGCGGCCTGAAGCTCGAGGACGCCCGCCGGATACTTTGCCCGCAGGATGGCGAGCCCGGCCTCGGCCTGGCCCGCGGGCGCCTTCGCGCCGGGCTGCGCCGCAATGGCCGCGATCAGCGCCGGCAGCATGCCCGGCAGGCCTTCGGCTTCGATCAGCCCACCGCCGGTCGCCGACAGCACCACGATGCGCGGCCAGCTGTCGCCGCGGTTCTCGCACATCACCAGGACCTCGTCGGGGCCGATTTCCTGCCCGGCGTCGCAGCGCAGCCGGTCGGCGGCATTGAGCGCGCTCTGGGGATCCGACCGGGCCGCCGCCATGATCGCCGACCGGCGCGCCGCCGGATCGGCGGGCAGCGTGATCTTCGGGATGCTCAGGCGTAACGACCCGGCGGGCCGCAGGTCCGCGCCGCACAGGACGTCCTGGCTCCGGGCTGGCGTGGCGACGCCGCCGGCACGGCAGGTTTCACCGCCGACCGTGTTGCCGGGCGCCTCCGCGGCCTGCGCGGGCGCGGCGGCGCCGAGGAACAGGGCCGCGAGGACGAGTGCCGGGCGTGTCATGTGTCGCATCGCGCCGCCGCCCCTCAAAACCTGACGCCGGCGGTAAGGAACACCGTCGTCCGCTTCCTGCCGCGGTCGCTGCCGGCGACGGGATTCAGCGTCGTCGCGACTTCCACGCTGCCGGTGATGTCGTGCGGGAAAAACCCGCGCAGGCCGCCGCCGACCGAAACGATGTACTGGTTGATCAGGTCCGGATCGGCCGCCGCGCCCCGCTGGATGTACCAGGTCCGCGCGCCGTCGACGAAGGCGTAGGGCTGCAGGTTGAGCACCGCCTGGCCGGGCGGACCGACGTCGTAGCGCAACTCGGCCGAGCCGCCGATGCCGTGGTCGCCGGTGATGCCGCCCGGATCGTAGCCGCGGCCGATGTTCACGCCGCCGAAGGCGATCTGCTCGCCGGTGATCAGCGGATTGAAGGCGAACTGGCCCTGCGCGGTCAGCACGGCAGAGAAGCGGGCGCCCAGCAGCGCGCTGTAGCGCAGGAAGCCGGTGATCTTGGTGAAGTCTGTGACGGCGCCCAACCGCGACAACCCGGGCGAGCGGCTTTCGGTCGCGCCGAAAATGGGCAGGCCCTGGGCGACGTCGACGCTGGCCGCCCAGGCGCCGCCCAGCCAGTTGTTGTGCAGATAGGTGACGCTGACGTCGATCACCCGCCACTGGTCATGGCTGAGGCCGACGCCGAGGATGTCCACGTCGGCGTCCTGGGCGGTGAAGCCGCCGTCGATCTGCAGGGTCTGCCGCCGCGTGCGGATGACCGGGTAGGTCAGCCGGAATCCCGCCGCCCAGCTGTCGGTGAGCACCTCGAACGCCTTCAGGGTCGAGCCCGGCTGGCCGTGGGTGATGGTGCCGAACGCGCTGGCGATCAGACCGTCGTCGACGATGGCGCGGCGGTAGCGGAGCTGGCCGGCGATCTGCTTGCTGGCGTCGGGAGACATGGTCACCGAGCCGGACAGCTGGTCGTCGCCGAACAGCGAGTTGACCTGCACGTCGCCGGCCAGCGTCCAGTTGCCCGAGAAGCGCGAGCCGCGGTTGTCAACGCCCAGCCCGCCGCTGAAGCGGGGCTGGACGATATCGACCACAACGTCCGATGCGCCGGCGACATCCTGCGCCGGCGTCAGCACGCCGGTCGCCACCACGCCGGGCAGGTCGTTCGCCAGCAGCAGGCCGCGTTCCATGGTGGCGAGCGGCAGCGGCGCTATGTTGACCGCATCGTCGAGATAGGATTGCACGCGCCGCTGGGTAGCGGGGAAGCCGCCGCGCACGGTGATGTTGGCGATCTTGCCTTCGACGATGTTGATGGTGAACTCGCCGTCGTCCACCTGTTGCGGCGGCACATAGGCGCGCACCAGGATGTAGCCGGCGTCCCGGTACAGCTTCTCGATCTTGTCGGCCACGTCGAGGATGTCCGGCAGGGTGACGTCCTTGCCGATCAGATCCTGGTACAGGGCGCTGAAGGCGCTCTCGGGAAACACCGTGCCGCCGTTCACATGGATGGCCCGCAGGGTGAAGTGCACCTGGTCGACGGCGCGCTGCACCGGCGACCGGTGCGGTGCCTCGATGCGGAAATCGAAGTCCGGCTGGCTCGGCACGTCCGGGGCAGGGCGGTCGCGGCCGGGCTGGACCGAGCCCGGCAGGGTCTGGGCGGCCGTCGCGGGACAGCCGATCGCCAGCGCCAGCGCGACCGCGGCTCGCGCGTGGTAGGCATATCGCCGGGCCGGTCGTGGCATGGGGCGCCAGCTCAAAGGACCGTCCCCCGTCACTGCCAGAGCGCCGGGTTGCCCCAGCCGGGAATGTTGTTGAAGTCCGAGGATCCGCCCTGCGAGCCGCCGCCCGATCCGGCGGTGAGCAGATTGGGGATGATGACGTTGCCGCCATTGCCCGAGTTGGGTCCCGGGGGCGGCCCGAAGAAGCTGTTGATGAGGAACGTGATCGCCGACTGGAAAGCGGGCGGCTGATCCCCCGGATTCTGGCCGCCCGGACTCGACATCACCAGCTGCGCGAGCGGATTGGGCGGCGTGTTGGCCTGGTTCGGGATCCCGCCCGGCGTGCCGGACGATCCCTGCTGCCCGTTGGAGCCGTTGCCCGAGGCCTGGTTGAGCGCATCGATGACGGTGATGGGGTTCTGGTTGTAGGTCTGGGTGTTCGTCACCGTCACCGCGTTCAGTTCCGGCCCGAGGTCGCCCGTGTTCGGCTGGCCGGAGGTGATGATGCCGACCGGACCGCTGGTGTCGCCGGCGATGACGTAGTTCCCGGCCTTGGCGCCGGTCAACGTCAGGCCGGACACGGTCACCACCTTGTCGGTGCCCACGTCGGGCGTATCGTAGGCGCCCGTCGTCGGCAGCGACGCCAGCGACACCTCGTCGCCGAACAGGATGCCGCTCAGCGCGCCGTAGTTGCCCGCATCGAGCGTTGCCGTCGTGGTGCCGTCATAGACCTTCTGCACCGTCCCGGTCAGCGAGACCGTCAGGGTGGCCGGATTGATGGTGAGCGCCGCCGCGTTGGATCCTGCCTGGACGAACACGTAGTTCTGGGCCAGCAGGCCCGATCCGTTGATCGTGTATTTGCCGACGTTGCTCGACGGGACCGCGGTGGACGTGAATGCCAGCGTTCCGGTCGTCGCCGAGCCGAGGGTGTCGCCGTTGACGAAGCCCGTCACGGTGCCGCCGAATGCCGGGTTGGCCGAGCCGTAGATGCGGTTCGCGGCATTGGCGGTGTAAGTCAGCGTTGCCGGGTCGATGGTCAGGGCCGTTGCGTTGCTTTCGGCCTGGATGAAAACGTAGTTCTGCGCCGCGAGGCCGGAGCCGTCGATGGCGTAGCTGCCCACGTTGCTGCCGGCGGTCGCGGGCGAGATGAACGCCAGCGTTCCCGTGGTCGCCGATCCCTGGGTGTCGCCGTTGACGAAGCCGGTGACGGTACCGGTGAACGCCGGGTTCGCCGCGCCGTACAGCCGGCTCGCGGCGGTGGCGGTGTAGGTCAGCGTCGCCGGGTCGATGGTCAGGGCCGTGGCATTGCCCGTAGCCTGGACGAAGACGTAGTTCTGCGCCTCGAGGCCGGAGCCGTCGATGGCGTAGCTGCCGACGTTGCTGCCGGCCGTTGCCGACGAAGAGAATGCCAGCGTACCGGTGGTCGCCGATCCCAGCGTGTCGCCGTTAACGAAGCCGGTCACCGTGCCGGTGAAGTCCGGGTTGTCCTCACCATAAATGCGGCTGACCGCGTCGGCGATATAGGTCAAGGTCGCCGGATCGATGGTCAGCGCCGTGGCGTTGCCCTCGGCCTGAACGAACACGTAATTCTGGGCCGCGAGGCCGGAACCGTCGATGGCGTAATGGCCAACGTTGCTGGATGCGTCAGCCGGCGAGTCGAACGCCAGCGTACCAGTGGTTGCGGTCTCCTGGGTATCGCCGTTGACGAAGCCGGTCACGGTTCCGGTGAAGGCCGGATTGTCCTCGCCATAGGTGCGGTTGACCGCGTCCGCGATGTAGGTGAGGGTCGCCGGGTCGATGGTTAGCGCCGTGGCGTTGCCCTCGGCCTGGACGAAGACGTAGTTCTGGGCCGCGAGGCCGGAGCCGTCGATGGCGTAGCTGCCGACGTTGCTCGACGCGTCAGCCGGTGAAGTGAACGCCAGCGTGCCGGTAGTCGCCGATCCCAGCGTGTCGCCATTAACGAAGCCGGTCACGGTTCCGGTGAAGGCCGGATTGTCCTCGCCATAGGTGCGGCTGACCGCGTCGGCGATGTAGGTCAGCGTCGCCGGGTCGATGGTCAGGGCCGTGGCGTTGCCCTCGGCCTGGACGAAGACATAGTTTTGGGCAGCGAGGCCCGAGCCGTCGATGGCATAGCTGCCGACATGGCTGGCCGCTGTTGCAGGCGATGCGAACGCCAGGGTTCCGGTGGTGGCCGATTCCTGGGTATCGCCGTTGACGAAGCCAGTGACCGTGCCGGTGAAGTCCGGATTGTCCTCGCCATAGGTGCGGCTGACCGCGTCGGCGATGTAGGTCAGCGTCGCCGGGTCGATGGTGAGGGCGGTGGCGTTGCCCTCGGCCTGGACGAAGACGTAGTTCTGGGCCGACAAGCCGGAGCCGTCGATGGCGTAGCTGCCGACGTTGCTCGACGCGTCAGCCGGTGAAGTGAACGCCAGCGTGCCGGTTGTCGCGGACTCTTGGGTGTCGCCGTTGACGAAGCCGGCAACCGTGCCGGTGAAGGTCGGGTTGTCCTCGCCATAGGTGCGGCTGACCGCATCGGCGATGTAGGTGAGGGTCGCCGGGTCGATGGTCAGCGCCGTGGCGTTACCCTTGGCCTGGACGAAGACGTAGTTCTGGGCCGACAAGCCGGAGCCGTCGATGGCGTAGCTGCCGACGTTGCTCGACGCGTCAGCCGGTGAAGCGAAGGCCAGCGTTCCCGTGGTTGCGGATTCCTGGGTATCGCCGTTGACGAAGCCGGTCACGGTGCCGGTGAAGGCCGGATTGTCCTCGCCATAGGTGCGGCTGACCGCATCGGCGATGTAGGTGAGGGTCGCCGGGTCGATGGTCAGCGCCGTGGCGTTGGTTTCGGCCTGGACGAAGATGTAGTTGTCGGCCGACAGGCCGGAGCCGTCGATGGCGTAGCTGCCCACGTTGCTCGCGGCGGTGGCGGTCGAGGTGAACACCAGCGTGCCGCTGGTGGCGGTTTCCTGGTTTTCGCCGTTGACGAATCCGGTGACCGTGCCGCTGAACTCCGGATTCTCCTCGCCGTAGATGCGGCTCATCAGCATGGCGTTGTAGGTCAGGATCGCCGGGTCGATGGTCAGGGCAGTGGCGTTGTTCTCGGCCTGTACGAAGACGTAGTTCTGGGCCGACAGACCGGAGCCGTCGATGGCGTAGCTGCCGACGCCGCTCGCAGCGGTGGCCGGCGAGAGGAAGGCGAGGGTTCCCGTCGTATCGGCTTCGAGGGTGTCGCCGTTGACGAAGCCGGTCACGGTTCCGGTGAAGGTCGGGTTGTCCTCGCCATAGGTGCGGCTGGCGGCGTCGGCGACATAGGTGAGCGTGGCCGGATCGATGGTCAGCGCGGTGCCGTTGCCGGCCGCCTGGACGAAGACGTAGTTCAGAGCCGTCAGCCCCGAGCCGTTGACGGCATACTGGCCCACATTGCTCGTCTTCGTGGCGGTCGAGCCGAATGCCATCGTGCCGTCGGTGGCCGATTCCAGCGTCTCGTCGTTGACGAAGCCGGTCACGGTGCCGGTGAACGACGGATTGTCCGCGCCGTAGATGCGGGTCTTGGCGTCGGCGACGTATGTCAACGTCGCCGGATCGACGGTCAGCGCCGTCGCGTTGCCGGCCGCCTGCACGAACACGTAGTTGTCGGCGGTGAGGCCGGAGCCGTCGATGGCGTAGCTGCCGACGTTGCTGGTCTTGGTGGCGGCCGAGCCGAACGCCAGCGTGCCGTCGGTGGCGGTTTCAAGCGTTTCGTCGTTGACGAAGCCGGTCACCGTGCCGGTGAAGGCCGGATTGTCCGCGCCGTAGGTCCGGGTCTTGGCGTCGGCGACGTAGGTGAGGGTCGCCGGGTCGATGGTCAACGCCGTGAGGTTGCCTTCGGCCTGCACGAAATCGTAGTTCTCGGCCGCCAGGCCGCTGCCCGTGACGGCGTATTCGCCCACGCCGCTGGCTTTCGTTGCGTCGGTCGTGAAGACCAGCGTGCCGGTGGTGTCGAGCGCCAGCGTATCACCGTTGACGAAGCCGGTGACGTCGCCGGTCAGCGGCGGATTGGCGGCGCCGTAGGTGCGGTTCTTCTTGTCGGCCTCATAGGTCAGCGTCGCCTTGGTGATGGTCAGCGCCGTGGCGTTGTCGGCGTCCTGGGCGAAGGCATAGTTCTGCGAGGTGAGGCCCGAGCCGTTGATGGCGTAGCTGCCGACCGAGCTTCCCGCCGTCGCGTCCGACGTGAACACCAGGGTGCCCTCGGTCGAGTTTTCCTGGGTGTCGCCATCGAGGAAGCCGTCCACATGGCCGGTGAAGATGTCGTTCTCCTCGCCATACTTGCGGCTCGCGGCATCCGCCACATAATAGAGCGTCGCCAGCGGATCGACGATCAGCACGCCGTCGCTCACCAGGCTGACGCCATAGCCGCCGAACACTTCGAGACTGCCGTTCGCCACGGTGATGGCGTAGGGACTACCCCCGACGTCGGCATCGGCCTTCGACCCCTCCGACGTAACCGTCGGCGTGCCGCTGTAGACGTTCCCGGCGCTGTCGCCGAGGAACGCGCCTTCGACCCCCTCGTGCAGCCCTGTAATCTCGTAGGCTTCCGCGACCTCGGCCGTCGCATCGTCGCCATAGGTTTTCTCGACGTCCGTCGAGGTGACGACGATCACCGGCTGGTAGGCGAAGACGTAGCGGTTGCCCGCTTCACCGATGAAGTTTTCGCCGTCATAGGTCGTGTTCCAGATGGCGGTATTGCCGCTGTCGAGGCCGCCGAAGGTATTGTCGTCCGGGTTGTCCGAATAGATCAGCCAGCGCTGTTCCGACTGCAGGCTGATGGCGTCGCTGCCCGCCTCGTTGTGGAAAGCCTTGTGCGCGACCAGCAACACCGAGGCGTCGTCCTCGCCGGCAGAGCCGCCATGGATGGTCGCGTCCTCGTCGATGGTCAGGTCGCCGTCCGAGATGACCGTGAACGACAGGCCGGCGCTCGACGTGCCCAGGGTGGTGTCCACGGAGTTGCGGATGAACACGCCGCCGAGTGCGTCCACGCTGATCGTGCCGCCGATCGAGTTGCTTTCCGACAGGTAGACCCCGTAGAGGATCGGGAACCCGCACCCCTCGGTGCACTCTTCAAACCAGACATCATGGGTGCTGACCGTGAGGTCCCCGGCGGTGATCGCGCCGCTCTGGATGAGGTCGGAGTCGTTCACGGTCAGGGTGACGTTGCCCGTTCCTGCATCGATGCCGTTGACATTGAGGTAGCTCGACCACGCGAACGCCGTGATCGTGACGTCCTTGTTGTCGGTCGTCGCGGTCAGGCCGTTGAAGCCGTTATAGGGGTTCTGCAGCCAGATCTCGTCCGCGGCGGAGGTGACAGTCAGGGTTTCACCCTCGACGAAGCCGGCGCCGTCCCAGGTATCACCGTTGTTGGGATCGAAGCCGTCGCTGACGATCCCGCCTGCGAGCAGGATGACGTTCCCGACCGTGTTGATGCTCGAGTTGACCTTGTTGTCGCCCTCGTCGACGAAGGAGGTATTGCCGATCGTCAGCCAGGGGTTGGTGTCGCCGGCGGGGTCGGCGACGAGGATGGTGACGTTGCCGGCATATTCGATGTACGTGCCGAACTTCTCGCCGCCATTGGCGCGCACGAGCGTCGTGTTCACCGAATTGGCGAAGGTGATGTCACTGGGAATCGGGTCTTCGATGTCATAGGTCGGCCCGGCCGTCAGGTCGACGTCGCCTTTCACCGCATTGACCGGATTGCCAAGAGAGATGTCGCCTTCCTCGGCGACCACGCTCAGGGAGCCGCCGGCCTTGACGAAGCCGGCCGTCTTGCCGCTGTCGAGGTCGTCCGGATCATAGCCATCCGTGATGGAACCGTCGGCCTGCAGATAGACGTCGCCCGCGGAGCCGATGCTGGAGGGGATCCATTCGCCCTTCCCGTTGGTGAAGGCCCGGTTGCCGAGCGTCAGCGTCGGCGTGGTCTCGCCGCTGGTGTCCTCGACGATGATGGTGACGTTGCCCGCCGGTAGCGGAGGGGCGTCCGGGTCGCCGTCCGGCGATACGCCGGTAGCCCGTGTCAGGTAGGTGTCGACGGAATTGTGGAAGGTGATGTCGCTTTCAACATACTCCAGCAATTCGCTGTCGAACTTCTTGTAAGCATAGAAATCCACCGAGCCGGTGACGACGTTGTGGTCGTTGTCGAGAACGATGTCGCCCCGCGAATGGATGTCCAGGGCGCCGGCATGGATAACACCGGTCGAATCGGCGTTCTGGGTCACGGTGCCGTTGCCGAACACCAGGAAGTAGTTGGTCTGGATTCCGGGCGCGAACAGCGGCTCTTCGCCGTCGTCGAGGAAGTCGAGGCCGATGTTGAGATCGCCGGGGTTGATGACGATCTCGCCGTTCTTCGCCTCTGCATGGAGATTGAGCAGCCCGCCGTCGCCGGCGCCCAGGCCGAACGACCAGTGGGTGCCGTCGTCGCCGCCGACCGAGCCGAGGTCGCTGACCAGGCTCACGTCGGCGTTCTCCCCTTCGAAGTTGCCGACGATGATCGTTCCGTAGCCATTGTTGTTGGCGATGTCGCCGGATGCCTTCAGCACCGAGTAGCCGCCATATCCGTTCAGCGCGTGAACGCGGCCGGCGACGACCAGCACGTTGGGATTGTCCTCCGCGTCGAGGCCGATGACCTGGACGTTGAGGTTGCCGCCGATCGTGGAGGTGGGCGAATCGTAGCCGTCGGGCGGCAGCATCGGCGTGCCGGCGAACGGGTAGAGCATCTCGACCTGCTCTCCCTTGCCGTCGAGAGGATAGTAGGCATGCCCGCCCAGAACGGTATGGACCGTGTTGGTGAAATAGGCGTCGCCGGCGCTGTTGAGGATGACATAGCCATTGATGTCGCCGCCCACCCGGTTGCCGGGATCGGACGAGCCGTTGCCGGCGTTGTCCAGATAGAGCGAGCCGTTGTCGCTGGTCGCGATCAGGCCGATGCCCTCGAGATGCCTGTCCTCGTAATAGTCGGTGTACTGCACGATGTCCCCGGTGGCGTGCAGGGTGATGAACTCGCCGGCGACGATGGGCGCCACGATCCCGATCTGGTTGTCGACGAGCTGCGGTTCGCCGTATTCGTCCGTCAGCAGATAGTCGCCGAACACCGTCAGCGAAAAATCGCCGCCGGTATTGGCGCCGTGGACGTCGACGGGGGTGATGAAGTTCAGCACTGCGTCGCTTCCGGCCGTCACGGTGAGCTGGCCGGGGTTCAGCTGCTCCTGCGGCGGGTCGCATTCCGAGTAGGCGCACACCACATTCGGCACCAGGGCGTTGGCATTGGGCAGCGACACCGTGCCGTCGGTGCTGGTGACCGACAGGGTACCTCCGACCGAGCCGTCGCTCGAGCCGTGCGCGGTGATCAGTCCGCTGGCGTTCTGGACGATGTCGCCTGCCGCCTGCAGGGTTATGCTGCCCCCCTCTATGGCGCCGCCGATCAGGATGCCGCCGGAGGTCGTGACGATCTCGATGCCGCCATAGTCGGGGAAATTGCCCTCGCCGAACGGATCCGCGTACACGGTGATGTCGCCGAGGGTGAGCGCCTGGGAATTGGTGATCTCGATCTGGTTCCCGCCCCCGTATGTGCCGCCGATCGAGAGGGCGTTCACGGTGCCCGTGATGGCGTTGTCAGCATCGGTCAGGCTGATGGGCTCGGTGTTGGGTACGTCGCCCACCACCCCGATGGTCAGGTCGTTCACGGCGATCGGCGCGGTCTGCGTGAGGCCTGTCACGGTCAGCGACAGGTTGCCGCCGCCCAGGTCCACCGCCGTCGCGTGAGCGGAATTGCCGAGGTTCAGGCCGAAGCTGTCGAGATAGGCGTCGTACCCGGCGGTTTCGACATGAAGATCGCCGTTGACCGTCACCGTGCTTTCGCTGCTGCCGATGCCGCCGCCGGCGGCGTTCTCGCCCACGATCAGGTCGATCTCGTCGGCGATGATGTAGTTGAACCCAGCCATGGAGATGGTGCCGGGGCCGGCGCCCCGCTTGTCCGGATCGGCGTCCGGGTGATTCGCGTGGAGGATGACCCTGCCGCTGGTGGCTTCCTCGTTCTCAGGGGTCTCGTTGATGATGTAGCCGTTGTCGACGAACAGGATCGAGCGCCCCGCGTCGAGCTTGAGCGTATTCTTGCCGTCGCCGTCGATGCCGCCTTCCACGGTGATGTCGTTGTGAGCCTGCAGGGTGACGTTGCCGTTCTGAAGCGCGGTCTCGATGGTGCCGGTGAGGACAGTCGTGCCCGGGTCGTCGAAGCCGATCAGGCCGCCGGCAAGGATGGTGTCCTCGCCGCCGGAATCGACGATCGACAGGTCGATGGGATCGAGCAGCCAGTGGCCCGCGTTGCCGGCGGGAGCGGAGGTCACGACCGACGCACCAGGCGCGACGCTCAGGACAGCGCCGGAGGTTTCCACTTCGCCGCCATTGCCGCCGGTCGCGCCGCCCCGGGCGGATATGGAGCCGCCGAACCAGGTGTTGTCGTCGGACCAGACCGAGACGTCGCCGCCGTCCCCGGCGGTGATGGCGTCGGCGCTGATGGTCGCCTTGCCCACCCTGGTCGTCGCGGCGTTCGCCTGCGGGCCCGCGCCGTGGAAGTTGCCGCCGATCACGATCTCGCCCCCGCCGGCGTCGCCGGAAGCGTCGATGAGGGTGCCGTCGGCGACCTCTACCGCCTTGCCGAGGATTTCCACCGATCCGCCACTCTCGCCCACACCCCTGCCCGAGGCGTCGATGGCGCCGCCCGCCTGGACGGTGCCTTCGCCGGCGTCGAGGATGATCCGGCCGTTCACCTCGCGGGCGCTGACCGCCTCGATGATCCCGGAGTTGTTGATGACGCCGTCGACCACGTTCTGCGCGGCGCGGGCGGTGAGCAGGACCTTGCCGCCGGCGGCGGCGATCCTCCCCGAATTGGAGACGCGGTTGGGGCCCGTCACGTCGCTCGGCGCGACCGCGTAGCGCAGCAGGTTGTCGCCGGTGAAATCGAGGGTGAAGGCGGTCGCGCCGCCCAACACCACCGATCCGGCATCGGCCTGGATCAGGCCACTGTTCGACACCCGGGCCGACGACAGTACCACCGAGCCGCCGTCGGCGGCATGGATGACGCCGTCATTGATGACACCGGCGGCGGTTCCCTCGCTGAAGCGGTAATCGCCGGCGACGAAGTCGCCGTCCGCGATATCGGCGGTCGTGGCGAGCAGGCCGGCGACGTTGACCCGGGCGCCATGCCCGAACAGCACGCCGTTCGGATTGAGGATCCAGACCTGCCCGTTGGCGGTCAGTGCGCCCTCGATCGTCGACACGCCGGCGCCGATCACGCGGTTGAGGGTGATCGACTGGGCATCCGGCTGCGCGAACTGGACAGCGCCGCCGGCGGCGACCGAGAAGTCCTGCCAGTCGATGATCGCCTTCTGGGTCGACTGGTTGATGAGCGTGGTGTTGCCGGTGCTGGATATCCCGGCCTGGCCGGAAACCACGGTGCCGCCGCTTGGCTGCGCGGTCGCGGCCGTACCGCTCATCAACGCGAAAACACATGTGCAGCCAAGCAGATACGAAAATCTGTGGCTCGTATCCACGCACCGGCGCGCGCGCCGCACCCGAATAGCGTCCAATTCCCTGCCCCTCAAGCGCCGGCAAATGGACAGGCGAGCCCCCTCACTGGCCGCATTTCCGGTTGCCGATACTGTATCTTGCCGCATTTGAACCGGCAATCGCGCCCTTTTGCAAAGGGGGATTGCATATGCCGGCGGATTACCATCCACCGAGATTGCCCGCGCCGGCCGCAAAGGTTACCGTATGTATTCCGAACCGGGTCGATCCGGTTCGACACCGAGAGTTGGTGCCGGCGTTAACGGCACACGCCCCACAACCGTTGCGGAATTCGAGAACCGGCGAACGGCGACGCGGTAGGGGATACCTTGCGTAATGGGCGGGGAGGCCCGGAACACTGTCGACGATCGAAGAGTCCGGCACCGTGGAGGCCGACGAGAAGCCGGCCTGGTCCATCGGCGGGCGCAACTACGTACTCGTGCTGCTCACCGCTGTCGCGGCGATCAACTTCCTCGACCGCCAGATCCTCGGCGTGCTGCTCGAGCCCATCCGCGAAGAATTCGGGCTGGCCGACTGGGTGCTCGGCCTGCTGACCGGCTTCGCCTTCGCCGTGTTCTACGCCTCGCTGGGCATTCCCATCGCCGCGCTGGCGGACCGGTTCAGCCGGCGCAACATCATCGTGGTCTGCACCGGCATCTTCAGCGTCATGACGGCCGTGTGCGGCATGGCCCAGAACTTCTGGCATCTGTTCCTGGCGCGAATCGGCGTCGGCGTGGGCGAAGCCGGCACCATGCCAGCCTCGCAGTCCATCGTCTCCAACCTGTTTCCCATCGAGAGCCGGGCCACGGCCATGGGCCTGCTGGCAACCGGCGGCAATATCGGCCTGATGTTGGGACTGCTGATCGGCGGCTGGGTCAACGAGTGGTGGGGCTGGCGCTGGGCATTCGTCGCCGCCGCGCTTCCCGGCATGCTGCTGGCGCTGACCATCTGGCTGACGGTCAGGGAACCTGCGCGCCCGCCGGCGCCCGCCGCGGCCGAGCGCCCGCACCTGCTGCGCGAGACGCTGGCCAGCATCGCCTACATGGCGCGGGTGCCGTCGATCCGCTGGTTCACGGCCGGCGGCGCGCTATACGGCCTGACGGGCTACGGCCTCTACACCTTCATGCCCTCCTATTTCATCCGCTACCACGACCTTTCGACCGGCGAGGCGGGTACCGTGATCTCGGTGATGACCGGCGTGCTCGGCGCCATCGGCACCTTCGCCGGCGGCTATGTCTGCGCCCGGCTCGCGGCGAGGCTCGGCGTGCACTGGAACGGCTGGGTGCCGGCCATCGCCATCACCATGAGCGCGCCGGTGATGATCGCCATGCTGCTGACCGACAACACCTGGCTGGTGATCGGTCTGTTCGTCATCCCCGGTTTCCTCTCCAGCGTCTATGCGGGGCCGACATGGGCGATCATCCAGGAACTGGTCTCGCCCGGCCGCCGCGCCATGGCGGCGTCCGTCTACATGCTGATCTACAATCTCATCGCGCTGGGCCTGGGCCCGGTGTTCACCGGCAGCGTCAGCAGCGCGATCGAGCCCATGGTCGGTGACCAGTCGCTGCGTTATGCCATGGTCGCGGTGGTGCTGATCAGCCTGGTCGGCGCGTGGGCCTATGTGAAGGCCGCGCGAACCGTCGGACGCGACCTCGCGCGCCTTCGCGGGCTCTAGGTGTGGAGCGTCAACAGGTTGTCCTGATCCAGGCCGAGGCGGCTGATGGGTGTCTGTGATTTTATCCCGCCGTGCGGTCGATGCCAGTTGTATCGATGGAGCCAGGCAGGGAGCTGCGCGGCGCGATG
>JBFWZH010000021.1:0-69162 GCA_050185585.1 Sphingomonadales bacterium | reverse complement strand
CACCCACGGCTCCAGCCCGATCGCTCGCCTGACCGGACGAGACGGCTCTACCGTGCCGGCTCCAACGACGAAATATACGCCAGCACCGCATCGATCTCGTCGCGGCTCAGGGTGATCTCGCGCATGGAGCCGTGCGGCCTCGTCAGGAACGTCCGGTAGTGATCGGGATTGGCGGTCACGGTCGGCGCTAGCGAGGCAAACGGTGGCGCCGCGTCCAGTCCCTGTTCCGGTTCGCCCGTGCCGGTGACGTGACAGGCGCTGCACCACATGCGCGCGAGGTCGGCGCCTTTTTCCGCCGCCGGATAGGTGTCGACGCCGGGCGCCGGCGCTTCCCGGGCTTCTTCGGCCGAGGACGGCGCCGCGATGGCCAGCGGCAGCAGGCAGGCGATGATCTTGAGGCATCGGGTCATGACAAAATCCTCTACTGGCGCGGCGGCTCTCTCATTGAGTCAGATCAAGCCGGGGTGAAGACGTTGCGGCCCTCGTGCGAGACCGCCGTGCCCGGCCGGCCCATGCCGTCGCGCTCGACGAGGTCGTTCAGCACCGCCGCGTCCGCGGGCGTGTTGGCGACAAACCTCGTGCCGTCCGACTGGCGGCCGATGACGATGCCGCGCTCCGGACCGGTCTTGCCGTACACGACCGTGTAGCTTTCAATGATGGCGTTGCCCGCCGGTGTCTCGGTGAATGGCGCGTCCGGCAGGGAATCGATCTCACCCTGGTAGGACGACGGGTTCTCCCGTTCCCACCTGCCCTCGGTCGGCGTCGTCGAGTAGATGCCGGTGCCCTGCTTGCTGAGATAGCCGCCATTGGCGCCGATCAGGCCGAAGGAGCCGGGCTTGCGCCGCAGCTTCGGCAGCATGGCGGCGATGGCGTTGAGGGAGTAGGAATTGCCCGGACCGCCGAAGAACGGCAGACCGCCGGTCACGGTCAGGCCGCGCGGGTCGTCATAGGCCAATCCCAGTTCGTCGCAGGCCACCTCGACCGCCGACGGAAAGCACGAATAGAGGTCGATGAAGTCCATGTCGGCGATGGTCTTGCCGGCCATGTCCAGGGCCTTCTGCCCGCTCAGCTTCATGGCGGGCGCCCGATCGAGTCGCTCGCGGAAGCTGATCAGCTTCTCGACCGCCTCGCCGACGCCGTGGACGAACACCCACTTGTCCTGCGGAATGCCCAGCTCGCGGGCCTTGCCGACCGAGGTCAGGATCACCGCCGAACCCTGGTTGACGCCGTCCATGGCGTTCATCCAGCGCGGATAGGGGAAGCTGATGTAGCGGTTGGAGCCCTCCGGCTTCGCCAGTTCCCCGGCGGTGCGCTCGGTGCCGTAGAACGCGTAAGGGTTGGCGGCCGCGACCCGGGTGAACGGTGCGAACAGCTCGCCCATGGCGTGCAGGTGCTGGGCGACGGTATGGCCCTGTCGCCGGCGGATCACGTTCTCGAACAGGGGATAAGTCTGGATCGGGATGCCGATGCCGTGGGCGAACTCGTGCGGCGTCACGAAGCTGCCGCCGATGCCACGGTCTTCCAGCGACCCTTCGTCCTCCTCCTGCCAGTCGAGGGAGAGTCCCTGGCGCATGGCGTCCTTGGTGGTCTGGATCGCCTCGGCGCCGGCGATCAGTGCCATGCTTACGTCGCCCGCGGCGATCCGCTCGCACATCTCGCTCACCAGCTTCTGCGGCGTGTTGCCGCCGACCTGGGTGTAGATGGCGTTGCGCGGGTTGGCGCCGATCCGCCGGGCGACCGCGCGCGGCGGGTTCTCGGCCCGGCCGAAGCCGTGGGCGACCCTCGGCCGGTTGGTGGAGTCGGGGAAGATGCGGATCATCGCCAGGGTGCAGATGTGCGGCGCGATCGCCGCGCCCAGGCCGGTGTCGGCCATGGCCGCCTTGGCGGCTTCGGCGGCGATGCCCATGGGCGGATGCGCCTTGTCGGGCGACACGCCCTTTTCCGTGAACTGTCCGCCGCCGATGAGAATGGGCGTCGAGTCTTCCATGGCGATCCCCGTGGTCTTGCCTGTTCCCCGTTCCTGATAGCGCTTTTGACCGAGGCAGGAAAGCCGGGGAGCAGCGGAAATTCCGCTACGTCCGCAAAGGTTTCCAAAAGTTTGACGCTATATGGTTTCCGCATGGTAACTTTTTTTGCCGTGGCAGCTTGGAAACGAGGGCGCTTTCGCCTATCACCGCCGACGGGAAGACGGAACGGGATGCCTGAATGAGCGCGATGCACAGTGGTGAGCGGACGCGGCCGCATGACGAGATCATGCAGAACGCGCTGAAGGCGGCTTCGGGCTTCGCGGCCATAGGCGTGGGACCCGACAGCGGCGTGGCGGTGATGCTGCGCAACGACTTCGCGTTCATCGAAGCCAGCCGGGGCGCGACGCTCGCGGGCGCCTATGCCGTGCCGGTCAACTGGCATTTCCGCGGCGAGGAGGTGGGCTACATCCTGCGCGATTCCCAGGCCAAGGCACTTGTGGTCCATGCCGACCTGCTGCCCCAGGTGGACGGCGCGGTGCCGGACGGCGTCGACATCATCGTCGTGCCGACGCCGCCGGAAGCGGCCGCCGCCTATGGCGTGACGCCGGAGCGGGCGGCGGTGCCGCCGGGCATGACGGACTGGGACGAATGGCTGGCGTCGCTGCCGCCGATCGCCAGCCCGTCCATGGCCTCGCGCGGCGCCATGTTCTACACTTCCGGCACCACCGGAAAGCCCAAGGGCGTCAAGCGCGGCGTCATCGACCTGCAGCAGGTGATGGGGCTGATGATCCGCACCGCGTCCGAGGCGTGGGGCTTCACCGACACCAGCCACCGGGTGCTGGTCACCGGCCCGATGTACCATTCCGCGCCGAACGGTTACGCCAACGCGGCGGCGGGCATGGGCGCCTATACCGTGCTGCAGCCCCGCTTCGACGCCGAGGATTTCCTGCGCCAGGTGGAGCGGCACCGAATCACCCACGCCATCATGGTGCCGACCATGTTCGTGCGCCTCCTAGCGCTGCCCGAGGCCGTGAAGGCCCGCTACGACACGTCGTCGCTGCGCTGGATCACCCACGGCGCCGCGCCGTGCTCGCCCGAGGTCAAGCGGCGGATGATCGAGTGGCTGGGGCCGGTCATCAACGAGTATTTCGGCGGCACCGAGATCGGCCTGATCACCACCGCGACCAGCGAGGAGGCCTTGCGCAAGCCCGGCACCGTGGGCAAGGCGATCACCGGCGCGAAGATCGCGATCTTCGACGAGGCGGGAAGGGCGCTGCCGCCTGGTGGGATCGGCGAGGTCTATGTGTGGATGGAGGGAATGCCCGACTTCACCTACCACCAGCTCGACGACAAGCGCGTGGAGATCGGCCGCGAAGACCTCGTGTGCATCGGCGACATCGGCTACCTGGACGAGGACGGCTTCCTGTTCCTGTGCGACCGCAAGATCGAGATGGTGATCTCGGGCGGCGTCAACATCTACCCGGCCGAGGTCGAGGCGGTGCTGATCACCATGCCGGGCGTGAAGGATTGCGCGGTGTTCGGCATCCCCGACGCCGAATTCGGGGAAAGCCTGTGCGCCTATGTGGAGCCCGAGATGCCGGGCGCGGTGGACGCGGACGGCGTGAGGGCGTTCCTGCGCGAGCGGCTCGCCGGCTACAAGGTACCCAAAATGGTCGAGCTGGCGACCGACCTGCCGCGCGAGGATTCCGGCAAGATCTTCAAGCGCAAGCTGCGCGAGCCTTACTGGGCGGGCATGGACCGGCGCATCTGACCGCCGTTCATGTGCCGTTCAACAGCGGCGCGCCATCGTTCCGATCCGGTTGACAGGCCGGCGCGTCCTGCCCGAAGGTGACCTCCATGAAACTGCTCCGTCTCTCCAGCTTCCTCGTCCTCGCAGCCGGCATCGCCGTGCTGTGTTCGGCGGCGCAGGCGCAGACGAAGGCGGCCTCGGATGGGCAACCGGTCAAGGACGGCAAGCGCGCCCACGCCGATTCGACCCAGCCCGCCGACGTTCACCAGATGCGGACGCAGAGCGCCGGCAAGGAAGAGCCCGCCGAGTCCGACATGATCCTGCTGCAGGAGCCGCTTCGCTCCGGCCCGGCCATGCCGGTCAGCCTGACCCGGGGACGGTAAGCCCAGAATTGCTATTCCGGCGAAAGCTGGACCCAGAGATGCAACGCACAAACTTTCCCGTGTCCCTTAGCTTGTCGAAGGGCCCTTGCATCAGCGCTCGTGCAAGGGCCCTTCGACAAGCTAAGGGACACGGATAGGGTTGTAACTGCGTAAGCAGCCAAGCTCGGTCTTTTGCCCGAACCACAAGGATTGAACGGTAAATCGCTAGCCCGTCACCAGCGCCTTCAGCGCCGCCTCGTCCGCCCTGCCGTCCGTGCTCAGCGCCTGGATGCAGACCTGGTCGGCGCCGGCCTCCAGATGCGCCTCGATGCGCTCGCCGATTGCCGCCGCGTCGCCCCAGGCGACGACGGCGTCGACCAGCCGGTCCGATCCGCCCTTGTCCATGTCGGCCTCGGTGAAGCCCAGCCGCAACAGGTTGTTGCGGTAGTTGGGCAGGCCCAGATAGATGGCGATGCCCTTGCGGCCGATCTCGCGCGCCTTCGACGGATCGGTCTCCAGCACCACTTTCTGCTCGGGAAGCAGCAGCTTGCCCGGCCCCAGGATTCGCCGCGCCTCGGCGGTGTGTTCCGGGTTGACCAGATAGGGATGGGCGCCGTCGGCCCTGTCGCGGGCGATCTCCAGCATTTTCGGCCCCAGCGCCGCGATCACGGTCTTCGGCGTCTCGGCCGGCGCGGGCGCCATGTACTGGACCTGCGCCATGGCATCGAGATAGCCGGTCATTGCCGCGATGGGTTTGCCGTAGGTGTGACCGCGGAAGCCTTCCACCAGCGGCTGGTGCGACACGCCCAGGCCCAGCAGGAAGCGCCCGCCGGACTGCTCGTTCAGCGCCATCTGCGCCACCTTGGCGGTGCGCGCGTCGCGGCCGTAGATGTTGGTGATGCCGGTGGCGATGGTCAGCCGTTCCGTGTTCGCCAGCAGCCATGCCGCCAGCGACAGCGGCTCGCGGCCCAGCCCTTCCGGAATCCAGAGCGTGTCGTAGCCCCAGTCCTCCAGCCGCCGGGCGAAGGCGGCGGCCTCCTTCGCCGTGTAGCCGTCGAGCCCAGCCCAGACCGAGCGCTTGCCCAAAGCCATGGAAACCTCCCTCAGGGAACCCGGTAGCTGCCGTCCGGCTGGTTGATGCGGATCGGGTCGGTCTTGCCGTCCCAGGTCGCGGCGGCATCGGCCACGCGCTTGAACGAGGCGCGGATGGCGTCGTTGGGCTCGACGATCTCGAGGAAGATGTCGAAATCCTTGCGCGCGTCGAAATAGGCAAAGCGCGGCGCGCTGCCGTCGCCGCCGCCATAGGTGACGGCCGGATAGCCGGCGGCCGGATAGGCCTTCATGTCGGCCTCGTAGTCGCTGCTCCAGACGCAGCAGTGATGGAAGCCGTGCTCGCCCTTCCGGTACATGTCGCGGTAGGCGCTGTTGCTGTCGCTGTGCTGCTCGATCAGCTCGATCTGCACGTCGCCGGCCTGGGCGAGGCCCACCGACATGCGCAGCTCGCCCGGCGCGCCGCGGTACTGCACGTTGCCGATGGTGAGGTTCGAGGTGACGTAGAACGGCCCCACGCCGTAGAATTTGATCCAGCGGTTGCAGGCCGCGAACAGGTCATCGACGACCCACGCGTTCTGGAAAATCTTGCGCTCGCTCGGCATGACCATCGGTCTCTCCCCTGATGACGGTTCGCCGCATAGTGGCGCATACTCGCGGCGGATGCCAACAAGGCAAACGGGGAACACTATGCTCAAGCTCACCTTCTGCCTGCGCCGGCGTGACCATCTCACCCGCGAGGAATTCCAGCGCTACTGGTACGAAAACCACGGACGGCTCGGCCAGCGGCTGATGCAGCACATCGGCATGGTCCGCTACGTGCAGACCCATACCTCCGACAATCCGCTCAACAAGCTGTTCGTCGACGACCGGGGCGCGCCCGAGCCCTATGACGGCGTCGCCGAGGCGTGGTGGCCGAGTCTCGAATTCCTGCAGGAGCGGATGAAGGACCCGGCGGCGCAGGCGGCCATGGCCGAGGCGGTCGAGGACGAGGCCCGGTTCATCGACTTCGCCCGCTCGCCGATCTGGCTGGGCGAGGAGCGGGTGATCATCGACAACGGCAAGGCTATTCCTTACTGAGGTTTGGCCCTATTGATGGCTGAGCTTCCGGGGAGGAATTGATGGCCGACACGAACCGCGAATGGCTGCTGGTGCAGCGTCCCATGGGCGAGCCCAAGCCGAGCGACTACCAGTGGCGCGAGGGTCCGGTGCCGGAGCCCGGCCCCGGCGAGTTCCTGGTGCGCATCCTCTATGCCGCCATGGACCCGGCGATTCGCGGCTGGATGGACGCCGATGGCAACTATGCGCCGCCGATCCCGCTGGGCACGCCGGTCCGTTCGGTGGTGCTGGGCAGGGTGGTCAAGTCGAACGTGGAGACCTATCCGGTCGGCCAGATCGTCTCGGGTCTCGGCGCCTGGGCCGACTATGTGGTGGCCAAGCCGGGGTTCCTCGGTCCGGTGCCGGTCGAGTGGGGCCACGATCTCACCACCTATTTGCATCCGCTGGGCGCGGTGGGCGCCACCGCCTATTACGGTCTGTTCGAGATCGGCAAGCTGAAGGACGGCGAGAATTTGCTGGTGTCGGGCGCGGCGGGCGGCGTCGGCTCGCTGGTCGGGCAGATGGGCAAGATCAAGGGCTGCAAGGTGGTCGGCATCGCCGGCGGCGCGGAAAAATGCCGCTGGCTGACCGAGGAGCTGGGCTTCGACGCCGCCATCGACTACCGCGCGACGAAGGACCTGTCGGCCGAGATCAGGAAGCACTTCCCCGACGGCTTCGACGTCTATTTCGAGAATGTCGGCGGCCCGACCCTGGAAGCGGCCATGGACAACATGGCGCTGCATGCCCGCATCGCCATCTGCGGCATGATCTCGGCCTACAACGACACCCACGATCCGCCGCCAGGCCCGCGCAACATGTGGAACATCCTGGTGAAGCGCGCCCATATCGAGGGCCTGCTGGTGTCGGATTATTTCCATCGCGCCATGGACGGCTACGTCCAGATCAACGAGTGGATCAAGCAGGGCAAGCTGAAGTTCAAGGTCGACGTGCGCGACGGTCTCGAGAACGCGCCAGCGGTATTCAACAAGCTGTTCACCGGCAGTCACGACGGCAAGCTGCTGCTGAAGATCGGCGATAACTAAACAACCGAAGGGAACCAGAATGTTCGCACAGATCGTGAAAGTCCGGGTCAAGGCCGGCAAGGAAGCGGAGTTCGCGGCGGTGGGCCGCACCATGAGCGGCGTGGTCGAGGCCAACGAGCCCGGCACGGTGGTCTACAAGCTGTTCCGTACCGACGACCCGCAGGAGTTCATCATGATCGAAATCTACGAGAACGAGGCGGCGCTGCAGGCGCACCGCGACACGCCGCACGTCAAGGCGGTGCTGCCGCGCCTCGGCGGCATCGTCGAGGGTGGGCTGGAGGTCCAGAAGCTGCACGAGGTCGAGCTCTGAGCGAGCCGCGCCTCAGCGCCAAATTCTGGGTCCAGGCCTACATCCGGCTCTGCGAGACCCGCACCATCCCGGCCATGGTCGTGCGCCACGGCGACGACCTGGCCGGGACCGTGCTGATCAAGCTCTACCAGCACGGCATCGGCTCGACCGTGTTCGAGCGCACGGTGGACATGGACGGCAACCGGGCGTGGATGCGCGCGACCGGCGCCGATCCGGTGCCCGAATTCGAGGCCGACGAGTTCATCCGCAAGCAGGCGAAATTCGACCCCGATCTCTGGGTGGTCGAGGTCGAATCCCGCGACGGCAGCCATCTGCTCACCGATCCGATCGTTTGAGCCTTGGTCATCTGGCCTGTTCAGGCTGGAACCGCCACGCGCTACACTTACTTTCCATCCCGGTCGCACCATTGGAGGAATGGATGGAATCGCTGAGCGTCGAGGTCGTTTCCTACATCATCGTCAAGGCCCGCGAGTTCGACGCCAAGGTCGAGCCGGTCGAGGAGAAGCCGGCGTCGGACGAGGCCGACGACGGCGAGGCCATCGTGCTGGAGGATTTCGCCGACGATCCCACCTACCAGGAACTGCGCGAGGCCATCGACGACCTGGACGAGGACGCGGCGTGCGAGCTGGTCGCGATGATGTGGATCGGCCGCGGCACCTACGACGCCGAGGACTGGGAGGAGGCCGTCGAGACCGCCCGCGAGGAAGCCACCAATTCCACCGCCGACTACCTGATCGGCACGCCCCAGCTCGGCGACTTCCTCGAAGAAGGGCTGACGTCGCTGGGCTACGAATTCGACCCCGACGCCTTGAAGCACCTATAGGGTAGGCGTCGCCTGGGTTTGCCTCGGTGAATGGGACGCGTTCCCTCTCCCAAGGGGCCAGGGTCAACCACTACGCTTCTCCCACCTGGTCCGACCGCGGGCTTTGACCGCGCAGCCCCGCTGACTATGGTGGGGAGCAAGGGAGAAGCGACATGGATCACGGTCACGCGAAGGTCATCCTCTACACCATCGCCGGCGGCGTCCTGCTGGGCGCGGGCATCGGCTGGTTCGCGCCGGATCTGGGCGTGTCGCTGAAATGGATCGGCGACCTGTTCCTGACCGCGCTCAAGATGCTGATCGTACCGCTGATCTTCGCCGCCGTCGTGTCGGGCGTGACCGCGCTGGGCGACATCCGCAAGCTGGGCCGTACCGGCGGCATCACCGTGCTCTACTTCGTCGTCACCACCGGCATCGCGGTGGCGATCGGCCTGGTGATGGTAAACCTCATCCAGCCGGGCGTCGGCATCCAGATCGGCGACGGCTCGATCCCCGAGCGGGTGGCGGCCAAGCAGGACATGGGCGCCACCGACATCCTGTTCCAGATCATCCAGCCCAACCTGGTCGAATCGGCCGCCAACACCCAGTTGCTTCCGGTGATCCTGTTCGCCGTGCTGCTCGGCGCGGCGCTGACCACCGTCGGCAGGAGCGGCGGGCAGGTCATCGACTTCTTCAACGGCTTCAACGACGCCATGATGAATCTGGTGATCTGGCTGATGTACCTGGCGCCGCTGGGCATCTTCGCCCTGGTCGCGGCCCGGCTGGGAACGGCCCAGCTGGAAGGCGGCTTCGTTCGCGAGGTGAGCGCGGTCGGCCTGCACGTGGTCACCGTGCTGTCGGGTCTCGGCCTGCATTTCCTCGTCCTGGTCGCCATCATGCTGTTCATCGCGCGGCGCGGCTGGCGCTACCTGTTCGGGCTGGGACGCGCGCTGCTGACGGCGTTCGGCACCGCCAGCTCCTCGGCCACCCTTCCGCTCACCATGGAATGCGCGCGGGAGGAGGGGATCGACCCGCGCGCGGTGCGCCTCGTCATCCCGCTGGGCAGCACGCTCAACATGAACGGCACTGCGCTCTACGAGGCCTGCGCCGCCCTGTTCATCGCCCAGGCCTATGGCGTGCCGCTGGGCATGGAACACCAGATCATCATCTTCATCACCGCCACCCTGGCGGCGGTCGGCGCGGCCGGCATTCCCGAGGCGGGGCTGGTGACCATGGTCATCGTCCTCAACGCCGTCGGCCTGCCGCTGGAGGGCATCGGACTGCTGCTCGCGGTCGACTGGTTCCTCGACCGATTCCGCACCACCGTGAATGTCTGGGGCGACGCGGTCGGCGCCGCCGTGGTGCACCGGGTGCTGCCCGACGTGGAAGGCGAGACGCAGGGCGATTCCATCCCCTGATCAGGCCTGGAATTTTTTTGCGAACCATTCGCATTTTCTTCTTGCAAGCGATTCTCAACTCGGATATTTCTGTCTTCAGTTGAGAGCCACTCGCAAGTTCCGGCTGGGATGCGCTGGTGAGGGAATGACCCCGAAAGAGGATCATGCGCTCCCCCTCGCCAGCGCCCCTACCGGAGCCGGCGCCAGAGCATCCCCGTGACGTCAGCCATGACGTCTCCTGAGCGAGCCCGCCGACTCCTCCCCGTGTCGGCGGGCTTATTCATTTGACCCCCGACGCCCCCCCGCTACAGTCGGCGTCCGATAGAAGGGGAGCCGCCACATGAACGGCGCCGAAGCGCTGGTCGCCGCCGCCGTCAGCGAGGGCATCGAGGTCTGTTTCGCCAATCCGGGCACCACCGAGATGCCGCTGGTTCTGGCGCTCGATTCGGTCCCCGGCCTGCGCGGCGTCCTGTGCCTGCACGAGAACGTGGCGACGGGCGCCGCCGACGGCTACGGCCGCATGACCGGCAAGCCGGCCATGTGCCTGCTCCATCTCGGTCCGGGCCTCGCCAATGGCCTGACCAATTTGCACAACGCCCGCCGCGCCTTCACGCCGGTGCTCAACGTGATCGGCGAGCACGCCAGCTGGCACCTGCCGGCCGACCCGCTGCTGGCGACCCACATCGAATGGGTGGCGCGCACGGTGAGCGACTACGTCAAGGAGAATTTGGGCGCGACCACGGTCGCCGTCGACCTGGCCGATGCCGTCGAGGGCGCGAAGCAGAATGGCGGACGCATCGCCACGCTGACCGTGCCGCATGATTCGCAGCTGGGCGACGCGGGCACGGCGATCCCGGTGCGGCGGCCCGAGCCCCGGAAGGCGTTCTCGTCGGGCAATGTGATCCAGGCGGCGAAAGCGCTGGGAGAAGGGCGCTGCGCCATTCTGTTGGGCGCCGAGGCGCTGTCCGAAGAGGGGATCATGCTCGCCGGCCGCATCGCCGCCGCGACCGGCGCCGACCTGCTGGCCGACAGCTTCTTCGCCCGCATGGAGCGGGGCGGGGGCCTGCCCCATGTCACCAAGGTCCCGTATTTCCCCGACCAGGCCATCGAGCTGCTGACGCGATACCGGCGCGTGATCGTCGCCGGCACGCGGCGGCCGGTGGCGTTCTTCGGCTATCCGGGCATTCCCAGCCACGTGACCACCGAGGAACAGACGGTCCTGCTGACGTCGCCCCGCGAGGATTCGCTTGGGGCGCTGAAGGCGCTGGCGGGCGAGGTGAGGGCTCCCGAGACGGTCGAGCCGCTTCATGGCGCGTTGCCAGAGATGCCGTCGGGCGCGCTCGATGCGCAATCGGTCGCGGCCGTCATCGCCCGGCTGCAGCCCGAGAACTGCATCATGATGGACGAGGCTTTGACCGTGGGCGTGCATTATTACGAGGCGTCGCGCCATGCGCCGCGATTCTCGCACCTGATGCTGACCGGCGGCGCCATCGGCGAGGGTCCCGGCGCAGCGACCGGCGCGGCCATCGCCTGTCCGGGTCGGAAGGTGATCAACTTCCAGTCCGACGGCTGCGGCGCCTATTCGGTGCAGGCGTTCTGGACCCAGGCCCGCGAGAGGCTCGACGTGGTGACGATCATCGGCTCCAACCGCAGCTACAACATCCTCAACGTGGAGCTGCTGCGCGCCGGCGTGACCGAGCCGGGACCGGTCGCCCGATCCATGGCCGGCCTCGATGACCCGTTCCTCGACTGGGTGAAGATCGGCGAAGGGTTCGGCGTGCCGTCGGTGGCGGTGGATTCGGTGGAGGGTCTGGCGCGGGAGCTGGAAAGAGCGCTGGCCGCGAAGGGGCCAAGGCTGATCGAAGCGATCATGGCCTGACGCTGCCTTCTCCGAGACCGCCCCAGACTCCCTCGCCCCTTGGGAGAGGGAGGGGCCCGCGGCCGAAGGCCGTGGAAGGGTGAGGGGCGTTGTCGATGAAGGTGCAAAGGGCGGAGCGCGGGATGCGCAACGCCCCTCACCCTAACCCTCTCCCAAGGGGAGGGAACCGACCGCGGGCGGATAAGGCGCCTCACCGCCCCGGCGGGTGGCCGTTCAGGTAGTCGTGCAGGACCTCGTGGAAGCGGCGGACGCGGGTTTCCTGGTTGGCCAGATAGGGCTCCTGGTAGCCGCGCGAGCGCCAGCCGGCCTGCTGGCCTTCGGTCAGGCCCCAATCCTGGAACACCACCGTGTCGGCCAGGTCCTGGACGTCCTTGCCGCCATTGTAGTCGCGGAACTCCGGCTCGGCTTCCTTGAACTCGTAGGGCGTGCTCGCGGTGCGGTGGGTATAGGCGCCGCGGCCCTCGACCGGATAGGCCAGCATCCAGTAGTCGAAATAGCACTTCTCCGGGTCGCTCGGATGCGGCTCCCAGCGGAAGAACGACATGCCGTCCGAGGCCGCGCCGAAGGCGATGTTGGGGAACAGCACGCCGAACGGGCTTTCGGTCAGGTCCTCGTCGGTCATGTTCTCGTATTGCAGGAAGCCCTTCTCCTTCCAGAGCTTGCGCTTGGCCTCCTTGAGGTCGAGCCAGCCCTGCATGGCCATGGTCTCGTAATCCGGATACTTGTCCGGATCGATGCCCCAGAAGCGCAGCGTGGCCTTGAACGGATGGTCCTCGCCCTCCGGCACGCGGTCGCGCAGCGACGGGCGGCCCATCTGGATGATCCGGGCATGGCCCATGGGGAACATCTCGTAGCGCGAGGTGAAATGGTCCTGGTCGATCACCGGCGGCACCTGCGGGTGCGCGGTGCGGGTGTGATAGGACTCGTTGAAATTGTCGCAGGAGAACTTCCAGTTCACGTTGAGCGCCACGCGGATCTGGCGGATGCGCACCAGCTTCTCGAACGGGTGGTTCCTGTAGATTTCCGGGAGCGGCTCCAGGTACTTGAGCAGCGGCGGCGCCTCGTTGTCCATGGTGTACCAGACGAAGCTGCCCCAGGTGTCGACCCGTACCTCGATCAGGTTGCGCTTGCCGACCGGGTCGCCCTGCGGGAAGTCGTCCCGGTCGCAGGCGTCGATGAGCGTGCCGTCGATGTTGAACACCCAGCCATGATAGGGGCAGCTCCAGCTGTCCTGGGAACCGTTGCCGCGCACCAGCTTCTGGGCGCGGTGCGCACAGGCGTTGTAGAAGCCCTTCAGCGAGCCGTCCTGCTGCCTGGCGATGATGACGGACTCGTGCATGAAGTTATGGACGATGTAGTCGCCCGGCTCCTGCAGTTCGTTCTCGCGGCCGCCGATATGCCAGACCTTGGTCCACATCTGGTCCCACTCACGCTGCATCCACTCGCGCGAGTAGTAGCGCTCGGGCGTGATGGCGTCGCCGCGCAGGTTGCGCGGGTCCTTGCCGTTCATGGCGAGCGGATGGGTGATGATCTCGGTCATGGTTCTTTTCCCGTAGCGGCGGCGCGCCGGCCGAAGGCCATACGCATCGCTCCCCGTCTGAGTTGTTCGATCGATCAATAATGCGACAGCGCGACCGACAACGCAAGCGGTGCAAGCAGCCTATTCGGAGTCGCCGTGATGCATCTCGACCGCGACCTTGCCGTCGGCGTCGAAATGGCAGCTGAAGGCCCGAGTGTTCTCGGGGCTCTGCCAGGTATCGACCGTGCCGGTCACGCGATTGTCGTCCTCCGCCATTTCCGAGGGATCGACCAGCATGACGTTGCCTCGCCGCACGTCGAAAATGTCGGCGACCCTGTTGGCGCAGCGCGTCGCCCTGTCGGGCGCCTCGCCGCACGAAGCCGCGGCGAGCGCCAGGACGACCATGGTTGCCGTTCTGGTCAGGGAACGCATACCGTAACCTTCACTGTTGTTCGTCGAAATCATGCGCTTGTAGCGGGTGTCCGCCAAGCGCGGCATCGCGCTTGCAACGTGCAGGCGTGAAGGTATTGTGGCGGCCGGATGCAAGAACGAACGGGGAAGCGGCAATGAAAGCTGTACTGTGCGACGAATACGGGTCGCCCGACGTCCTGAAGCTGGTGGACCTGCCGGCGCCCGAGATGAAGCCTGGACACGTCCGGGTCTCGGTGCGCGCCGCGGGCGTGAACTTCCAGGACACGCTCATCATCAAGGGCACCTACCAGTTCAAGCCGCCCATGCCGTTCATCCCGGGCGGCGAGGCCGCGGGCGTCGTGACGGAAGTGGCGGATGACGTGAAGGGCTTCGCGATCGGCGATCACGTGCTGGCGCTGACCAGCTGGGGCAGCTTCTGCGAGGAGATCGTCACCCCGGCCGAGCGCTGCGTGAAGTTCCCCGCGGGCATGGACTTCGCCGAGGCCGCGGGCTTCCTGACCAATTTCGGCACCTCCTATCACGCGCTCGTCCACCGCGCCAATTTGCAGAAGGGCGAGACCTTGCTGGTGCTGGGCGCGGCGGGAGGCGTCGGCCTCGCGGCGGTGCAGATCGGCAAGGCGCTGGGCGCCACCGTGATCGCCGCCGCCTCGAGCGACGCCAAGCTGAAGATCGCCAAGGAATCGGGCGCCGACCACCTGATCAACTACGCCGAGGGCGAGTACAAGGAGAAGGTCAAGGAGCTGACCGGCGGCAAGGGCGCCGACGTGATCTATGACGCGGTCGGCGGTGACTATTTCGACCAGGCGCTGCGCTGCGTGAACTGGAACGGCCGCATCCTCGTCATCGGCTTCGCCAGCGGCCGGATCCCGAGCGCGCCGGCCAACCTGGCGCTGCTGAAGGGCTGCGCCATCGTCGGCGTGTTCTACGGCCGCTTCAAGCAGGAGGAGCCGGAGAAGAGCCAGCAGGCGATCGAGGAGATCGTCGATTTGTATCGCCAGGGCAAGCTTAAGCCCCATATATCGCGCCGTATGCCGCTCGAACAGGCGCGGGAAGCCCTCAACCTGTTTGTCAATCGCGAGGCCGAGGGTAAGATCGTCCTCGAAGCGGGCGCCTAGAATTTACCGGGGAACAGACCATGACTGATCATGCCGAGCCGCAGGAACTGTCGCAGTTCACGCGCATGGACGAAGGCACCGCCGAGGATTGGGAAATCATCGGCAAGGAGTACATGAAGCTGGCCGGCGGCGTCGCCGACCGTGTGCTCGCCCACATGCAGCTGCTGAAGGATGATTTCGGCGGTTTCCAGGTGGACCGCCTGACCCATTGCCTCCAGACTGCGACCCGCGCGCATCGCGACGGCAAGGACGAGGAATACGTCGTCTGCGCGCTGCTGCACGACATCGGCGACGTGCTGGGCACCTATCACCATGGCGCGGTGGCGGCGGCGATCCTCAAGCCGTTCGTGTCCGAGGCGAACCGCTGGATGCTCGAGAACCACACGGACTTCCAAGGCTACTACTATTACGAGTTCGTCGGCCTGGACAAGAACCGGCGCGACAGGTTCATCGACAGCCCGTATTACGAGCAGACGAAGGAATTCATCGACAAGTACGACATGCCGGCGTTCGACCCGAACTACCCGACCATGACGCTCGACGAGTTCGCGCCCATGGTGCGCCGGGTGATGCGCAAGCAGCTGAAGTCGAAGATCGCCAAATACGCCGCCGAGTAAGCCGGCTCCATGCGCGCCTGGGTTTGCCGCGCCTATAGCGACTATCACGACGTCGCCATCGACACCGTGCCCGATCCGGTTCCCGGGCCGGGGCAGGTGCTGATCCGGCCGCGCGCCGCCTGCGTCACCTTCGTCGAGATGCTGCAGGTGCAGGGCCAGCACCAGCACAAGTTCCCGACGCCCTTCATCCCCGGCGGCGAATGCGCGGGCGAGGTGGTGGCGCTGGGCGAGGGCGCGGCCCGTTTCAAGGTGGGCGACAAGGTGATGGGCAGCGCCCGCACCGGCGCCTATGCCGAGCTGGTGTTGGGCGACGAGAACGGTTTCCATCCCCTTCCGGCCTGCTTCGACTGGTACACGGGCGCGTCGTTCGGCAGCGCCTATCGAACCGCCTGGGTGGGCATCGTCACCCGCGGGAACATCCAGCCGGGCGAGACGCTGCTGGTGCACGCGGCCTCGGGCGGCGTCGGCCTCGCGGCGGTGGAGCTGGGCAAGATCCTGGGGTGCACGGTCATCGGCACCGGCGGCGACGACAAGCGCCTCGACGTGGTCAAGCGTATGGGCGCCGACCACGTCATCAACTATCGAGAAACGCCGCGCTTCCGCGACAAGGTCAAGGAGTTGACGAACGGGCGCGGCGCCGACGTGATCTACGATCCGGTGGGCGGCGACGTGTTCGACCAGTCGATCCGCTGCATCGCGACTTTCGGACGCATCCTGATCATCGGCTTCACCAGCGGGCGCATCCCGTCGGTGCCGGTGAACTACCCGTTGATCAAGCAGTTCTCGGTGGTCGGCGTGCGCGCCGGCGAGTATGGCCGCAAGAATCCCGAAGGCGGCCGCAAGGTCACCGAGGACATCATGCGGATGGCCAATGAAGGCCGGTTCCATCCGCACGTGCACGCGGTCCTGCCGTTCGAGAGCCTGGTCGACGCGTTCGACGCCATCGCCGGGCGCACCGTCGCCGGCCGCATCGTCATGGAGATTTCGAAGTGAGCGAGGAAAAGCCCGTCGAGGCCTACAAGCTGAAGCCCAAGGATGCGGCGACCCTGCTGATCATCCGCGGCGGCGAGGAAGTGCTGATGGGCGTGCGCAGCGCCAGGCACGCCTTCATGCCCAACAAATACGTTTTCCCCGGCGGCCGGGTCGACCGCGCCGACGGCATGGTGCCGCGCCCTATCGACCTGGCGCCCGGCGTCGCCGCCAAGCTGGAGCGGGGCGCGTCGCCCGGCCGGTCGCGGGCGCTGGCCATGGCGGCCGTGCGCGAGACCTTCGAGGAAGCCGGCATGATCCTGGGTGCCGAGCACGGCCCGATCAGAACTGCCGCGCGCCACTGGAAGCCGTTCTACGCCACGGGCTTCGTGCCGGCGCTCGACAAGCTGGAATACATCGCCCGCGCCATCACGCCGCCGGGCCGGCCGCGCCGCTTCGACACCAGGTTCCTGATGGTGGACGCCGACCATTTGCGCGGCGACATCGCCGGCAGCGGCGAGCTG
Organism: Sphingomonadales bacterium; assembly: GCA_050185585.1. Classification (GTDB taxonomy): domain Bacteria; phylum Pseudomonadota; class Alphaproteobacteria; order SMXS01; family SMXS01; genus RI-34. Next base: position 52,331 of record JBFWZH010000021.1, on the reverse strand, counting down.
CTGAACCTCAACTGGGTGAAGCTGAAGGAGGCGCAGAGCCTCGACCTGCCCAACATCACCCGCCTGATCATCGAGATCGCCCGCCGCCGCATCCAGGACGGCGAACACAAGGCCGACGATGCGAAGGTCCCCTTCGTGCGGACGGTGAACCGCCGCCACATCATCGGCGACCACTGACGGGTTCCACCAAATCCTTCAGGTCCGGCACGCGCTCCAGGTCGCGGCTGGTGGCTATATGCACGGGCGTGCCGGCGAGCCGGTATTCGCGGGCGAGGCCGAGCCTTTCGGCCCGCGAGCGGGCCTCGTCCGCCAGATAGGCGCCGCGGAAGTAGACCACCGTGTCGGCCTGTCCGTCCGGGTTGTTCCACAGCAGGTTGCCGGGGCGGAATGCGTCCGGCGCCAGCGCCGCGACGCCGTCGTCGATCAGCACCGTGCCCAGCGCGGCGCGCGAACGGGCGACCGTTTCGATCGCATGGTCGATTCCATTGCGGACCTCGCGTGACGGCGGCGGCGCGAACATGGCCGCGACACTGGTGCCGTTGGGATTGTGCTGCGCCGGAAATGCCGTGAACGTGGCGGCGATCATCAGCAGGAAGCCGGCGGCGATTTCGCGCTGCTCGGCAGGACCGGCGCGCCGCCCCTCGGGAAGCGCGCCGAGAAGCGGCCAGAACGAGGCGATGACCAGCGGGAAGGCGTAATAGCTGGACAGGGTGCCGGGCAGCACCGCCAGCGCGGTCAGATGCAGCGCCAGCCACGGCAGGGTCGAGGCATATCCCACGAGGACAAGTGGCCTGCGCCGCAGGATCGCCCAGCCCAGCGCCACCAGGATCGGCAGGATCGCGTAGCCGCGCAGCATGAGCCAGCCAAGGAGGCGCTCGGCGACCAGGCCCGGATGCAGATGCTGGTAGGGCGGCATGCCCGAATAGATTCGGGCGAACGAGGACTCGCCCACCGAGACCAGAGCCTGAACCAGGATCACGCCCGCGCTGTAGAGGAAGGCCACCGCCAGGAAACACAGCGCGACACGCTCGCCCGCACGCTCCATCCGCAGCATCCGCCGCGCGACCACCAGGACCGCCAGCAGCGCCGCGACGTGAAAGCCCGCGTCTTCCCGCGTGTTCAGCGCGACCGCCAGGAAAACGGCCGCGAGCCCGTGGCGGCGCTCGTGCAGGGCGACGAGGAACAGGATCGCCATCGCCGCGATCAGCATCTCGAAATGGGGATAGCGCAGCACCGCGATCGCCAGGCCGCTCATCGAGAAGCCGATCGCCAGCAAGGCGGCCGGAGCGGCCCGCCATCCCCGCAGACCCACGGGACCGGTCAGCGCCCAGAACACGCCGGCGGCGAGAAGGGCATGGCAGGCGCCGGTGAACAGGGCGAAGAATGCCGCCGGCGCCGCATCCAGGGCCTGGGCGATCGCTCCGAGCAGGCTGAACACCGGCGAAACGTGCAGGCCGTAGAAGCTCGCGCCGCCGAGCACCGGAGGCATGGACTGACGCAGGTCCGCATGGGTCATCAGATAGGCGAGGAGGCCCGAATCCAGCAGGTAGGCGCCATCGCGATAGAAGTGGTTGAGGATGCTGGAATAGGCCGCCGCGAACGGAACAGCGACCGCAGCGAGGCCGCAAGCGAGGATCCAGGCGCGGTGAGGTGGCAATGCTGTCGCAGCCTCGTGCTGGGAGTATCGCCGTTTAATACGGCGACACATGAGGGCGGCGCAACCGGTGCGTGCCGACATGCAAATGTCGCCTGATGACGCTAGCATGGCGTTGCAGGTCCCTTTCGGAAACCGGATGTCCGTCCGCAATCTCGACAAGCTGTTCGCTCCACGATCCGTTGCCGTCATCGGTGCGACGGATCGGGCTTCGGCCGTCGGCGAGGTGGTGATGCGGAACCTGCTCGCCAGCGGCTTCGGCGGGCCCATCCTGCCCGTCAACCCCAGGCGAGAGACGCTGTTCGGCCTGAGGTGTTACCCCGACGTGGCGAACTTGCCCGCGACGCCGGACATGGCGGTGATCTGCACGCCCGCGCCTGCGGTGCCCGGTTTGATCGGAGAACTCGGCGAAAGGGGGACCAAAGCCGCGGTCGTGATCACCGCCGGCGTCGATGCGCCCGCCATGCTGAGCGCCGCACGGCCGCACCTGCTGCGCATCCTGGGGCACAATTGCGTCGGCCTGCTGGTACCGGGCATCGGCCTCAACGCCAGCTTCGCGCCGGGGACGCTCGGCGCGGGCGACATCGCCTTCGTGTCGCAGTCGGGCGCGCTGTGCACCGCGGTGCTGGACTGGGCGGCGGCGCGCGGCATCGGTTTTTCCCACTTCGTCTCGCTGGGCAACGGCGCCGACGTGGACTTCGGCGACGTGATCGACTACCTGGCGCAGGATTCCGGCACCCGCTCGATCCTGCTCTACATCGAGTCCGTCAGCCAGGCGCGCAAGTTCCTGTCGGCGTCCCGCGCGGCGTCGCGCGCCAAGCCCATCATCGCCATAAGGTCAGGACGCTTCAGCCAGGGCGCGAAGGCGGCGGCCTCGCACACCGGCGCTCTGGCGGGCCGGGACGACGTCTATTCGGCGGCGCTGGAGCGCGGCGGCATCCTGCGGGTGGCGACCACCGAAGCGCTGTTCGAGGCGGTCGAGACCCTGGCGCGCGCCAGACGCCCCGATGGGGATGGTCTGGTGATCCTCACCAATGGCGGTGGGCTGGGCGTGATGGGCGCCGACAGCCTCGCCGCGCGCGGCGGGGCGTTGGCCGAGCTGTCCGAAGAGACCAAGGCGGCCCTCGACAAGGTACTGCCGCCCACCTGGTCGCGGGCCAATCCGGTCGACATCATCGGCGATGCACCCGGCGGCCGCTATGGCGATGCGCTGGACGTGCTGCTCGCCGCGCCGGAGGCCGATGCGCTCATCGTCATGCATGCGCCCACCGGCATCACCTCCAGCGACGAGGTGGCTCGCGGCGTCATCGACAAGGTCGGCGGCGCCCGCAAGACCGTGCTCGCCAACTGGATGGGCGGCAAGGTGGTCGGGCCGGCCCGCAAGATGCTGGAGATTGCGGGCATCCCCTCATTCGACACGCCGGATTCGGCCGTGGGTGCGTTCACGCTGCTTGCCGGCTATGGAAAGCTGCAGTCGCTGCTCCACGAGACGCCCTCGGCGGCGCCGGACGCCTTCGCGCCGGATCATGCCAGGGCGCGCAAGGTGATCGATGAAGTCCTTGCCGGCGGGCGCGACCTGCTGACCGAACATGAGGCGAAGGAATTGCTGGATGCCTATGGCATTCCCATCGTCGTCACCCGAATCGCACGCAGCGCGGACGAGGCTGTGATCCTGGCGGACGGCATGGGCTATCCGGTCGTCGTCAAGATCCTGTCGCGGGACATCAGCCACAAGTCCGACGTGGGCGGTGTCGCTTTGAACCTGAAATCCGCCGATGCGGTTCGTGCCGCCGTGGAAAGCATCGGCGCGCGGGTTGCAGAGTTGCGACCCGGCGCGCGCATCGACGGCTTCACGGTGCAGCAGATGGTCTCGCGCCCGGGCGCCCACGAGCTGCTCGTCGGCTGCTTCGTCGACGAGGTGTTCGGGCCGGTGATCATGTTCGGCCAGGGCGGCACCGCCGTCGAGGTCGTGCGCGACCGGGCGGTGATGCTGCCGCCGCTCAACATGAACATCGCCCGCCGGCTGATCGGCGCCACGCGGGTCTCGCGCCTGCTTGCCGGTTACCGGGACAGGCCCGCCGCCGATCTGGAGGCGGTCGGCCTCGTCCTGCTCAAGCTGGCCCAGCTGGTCACCGACTGTCCCGAGGTCGCAGAGCTGGACATCAACCCGCTTCTCGCCGACGACAGGGGCGTCATCGCTCTCGATGCGCGGGTCGTGGTGCGCGCGGCGTCGGAGCCGGGTATCGCACGCCTCGCCATCCGTCCCTATCCCGACGGTCTCGAAGAGCGCGTTGTCCTGCGCACGGGCGAGGCCGTCATGCTGCGCCCGATCCGCCCGGAGGACGAGGCGGCGCATGCCGAGTTCTTCCAGCGCCTTGAACAGGAGGACCTGCGGCTGCGCTTCTTCAGGGTGGTGAAGACGCCGGACCACGACACCTTGGCCCGCTTCACCCAGATCGACTACGACCGCGAGATGTGCTTCATCGCGACCAGGAACAACGGCGTGGCCGAAACGCTGGGCGTGGTGCGCGCCGTCGCCGACCCCGACAACGAACGCGCCGAATACGCCATCATCGTCCGGTCGGACATGAAGGGCGCCGGACTGGGGCAAGTCCTCATGGAAAAGCTCATCTCGTACGCCCGTGCTCGCGGCACCGGCGAATTATGGGGCACCGTGCTCGCCGACAACGAGGTGATGATCGACCTTGCCCGCCGTGTCGGATTCCAGGTTCAACCCGGCGACGATCCGTCGCTGGTTCAAACCGTGATGCGGCTTGCCTGAGGCCGGCGCTGCTAGTGCGACAGCAGCAGCGGCAGTTCCATGCTGCGCAGCAGGTCGCGGGTGACGCCGCCCAGCACCGTCTCGATCACCCGGGAGTGTCCCCAGGCGCCACAGACCAGCAGATCGGCCGCGAAGTCCCTGGCCTCGAACATCAGCGTCGCGGCGGCGGGGCCGTCGGAGTCGTGGACATGGTCGGCCTCGGCCTTGACGCCGTGGCGCGCCAGATGGAGCGCTATGTCCGCACCGGGCAGGTGGCGTCCGTCGTCCTCGCCCACGGTCAGCACCTTCACCGCATCGGCTTTCTCGAGGATGGGCAGCGCGTCGTTGAGCGCGCGGGCAGCTTCCTTGCTGGCGTTCCAGCCGATGATGACCCGCCTGCCGATGCCCGACGGCGCGCCCCGGAACGGCACGACCAGGACCGGCCGACCGGCCGTCAGCACCAGGTCGCCCGGCAGATTGGCCGCCGGACCGATGGGGACGTCGTCACCGGTACCCTGGCCCACCATGACCATGTCGGTATAGTGCGCATGCTGGGCGAACAGGGCGCGGACGTCGCCCTCGCGGTAGCGCCACTCGACGCGGATGCCCGTGTCGGCCTCGCGCGCCTTGACGCGCGCCTCGAGCTGCCTGGCGGCGGCACGGGACTCGTCGACGTAGCTCTCCGCCAGATTGGAGGGCATGTAGGGGACGACGTAGGACGGGATCGGCATGTTGTCGACCACGCTGAGCGCCGTCAGGCTCGCGCCATGGGCCTGGGCAAGAGCAAACGCGGCATCCTCGACAGCCTTGCCCCCGTCACCCTCGAACGCATGAAACAGAATGTTCCGGATCGCCATGATCCACTCTCCTGTGTCCGCGGTTAGGTCGATTCAGTATAGGGCAGAATGGCATGATTGCCCTAACGGGCAATTGATCCGGCTCAATTTCCGGCCTTGCTGCCCTGCGCCTTGGTCTTCGTGGCGATCGCCTGCATCAGGCCGTCGAAACCCTGGGTGCGCAGCACGTTGGCGAACTCCGACCGGCGCAGCGCCACCTCGCTGATGCGCCCGCCCAGGTACAGGTCCGATACCTTCCACGCCTCGCCGCTCTTGCGCATGACATAATCGATGGGGATCGACGGCTCCTGCGGGATGCGCACCTCGCTGTTGACGATCACCGCGCCGGCGGGGCCGGGGCGCTCGCCGGTCACCGCCAGGGTCTGGCCGGTGAACGACTTGAACCGGCTGGCGTAGATGGCGCACAGATACTGCCTGAACTTGTCCACATAGGTGGCGCGCTGGTCCGCGGTCCAGCTGTCCCAGACGCTGCGGCCGATGGCCATGGCGCTCTGGAGTTTCACGTCCATCTTGGCATCGAGTACCGGGCACAGGGCCTCGACGCGCTTCTCGAAGGGCTGACCGCTGGTCTTCTTCAGGATCCCGAGCATGCCCGTCTGCAACTCGTCCACCGTCGCCTGCGCGGAGCCGGGCGTCAGCGAGGCCTCGGCGTGGGCGCCCGGCACCAGAAAGGCCGCGAGCAGCAACGCGGCGATGAGGGACTTCAACCGGATGGCCTCCTGAGCATCGGACGGGCGCCGGAAGCGGCGCCGGTCGGAATATAGGAGCACGCCGGCGCCATCGCAAAGGCCATCTGGCAGAGGCCTTTTTGACATCGGCGTGTTCATGCGTCAGCCTGTCGCGCAACGCCGCCAACGGCGATCTGGGGGAGTCAACGGTGCCGATCTGGAAAAAGCTGCTCGTCGTCCTGCCGGCATTTCTGATGCTGCATCTGACGGCGACGGGCGCCGCGCCGTTGCTCGACGGGTTGCGCGAGCTGTGGCGGCCCGCCGGATTCGACGAGGTCTATTTCCTGGCCGGCTTTCCCGCGGGCTATGCCATGGGCGCGGCGGTCGGGATTACCGCTGCGCCCGGCAGGACGCGGCCGATCCTGGCGCTTGCGCTGGCCGTGTCGGTGGCTGGATCGTACTGGTTCGCGGAGATCGCCAGCGGCTTTGCCGGCAGCGCCGCGGCCCTGGCGCTCTCCGGCTTCGCCGCCGGGCTGGCATTGCCCGTGACCGCGCGTGCCCTCGGCCTGACCCGGAACGTGATCGCCGGCGCGATCATGGCCGTGCTGGCCGCCGCCGGGTGGTGGCTGTCGCTTCCGTTCGTCGACTATTTCGAACAGGGTCTGCCGATCGGCGGCACGCCTGGCTGGGCGGGGCCGTATTATGCCCAGGGTCTCCTGTGCGTCGTATGGCTGCCGCTTCTGCTGTTGCTGGGGGGCGAGCGCGTGCCCGGAAGGCGGCGCTAGGCCTCGAACTGCTCGGCCAGGATGCGCTCGGCCAGATTGTGCCCGGGATCGTAGAGCAGGCGCAGGGTCAGGTTCCTGTCCTCCTTCACCTCCACCCGGGCCACGTCGCGGACTTCCAGATTGTCGGCGGTCGCGCTGACCGGCCGTTCCTCTGGCTCGCTGACCAGGAACTCGACCTGGGCGTCGTGCGGCAGCAGGGCGCCGCGCCAGCGGCGCGGCCGGAAGGCGCTGATCGGCGTCAGGCAAAGAATGTCCGAATCGATCGGCACGATGGGCCCGTGTGCCGACAGATTGTAGGCGGTGCTGCCGGCGGGCGTGGCGACCAGCACGCCGTCGCAGACCAGTTCGGCCATGCGCGGCTTGCCGTCGATATTGATGGCCAGCTTGGCCGCCTGGTAGGTCTGGCGCAGCAGCGAGACCTCGTTGATCGCCAGCGCCTCGGTCACCGAGCCGTCGACGCAATGGGCGCGCATGCACAGCGGGTGGAGTTCCACCAGTTCGGCCTCGGCGATGCGCTCCATCAGGCCGTCCTCGGAAAAATCGTTCATCAGGAAGCCCAGCGAGCCGGCGTTCATGCCGTAGACCGGGAGACCCAGCTTCAGCACGCCGTGCAGGGTGCGCAGCATGAAACCGTCGCCGCCGAGGGCGACGATGACCTCGGCCTCGTCGAGAGGCACGTTCCGGTATCGGCCCGACAGCGACTTCATGACCGCCTGGGCCTTGGGTGTCGGGTTGGCGGCGAACGCGATGCGGGGCTGCGGCATGGGACCTTCGAAGGGCGGGAGCGCTAGCCGCCCGTGACGCTCATGTGGCGCGACACGGCAGGCTGCTGACGGCGCCTGTCTATCACGAAATCATGGCCTTTGGGTTTCCGTCCGATCGCCTCGTCGATGGCGTCGTCGAGAGCCTGGCCGCTCGGGTCTGCGCGGAGCGCTGCGCGCAGGTCGGCGGAGTCGTCCTGCCCCAGGCACATGTAGAGCATGCCGGTGCAGGTCACCCGAACCCGGTTGCAGGATTCGCAGAAATTGTGGGTCAGCGGGGTGATGAAGCCCAGGCGCTGGCCGGTCTCGGCCAGCGTCACGTAGCGGGCGGGGCCGCCGGTGCGATGGTTCGACTCACGCATGGCGTAGCGCTGGCCGATCCGGGCCTTCACCAGCGACAGCGGCAGATAGTTGTCGACCCGCGCCACGTCCACTTCGCCCAGCGGCATGGTCTCGATGAAGGTCAGGTCGAAGCCTTCGCTGCCCGCCCAGCCGATCAGGTCGAACACCTCGTCGTCGTTGACGCCGCGCAGCGCCACCGTGTTGATCTTGACCTGGAGCCCGGCATCCTTGGCGGCGCGCAAACCATCCAGCACCTGCTCCAGTCGGCCCCAGCGCGTGATACGGGTGAATTTCTCCGGGTCGAGACTGTCGACGGAAACGTTGATGCGCCTGACGCCGGCCTTCACCAGATCGTCGGCATAGCGCGCGAGCTGGCTGCCATTGGTGGTGAGCGTCAGCTCCTCCAGCGCGCCGGTCTCCAGGTGTCGGCCCAGCGAATTGATCAGCGTCATCACGTCGCGCCGCACCAGCGGCTCGCCGCCGGTCAGCCGCAGCTTGCGCACGCCCTTGCCGATGAACGCCGTGCACAGCCGGTCCAGTTCCTCAAGCGAGAGCACGTCCGACTTGGGCAGGAACGTCATGTCCTCCGCCATGCAGTACACGCAGCGGAAGTCGCACCGGTCGGTGACCGATACGCGGAGATAGGTGATGTGCCGCCCGAAGGGGTCGATCACGGCTGTTTCCCTGTTCCCAATCCGGCTTCTTATATAGCAGGATGCCCGCAGGTTTTAAGGGCTTTCGGCAGGAGCTTCGGGCCTATGGTTCATAGGGCGGCACGGATCGGTGATGCTGTGGCTGATGACCTTCCAGCCATAGCGGCCATTCTCAATCATTCGATCCTGAATACGACGGCTGCCTGGTATGACGATCCGTGCACGGACGAATGGATGGCGGCCTGGTTCGAACTCAGGCGAGCAAAGGGCTGGCCGGTGCTGGCGGCGCGTGTGGGCGGGCGGGTTGTGGGATATGCGACCTATGGAGAGTTCCGGTCGCGCACCGGCTATCGCGACACCATGGAGCACTCGGTCTATGTGGACGCGTCGTATCACCGCGCCGGGATCGGACGATCGCTGCTGACGGCGCTGGTCGACCGCGCGCGGGCGAATGGCGTGCATGTGCTGGTGGGCGGCATCGCCGACGAAAACGAAGCCAGCATCGCGCTGCATCGCGCGCTGGGTTTCGAGGAGGTCGCCCGGATGCCGGAGGTGGGGCAGAAGTTCGGAAGGTGGCTGACGCTGGTGTTCATGCAGAAGATTCTATCATAATCACAAATATCTGTTTTATATGGGAAATGCGGAAATAATTCTCGTCATCCCGGCGAAGGCCCATAGGCGTCAACTTAGCAGCAGCACTCTTTGACATTGTCATCCCCGCCACTTTCTTGCGCGGGGATCCATGTCTGCGTCGTATGCGGCCAATAAGGTTCTGCACTGCCATTCGTACCAGTCTCTGGGCGCACAAGGTCTTGCCCTGACATGGATCCCCGCTCGCGCTTCGCTTGGCGGGGATGACAGCTGAGGAAAGGCAACAGCTTAAGTTAACGCCTATGGGCGAAGGCCGGGACCCAGACTTGACAGCTTATACTTCATTCTGAAGCACCTGATCTGGGTTGCTTAGTCTGGGCCCCGGCCTTCGCCGGGGTGACGAACGAGGATAGGTGACGCGCGCTTCCGGTGCCGAGGATCAAGCCGCCTTCGCGGCGATCCCGGCCAGCGCCTTCACCAGCTCGTGGGCGCCGCGCACGCGCTTCTTGTCGTCGGACCAGTCGCGCATCAGCACCAGGGTGTGGTCGGGGCGCAGCTTGGCGGTGCCGGACTGTTTCGACAGGAACTCCACCAGGCCGGCGGGATTGTCGAATGACTGGTTGTGGAAGCTCACCGTCGCGCCGCGCGGACCGGCGTCGAGCTTGACCACGCCGGCCTGCCGGCAGAGCTGCTTGATGGAGACGATCTTCAGCAGGCTTTCCACCTCGGGAGGCAGGCTGCCGAAGCGGTCGATCATCTCGCCGGCCAGGCTGTCGATCTCCTCGGGCGCCCTCAGCTGGGCGATCCGGCGGTAGAGGCCGAGGCGCACGCCCAGATCGGCCACATAGTCTTCCGGGATCAGCACGGCGGTTCCCAAATTGACGGCGGCCGACCATTCCTCGATCAGCTCGACGTCGCCGATCCGGTCCGAGCGGGCGCGGGCGACGGCCTCCTCCAGCAGGTGCTGATAGAGCTCCACGCCCACTTCCTTGATGTGGCCGGATTGCTCCTCGCCCAGCAGATTGCCGGCGCCGCGGATGTCGAGATCGTGGCTCGCCAGGGTGAAGCCTGCGCCGAGTTCATCCAGGGACTGCAATACCTTGAGGCGCTTTTCCGCCGTCTTGGTCAAGGTCTTGCCGGGCGGCACGGTAAGGTAGGCGTAGGCGCGCAGCTTCGACCGGCCGATGCGGCCGCGCAGCTGGTAGAGCTGCGCCAGGCCGAACTGGTCGGCGCGGTGGATGATCATGGTGTTGACGGTCGGGATGTCGATGCCGGACTCGATGATGGTCGTAGAAAGCAGCACGTCGAAGCGGTTGTCGTAGAACGCGTTCATCACGTCCTCGAGCGCCTCCGACGGCATCTGGCCGTGCGCCACGGCGAACTTCACCTCGGGAACCTCCTCCTTGAGGAACTTCTCGATCTCGGCGAGGTCGGCGATGCGCGGGCAGACATAGTAGGACTGTCCGCCCCGGTAATGTTCGCGCAGCAGCGCCTCGCGCACCGCGAGCGGGTCCATGGGCATGACGAAGGTGCGCACGGCGAGACGGTCGACCGGCGGCGTGGCGATGATCGACAGGCCGCGCAGACCGCTCATGGCGAGCTGCAGGGTGCGCGGGATCGGCGTCGCGGTCAGCGTCAGCACGTGGACGTCCTCGCGCAGGGCCTTCAGCCGTTCCTTGTGGCGGACACCGAAATGCTGCTCCTCGTCGATGATGAGCAGGCCCAGCTCCTTGAACTTGATGCCCTTGCCCAGCAGCGCGTGGGTGCCGATGACGATGTCGACATGGCCGCTCGCCATGTTTTCCTTGATCAGCTTGGCGTCCTTGCCGCTGACCAGCCGCGAGAGCTGCTCGATCCGCACCGGCAGGCCCGCGAAGCGTTCGGTGAAAGACTTGAAGTGCTGGCGCACCAGCAGCGTCGTCGGCGCGATCACCGCCACCTGCTTGCCGTCGAGCGCGGCGATGAAGGCGCTGCGCAGCGCCACCTCGGTCTTGCCGAAGCCCACGTCGCCGCAGATCAGCCGGTCCATGGGCTTGCCCTCGACCAAATCGTGTACCACGTCGTCGATGGCCCGGAGCTGGTCGTCGGTCTCCTGGTAGGGGAAGCGGGCGGCGAACTCGTCGTAGAGGCCCTGCGGCGGCAGCAGCTTGGGCGCGGTGCGCAGCTCGCGCTGGGCCGCCACCTTCATCAGTTCGTCGGCCATATCCTTCAGCCGCTGCTTCAGGGCGGCCTTGCGGCTCTGCCAGGCCTGGCCGCCGAGCTTGTCTAGCTGGACGACGGCGTCCTCGGAGCCGTAGCGCGACAGCACGTCGATGTTCTCGACCGGCACGAACAGCTTGTCGCCGCCGGCATAGACGATGGCGACGCAATCATGCGGCGCGCCCGACACGTCGATGGTCTTCAGGCCTTCGTAGCGGCCGATGCCGTGATCGATGTGGACCACGTAGTCGCCCTCGTTGAGCGAAGAGGCCTCGGCGATGAAATTCTCGGCCCGGCGCGACCGCTTGGCCTTGCGAATCAGGCGGTCGCCCAGGATGTCCTGCTCGGTGACCAGCGCGAGGTCGGCGGTCTCGAAGCCATGCTCCAGCCGCAGCACGGCGAGCCCGGCGACATTCTTCGGCAGGTCGGCGACTTCCGACCAGTGCTCGATGCGCTTGGTGGCGGTCATGCCGTGATCGGCCATGACGAGGCCGAGCCGCTCGCGCGAGCCTTCCGAATAGGACGCGATCAGCACCCGCCTGCCTTCGCCGACCAGGTCGGCCAGGTGCTCGCGCAGCGCATCGTAGACGTTGACCTCGCGCTGGTTGCGCTCAGGCGCGAAATCCCGGCCCCGCTTGGCGCCGTAGTCGACGATGCTCGCGCCCTCGGGCAGCTGGTAGGCGTTGAATGCGCGCGCGTCCTGCTTCTCCAGCCGCCCGTTCCACTCGCCGGCGGTCAAATAGAGCCGATCGGGCGGCAGCGGGTGGTAGCGGCTCTCGCCGCGCTGCTGTGCCTGCTCGCTGCGCGCCTTGTAGTAGTCGTCGACCATCTCACGACGCGAAGCGAAGGATTCGTCGGCCAGGTGGTCAAGGCTGACGAACGCTTCGGGCAGGTAATCGAACACGGTTTCCAGACGCTCGTAGAACAGCGGCAGCCAATGCTCCATGCCCTGGTACTTTCGGCCCTCGCTGACGGCTTCATAGAGCGGGTCGCCGCCGGTCACGGCGCCGAAGGTCTCGCGGTAGCCGGCGCGGAAGCGGGCGATGGACGCCTCGTCCAGTGGCGCTTCGCTGACCGGCACCAGCCTGAACCGCTTGTCCTTGCCGGTGGTCAGCTGGCTGAGCGGGTCGAAGCGGCGGATGCCGTCGAGCGCGTCGCCGAAGAAGTCGAGGCGGATCGGCTCGTCGGCGCCCGCCGGGAAGATGTCGACGAGGCCGCCGCGCACCGCGAACTCGCCGGGCTCGCTTACCGTGCTGGAGCGGACATAGCCGTTCTCGGACAGGAATTTGACCAGCCCGTCGATGTCGACGGTGTCGCCGATGCGGGCGGTGAAGCTGTTCCGGCGCAGCATCTCGCGCGGCGGCACCCGCTGGCTGGCGGCATTGACGGTGGTCAGCACCACCCGGCCCTTCGAGGACGGCCCGGCGAGCAGCGCCAGCGCCTCCATGCGCCGGGCGCACAGCACCGGATTGGGCGAGATCCGATCATAGGGCAGGCAATCCCAGGCGGGCAGGGTGACGATCTCGATCTCGGGCGCGAAGAATTCCAGCGCGTCGGCCAGCGCCGCGAGGCGCGCGCCGTCGCGGGCGATGTGCAGCACGCCGCCGGTCTCGCCCTCGGCGGCGCGGGCGCGCGCCACCTCGGCGATGATCAGGGCGTCGGCGCCTTCCGGCACGCCGCACAGGGTCAGCCGGCCCGCCATCTCGAGAATGCGTGGGTTCAACGAAGCCCCTCGACGGTGAAATCGAATGCCTGCAACAAATCCATGACCCTGCTTCGGTGTTCCGGCGGCACCGGATCACGTCCGATCACCCAGCCGTAAACGTCCAGGTCCTGCTCCTCGAGCAAGGCCGAGAACTGGGCCAGCTCGGACTCGCCGAACTGCTGCAGATATGCGTCGGCGAACCGGCCCATCATCAGGTCGGCTTCCTTGGTTCCCCGGTGCCAGGCGCGGAAGCGCAACTTCCTGCGCGTTACGTCGAGACTTTCGGTCATGGCGCTCGCTCCATTCGCGGCCCCCGATATAATGTCTTCGCCCCCGTCTGTCAGCACCCGGAAGGCTGCGCTTGCGTCCCGAGGTCCTGTTTCCTCTGTTCAAGCCCGTCACGTCGATCTCCGGCGTCGGCCCGCGCATGGCCAAGCTGGTGGAGAAGTTGGCGGGCGACAAGGTGATCGACCTGTGCTGGCACCTGCCCAGCGGCATCGTCGACCGCCGCTTCTCGCCCAAGGTCGCCGATGCTCCCGTCGGCCAGGTGGTGACGCTGACGGTCGAGGTGATCCGTCACGAGAAGCCGGGCAATTCGCGCAGCCCGTACCGGGTGATCTGCGGCGACGACACCGGCTTCATCGCGCTGGTATTCTTCAGCGCGCGCGACGATTACCTGCGCCGCATGCTGCCGGAAGGCCAGACCCGCGTGGTCAGCGGCGCCGTCGAGGAGTTCAACGGCGGCAGGCAGATCAGCCATCCGGACTATATCGTCCGGCCCGAGGAGAAGGCCGGCATCCAGATCGTCGAGCCGGTCTACCCGCTCACCGCCGGGCTGTCGCCCAAGCTGCTGACCAAGGCGGTGCGCGCCGCGCTCGCCACAGCGCCCGAGCTGCCCGAATGGCTGGACAAGCCGGCCCTGTCGCGCGGCGGCTGGACCTCGTGGACCGAAGCCCTGCGCACCGCCCACAGCCCCGAAGCCCTGACCGACCTCGATCCCAATGCGCGCGCGCGCCAGCGGCTCGCCTATGACGAGTTGCTCGCCAACCAGCTCGCGCTGGCGCTGGTGCGCGCCAGGATGCGCCGGGCGCGCGGACGGCCGCTGAAGGGAACGGGCGACCTGCGACGCGGGCTCGCGTCGCTGCTGCCCTACAGCCTCACCGGCGCGCAGCAGGCCGCCATCGGCGAAATCCTTGCCGACATGGCCTCGCCCGACCGGATGCTGCGCCTGCTGCAGGGCGATGTGGGCAGCGGCAAGACCGTCGTCGCGCTCCACGCCATGCTGACGGCAGTAGAGGAGGGCGCGCAGGCGGCGCTGCTCGCGCCCACGGAGATCCTCGCCCGCCAGCACTACGAGACCATCCGGCCCTGGGCCGAGCAGCTGGGCCTGCATGTCCGGCTGCTCACCGGCCGCGACAAGGGCAAGGCGCGCGGGCTGCTGCTGGAGGAGATCGCCTCCGGCGCGGCGCAGATGATCGTCGGGACCCACGCACTGCTGCAGGAGGACGTGGCCTATAGCGACCTGGCCGTTGCGGTGATCGACGAGCAGCACCGCTTCGGCGTGCACCAGCGGCTGACCCTGTCGGCCAAGGGCGGCGGACCGGTCGACGTGTTGGTGATGACGGCAACGCCGATCCCCAGGACGCTCACGCTCACCACCTATGGCGACATGGACGTGTCGCGGCTGACCGAGAAGCCGCCCGGCCGCACGCCCATCGACACGAGGGCGATGCCTGCCGCGCGCATCGACGAGGTGGTCGCCGGCCTGCACCGGGCGACCGAACGGGGCGCGCAGGCATACTGGGTCTGCCCGCTGGTCGAGGAATCCGAGGTGCTGGACGTGGCCGCCGCCGAGCAGCGGTTCGCCGCCCTCGAGCGCGAGTTCGGTGACCGGGTCGGACTGCTGCACGGCCGAATGAAGGCGGCCGAGAAGGATGCGGTGATGGAACGCTTCGCCGCCGGCGCGCTCGCCATCCTGGTGGCGACCACGGTGATCGAGGTCGGCGTCGACGTGCCCAACGCCAGCATCATGGTGATCGAGCACGCCGAGCGCTTCGGCCTAGCCCAGCTGCACCAGCTTCGCGGCCGGGTCGGGCGCGGTACGGCGCGCTCTTCCTGCATCCTGCTCTATGGCGGGCCGCTCAGCGACACGGCGCAGCAGCGGCTGAAGGTGATCCGCGACACCGATGACGGCTTCGTTATCGCCGAGGAGGATTTGCGGCTGCGCGGCGCCGGCGAGTTGCTGGGCACGCGCCAGAGCGGACTGCCGCAGTTCCGGCTGGCCGACCTGGAGGTGCACGGCGACCTGCTGCGTCTGGCGCGCGAGGACGCGGTGGTGATCCTGAAGGACGATCCCGAGCTGAAATCGGCGCGCGGCCAGTCGTTGCGCGTGCTGCTCTACCTGTTCGAGCGCGACGCGGCGATCCGCTACCTGACCTCGGGCTAACCCCTGGCAAAGCAAGAGTCGGCGACCTTCTCCGTCAGCTGCTGCCATTTTTTCTTGTTGTCACCCCGGACTTGTTCCCATAGGCGTCAACTTAACAAGGGGTATGGCTGAACAACTGCTTCCCGGGCTGTGATCGGGCCGATAGAACGCCCCTCACCCCGCCCTCTCCCAAGGGGAGAGGGCGCGATGGAGCACGCCGCACGTTCCCTCTCCCCTTGGGAGAGGGTTAGGGTGAGGGGCGTTGGTGCCGTTCATCCAGCCGACCGCGACAATCGCACCCTTAAGTTGACGCCTATGGGAACAAGTCCGGGGTGACAAACCAAGGTGTGACCCGGTAAAGCCGCACTGCGACGGCGGATGCTTTAGCGGGTTCTCAATGGCGCAAGTTCCGGCCTGGTCCACAATTCATTCCGCTCCCGCCACAACGCCGGCAGCGCCAGCGCGGCCACGGCTGCCACGGCGGCCAGGTTCTTCCACAGTTCGGGCAGCGGGCCGGCGTGGCGGTCCCAGGCGCAGAGCAGATAGACCAGCACCACGTGCCAGGCATAGACCTGCAGCGAATGGCGGCCGAGCAGGCGCAGGAAGCGCAGCCGGAACAGCCCGTCGAGGAAGGCGCCGGCGCCGCGCGCGGCGCGGCTGGACGAGCGCGGCCCGGCGACCATCAGCCAGCCGACCACATAGGCCATGGCGGCGAAGTTCAGCATGTAGATGGCGCTGAATTCGGGACGGATGTCGAACTCGCCGAACCGCATCAGCATGGCGGACGGCAGCAGGCCCGCTGTCCAGGACAGCTTGATGGCGAGGAAGAACACGACCAGGGCGAGCGCCGCCGTCATCAGCCGGTGCCGACGGGGATCGAACACCGACCGCCAGTCGATGACACCCTGCATGGTGAGCGATCCCAGCACCATGCCGACCATGAACACCAGCTGCCACGCCATCATGTTGAAGGTCGCCCGCATTTCCAGCCCGTCATGCAAGCGGTCGAGCGCACCGTTGATCGCGCCGGCAAGCGGCAGGTGCAGGCCGAACTGCACGGCAAGCCACATCAGCGCCGAGCCGATCGCGACCCAGTGCCAGTGGCCCCGGGCGCACAGCCACAGCAGCGGCGGGGCGACGGTCAGGTAAACGATGTATTGCGGCAGGATGTCCATGTAGGTGGGCTGGTAGATCAGGGCGAGGGCGGCGGCCTTGAAGGCCGGGCCGCCGCCGATCAGATCGCCCAGCCAGGGCTTCCAGGCCGCGTGGGTATGGGGGATCAGCTTCGCCAGCACCAGCGCCGCCGCGAGGCACGCGACCGCGTAGACGAAAAGCTCCAGAGCCCGCCGCCACATCTGCGGTGCGGCGCCCATCAGGCCGCGTTTCGCCATCCGGCCGGTATAGACCATGCCGATCAGCAGGCCCGACAGGAAGACGAAGCCGGGAGCATCCTGGACGAAGCTCAACTCGCCGACATTCAGCTTCACCAGAAAATAGCCGTTCTGGAACGACAGGTGGTTGAGCAGCATGAAAACCAGGAAGTAGCCGCGCAGCCCGTCGAGCGGCTCGAAGCGACCCGTCGGCGAAACGATGCCCGTCGCGCGGGACTTGGCGGCTGGCGTGTCGCTCATGCGGCGGGTTCCGGTTCGGTTTACATGCATATATGTAGTTGGGCATATAAGTAGTTGGGATAAATGACGGATTGGGTCAACGGAAAGGCGAAAAGAAGAATTCGTCCCGATGGGCGGCGATTGCCGCGGGTGACCGGCGCGGCCGATGACCTATATGGCCGGTGAGGCATCGCGCGGTTGCGGGAGACAGGCCATGGACCACATCGACCGGCGCACGGCGCTCGGATACCTGGCGGCGGCAGGCGCGTTCGCGTTGACGGCGACACCCGGCCTTGCCCGGTCCGACGCCCTGCTGCGCAAGCCGATTCCGGGCACGGGCGAGACCATACCGGCGATCGGCCTCGGCAGCTGGCAGACCTTCAATGTGGGCGACGACCCGAGGGCGCTCGACCGGTGCGCCGAGGTCATCGGCCGGTTCTTCGCCCTGGGCGGGACGGTGATCGACAGTTCGCCCATGTACGGTTCGTCGCAGCCGACCATCGGGCATGCCATCGCGAAGCTGGGGAAAGAGCGGGCGGTGTTCTCGGCCGACAAGGTCTGGACGTCGTCGGGCAACGAGGGGCCGGAGCAGATCGAGCAGTCCCGGCGCCACTGGCAGGTGCCGTACTTCCACCTGCTGCAGATCCACAACCTGCTGTCGTGGGAGGATCACCTGCGCACGCTCCAGCGCATGAAGCAGGAGCGCCGGGTCCGCTATATCGGCATCACCACGTCCCATGGCCGCCGGCATGACGAGTTCGAGCGGGTCATACGCAATCACGACCTGGACTTCATCCAGGTCACCTACAACGCGGTCGACCGCGAGGTGGAGCAGCGCATCCTGCCGCTGGCCCGCGAGCGGGGGATGGCCGTGCTGGTCAACCGCCCGTTCCGGCAGGGTGACCTGATCGACAAGGCGAAGCGCCATCCGCTGCCGCCTTGGGCGGGCGAGGCCGGCTGCGCCAACTGGGCCCAGTTGCTGCTGAAGTTCATCGTCTCCCATCCGGCGGTGACCTGCGCCATCCCGGCGACCGGCCGGATCGACCATCTGGAAGAGAATATGGGCGCCATGACCGGGCTCCAGCCCGACGAGCCCATGCGGCGACGCATCGCCGCCCATGTGGAAGGCCTGTAATGGAGCATTGGCTCTCCTACGGCCTTTCCGACTTCCTGATGTTCTCGCCGGCCACCTACCACCGGCTGTTCGAGCTGCACAACGCGGCGGTCTGGCCGGCCCAGATCGTCGCGGTTCTGGCGGCGCTCGCCATCGTCGCCCTGCTGTTGCGGCCGCCGCCGTGGCAGGGCAGGGCGATCACCGGCATCCTGGCGGCGGCCTGGCTGTTCGTCGGCTGGGCCTTCCTGCTCGACCGCTATGCCGGCATCTTCAGCGCCGCGCCGTGGCTGGCCGGGCTGTTCCTTCTCGAGGCCGCGCTTCTGGCGTGGGCGGCGCTGGCCCCCGTTCCGCCGCGCTTTGCGGTCACCGGCGACGCGGCCGGACGGCTGGCCGTGATCCTGCTGGTCTTCGCTTTGGCGATCCTGCCGCTGGCGGGTCCGCTGAACGGCCGGCCCTGGACCGGCATCCAGCTGTTCGGCATCGCGCCCGATCCGACGGCCGCCGCGACCATCGCCCTGCTTCTGTGCGGCACCGGCCGCTTTCGCTGGCTGCTGCTGGCGATACCGCTGCTGTGGTGCGCCGTCAGCGGCCTGACGCTCGCGGCCATGGATTCGCCCCATGCGCTTCTGCTCCCCGTCTTCGGGCTGCTGGCGCTTGCCGGGATGTGGCTGGCCCGGCGTGCGTAGCGGTTGGAGCGCCTGCCGGTTCTGTCGTATACCTCGCCGGACGCAAATGAGGGAGGCAGCATGTCGCGGCTCGAGAAGACATTCGGCGGCCTGGCCAAGCAGCCGGGCGAGGCGCATATGCGGGCGCTGTTCGATCGGTACCGGGCGCTGATGAGCGCGGGCGACGTGGACGGCATCGTCGCCCTGTTCGCGCCCGACGCAAGCTGGGAGGAACCGGTGGGCACGCCGGCCTCGGTCGGCCACGACGCGATCCGCGCGCGCTACAAGGCCGCACTCGACGGCTCGGGCGGCCGCATTCCGATGCGGGCCGACGGCGCGCCGCGCGTCGCCGGCAACCGCGCACTGGCTTGCTCGATCGCCGAGGTCGCGCCCGATGGCACGCCGCTCATCGTCGAGTCCTCCAATGTCGTTACCTGCAACGAGGCCGGCCTGATCACCGAGATGCTGGTCTATGTGGGCATGGGCAGCTTCAGGCCGAAGGAGTAGGCGGATGGCATCGCGGCGCGACCAGATCACCATGACGCCGGACGAGCTGAAGGCGTTCATCCTGCGAAACCACACGCTGATCATCGTGTCGAACGGGCCGCACGGCTTCCCGCACCCGATGCCGATGTTCTTCTACCTGGATGCCGAGGGCCGGTTCCTCGTGTCCACCTACGGCGCCAGCCAGAAGGTGGTGAACCTGCGGCGCGACCCCAAGGCGGCTCTGCTGCTCGAATCCGGACACGATTATGCCGAGCTGCGCTCCATGATGGCCGAGGCGACCGCCGAGATCATCGACGACAACGATTTCGTCGTCGAAACCATGATGAACATCCGCCGCCAGCGGGATCCATCGAAGACCGAGTTCCCGGCGGAGGAGATGGAAGGCATCCGCTATTCCGCGCGGAAACGGGTGATCGTCCGCTTCACGCCGACGAAGATCATCAGCTGGGACCACACCAAGCTGGGCGGGACGTACTAGGAACTGTCCCTATTGAATCCTTGGGATTTGCGTTATCTAGAAGGTGTTTCTAGAAAGGTGGTTCCATGGCTCTCAGTATCAAGACGGAGACCGCCGACAGGCTGGCGCGCGAACTCGCGCAGCTGACCGGCGAAACCATGACCGAAGCTGTCACCAAGGCCCTCGCACAGCGCCTTGAAAGGGAGCGCAAGGCGCGTCAGGCCGGTCCGGCGGAGGTCCAGCGGCTGCTGGATGATGTGGCGCGCATGAGAAGGTACTACGATTGCCGCCCGGTCACCAAAGCGGAGTGGGATGAAGGCTGGGGCGACTCGTGATCGTCGTGGACTCGTCGGCCTTGGCGGCGATTTTCTTTGGCGAGGCAGAGGCCTCCGACATCCTGCGGCGGATACTTGCCGAACCACCCGGCGAACGGAAAATGTCCACCGCTTCCTTTGTCGAGCTGGGCTCGGTCATGGCGGGGCGCAGAGCCGGCGACAGAATGGCTGCAATCACCGACCTGGAGTTTGGTCTCTCCGGCTTTGGCATCGATCTGGAGCCAGTGACCGAGGCCCAGGCGAAATCCGCGCTACGCGCGCGCATCCGGTTCGGACGCGGCATGGGACATGGGGGCGTGCTGAACTACGGCGACTGCTTCTCCTATGCGCTCGCCAAGGCTTTGAATGCACCGCTACTTTATGTGGGGAATGATTTCGCGACGACGGATGTCGTGCCCGCTCTCTGAAAGGTTCCGCGGGGAAGGCAAGGGGAGAACGACCATGCGCATCGACCTGAGCGGCAAGACCGCGCTCGTGACAGGCTCAACGGCGGGCATCGGGCGCGCCATTCTCGAAGGGCTCGCCGGCGCTGGAGCGCGGGTGATCGTCAACGGACGCACGCAGGAGGCCGTCGATTCGGCGGTTGCCGAGATGAAGGCATCGCATCCAGGCGTCACGGTCGAGGGCATCGCCGCCGACGTGTCGAACGCGGCCGGCTGCGACGCGCTGATCGCGGCCGTTGGGGACGTCGACATCCTGGTCAACAACGTGGCGACGTTCTCCGCGACGCCGTTCCTCGACCTCGCCGACGACGAGTGGAACCGCTACTGGGAAACCAACGTCATGTCGGGCGTTCGCATGTCACGCGCCTGCATGCGCGGCATGCTGGAGCGTGACTGGGGCCGGATCGTCTTCATCTCGTCGGAATCGGCCCAGCGGGTGCCGAAGGAGATGGTGCATTACGGCACCACCAAGATGGCCCAGATCGCGCTCGCCCGCGGCCTCGCAGAAGCGGCGGCCGGCACCGGCGTCACGGTCAATTCGGTGCTGCCCGGCCCGACCACCTCGCGCGCGGTCGGCGGGTTCCTGAACGCGGTGGCGAAGAAGCAGGGCGTGACGCCCGAGGAAGTCGGCGCCGGCTTCCTGAAGAGCAACAAGCCCACCTCGCTGCTGCACCGCTTCGCGAGCACCGAGGAGGTGGCCAACATGGTGGTCTACATCTGCTCGCCGCAGGCCTCGGCCACGACCGGCGCCGCCATGCTGGTCGAGGGCGGCGTGGTGGGCACCACGCTGTAGCCTTACGGCATCATCGTCGCCTTGATGCCGTCCAGCGTCGCGGGCGGCAGCGAGTTGCCAAGCATCACGCCGCTCTGCGGATACATGAAGCCGTTGATCGGGTTGAAGTGACCCTGGATCTGGTCGAGCGGCACGCCCAGCTTGTCGGTGTCGATCCAGTCGCCGTACTTCTCGATCAGCTTGTCGCCGTACTCGAACGGGATGTTCTTGTAGTTCTGCTCGGCCTGGGCGAGGGCCTTCTTAGCGGCATCGACGGCCGCGTCGCGGGCCGAGCCTCCCTGCATGCCCTCGGCCCTGGCCAGGTCGTTGGCGGCCTTGCGCCAGGCGTCCTCGGCCTGCTTCAGCCTGATGCGCCACACGCCCGGCGGATTGCTGACCGCCGTCTGGAAGATCAGGGCCCGCTGCGCCCGCTCGGCCGGGGTGGCGCCCTTGATGGGCACGATGCCGCCCGGATCCTGGATGGCGAGCTTGAGGCCGCCTGCCTGGTTGGGCTGGAAGCCGTAGTTGTTGAACTTGTTGTCGAGCCACACCATGCCGTTGTCGTTGATGGCGCGGGTCCCTTCGTAGAGCGCCTTGGCTTCCTCGGGTGTCATCATCCGCGCCGAGCCGCCGAGTTGGTCCATGAAGGTGGGCGGCGCCTCGCCGACGATGCGGACCGTGCCGCCATCGAAGGGGTGGTTGTCGTTCGCTGCCTTGATCGCGAAGGCTTCCTGGGTCTTTGGCGTCGAGACCACGTTGTCGCGGATGTTCTGGGGCAGGGAGTTCAGCGCCTGCTCGCCCCAGCGGTCCATCTGCTGGGCGAACTCGCTAACGCCGCCCTGCGTGATCTTGACAACCGTGCCGGGCTGGCTCGCGTTGCGGAACACGACCGTATAGGACCCCTTCCCCAGTTGAGGACCCAGGTTGATCATCTTGGTGCCGTCCGCGGTCTGCAACACGAGGTCCGTCCCACCCTTCCAGAAGATGAAGGCGGGTTCGGGCAGCGCCATGGTGCCGGGACCGGACATGACGGCGCCAGAGGGCGGCACGTCGAATGGCGCGAGCGCCGCCGTGCCGGGCGACGGCGGCGGCTTGCAGGCGCCCCCGTCGACAATGCCGGACGGCGGGGGATCGAAGGACGACAGCGGCGCCGTGCCCGGATCGAGGATCGCGACCCCGGCGACGCCGCCTGGCTTCGAGCTGTCCAGCGCGATGATGTACGGGCGGCCATCCGGAAGCTTGCCGACGATCTGCACGTTCTCGGCGCCCGGTCCCGCGGCCTTGAGAGCGTCGGCGATGACGCCAGGCGGCGGCATGAAGTCGTCGACTTTGCCGATCACGCCGAGCACCTTGCCGATCTTGCCCACGCCGCCGATCACCACGGTCGGATCGACATAGATCTCGCCGATGAACTCGCCGAACGGCACGCCGCCCTGGAATCCCTGCACGATCGACCCGGTCTGGTACGCGGACTGCAGGGTCTGCATTCCGGTATAAACCTTCTTGCCGTAGTGCAGGGTGATCTGCACCAGCGTCTCCAGCGGCATCTGGCTGGTCAGCGCGCTCAGCGTATTGAGGCTCTCCTTGCCGAAGAAGCCGTCCTCGATGCCCATCTGCCGTTCATAGATCTCGCCCGCGAGGTCGAACGGCTCGATGATGATCAACTCGCCGAGGTCGATGAGCCCGCCGATGGCGCCCTTGCCGACGCCGTAGACCAGGCCGACGGCGGCCGCGCCGGTCACGGCCGCCGCGCTCGCCGCGCCGGTGACCGCGTCATAGGCGTTGATCGCCGAGCGCCAGACGTTGAAGCGCTCCGGCCGGAAGTCGAGCGCGTTGATGCCCGTCCTGATCGTTGCCGTGTTGGCGTTGATGGCTTGTTGCAGCGGCCCCGGATTGGCCTGCAGGTACTGGTCGACCCGCGCGTCGAGGCTCGATTCCATGCCGATCTCGACCAGGCCGTCCATGTGTGAGTCGACCGACGTCTCGAACAGCGCGTCGTTGTAGCGGGCCTGGGCCGTGTTGACGTTGCTGGAATCGATCTTGTCGTAGTACTCGCGCGCTTCCTCGAGATTCTTCAGCTCGGTCTTCGCCGCGTCCGCCGCGGCCTGGTCCGGCGCGTTGGCGATGCGCTCGTTGATCGCCGCCTCGCGCGCGTCGAGCGCCTGCTGGCGCGCCTCCCGCTGGGCCTGCGCCCGCTGGAGCTGGGCCTTCAGCTCGGCCATGCGGCGGACCCGATCCGCCACTTCGGCGGCGTGGGCCTGCGGGTTCACCGCCCAGGTGGCGCGCTGGAGCTGGCGGGTGGCGTCGACCATGGCGTTGTGCGCGTTGGCGCGGGCGATCAGGTCCGCCTGGAGTTTCTCGGTCATGGATTTGACCGTCTCGCGCAGTTCCTTCAGCCGCGCCTTCTCGGCGTCGCTTCTCGTGTACTGCTCCTCCAGCCGCTTGATTTCGTCCATCAGCGCCTGGATCTGCGCCGATCGCGACTGGATCGCGTCCGGCGTGGTGCCCTGGCCGGCATCGCTTTCCTGGAAGGCCTTGTAGGCGGCTTGCTCGCGAATGTAGTCGGCGCGCTGGTCGGCATATTCCACCAGACGCAGCACCGCGAGGCGCTGGTCGAAGTTCAGCGTGTTCCAGTTGGCCACCTTGTCGTTCAGCCAAGCCGATCGCTCGTCCGGCGACATGGCCTCCCAGTCCCAGCCGGCAGATGGGTTGGCGAGGAACGATTTCAGGTTGGCGGTGAGGACCTGGGCCAGCTGTCCGGCGGCGATCTGCGCCGCCTGGGCCTGCGCCGCCGCCATGCGGTCCAGCATCGCTGCCGCGCGTTTGAGACACTCCTCCAGCGCCTCGGCGTCGTCGGCGGCCTGCCTGGCGTCCTGGGCGTCCTTGGCCATCTTGTCGGTGTCGGTCTGGATGTCCTGGCCCGACTGGGTGCGCTCGTCGGACCGCTTGTAGTCCTTGGCGGCCTCTTCCCGGTACTCGTTCGCCTGATCCCGGTACTTGGCGGCTTCCTCGCGGGCGTTGTCGGCGGCCTGGCGCGCGGCGTCGGCCAAGCTCCGGTCGCTGGTTGTCTTCGTCAGCTTGTCGTAGCGCGCCGCAGCCTCGTCCCATCCATCGGCCCGCCGTTCTGCCTCGACCGCCCGCTGCTCCATATTGTCGCCCATGCCCCGCGCCGCCTCGGCCAGCTCGTCATAGGCGGCGGTCTGGCCTTGCTGGTGCGTGCCGTACTTGTCGAACAGGCCTTCGCGGAATTCCGCCTCGCGGCGGGCGTCCTCGGCCTTGCGTCCGGCTTCTGCGGCGTCGTGGTGCGCCAGGCTCGCCTGCGTGGCGATGTCGCCGGCGATGCGGGCTTCCTGCGCGGCGCGGTCGCGCAGCCCGTCGACCGTGGCGGCGCCCGCCGACGGCCGCTGCGCCAGGCGGTCGCGGGCTTGCCGAAGCCGTTCCTCGCACGGGTCCTTGTAGGCGATGTAGACCTGTCCCGGCAGGCACTGCGCCACCGGCGGCGGCTTGGGCGGGTCGGCGGGCGTCGATCCGGGCGTGGGTCCGGCGGCGGGCGGGGGCTGGTCGTCCTCCTGCTCCTCCTGCTGCTCTTCCTGCTGGTTCGCGGGAGGGCCGTCGTCGGTCGCCATCTGGGGGCCGCCGTCCTCGGGGCACGGCTCGTCGGGCGCCTGCTCGAACATGAAGTTGTCGGCGACCTTCGACATCTTTAGCACGAAGGGCACCGTCGTCACCGGGTCCTCGCCCGGCCGGGTGACGTGGATCACCATGTCGACCGGCTTGCCGGCCGCGAGCGCAGCCGGCGCCTTGTACTGCATGGCGATCCCCTTGGCGCCGTGCGACGCGTTGGAGAATCCCATCTGCTTCCACAGGCCGGCGGGCGCGGCGTCGGACGAGACGGTGCCGGGGATGCTGAAATTGCCGGCCTTGGAGTAGCCGCCCGATTCCTCGCTGACCTTCTGGCCGTTCACATAGGTGGTCTTGGTCCACGAGACGGTGAGGGACCATTCGCCCCACAGCCCGCAGATGCCCACATCCTGTGGCACTTGCGGCGACTCGCCGGGCGGGGTCATGTAGGCGGCCTGGAAGGTGCCGTTGTCGGGGGATTTGGCGACTTCGGCGAACACGTTGATGGTGTCGCCGGTCTGCTTGGCGCCGACCTTCATGGAAATGCCCGTGCCCGGATCGGTGAACAAGGTCATTTCCTTGTCCTTGATCTTGCACTTCACCAGCGGCGGGCCGTCCTTGCCCTTGCCGCCTCCGCCACCGCCACCGCCGAGGAAGCCGCCCGCCAGGCCCGACAGGGTGGATAGCGCCTTGCCCTTGGCGCGGGCGCCGGAGCCGACCTTGCCGTTGGAGCCGACGATGATCGGCTTCGGCTTTTCGCCGCAGATCTTCCTGCCGGGAGAGACGGCCAGCCGATTGGCGCCGGGCGGAGGCGCCACGGCCGTGAAGGGCACGGCCACGGGCGGCGCGGCGCTCGAGCCCTGCGGGGCGGTCTCGGTGGATTGCCGGGCCGTCTCGCCGGACTTCTGCCGCTCCTTCTCGGCCCTCTTCCTCTCCTTTTCGGCCTTCTTCTCGGCCTTTCTGGCCTTCTTGTCTTCCTTGGACGAGGAAGCGGCTTCCGACTCTCCAGTCGATCCCAGGTCGTTGGGATTCGATGACATGTGCGGGGGCATGCCGGGCATCTGCCCCGTGGAGGGCGGCGGCAGCACAAGGAACGGCAGGACACAAGCTGCGGCGGTGATCGCGCGCAGTGACCACGTGACGGCAACGCTCATGGGAACCTCCCCCAGGCACCGCCGGAAATTATAGCAGATTGGAAAAAACCGACAATGCTGTCCGGTTTATCGGGCTACCACTTCCTGCGGCGGTGCCGGCGTCCCTACAGCGCCTTCTCGTACATCCGGTAGGTCTTGTAGTGCCGGCACAGGATCATCTCGAGGATGCGCTGCATGGGCACGTTGCTTTCCAGGATCCACGACAGCTCGGCGCGGCGGTAGCCGACGTCCTTCACCGTCGCCTGGCGGATGGTCTCGATCAGCAGCAATGCCATCGACGCGCCGGCGAGCGACCCCTGGAATTCCTGGCGCACCCCCATCAGCGGCACGCGGCAGCGGGTGGGAGACCTGACCAGCAGGCGCCAGGCCAGCTTGGCCCAGCCGAACGGCAGCAGGTTGCCGTCGAGGTCGGCGGCGGCCTGGTTGATGTCGGGCACGGTCAGCATGAAGGCGGTGGGCACGCCGTCCCATTCGGCGATCATGCAGCCCTGTTCCCTGATGAACGGCTTCAGGTCCTTGCCCATCTTGTCGATCTCGGCGTCGGTCATGGGGATGTAGCCCCAGTTGTCGCGCCAGGCGTCGTTGAAGATGTCGATGATGATCTGGAGCTCGCTTTCGAAATCCTTCTTGCGGATACGGCGCAGCTTCAGCTTTTCCTGTTTGCGCGCCTTGTCGAGGATGCGCTGCACGTTGGCGGGAAATTCGTGGGTGATGTTGAGGTCGTAGGCCCAAAGGTCCTGCGCCTTGGCGTAGCCCAGTTCCTCGATATGCTCGCCGTAATAGGGGCGGGCATGACCCATCATCACCCGGGGCGGCTGGTCGAAACCCTCCACCAATATTCCGGATTCCTCGTTGATCGAGAGGCTGAAGGGGCCGACGACGCGGGTCATGCCGCGCTCGCGCAGCCAGCCCTCGGCGGCGTCGAACAAGGCGTCGAACACCAGCGGATCGTCGACCGCGTCGAGGAATCCGAAATGGCCGGTGCCCGGTCCGTGATGGATCTGGGCCAGCTGGTCGACCTGGGCGCTGATCCGGCCCACCGGCCTGCCGTCCATCCGGGCGACAAAATAGGCTGCCTCGGCGTGGGCGAAATAGGGGTTGCTGTCCCGGCTCAGCACGTCGCGGCGCTCGAAGCGCAGCGGTGGGATCCAGTAGGGATCGCCCCGATAGATGCCGAAGGGGACGTCGATGAAGGTGTCGAGGTCGGCCTTGCTCCTGACCTCGGCGACCTGGACGCCGCCCTCGCCGAAGCTCATGGAGGTCAGGCCGCGTCGAGACGGCGGTCGCGCGGTGTTCCGGTCTTCACGCCGCCGGACAGCTTGGCTACCCAGGGATAGCGCGCGGCCATGGCGTCGTCATAGCCCAGGTTGAACACCGTCGCGCTCTTGGGCGGACGGCGCTCGTTGGTGTAGAGCGTGGCGAACAGCCGGTCCCACAGGAAGTTGGTGATGCCGTAATTGCCCTGCTCGTTGTGGAAGTGATGCGCCATGTGCAGCTGTTTCATGCGCACCAGGATCGGGTTCCTGGGCTTGTAGGACAAGTGCTCGATGCAGTGGCAGAACTCGTAGAAGCAGGTGATCACGCAGCCGGTCGCCAGGCCGAATGCGGCGCCCGGCCAGCCGGCGAAGAAATAGCCGACGGGCATGGTCACGACCGCGACCGTCGGCAGCGTCGTGTACAGGGCGCCGAACAGGATGTGCAGGTCGTGCGGATCCTGGTGGTGATCGTAGTGGATGCGCTTCCACACCGGCGCGGTCAGCGGCGACTTGGCCAGCCAGTTGCCATGCAGGATGAAGCGGTGGATGCCGTACCAGGCGAGCGGATAGAGCAGGATTGCGGCAAGGCCGGTCAGCGCGAGCCCGCCGATCGGGGCGCCCGCGGTGAACGCATAGGCGTAACCGGCGATGGCGACGACGATATAGGCCTGGATGGCGTAATACTGGAAATAGGCCACAACCAGCTCGTTCAGCGTCATCTTGTCAAGATGATGCCGCCGCCGCTTCCAGAAACCCAGCTTGATCACGATGTCGTCCCAGGCAGTTCCAACGGTGTCCGCATTCTAGCACGGACGGGCGGAAAATAGTCTCGCGGCCCGCGATATCCAAATGGAAACGCGGCAGGACCTATCTGCGCAGCAGGAAGGGCAGCCGCCTGGCCAGCTTTTTCGGGACGACCAGCTGGGCATCCTCCCGGGTGAAGCCGAAGCGCATCAGCACCAGGATGGCGGCGATCAGCGTCACCACGCCCAGAATGAAGTAGCCGGTCCGCCATATGCCCTCGGTGAGGTCGAAGATCAGCGCCATCACCGCCGAGATGGCGAGCGCGACGGCGACGGGTCGGACCAGCCGGCGGTCGTAGGGCCGCAGGCCGTAGATGTAGCGCACCTGCAGGAAGCCCAGCACCGCCGAGACATTGATCCCGCCGGCCGCGGCGATCGCCGCGGCCGCCATCGAGCCGCGCAATCCGCCGCCGAAATATTCCGGTTGCGGGATCAGCCAGAAGGCGAGCAGGGCTGTCGCCGCCACACCCGCGAGGGCGTTGAGGAACGGGATCCGGTACCGGCCGATCATGGCGAGGATGGAGGTCGAGGGCCCCCAGGTCACCTCGAGGCTGCGGCCGATCACCAGGATGAGCAGCGCTCCGGCGCCGGCGACGAATTCCGATCCGCTCTGGCGCAGCAGCTCGTGCCGGTAGCAGATCACCAGCGTGGCCATGGGGATGAAGGCGGCCACCGAGACGCGCGTGGCGAACGCCAGCATCTCGCGCAGATTGGCGCGCTCGTTCTGGCCGGCATTGGCGGCGGCAAGCGGCGCGAGCACGTATTCGAAGCTCTCGCGGAACACGTTGAGCACGCTCACCAGCTTGCGGGCCGCCGCGTAGACGCCGGCCGCCTCGGCGCCGCGCGCGCCGGGCAGCATCAGGTTGAGGAAGATCACCGGCAGCCAGGAGTGCCACTTCTTGGCGAAGTTGGGCAGCATCATGCTCGACGAATAGGCGACCATCTCCTTGCCCAGCGCCCGGCCCAGGCCGGTCCTGGCGACCAGGTGGCCGAGGCCGTAATGCTTGTGCACCAGCCGGAAGGCGAACGCGGCGGTCACCGCGAGCCCGATCAGATGCGAGACGAACAGCCCCAGCGACACCATGCCGATCGCCCAGAACAGCACGCCGAAGATCAGCCGGAAGCCCTGCTCGTAGAAGATGCGGACCTTGACCTCGGGGCCGAAGATGGCCCGGGCGCGGATGGCGCCGGTCGCCACCTCGATCATCGACCAAAGCGGCACCGCCAGCGCGTAGAGGCGGACGATCGTCTCCAGATGGGCGCTGTCCTGCTCGTTGGCGTTGATCACGCCGGCGAGCGCGGGCGCCGCCAGGAACATGGCCAGACCGATGGCGCAGGAGATGCCGAGCGTGGTGTTGACCGCATATTTGAGCACGCGGCCGGCCGCCACCTCGTTCGCGGCGCCTGGAATGAAACGCTGCAAGGCCATGGTCATGCCGAAGTCGGCGACGATTGCAAGGCCCTGCACCAGGCCCCACAGGGTCATGAACAGCCCGAAGGTCTGCGAGCCGTACATCTGGGTGAACAGGAAGAAGCTGACCAGTTCGATCAGCGCGCCGCTGCGGCCCAGCAGCGCCAGGCCCGCGCCCCGCGCCATGACTGCCTTGGTGGAGGGACCGGCTGGCTCGGTCGCCATGGCGTATTACGCCTCGGTGTAGAACAGCACGGACGTGCCCAGGAAGAAGAACAGGAACAGCGGCGTCCAGGCCGCCAGCACTGGCGGAATGGTGCCGAACTGGCCGACGGCGAGCAGCAAATTGTCGACGACGAAGTAGCTGAAGCCGAAGGCCATGCCGCCGATCACCCTGAGGAACATGGTGCCCGAGCGCTGCACGCCGAAGGCCGCCATGGCGCCGAGCAGGGGCATCAGGATCGTCCCGAGCGGCCCGGAGATCTTGTGGTGCAGCCAGGCCGTCAGCTTGTTGACGCTCATGCCTTCGCCCGCGAGCTGGTCGACCGCGCCGGCGAGCCGGCCGATGGGAACGGTTTCGGGATCGATCGACAGGGCGCGGAACCGGGCCGGCGGAATGGTCGTCTCCCAGGTCATGCGCGGCTCCGACACCACCTTCATCTCGGCCACGTTGAAGTGGGTGACATCGAACATGGTCCACTGGCCGTTGGAATAGGCGGCGAAATTGGCCGAGGTGATCTCGACGATCTTGCCCGCGTCGTCGAGCCTGTACAGCGTTACCTTGTCCAGGATGGTGCCGTCACGAGCGACCGACTGGGCGCGCACGCGCGTGTCGCCCTCGATCGCCCAGGCGTCGGACTTGGATGGCGGCAGGGTGATGTCGCCGATGGCGAAACCGCTGGCGCGCCAGCGTTCGTACTCGTCGTTGGACTGGGCGACAATGGTCTCGTTCATGGCGAAGTGGAACACCGCCGCGACCGCGCACACGCCCATCATCGGAAAGATGATCTTGAACGACGACAGCCCGCTCGACTGCATCACCGCCACCTCGCTGTTCTGGGCGAGCGTGGTGCAGGTGATCAGCGTGGCCAGCAGCGCCGAGAAGCCGACGACGTTGGAGACCATCTGGGGAAACCGCAGGATCGTGAAGCGCCAGATCGAGTCCATGCCGGCGCCCGCGGGCTCCAGCACGTCGCCGCTCTGCGACAGCACGTCCAGCGCCTGCATGATGATGGCGATGCCGAACAGCAGGATCAGGAACCGCACCAGGAACATCTTGGCGATGTATTCCAGCAGGACGGGGACGCTCATGCGGTGCTGCTGCAGCCTGGTCATGCCGGCCTTTCCTCCGCCTGGTCCTTGCCGGGCCTGAAGAAGCTGATCTTCTGCACCGAGCCGATCACGAAATCCCAGCCGTTCTCGATCCACGCCAGCGGCCGGACCCCGACGCGGAAGGCCGTGGTGTGGAAGAAGAAGCCGGCCAGACCCAGAAAGGCGATGAACGGCGCGAACAGGTTGACGAAGCCCGGCCCTTCGCCGAGGCCGGCCGCGGCGGTGCCGAATTCCAGCGTCTTGTGCAGGGTCAGCAGCAGCAGGACGCCGACCACGAGGCCCAGCTGCTTCTGCTGCCGCTTGGCGCCGACGCCGAGCCCGACCGCCATGAACGGCAGGACGAGAATGGTCAGCGAGCGCAGGATGCGGTCCCAGAAGGCCGACATGTAGGTGCGCGCCTCGCGGGGATCGGTCGCGGCGTGCGACTGGGTCCACAATTCGGGCAGGGTCAACTCGCGCTCCTTTTGCCCGCGCGCGCGGAACTCTGCGATCTGAGGCATCTCGAACGGATAGTCGTGCTGGGTGAAGGTGAACACCCGCGGCGCCGGCTTACGCGGCTCGACGTCGACGATCACGCCCTCGCGCAGGCGCATCAGCACGGTCCGGCCGTCCGGCGTGGCGAGGAACGAGCCTTCCTTGGCCGTGATCGTGCTGATGTGGCCGTCGGGCCTTTCCTTCTGGGCGAAGATGCCCTCGAGCCGCTGGCCGCCATCATAGGCCTTCTCGATGCGCAGGGTGAAGCCGTCGCCCAGGTAGCTGTATTCGCCCGGCCGGATCGAGGTGCCGAAGGCGCCCGAGGTCAGGTCGAACAGCAGGCTCTGATAGGTGTAGAAAGCCCGCGGCTGGATGAAGCCCAGCAGCGCCAGGTTGATCATCATCAGCACCCCCGACAGGGCGATCGGCCCGCGCATCAGCCGAAACAGGCTCATGCCGCCGGCCTGCAGCGCCTCGAGCTCGCTGTTGTTGGCCAGCTTGCGGAACGCCAGCAGCACGCCGAGCAGGAAACCCAGCGGCAGGGCGAGACCGATATATTGCGGGATGAGGTTGCCCAGCATCTTGAAGACGACGCCGACCGGTCCGCCCTGATTGGCGACAAGGTCGAACAGGCGCAGCATCTTCTCCAGCAGCAGCAGCATGGCCGAGACGCCCACCGTCATCAGCAGCGGGGTCATCACCTGGCGCAGGATGTAGATGTCGACCTTACTGAACACGGTCGGTCCTTTCGGCGGACGCGCATGCTTGCCGGAGCCCGGCGTCATGCGATCGCGCGGCTGTGGATTTCAAGTAAAGAGTGCCCCCCGTTGATTGCAAACGAATTCTTCAGTGAACATTTCCCGCTCGGGACCGTTCGGCCTAGGTTCATTCGCGCGTCCTAGTATGGCGTGCGTCATGACCACGAAGAATCCGGGGAGATAGAATTTGGCGTTGAAGTCGTTGCGAAGCTCCTGTGCCCTGGCCGCGGCGCTCGCCGTGCTGGCGAGCGGCGCTGCGCGTGCGGACGACGAAGATCGGCACGTGCCCGTGCCCGAGCGTCTGCAGGGGCTGGCCTTGTCTGGAAAGGCCCTCGCCGACGTCCAGGACCGCATCGATCCATCGAAGCCGCTTGGCTCGTGCGACACGGCGGACGACCAGCCTCGCATCAGGGTGACCTTGCCCAACGTGCGAAATTCGAAGGGCAACGTTCGTCTCAGCCTGCATGGACCAGACCCGGATCAATGGGTTGGCAAGAAGGGCGGCAAGCTGATCCGCTTCGACGTGCCGGCGAGGCAGGGCCGCATGGACATCTGCATGCCGCTTCCGTATGGCGCGGGGACCTATGCTGTCGGGCTCTATCACGACGAGAACGCCGACGGCGACTACGGCTTTGCAAGCGAAGGCTACGGATTTTCCAACAACGCGAAGGCGGGCCTGTTCGGTCCTGCCTCGCACAAGGCGGCCCGGTTCATAGCCGGCGCCCATACCACCGATCTGGCGATCGAGATCAGATACTGATCGCTGTTCCGCTTGTCATTTGACCCGCGACCGATTGCTGAATAAGTTCGCGCCTTTCCGCCCGCTTGGAACAGGTCCCGGTGACACTCGAAGAGATCGGCGTCATCAGCAATCCGGGAAGCACCCGGATGAACACGATGTTGCAGGACTTCCGCCAGGTGGTTGGAGAATACCCCGGCGTGACGTACCGCGAACTGTCCAGCATCGACGACATGGAACATATCCTGCGCGATTTCGCCGCGCAGGGCGTCCGCCTGCTGGTGCTCAGCGGCGGGGACGGCACGCTCCAGCTGGGGGCGACCGCGCTGATGAACCACGGCATCTTCCCTGAGCAGCCGGTGATCTCGATCCTGCCGGGCGGCCGCACCAACATGGTGGCGGAAGCGCTCGGGATGTACGGCACGCCCAGCGAATGTCTGCGCGAGGTGATCGACGCGGCGCAGGCCGGGACGCTGAAGACGGTCGCCTTGCCGTTCATCCGCCTGCAGGTGAGGCCGGGCGAGGCGCCGGTCTACGGCGCGTTCTTCGGCGCCGCCACCATCGTTCGCGGCATCGAGTTCACCCGCAAGGTGATCTATCCGATGGGCTTGCCCAATTTCCTGTCCCACGCCATCGCCATCGTCTGGCTGGTGGGCAATGCGGCGTGGCCGTTCAAGGGTCCCAAGGCGCCGATGCGGGCCGAGCCCATGCACGTCAATTTCGGCGACAGCACGCCCGAGCCGAAAGCCTACATGATCGTGCTGCTGACAACCCTGAACCGGCTTATCCTGGGGTTGTCGTCGGCGTCGGCGGTGGGCGAGGGCGCGTTGCGGCACACCAGCATCGAATACACCTTCTCCGCAGCCGCGCGCGCGGCCTGGACGTTCATGTTCGGCAGGCCGTCGAGCAAGCTGGTGCGCGGCCTGGTGCGCCGCCGGATGCACCGGGTCGAGATCCGCACGTCGAGCCCGGTGACCCTGGACGGCGAGTTCTTTCACCCCGACCCCGACCATCCGGTGCGCCTGGAGGCGACGCCACCCTTCACATTCGTCAGGCTGGACGACGAATGAGCACCGAGGGCGAGGACTTCCGGGCTGTCATGGACCGGGTCCTGGCCGAACTCTACCAGCCGCTGTTCCCGGCCGCCGAGGCGGCGGCGAGAGACCTGCTGTCGGCCCATCCCGGCGCGACCGCCATCCTGTTCTATGGTTCCTGCCTCCGGGCCGGCACGGACGACGAGAAGATCCTCGACTTCTACGTGCTGGCCGACGATTTGGGCGAGGCCAACGGCAGCGAGGTGCTCGGCTTCTTCAACCGCATCCTGCCGCCCAACGTGTTCTACCGGGAGACCGAATTCGAGGGCCGGACGGTCCGGACCAAATATGCGCTGATGTCGACCGAAGGGTTCGTCGAGTCGATGAGCCTCGACTGCCTCAATCCCAGCTTCTGGGCCCGCTTCGCCCAGCCCTGCGCGCTCGCCTGGGTGCGCGACGCGCGGGTGGCGGGGTACGTGTCCGAGGCGATCGCCCAGGCGGTGATCACCGCGGTCTCGGTGGTGGCGCCGGTGCATCCGTCGCCCTTCACCGCGGACGAGCTGTGGTCGCACGTGTTCCAGATGACCTATGCCGCCGAGCTGCGCTCGGAGAACGCGGCGACCAAGGGCGGCGAGATTTTCCGCGAGTATCCGGAGCGCTACCGGGAACTGGCAGTGCCGGCCATGCGCGCCGGCGGGATCGAGGTCGCGGTGGACGAGCACGGCTTCCTGCGCACCACGGTGCCGCCGTCGCGTGCCCGCCGCGAGATGCAGCGCTGGCGCTCCAGGCGGCTGCAGGGCAAGTCGCTCAGCCTGCTCCGCCTGGTCAAGGGCGCCTTCACCTTCACCGGCGGCCTCGACTATTTGGCGTGGAAGATGCGCCGGCACTCGGGGGTGGACATCGAGATCAAGCCCTGGCACCGCCGCCACCCGATCATCGGCGGCCTGGTGCTGATCCGGAAGGCGCGGCGCAAGGGCGGGTTCCGGTAGATCACCTTGCCCGGAGAGCGTGGGTTTTACGCCGCGGGCTTGCTCAGCACGCTGTTCGATCGGGCCAGCCGCTCGAAGGTCGCGACGATGGCCGCCACCTGTTCCTCGGTATGGGCGGCGCTGAGGCTGCAGCGGAGCAGATTGAGGCCCTGGGGCGTCGCCGGCGGCATGGCGAGGTTGACGTAGATGCCGTTGTTCAGCAGCTGTTCCCAGAGGCGGACGGCCATGTCGCGTTCGTCGATCTTCACGGCGACCACCGGGCTGGCGGAGGCGCCGAGGTTGAAGCCGGCGCGGGTCAGTCCCTCGTGGAGCTGGCGGGCATTCCGCCAGAGCTTTTCGCGGTGTTGGGGCTCGGAGCCCAGAATCTCGACCGCCTTGAGCGCCGAGGCGACCACCGAGGGCGGCAGCGAGGCGGTGAACATGTAGGGGCGGGCGGCGAGCCGCAGGATCTCGAACTTGGGATGGCGCGAGACGCAATAGCCGCCGATGGTGCCGACGCTCTTGCTGAAGGTGCCGACGACGAACTCGACGTCGTCCATCACGCCGGCTTCCTGCACCACGCCGCAGCCGGTCTCGCCGAACACGCCGATGGAATGGGCCTCGTCGACCATCAGCGCGGCGCCGTGGCGGTTCTTGACCTCGACCAGCTCCTTCATGGGCGCCTTGTCCCCCAGCATGGAATAGAGGCCCTCGATCACGATCAGCACGCGGCCGCCGGCGTCGAGCCGGCGCAGGCGCTTGTCCAGGTCCTCCGGGTCGTTGTGACGGAACCGCACGATGGTGGCGTCCGACATCTTGCAGGCGTCGTAGATGCTGGCATGGCTGTCGGCGTCGATAACCAGGAAGTCGTCCTTGCCCGCGAGCGTGCCGATGCTGGCCAGGTTGGCGAGGAAGCCGGTGCTGAACACCATGCACTGCTGGCCGCCATAGAGCTTGCCGATGGCCGCCTCGAGCGCCTTGTGGCCGGTGTAGGTGCCGTTCAGCACCCGCGAGCCGGTGGTGCCGGTGCCTGCCGCATCGAGCGCCTCGTGCGCCGCCTTGATGCAGCGGGGGTCGAAGGTCAGGCCGAGATAGTTGTTGGTGCCGGCCAGGATCGTCTTCCTGCCCTTGATCACCGCCTCGGTGGGCGAGAGGATTTCCTCCATCACCACGTCGATCGGGCTGGCGTCCTCGAAGCCCAGGGCTTCGCGCGCCTTGATCATCGGGTCGAACTTGTCGAACAGGTCGGCCATCACTTCTTCTCGATCAGCTCGTTGACCGCATCGGCGACCTGGCCGACGGTTTCCAGATCGGGCAGCAGGTTCAGCGGGATGATGATGTCGAAGTGGTCTTCCATCTCGGCCACGAAATCCATCACCGTCAGCGAGTCCCATTCCAGGTCGGTCGCGAAGGTGGTCGACGGCGTTACCGCCACGCCCTTGCGATTGTGGGGAGCGATCAGGGTGGCGATCTCGTCCAGCACGTTGGTCATGAAGCGTCGGCCTGCCTGCTGTTGTCCGGTGCGCGCGTTATAGCACCGCGAGGGACGTAAGCCCAATTCGCAATGGCGTCACCGGAGATCGCCGTTTTTCTCGTACCAGGCGCGGGTCTCGGTCAGCCCGCGCGAGGCCGGGATCGACGCCCGCCATCCCGCCTCGGCCAGCGTGGTGTCGCGGCAGACCCAGTCCATGTGGGTCAGTTCGCGGGCCTTCCCCGGTGTCAGCATGGGGGTGCCGCCGGATGCGGCGCTGGCGAGCCAGATCACGCCGCCCGCGGCCTCGAGCATGCGCCCCGGCACGAAGATCGGATGGTGGAAGCCGGGACCGCCATGAATCATGTCCAGCACCTCGGCGAAGGTGTAGCCGTCCTCGGCGCCGTCGTGGGTCTCGGCGACCTTGCCGGTAAGGGCCGGCAGATCGATCGTGCCGACGATCGCCTCGGCCAGGTCGGCAACGTGGATCAGGGAAGTGCGATGCCGGCGGGTGCCGGGCAGCAAGGGGCGGCGCTGGCGCGCTGCCTTGAAGAACACCAGCGTCTCCCGGTCTCCGGGGCCGTAAACCGCGGGTGGGCGCAGGATCGTCCAGTCGAGTCCGGGCGCCGACTTCACCAGCACCTCGGCGGCCGACTTGCTGGCTGCGTAGCCGGAGAGCGCAGGCTCGCGGGCGGCGAGGGACGACAGATGGACGAAGCGGACGGGGCGTCCTTCCAGCGCCGCGATCAGCCGCGCCGTGCCGCCCTTGTTGATGTCGAAGAAGTCGGCGCGGCGCCGTGCCTTGATCTGCCCCGCCACGTGGACGACCGCGTCCGCATCGGTGACCAGCGCCTTCAGCGCCAGGTCGTCGGTCAGGCTGCCGGTGATCCAGGTCACCCCGTCGCGGAACTGCTGTTCCCGGCGCGCCAGGGCCGAGACCCTGTATCCCTGCTTCAACAGTTCGTCGAGGACGACCCGACCGACGAAACCCGTCGCACCGGTCAGCGCGACGCGTCTTGGGGAATCGGCCATGGGCTCACTGTCCAGCGGCGGCCTTCAGCGGAGCGGCGTCTTCCCAGGGGTAGGGATCGCTGCCTTCCAGCGGCTCCAGCAGGCCGGACATGTAGTTGGCGCGCGCCTTCACCCGGCTGAGCTTGCCCGACGACGTGCGCGGCAGGCTGCGCGGCTTCACCAGCGCCACGCGGCAGGCGATGCCCACTTCCTTCTGGACGCGCCGCTTGATCTCGTCGACCAGCCTGCGGCGCTCGGCCAGTTCGCTGACGCGGGGCTGCACCAGGATCATGGCGACTTCCTCGTTGCCGCGTCCCGGCACCGAGATGGCGGCACTGTCGCCGGAGCGCAGGCCGTCGATCTGCTCCACCGTCCACTCGATGTCCTGCGGCCAGTGGTTGCGGCCGTTGAGGATGATCAGATCCTTGGCGCGGCCGACGATGTAGAGCGATGGGCCGATCATGTAGCCCATGTCGCCGGTATCGAGCCAGCCGTTCTCGTCCAGCACGCTGCGGGTGCCTTCGGGGTCGTTGAAATAGCCGGACATCACCGACGGACCGCGCACGTAGATCTTGCCGACGCCGCGCTCGCCCAAAGGATCGCCGTTCTCGTCGCGGATATCGAGATCGTATTCCGGCATGGGGATGCCGCAATTGACCACCTCGCGGGTCTTGGCGGTCGCCGACGTCGCCGGCACCGCGCGGTGCTCCAGCGACAGCAGGCTTTCGTCGACCACGTCGACTTCGATGCCCTGGTCGATTGGCATGAAGCTTACCGCCAGCGTGCACTCGGCCAGGCCGTAGCTGGACAGGAACGCCTTTGCCGAGAATCCGGCGGGCGCGAAGGTGTTGACGAACTCGCGCATGGAGTCGGCACGGATCATCTCGGCGCCGAGGCCCGCGACGCGCCAGGAGCGGAGGTCCAGTTCGGCCACCTGTTCGGGCTTCACCCGGCGGGCGCACAACTCGTAGCCGAAGGTGGGGCTGTAGCTGATGGTCGCCTTGTTGCGGCTGATCAGCTCCAGCCACAGCAGCGGCCGGCGGGCGAAGAATTCGGTGGGCAGGTAGTCGGCGGTCACCTGCACCGCGACCAGGGTCAGCATCGCGCCGACCAGGCCCATGTCGTGATAGAACGGCAGCCAGGACATCATCCGGTCGCCGTCGCGCACCTCGATGCCGTGGGCGGCGTTGCCGTGGCAGTTCGACATCACCGAGGTCTGGGTGACGGCGACGCCGTGCGGGAAGCGGGTGCTGCCCGATGAATATTGCAGGTAGCAGATGTCGCCGGGGCCTTGCGGGCGAAGGTCCGGATCGCCTTCCGGCAGTGCCGCCAGTTCCTCGCTGGTCACCACCAGCTTCATGCCGAGCCCGTCCGCCGCCTGGACCAGCAGGTCGGACATGCCGGTCGGCGCGATGGCCGCGACCGCCTGGCAGCTGACCATCTGCTTGCCGAGCTGCTCGACATAGCCGTCCTTGCCGCCGAACGAGGTGGGCAGAGGCAGCGGCACCGGCAGCAGGCCGGCGTACTGGCAGCCGAAAAAGGCGACGATGAAATCGGGCGTGGTGTCGGCGATCAGGGCGACGCGGCAGCCGCGCTCCAGCCCGGCGGTGATGAGCCGGCGCGCGGTGGACAGCGCACGTTCGCGCAGGTCGTGAAAGCTGAGCACGCCGTCAAGGTCGCCGCGCGCCGAATAGAAGTTGAAGCCACGGACGCCCTGCGCGGCATAGTCCAGCGCATCGACCAAAGTGGCAAAGTCGGCCATCCGCCGGGGCAGGCCCGGATCATCCGTCGGTAAAGGTGTCAGCATATGCGGCTGTATCGGTCTTCCTTGGTCCGTCTTCTCAGTCCAAACGGAGCACTTTCTTCCGAAAGCTCAAGTCGTTCCCACCGTTTCGCGTTCGTCTCCGAGCGGCGAAAGCCTAGCTCATTTTTGAGCGCAGCGGGTTCAAAAATTTGCCATACTCGCGCCGGTGTGGGCGAGGGCGCCGGTTCATAAGGGGAAACCGCTGGAAAGGCAAGAGTCGAGGAAACAGCCCCGACCTGCGCGCGTCGGCCACGACACCGCCGCGCCGCGCCGGCCTGCCACCGAAGCCTATCTCGAACGCGCCGCGACCTATTACCTGGCCCGGTTCGCCTCCAGCGTCGATAATTTCAAATCCGTGCTCTGGCGTAAGGTCGAACGCCGCGGCCTGGCCGACGGCGTCGACCAGGCGACGGCGCGCGGCTGGATCGACGCGATCGCCGAACGCTTCCTCGCGCTTGGTCTGCTCGATGACGAGGCGTATGCCCGCGCTCGGGCGGCGACGCTGCGGCGGCGGGGCAAGCCGGGACGGGTCATCCGCCAGGCTCTGGCGGCGAAGGGAATCGCCCATGCAACCGCTGCCGATGCGGTGGCCACGCTGCCCGGCGACGCCGATGACCCGGATCTGGAAGCCGCCGTCGCCTTTGCCAGGCGCAAGCGGCTGGGGCCCTACGGCGCGGCAGGAGCGGGCGAGGAGCGCCGCCGCAAGGAACTGGCCGCGTTCGCCCGGGCGGGGTTCTCCTACGGCGTCGCGCGCCGCGTTCTCGACGGCGAACCGGCATGACCGGCAAGCTCGCGAGGCGGTTGGCGGCGATCGTCGTGCTCGGCTGCTGGTGCTCCGCCGCGGTCGCGGAGGTGCCGGAAGGCGGCATCGCCCAGTCCCTTCCCCTGCAGCCGCTGACGGTCGAGACGCAGGCGGGTGAACGAGACCTGCAGGTCCAGGTCGCCGATACCGACGCGACCCGCCAGACCGGCCTCATGTACCGGGTCTCCATGCCGGAAGCCGAGGGAATGCTGTTCATCTTCCAGCAGGTCCGGCCGGTCTCGTTCTGGATGAAGAACACGATGCTGCCGCTCGACATCATTTTCGTCGGCGACGACGGGCGGGTGATCAACATCGCCCGGAACACCACGCCGTTCTCGCTCGCATCGATTCCCTCCCGGGGTCCGGCCCGCGCGGTGCTGGAGCTCAATGCGGGAGCGAGCCGCCGCCTGGGCATCGATGTCGGAGACCGGGTCCGCTACGAAGCGCTGGCGCTGCCGCATGGAGAACGGTCGCCATGACGAGCCGCGGGGTCGAGTTCCCGGCGCCAGGGCGTTTCGCCGCACTTGACGGTGCAAAGCTCTAATGAGTTAACTGGCGGCCAAGGGGGCCAATTCACGGGCAAGAGGGGAAGCGCCGGCCCGCGCCCGCGCACCATCGCGGATCGAAAGACAATCAGGAAATGCATCGACATGTCTCTCCTTGAGATCAAGGAAATCAAGCGGTTGGGCTATGGCTTCGGGGTCAGGCAGGCAGCACTGCTCGCGGTGATCACCGGCGTGCCGCCGAAGACCGAAGCGGCGCCCCTGGCCGCCAGGGTGCGATCCATTCTGACGGATGCGGACGGCGACGAAGGCGCGGCGCCAGACGCGACCATGCTGCCTCGGGAGGTCGCGGCCTGGGCTTCGTCGCTCCAGCGCCGCGCCCGGCTGCCGGTCTTCGACCGGGTGCGGCAGCTGACGCGGCGGGAAACGGGGGACGGAGCGGTGGAGACGACGCTGCTGATCCCCTTCATCGACCTCGAAGCCGCGCGAAGCGCTCTCGCCTGGGCGGTGGGGCTGGCCAACAGGTTCGACGACGCGGGCGCCGGCGGCGACACCGCACCGGTGCTCGAAAGCGTCGGCTCGACGATCGACGCGGAGGTCGAAAAGCTGACTCCGCGCGTGCCGACCGGCGTCAACAGCTACCGGATCTGCGAGGCGGCATACCAGGAGAAGATTCCGTTCAGCCTGTTCTTCCGCGACGTGGTGATCCTGGGCGAGGGCGTGCGGCTCAAGCGCATGCTCAGCACGATCACCGACGATGTGAGCGCCATCGGGGTTTCCATCGCGCGCAACAAGATGCAGACGGCGATGGCGCTTCGGCAGGCGGGATTCCCGACGGTGCGCCATTCGGCGGCCACCTCGGAGGATCACGCGGCCGAACTGGCGAACAAGAGCGGCTATCCGACCGTGGTCAAGCCGGCCGATGCCGACGGCGGCGCGGGTGTCGCGGCCGGCCTGATGACCGAGGCGGCGGTGCGCGAGGCCTATCGCGATGCGCACAAGGTCTCGAAGAACGTCATCGTCGAGGGGTTCGTGGAAGGCAACAACTACCGGGTCCATGTCTGCAACGGCCGGATCATGAAGACCACGTTACGGCGTCCCGGTGGGGTTGACGGTGACGGCG
Source organism: Sphingomonadales bacterium (assembly GCA_050185585.1). Lineage (GTDB taxonomy): Bacteria > Pseudomonadota > Alphaproteobacteria > SMXS01 > SMXS01 > RI-34. Next base: position 10,763 of record JBFWZH010000021.1, on the reverse strand, counting down.
TCAGCAGCATCCGGGAACTCGTGACGCGGCACGAGGAGGATCCCCAGGCGCGGCGCCGGCGGCTGGAGCGCGGACGCTTCCTGCTGGAACTGGACGACGAGGCGCGTCAGCTGCTCGGCGAGACGGGCATGACCGAGGATTCGGTACCTGCCGCAGGCCAGTTCGTGCCCTTGCGCCGGCGATCCAACGTGTCGACCGGCGGCACCACGACCGACGTGCGCGGCTCGCTGCATCCGGACAACGAGGCCATGTTCAAGCGAGCCGCCGCTCTCCTCGGCCTCGATTTCGCCGGTATCGACTTCATCTCGCCCGACATCTCGCGGTCGTGGCTCGAGGTGCCTTCGGCCATCTGCGAGATCAACGCGCAGCCGCAGCTCGGCAACGATCTGAACCCCCAGCTCTACAACGAGCTTTTGCGGGAGTATCTGGGCGGAAACGGCCGGATTCCCTGGGTTTACGTGCTTGGAGATAACGCCGCGGCGCAAGAGGCCAGTGCACTGGCCGAACGCATCCGGGCGGCGATGCATAAACGTGTTGCACCGGCTGTCCTGGTGTCATCGGGAGGCGTCAGGATCGGCAAGTCCCGCATCGCCGGCGATGCTGATTCCCTCTCGTCGGGCTGCACGAGTGTCGTCCTCGGCAGGTACGCGGCCGCCGCCGTCGTCGTCTGCGATCCCACGCTGGTGGTTTCAAACGGCCTTTCCACGCCGGATCTGGACTTCGTGGTGTTGCCCAAGAGCGAGGGGGTCCGCGAGCATTTGGAGCTGTCGCTCCAGATGTTGCTGCCCCAAGTTCGAAAGGCGGTGGTGGTCGAAGTCGGCGATCCGACGTTGGCAATTTTGCGGAAGAGTGTGCCCGCAAGCCTGATCCTTCTGGTGTCCCCGAGGCCCATGGATGCGGCCGTCGAGGCGCATCTGGCCGCTGGCGGCCGTGCCATTTGGCTCGACAGCCTGAACGACGCGGGCGAAGGGCCGGTGGAACTCGGCTCGGGAAGCAAGCGGATCCGGCTCGGCACGCTGAAGGGCTCGGGGCTGGACGAGAAGAAGATCAGGGATCTGATGATCGCGCGCCTCATCGAGGTGCAACTGCCGCAGCCGCCGAAACCGGCCGCGCCGGAGAAAGGGGCGTGAGGGAATGACGGTGCAGCCGCCAGCAGGGGCGCAGAACTTCGAATTTTCGGCGGCGGGGGATCGCATCGCCAGGCTGCGCGAGTCCGCCTGGAACCGGCCGGTCGCCGACGGCTTTCTCGGCGCCGTCCGGGAGATCGTCATGGTGCTGAGCAGCCCGCGCTCGGGCTCCAGCCTGCTTGCCTCGGTGCTGCGGCGGACCGACCAGCTGATGAATTTCCAGGGTGCGGTGACGCCGTTCCTCGGCATGGCCGACCTGCGCTATCCCGTCAGCGGCGACACCGACGCGCTCGGCGAGCGCCACGCCGCACTGGCGCCCTGGCTGGAGCCTTATCTGGCGCAGGAGTGCGGCTATCCGCTCGACCGTCTGGAAAGCCAGGCCGACCGGGACCAGTTCGCCGTCGACCTGGCGATCAGGCTGTGCATGCAGTGGCCCGACATCGCCTTCGACCTCGAGGACGTCGGTTCCGCAGCCGCCTTCGCCTTCGACGACGCCGTCCGGGATTTCGGCTGGGAGGAGGGCGAGTTCCGCGATCCCAAGCTGTTCCACGCGCTGCTGATCCGCCGCCTGCGGCCGCGCTATCCGGAGCTCAATCCCTATCTCTACGACATCGATGCCGCCATGGTCCGCGAGTTGATGCCGGACGCGCCGGTGGCGATCACCCTGCCGTCGGGCCGCTTCGTCGAGATGCCGCCGCTGATCACCATCCGGCCCTGGCGGCGCGCGACGGCCGAGGACATCGCCGGCAAGCCGCTGGTGATGAAGACTGTCGCGAACACTTTCCGCATGCCGTTCCTGTCGGCGCTGTTCCCGAATGCCCGGATGCGGGTCATGCATCTCACGCGCAGCGTGGCGGCGAGCGCCAACGGCATGTATGACGGCTGGCTGCATTCCGGTTTCTGGGCCGCGCACATCGTCGACGGCGACCTGGCCATTCCCGGCTATTCGGACCGCTTCGAGTGGGGAAAGCGCTGGTGGAAGTTCGGCCTGTTCCCGGGCTGGCAGCAATACCGGACCAGCGCGCCGGTCGACATCGCCGCGGCGCATTGGCGCACCTGTCACGAGACCATCCTGCACTGGCTGGCGGACCATCCGGACCAGCAGGCGGATTCGATCCGCGTCCATGGCGAGGACTTCCTCGACAATCCTCACAAGAAGGCGGAGTCCCTGGCCCGTATCGCCGCGTGGATGGGCGTAGGCATGGACGAGGGCCTGTCCTACGCGGCGCAGCACGACCTGCCGCTGCAGCTGGCCACGGTCAAGCCGGCGCCGCAGCGCTGGCGCAAGCGCTATGACGAACTGGCGCACATCCTGCGGGACCCGCGCAACGCCGACCTGATGGTGCGCCTGGGCTACGGCGCCGATCCGGAGACCTGGTAGCACTCGCGCGAGGGTCAGCGCGCCTGGAAGATGAAGACGCCGTCGCGCTTCTGGCTGGCGCCGTGATAGCCGGCGCGGAAATCGTAGGCGTACTTGCCCAGGCCGTAATGGGTGGTCCGGTAATTCCGCTCCAGCAGCCTGTAGCCCGCGTCCGAGACGATCCGGATCGCTTTCTCGATCACGGGTTCCAGAACGCGATGCCGCGTGCAATCGCCGATCACCACCGCCAGCAGCCCGCCCTCGGGCTGGATTCTGCGAGTCTCGGCGTAGCAGTCGGCGAGGTGGCGGTAGTACCGGTCGACCAGCGCATCGGTGGCCGGCCATGCCCTCAGCTCCTGCGCCCTGGCCGCAGGCGCCTCGTGCTCCAGCGCGTGCAGGCCGGCGCCCCAGTGGTATTCCAGGCTGAACACCGGCCCATAGGCGAAGCTGTTCAGGTAGGGCGGATGCGACACCACGAGGTAGCAGTTGCCGTCGGCGAACCGCGAGAGATCGCGGTTGTCCATGACATAGGCCCGGGCGGCGGCGTCGCCCCGCAGCGCGGCCATGAAGTCCTCGTGCCCCGAGACCATGTCCTCGACCTTCTTGTCGAACGCCCGATAGACTTCCTTGGGCACCTTCCTCCTGTTGATGTGCGGCCGTACCTCGCCGTCATAGGCCAGCGAGACGCGCCGCACGATGGCGAGGAACGCCAGGATCAGGAAATCCTTCGCCGGTCCGTCGTCGAGCGCGGCGAGCCCGGCCTTTAGTATGGCGAGCTTGCCGCTCGCCTCGGCCGAGAACCACTTGTCCCGAAACGGGTCCGACCGCTGCTGCGCCGCTGGCTGGGGTAGGGCCGCGAGCAGGCGCGCCTTCAGTGACCGGACCTGCTCGAGGTCGACGGCGCGGGTCTTCACCCTGCTCGCCAGCACCGCCAGCCAGCTGATATCCGTGCCGATCGCCGGGATGCCCCTGAGCCCGGCCTCGACGAGGGTGGTGCCGGAGCCGCAGAAATTGTCGAGCACGTACTGACCGGGCCGCTGCGGCGGGAACCGCTCCAGCAGCTGCGCCGCCACCGATGACGGGAACTTGCCGTAGTAGCGGAAGTGGCCGTGGCTGGCGTAGCCGAGCTGCGGGATGGTGTAGGGGATGTCCCAGAGGTTCACCGGCACCGGACCGCCCGTGATTCGCTCGACCCGGGGAAGCAGGTGAATCCAGGGTGTTGCCGGTACGGGTCGGGGGTCAGCGGTCGCGGCGCGTAGGGGTGTCATCGGAAATCGCGAGAAGGGCCGGTGCCGGGTCATGGTAGCCCAGGGCACGCGTCCATACCACTTGGGATGGACGATAACCATCGGCGCCGCTGTGCCCGCGGCCTTGAGGCCGTTTGTGAGTTCGTGTATCTCCACGCTTGGATTTTTCGGGGTGTAGCTCAGTCTGGTAGAGTGCCTGCTTTGGGAGCAGGATGTCGGAGGTTCGAATCCTCTCGCCCCGACCAGTAACGCAGGACGACCCAGTAACGCAGGACGACCCGGTAACGCAGGACGAGCAACATGCAGGCCATCATCTACAAGCCCGCCAGGAACGCCATGCAGTCGGGCTGGGCGAACACCCGCAAGTGGCTGCTGGTGTACGAGCAGACGCGGCCCAAGCGGATCGACGATCTGATGGGCTATACCAGCTCGGACGACACCACGCGCCAGCTGCGTCTCAGCTTCGACAGCCAGGCAGAGGCGGTCGCCTATGCCGAGAAGCACGGCCTGTCCTACCAGGTGCAGGAGCCGCACGCGCGCCGGCTCCGGATCAAGGCCTACGCCGACAACTTCAAGTACTCGCGCGTCACGCGCGCCTGATGTCCCGGCCCCGTAGCTCAGTTGGATAGAGCAGCCGCCTTCTAAGCGGCAGGTCGCAGGTTCGAATCCTGCCGGGGTCGCCATGATCGCAAGGGGAAAGCGATGTCCAGCAGCCAGCTTGCCTATGTGTCCATGGCCGGACCCGACCGGGTCGGCCTGATCTCGGCGGTCACTGCCCGGCTGTTCGACCTGGGCGCCGACCTGGCGGACACCAACTTCGCCGTGCTCGGCACCGGCTTCGAGTTCAACGCGGTGTGCGACCTGCCGGGAGACTTGTCGCTCGACGACGTGGCGGCCGAGCTGCGCGCGCTGCCTCAACTTGCCGGGGCCGAAGTGTCCGTGGCCCCTTTCACGCATGCGGCGACCCAGGCCGAGAATGCCCGCATCACCCACGTGATCGACGTGGTAGGCGGCGACCGGCCCGGCCTGATCGCCCGGCTGACCGAGGCGTTCCAGGACTATGACGCCAATATCGTCCGCATGAACTCCGCTCGCCTGCCGGGCAGCGACCGGGCCGACTACGTCACCCGCTTCGAGGTCAATATCCCGGACCGGGCCGACTCCTGCCTCGCGGCCATCGACAACACGGCCCAGCAGCTTTCCTGCAGCTGCGCCTGGCGTCTGGCCTGATCGCCGCAAAAGCCCCCGCCGGTCATTGACAGGCTCGACGCGTCGGGGCATGTTCCGCGCCCAGTTACGAATGCTTATCACTTGAATATGCAAGTAGGCGTTCGGACACGAGTCGGAAACAAGAAGAGCGGACAGGATGAGGAAGCGTATTGAAGGGAAGGGACGCCTGGTCGCGTCCTGCCAGGCGGCGGTCGTTGCCGCCTTGATGGCGCCGTCGGCCGCGAAGGCCGAGGAACCGGCGCCGGATGTGCTGGAGCCGGTGCGGGCGGGCGGCGACGCCTTCACCATCCAGCTTCCCGCCGACACGGGCTACAAGGCGACGCGGACGGTGACGGCCACCAAGACCGACACCGACCTGCTGGACGTGCCGCAGTCCGTCTCGGTGGTGAACCAGGACCAGATCAGGGACCAGGCCATCGCCAGCATGGCGGACGCGGTCCGCTACACGCCGGGCCTTGGCTTCGCGCAGGGCGAGGGCAACCGGGATACGCCGGTGTTCCGGGGCAACAGCTCCACCGCCGACTTCTTCGTCGACGGCATCCGCGACGACGTCCAGTACTTCCGCGATGTCTACAACGTCGAGCGGGTCGAGATCTTCCGCGGGCCCAACGCCATGATTTTCGGGCGCGGCGGCGTCGGCGGCGTGATCAACCGCGTGACCAGGCAGGCCGACTGGGATGCCGGCCGCGAGGTTCGAGTCCAGGGCGGAAGCCACGAACTCTGGCGGGGCACGCTCGATTTCAACCAGCCGGTGACCGATGCCGTCTCGCTGCGCCTGACCGGGCTTTACGACAATGCCGAAAGCTATCGCGACGACGTGCGGTACGAGCGCTGGGGCCTCAACCCGACCGCCTCCTTCAAGCTCGGCGACAGCACGCTGGTGCAGATCGGCTACGAGCACTTCGACGACTGGCGCACCGCCGACCGCGGCATTCCGTCCTATCAGGGACTGCCGTTCCTGACCCGGCGCTCGACCTTCTTCGGCGATCCGGAGGACAGCCTCTCCCATGCCAATGTGGACGCCGTCAACGTGGCCATCGAGCACGTGTTCAGCGACGCGGTTACCCTGCGCAACCGGTTCCGGTATTCGACCGTTGACAAGTTCTACCAGAACGTGTTCCCGGGCGCGGTGAACGCCGCCGGTACCATGGTGTCGATCTCGGCCTACAACCAGGCGACGACCCGCGACAGCGTCATCAACCAGACCGACCTGGTGTGGAAATTCGAAACCGGCTCGATCTCGCACACGGTATTGACCGGCGTCGAGGCCGGGCGGCAGGAGACCGACAATCTCCGTCTCACGGGCTATTTCGGGTCGCCGGCCTCCACGGTGACCTCGATCCTGGCGCCGGTCACGAACCCCAACGTCGATGCCCATGTGTTCTTCCGCCCCAGCGCGACCGACGCCGACAATCACGGCGTGGTCAAGTTCGTCGGAGTCTACCTGCAGGACCAGATCGAATTCTCGCCCCTGTTCGAGGCCGTGGTCGGCATCCGCTACGATAATTTCGATGCGTATCTGCACAACAACCGCACCGGCCAGGATCTGAACACCAATGACGACCTCTGGTCGCCTCGTGCCAGCCTGATCTTCAAGCCGGTCGAGACCATGTCGCTCTATGCCAGCTACAGCCGCACCTACCTGCCGCGCTCGGGCGAGCAGCTCGCCTCGCTGACGGCGACGAACGCGGCGCTGGCGCCAGAGAAGTTCGACAATTACGAGATCGGCGCCAAGTGGGACGTCACCTCCGCCATCCAGATGACCGCCGCCATCTATCAGCTCGACCGGACCAACGTGGTGATCCCCGATCCGGCCGATCCGACCCGGTCGATCCTGGCCGGAGCCCAGCGCACCCGGGGCTTCGAATTCGGCGCCAGCGGCAACATCAGCGAGGACTGGAGCATCGTCGTCGCCTATGCCTATGCGGACGGCAAGTTCACCAAGCCGATTTCGGCGACGGTGCCGGCCGGCGCATGGCTCGCCAACCTGCCCAAGCACAACATCTCGGTCTGGAACAGGTATGACATCCTGGAGTGGCTGGGCGTCGGTGTCGGTGTCATCCACCAGACCAGACGGTTCGCGGCGACCGACAATCTTGTCACGCTGCCGGGGTTTACCCGGGTCGATGCGGCCCTGTTCTTCGACATCACCGACACGATCACCGCCCAGGTGAACGTCGAAAACCTGCTGGGCGAGCACTATTACGTCAATGCGCACAACAACAACAATATTACCCCGGGCGCGCCGCTGACGGTTTCCGTCACGCTCGGCGCCCGATTCTAGAACGTCGTCCCGCCCACCCGAGCGCGGGCAGTCGGCGCTGAAATTCCAGGGCATCCTTGCCCGCCTCTCCGGCGTCGCCGGAGGGGCGGTTTCGTCTCAAGTCATTGATTTCATGCTCCCTCTAAGGCATTCGGCCTTTCCCGTTTCACGCTATTGAGAGGCATTCGCATTCCTGTTGACTCGCATCGGGTCTCCATGCATTTTTCTCGCAACTAGGAGTCATTCGCATTCGCAACTGAACGGCGAGATGACGTCCCGGCCGGAATGGTAACGACCACCGACAACCCGCAGGGGGAAACAAGCATGAGGAAGCGTCTCGGCAACGAGAGGATTGGATTCGTATCGCACTACGCCATCGCGGCGGCGGCCTTCGGGTTGACCGCGGCAATGGCGCCCGCAATGGCGCAGGACACGCCGCAGGCGGGCGCCCCAGAGGTACTGGCGCCGGTGCGCGCCGGGGGCGAGGGCGCCGAGCGGAAGGGAGAGTACAAGGTTGAAAAGCCTGAATCGCCCAAATATTTGGCGCCGCTGCTCGACACGCCGCAGACCGTGACCATCGTGCCGCAGCAGGTCATCCGCGACCAGAACCTGCTGACCATGCGCGACATCCTCCAGACCGTGCCGGGCATTACTTTCGGCGCCGGCGAGGGCGGCGGCGGCTACGGCGACAGCATCAATTTGCGCGGCTTCGCCGCCAATACCGACATCACCGTCGACGGGCTGCGCGACAGCGCCCAGTACACCCGGTCGGATCCGTTCAATCTCGAGCAGCTCGAGGTGATCAACGGCGCCAACTCGGTGATCAGCGGCTCCGGCTCGGTCGGCGGCACCATCAACCTGGTCTCGAAGACGCCGAAGAACTACGACTTCACCACCATCTCGGGCGGCGTCGGCACCAACGACTACGGCCGCATCACGGTGGACGCCAACCAGACCGTCACGGACACCATCGCCATCCGGCTCAACGGCATGTGGCACATGAACGACGCGCCCGGCCGCCGCTTCGAGAAGTACGACCGGTGGGGCGTGGCGCCGTCGGTGACGTTCGGCATGGGCACCGACACGCGCGTCACGCTGATGTACATCCATCAGCAGGACGACAATATCCCGCAATATGGCGTGCCCTACTACGTGACCTTCATCGACGACGACGGCATCGCCGGCACGCCCTCGGTTCCGTACAACGAAGGCCCGCTCGACGAGGTCGATCCGAAGGACTATTTCGGCTACCACAACGTCGACCGCCAGAAGATCGAGGTGAACACGGTCACCGCCAAGATCGAGCACGACTTCAACGACAATCTCTCGATCCGCAACGTCACCCGCTACGGCGAGATCACCCAATATTCCATGGTCGATCCACCGCAGGGAACCTGGTGCCTGTCCGACGGCAGGACACCCGCCGGCGTCGCCTGCGGATTCCCCGGCTTCTATCAGCCCAGCGGACCGCGCGGCACGACCCGGTTCACCAAGAACACGCTGCTGATCAACCAGACCGACTTCACGGCCAGTTTCGACACCGGCGGCGTCCGGCACACCCTGGTGATCGGGGCGGCGTTCACCCACGAGACCTACAAGCTCGAGAACGGCAACTCGCTGCGCAACCCGGACGGCTCGACCGTCGCCCTGCCGCTGATGGACATCTCCGATCCCGACACCGTCTGGGCGGGCCCGTTCAACTTCTCGAAGACGGCCCAGCAGGACGGCAGGCTGAACAACCAGGCGGTCTACATGTTCGACCGCATGCAGTTCACCGACTGGCTGGAGTTCAACGGCGGCATCCGCTGGGAGCACAATTCGGGCACCCACACGACGGGCACCTACAGCAACGGGGCCTTCGTGTCCCAGGGGCCGCTGTTCGAGAACGAGGACAATCTGTTCTCGTACCGGGCCGGCCTGGTGTTCAAGCCGGCGCCCAATGGCAGCATCTACATCGCCTACGGCAACTCGAAGACGCCGTCCAAGAGTTCGGTCAACGGCGCGTGCACCGCGATCACCTGCAACGTGAACCCGGAGTCGGCTGTCAATTACGAGGTCGGCACCAAATGGGACCTGTTCGATGCCCGCATGCAGCTGACCGCCTCGCTCTTCCGCAACGAGCGGCAGAACTACCGGGTACCCTCGACCGACCCGACCGAGCCCGACAACGTGCTGGACGGCAAGGCGCGGGTGAACGGCGTCACGCTGGGCGCGTCGGGCCGCATCACCGACGCTTGGCAGATCTTCGCCAACTACACCTATCTGTACAGCAAGGTGATCCGGAACCTGGACAAGGATTCGACCGCGTTCGATCCGCTGGCCGGCAACCCGCTGACCCAGACGCCGAAGAACGCCTTCAGCCTGTGGACGACCTATGACATCGGCTGGGGCATCACGCTCGGCTACGGCATGACCTACCAGAGCAAGATCTACGTCACCAACAGCAGCTCGGCTCCCGGCGCGGCCGTGGTGCCGCTGGCGACCTCGCCGCACTGGTGGACCCACCGGGCGATGATCAGCTACGACGTCACCGAGGATCTGCGGCTGCAGCTCAACGTCACCAACCTGTTCGACAAGGAGTATTACACCCGCGTCCGCAATAATGGCTGGGCGGTGCCGGGTGACGGCCGCTATGCCACGCTGACCGTAAGCTATACTTTCTAGAGGGGGCTGGGGTAAAACCGGGGCAGCCGCAGGCCGCTCCGGTCCCACCAGCCCAGAGACCCGCCATGCTGATCGTCATACCGGGAGTCCTGACCAAGGATCAGGTCTCCCGATCATTGCAGGCCCTCCACGCCGCCGACTGGGTCGACGGCAAGGTGACGGCGGGCGTCCAGTCCGGCGCGGTCAAGCAGAACATGCAGTTGCCCGAAGGCAGTCCGGTCGCCCAGCAGCTCGGCGACGCGCTGATGAGCGTGCTGTCCAACACGCCGGCGTTCATCGCCGCCGCCCTTCCGGCCAAGGTCTACCCGCCGCTGTTCAACCGCTACCAGGGCGGCGAGGCGTTCGGCAATCACGTGGACAATGCGATCCGCCCGATCCGCGGCACGCCGCACAAGGTGCGCACCGACCTTTCGGTGACCCTGTTCCTGACCGAACCCGAGGACTATGACGGCGGCGAGCTGGTGATCGAGGACACCTACGGTTCGAAGACCGTGAAACTGCCTGCCGGCGACATGGTGCTCTATCCGTCGACCAGCCTGCACCATGTCACGCCGGTGACCCGCGGCGCGCGCATCGCCTCGTTCTTCTGGATCCAGAGCATGGTGCGGTCGGACGAAAAGCGCCGCCTGCTCCACGACATGGACCGCGCCATCCAGACGCTGGCGGCCGAGCTGGGACAGACCCACGACGCCGTCGTCACCCTCACGGGCAACTATCACAACCTTTTGAGGATGTGGGCCGAGGTCTAGCTGTGATCTCTCAACAGGTTGTCCACTCGGTCTGATCCGAGGAAGCTGAGGTTTGCGAAGCTTCAGTGTTCCCAGGGAGAGCCGAGTGGACGTGCACAAGAATGCCCGACTGACCCCGCTAGG
>JBFWZH010000020.1:0-72483 GCA_050185585.1 Sphingomonadales bacterium | reverse complement strand
CAAAGCGCCCAAGCGTCACGTCCATCCCGATCTCCTCTCAATGACCAGGACAGCGAATCAGACTTCACCACTCCCTTCAATACATTCTCAAATCACGATGTGTGAATGTCGTAGCCCAATGCGGGAGGGAGCGTGTTCCGCGCGGATAGGCCATCCTCACCGGCCGCCGCTCAAGCGTCTATCTGACGCCCCCCGTCGCTGCTATGCTCGCCGCGGTTTCGGCGAAATGGTTTTGGGGGGAATGGAATGTCGGATGTCATCGAGGCCGCGCCGGTCGCGCCTGTTCCTGATCGTTTGATCATCAGCGGCAGCGGCGGTAGCCTTCTGGGCATCCACCTGATCGGCCTGCTGCTGTCGATGATCACCTTCGGCATCTACCGCTTCTGGTGGCGCACCAACGTGCGGCGCTATCTCTGGTCCTGCGTGTCCTACAAGGACGAGCCGTTCGAATATACCGGCCGCGGGCTCGAGCTGTTCGTCGGCTTCCTGATCGCGTTCATCCTGATCCTGCTGCCGCTGATGGGGGTCTACTTCCTCGGCATCACGCTCATCCAGTCGGGCAAGTTCCTGCTGGGCTTCGTGATCGTGTTCGGCATCTATCTGGGCTTCTTCGTGCTCTATGGCGCCGCCATCTACCGGGTGATGTTCTACCGGATATCCCGCACCAGATGGCGCGGCGTCCGCGGCGCGCTCGGCGGCTCGGCCTGGCGCTACGCCTTCAAGTTCTTCGGGCTGTCGCTGCTGCAGATCGTCACCCTCGGCTTCGCGACGCCCTATGTCAGCACGCGGCTGTACGGCTACGTCATCGGCAATGTCTGGTTCGGCAGCGGGCGGTTCCGCTGCGACCCGGACTGGAGGCCGCTGTTCAAGTACTACCTGGTCCCCGGCATCATCCGGATGATCGGTGCTTTGCTGCTGATCGTGGGCGCCATCGTGATGGCGATGAGCCGGCCCAAGACCGCCGATCCCTCCGAACCCATGCAGCTGGCCATGGTGATGGGCAGCTCGGTCTATTTCCTCGGCTTCCTCGTGCTGCTGATCTCGGTGATCGCCATGTTCTGGTACACGGCGGCGCTCTACCGCCATCTGGCCTCGGTCACGGAATTCGAGGGGGTCCGGTTCACGGCGCGGGTGAAAGGCGGGCAATATGCGCTGTTCGTCATCGTCAACTGGCTGATGATCATCTTCACCCTGATGATCGCCTACCCCTGGGTCCAGATGCGCGTCCTGCGGTTCGTGGCCGACGCGCTGGATATCCACGGCGAGCCCGACTTCGAGAGGATCTCGCAGAACACGGCGGAGACGCCCAGATTCGGCGAGGGCCTCGGCGAGGTGTTCCTCTGAGCACGCACGCGTCGTTCCGGGGCACCTACAATGACGGCAGGACCGCCGCCGCCCATGGCTGCGTTGTCACGCTGCTGGACGATGCGCTCGGCCTGCGGCTCGACGGCGGCGCGTCGCTGGTGTGGTTTTACGCCACGCTGACGCTGGTCTCCGACGACCATGCCGGCGGCCGCGTCATCCTCGCGCCGGATCGCCGGTCCGACGAGCGGCTGCGAATCGTCGGCGAGGGCGCGCTGGCGGCGCTGACCGCGGCCGTGCCGCGTCTGAGCGGCCACCGCACCACCCGCGGGTTCGGGCGCTCGGCGGTGGTGGCCGGCGCGATCGTCGCGGTGCTGGCGGCGTTCTGGTTCGGCTACCCGGTTCTCAAGGACGGCATCGTCGCGGTGTTCCCGCCGTCATGGTCCGACAAGATCGGGCGAGAGATGACCGCCGACCAGGCGTTCTTCGGCGGCCCCTGCACCGGCGCGGCGGGTCTTGCCGCCCTGGACGGCCTGACGCAGCGGCTGAGCGCGAAGGCCGGCCTGCCGGAGCCGATCCGGGTACACGTCCGCTCGTCGGGACAGGTCAATGCCTTCGCCTCCACCGGCGGCCACATCGTGCTGCTCGACGGCCTGATCCAGCAGGCGGAGACGCCGGAAGAGGTGGCGGGCGTGCTGGCGCACGAGATCGGCCACGTGAAGCACCGGCATCCGCTGAAGCGGCTGATCGATGTGGCCGGCATCCAGGTGATCGTCTCCGCCGTCAGCGGCGACGTGGGCGCCGTCGGCACCACCCTGCTGATGCTGAACTATGGCCGCAAGGACGAGGCGCAGGCCGACCGGACGGCTCTCGACCTGATGGACCGTGCGGACATCGCCGGCGGCGGGCTGGCCGACTTCTTCGACCGCATGCAGGAGAAGCACGAGGGGCGGCCCGATTTCATCCCGTTCCTGGAAACCCATCCGCCGCTGGGCGACCGCTCGGCGGTGGTCCGCGGCCACCGGCAGAACGGGGCGATCACGCCGGCGCTGACGGCAAAGGAATGGCGGGCGCTGCGCGAGGTCTGCGTCGGCGCCGCGAAGCCGAAATTCAATCCCGGCCCCGAGCGCTGACGTCGGCGTAAAGCGCCAGCATGCGCTCGCGCACCGAGGTCAGCGAGAAGCGCTCCTCGATCCGGGCGCGGCCGGCCTTGCCCAGGCGCACCCGCTCGGTCTCGCCCAGCGCCAGCGCCGCGTCGAGCGCCCGGGCCAGCGCCTCGGCGTCGGCCGGCGGCACCAGCCAGCCGGTCTCGCCGTCGACGACGATGTCGGGCGTGCCGCCGGCGCTCGTCGCCACCACCGGCCGGCCCATGGCCAGCGCCTCGGCGCAGGTGGAGTTGAACGCCTCGGGCGTGCGCGACGGCACCGCGACCACGTCGGCCAGCATGTAGGCGGCCGGCATGTCGGGCGCTTGGCTGACGAAGCGGGCGCGGCCTTCCAGCTTCAGCGCGGCGATCAGCGCCATCAGGCTCTCGCGGAACTTCTCGTCGTCGTCGTCGCGGGAGACGATCAGCAGGGTGGCCCGCTTGTTGGCCATCCGCGCCATCGCCCTCAGCAGCACGTCGTGGCCCTTGCCCGGCGACACCCGCCCGGGGATCAGGATCACGTCCGACAGGTCGCCGGCGCGCCAGTCCTGCATCTGCCGCACCAGCTTCTCGGGGCGCACCGCGCCGGGGTCGAATCGCCCCAGGTCGACGCCGCGCGGGATGATCTCGACCCGCGGCGCGGCGGGTAGGGCCGCGGGCACCAGCGAGGCGACGAAATCCGAGGCGGCGACGATGGCGCGCGCGGCGGCCATGTCGGGCACCAGCCACTGCTCGGGCTCGTGGTTCTCGTTGGCGATGGGCGAGACGACGAAGGGGATGCCGGTCGCCTTCGAGACGCGCCGCGCCAGCCTCGAACCGCGGCGGCCGTATGCATGAATGATGGAGATCCGGTGCTGGATTGCGGCGGATCTGAGGCGGCGGGCGACGCGCCAGCGCGTCAGCGGCGACAGGCCATCGAACGGCAGGGCCAGGTGAACGCCGCCCGACTGGCGGAATTCCGCCACCAGCGCGCCTCCCCGCGCGGCCGCGACCGCGGCGCCGCCCGCGGCGATGGCCGCGCGGGCGATGTCGAGGGCGTTGCGCGAGGCCCCGTCCACGTCCAGCCGCGGCAGGATCTGCAGGACGCGCGGCGCGGGCCCGCCGGTCGGGTGATCGAGAAGGTTGAAGTCGGCCCCCGGCGTTGGCTAGATGATCGGGATGGACGGGTCACTTAGCACCATTTCGGTGGACGGTCACCAGCTTGCGTACGAGGCCATCCCTGGCCGCGCGCCGGGCGTGATTTTCCTGCCCGGCTTCAAGTCCGACATGACCGGCGCCAAGGCAATGGCGCTGCGCGACTGGTGCCTGAGGCGCGGCCAGGCCTTCACCCGATTCGACTATTCGGGCCACGGCCAATCCTCCGGAAAATTCGAGAACGGCACCATCGGCCGCTGGGCGGCGGACGCAATCGCCATCCTCGACCGGGTAACGTCCGGACCGCAGATCCTCGTCGGCTCCAGCATGGGCGGCTGGATGGCGCTGCTGGTAGCGAAGGCGCGCCCCGAGCGGGTCGCCGCATTGGTCGGCATCGCCGCCGCGCCCGACTTCACCGAGGACCTGATGTGGGCATCCTATCCGGAAGAGGTGCGCGAGACGCTGCGGCGCGACGGCATCTATCACGAGCCGTCCGACTACGGCGAGCCCTACGCCATCACCATGCGGCTGATCGAGGAGGGCAGGGAGCACCTGGTGCTGCGCGCGCCGCTGCCGCTGCCGTTTCCGGTGCGCCTGATCCAGGGGATGAAGGACCAAGACGTGCCGTGGCAAACCGCGCTGCGCCTCGCCGAGCGCATCGACGGCGACGATGTCGAGGTGACGCTGGTGAAGAACGGCGACCACCGGCTGTCGGAACCGTCCGACATCGCGCGGCTGGAAGCGGTGCTGGAGGGGCTGATTTACTCGTTCGATCCGTCATCGCGAGGAGCGTAGCGACGCGGCAACCCAGGCGGCGGTGCGGCGGCAACACCTGCTTCGCTCCGCTCGCAAGGACGATCAGGAGATACGGTCCATGGCGCGATATGCCTCCGCCGGGGCGATGTTCAGCCGGGCCCGGACACCCTCCAGCGGCTCTGCGAACAGGCGCTCATAGTCCTCGCCCAGCAGCCAGGCGGCGCGGCGGCCGTTGCGGTAGCCTTCCCAGATTGCCTTGACGGCCTGGAGGGAACCAGCCCGGAGACCGCGTACCGCGCCGCCGGCAGCGATGAGCGCCCATCCGAGGCCGCCTGTTTGTGCATAGGAAAAGGCGGTCAGGCAGGCTTCGCCGAGCGGTTCATCGGCGCGGTAGCCGGTGAGGATGTGCCAGATGTCGTGGACGTCACGGGTGCGCCGTGCGAACCAGGCGTAGGGATGAGGCGCGTCGCGGTCGGGATCGCTCTCTCGGCTGATCATGGCGAGGCCCTCGGCCGAATAGCCGGTCCTGTCGAGGAACGCGCCATAGGCGGCGCCCAGGCTGCCCTCGGGGAAGCGGCGGACGAACGCGGGGTCGGAGAGCAGCGCCGAAAGTTCGGTCCGCTGGTAGGCCATGCGGCCGCCCTCGGCGGTGCGCAGCAACCGGTCGTATCCGGTTCTGGCGGTGCCGGCGTTGAGCGCCCGCATGATCTTGAACACCTGGTTGGTGTCGTTGGCGTCGGCGAGCAGGCGGCGCAGCGCGGCAAACGCGCCCCTCCAGTCCTTGCGGCCGTCGAGATAGTGCGGGAAGGCGGTGGCGGTCATGGGATGTCTCCCTGGTTTCCGGTGATCGGGCGTTACGGTCTCGTGGCGGTGGAATGCCGCCGGTTGTTCCAGGCCGAGATGGCCGCGCCCAGCAGGGCGAACAGCAACGTGATCATGTGTCCTCTCCTCGGATTGCCGTGACGGGCGGCTTGCCGCCGCCGATGAACTGGATAATATGAGCATTGCTCATATTTAGAAACTCGCGTTCCCGCCGAACGGAGACGTCGATGAAAGAAAAGAAAACTCAAAGGGTTGAGCCTCGAAAGCCGCGTCAGGAACGGGCCTTGCACAAGGTCGAACTCATATTGGAGGCGGCCATGCGGCTGCTCGGGAAGGGCGGCCTTCCCGCCTTGACGACCAATGCGGTCGCGGAAACGGCCGGCGTCAGCATCGGCACCCTCTACCAGTATTTCGCCCACAAGGAGGCGATCCTGGACGCCCTCGCCGACCGCGAGATGGCGGCCCTGTCCGAACGGGTGATGGCCACGCTGCAGGAACCGGCGGCAATGCGGCCGGAAGAACGCATCGTCCGCGTCATCCGGGCGGTCACGTCAAGCTATGGCGGACGCCGACCGGTCCAGCGGATCGTGCTGGGATACTCGCTGGCCCGCGGCGGGCGGAAGCTCGCCCCGCTGATCGAGCGCCTGGTGGATTACCTTGCCGCGCACGGCCGGTTCGCCGCCGATGGCAGGGTGATGGCGACCAGCCGCGCGGAAGCCTTCGTGTTGACCAACGCCTTCTCCGGCGTCATGCGCGGCATGATCATGGCGGAAGACGGCTCGCTGCCGCCGCAGGACGAGATCGAGGCGGCGCTCGGCCGGCTGATGGCCAACCTGACGGAACGCCGCCAGGCGGCGGGAAGCTAGCCGGACTGGCGCAGGATCGCCCGCAGGCCGTCGCGGTAGTTGGGATGCGCCAGCGTCACGCCGAGCTCGCGCTTCATGCGATCGTTCCGCACCCGCTTGCTCTCGTCGTAGAAGCTGCGCGCCATCGGCGAGAGGTCCGCCTCGTCGATGGGCGTGAGCGGCTCGACCGGCAGGCCCAGCAGCTTGCAGGCATAGGCGGTGACGTCCTGGGGTGGTGCAGGCTCGTCGTCGCAGAGATTGTAGATGGCGCCCGGCCGGGGCTGGACCATGGAGGCGATCAGCGCGGTGGCCAGGTCGTCGACGTGGATTCGCGAGAACACCTGTCCATCCTTGAAGACGCGGCGCGTGCGGCCGGACCTCACCGCGTCGATGGCGCTGCGGCCGGGGCCATAGATGCCGGGCAGGCGGAACAGGTGGACCGGCACGCGGCCCATCTCGTAAAGGCCCATCCAGCCCATCTCGGCCTCGGCGCGCCTGCGGCCGCGCGGCGTGGTGGGCGAGCGGGGCGTGGTCTCGTCGACCCAGCCGCCGTCCCGGTCGCCATAGACGCCCGTGGTCGACAGGTACCCTACCCAGGCGAGGCGAGGCAGCGACGCGATCTCCGCGGCGTGGTGCCGCAGCACGGGATCGCCCGACTCTCCGGGCGGCACGGAGGCGAGGATGTGGGTCGCGCCGTCGAGGGCGGCGCGCGGGTTGTCGAGCGGCCGGTCGCCGTCGAAGGGGAAGACCTCGAAGCCCTGGGCTTCCAGCGCCGCCTGCGACGCCGCGCTCCTCGTCGTGCCCGCGACCTGCCAGCCGTCGGCGCGCAGCTGCCGCCCGACGATCTGCGCCGTGTAGCCCAGGCCGAAGACGAAGAGTCGCTTCATCGGGTCCGATCTCCTATATGTTGCCCCAGCACGCCCCGCGCAGCTTAGAAGCCGTTCCCGGAACCTCACAAGGCCTACGCTTGAGAAAGTCCCTTGCCCTGCTGGGCGCCGCCGTCGCGGGGTTCGCCGCGAGCCCCGCCGCCGCCAACAACTACAGCGAGTGCATGAAGCTGGTCGACATGGCGCCCAAGCGGGCCTACGAGTTGGCCGCCCAGTGGCGCGACTACAGCGGCGGCATTCCCGCGGAACACTGCATGGCGCTCGCGCTGTTCGCCCAGGGCCAGTACGAGAAGTCGGCGGTCATGCTGGAAGAGCTGTCGCGGCGCGCTCAGCAGCAGGCCAGGGCGCCGGTGCAGCAGGGGGCCGCCGAGGTAAAGCTCAACAAGGACGGCCAGCGCGAGATGCCGTCGGCGCCCGAAACCCTGCCTGCGGGCATCGCCGTCGACCTGATGGCGCAGGCCGGCAACGCCTGGCTGATGGCCGAGAAGAACGAGAAGGCCCATGCCGATTTGTCGGAGGCGCTGGCGATGACCGGCGTCAGCGACGACCAGGCCGCCGAAATCCTGATCGACCGGGCGCGCACGCGCGTCGAGCTCGGCAATCTGGAAGGGGCGGTGAAGGACCTGGACGACGCGCTCCTGCGCGGCGGACCGCGCAGCGTCGCCTATTCCTACAGGGCCGCGGCGCACCGGGCGCTTGGCCATTTCCAGTCGGCCCGCGAGGATATCGACAAGGCGCTGATGCTGGATGCCGAGAACGTCGACGCGCTGCTCGAGCGCGCCAACCTCAACCAGGCCATCGGCAACAGCGACGCGGCGGTGGTCGACTGGATCCAGGTGATGAAGCTGGCGCCGGACACGCCCTCGGCCAAGGCCGCCGCCGACAGCGTCATCAAGGTCCGCGCCATGCAGGAGGAGGAGCGCAAGGAGGCGGCTAAGCCGTCCACTCCCGCCGCACATCGGGTTGAGCTTCCGAAGCCAGCCGCGCCGGCCGAAGCGCCTCGGCCCGCCCCGGCGCCAGCGCCCGCAGCGCCCACACCGCCATCGCCCTGACGAGCGGCGAGGCGTCGTCGAGCAGGGATTCGACGATGCCGACCGTCGACACGTCGCCGCTGTTGCCCAAGGCGATCAGCACGTTGCGCACGAAACGGTCGCGGCCGATGCGCTTGATCGGTGAGCCGGAGAACAGCGTGCGGAAGCCGGGATCATCCAGCAGCGCCAGTTCCGCCAGCAGCGGCGCCTCCAGTTCCTCGCGCGGATGGAAGGCGGCGTCGCGTGCGGTGCTGGCGAACTTGTTCCAGGGGCAGACCGCGAGGCAGTCGTCGCAGCCATAGATGCGGTTGCCCATGGGCGCGCGGAATTCCATGGGGATGTGGCCGCCATACTCGATGGTCAGGTAGGAGATGCAGCGCCGGGCGTCGAGCTGATAGGGCGCGGGAAACGCGGCGGTCGGGCAGGCGTCTAGGCAATTGCGGCAGTGTCCGCAATGGTCGGGCTCCGGCCGGTCGGGTGGCAGGTCCAGGTCGGTGTAGATGGCGCCGAGGAACAGCCACGAGCCGAAGCCGCGCGACACCAGGTTGGTGTGCTTGCCCTGCCAGCCCAGTCCCGCCGCCTCGGCCAGGGGCTTCTCCGGCACCGGCGCGGTATCGACGAACACCTTCAGGCTGGCGCCATGCGTGCCGGCCAGCCAGCGGCCCAGCCGCTTCAGCCGCTTCTTGACGACGTCGTGATAATCCTTGTTCCTGGCATAGACCGAGATCACGCCGCGATCCTTGCTGCCCAGCCGCGCCATGGGATCGTCGTCGGGGCCGTAGTTCATCCCGGCGACGATGATGCTGCGCACCTCGGGCCAGAGGGCGCGCGGATCGCCGCGCCGATCGGCCTTTTCCGCCATCCAGCCCATGACGCCGTGACGGCCCTCGCCGATGAAGCGCTCGAGCCGTTGGGGCACCAGCGGGATGCTGCCGGGCGTGGTCACGGCCGCCACGTCGAAGCCTTCCGCCAGCAGGCGGCCGAGGATGTCCCGCTTCAGATCCTCCTTGGCGGAAGCCTCAGAAGTCGAGGTCGTCATAATGGGCGGGGGGCGCCAGACCGGGAATGCGGTCCAGCAGCAGCGGGCGGAAGCTGGGCCGCGACTTGATCCGCATGTACCAGTCCTTGGCTTCCGGGTGGCTGTCCCATGGCACGTTGTCCAGATAGTCGACACAGGACAGATGGGCCGCGGCTGCGATGTCGGCCAGCGAGAACTCGTCGCCGCCCAGCCAGCGGCGGCGTTCGGTGAGATAGGCGATGTAGTCCAGGTGGTAGCCGATGTTGTGCAGGCCGGCGCGGATGGCGCCGCTGTCCGGCGTGCCCATCTTCATGAACCGCTTCATCACCTTCTCGGTCACCAGGTTGTCGGTGACCTCGCGGTGGAACTTCTGGTCGAACCAGCAGACCAGCCGGCGCACCTCGGCCCGGGTCAGCGCGTCGCGGCCGAACAGGGTCTTTCCGGAGACGGTCTCGTTCAGGTATTCGCAGATCACCGTGCTGTCGGCGATGGCGGTGCCGTCCTCCTCGACGAGCACCGGAACGGTGCCGGCGGGATTGAGCGCCAGGAATTCGGGCCGGCGTTCCCAGACCGGCTCGATGACGAGCTTCACCTCCACGCCCAGTTCGGCCATGGCGATGCGGACCTTGCGGGAGAACGGCGACAGCCAGAGGTGGAAGAGGCGGGGAGTCACGATCGGAAGAGTCCTGTCACATGCGGGCCGGAGGAAGACTGGGCGGCGCCGCGGTCCTGGCCGGCAGCGCCACGTCCGGCAGAACGCATGTGAGACCCTCCCGAGACGCGCACGACCCTAGCACAACTGGCTTGCCCGCCACAAAGAGCGGAAAAGGGGAACGGAAATGGGTCAGGCGGCTTCGGCGGGCTTGGCGAACTGGCCCTGCTTGCGATACCGCTCCAGATAGCTCCCCACCACCGCCTCGGCGGGCGTCGGGGCGATCCCCAGATCGCGCAGGGTGAGCGCCCCTTGCGCCACCACGTTGTCGTGCTTCAGCAACTCGACCTGGTCCATGGTGAGCGGCGCGTCGAACGGCGACAGCGCGCAGACGGCCTGCGCCAGCGCCGCCATCAGCTTCGCCGCGAAGAACGGCATGGGCACCATCGCCTTGTCGCGCTGGGTCTCGGCCAGCACCAGCTCGAGGATTTCCCTGAAGCTGTAGATTTTCGGACCGCCGATTTCGTATGTCTGCGCGGCGAGTGCGTCCTGGGTCGCGGCGCGGGCGACGACCTCGGCCACGTCGCCGACGTGGACCGGCTGGAACCGTGTCTTGCCGCCGCCGATCAGCGGCAGCGGCATCAGCGGCAGGCAGGCCATGCCGGCGAAACGGTTGAAGAAATCGTCCTCTGCGCCAAACACGATGGAGGGGCGGATGACGGTCGCGGCCGGGAATGCCGCCCGAACGGCGGCTTCGCCCTCGGCCTTCGAGCGGGCGTAGTGCGATTCGGAGCGGCGGTCGGCGCCGATGGCGGACAGATGCACCAGCCGACGTACGCCCGCGGCGGCAGCCGCCTTCGCGACCGCCTCCGCGCCGTCGACATGGACGGACTGGAAATCCTGATGGCCTGACGGCTGCAGGATGCCGACCAGATTGACCACGGCGTCGGCGCCGTCGACGGCGCGCGCCACCGAGGCGCTGTTGCGGATGTTGGTAGGCAACAGCTGGATCTGGCCCACGTCGCCCATGGGCTTGAGGAACATGGCCTCATTGGGATGGCGGACAGCCACCCGGATGCGATGCTTCCGACTGGCCAGCAGGCGCACGACGTACCGGCCGATGAAGCCGGAGCCGCCGATCACCGTCACGAGATCACGAGTCATGGGGGATCCTGTTCGCGCGAATTCGGCGCTAAAATACCGCCGGTCCGGCGGATTGCCACCTGAAACTTCCCGCTGCGGGGCGCATGACGGCCTTGTGGCGACCGGCTTGTCGCCGGCGTCGCTATTGGATTGTTGACAAGCATCGTGCCGGGCAATAGGAACTGCGTCCACCGTGACAGACACGGAGTTGCCCAGGTGGCGGAATTGGTAGACGCGCTAGCTTCAGGTGCTAGTGATCGCAAGGTCGTGGAGGTTCGAGTCCTCTCCTGGGCACCAATCGCCGAAGTCGGTTCGGCCAGCCGAATTTCCCGGACATGACCATCACCCTGCATCGCGGCGATCTGCCGGCCGGCCTCGATCTCGGCGCCCTCGTCGCCGTCGATACAGAGACCATGGGGCTGCGGCCGGGCCGCGACCGGCTTTGCCTGGTGCAGCTGTCCTCGGGCGACGGCTCGGCGCATCTGGTGCAGATCCCGCAGGGGCCTGGCGATGCGCCGAACCTAAAGGCGATGCTGGCCGATCCGGCGGTGACGAAGCTGTTCCACTTCGCCCGCTTCGACCTTGCCGCCCTGTTCCAGCGGCTGGGCGTGATGCCTCAGCCGGTCTACTGCACCAAGATCGCCTCGCGGCTGGTGCGCACCTATACCGACCGCCACGGGCTCAAGGAACTGGCCCGGGAACTGATCAACGTCGACATGTCGAAGCAGCAGCAGAGCTCGGACTGGGGCGCCGCCGATCTCACCGAGGCGCAGCTGGCCTATGCGGCCTCGGACGTGCTCTACCTGCACCAGATCAAGGCGAGGCTGGACGAGATGCTGGAGCGCGAGGGGCGCACGGCGATGGCTCGCGCCTGCTTCGAGTTCCTGCCGATGCGCGCCCGCCTCGACCTCGCCGGCTGGGCCGAGGAAGACATCTTCTCGCACAGCTGATCCGCGCCGGCGCGGATCGTCTTGAACGGCGCGGCGCTTACCCATAGATAGTGCCTCGGACCAAAGTCGCCCTATGTCTAGGGAACGACCGGCTGGAGGACGCCCTTGGAGCAGCGCTACGACCTCCTCGTCAATCGAGAGGATCGATACAGCCGCTATGTGCGGCTGATGAAGCGCGTGCTGCCGGCGGGCGCCGCGCTGCTGCTGGCGGGCATCCTCATCGTGCCGGCCATCCGGGGCTCCAGCACCGGCTTCACCCTGACTTTCTCGGAGCTGAAGGAGTCCGACGACAAGGCGCGGATGATCGCGCCGCGCTTCGTCGGAACCGATACCGAGGACCGCTCGTTCTCGGTGACCGCCAGCTCGGCCTATCATGATGCGTCGAACGACGAGGTGGTGACGCTCGACACCATCGCCGCGGACATCAAATCGAAGGACGGGTCGTGGGTGACGGTCGATGCGCCGGTCGGCACGTTCCACACCAAGTCCGAGGTTCTGGATTTGTCCGGACAAGTGAATGTATTCTCGGACTCGGGCATGGAGGTCCACACGCCGAAGCTGACCATGAACCTGTCCAATGGCAAGGGGACGAGCAACGCGGCGGTGCATGGCCAGGGCCCGTTCGGCAAGTTCACGGCCGGCGGTCTGGACGTCGATACGAAGACGGAAAACATAATTTTGCGCGACGGGGTGAAGATGACGGTCTATCCCCGAGCAGTCGACTGAGGCGGCGCGATGCCCGACAGGAAAACCCACATTTCGCTAGCGCTCTCGGCCGCGCTGCTCTCGGCCGCGCCGATCGCCGCATGGGCGGCGGCCAAGACCGGCTTCAGCGGCCACGACGCCAAGGCGCCGATCGAATTCGCCGCCGATCGGCTGGAGGTCCAGCAGGAAGGCTCCGTCGCCATGTTCCTGGGCAAGGTCGAGGCCAACCAGGGCGACATGACGCTGCTGAGCGACGAGGTGCGCGTCTACTACCAGACCGGCAACAAATCGCAGCAGTCCGACACCAGCCTGACCGGCTCGGTGACCCGCATCGACTCCCGCGGCAATGTCCGCATCACCTCGCGCGGCGATACCGCGCAGGGCGACTGGGCGGTCTACGACGTTGCCCGGCAACTCGTCACCATGGGCGGCCGGGTGGTGCTCCATCAGGGCGGAAGCGTGGTGCGGGGCAGCCGGCTCGAGCTGAACCTGGAATCCGGCCAGGCCCGGGTCCAGGGCGTCGCCAGCACCCAGGGCGACCAGCGGGTCCGCGGCGAGTTCACGCCTGCATCCGGGAACAAGCCGGATGCCACGAAGAAGAACTAGGACGGTCCGGTGACCAGCGAAGGCAAGCTCAAGCCCGGCGACCTTTTCGAGCAGAAGCCGTCGAGCGTGTTCGATACCATCGCCGCGACGGTGCGCGACGATGCCGTGGCGCCGCCGCCGGTCGATCCGGAGCGCCGGCGGGAAGGCCTGTTCATCGCCGGAATCAGCAAGAGCTTCAAGGGCAGGCCGGTGCTCAAGAGCGTCAGCCTGGACGTTCACCGGGGCGAGGTCGTCGGCCTGCTGGGGCCGAACGGCGCCGGCAAGACCACCTGCTTCTATTCCATCGTCGGCCTGATCCGGCCCGACTCGGGCGAGATCGTGCTCGACGGCCTCGACGTCACGTCGCTGCCCATGTACCGGCGCTCGCGCCTGGGTATCGGCTATCTGCCGCAGGAAGCCTCGATCTTCCGCGGCATGTCGGTCGAGAACAACATCATGGCGGTGCTGGAGCTGGTCGAGTCCGACCGGCGCAAGCGCGAGGAGACGCTGGACAACCTGCTCAACGAGTTCGGCATCCAGCGTCTGCGCCATGCGCCGGCGCTGTCGCTGTCGGGCGGCGAGCGCCGCAGGGTCGAGATCGCCCGCTGCCTTGCCGGCAAACCCAACATCATCCTGCTCGACGAGCCGTTCGCCGGCATCGATCCCATCGCCATCGGCGACATCCGCGACCTGGTCGCGCATCTCAAGGACCGGGGCATCGGCGTCCTGATCACCGACCACAACGTGCGGGAAACCTTCGACATCACCGACCGGGCGTATATTATCTATGACGGCAATGTGCTGATGAGCGGTACGCCGGACGAGATCGTGGCCAACGAGGATGTCCGTCGGGTGTATCTGGGAGAGAGATTTATCCGGTGACCCGGCGCGTTCAGCCACCTGGCGGCGGCGCTGCGCCGGCCGGTGGGTGGGAGTGAATGGCAACCGGATTGCGGCAAGTTCTGCGGCAGGGCCAGCAACTGGTCATGACGCAACAGTTGCAGCAGGCCATCAAGCTGCTCCAGTTGTCGAGCCTCG
The DNA here is from genome assembly GCA_050185585.1 of Sphingomonadales bacterium. Classification (GTDB taxonomy): domain Bacteria; phylum Pseudomonadota; class Alphaproteobacteria; order SMXS01; family SMXS01; genus RI-34. The sequence goes on along the minus strand of JBFWZH010000020.1, from coordinate 58,471 downwards.
AGCTCGTCTCCTTCGTCGAACAGCAGGTCGAATCCAATCCCCTGCTCGAGCTGGACTATGCGCCGGCCGAGGCCGCGCCCCAGCCGGCGCCCGCCGAGAGCCAGGCGATCACGCCGACCGACACGGGCGACGCGCCGCTCGACAGCCGCTACGACAACGTCTTCACCAATGACGACCGCGACCTGGCGCCCGCCGCCAGGAGCGACGACGGCATCCAGACCCTGGCCGCCGGTCCTTGGACGGGATCGGCAGGAAGCGACACCGGGCTGCCGGCGGACGCCTCGGCGCGCCTCGCCGTGCCGACCACGCTGCGCGGCCATCTGACCGATCAGCTGGGCATGACGGCGAGCGATGCGCGCCAGAAGATGATCGGCCGCTATCTCATCGACATGGTGGACGACGCGGGCTACATCCGCGAAGGCCTGAGCGACGTCGCCGAGCGGCTCGGCTGCACCGTCGCCGACGTCGAGGAGACGCTGGCGCTGCTGCAGCAGTTCGACCCGCCCGGCGTCTGCGCGCGGAACCTTGCCGAGTGCCTTGCGCTGCAGCTGATCGACCGCGACCGGTTCGATCCGGCCATGGCAGCGCTGGTGTCGAACCTCGAGGCCCTCGCCGACGGCCGGGTCGACTGGCTCCGTCGGCAGTGCGGGGTGGGCGACGAGGACTTCGCCGAGATGCTGCTGGAATTGCGCGCGCTCGATCCCAAGCCCGGCCAGGCCTTCGACAGTCCGACCGCCGAGGTGATCGTGCCGGACGTGCTGATTTCGCGGCGCGCCGACGGTGCATGGGGCGTGGAGTTGAACGCCGAGGTGCTGCCGCGGGTGCTGGTCAACGCGCACTACTATGCCGAGGTCCGCAGCGCCAGCCGCTCGAAGCAGGACCGGGCCTATCTCTCGGAATGCTTCAGCAACGCCAGCTGGCTGGTGAAGGCGCTCGACCAGCGGGCCAAGACCATCCTCAAGGTCGCGACGGAACTGGTCCGCCGGCAGGAAGGTTTCTTCGCCCAAGGGGTGTCGCACCTGCGGCCGCTCAACCTCAAGCAGGTGGCCGACGCCATCGGCATGCACGAGAGCACGGTCAGCCGGGTCACCGCCGGCAAGTATCTCGCCTGCCCGCGCGGGACGTTCGAGCTGAAGTACTTCTTCACCGCGGCGATCGCCGCGGCGGACGGCGGCGAATCCCATTCGGCGGAGGCGGTGCGCCACCGCATCCGCGAGCTGATCGACAGGGAGGACCCGAAGGCCATCCTGTCGGACGACAAGATCGTCGAGCTGCTGCTGGGCGACGACATCGACATCGCCCGCCGGACGGTCGCCAAGTATCGCGAGGCCATGCACATACCGTCTTCCGTCCGGCGACGGCGGCTGAAATCGGGACGATAGGCGGAAGTTTGACAGGGGAGGGCGACATCACTATGTTCCGCGCCTCCCGACGAAGCGGATCACCGCGCCGGGAGTCGGCGACGGGACGTCCTGGAATTCGGTTCGACGGCCACAGGGTGTAGCAGGCAGCATGGAAATTCAGGTCAACGGCAAGCAGATCGACATCGGCGAAGCGCTGCGCAAGCACGTGACCGACCGCATAGACGAGCGAGTCAGCAAGTATTTCGACCGCGCGGTCGACGCCCATGTCACCTTCTCGCGCGAGGCGCACCTGATCCGGGTCGACTGCTCGGTGCATGCGGGCCATGCGATCGTGATGCAGAGCCACGCCAGCGGCGGCGAGCCCTATGCCGCGTTCGACCAGGCGCTGGAGCGGATCGAGACCCGCCTGCGCCGCTACAAGCGGCGCCTGCGCAACCACCATGCCATGTCGAAGGCCGCCGCGGCCGATCTCGTCGCGGCATCGAGCTACGTGCTCGAGGCGGAGACCGAGAGCAGCGAGGAACCCGAGGACCTGCAGCCGCTGATCGTCGCCGAGACCAGGACGGAAATTCCCACCACGACCGTGGGCGGCGCGGTGATGCGCCTTGATCTGTCGGATGCGCCGGTCATGATGTTCCGTAACTCGGCGCACGGCCGCCTCAACGTTGTCTATCGCCGTCCTGACGGCAATATCGGTTGGATCGACCCGCAGGGCCAGGGTTAGGTCGTGCGGCAGGCACTGCCCCGCTGACGAACGGATGCGCCATGGAAATTCAACAGCTTCTATCGCCTGATTCCGTATATTCAGGGCTGAAGGCCAGCAGCAAGCGGCAGGCGTTGCAGGAAATGGCCGAGCGCGCCTCCACCCTCACGGGCATTCCCGCGCGCGAGATCCTCGAGACCATCCTCGGCCGCGAGCGGCTGGGCACCACGGGCGTGGGCCAGGGCGTCGCCATCCCCCATGGCAGGCTGGACAAGCTCGGGCGTCTCCATGGCCTGTTCGCCCGGCTCGACGATCCCATCGATTTCGAATCCATCGACGACCAGCCGGTCGACCTGGTCTTCATGCTGCTGGCGCCGGAAAGCGCCGGCGCGGATCATCTCAAGGCGCTCGCCAAGGTGTCGCGGCTGCTGCGCGACCGGACGATGTGCGAGAAGCTGCGCGGCGCCGACGGCCCGGCGGCGCTCTATGCCCTCCTCACGCAGAATCCGGCCCAGACCAACGCGGCCTGAGCCGGATCGCTGCCGACTTCCTCGGGAAATTCAGGTCAGTGGACGCTGACCAGGTTCATGTCGTGCTGCAGCGCGGCGGCATGGGCGAGTTCGGGGCTTTCCATCAGCCCGATCGGCTGGCCTGCCGCGGTATGCACGGCGAACACCACGGTGCCGTTCTGGGTGATCGGCCGCAAATAGATGGTGTTCTCGGCGCCCAGGGCCGCGAAGGCCTCCGGGGTCATCTGCTTCAGTACTTCAGCATTCGTCATTAGACCTCTCCTATGAGCCGGTCCGAAGTCAGGACTTGGCGACGATGTCGATCTTGCGGATGACCGGTTGGGTCTTCGGTCTCGTCAGGTCGACGACCAGCAGACCATTTTCGACGCCCGCATGGACGACTTCGATGCCGTCGGCCAATACGTAACGCCGCTGGAACTGTCTGGTTGCGATGCCGCGGTGAATATACGTGCGATTCTTGTCGTCGCCCTGGGCGCCGGCGATGACAAGCTGGTTGTCCTCGACGGTCACGCTCAGATGGTCGGGCCGGAAACCGGCGACCGCCAGCACGATGCGCCAGCTCGTCTCGCTGGTCTGCTCGATGTTGTAGGGCGGGTAGCCGTCGTCCGCCGACCGGGCGGCGCGCTCGAGCATGCCTTCCAGCCGCTCGAAGCCGAGCAGGAACGGGCTCGACAACAAGGATACGCGCGTCACTCTTGCCTCCTTCCTCGAAGCGGGCAGTGTATGGGCCCCGAAGGCGCCCGTCATTCGCGGCCCGGATCCCGGCGCCGCTTGCCCTCTATGTGGTTATGGCGCGCGCCCGTTCAAGGGGCGGCGGGCCGGGGTTCCTGTCGGTGGGGACGCGGCTTGTTTCGGCTTATGTTGTGGCCTGAGCGCGTCAATGCCGCTATAAATGGTAGGAGGCTGAGAGCGAGGGATACTGCCCCAAGATGGCCACGGATAAGCGCAGGGCCTGGCGCGGCATGGGCTGCAGGTCCGGCGTCGCCCGGATGGCGGCACGGTTGCTGGCTACCGCGGCGATCGCTGGCGCGGTCGTCGCGGTGCCGGCGCGCGCCGACTTCCAGGCGGGGATGGAGGCCTATTCGCGCGGCGACTACAAGACGGCCATGAGCGAATGGCAGCCTTACGCCGAGGCCGGCGATCAGCGGGCGCTGTTCAATCTCGGACAGATGCATCGCCTCGGTGTCGGCACCGAGAAGGACCTGGACAAGGCCGAGCAGTACTACCGCCGCGCCGCGGAGCTCGGTCATGTGGGCGCGCAGGCCAACCTGGGATCGCTGCTGTTCGACCGCAAGCCGCCGCAGGGAGCCGAAGCGGTGAAGTTCTGGCGGCAGGCCGCCGTCGGCGGCGACCCCAAGGCCCAGTTCATGCTGGGCGTCCAGTACTTCAACGGCGACTTCGTCACGCGCGATGCCGTCCAGGCCCATGCCTGGCTGAGCCTGGCGGCCAAGGCCGGGGTGCGGGAGGCGGCGGACGCGCTCGCGGCCGTGAAGCTCCACATGGAGCCCGCGGCGGTCGAGGCTGCGGCGGCGCTCGCGCCGACCCTCGTCGCGCCGCCCGCCGAGCAGGCGGAGCCGCCGGCCATGCAGGCCAAGCTGGCCGATGACATCGAGGCCCAGATCGACAGCGCGGTGCTGCGCCATCCGGTCGAGGATTTCGCTGCGTCGGGCGTGTCGCCGATCAACCCGGAATCGGTCGCTGGCGCGATCCCGATTCCGCCGATGGAGATGATCGGCCGTCCGGCGAGTCCGCAGCCGGTTCCGCCGCCACCGCCGCCGGCGGCTCCGGCAAAGCCGGCGCCGCAGCCGAAACCGTCCCCGCCCGCGGAGACCCGCGACACCGAATACCGGGTGCAGCTCGCGAGTTTCGCCACCAAGGACGAGGCGGAGGCGCTGCGGCGGTCGGTCCTCGACAGCCACGGCGCGCTGTTCCGGGGCGCGGGCGTCGACGTCGAGCAGATGCTGTCGATCGAACCCGGAGCCGTGGCGTACCGGGTGCGGTCGACGCCGCTGAAAGGCGGGCAGTCGGCTGCCGACGCCATCTGCTCGAAGCTGGAGACGAGCGGCATTCCGTGCCAGCCGGCCAAGACCGTCAAGATACCCGTCAGCATCAAGACGGACGCCGAGCCGGCGAAGCCCGCCGAGCCGCCGGCGCCGCCAAGCGCCGTTTCCGCGCCGCCACCGCCGGTCGAGGCGGCCGAGGCGGCCGTGCCGGCCGCGCCCGCCGATGACGCCGAGGAGCCCGGTCCGCATTCGGCGCATCCGGGCGACAAGTGGCGCGTGCAGGTGGGCGCGGGCAAGACCGAGGAAGAGGCGCGGTTCCGCTGGTCGCGGCTGATGGGCGCCAATGCCGACCTGCTCGATGCCGCCGAGCTTTACATCTACAAGGCCGACCTCGGCGCGAAGGGCGTGTTCTACCGGGTGCAGATCGGCGGCTTCGCGGCGCGCCCCGACGCCATCGGCCTGTGCGAGCGTCTCAAGTCGCGCAAGGTCGACTGCTTCGTGACCGCGACGGAGCCGTGATCCGCCGGGGAGTTACGACCAGCCATCCATCCAGCGGTTGAGCAGCGCGGCCGCCGGTGTCTCCACCTGGCCGCGTACCGCCTGCGTCCGGGCGCGCAGCGCGGGCACGTCGATGCCCGCCGCCGACAGTTCGGCGGCATGGCCGATCAGCCACTGCTCGATGCGGCGCGGATCGGCTTCGGCGTGGAACTGCAGCGCGAGCACGTTGGCCCCGATGCCGAATGCCTGGTGCGGATAGAGGTCGGAACTCGCCAGCAGCACGGCGCCGGGCGGCAGGTCGAAAGTGTCGCCGTGCCAGTGTAGCACCGGCACCTCGGCGAGGCCCGCGAGGCACGAGTGCCGGCCGTCGAGGCTGAGCTGGATGCGTCCCCAGCCGATCTCCTTGCGCCGCCCCGGATAGACGGGCGCGCCCAGCGCCGCGGCGATCAGCTGCGCGCCCAGGCACAGTCCCAGCGTCGGCCGCCCGGCTTCGACGCGCGCCTCGAGGGCCGCCAGTTCGTCGAGCAGAAACGGATATTTCTCGGTCTCGTAGACCCCGATCGGTCCGCCGCAGATGACGGCAAGGTCGGCCGTGGCGATGGCGCCGGCGATGTCGTCGATGCCTGCGTCGGCATAGGCGACGTCCCACTCGCGCGCGGCCAGCGGCGCGGCGAACAGCCCGAGGTCCTCGAAGGCGAGGTGGCGGATGATCCTGGCCTGACGCACGTCGATCTCCCGGCTTCCAGGGGAAACCTTGAAAGAGCGCGCCCGGCGACGACCCCGGAAGCCGGCGCAACCAAATGCCCGGCGAAAGGTAGCCGATTCCCCGACGCCCGCGCCAGCCCGATCGGCGCCAAGTCCATAGCGCGGCTGGCATTCGGCCGAGGCGGCGATCAGTCCAGGTTGATGAAGCCGTATTTCTCGAACAGGGCGCGCGCCTGGGGCGTACGAAGGAAGTCCTGGAATTCCCGGGCGCCGGGCTTCGCGCCCTTGACGACGGCGAGGGGATAGACGATCGGCGGGTGGCTGCCAGCGGGAAAGGTGCCGATGATCCGCACCTTGCCGTCGACCGTCACGTCGGTGCGGTAGACGATGCCCAGCGGCGCCTCGCCGCGCGAGACGAAGGCCAGGGCCGATCGCACGTTGTCGGCGCGCAGCAGGCGGTCCGCCACGTCGGTCCAGACGCCGAGCTGCGACAGCGCCGCGTGGGCGTAGCGCCCGGCGGGCACGAAATCCGGATCGCCGACCGACAGCCGGCCGTCCCTGCCGAGTGCCTGCGCGAGAGGAAACCCCGGCGCGATCGCCAGCTGTGCCGCGCTTCCGGCGGGCGCGATCAGGACGAGGCTGTTGGACAACAGGTTCCGCCGTGTCGCCGCGTCGATCAGGCCGTGCCGCTGCAGATAATCCATCCACTCGGCGTCGGCGGAAACGAACAGGTCGGCCGGGGCGCCCGCCTCGATCTGTTTGGCGACCGCGGAACTGGACGCGAAGGAGAGGATCACCTTCACGCCGGTTGTTGCCTCGTAGGCCTTGCCCAGGTCCTGCAGCGCGTTGGTCAGCGAGGCCGCGGCGAATACCGTCACCTCCTGCTGCCGGACGCCCGCGACGGCGGGCGCGGCCATCACCAGCATGGCGGCGGCCAGAAAGGCGAACGCAGACCGGCGCGCCGCATCGATCGAGGCCATGAACCCTCCGATTCCCATCGCTATATCTATTCGACTATAGCGAAGAATGGCGGGCGCAGGGACGGGATTCGACACGCCGGATCGACCTATCAGCTGGGAGTCCGGGAAGCGGCCAGCTCGCGCGCCCTGGTGCGCAGGTAGTGGCGCATGGCCTCCAGGTCCTCGTCGGGCATTTCCTCGAAGGCCGGCATGCCCATCGCCACGAGCGCGCCGCCCTTGACGATGTCGCGGAACGCCTCGGCCGAGGCCGGGACCGGCGAGCCGCGCAGGTCGGGCGCGAGGCCCGCGGCGATGGCGTCGATGCCGTGGCAGACGATGCAGCGGCCATAGACCGCCGCGCCGCGCGCCGCCTTGTCCGGGTCGGGCACGAAGTCCGGATCGTCGGCGGCCACCAGCTTGAACGGCACGGCGGCGGGCAAAGTCTCCCTGCCGTCGAGCGCGAAGGTCAGCACCCGGCGCGTCTGGGTGCGGTAGTCGATGGCCAGGTGCTCGAGCTGCGGGCCGAAGCCGCCGCCGCTCATCCCGTTGCCGGTCAGCACCGTCACATATTGCCGCCCGCCCGCCCGGTAGGAGATCGGCGGCGCGATCACCGGCGCCTGCGCGGCGAAGGTCCACAACAGCGTGCCGGTCGCCGCGTCATAGGCCTTGAAGCTGCCCTCGGCCTCGCCCTGGAACACCAGGCCGCCCGCCGTGGCCATGGTGCCGCCGTTCCAGAAGCCGGGCGTCGGCACCCGCCACACCTGCTTCTGGGCGACCGGATCCCATGCCAGCAGCGAACTGGTGGCGCCGGCGCCGCCCGCAGGCGCGAGGTTGATGTGCACGCCGCCGTCGACCGCGAGGCCGGGCAGCCGCGTCCAGGTCTCGGGATCGATGCCCTCGTCGTCATAGACCGCCGACATGTCGATGGCGGGGATGTAGACGAGGCCGGTCTCCGGGTTGAACGACATGGGGAGCCAGCTATGGGCGCCGACCGGGCCGGGACGCAACTCGAACTTGCCATCCTCGAAGCGGGCGGCGGGGATTTCCACGGGCCGGCCGGTCTCCAGGTCGATCCTCGAGGCCCAGTTCACCGGCACGATCGGCTCGGCGGAGATCAGCTTTCCGGTCTCGCGGTCGATGACGTAGAAGAAGCCGTTCTTCGGCGCGTGCATCAGCACCTTGCGCTTCTTGCCGCCGATCTCCAGGGTCGCCAGCTCCATGTCCATGGAGGCGTTGTAGTCCCAGTTCTCGCCGGGATTGATCTGGTAATGCCAGGCGTATGCGCCGGTGTCGGCGTCGAGCGCGACGATGGAGGCGAGGAACAGGTTGTCGCCCTGGCCGGCACTGCGGATGCGCCGGTTCCACGGCGCGCCGTTGCCCACGCCCAGATAGACCCGGTTGAACTCGGGGTCGTAGGTCATGGTGTTCCATACCGTGCCGCCGCCGCCGTGCTTCCACCACTCGCCGGCCCAGGTCTTCGCGGCCATCTCCATGGCCGCGTTCTCGAAGCCGTCGGCCGGATTGCCGGGGACGGTCCAGAACCGCCAGAGCTGCCTGCCGGTGCGGGCGTCGTAGGTGGTGACGTAGCCGCGGGTCGATCCGGCATCGGCGCCGCCATGGCCGATGATCACCTTGCCGTTGAACACCCTTGGCGGGCCGCTGATGAAGCGGGCGTCCGCCGTGTCGATGGTCATGGCGCTCCAGACTTGCTTGCCGGTCGCGGCGTCGAGCGCCAGCAGGCGGCCGTCATGGGTGCCGGTGTAGATCTTGCCTTCCCAATAAGCGATGCCGCGGATGCCCCAGCCCGAGCGCAGCTTGTGCCCGGCGGCTTCGGCGGCCTTGGGATCGTGGGTCCACAGCAGCTTGCCCGTGGCGGCGTCGACGGCGTGAACGACGCTGTAGAAGGTGGCGAAGTAGAGGACGCCGTCCGCCGCGACGGGCGCGGTGACCGAGTTGCCGACCGGCAGGTCCATGGACCAGGCGAGGCCGAGGCGCGAGACCGTGTCAGTGTCGATCTCGTCCAGCGGCGAGAAATGCTGCTCGCCGGCGGTGCGGCCGAACGAGGTCCAGTTGTCGGGATCTGAGAAGGCGTCTTCCGCCGCATCCGGGGGCGAGCCGAGACGGTCCGCCGCCAGGTAGACCGCCACACCCAGCGCCAGGATCGCCAGCGCCGCAACTCCAAGCCCTCGCTTCAAGAATCCGTCTCCCCCAAAGGTGATCTTCTAGGCCGCCAGCATCGCCGAGACGGGCACGCCCGGCGTCGGAGCGGGGTGCTGGTAGCGCGGCATCCGGGCGACGGCCACGGTCATCGCGGCCGCGCAGCCGGTGCAGAACACGTAGAGCCCGATATAGGGCGCCGAGGCGAACGGCTCGCCATACCACAGCGCGCAGGCGGTGAACCAGCTGGCGACCATCAGGGTGTAGGCGCCCCAGATCAGCGTCGAGGTGCCCGCCCGGTTGCCGCGGCGGAACAGCTGTGCGGCAGCGAGCGGCGGGCCGGCCAGGTTCGCGAGGTGGAAGTAGTTGATGTAGAGCGTGTCGCCGATCAGCCCCTTGATCAGCTCCCAGGCGATCCACATGGCGGCGATGCCCAGCAACACCAGCAGGGTGAACTGGCCCTGGCTCATCCCCGGTGCGAATTCCTTGCGGCCGAAGCGCAGGGTCATCCACACGAAGGTCAGCTCGCACAGCACGGTGAACACCAGCGCCAGCCAGAACAGCTTCACGTACCAGTGGCCGATGACGTTGAACCACAGGTCGAAGCGCATCACCATGGAGGCGTCGCCCGCCAGCCAGAAGAAGGTGCAGAACAGCGGCACCGGCACCACCTGGTCGCGGAAGCCCTGGCGCACGGCGGCGAAGAACCAGGTGTAGTTGCACAGCATGGCGAAGCCGCACAGGCCGATCACCGGCCACATGTTGCGGTCGAGCGACGCGAGCACCTGCCACGGATCATACATGCGCCTGATCCCTCCGGTTTGCGATGTCGTTCTGAGCGGCCGGCGGCTCCCCTGCCGCGGGCCGTTCCACCCCGTTACCACAGGCTACTGCAGCCGCTGGTGAAAGGAAAGGTGAGCGCCGAGTTGGACTGCGCGGCGCTGGCGCGCCGCCGGCTTCTGTGGTGTCCTGACGCCAAAATGCCTACGGGGAGACTGTGCAGATGCGCAGGATCGGCTTCTGTGCGGTCCTATTGGCCGCGGCGGCCTCCGGCATGGCCGATCGGGCGGGCGCGGAGGTCTATCCGGAAACGATGCAGGGTCGGCACCTGGCCGAGCAGCATTGCGTCGCGTGCCATGCCGTGGGCATCGCCGAGGATTCCACCTGGAACGATCGCTATCCGACGCTTCTGTCGCTGGCGCCGAGGATCGCGGCCGATCCGTACCGCTATCACCTGTTCCTAACCAATCCGCATCGGGAGATGGTGGGCGTGTCGCTTGATCGGGATCAGATCGACGCGGTCTTCGCCTATGTGCTCTCGCTGATCAACGCGGCACCTTCTCCCGGGCGAGCGGATTGAGCAGGCGCGAAGACGGGCAGGCGCGAAGACGGGCAGGCGAACGAATCTATTGCCGCGGCCGGGATCATTCGGCCGTGGCAGCCGCCGCGCGCCGGATCTCCGGGCCATGAAAAAGCCGCCCTTGGGCGGCTTGTTCCGGGGTTCTGGTGGAGCTGAGGGGAATCGAACCCCTGACCTCTACAATGCCATTGTAGCGCTCTCCCAACTGAGCTACAGCCCCCCGGGAACGGCTTCGGAAGCACCCGGCCGCCGAAGCCGCGTCTATATGCGCGGGGTGCGGCGGAAGGTCAAGCGCCTATTTGTCGTCGTCGCCGTCATCTTCGATCTCGACGTCGACATCCACGTCGATGTCGTCTTCCTCGTCCTCGATCTCGAGGATCTGGTCCATGTCGCCGTCGTCATCATCGTCATCGGCGACGTCGTCCTCGTCCACGACCTGCTTCTTGACGGGCTTTTCCTCGACCGCCTCGGCCACTGGCCGGCGCGGCTTCAGGATTGTCTCGGGCAGGAAGGTGTGACCGCAATTGATGCAGGCGATGGGGTCGGACTTGCCCAGATCGTAGAATCGGGTGCCGCATTTGGGGCACTGCCGCTTGGTTCCCAGCTCAGGCTTGGCCACCTTTGTCCTCTTCGTTGGTCGGTGTTCGGAATTGGCGAAACCCATTGCCACGGTCGGCACCGGGTGTCAAAGCACTATTTGACCGCTCTGCCGGAATTGGCCGGCCGTGCAGGCTGTGCTAGATGGAGCGCCGCAACCATCGGGACAAGGGAATCATGGGCGTCCGCACCTCATACCGGATCACCGGCCTCTCGGGCAGCTACGCCGCGCCGGGCGACAAGTCGATCTCGCACCGTTCGCTGATGCTGGGCGGGCTGGCGGTGGGCGAGACGCGCATCACCGGCCTGCTGGAAGGCGAGGACGTGCTGGCGACGGCCCGCGCCATGCAGGCGCTGGGCGCCGAGGTGAGCCGGGGCGCCGACGGCGCGTGGACGGTTTGGGGAACGGGAGTCGGCGGCCTGCGCGCGCCAGGCGACGTGCTCGACCTGTGCAATGCCGGGACCGGCGTGCGGCTGCTGATGGGCATCGCCGCAACCCATCCGTTCACCACCGTGTTCACCGGCGACGCCTCGCTGCGCAAGCGGCCGATGGAGCGGGTGATGACGCCGCTGCGCCAGATGGGCGCGCGGTTCACCGCCGCCGAGGGCGGGCGCCTGCCGGTCACCGTCGAGGGCGCGGTCATGGCCATGCCGATCCGCTACGTCGTGCCGGTGCCGTCGGCCCAGGTGAAGTCGGCGGTGATGTTGGCGGGCCTCAACGCGCCGGGGCACACCATCGTGGTCGAGAAGCAGGCGACCCGCGACCACACCGAGAACATGATGCGTCATTTCGGCGCCAGGGTAGAGGTCGAGCGCACCAGGGACGGCGACGTCATCGTCCTCGACGGCCAGCCCGAGCTGCGCGGCCGGGCCTTGGCGGTGCCGGGCGATCCGTCCTCGGCCGCGTTTCCGCTGGTCGCGGCGCTGATCACCGAGGGCTCGGCGATCACCGTCACCGGCATCTCGGTCAATCCGCTGCGCGCCGGCCTGTTCGAGACACTGATCGAGATGGGCGCCGACCTGGAGATCGCCAACCGGCGCGTCGAGGGCGGCGAGCCGGTCGCCGACGTGACCGCACGCTCGAGCACGCTGCGGGGCATCGACGTCCCGGCGTCGCGGGCGCCCAGCATGATCGACGAATATCCCGTGCTCGCCGTCGCCGCCGCCTTCGCGCAGGGCCGCACCGTGATGCGCGGGCTGGAGGAACTGCGGGTCAAGGAATCGGACCGGATCGCGGCCATGGCGAGGGGCCTCGCCGCCAACGGCGTCGCCGTCGAGGAGCTGGAGGACGGCCTGGTCGTCGAGGGCCGGCCCGGCGACGTCCCGGGCGCCGGCACGGTCGAGACCCACATGGACCACCGCATCGCCATGTCGTTCCTGGTGCTGGGCTGCGCGTCCCGCGAGCCGGTCACCATCGACGAGGACGCGATGATCGCCACCTCGTTCCCCGACTTCGCCGGGCTGATGGCCAGCGCCGGCGCAAGGCTGGAGGCGGCGTGATCATCGCCATCGACGGGCCGGCGTCGTCGGGCAAGGGCACCCTCGCCAGGCTGCTGGCCCGCCACTACGGCCTGCCGCATCTCGACACCGGCTCGCTCTACCGGGCGGTGGCGCGGCGGTTGATCCGGGAGAGCGCGGACCTACATGACGCGGAAGCGGCGGAAAGCGCGGCGCGTTCGCTCTCGTCAGCCGACCTCGCCGATCCGGGCCTGCGCGACGAGCGGACCGGCGAGGGCGCATCCATCGTCTCGGCCATGCCGGGCGTGCGGATCGCGCTGATGGAAATGCAGCAGGCTTTCGCGCGCCAGCCCGGCGGCGCCGTGCTCGACGGCAGGGACGTGGGCACGGTGATCTGTCCCGAGGCCGACGCCAAGCTGTTCGTGACGGCGTCGGCGGCGGAGCGGGCAAGGCGCAGGGCGGACGAGTTGAAGGCGCGCGGCGAGGCGGCCGACGAGGCGCGCATCCTCGCCGACATCGAGGCGCGCGACCGGCGCGACACGGAGCGGACGGCGGCGCCGCTCAAGGCCGCGCCTGACGCGTACTTGCTCGATACGTCGAATCTGTCTATAGAAGCCGCCTTTGAAGCGGCGAAAGCCGTCGTGGAGTCTGTCGCGCATCGACAAGCGGCAGAAAGACCGCCGGAAAAACCGGCTGGCCCGTAACATCTGAAGAAGCAGGAGCTTGAACAGCATGTCTACCAATACCGGCGCGAACACCGCGCTTCGCGACGAGTTCGCGGCCCTTCTCGACGAAAGCTTTGGCGGCGGCGAGGCCATCGAAGGCTCGGTGGTGAAGGGTACCGTCGTCGGCATCGAGAACGATGTCGTCGTGATCGACGTGGGACTGAAGGCCGAGGGCCGCGTCCCGCTTGCAGAATTCGGCCCGTCGGGCGGCCGCCAGAGCCTGACCGTCGGCGACACCGTCGAGGTGTTCCTCGAGCGGATGGAAAACGCCATGGGCGAAGCGGTGATCAGCCGCGAGCGCGCCCGCCGTGAAGAGGCCTGGGACCGCCTGGAAGACGCCGCGGGCGAGAGCGCCCGGGTCGAGGGCATCATCTTCGGCCGCGTCAAGGGCGGCTTCACCGTCGACCTGGACGGCGCCGTGGCGTTCCTGCCGGGCAGCCAGGTGGACATCCGCCCGGTGCGCGACGTGACCCCCCTGATGGGCATCGCGCAGCCGTTCCAGATCCTCAAGATGGACCGCCGCCGCGGCAACATCGTGGTGTCGCGCCGCGCGGTGCTGGAAGAGACCCGCGCCGAGCAGCGCAGCGAGCTGCTGTCGAACCTGCATGAGGGCCAGGTGCTCGACGGCGTCGTGAAGAACATCACCGACTACGGCGCCTTCGTGGACCTGGGCGGCATCGACGGCCTGCTCCACGTCACCGACATGTCGTGGCGCCGCATCAACCATCCGTCCGAGGTTCTTGGCATCGGCCAGACCGTGAAGGTCCAGGTGATCAAGGTGAACCCGGAGAGCCAGCGCATCAGCCTGGGCATGAAGCAGCTCGAGACCGATCCGTGGGACGGCATCGACGCCAAGTATCCGGTCCGCGCCACCTTCACCGGCCGCGTCACCAACATCACCGAGTACGGCGCCTTCGTCGAGCTGGAACCGGGCGTCGAGGGCCTGGTGCACGTGTCCGAGATGTCGTGGACCAAGAAGAACGTCCATCCCGGCAAGATCGTGTCGCAGAGCCAGGAAGTCGAGGTCATGGTCCTCGACGTCGATCCGTCCAAGCGCCGCATCAGCCTCGGTCTCAAGCAGGTCCAGGACAATCCGTGGGAGACCTTCTCGGAGCAGCATCCGGTGGGCTCGACCGTGGAAGGCCAGGTCAAGAACATCACCGAGTTCGGCCTGTTCATCGGCCTCGATGCCGACCTGGACGGCATGATCCACCTGTCGGACCTGGATTGGGGCCGCTCGGGCGACGAGGCGATCAAGGACTACAAGAAGGGCGACACCGTGAAGGCCGTCGTGCTCGACATCGACATGGAGAAGGAGCGCATCGGCCTGGGCGTGAAGCAGCTCGGCGGCGATCCCTTCGCCGGCGTGTCGTCCAGCACCAAGAAGGGCTCGGTCGTCACCTGCATCATCACTTCCGTGACCGAGAACGGTCTCGAGGTGAAGTTCGGGGACAGCGACTATCCGGGCTTCATCCGCCGCAGCGACCTGGCCCGCGACCGCGGCGACCAGCGCCCCGAGCGGTTCGCCGTGGGCGACAAGGTCGACGCGCTGGTGACCAATGTCGACAAGTCGTCGCGCCGCATCACCCTGTCGATCAAGGCGCTCGAGATCGAGGAGGAGAAGCAGGCGGTGGCGCAGTACGGCTCGGCCGACAGCGGCGCCAGCCTGGGCGACATCCTGGGCGCGGCCATGGACAAGGCCCGCCGGGAAGCCAACGAGTAGGAATGCCTCCTTCGGGAGAGGCTATCGCGAAAGCCCTCTCGCCTGTTCTCAGGCGAGGGGGCTTTCTCTATCATGGGCCGGCAGTTGAGCCGAGGCCGACATTTCCCGGGAGTGACCCATGACCATCGACGTCGACGAGCTTCTGGCCCGCAGGAAGCTGAAGCGCCGCCTGGCGTTCTGGCGCATCGCCGCGCTGGTGCTGATCGTGGGCCTCGCGATCGCCGTGTTCGGCTCGAAGGGCAAGGGGGTGCTGCCCCACATCGCCCGGGTCAACATCGACGGCGTCATCATGGACGAGAGGGAGCGCGAGGAGGTTCTGGACGACATCGCCGAGGACAAGACGGTGAAGGCCGTCATCGTGCGGATCGACAGTCCCGGCGGCACCGTGGTGGGCTCGGAAATCATCTACAAGGGCCTGCGCAGGATCGCCGAGGACAAGCCGGTCGTCGCCGTGATCAGCAGCATGGGCGCCTCGGGCGGCTACATCGCGGCGCTGGGCGCCGACCGAATCTACGCCCGTGACAACTCGCTTACCGGCTCGATCGGCGTGATCTTCCAGTCGCCCGAGTTCTCCAAGCTGATGGGCACCATCGGCATCGGCATCAACGAGGTGAAGACCGCGCCGCTGAAGGGCGGTCCGTCGCCGTTCGAGCCCATGTCGGACGAGATGCGCGAGAGCATCAAGGTGATGATCGACGACGCCTTCGACTGGTTCAAGGGCATCGTCCAGGAGCGCCGCAAGCTGTCGCCCGAAGAACTGGCCGCGGTAACCGACGGCCGGGTCTATTCGGGGCGGCAGGCGATCCCCCTGAAGCTGATCGACGCGCTGGGCGGCGAGCAGGATGCCATCGCGTGGCTGGAGAAGGAAAAGAAGGTCGACAAGGATCTGCCGGTGGTCGACGCCGACAAGGACCAGGAGTTTCCGTTCATGGAACAGGCCATGGCCATGGTGTTCGGAGACACGCATCTCGCCGACCGCCTTTCCCTTGACGGCGTGCTAGCGCTCTGGCAACCTTGATGTTTCCGAGACAAGAGGTTGAGCGAGACGTGCTGGGGGTCGGTCGTCTCTTGCCGACGGGGGTAGATTTACGTGATCAAGTCCGAGCTCATCCAGCGGCTGGCTGAAGACAATCCGCATTTGTATCAGCGTGCCGTCGAGCGCATCGTCTCAACCGTGTTCGACGAGATCACCGGCGCGCTGGCGCGCGGCGACCGGGTCGAGCTCCGCGGCTTCGGGGCATTTTCGGTGAAATACCGGCCGTCGCGCCTGGGGCGCAATCCGCGCACCGGCGACGCCGTTGACGTGTCCGCCAAGGCGGTGCCGTTCTTCAAGACCGGCAAGGAACTGCGCGAGCGGCTCAACGACAAGTAGCCGCCATATCCTCGCGTTCTCATCCGTATTAGGCTGGCGGCATGAGTCGATTGCGCTTGCTGATCACCCTGCCGCTCCTCCTCATCGTCGTGCTGTTCGCCGTGGTGAACCGCCGGCCGGTCGATGTCAATTTCTGGCCGTTCCCCTATTCCATGCTCGTCCCCCTGTCGGCGGTGGCGTTCGGCGGGTTTTTTCTCGGTGCGCTGAGCGGCGGGCTTGCGGTGTGGCTGGGCGGCATGCGAAAACGCCGCCGCGAGCGCCTAAGGGCGGCCCAGGAACAGCCCGCCCCGGCCGAGCCGGCGGCGCCCGCCGCGTACAACGCGTATCACTCGGGCCCGACGGGGTTGTGATGACAACGGGGTTGCGATGACACCGGGGTTGCGATGACACAGGCGAACAAGGTCTTCTGCGCGCTCGACACCCCTTCGGTCGACGTGGCTCTCGGCTGGGCCGCCAGGCTCAAAGGCCTGGTGGGCGGCCTGAAGCTGGGACTCGAATTCTTCGGCGCCCAGGGGCCGGACGGCGTCCGCAGGGTCGCCGCGACGGGAACGCCGATCTTTCTCGATCTGAAGTTCCACGACATTCCCAATACGGTCGCCCAGGCGGTGGCGTCGGTCACGCCGCTGGCGCCGGTGCTGATGACCATCCATGCAGGCGGCGGGCAGGCGATGATGCGCGCGGCGGCGGATGCGGCGCGCGAGACGGCGGCCAAGGCCGGCGTGGCGCGGCCCAAGCTGCTGGGCGTTACCGTGCTGACAAGCCTCGACGCGGGCGATCTCGCGGCGGCGGGCGTCTCCGGCGGGGTCGAGGACCAGGTGGTGCGGCTTGCCCGGCTGGCGCAGGACAGCGGCCTCGACGGCGTGGTGTGCTCGCCGAAGGAGATCGTCCCGATCCGGCGCGCCTGCGGACCGGACCTCATCCTGCTGGTGCCGGGCATCCGCCCGGCCGGCGCGGCGCTGGGCGACCAGAAGCGGGTGATGACGCCGCGCGAGGCGGTCGACGCGGGCGCGACCTATCTGGTGATCGGCCGGCCGATCACCGAGGCGGCCGATCCGCGCGCGGCGGCGCAGGACATCGCCCGCTCGCTCGCCGAGCCGGTTGCCGGCTGATCCGGACGCCCTATCTGCGCACCATGCCGATCGACGTCAAAATCTGCGGCCTCAACACGCCGGACAGTATTCGCGCCGCGGTCGACGCGGGCGCCGGCTACATCGGGTTCATGTTCTATGCCCGATCGCCCCGATCGGTGACCGTGAAGGAGGCCGGCGCGCTGGCGCTGGCCATCCCGCAGGGCGTGCGCAAGGTCGGCGTGTTCGTCGATCCGACGGACGAGGAACTGGCCGAGGTGATGCGGGCGGTGCCTCTCGACGTCATCCAGCTCCACGGCAGGGAAACGCCGGACCGGGTTGCCGAGGTTCGGGCGCGCACGGGCAAGCCGGTATTCAAGGCCATCGCCATCGCCGGACCCGAGGACGTTGCGCTTGCCCACGGCTACGAAGGGGCGGCGGATTTCTTGCTGTTCGATGCGAAACCGCCTAAAGCTATGCCCGCCGCGCTGCCGGGCGGCAACGGCCTGTCGTTCGACTGGGACCTGATCGCCGGCGAGAGCTGGACGCGCGGCTGGATCCTGTCCGGCGGCCTGACGGCCGAGAACGTGGCCGGCGCCATCGCGCAGAGCGGCGCCCGCTTCGTCGACGTCTCGTCGGGCGTGGAGGACAGGCCGGGCGTCAAGAACCCGGCGAAGATCGAAGCGTTTATCAAAGCGGCACGGAACGCGACACCATGAACAAACCCGCCATCAATCGGCCCGAACGGCCCAACTCCTACCGCAGCCTGCCCGACGCGGACGGCCATTTCGGCCTGTTCGGCGGCCGCTACGTGGCCGAGACCCTGATGCCGCTCATCCTTGACCTGGAGAAGGCCTACCGCGAGGCCAGGGCCGATCCGGCGTTCATGGCGCAGATGGACGATCTGATGAAGAATTTCGTCGGCCGTCCCAGCCCGCTCTATTACGCCGAGCGGCTGACGCAGCACTATGGCGGCGCGAAAATCTACCTGAAGCGCGAGGAGCTGAACCACACCGGCGCGCACAAGATCAACAGCTGCATCGGCCAGATCCTGCTGGCCCAGCGCATGGGCAAGAAGCGGATCATCGCCGAAACCGGCGCCGGCCAGCACGGCGTGGCGACGGCGACGGTCGCTGCGCGCTTCGGCCTCGAATGCGTGGTGTTCATGGGCGCCACCGACATCGAGCGCCAGAAGCCCAACGTGTTCCGCATGAACCTGCTGGGCGCCAAGGTCGTCCCGGTCCAGTCCGGCGCGCGGACGCTGAAGGACGCCATGAACGAGGCGCTGCGCGACTGGGTGACCAATGTGGACAGCACCTATTACCTGATCGGCACGGCCGCCGGCCCGCATCCCTATCCGGAGATGGTGCGCGACTTCCAGTCGGTGATCGGCCGCGAGACCCGCCAGCAGATGCTGGAAGCCGAGGGCCGCCTGCCGGACACCCTGATGGCCTGCGTCGGCGGCGGCTCGAACGCCATCGGCCTGTTCCACCCGTTCCTCGACGACGAGGGGGTGCGGATGATCGCCGTCGAGGCGGCGGGCCACGGCATCGAGACCGGCCAGCACGCCGCCTCGATCACCGCCGGCAGCCTGGGCGTGCTGCACGGCAACCGCACCTACCTGCTGCAGGACGAGGACGGCCAGATCACCGAGGCCCACTCCATCTCGGCGGGCCTCGACTATCCGGGCGTCGGCCCGGAGCACGGCTGGCTCAACGACATGGGCCGGGTGCAGTACGTGCCCGCGACCGACAAGGAAGCGCTCGACGCGTTCCAGACCTGCTGCCAGCTGGAGGGGATCATCCCGGCGCTGGAATCGTCTCACGCGCTCGCCCATCTGGCCAAGATCGCGCCGGAGCTGCCCAGCGACCACTTAATCGTTGTCAATCTCAGCGGACGCGGCGACAAGGATATCTTCACCGTCGCCGACGCCCTGGGAGCGAAGATTTGACCATGATTCCTGGCCGCATCGAACGCCGCTTCGCCGATCTGCGAGCCGAGGGCCGGGCCGCCTTCGTGGCGTTCATCACCGCGGGCGATCCCAACCTGGAGCAGTCCGAGCAGATCCTGGCCGGCCTGCCGGCGGCCGGCGTCGACATCATCGAGCTGGGCATGCCGTTCACCGATCCAATGGCCGACGGCCCGGCGATCCAGGCGGCGGGCCTGCGCGCGCTGGCGTCGGGCCAGACGCTGCGCAAGACGCTGGGCATGGTCGAGCGCTTCCGCAAGCAGGACGACCGCACGCCCATCGTGCTGATGGGCTACTACAACCCGATCTACAGGTTCGGCGTCGACGCGTTCCTCGCCGAGGCGGTGCGTGTGGGCGTCGACGGCCTGATCATCGTCGACCTCCCGGCCGAGGAGGACGCCGAGCTGTGCGAGCCGGCGGTTAAGGCGGGCGTGCGGTTCATCCGGCTGCTGACGCCGACGACGGACGACAGGCGGCTGGAGCGGGTGATCGCCAATTGCAGCGGCTTCCTCTACTACGTCTCGGTCACCGGCATCACTGGCGCCGCCAAGGGCGCACAGGGCGCGGTCGGCGCCGCGCGCCAGCGGTTCGCGGCGAAAAGCGACCTGCCGGTGATCGTGGGCTTCGGCATCAAGACCGCCGACGCGGTGGCCGAGATCGCCGCCGTCGCCGACGGCGCGGTGGTCGGATCGGCCATCGTCGACCGCATCGCCGGCAATGTGGGGCCGAGCGGCAGCCTGACCGACGACGGCATCAGGGATGTGCTCGGCTTCGTCGCCGACCTCGCCTCGGGCGTGCGCCGGGCGAGGCAGCCCATGGCCGCGGGAGGCGCCCGTTGAACTGGCTGAAGAAGGGACGCTCCAAGCTCGGCACCATCTTCCGGCGGGAGCGGCCGACCTCGGAAGAGGCCAAGTGGGATACCTGCGTCAATTGCGGCCAGATGATCTACCACAAGGAGATGGTCGCCGCGCAGCATGTCTGTCCGCATTGCGGCCACCACCACAAGATGCCGCCGAAGGAGCGGTTCGCGGCGCTGTTCGACGGCGGCTCCTACGATCCCATCGCCGTGCCGAAGCAGGCCGACGACCCGCTGAAGTTCCGCGACAAGAAGAAGTACGCCGACCGCATCAAGGCCGCCCGCACGGAAACCGGCGAGCAGGACGCGGTCACCGTGGCCGAGGGCAGGATCGGCGGCGTGCCGACGGTGGTCGCCATTCAGAGCTTCGCCTTCATGGGCGGCTCGCTGGGCATCGCGGCGGGCGATGCGTTCGTGACGGGCGCGCTACGCGCGGTGAGCGAGAAGTCGGCGTTCGTGATGATCACCTCCTCGGGCGGCGCGCGGATGCAGGAGGGCATCATGTCGCTGATGCAGATGCCGCGCACGACGGTGGCGGTGCAGATGCTGCGCGAGGCGCGCCTGCCCTACATCGTGGTGCTGACCGATCCGACCACCGGCGGCGTCACCGCGTCCTACGCCATGCTGGGCGACATCCAGATCTCCGAGCCGCGCGCGCTGATCGGCTTCGCCGGTCCCCGGGTGATCGAGAGCACGGTGCGCGAGCAACTGCCGGAGGGCTTCCAGCGCGCCGAATTCCTGCTCGATCACGGCATGATCGACATGATCGTGCACCGGCACGACATGGCGGGGAAGCTGGGCGACGTATTGAAGCTGCTGATGGGCGGCAGGCGCGAGGACAAGCCGCTGGCGCTGCCGCCGCCGAAGAGCAAGCGGGCCGCCGCCAATTGAGCAGCGCCGCGCTCCTCGCCCGGCTGCATCTTCTCCATCCCAAGCTCATCGACCTGTCGCTCGGCCGTACGCAGCGGCTGCTGGAGGCGCTGGGCAGCCCGGAACGCAAGCTGCCGCCGGTGCTGCACGTGGCGGGCACCAACGGGAAGGGGTCGACCGTGGCGCATCTGCGGGCGCTGCTGGAGGCGGACGGCAAGCGGGTGCAGACCTATATCTCGCCGCATCTGGTGCGGTTTCACGAACGCATCCGCCTGTCCGGCGGGCTGATCTCCGAGCAGCGCCTGATCGAGGTGCTGACGCGCTGCGAGACCGCCAATGACGGCCAGCCGATCACCTTCTTCGAGATCACCACCGCCGCCGCGTTCCTCGCCTTCGCCGAGGATGCGGCCGATTACTGCATTGTCGAGGTCGGGCTGGGCGGGCGCTTCGACTCGACGAACGTACTGGAAGGCAAGCTGGCGACCTTGATCACGCCGATTGGTCTCGATCACCAGAACTTCCTCGGCGACAGCCTTGCCGGCATCGCGGGCGAGAAGGCGGGTATCATCCGGGCGGGCACGCCGGCGTTCGCGGCGGCGCAGGAGGCCGCGGCGATGGCTGTGATCGAGGCGGAGGTGGCGAGTGCGGGCGCGCCGTTGCGGGTGGCGGGCCGGAACTGGACCGCCGCGCCGGAGGGAAGCGGCTGGATGTATTCGGATGCGGCCGGATCGCTGCGCCTTCCGCTGCCGGCGCTGATCGGCGCGCATCAGATCGGCAATGCGGCGCTGGCACTGGCGTGCCTGCGCTCGCTCGGCATCGCGCCACCCGTGGAAAAGATCGGTCAAGCCTTGCGCTCGGTTACATGGCCTGCGCGGCTGCAGCCTATCACCCGTGGGCCGCTGCTTGAGGTCTTGCCGAAGGGCGCCATGCTGTGGCTCGACGGCGGCCACAACCCGCACGCGGCCGAGGCGCTGGTGACGGCGCTGGCCGGGCGCAAGCTCGATCTCGTCCTTGGGATGCTGGAGGGCAAGGACGCCGCCGAATATCTGCGGCTGATGGCGCCGGTTGCCGCGTCGGTGAAGGCGGTGCCGATCAGGGGCGAGGCGTGCCACGATCCGGCCTATCTGGCCGAGGTCGCGCGCGGCCTGGGGATCGAGGCGCAAGCGTATGACGATGTGTCTGCGGCGCTCGCGGGTTGCCGGTCCAGCGAAGTGCTGATCTGCGGCTCGCTGTACCTGGCCGGGCAGGTGCTGGAAGCTTCGGGGCTGATCCCGGACTAAGAAGTGCCGCTTGCGCGGCGACCCCTCATCCGGCCGCTACGCGGCCACCTTCTCCTACAAGGGGAGAAGGGGATTTTCGGGCTGTCACTCTTCCCTTCTCCCCTCGTGGGAGAAGGTGCCGCGAAGCGGCGGATGAGGGGGCCTTCGGGGCCGAAACCCCCTAGGCCCTCAAATATTTGTCCAGCGTGTTGTGCAGGTGGCGCAGGCGGGATTCCATGTAGTTGGAATAGGTGATCGCGCCCTTGACGCTGGCGTGGTTGCCCTCGTTCTGCCAGCGCATGATCTGGGTGTCCTGGTCGAACAGCAGGCCGAAGCCCTGATCCATGCCGGGCACGTCCCGGTAGGATTCGTGCTCCTGAACGTAGGTAACCGGCGCCGGGTCGGGACGCGGCTGGCCCTTGGGCACGGGGCGCATGAACAGGATGTCGAACAGGCAGCGATCCGGATCGTTACCCAGCGGCCGGTACTGGTAGAGGATGCGCAGCGAGATGCCGGTGAAGATGAACAGGTTGGGGAACAGGCTGTACTTGATGGAGTCGAGCACCTCGGAGTTCGACATGCCCGACAGGTCGATGCCGAACTGCTCGCGGTAGGTCTCGCGCATCTGCCTGGCCATCACTTCGCGGGCGGTGCTGCCTTCGGGCACGGTCGGCTTCCCGCCGTCGACCAGCGAGCGGTCGCCCATCAGCATGCCGTCGAGCACCTGTTGTTCGGTCATCTCGACGCCGCCGCGCCGGGTCTTGACGCCCAGCGCGACGAGGTCGCGGCTGACATGGTCGCCGAAGATGTCATGCTGCTGCTGGGCCGCGCTGCCGGACAGCTGCGGGTGCACCATGGGGCCGTGATAGCCCTCGATGAAGGCTTCCTGCGCCGCCTTCCAGTTGCAGGCCAGCTCCTTGCGGGCATGGACCGCGACATACCAGCCGCTGAAATCCCAGTTCGCGCAATGCTCGGGCAGCACTTCCAGGAAGTCGAGCAGCGGCGGCGCATCCAGGTCCATGTTGATGAACACCAGCGTATTCCAGACGTCGACCTTCACTTCGGGCAGCCGGTTCTTCTCGTAGTCCAGATGCGGGAATTCCCAGGCGCAGGGCACCTCGTTCAAGGTGCCGTCCAGGTTCCAGGTCCAGCCGTGATAGGGGCAT
The DNA here is from genome assembly GCA_050185585.1 of Sphingomonadales bacterium. GTDB lineage: Bacteria > Pseudomonadota > Alphaproteobacteria > SMXS01 > SMXS01 > RI-34. The sequence continues at coordinate 35,130 of JBFWZH010000020.1, read as the reverse complement.
TGCAGGCTGGCGGAATAGCCCGAGGAGTTGGACGGCTTCAGCTTGGTGCCGCGGTGGAGGCAGGAGTTGTGGTAGCCCTTCAGGCCGCCGTCCTCCTGGCGGACGATGACGATGGAATGGCGTCCCAGGTCGTAGACATAGTAGTCGCCGGGCTCGGGCAGGTGCTCGTCGCGGCAGGCGTATTGCCACACCTTGCGCCACATCTTCCTCATCTCGAGGTCGAAGAATTCCTGCGAGGTGAAGCGCTCGAGCGGGATGTCCTCGCTGGTCTGCGGAACGCCGGCCTCCAGCTTCAGCACCGGCGGCGCGTCGCCGTCGCGGGCGATGATCTCCTGGTAGAACGGCCCCATGGCGCTGGCGGCCTTGGGCTGCTTGGACTCGATGTTCATCGCGGCACTCCCCTGCAACGAAAGGGAAGCGTAACACCTGTTATGCGGATGAGGCAACGCACCGCATTTCCCTCTCCCCTTGGGAGGGGGTCAGGGTGAGGGGCGTTGCGTATTCCATATGCCAGCCCCGTTTCTTCATCGACAACGCTCCTCACCCTCCCACGGCCTGCGGCCGCGGGTCCCTCCCTCTCCCAAGGGGCGAGGGTTTGGGTTGGCAGCCTTACCTCGAAGCGAGATAGTCCCGCAGCCGCTCGCTGTAGCGTGGCACGAAATCCTCCCGCGCCAGCAGGTCGTCGATGTGCACCATCGCCCATTGCTGGCCCTCGTCGCCAAAAACGATGGCGTCCACATGGGCCTGCGTCAGCGTGCCGACGAAGAAGTGGGCGGCCTGTCCGGGGAAGTCGGCGGAGGGATAGACGCGCTTCCAGGTGATGGCGTCCGGATCGACCCGGATGCCGAACTCTTCCTCAAGTTCCCTGAGCGCGCATTCGACGGGCGTCTCGTCGCCCTCGCGGCCGCCGCCGGGGAGGTCCCACATGCCGGCGTAGCGCAGGCCGGGGAAATCGTCGCGCTGGTAGACCAGCACATGGTCGCCGAGGAACAGGGCGATCTTCGATCCGCTGAAATCCGTCACCTGAAAATCCCTCAACGAAAAAGGGCGCCCGAGGGCGCCCTTCGAAACCGTCATGCGGACACGGGTCAGATCGACTCGTTGATCCACTGCACGATCTTGCTCTTGGGCTGGGCGCCGACCTTGGTGGCGCGCAGCTCGCCGTCCTTGAACAGCATCAGCGTCGGGATGCCGCGCACGCCGTAGCTGGTCGGCGACACCGGATTCTCGTCGATGTTGAGCTTGGCGACGGTGACCTTGCCGGCCATCTCCTCGGCGATCTCGTCGAGCGCGGGGGCGATCTGCTTGCAGGGGCCGCACCACTCCGCCCAATAGTCCACGACCACGACGCCGGAGGCATCGAGTACGTCGGTCTGGAAGCTGTCGTCGGTAATCTTCTTGGTGGCCATGGAGGTATTCCTTGATCACGGGATGTGCTTGGACACCAAACGTAGGGTTGGGCACCCGCCCGGTCAAGGGCGGGTCAGACCGCCGGCGAAACTTCGAGAGGTTTCGGCCTGGACTGAACGACTGTCGACCTTGTCGCCGCGGCTTTCGGGCGGCAAGGCGTGTCCGCCTTACCCGAAGGCACTCTCGCCGTGAGGATCGAGCAGCGCATCGGGCAGGGTCATCAGCGACGGTCCGTCGGTCCACAACAAGGCGCAGCGCACCGGCCGGTCGGGATAGATGCGGCGGAGCAGGCCGCGGTAGGCGGCCAGCTGCCCGAGATAGAGGGCGGGCACGTCCTCGGCGCGGGTCGGCGGCGGCCGGTTGGTCTTGTAGTCGACGATCAGCACTTCCCAGTCGGTCACCGCGAGCCGGTCGATCTGGCCGCTGATCGCCGCCGTGCCGACGAGGCCCGTGACCGGCACCTCGGCGGCGCTGCCGGGGCCGAACAGGGCGGCGCAGTCCGGATCGTCGAAGATGCGCATCACCTCCTCGGTCCAGCGCGCGATGGCCGGTTCGCCCAGCCCGTGGCCGGGCTGGCGCAGGAAGCGCAGCGCCGCCTCCCGGCGCGCTTCGGGCGGCAGGTCGGGCAGCCATTGCAGCAGCCGGTGCAGCAGGGTGCCGCGCAGGAAGCGCTCGCGGTCGTCGGCTTCGAGGGGGCTGCGCACCGGCATTTCCGGCAGGCTGGGCCGCGACGGCGCCAGCGGCCTGACCGGCGCGGGCTCGGGCGGCGGTTCGGCATGCAGCCATGGTGGCTCCTCGGCCGCAGCCGCGGCGGCGGCAGTCGGCAAGCCGAGCACGACGTTTTCGCCTCCCTTGCCGAATCGCAAGACCGGCATGACCGTGCCGCCGCCCGGATCGGCGCGGTCGGGGATTTCCAGCGCCGCGGCGCCGAGCCGCTCGAACGCCGCAGCCACAAGGTCGTACCAGCAGTTTCCCGGCCGCGCCGTCTGTCCCTGATAGCCGCAGATGTAGAGCCGGTCGGCGGCGCGCGTGAGGGCGACATATAGCTGCCGGTTGTATTCCTGGTCGCGCCTGAGGGCGCTTGCGAGCTTTGCCTCGCCGATGGCACCGACGGCGTTCTCGGTCCTGACCGGCCAGGCGAGCAGGGGCTGATCCGCACCGTCGTCGAGCCAGTATATCGACGTCCGGTCCTGCGGGACCGTACAAGTGTCCGGCAGGAATACGATAGGCGCCTGCAGCCCCTTGGCGCCGTGCACGGTCATCACGCGGACCTGACCCTTGCCTTGCTCCAGCTCGCGCTTGATCTCGGTCTCGGCGGCGCCGATCCAGTGGATGAACCCCTGCATGGACGGCGGATGGGTGCGGTCGTAGTCGAGCGCCAGGGCGAGGAACTCGTCCATGGGATCGAGCGCATCGGCGCCGAGGCGGGCCAGGATGGCGCGCCGCCTCCCCGCGTCCAGCACCTGGGCGAAGAACTCGTAGGGCGGCGCCGTCCGCGCCAGATCGAGACACTGCGCGAGGAACGCGTGGGCCGCCGCCAACGCCGGTTCCGCCGCGCCGTCGCGCAGGGCGTGCCAAAGGCTGCCGCGGCGGCCATGGGCGAGCCGGAACAGCTCGTCCTCCGCAATGCCGACGAGCGGCGACTTCAGCAGGACAGCCAGGTTGAAGTCGTCCTCGGGCATCAGCACGAACTGGCCCAGCGACAGCAGGTCCATGACCGCGAGCTGCTCGGTCAGCTTCATGCGGTCCATGCCTGCGACAGGCACGTGGGCCAGCTTCAGTTCGCGCACCATGGCGCCGAAGAAGCTGTTGCGCCGCCTGACCAGGATCAGCACGTCGTCGGGCCGGATCGGCCTGCCGCGCGCCTCGAGGATCGCGCCGGTCTCGAGCCAGTGGGCGATCTGCCGGGCAATCCGGCGGGCGAGGCGGGTTTCGGCGGGCTCGAGCAGCCGGCGCCGCGTCGGCGGCTCCCAGTTGCCCGGCAGGTCGGCCTCGGGCGGCGCGTCGACCGGCCACAGCTCGACCTCGCCATATTGCCCCTCGCGCACGGCCTCGTGCCTGATCGGCTCGGCGGCCGCGCCGCCCGGAGCGTCGAAGGTAAGGCCGTTGCTGGCAACCGGGTCGGCGAAGACCTCGTCCACCAGATCCAGCACCGCCTGAGTCGAGCGGAAGGACCTGCGCAGGCTTTGATCCACGAACCGTTTCTCGGCTTGCAGCACCTGCCTTTCGAACAGCCGGCGCATGCGCTCGAACTCGGCGGGCTCGGCGCCCTGGAAGCTGTAGATGGATTGCTTGGTGTCGCCCACCGCGAAGATCGTGCGGTCGCCGTCGCGCGCGCCATGCCCGGTGAAGAACTCCGAGGCCAGCGCCGCGATGATCGCCCACTGGTCGGGATTGGTGTCCTGAGCCTCGTCGACCAGGATATGGTCGAGACCTTCGTCGAGCTTGTAGAGCACCCAGGCGGCGGCGCCCCGCACCAGCGACTTCGCCTTGGCGATCAGGTCGTCATAGTCCAGCACCGCGCGGTCGGCCTTCAGATCGGCATAGGTCAGGCTGATCGCCCGGCCCAGGACGGCGAGCGCCGCGCTTGCCTCGGCCGCCCGCAGGGCGCGGAGGCGGGTTCCGACCGCCAGCAGCCGATTCCCCTCGCGCTCAAGCAATTCGACGCTGTCGGGCTGGGCCGTCACCACCTTCTTCGTGGCGAGGTTGCTGCGCACCTTGTCGGACTTGGCGGTCAGGAAGATGGCAGCGTATGTCTGGAACCCGGCCGCCCGTCCTTCGGCGTCGAGGGCGAGCCAGTGGGCGATGGCGGCGCCGCGCTGCTGGTCGGCGGCGGTGCCGTCCGCCAATGCCTGGCAGATGCGCCCGAGGCCGGCGCGCTCGAAGGCGCCCTCACGGCACGCTTCGGCGATGACGTCCGCCGCCACCATGCCGGGTGCGAGGCCGAGCAGCCGATAGAGGCGGCCGCCGTCATGGACGGCGAGGGCGGCGGGGCGGGCGGTGAGGCTGCCCAGCAGCTGATCGAACTGGATGTCGGACTGGTGCGCCGCAACGAAGTCGAGCGCCTCGGTCAGCGACGGTTCGGTGCCCTCGTGGGCCCTTGCCAGCACGCGCGCCGTCACGTCGTGCATCAGCTCGGCGGCGGTGCGCTCGTCCATTACCTGGAAGTGGGGTGCGATTCCGGTCTCCAGCGGAAAGCGCGACATCAGCGACTGGCAGAAGGCATGGATGGTCTGGATCTTCAGGCCGCCGGGTACATCCAGCACCTCGGCGAACAGACGGCGGGCCTTGGCGATGCGCTCGGCGTTGGGAGGCACGCCTTCCTCCAGCGCCCTCAGCCACTCGCGCAGCTCGTCGTCGGAAGCTTTCACCCATCGCGCGAGGTTGCTGTTGATGCGGTTGGCCATCTCGGCGGCGGCGGCCTTGGTGAAGGTAAGGCAGAGGATGCCCTGGGCCCGTTCCCCCTTCAGCAGCAGGCGCAGTACCCGGTTGGTCAGCATGTGGGTCTTGCCGGTGCCGGCCGAGGCGCCGACCCATGCCGATACGCCCGGATTGGCGGCGCGGTCCTGCTGCGCCGTCATGTGCCCCATTCCTTGACCCGCGCCAGATGGTCGTAGTCGCCGAAGCCGGTCTCGACGGGGTTGGGCTGCGAAAGATACGGCGTCTCCGGATCGTCGAAGGTCTCGATCAGCCGCCGAAGCCCTGCCTCGGCGTCGGCGATCAGCTGTTCGAGCGTGCACTCGTCGGCCACCAGGGCGCTCGCCAGCTTGATCCTGTTGGCGTCGCCCTCGCCCTTGAGCGTCCACCAGGCAAGCTCGGCGACGATGCCGGTCAGGCCGTCGAACGCGCCTTCCCGCAGCATCATGGCCTGCAGCGGCATCTGCGCGGCGTACCCGGCCAGGAGGCGCCTGGCGTTCGGAGCACCGCCGGTCTTGTAGTCGATGATCTCGTATGCGCCGTCGGCGCGCCTGTCGATCCGGTCCGCCCTCGCCGTCAGGGTGAAGTCGCCGCCGGTGAAGCCCGAAAGCACGAGCCTTGCCTGTTGCTCCAGTCCGGCCGGCGTCGCGCCGTCGCCGAGGCGGTCCTGCTGCCGCTCCAGGAACCACCGGGCGATCTGCTGGAAGCGGGGCCACCAGAAGGAACGGACCAGCGGCTTGTCCATCAGCGGCCCGAAGGCGTCGCGGCCATGACGGAGCAGCGCCTCGAGCGCGTCGTCCGGCGGCGCCGGGTGCATCTGCAGATAGCGGTGCAGGGCGTCGTGGATGACGCTGCCGCGGTCGGCGGCTCCCGGGTCGGCATCGAGCGGATCGAGCGGCTCCAGCCGCAGCACGCGCTGGGCATAGAGCGCATAGGGGTCGCGCATCCAGGCCTCGACGCGGGTGACCGACAGCTGACGGGGCCGCACCTCCACGGGCGGCCGCGGCTCGGGCGGCGCGCAGGGCCGGGGATCGCCGGGAACGTGATCGAGCATGCCGTGCCAGTCCAGATGCGGCGCTCGCGGCCAGGCGTCCTGCCCGACGAGCGCATCGAGCCGGAGCAGCCAGCGCGACGGCAGGGTCGGTGAGCCGCCGGACTTTTCGGCCCGGGTCAGATAGACGAGGGGCGCGGCGGCGCCCTGGACGAAGTCATGCGCCGACAGGCCGATGCGCCTCTCGGGCGGGGGCAACCCGAATTTCTGCCGCATCGGTCGGCTCATCCACGGGTCGGCGGCGGCCTGCGGCGGCCAGCTGCCCTCGTTGAGGCCGCCGAGGATCATCACGTCGGCATGGTGGAGGCGGGCTTCCAGCGGGCCGAGGATGGCAAGGCGCGGGTGGCGGCCGTAAGCAGGCCGCACGACGCCGTCGCGGGCGGCGGCCTCCAGCAGCGCCGGATACTGGCGCGGGTCGATGGTCCGGGGGCCCGCGGTGTGGATGAACTCCTCCAGGAACGCGGCCGCGGCCTCGCCGGCGGGCTCGACCCAGAGCCGGCCGGCGCCGGCCTCGGCGTCGGTGTCCGCCAGGCTCTCGGCGAAGGCGACATGGGCGCGGACGAGCGCACCGAGCGGTGCTTCGCGACCCTCGAACAGCGTCAGGAACGGCTCCGCCCGAGCGGCCAAGGCGTCCCACCATGGGCGTAGCGGATCACCGTCGGGCAAGCCTGCCGCCGCGATCGCCGAGGCAATGCCCGCAAGACCTGGAGCGGGGCGCGGGCCGCGCAGCACCGTGCGCTCGAGTGTGCCGACCGCGCCGCGGAACGCCGAAGGCGACTGTCCGCCGGAGGCCAGGGAGTGCTTCAGCGCCGCCAGCAGCGGAACGGGCGCGGCGCGGCCGAGCGCCAGGTCGGCAGTCAGGCGCATGAACGTCATGGCGGAGGTCTGAAGCAGGGGGATACCGGCCGAATCATCGATCTCGACGTTCCAGCGCCGCAGCGCCGCAGCCACCCTTCGTGCAAGGCTGCGCTCGGGCGTCACGAGCGCGGCGGTCATGCCGGGAGTCTCCAGCGCATGGCGCAGCACCATGGCGATGGCGCCGGCCTCGGCCTGCTCGGTGGGGGCATCGATGCGGTAGAGTCCGGCAAGGGCGGTGGGCGTGTCGAGTTCCAGCGACCGCCATTCGGATGTGGTCTCGGCCGGGCGCATGGCCTCGTTCAGCAACCTGAGGCGTTCGCTCGGCGCGGGGTCCGCATGGGGCCAGACATCCACTTCGGACCGGTCGACAGCCATGCCCGCAAGCAGCTGCTTCATGCCGTATTGCGGGTGCGTCGGGTCGAGCGCGTCCCAGCTGGCCTGGTCCATGCCGACGTCGAAGCCCGGCAGGACGACGGAGCCCGAGGGCAATCCCGCGATGACGCGGATCAGTTCGGCGCTGGCCGGGATCGAGCCGGTCGAACCGGCGGCGATGACCGGGGTTGCGGGCGGCTGATCGCGCCACCGCTGGGCGAGATCGCGCAGCAGCCGGTCGCGGCGCTGGGCCGGATCCATCTGTCCGGCGTCGCGCAGCGCCTCGGGCCAGCGCTCCATCACGATCCGGAGGAACTCGATGGTGACCTGCCAGTGCTCGGCGAATTCGGCGGGCGCCAGATGCTGGAGATCGCGCGGGTCGCAGCCTTCGGTGTGGATCTGGTCGATGAAGCTGCCCAGCTCGGCGGCCAAGCGGAAGTCCTGTGCCGGATCGTCGCCCGTATCGCCCCGGGCCCGGCGCCAGCCGCGGACGAGGTCGGACAGCAGCAGCGTCCGCTCCAGCGCCGGGGCGGCGGGCGGCACCTCGAGCGCGCCGATGGCGTCGGCGGTAATGGCCAGCTCGCCCTCGTCCACGTCGCCCAGCGGCTGCATCACCGGCAGGATCAGCGGCTTGCCGTCCGACAGCCGCAGGAATGCCTCGCGCAGGGTGCGCGCCGCGCGCCGGGTGGGCAGCAGGACGCGGACCCGCGACAGGGCCAGCGGATCAGCGCCATACTGCTTCAGCAGCCCGCGCGCCAGCGCGTCGACGAACGACACGCCGGCGGGAATGGTGAATATGGATGGGCGGCTCATGGGTGGTGCGGGCGGAGGCAACGCCCCTCACCCTGCCCTCTCCCAGAGGGAGAGGGTTCGATGGAGCGCGCCGCAGGTTCCCTCTCCCCTTGGGAGAGGGTCAGGGTGAGGGGTGTTCTATCCGCGTGGCCGATCATGCCTCGCTCTGGCAAAGCTCGCGCAGGAATGCCTCGGCCTTGTCGCGTCCCGTGGGGTCGCCGATGTGCAGCCACCAGCCTTCGTGCTCGATGCCGAACAGGCGGCCTTCCTCCCGGGCGCGGTCCCAGACGATGTTGGTCGAGAACGGGCCTTCGGGCGCGTCGCGGAACAGCCGCGGCGAGACGATCTGCACGCCGCAATAGACAAAGGGCGATTCCGGCGCCGGGGCGCGGCGGCGGAGCTGGCCGTCCGGCTCGAGGAAGAAGTCGCCGGGACCGTCGAAGCCGATGGCGCGCGCCTTGGGCACGACCAGCAGCAGGGCGTCCATGCGCGACGGGTCCCACGCTCTCGCCATGCGCTTGAGCGTATCCTCGCGCCCGTCGGTCCAGACCACGTCGGCGTTGATGACGTAGAACGGCGCCTCGCCGAGCAGCGGCAGCGCCTTCACCACGCCGCCGCCGGTCTCCAGCAGCAGGTCGGTCTCGTCGGAGAGGGTGACGCGCGGGGCGCGGGCGCGGCGGCCGAGATGGTCGATCACCTGGCCGCCCAGATAGTGGTGGTTGACGACGGCGTCCGGCACCTCGGCCTGGGCGAGGGCGTCGAGCGCCCAGTCGAGCAGGGTCTTGCCGCCGACGTCGATCAGCGCCTTGGGCGTGTTCTCGGTCAGCGGACGCATGCGCAGGCCCAGGCCCGCCGCCATCACCATGGCGCGTTGCGGCGCGGCGCTCACGCGGGCTCTCCGTGCAACGGCAGCCGCCGGCTGTCGGGCGGGCAGTACGCGTCGAACCACAGCTTCAGGTCGTCCAGCTCCGGATGCTCCAGGCCGCGCTCCATCAGAGTCCAGACGTTGGGGATCATCTTCGGGTAGCGCGGCTTGCCGTCGCGTTTCCACAGCCGGGTGAAGATGCCGATGATCTTGGTGTTGCGCTGGGCGCCCAGCACCCAATAGGCGGTCATGAACGCCTCCCGATCGACCTCCGGCCGGGCCGACAGGTAGCGCTCGAGCATGGCCTCCTCGAGGGCGCGAGACACGCTGCGGCGGCAGTCCTGCAGCAGCGAGACCGTGTCGTAGGCGGCGGGGCCGACGCGGCCGTCCTGGAAGTCCAGCAAGCCGATGGCGCCGGCGCCGTCGCGGCCGCCCAGCGCCATCAGGTTGTCGGCATGGTAATCGAGCAGCACCAGCGTATCGGCGCCCGATCGCACCAGCGGGAACACCGCGCGCCACAGCGCCTCGAACTCGGCGCCGGCGTCGGGCGGCGTCGGCTGGCCGGTGCGGGCGGGCAGGTACCAGTCGGTGAACAGCAGCACCTCGCGGGTCAGCGCGTCGTCGTCATAGAGCGGCAGCTCGAAAGGCGCCGCGCCGCGCACCGGCAGGTATTTCGGCGGCGCGATGCGGTGCAGGTCGACGAGGACGTCGATGGCGCCTTCGTAGAGCGCGCGTTCGAGCCCGGCATCGCGGGCGATCAGCCGGGTGAAGGTGTCGTCGCCCAGATCCTCCAGCAGCAGGAAGCCCTCGGCGATGTCGGCGGCGATCAGGCGCGGCGCGGAAAAGCCGTTCTCGACCAGATATTCGCCGATGGCCATGAAGGGGCGCACGTCCTCCTTGTCGGGCGGCGCGTCCATCAGCACGGCGCGCGGGTCGCCGTCGACCCGGAAATAGCGGCGGAACGACGCGTCGGCGGCAAGCGGCGTCCATGCCGCGCCCGGCTTCCAGACCCGTCCCAGGAACGCGTCGATTTCGGCTTCGCGGCTCAACTCAGAAGGTCTCCGATCTGCTGGAGGCGGCCGGTCCAGGACGGGCCGCCGGAAAGGGTCATGCTGCGCCGATCCTCCACCAAAGCGAGGGCGATGGAAAGCCTGTCGGCGGGCAGGCGCGCGCCCATGCGCGACGGCCATTCGATCAGGGTGACGCCGGTGTCGAGCGCCTCGTCCATGCCCAGTTCATCGACCTCGTCGGGGTCCTCGATGCGGTAGAGGTCGAAGTGCCAGACGGCCTCGAAATCCCGCCCCTCGACCGGATAGGTCTGCACCAGGGTGAAGGTGGGGCTCGGTACCTCGTCCTCGACGCCCAGCCCCTGGATGAGGAAACGGGCGAACGCGGTCTTGCCCGCGCCCAGGTCGCCTTCGAGGGCGATGACGTCGCCGCACCGGAGCAGCGGCGCGAGCGCGCGCGCGATGCGGGCGGTCGTGTCGATGTCGGGCAGGGGTAGCGTCAGCATCTAGATGTTGTAGTGCTGTTTGCCTTTTTACGCTAGCGGTCGACACATCACAGCCGTCATCCCGGCCTTCGCCCATAGGCGTCTACTTAGGGATTCGATTGTTGCGGTCGGCGGAATGAACGGCGCCAACGCCCCTCACCCTAACCCTCTCCCAAGGGGAGAGGGAACGTGCGGCGCGCTCCATCGCACCCTCTCCCCTTGGGAGAGGGCAGGGTGAGGGGCGTTCTATCGGCCCGTTCACAACCTGGGAAGCTGGTGATCAGCCACACCCTTGTTAAGTTGACGCCTATGCGCGCACGCCGGGATGACGGGCGGAGTGTGGGGCTGCGGCGGAGTGATTCCCCAAACGAAAACCCCCGCGCGAGGCGGGGGCTGCCGTTCCGGGATGCCGGAGAAACTCAGTAACGGTAATGGTCGGCCTTGAACGGGCCCTGCGGGGTGACGCCGATATAGGAGGCCTGCTCGGGCTTCAGCTCGGTCAGCTTGGCGTTGAGGCGAGCCAGGTGCAGGCGGGCGACCTTCTCGTCCAGGTGCTTGGGCAGCACATAGACTTTCTTCTCGTAGTTGTCGAAGTTCTGCCACAGCTCGATCTGGGCGATCACCTGGTTGGTGAAGGAGGTGCTCATCACGAAGCTGGGGTGGCCGGTGGCGCAGCCCAAATTCACCAGCCGGCCCTTGGCCAGGAGGATGATGCGCTTGCCGTCGGGGAACTCGATCTCGTCCACCTGCGGCTTCACTTCCTGCCAGGAGTAATTGTGCAGCCGCGCCACCTGGATCTCGCTGTCGAAGTGGCCGATGTTGCAGACGATCGCCCGATCCTTCATGGCGTGCATGTGGTCGAGGGTGATGATGTCGATGTTGCCGGTGGCGGTGACGAAGATGTCGCCGATCGCGGCGGCCTCTTCCATGGTCACCACCTGGTAGCCTTCCATCGCCGCCTGCAACGCACAGATCGGGTCGATCTCGGTGATCAGCACGCGAGCGCCCTGGCCGCGCAGGCTGGCGGCGCAGCCTTTGCCAACATCGCCATAGCCGGCGACCACGGCGACCTTGCCGGCCAGCATCACGTCGGTGGCGCGCTTGATGCCGTCGATCAGGCTCTCGCGGCAGCCATAGAGGTTGTCGAACTTGGACTTGGTGACGCTGTCATTGACGTTGATGCAGGGCACCGGCAGCTTGCCCAGCTTCTCGAGCTGGTAGAGGCGCAGGACGCCGGTGGTGGTCTCCTCGGAGATGCCGCGCACCTCCAGCATCAGCTCGGGAAACCGGTTGATCATCATGGCGGTCAGGTCGCCGCCATCGTCGAGGATCATGTTCGGGCGCCAGCCGTCGGGGCCCAGGATGGTCTGCTCGATGCACCAGTCGAACTCGGTCTCGGTGAGACCCTTCCAGGCGAAGACGGGGACGCCCGACGCGGCGATGGCGGCGGCGGCCTGGTCCTGGGTCGAGAAGATGTTGCACGAACTCCAGCGAATCTCGGCGCCCAGCGCGGTCAGCGTCTCGATCAGCACCGCGGTCTGGATGGTCATGTGCAGGCAGCCGGCGATGCGCGCGCCCTTCAACGGCTGGGTAGCGCCATATTCCTCGCGCAACGCCATCAGGCCGGGCATCTCGGTTTCGGCAATGGTGATCTCGCGGCGGCCCCAGGGCGCCAGCGACATATCGGCTACTTTGAAATCGGAAAACGCGTTCATCGGGGTCCTGCCATAGCATGTGGTCGGACCAAGGGGTCCGGAGCGACGGCAAGTATAAGGATATCTTTATATATTTCTATATCTATTTCGAGGAACGGCTCAGTCCTCGTCGAACTTGGCTTCCACCAGGGACGCCAGGGCGTTGACGGCCTCGTCCGCCTGCCGGCCGCTGGCCTCGATCTGGATGGAGGTGCCGGGTCCCGCCGCCAGCATCATCAGTCCCATGATCGATGTGCCGACCACGCGCTCGCCGTCATTGGGGCCGGTGACGTGGACCGTGGCGTCGAACTGGGCGGCGAGGTTGACGAACTTGGCCGACGCGCGGGCGTGCAACCCGCGGCGGTTGGTGATCATGACCGTCTTGTGAGGCGCTTCCCCCGGCACTCAGTCCTTACCCGTCAGCAGCGTCGATGCGACGTTGATGTATTTTCGCCCGGATTCCTGGGCGGAAGCAACAGCGTCCTCGAGCGAGCTGGAGACGCGCACGCTGGCGAGCTTGATGAGCATGGGCAGGTTGATGCCGGCGATGACCTCGACCTTGGCCTTGTCCATGATCGAGATGGCGAGGTTGGACGGCGTGCCGCCGAACATGTCGGTGAGCAGGACCACGCCGGTGCCGGAGTCGACGGACGCGACGGCGTCGAGGATGTCCTTGCGGCGTCGCTCCATGTCGTCCTCGGGGCCGATCGAGATCGCCCGGACCTGTCGCTGCGGTCCCACCACGTGCTCCATCGCGGCGACGAATTCATCGGCCAGATGGCCGTGGGTGACGAGAACCAACCCGATCATTAATCGCAATCCTGACGACTAGGCGGCGACGAGCCGGACAACTCCACGCCGGCATCGCGGTGCACGGTGGTAACGCCGAAGCCACGGTCACGCAATAGGCTGCTGAGGCATTCGGCGAGGAACACGGACCTGTGTTTTCCTCCGGTGCAGCCAAATGCAATGGTCAGGTAGGCTTTTCCCTCCCGCGCATAGCTGGGCAGCAGGCTCAGGACCAGATCGCCGATCTTCGCGAAGAAGCCGTCGAACTCGGGATCCTGGCGGATGTAGTCCGCGACTCCGGCGTCCAGGCCCGTGCGCGGCTTGAGTTCGGGCACATAGTGCGGATTGCGCAGGAAGCGAACGTCGAACACCGTGTCGGCATCGCGGGGCAGGCCGCGCGGGAACGAGAACGACGTGACGGTGATGGCGACCCCGCTGGAGGTGCCGAGCTGGAACTGGTCGCGGATCAGCCGCCGCAGGTCGTGGCCGGTGAGTTCGGAGGTGTCGATCAGCATGTCGGCGAACTGGCGGACCGGCGCGAGCATCACGCGCTCCTGGTCGAGGCCGTCCTGCACCGGGCGGTCCATGGCCATGGGGTGGCGCCGACGAGTCTCCGTGAAGCGCTGCTTCAGCACCGCGTCGCTGGCGTCGAGGAAGATCAACGTCACGTCGAGATCGTCGCGGGCGCGAAGCGTCGCCATCAGGCGCTCGAAGCGCTCGGCGCCAAAGGCGCGGGTGCGGCAATCGATGCCGACGGCGACGGCGCCCATCGGTTCGTCGGCGGGATCGTCGGCGGCCGGCTGGACCAGGTTCGGCACCAGCGCGAAGGGGACGTTGTCGACCGCCTCGTAGCCCAAATCCTCCAGCGCCTTCAGCGCCGAGCTGCGGCCCGCCCCCGAGAGGCCGGTCACCAGGACGATGCGGTTGCGCGCGGTCATGTTTCCGTGTCCTGCGGCGCGTGCGCCTTGGCGGCGAGGCGGACCTTGGCCGCGGCCGACACCTCGAACGGCGCGACCAGGATGCGCGGGACGGCGATGCCGTCGATCACGGCGGCATCGGGCGCCGGCAGCCGCTCGATCATCACGTCGGTGGTGAGGTCGACGACGATCGCGACGACGGCTCGAGCCCTGACCGGCATGGGCAGGATGCCGACGCCGCGCACTTCCAGCATGCCCTTGATGCTCTGCGGTGCGGTGGCGAGCAGCCTGCCGCCGCGGCACTCGAGCACCGTGTAGTCGTCGCTGACCAGTTCCGCGCCGCCGTCGATCAGCCGCAGCGCCAGGTCGGACTTGCCCGATCCCGACGGTCCGCGCAGCAACACCCCCAATCCGTCGATCGCGACGCAGGTGGCGTGAATGGTGCTCATGCGATCTCGGTCGAGGTCCGGTCGGGCGCCTTGGGCGGCTTCTGCTGGATGCCGACCGCCGGCAGGGTGATGATGAAGCGTGCACCGAGCGGCGGCCCGACTTCGCCTTCCGATCCGTAGCGATTCTCGGCCCAGATCGAGCCGTCATGCACGGCGACGATCTGGCGGGAAATGTTGAGGCCCAGTCCGGAGTGGCTGCCGAAGCCCTCTTCCTCCGGCCGCTCCGAATAGAAGCGCTCGAAGATCTCGTCGAGGCGTTCGTCGGGAATGCCGGGGCCTTCGTCCTCGACGGTGATGAGCAGGGTATCGCGGGTGCGCCGCACGGCGATGGTGATCACGCCGCCCGGCGGGCTGAACGAGATCGCATTGTCGATGAGGTTGCGCATGACCTGTCCGAGGTGGCTCTCGATTCCATATACCACCAGATTGTAGCCTTCCACATCCAGCACGATGCGCGGCCGGCGCCCGCTGGGCGGATTGCCCTTTTCGTCCAGGGTCGCGTAGACCGATATGATCTCGCGCATCATCGACGGCACGTCGATTTCCTGCATGTCGGCGCGAAGCAGTTCGGCGTCGAGGCGCGACGCGTTGGAAATGTCGCTGATCAGCCGGTTCAGCCGGTCGATATCGTGCTTGATGATCGTCATCAGCTTGGCCTTGTGGTCCGGATTCTGGGTCCGTTCCATGGTCTCGACGGCGCTGCGCAGCGAGGTGAGCGGGTTCTTCACCTCATGGGCCACGTCGGCGGCGAAGCCCTCGATCGTGTCGATGCGGCGATAGAGCGCCGCGGTCATGTCGCGCAGCGCCCGCGCCAGGTCGCCGACCTCGTCCCGGCGGTTGGAGAAGTCGGGAACGATGGCCTCGCGCCCCCGGCCTTGCCGCACGGTGTGCGCGAACGCGGCAAGCCGCTGCACCGGACGGGCGATGGTCCCCGCCAGCAGGATCGACAGCAGCATGGTGACCGACAGCGCGACGAGGAATATCTCGAGGATGGCGAGGCGTTCTTGGCGCACCACCTCCTCGATCTCGGTGGTCTCGACCGACACCAGGAGCGCGCCCAGCACATGGCGGAAATGTTCGATGGGCACGGCGACGGTCAGCACCAGCGAACGATCCTTCCGGATGCGCACCGCCTCCTCGGGCGCGCCGGTGAGCGCCTTGAGCACTTCGGGATAATCGGCGGCAGTCTGGTCGTAACGCTCCTCGTAGAGCGGGTAGTTCGGGTCGGACGACATGGCGCGGATCGAGAAGGCGCGGAACTTCTCCCACAGCGCCTGGAGCATGCTCACCTGCTCGCGCTGGCCCGGCGGCGGCAGCGGGATGGTGACCACCTGGGTCGAGGGATTGAGCTTGCGGGTGTCGAGCGCAAGCGTGCCGTCGGTCTCGAACAGCCGGACACGGTCGGCCCGGTCGGCGGACAGGCGGCGAAGCAGCGAGGCGGCGCGCTCCATCTCCAGCGCGCCGGTCTCGGTCTCGCTGTCGACGGTCTCGGCGAGCGCGCCGGCAAGCATCTCGGCCTGGCTGCGCAGCGCCGTCAGGCGCGTCTCGATCAGGCCGGTGCGGTACTGGTTGACGTAGAGGACGCCGCCGACGAGGACGGCGAGGCCGATGACGTTGAGCAGCAGGATTCGGCCCGTGAGGCCGGAGAACGGCAGGCGGTAATAGGTGGATGCGGGAGCCGCCGGCCGGCCTCCGTCACGCCTGATGAATTTGCGGAGGCTCACCGCCCGGCTCCGCGGCTACCCGGCTCAGGTCTTTTCCTCGGCGTATCGGTAGCCGATGCCGTACAGCGTCTCGATGCCCGAGAAGTTGTCGTCGATCTCGCGGAATTTCTTGCGCAGGCGCTTGATGTGGCTGTCGATGGTGCGGTCGTCCACATAGACCTGGTCGTCATAGGCGGCGTCCATCAGCTGGTCGCGCGTCTTGACGTGGCCCGGCCGCGTCGCCAGCGCCTGAAGGATCAGGAACTCGGTGACCGTGAGCGTCACCGGCTGGTCGTCCCAGGTGCAGCTGTGGCGGCCCGGATCCATGACGAGCTTGCCGCGCACCATCACCTTGTCGCTGCTCGGGGCGGCGGCGCGGCCTTCGGCGCGGCGCAGGATGGCGCGGATGCGCTCGATCAGCAGGCGCTGCGAGAACGGCTTGCGGATATAGTCGTCGGCGCCGAGCTTGAGGCCGAGTACCTCGTCGATCTCCTCGTCCTTCGAGGTGAGGAAGATCACGGGCATGTCGGTGACCCGGCGGAGCTTCTGCAGCAGCTCCATGCCGTCCATGCGCGGCATCTTGACGTCAAGCACGGCCAGGTCGGCCGGCTGGGCGGTCAGAGCGGCGAGCGCCGACGTGCCGTCCGAATAGGTACGCACCGCCAGACCCTCGGCCTCCAGCGCCATGCCGACGGAGGTCAGGATGTTGCGGTCGTCGTCTACCAGTGCGATCGTTGCCATTGCCTAATCCCCAGTCCGACCCTTGGCCCGGACAGCCCAGTTTCCAGGTGAGTTGAATGTTGACGTTACGCGCGTTGTCGCAACCTTCGCAATCAATCGTGACCACATAAGGGCGGGACCTTTCTCATGCCTACGGAACCAGATACCGCTAACGCCGGGGAAACGGCAAGGTTCCTGGTGCGTGCCGCCCGTCACGCCGCGCTGGGGACGCTGACCGAGGACGGAGCTCCCTACGTATCGCTGGTGGAGACCGCATGCGACGGCGGCGGCGCGCCGATGGTGCTGATCTCGGCGCTCGCCCAGCACACCATGAACCTGCGCCGCGACGGGCGCGCCAGCCTGCTGATACATGGCGGCGCGCGGCTCGACCAGCCGCGCGTGACGCTGATCGGGACGCTTCGGCCCGAGCCCGACGAGCAGCTCAAGGCGCGTTATGTTGCGCAGCATCCATCGGCAGCGCGCTATTCCGGATTCACGGATTTCGGCCTTTGGCGCATGACCTTGGAGCGCGCGCACCTGGTTGCGGGGTTCGGGCGAATCGCCTGGATCGAGGGCGGGGATCTGGTGCTCGCCGAGACCGTATGGATGGACCTCGCGGCCGCGGAATCGGGCATCGTCGACCACATGAACGAGGACCACGCCGACGCGCTCTCGCTCTACGCCACAGCCTTGGAAGGGGCTTCACCGGGCGCCTGGCGGATGACCGGGATCGATCCGGAAGGCTTTGATATCGCCGACGGAACAAATCGGCTGCGTCTCACTTTCGACACCTTCGTCCGCTCCTCTCAGGAGGCACGCGTGGCGCTCGTCGATCTCGTCAAACGGGCACGCCTTGCATCCACGGCATGAGGGTATTGAGCGCCGGTGTCACAAACCCGTAAATCTCTCGTTGCCAGCGTCAGCCGTCTGTGCCTATACCCTTGCGCGAATTGGGGCGGACCATTGAAAACGGCGTTCTGCGCATCCACCACTCGTCATGACTGTTCTGGGAGATAGGCCCGTGGGAACCACGAACCCCCGTGTCAGCAATTTCGGTTTGGATAAACATGGCATCGCGCCCCAGCGTCCAGTGAACTGGAACCTGGATTCCGCGATTCTGTTCGAGGAAGCGGTGCGCCGCGGCGAGGGCAGGGTTTCGGCTGGCGGCGCGCTGGTGGTCGAGACCGGCCAGCACACCGGCCGTTCCGCCAAGGACAAGTACATCGTCCGCGAGCCGGGTTCCGAGGGCGCGATCTGGTGGGCCAACAACACCGAGATGTCGCAGGCGACCTTCGCCCAGCTCGAGAAGGAAATCACCGAGTATCTGGGCTCCCAGGAGCTGTTCGTCGCCGACCTCTATGCCGGCGCCGATCCCGACTACCGGCTGAACGTGCGCGTGGTCAACCAGCACGCCTGGCACAACCTGTTCCTGCGCCACCTGCTGATCGAGCCGCGCGTCGGCGAACTGCAGGATTTCGTGCCCGGTTTCACCATCCTGCATGCCCCGGACTTCAAGGCCGATCCGGCCCGTCACGGTACCCGCAGCGAGACCGTGATCGCGCTCGACTTCACCCGCGGCGTGGTGCTGATCTGCGGCACCTCCTATGCCGGCGAGATGAAGAAGTCGGTG
Organism: Sphingomonadales bacterium; assembly: GCA_050185585.1. Classification (GTDB taxonomy): domain Bacteria; phylum Pseudomonadota; class Alphaproteobacteria; order SMXS01; family SMXS01; genus RI-34. The sequence goes on along the minus strand of JBFWZH010000020.1, from coordinate 16,971 downwards.
TTCTCGATCCTCAACTACATCCTGCCCGGCAAGGACGTCATGTCCATGCACTGCTCGGCCAATGTGGGCCACTCGGGCGACGCCGCCGTGTTCTTCGGCCTATCGGGAACCGGCAAGACGACCCTGTCGGCCGATCCGCACCGCACCCTGATCGGCGACGACGAGCACGGCTGGTCGAACACCTCGCTGTTCAACATCGAGGGCGGCTGCTACGCCAAGATGATCCGCCTGTCGGCCGAGGCCGAGCCCGAGATCCACGCCACCACCCAGCGCTTCGGCACCGTGCTCGAGAACGTGGTGATGGACCCGGTCACCCGTGAGTTGGACCTGGACGACGACACGCTGGCCGAGAACAGCCGCGGCGCCTATCCGCTGTCCTACATTCCGAACGCCTCGGAGACCGGCGTCGCCGGCCACCCGAAGAACATCATCATGCTGACCTGCGACGCGTTCGGCGTCATGCCGCCGATCGCCAAGCTGTCGCCCGAGCAGGCCATGTACCACTTCCTGTCGGGCTACACCGCCAAGGTCGCCGGCACCGAGAAGGGCCTGGGCAACGAGCCGCAGGCGACGTTCTCGACCTGCTTCGGCGCGCCGTTCATGCCGCGCCATCCGTCGGTCTACGGCAATCTGCTGAAGCAGAAGATCGCCGACCACAAGGTGGATTGCTGGCTGGTCAACACCGGCTGGACCGGCGGCGAATTCGGCACCGGCAAGCGCATGCCGATCAAGGTGACCCGCGCCCTGCTGAACGCGGCGCTGGACGGCTCGCTGAAGCACGCGCCGATGGTCGTCGACCCGAATTTCGGCTTCGAGGTCCCGACCGCCTGCGCCGGCGTGCCGACCGAGATCCTGAACCCGCGCGACACTTGGGCGGACAAGGCGGCCTACGACGCCAAGGCGCGTCACCTGGTCGACCTGTTCATCCAGAACTTCGCCAAGTTCGAGGATTACGTCGACGCGAAGATCCGCGCCGCGGCCCCGAAGGCCGCCTGATCGCGGCATCGCGAAAGCCATCGATGGAACGGCGGGCCTCGGCCCGCCGTTTCTCTTTGGCGAACCCGGACGATACTCCTAATTATGTGACCATGGGCTTTGGGATCAATCGCAGAACCATCCTCGGGATGGCGGCCGCCGCGCCGTTGTTCGGCCTGCTGCCGTCGTTCGCGCGCGCGCAGATGGACGGCTACGAGCCGCCGATGACCTTTCCGCCGTCGGCGCTGCTGCCGCCGGAGCTTTGCAAGGGCGAAACGTTCGAGGTGATCGGCGAGGTGACCGCCCAGGGATTCTCGAACCGCTACATGCTGTCGACGATTTTCGGCGGCTACGACGTGGTCACCCAGGACCTGCTGGAGAAATACGTCGCCGAGACCCGCGCGATCGCCCAGCTGCGCAAGATCAAGAGCACCAAGGCGTTCGCGTCGGGCTTCGCGTCGGCGCTCAAGAGCCCCTTCAAGGGGCTGAAGGCGCTGATCGAGTCGCCGATCGAGACCGTCAAGGGCGTGCCGGTGGCGCTGTGGAAGTTTGGCCAGCGGGTGGGCGAGATGGTGTCGGGCAGCCGCGGCGAAAAGGAGGACAGCTACCCCGCCGAACTGCTCGGTTTCTCGGCGCTGAAGCGCAAGGTGGCGTTCAAGCTGGGCGTCGACGTCTATTCCGCGAACGTGACCCTGCAGAAGGAGATCAACGACGTCTCCTACGCCAGCTTCGCCGGCGGCCTCGCCTTCAAGGGGGCGATGATCCCGGTGTCGCTGCCGGCGGCGGCCGGCAAGGCGCTCAGCGCGATCCAGTACACCCGGCAGGCGAACCAGATCCTGCGCGACATGACCCCGGAGGACCTGCGCATCCGCAACCGCCGCGCCCTCAAGGAGATGTGGGCCGAGGAGCGGGAGATCGACGCGTTCATGGACAACGACCACTTCACGCCGCGGCACGAGACCATCATCACGCTGGCGCTCGAGAGCATGGCCGGCGTGATGAACCGGCAGGCGGTGATCAGGCGCGCGGGCATGGTCGATTCCGACCTGGGCGCGCTGCTGATGCAGCGGTCGGTGGAGATGATGCGCACCTACCACGCGACGGTGCGGCCGATCGCCCGGTTCGAGGAACTGGACGAGAACCTGGCCATGGTCACCGCCGACGGCGGGTTCGCCATGGCCATGCCGGCGGACCGCATCCACTGGACCGAGTGGTTCGACAAGACGACATCGGCGCTGGCGGCCTACCGGACGCCGCAGATCGCCTGGCGCGGCGTCGTCGTCGCGGGGCAGCTGTCCGACCGGGCGCGGGCAGGCGCGCTGGCTCACGGCCTGATCGTGGAATCGGATGCGCGCGACTATCTGCTGCCCAGGGAGGAGTGGGAGGCGCCGGAGCCTCTGGAGGTGGAGGACGACGCGCCCGAGGCGCCGTCGGAGCCTTCGCCGCCGCCCATGGAAGCCAGTCCGCCGGACGAGCCCGCGCCGCCGACCGGGCCGGAGTGGCGCGAGGTGCCGTCCGCGACGGATGGCGTGCTGTGACCTCGCGGTGTTGTCCCGGCGTCACGAGTTCATGGTAAAAATCTGGAATCTGTGAGTCGGGACCGGCATGTCGCGAACCAAGAGCTGGGGATTTCCGCGCTGGGGCGGATATGGCAACACACGGCGGGAAGCCGTGTCGGTGCGCATGTGCGACTGGGAAGGGTGCGGCGAGGCCGGTGAATGCCCGGCGCCCAAGTTCCGCGATTCCGACGAGAAGTTCTGGTTCTGCCAGGAGCATGCCGGCGCCTACAACCGCAACTGGAACTATTTCAAGGGCCTGACCCAGGACGAGGCCGAGCGTCTGGCGCGCGAGGAGATGAAGCGGGCGCGCGGCTACCGCGACGCCGGCACTTTCCGTGATGCCTCGAGCGGGGTCACCAAGGAGGAGCGGGAGCGGAACGCCGCCCTCGACGTGCTGGGCCTCGACGGCGCCGCCGACCAGTCCGAGATCAAGGCTGCCTTCCGCGACCTCGCCAAGAAGCATCATCCGGACGCCAACCCGGGCGACGAGGAGGCGGCGGAGCGGTTCAAGAGCGTGATCGCGGCCTATGAGGTGCTGAAGGCGTGAGTTCCCTCTCCCTCTGGGAGAGGGTCAGGGTGAGGGGCGTTGCATCCCATACGCTCCGGCCTCGCCCTTTCATCGACAACGCCCCTCACCCTCCCACGGCCTGCGGCCGCGGGCGCTCCCTCTCCCAGAGGGCGAGGGTTCGGCTCGCGCGCCACAATACGTCAATTCGGCTCGTGGCCGACCTTGGCGATGAGCTTGCCGAAATTCTCGCCGCGGAACAGGCCGACCAGCGCCTTCGGCATGTTCTCGATGCCCTCGACCACGGTCTCGCGGTACTTGATCTTGCCGTCCTTCAGCCAGCCGGCCATGTCGGCGGCGAAGGCGGGCATCATGTCGAAATGGTCCGAGACGATGAAGCCCTGCATGCGCACCTTGTGGCTGACGATGCGGAAGACGTGCCTGAGGCCCGGTCCCGGCTCGTTGTACTCGGAGATGGCGCCGCACATGATGATGCGGCCGTGGGGGCGGATGTGGTCGAGCACCGCCTGCAGCGTCTCGCCGCCGACATTCTCGAAATCGATGTCGATGCCTTCGGGGCAGTGCTCGGCGAGCGCGGCGTCCATGCTGCTCGCCGTGCGGTAGTTGAACGCGGCGTCGAGGCCCAGCTCGTCCTTCAGCCAGGCCACCTTGTCGTCGGCGCCGGCCGAGCCGACGACGCGGCAGCCCATGATCTTGCCCATCTGGGCGGCGATGGAGCCGACCGCGCCCGAGGCGGCGGAGACGTAGAGGGTTTCGCCGGGCTTGGGCTCGCCGATCAGCTTCATGCCCACATAGGCGGTGAGCGAGGCGCCGCCGAGCACGCCGAGATAGTCCTTCCAGGGCGCAACGCCTGGCTCGATCCTGCGCATGAATCCGCCCGGCGTCGCCGCCTGGTATTCGGCCCATTGCAGCATGCCCATCACCACGTCGCCGGGGGCATAGTCGGGATGGCGGCTTTCGACGACGACGCCCATGCCACCGCCGTCCATGATCTGACCGACCTCGAAGGGTGGGGTGTAGCTGTCCATCTCGGTCATGCGCGGGCGCATGTAGGGATCGAGCGAATGGTAGAAGTTGCGCAGCAGGATTTGGCCGTCGGCCGGTTTCGGCATTTCGGCGGACCCGACGGCGAAGCTGCTTTCGTCGACGAAGCCGGTGGGGCGCTTCACGAAGCGCACGACGGTATTCCGGGGCATGGCGATCCTGCTGGCGTTGCGAGATGGGCTTGTTGTTTACCGCACGGAAACATGCGGCGGCAAAGACAAACCTACGACAGCAGGAAATTGATGTGCGCGGCGGCGATCGGCTTCTTCGGATCGTCCTGCCAGGCTTCGGCGCGAACGTTGGCGACGCGGCGGCCGATACGGGTCGCCCAGGCGCGGGCATGGGTGTCGCGCGGCGCGCCGGAGCGCATGTAGTCGATGGTGACGGTAATGGTCTTGGGCATCGCCTCGGTCTCGATCTCGTGGGCGATCTGGAAGATGGCGGCCAGCTCCAGCAATGCCGCCAGGGTGCCGCCGTGCAGGGCGGGCAGGGCGGTGTTGCCGATCAGCTTCTGGTCGAACGCCATGCTGGTGACGACGCGGCCATCCTCCACGGCGATGGAGACGCCGAGGAACTTCGCATAGGGCACGGCGTCCTGCAGGCCGGAGAAATCACCGTTCTGCTTCATGCGCTGGAAGGTATCGTGAAAGCCGCTCATCAGCCGCTCGCCTGGGCGAGCTTGCCCTGCCCGGTGAACATGAAGGTGGCGGTCGCGTTGGCGATGGGCTTTTCCCGGTCGTCGTGATAGGCGACGCCGCGCACGAAGGCGATCAGCCGCGTCACCTTGTAGCACTCGGCGTACGCATAGACGTCGAGGCCGGGCTCGGCCGGGCGCATGTAGTCGATGCGCAGGTCGAGCGTGGCGAAGGCGTCCGACTTCTCGACCCGGGCGACGACGGCCGAGCCGCAGACATTGTCGAGCACCGCCGAGATGGCGCCGCCCGCCAGCACGCCGGTGTCGAGGTTGCCGACCAGGTCGCGGCTGTAGGGCAGGCGGACGGTGACCGCGCCGGGCGCGAAGTCGACCAGCTGCAGGCCGATCGCGCTCATGTGGGGAATCCGGTCGATGAACCGCTGGCTGCGGATGATGCCGCGGAATTTCTCGTCGTCGGTCATGGCGGCGGATTATGCACCGGCGGCCTGGCGCGGCAAGCGCAATCCCCGGGGGACGAGCCTGCGTTCGAGCAGCTCGAAAGCGCCTTGCGTGAGGAGCGCCAGCAGGGCGGCGGGAACCGCGCCCTCGAGGATGAGGCCCGTGTCGGCGAGCCGGATGCCGGTCAGGATGGGCTGACCATAGCCGCCCGCACCGATCAGCGCGCCGAGGGTTGCTGTGCCCACATTGATGACCGCGGCGGTCTTGATGCCGGCCATGATCGAGCGGGCGGCGAGCGGCAGCTCGATGCGGCGCAGGATCACGCCCCGCGGCAGGCCCAGCGCCTCGGCCGATTCCCGCAGGCTCGCGGGGATGCCGTGGAGGCCCGCATGGGTGTTCCGGATGATCGGCAGCAGGCTGTAGACGAACAGCGCGATCAGCGCCGGCGGGCCGCCGATGCCCACCAGCGGGATCATGAACACGAACAGGGCGAGCGACGGGATCGTCTGGGCGACGCCCGCAGCGGCCAGGATCGCCTGGCCGGCGCGGGGCCGGCGGAAGGCGGCAATGCCGAGCGGCACGGCGACGAGGATGGCCGCGCCAAGGGAAAGGGCGACCAGCGTCAGGTGTCCGGCGGTGTTGCGGGCGAGCCGCGTCCAGAACCCGTCGGCCTCGATCGCCGCGCCGCCGCCTGCCGCGAGGAAGTCCGCGGCGACCGCCTGCTCGCTTTCGCCGCCGAGGGTGACGGCGGCGTTCATGGCCTGCATGCGGGCGGCGTCGATGCGGCCTTCGAGCCGCTTCAGCGCGGCGACTGCCTCGGCCGGAAGATCGAGGCGGTAGAGGACGACCGCCTGATACTCGGGAAACACATGGCGGTCGTCGCGCAACGCGGTAAGCCCGTAGGCCGGGATGTTGGCGTCGGTCGTATAGACGTCGGTGGCGTCGATGGCGCCGGAGCCGATGGCCCGGTAGGCGAGCTCGTGCTCGATTCCCCGCACGCCGTCCTGCGGCAGGCCGTAGCGCTGGCGCAGCAGCGGCCAGCCGTCCGCCCGGTCGAGGAACTCGTTGCTGAACGCCAGCTTCAGCCCGGGGTGGCCACGCAGGTCGGACAGGCGGGAGATCCCCAGCGCCTCGGCGCGGTCGCGCCGCATGGCGACCGCGTAGGTGTTCTCGAAGCCCAGGGGGGCGCTCATGCCGATGCCGTCGGCCTTCAGGGCGGCGCGCATCGCTTCCGGGGAAGCCGCGTCCAGCGCGAGGATCTCGGCGGCGATGGTGCCGGTGTAGTCCACATAGGCGTCGATATCGCCGCCCTTCAGCGCCTCCCAGACCACGCGGGTGCCGCCCAATCCGACCCTGTGCGTGGCCTCGATGCCGGCTGTGCGCAGGGACTGGGCCAGAACCTCGCCAAGGATCACGCCCTCGGTAAAGGCCTTGGAGCCCACGGTCGCCGCCATCGCCGGTCCGGACCAAACGAAGAACAGTAACGCCAGCAGCGGCCGGATCATGGCGGCAGCTCGCTGCGCTGGGCGCGGATGAACTCTTCCACGAACGGATCGGCGGGACGCTCCAGCAGGTCCGCGAGGGCGCCCTGCTGCACCACCGCGCCGCCGCGCATCAGCACGATCAGGTCGCCGAAGAACGCCGCCTCGTGCATGTCGTGGGTCACCAGCACGATGGTCTTGCCGAGATCGCGGAAGATGTTCCGGAGATCGTCCTGCAAACCGCGCCGGATCAACGGGTCGAGGGCGCCCAGCGGCTCATCGAGCAGCAGTACGTCCGGATCGAGCGCCAGCGCCCGCATGATCGCGACCCTTTGCCGCTGGCCGCCGGACAACTCGGCGGGCCAGGCATCGAGCCGGTCGGCAGGGAAGCGGGCGAGCGCCGCCAGTTCATCCATGCGCGCCTGGCGCCGCGCCGCGTCCCAGCCGAGATGCTCGGGCATCAGGCAGACGTTCTGGCGTGCCGTGAGGTGAGGGAACAGGCCGCCATCCTGGATGACGTAACCGGTGCGGCGCCGGGCTTCGGCGAGCCGGCCGGACAGCGGCGCGCCGTCCCACAGCACCTCGCCGCGGTCGGGCGGCACGAGGCCGATCAGCATCCGCAGGATCGTCGACTTGCCGCAGCCGCTGGGGCCGATCAGCACGGTGGTGCGGCCTCGCGGAATGTCCAGCGACACCGGCTGCACCGCGTGCGCCTCGCCAAACCGTTTCTCCACGCCGCGCAACTCCAGCATGGCCGCAGTGTAGGACGGCTCGGCCGTGCGGGACACTAGGATGTCTGGTGCGCCAGGTCGCGCGACTGGTTCAGCACCTCGCGCACCTTCCTGGCCATTTCCTCGCGGCGGTAGGGTTTGGTGAGAAGGTGGACGCCCGGGTCGAGCCGGCCGTGATGGATGATGGCGTTCTCGGTGTAGCCGGAGCTGAACAGCACGGGCAGGTCCGGGTAGATTTCGTGGGCCGCGCCGGCCAGCTGCTGGCCGTTCATGCCGCCAGGCATCACCATGTCGGTGAACAGCAGGTCGAAGTCCTCGACCCGCCGCAGGAGTTCGAGCGCCTCGGGTCCGCTGGCGGCCGCCACGACACGGTAGCCCAGCGCCCGCAGCTGTTGTTCCACGTGACCGCGGACCAGGTCGTCGTCCTCCACCAGCAGGATCTTGTCGTTGCCGGTCGCGGCCGCGGGCTGGCGCGTGCCCGTTTCCGCCTCTTCGGCAGCCTCGTGGCTTCTCGGCAGATAGACCCGGACGACGGTGCCCTGGCCGACCTCGGAATAGATCTTGATGTGGCCGCCGGACTGCTTGACGAAGCCGTAGACCATGGACAGGCCCAGCCCGCTGCCCTTGCCGACATCCTTCGTGGTGAAGAACGGCTCGAACGCGCGGTTCGCCACCTCCGGCGGCATGCCGTGTCCGGTATCGGTGACGGCGATCATCACATACTGCCCGGGTTGCACGTCCTCGTGGCCGGCGGCATAGGGCGCGTCCAGATAGGCGTTGGCGGTCTCGATGGTCAGCCGGCCGCCTCCCGGCATGGCGTCGCGCGCGTTGAGGCACAGGTTCAGGATGGCGGATTCCATCTGCGCGGGGTCGATGAAGCTGCGCCACAGGCCGCCGGCCCGGATGACCTCGATCTCCACATGCTCGCCCAGGGTGCGGCGCAGCAGATGGTCCATGGCGCTCATCAGGCCGTTCACGTCGGTGATGCGCGGGTCGAGCGGCTGGCGCCGGGCGAACGCCAGCAGCCGGCGGTTGAGCGCCGAGCCGCGCTCGGCGGCGTCCTGCATGGCGACGGCCAGCCGGTGCAGGTCGCCGTGCGGGGGAAGCTGCTCGGCCAGGTACTCGGCATTGCCCAGGATGACGGTCAGCAAATTGTTGAAGTCGTGGGCGACACCGCCGGTCAGCTGGCCCAAGGTCTCCAGCCGCTGCGACTGACGCAGCCGCGCCTCGGCCTCGATCTGGGCGGTCACGTCGCGGGCGATGTTGAAGAACAGCTGTTCCTCCTCGGACCAGACCGACGACCACTGGACATGTACGATGCGGCCGTCCTTGCGGAAGTGCCGCTGGGTCATGGTGCTGACCTGCTTGCCGGCGCGGATCTCGGCGTTGTTGAGCCGTGACGCCGTGCGGTCGTCCGGATGGATGAGGTCGCCGAAATTGCGCCCGATCAGCTCGCCCGGGCCGTAGCCCCAGATGTCGCGGCAGCGGGCGCTGATTTCCATGCAGGTGCCGTCGGCGCTGAACGTGCAGATGGCGTCGACGGAATGGTCGAGGATGCGCTGCAGCTTCAGCGCCATGGCCTCGGCCTGGGCGCGCGCGAGACGCAGCGCGTCCTGGGCTTCATGGGCTTCGTGGACGTCGGTGGAGGTGCCGAACCAGTGGTCGATGGCGCCGTTCTCCGCGAGCACGGGCACGATGCGGATACGGAACCAGCGATAGGCGCCGTCACTCCGCCGGCCGCGCAGCTCGATTTCGAAGGGTACGCCGTTTCCGAACGACGTCTGCCATCCCTCGAGCATGGCATGGCGGTCGTCGGGGTGGAGCGCGTTGAGCAGCCCGCCCGCGTCGCCGGGCGCGTCGCCGCTGAAATCGCGCGCCTTGTCGTTGACGAAGTCGATGCTGCCGTCGGGGAGTGCCGTCCACGCCATATCGGCCATGGCGCGTGCAAGCTGCCTCGATCCGTTAATCATTGAGCCCAAAGTGTCCCCCGCGGATGCCCCAATATGCGGGCGCGACGACAGCAAGAGCAATCTCAAATTGGGGCCGGTATCATTTGCATCTGCAATATTCTGTCCGCGCGGAGGCCTGGTTGATCTGACCTAAAGCCTTGCGTTTTCGTCGGAATATTGGGAATCCGTCCAGGTTTAGAGCGGGTTCAACTGCGCGAGAACTGGTCGATGAACCTGTTGACGTCCTCCGCGATGCCAGCCCGCCAGCGGAACATGTGCGCAAGCGCCAGCACGGTGCCGGCGTGGCTGATGCCGGGATAGGCCTTGTATTCGGCGTGAACGCCCAGTTCGGTCAGCCTCGCCTGGAGGTTCTCGGAATTCACCGGCCAGACGATGGGATCGTTCTCGCCGCTGAGCAGAAGGGTCGGCGGCGCCTCGGCATGGGCGAAGGTGATGGGCTGGCTGAGGTCGGAGTCGATGTGGTTGCGGAAGATCTGGCCCAACTCATGGTCCTTCCTGAGCATGGGCAGGAAATCGTAGGGCCCGGACAGGCCGACGAAACCGCGCAGCTTGCGGGCGTCGTAGCCGCGCTGGTCGAGGTATTCGAGGTTGAACGCCAGCTTGGCCGCCATGAAGGCACCGGCGGAATGCCCGGCGACGAAGATGCGGTCGGGATCGCCGCGATAGTCGTGGACGTATTTCGATGCCCAGAAGACCGCCGCGGCGGCATCGTGCATGAAGCCCGGAAACCGCACCTCGGGATAGAGCCTGTAGTCCGGTACGACAACCACGTAGCCCATGGAGGCCAGCCCCTGGCCCGCGAAAAGGTAGTCCTCGCGGTGTCCCTGGGTCCACTTGCCGCCATAGAAGAAGACGACGGTCGGGAGAGGGCCGGGAATGTCCGAAGGGCGGTAGACGTCGAGCCGCTTCCGCTTGTGCTGGCCGTAGACGATGTTGCGGGTGATGGCGATGCGGTTGGTGGGGACCGAGGCGTTGAGCGCGTTGAGCGGCGTGCACACCAGCAGCTGGCGCCGCAGGTAGCGCAGGCTGTCCTTGATCGAGAATGATGATTGCGTGCCCTTCTGCAATCCGTGCCAGCCTCATTGGACGGTGCCGTGAATATGGAAGGCGCCGGCCTGCCCGCCGGTCGGACGGGCAAGAATAGTCAGTCCTCACAAGGGCTTCGGGCCCGGTGACCGGCCCTTCGCCCCCGTGCTTCCCAACATATGGGGCATATCGCGGTGCAATGAAAGAGATTTGGCCGCGTTCAGCGGACCGCAGCCGGAAAAGTCACGTTTGACGGAATTGCTGGCCGGCCCCATGATGGGCCCGGGGAGACTTCCAGGGGACCATCGATGGCATTGGAGCACGTGTTCAGCCCGTTCGTGATCAACGGCGTGGAAATCAAGAACCGCGTCCTGCGGACCGCGCACGGCACGAATCTGGGGGCCGAGCTGTCCGACGACCTGATCGCCTATCACGAGGCACGGGCAAAGGGAGGTGTGGGGCTATCGCTCACCGAAGCGTCCAGCGTGCACAAGACCGGTCCGATGACCATGCACGCCTGGAGCGACGACATCATCCCGCGCTACCGGAAGCTGATGCAGGCAGTGCGGCCGCACGGCATGCGCATGTTCTCGCAGATCAACCACATGGGCTATTTGCAGGGGCCGCCCTGGGCGCAGCCCTGGTCGGCGTCGGAGACCCTGGTCAACCCGCTGACCGGCCTGACCTCCCATGCCATGACCAAGGACGAGATCGCCGAGGTGGTCGACGCCTTCGCCCAGGCGGCGCGACGCGCGGTCGAGGGCGGGCTCGACGGGGTCGAGGTGCATGCCGCGCACAATTTCCTGTTCCAGCAGTTCATCTCGCCGCGGTTCAACCAGCGCACCGACGAGTATGGCGGCAGCTTCGAGAACCGCATGCGGCTGCTGCTGGAGGCGCTTCGTGCCTGCCGCGCCATGGTCGGGCCCAGCTATCCGCTGGGCCTTCGCGTCGGTCCGAACAACGCACCGGGCTGGCTGAACGTGGAGGAGCACGAGCAGATCGTCGCCAGGGTGCTGCAGGAGGAGGGTCTCATCGACTTCCTCGACGTGTCCCACGGTGCGTCGGGCACGGCCAGCTCGAAGATCATCGGCGCCATGCACGAGCCAACGGGCTACGAGCTGCACATGAGCGTGCCGGTCACCAAGGTGGCGCAGGGGCGCATCCCGCGTTTCGTCACCGGCCGGTTCCGGACGCTGCAGGACGTCGACGACGCCATCGCCCGGGGCGATGCGGACATGGTCGGCATGACCCGCGCCCATATCGCCGATCCGGACATCGTCAGGAAAACGCTGGAAGGCCGCGAGCACGAGATCAGGCGATGCATCGGCTGCAACCAGGGCTGCCTGGGCGGGCTGATGCAGGGGCGGCTGAGCTGCACCGTCAACGTCACCGTCGGACGGGAGCTGGAGATGGACGAGACGCCGCCCCCGGCCGAGCGGCCAAGGGACGTGCTGGTGATCGGCGGCGGCCCGGCGGGCATGGAGGCGGCGCGCGTCGCGGCCCTGCGCGGGCACCGGGTGACGCTGGCGGAAGCCGGATCGTCGCTGGGCGGCACGGTGCAGGTGGCGCGGCTCGCGCCGAAGCATGAGGGCATCGGCGACGCGGTCGACTGGCTCGAGGCCGAGATGGAGCGCCGCGGCGTCACCGTGCTGCTCGACACCTGGGTCAACACGGCCTTCGTCGAGACCCACCGGCCCGACGTGGTGATCCTGGCGGCCGGCGCCTCGCCGCGCATGGACGGCGTGCAGACGCCGCTGCCGGACCTGCGGCCCGGCGGCGTGAGGCAGGACCACGTGGTCTCGACCGCCCAGCTGCTGACCGGACGGCACAACCAGGTGGGCGGCACGGCGCTGGTGCTCGACGACGTCGGCGGCTACGAGGGCATCGGCGCGGCCGAGTTCCTGGTGAACAAGGGCGCCATGGTGACCTTCGTCACCACCAAGGAAATGTTCGCGCCGCGCATGGTCACGCCGGGCGTCGCCCAGCCGGCGCTCGAGCGGCTGGGCAAGGACGGCCGCTTCAAGCTGCTGACCAAGGCCTATCTGAAGGAGGTGGGCGGCGAGGACGCGGTGGTGGGCTCGCTCGACGGCTGGAGCGACATGACGGTGCCCGCCGAGACCGTCGTGCTGGTGACCCCGAACCGGCCGAACGACGCGCTGGCGGCGGAAATCGAGGCGCTGGGCATCGAGGTCCATGTGGTAGGCGACGCGAAGGAGCAGGCGTTCCTGCCGCACGCGTTCCGCACCGCCAACCTGGCCGCGCGGGCGATCTGATCCCTATTCGGGCAGCTCGCGCCGCGCGCGTTCATAGGCTGGTCGTCCCAGCAAGACCAAAAGCGTGGCGACCGTCATGACGACCGGAAGGATCACCTGAAGCGATTGGCGCAGACCCCCTTCGACGAACAGGTAGTCGGTACCCAGCGCGATCATCAAGGGACCGAAGGCAACCCCGAACGCGCCGTTGATCAGGTAGAGGACGGCTGTCGTCTGGCCGCGGAACTGGTTAGGGACAATGGCCTGCAGTGAGCTGGGGATGGCCGCCGTGGCCAAGGGCAGGATGAACATCAGCCCAGCGAGGCAGATGAGGCTGACCATCGCCGAGTCGACAAACGGCCACAGGATCAACACGGGCACGCCAGCGGCGATACCGATGCACATCACATTGAACCGGCCGCCGCGGGCAGGCCGTCCAGCGAACAGGTCGCTGAGATATCCGCCGACCAGACCGCCCGGCAAGCCCGCAATGATGTTGATCAGGCCCAGCGTGGTGCCGATAGTGGCGACAGAATATCCATAGTAGCGGACGTAGAGCGCCGTCATCCAAGCGACGACCGCGTAGGCCACCAACGCCAGTAACCCTGCTCCCAGCATCAGGCAGAACAGGATGATCCGGTGACGTCTGGCGAAAGCCCAGATGGTCAAGTGCCCGGCGGAGCCATCTTCGCGCACCTGGATCACCGTCTCGCGCCGGGGCGGCTCGCGGATGAACGCCAGCATGACCGCGATCAGGAAACCGGGCAGGGCGGCGGCGAAGAAGGTGAGCTGCCAGCCATAGGTCGCGCCAAGCAGCGGAAGATCGATCTGGTCGGCTCCCGGCACCAGCCGCGCCATGCCGGCGCCGATCAGATAGGAGCAGCCCGAGCCCAGCGTGATCGACATGATGATGCAGGCCATCGCCCGGCCGCGTAGCCGAGGCTGGAAATAGTCGGCGATCATGGAAAACGCGGCGGGCGCCAAACAGGCTTCGCCGATGCCCACGCCGGCGCGGGCCATCGCCAGGGTCCAGAAGTCGGTGGCCATGCCGCAGGCGATGGTCATCAGGCTCCAGGCGACGATGCCCGCGATGACGATGTTGCGCCGGTTCCGGCGGTCGACCAGCCGGCCGATCGGCAGGCCGAACAGGGCATAGAACACCACGAACGCCATGCCCTGCAGCAGGCTGATCTGGGTGTCGCTGATCGCCAGCGTCTGCTTGACCGGTTCGCTGAGGATGTAGAGCAGGTGCCGGTCGACGAAGGCGAAGACAGTGGCGATCGCCAGCACGCCAACGGCGGTCCAGGCGCTGGACGGCGACGGGTAGGGTGCGTCGGCGGGGACGGTGGACGGTGCGCTCACTCGGCGGCCGCCTGTCCGGCGACGAAGTCGTCGCGCAGCCGGTATTTCTGGATCTTGGTCGAGGACATCGGCCACTCGGTGACGAAGCGCACATGGCGCGGCACCTTGAAGCTGGCGATCCTGCCCTTGCAGAACTCGATGATCTCCTGCTCGGTGCAGCGCGCGCCGGGCCTGAGCTCGATGAACGCGGCCGCGACCTCGACGAGGCGAGGATCGGGCACGCCCACCACCTGCACCAGCTTCACCGCCGGGTGGTTGGAGATGAAGCTCTCGATCTCGACCGCTGCGACGTTCTCGCCGCCTACCTTCAGCATGTCCTTGAGGCGGCCGAGGAAGAAGATCTGGCCGGCGTCGTCGACCATGCCCAGATCGCCGGTGCGGAACCAGCCGTCGCGGAACGCCTCGGCGGTCTTGACCGGGTCCTTGTAGTAGCCGTCGAACACCGCGTAGCCGCGGATGACGATCTCGCCGCGCTCGCCGTTCGGCACCTTCTCGCCGGTGTCGGGGTCGGCGATCCGCACCTCGATGCCGGAGAACGGCGTGCCGCAGGCGCGGGTACGGTGATCCTCGCTGTCGTCCGGATGGCCGAAGGCGATGACGCCGCCGACCTCGGTGAGGCCGTAGGCGGCGGTCTGGCTCGCCTGCGGAAAGGCGGCGGCGAACTGGCGCATCAGGTCGGGCGGGGCCACGTTGTTGATGCGCCTCACCCGGCTCATGTCGCGGGACTTGAAGTCGGCATGGTTGACCAGCGCGGCGGTGATGGTCGGGAAGGCGGCGAACAGCACGGTGGCGCGCTCGCGCTCGATCATTTCCAGGGCCTGGCCCGCCTCGAAGTGGGTCGAGGTGATGAATGTGCCGCCGGTATCGAACAGGGCGGCCATGGGCAGGATGGTCGACATGTGGAACAGCGGCAGCGGGTCCCACATGCGGTCGTCCGGGCCCATCAGGTACTTCTCCCGGTTCATGTTGATGCCGTTGCGCACCAGGTGCTCGTGGGTGATCGGGCAGCCCTTCGGGTTCGCGGTGGTCCCGGACGTGTACATCATGATGCACGGGTCCTTCAGCGCCACGGCGATGCGGCGGCGCTCGACCTCGTCCTCGGTCGCGCCGTCCTTCAGCGCCTCGAAGTCTCGCCAGCCCAGGAAGCCAGGCGGCGTCTCGCCGCTGCCGTACATGACGATGGTCTTCAGCCGCGGCGCGCCCTTCAGGCTCAGGCTACGCATGTCGGCCTGGCCGCTCAGATCGGGGAAGGCATCGGATAGCACGGCGGCGAAGTCGGCGTATTCGGAGATCAGGTCGCTGGTGAACAGGGCGACCAGGTCCGCGTTCTCGATCACATAGCCCATCTCGTGGGCCTTGAACCGGGCGTTGATCGGCACCGAGACGACGCCCGCCAGCGCGCAGCCCAGGATCAAATCCACATAGGGCATGCAGTTGGGCATCAGGATGCCGACGTGCTCGCCGCGCCGCACGCCCAGCGCTATCAGAGAGCGGGCGATCTCATACGCCTTGGCGACGGTCTCGCGGTAGGTACGGCGACTGTCGGGAAAGACGATGGCGTCGTTGTCCGGCCAGCGATCGGCCGCCTTGAGCAGCAGGTCGCCGAAAGTGGTCGCCTCGATGCGATGGCGGTTCATGCGCTTCCCCGTGTTCCCCGCGGAAACAGTACGGTTCGCCGGGGATGAAAACAACCGGCGTGCGGACGACGTGGGCAATTCCCATTTCTAAAGGCGAAAGCGATATTGGCCGCTCCAGCGCGGGATGTTATCGCCCGACAGGACGACGCCAACAGCAGATGCAGAAAGGTCAGCCCGTGGTTCGCCGCACCATCGTGTTCACAGCCCTCGCCTTGTTCGCCGCCGGCGCGGCGCAGGCCCAGCCCGTCACCAGCGAGCGACTCGACCCGCCTCCGGGAGAGGACGGCGGCTACGATCGAGCGCCGCCCGCTCCGCAAACCTATGGCGCACCCACCTACGGAACTCCGCAAGGCTATCCCGCGCCTGCCGACGAGGTGGAGCCGGGCAACGATCCCTATGCCGATCCTGCCGCCGGCGGCACCTACGATCCAACCACGGGGTCGACGAGGGGGCCGACGCCGCTGACCGGACCGCGCGGGACGCCTTCATACGCTCCGGCTCCCTCCCAGGGCCGCGGCGCGCCGCCGCCGGCCTATGACGAGGGCGCGCCTCCGGCCTATGGCCGCACCGCACCGCCGGACCATGGCCGCCCCGCGCCCGGTCCCTACGGCGCCGCGCCGGTCAGCCCCGGCGAGCAGGCGGGCGTGAGCAGCGCGTGCGACGACATCGCCGAGGAGCTCCGGCGGTTCCGCGGTTCCGCCGCCAATCCCATGCAGGCGCGCGACGAGGCCTGCGTCGCGTCGCGCAACGCCAGCAGCGCCTTCCGCCAGTGCTCCGATCTGTTCTTCCAGCAGTACGAGGAGAAGCGCGACGAGTACCGCCGCTGCATGGAGCGGCAGGCCGACGCCGGCGAGCAGCGGCTCGACGACCGGCGGACCACCGCCGACGCGGCCCGCGACGGCTATGGCGGCACCGCGCCCCAGATGGCGGGGCCCTATGCGCGGTCGGGATCGCCCGGCTGGCTGGGCGTACAGATCGCGCCGGTGACGCCGCAGGCCGCCTACCGCACCGGCGCCGAGGGCGTGCAGGGCGCCTATGTGCTGAACGCCGTCATGAACAGTCCGGCACAGCGGGCTGGACTGCGGCGCGGCGACATCATCGTCGGCTTCGACGGCGAGGCGATCGACAGCCCGAAGGACCTGCAGTACCAGGCCGAGCGCCTGTCGGCCGGCCAGCAGGTGCGGCTGGACATCCTGCGCGCCGGCCGGCGCGAAACGCTGGAGGTGGAGATCACGCCGCGGCCGTAGGCTCCTCGTCCGAGGGAGAGTCTCAAGCGGTGTGAACGCCCCCTCACCCTAACCCTTGTGTCTTTGAT
>JBFWZH010000019.1:0-76623 GCA_050185585.1 Sphingomonadales bacterium | reverse complement strand
CGTCCTCCGGAGTCTCGCGCTTGTGCATGGTGGCGTCGAACATCTTGATCAGCTGGCCGTCGATCTCGATGGCGTAGGGGATGAACACCACATTGGCGAAGGCGGTGCCGATGGCCTCGGCCATGGTGGTCTTGCCGTTGCCGGGCGGGCCGTAGATCAGAATGGACCGGCCAGAGTTCACCGCCGGTCCGATCTCGTCGATGAAGCCGTCGGGCAGGATCATGTGGGAGAGGTTGGCGGCGAGCGTGTCACGATTGATCGATTCGGCCAGGATCGACTGCTTCCTGACCTGCTTGATCCAGTCGTCGAGCGTCACCGGCAGGGGGCCGACATAGGCGCACTGCTCGATGGCCTCGAGTGCGAGGTCGCGGCCGCGGGCGGTCAGCGTGCTGCGGATGTCCGCGCCGCCGTCGGCGCCGAGCACCTGGACGAGGCCGCGTTCGCGCCAGATATCGAGGATCTGGTTGCACAGGATCGCGGGCAGCTTGGTGGCGTCGGCCATCTCGCCCATGGTCTCGAGGCCCAGGGAATGGAACACCTTGATCGCGTGGCTGAGGATGAAGGTCGTGCCGAGTCCCGTGTCCTCCAGCCGCCGCGGAGGTTGCGGGAAGTAGTCCAGCGCCTCGAACAGCTGTTCGTGGGTGATGGCGCCGATGGCGATCAGCTTCTCGCCGATCTGGCCGCCCTGCTCGCGCTGCAACGCCAGGGCCTGCTGTACCTGGTCCTCGGTGACGACGCGGCGGGCGACGAGGAATTCTCCGAGCTTCATGCAACGCTCCCGGTACAGCTCGCCGCATCCGCGCGGCGCTCGCCAATGCCGCCGCGCCAGGCAGCACCGAAATCAACGAATTTGAAGCGAATTTTATTTGAGGGCGCAGGGTGGGCGGCGTTCGTTTCGATCCGAATGTCTTGAATGCCGGAGAACTCGGCCACGCCTCGCCTGCCGCTACTGACCATCTGCAGCCCCAATGACTCTGATAGGGGCAAGCTCGGCCCCGAACACGTTAAGAACTGTAAACCCAACCACCCCGGCGACCAAACAATCGCAGTCCTTGCGATTGCAACCATAGGGAATCCGCCATTTTTCGCTTGGCAGCGGCGGCGAAACGGGTGGACGCTGGTAGCGGGGAAAGACGATATTGCCGGGCGTCGTCGCCCGAAAGGGAAGATCATGGACCAATTGAGCGCGATGGACGCCTCGTTCCTCTACAGCGAGCACGAGCGCGTCGCCAACCACGTGGGCGGCCTGTACATCTACGACCAGTCGACCGCGCCCGGCGGGCTGGTGACCTTCAAGCGAATCCTGAAGCACCTGGAGTCGCGGCTGCATCTGGTGCCTCGCTACCGGCAGAAGCTGATGCATGTGCCGGGAAACCTGGACCACCCGTACTGGATCGACGACGCCAAGTTCGACATCGAGTACCATGTGCGCCACATGGCGCTGCCCAAGCCCGGCGACTGGCGCCAGCTGCTGATCCAGACCTCGCGGCTCTACGACCGGCCGCTCGACATGTCGCGGCCGCTGTGGGTGTTCTACGTCATCGAGGGCCTCGACAACGTGGACGGGCTGCCGCCCGGCAGCTTCGCGGTGGTGACCAAGACCCACCATGCGCTGATCGACGGCGTCTCCGGCACCGCCATGGCGACGGCGATCCACGAGACCCAGCCGGACGCGCCCGATCCCGACCCGGTGCCTTGGACGCCGCGCAAGCCGCCCAGCGAGATCGAGCTGCTGACCCGCACCTACATGAACAATCTCAACCAGCCCATGCGGTTCATGCAGTTCATGGGCGAGGTCTCGCCCGCCGCCCAGCGGCTGATGGAGGGCCTGACCAGCTCGAAGTTCAAGCTGCCAGAGGCCATCGGCCAGGTGCCGCGCACCCGGTTCAACGGCAGCGTGTCCGGCCACCGGGTGATCGCCGCCACCTCGTTCCCCATGAACGAGCTGCGCGACATCAAGAACGCCGTCGCCGGCGGCACCATCAACGACGTCATCCTGACCATCGGCGGCGGCGCGCTGCGGCGCTATCTGCTGGACAAGAACGAGCTGCCCGACAAGCCGCTGATCACCCTGTCGCCCATCGCCGTGCGGGCTTCGAAGGATCCGACGTCCTCGGCCATGGCCTCGGCGCCGGGCAACGAGGTGACCGGCATGCTGGTCTCGCTGGCGACCGACCTGAAGAGCCCGCTCGCTCGGCTGCAGGCGGTGCACGATTCGGCGGCCAACTCCAAGGAACTGACCAGCGCCATCGGCGCCAAGCTGATGACCGACATGAACCAGTTCATCCCGTCGGCTACCGCCGGCATGGCGTCGCGCCTCGCCGCCTCGCTGGGGCTGGCCACCCGCATGCAGCCGATCGTGAACACTGTGCTCACCAACGTTCCCGGTCCGCAGATGCCGCTCTATTTCTGCGGCGCCGAGATGGTAAACCAGTACAGCCTCGGAATCGTGCAGGACGGCATGACCCTGTTCCACGGCATCCTGAGCTACAACGGCAAGCTGTCGATCACCGCCATGTCCGACCGCGAGGTGATGCCGGATCCGGCGTTCTACCAGGAATGCCTCGACGAGGCGTTCCTGGAGCTGAAGGCCGCCACCATCGGCAGGACGCCGACCGCCGCCCCGGCGCCTGCCGCGCCGCCTCCCGCCTCTCCGCCCGAGACGCCGGACAAGCCGGTAAAGTCCAAGGGAAAATCAAAGGGAAACAAGAAACCCACAACAATTGCATAGATTTTGGTCACTTCTTGGGAGTGATTAAATTATTTGCAGAATGTTGGACGATCTCGGCGGCGCTGTGTTACGCTCACGGTTCAACTCCCCAGCAGGAGACCGCGTATGTCGCGAGCCATGATCAGGTGCCCCGAAAGCGGCCGCATGATCTACACCGGCGTGGATCTGGAGTGGGACGAGGTGGCCGCCAGCCGGTTCGTCGGCGAAAAGCTGGCCTGCCCCCGCTGCGGCGCCATCCACGCCTGGAACGAGAACGACATCGAACTGGACGAGGACGGCTGCGGCGACTGACAGCCCGCTCGCCTTACACGGCGACGAGCGGCCAGATCGTCGGCACCGTTGTCACCGTGGTGACGCCGATCAGCAGGTTCATGGGAACGCCGATGCGCAGGAAGTCCGCGAACCGGTAGCCGCCGGGGCCGTAGACCAGCGTGTTCGTCTGGTAGCCGATCGGCGTGGCGAAGCTGGCGCTGGCCGCGAACATCACCGCGACGACGAAGGGTCTCGGATCATAGCCGAGTTGATGGGCGAGGCCGATGGCGATCGGCGTCATGACCACGGCCACCGCGTTGTTGGTGACCACCTCGGTCAACAACGACGTCAGCGCATAGACCATGGCCAGCACCGCCCAGGGCGGCAGGTTCTCGAGGAACGGCGTGAGGGCCTTCACCACCATGACGATGGCGCCTGAATCCTCCAGCGCCTGGCCGACGGCCAGCATCGAGAGGATCAGCACCAGCAGCCTGCCGTCCATGGCGCCGAACGCCTCCTTGGCGCTGAGGCAGCGGGTCAGCAGCACCACCGCGACGCCGATCACGGCAAGGCCGGCGATCGGCATGAACTCGATGGACGCCAGCACGATCACCGCCATCACGGTCAGCAACGCGATCGGGCTGTGGCTGCGGCGCAGCGGCGTGCCGGCGGGCTCCGACAGGTTGAGCAGGTCCATGTCGTCGGCAAGCCGCGCCAGATCCTCGGGCGCGCCCTCGAGCAGCAGGGTATCGCCGGCCTCGAACGGAATGGTGCTGGTCATGCCCTTCAGGTTCTCGCCGTGGCGGTGCACGGCCAGGACGTAGCTGCCGTATCGCCGACGCAGCCTCAGCTCGGTCGTCGACATGCCGATCATCGCGCTGGTCGGCGCCACCAGCGCCTCGACGATGATCGCGGCGCGCCCGCCGGCGGCGGTCAGGTCGCCCGCGGGGCCGAGGTCGAGATGCTTCTCGCCGCGCAGGCTGAGAACCTCCACGGCATTGGATTCGAACACGACCCTGTCGCCCTGGCGGATGACCAGCTCGTGCATGTGGTCGCGCGTCGACCTGTCGTCGCGGACGATGTCGATGATCCGCAGGCCGCGGTTGCGGAACATGTCGATCTCGCTGAGCGCCTTGCCGATCAGCCCCGAGCCCTCCGGCACCACGCCGTCGGCCAGGTAGCGCTGCTTGCGCTGGGTGCCGAGGACGGCGGCGACCGTGGTCCGGTCCGGCAGGAGCCAGGGACCGGCGATCGCCATGAAAAGCCCGCCGACGATGGCGACGGTGACACCCAGCCCGGTGATCTCGAACATGCTGAAGGGCGCCATGCCCTGCGCGCGCGCCACGCCGTCGACGAGCAGGTTGGTCGAGGTGCCGATCAAGGTGCAGGTGCCGCCGAGAATCGCCGCGTAGGACAGCGGAATCATCATCTTGGACGCCGGCTTGCCCAGCCGCTGCGCCAGCGACAGCACCGCCGGGATCATCACCATGACCACCGGCGTGTTGTTGACGAAGGCCGAGGCGGCGATGGTGAGGAACAGCAGCAGCGGCAGCACCAGCGACGGCAGCTTGCCCGAAAGCACCCTGATGATCCTGTTGACCCGGTCGAGCACGCCGGTGACCACCAGCGCGCCGCTGAGGATGAACATGGCGCCGATGGTGACCGGGGCGCTGTTGGACATCACCGACAGCAGGCTGTTGGTGTCGAGCAGGCCGAGGGCGAGGCATATGGCGGCGCCGCCGATGCCGACCACCTCCGGCGGATAGCGTTCGGTCACGAACAGGACGAGCATGGCCGCGAGCACGGCCAGCGCGAGGAAAGGCGCCACCATCTCCATGCGAGCCGACGAACTCCTTTGCAGAAACCGCCCGCGCGTCGGGCATCCGGGATTGGCGCTACGGCCGGGATGAAATGTATCGACGCTGGCGAGGCCAGCGTCAATCTCGGCTTCACGTGGTACAAGCGTCCAGACCAATCCGCCATGCCCCGGACCATGCAAACCGACTGGATCGTCATCGCCGTTTTCGCCGCCGTCTATCTGGGCATGGCGCTGGGCCGCTGGCCGGGTCTTGCCGTCGATCGCACCGGCGTCGCCATGATCGGCGCCATCGTGCTCCTGGTCAGCGGCGCGGTGGACGGCGAGACGGCCGTTGGGTCCATCGACTTTCCCACCCTCGCCATCCTGTTCACCCTGATGGTGCTGTCGGGCCAGTACGCCGCCAGCGGCCTGTTCGACCGGATCGGCGCCGCGCTCGGCGCGGGGCGCCGCTCGCCGGAACTGATGTTGGCCATGGTGATCGCCATCTCGGGCGGCCTGTCGGCGCTGCTGACCAACGACGTGGTGGTCTGGGCGATGACACCCCTGCTCGTGGCCGGCCTGAAGCGGCGCGGGCTCGATCCCCTGCCCTACGTCATCGCCATCGCCTGCGCGGCGAATGCGGGCTCGGCGGCCACGATCATCGGCAACCCGCAGAACCTGCTGATCGGCGAGAGCGGCAACCTGCATTTCTGGCGCTTCGCCGCGGTGTGCGCCGCACCCGCCCTGCTCGCCATGGGCAGCGTCTACCTGGTCGTCGTCCGCTCGCGCGCGTTCCGCCGGGTCGCTGCCGACCCTAAACTGCCGCTCGCCGGCGACACGCCCGCACCGATCGACGCATGGGCGCTGAGCAAGGCGATCATTGCCACCACGGCGGTGCTGCTGATCTTCACCCTGACCGAGGAGCGGGGCACCTGGTCGCTCGCCGTGGCCGCCGTGCTGCTGGTCAGCCGGCGGCGTACCACGCGCCAGCGACTGGGCGAGGTGGACTGGCAATTGCTGCTGCTGTTCGCCGGCCTGTTCGTGGTCACCGGCGCGCTGGGCGACAGCGAGATGATTCGGCGCTGGGCCGCCGGGCTGGCCGCGTCCGCTGACCTCACCGCCACCGGCGCGCTGGCCGCCGTCACCCTGGCGGGCAGCAACACCATCGGCAACGTGCCGCTGGTCATGCTGCTGCTGTCGGTAATTCCCGGGTGGAGTGCCGGCGACCTGCATGCGCTGGCGCTTTTCAGCACGCTGTGCGGCAATTTCCTGATCGTCGGCAGCGTGGCCAACATCATCGCGGTCGAGCGCGCCCGCGACCAGGGCGTCAGCGTGAGCTTCATGGATTACGCGCGGATCGGCATGCCGGTCACCCTGCTGTCGCTGGGCGTGGCATGGCTTTGGATGGCGTTTGTCTTTCCGATCATCGGCATATGAGCGGTTACCCGCCCTTCGCGACGCCGCTGACGCAACTCCTCAGGGCTCGCGGACAAACAAGACAGCCATCCACGACCGGTAGCCCCGAGGAGGGCCGAAGGCCCGTCGCGAAGGGCGGGCGGAAGGTCTCGAGCCCTCAGGCTCCCAGGAACTTGTCCAGCGTCTTGTGCATGCGGCGGAT
Source organism: Sphingomonadales bacterium (assembly GCA_050185585.1). Taxonomy (GTDB): domain Bacteria; phylum Pseudomonadota; class Alphaproteobacteria; order SMXS01; family SMXS01; genus RI-34. The sequence continues at coordinate 70,224 of JBFWZH010000019.1, read as the reverse complement.
GCGGATTTCCTGATAGTTGCCCAGGGTCTGGCCGGGCTTGCCGAGCCCGGCGGCGGGCCCCTGCACGCCGCGCTTCTGCATCTCCAGATTGCCGGTGTCCTGGTCGTAGACCACCGCGAGTCCCGGATCGAGGCCGGGCGTGGTGGTGTAGCTCTCGCCCGGCTTCAGGTAATGGGTCTCGGCCGCCTCGGGCGCCTCGCCGTTCTCGGGGATCGGCCGCAGCACCAGGATGTCGAAGATGGTGCTGTTCACGTCCATGCCATTGGGCCGGAAGCGGTAGATCAGCGGCAGCACCACGCCCGAATGCAGGTAGGTGTTGGGGAACAGGTGGTACTGGATGGAGTCCATCAGCTCGGACGGGCTGACCTCGCTCAGGTCGATGCCGTAGGCCTCGGACAGCGCTTCGCGTAGATAGTCGGCGACCACCGACCGGGCCGTGCCGCCCTCGGGGATGTCCATGCCGCCCTGCCCGCCGCGCATGCGCTTGAGGATGTCCTCTTCGGTCACCGGGCCTTCCAGATGCGGGCTGGGAATGCCGACGGTGTGGATGAAGCGGCTGGTGCGCTCGCCGAACACGTCGTACTGGGCGTTGGCGTCGCTCGCCGTGTAGAGCGCCTGCGAGTGTGTCTCGAGCACGTGATAGGCCTCGGCGAAGGCTTCCTGGGTCGCCTTCCAGTTGGCGGGCAGCACCTTCTGGACATGCACCGCGGTGTAGCGGTTCTCCAGCGGCCAGTTGGCGAAGTGTTTGGGCAGCACCTCGAGCCATTCCTCCAGCGGGCCGGCGTTCTCGTCCATGTTGATCCACACGAACCCGCCCCAGCGCGCCACCTTCACCTCGGGCAGCCGGAAGGCCTCGTCGGTGACCTTGGGGAAATCCCAGCGGCAGGGGATTTCCTTCAGGCTGCCGTCCAGGTTCCAGGTCCAGCCATGGAACGGGCAGCGGAAATGCGGGACGCTGCCGGTCGAATCGGACGGGCGCAGCTGGGTGCCGCGGTGCAGGCACGAATTCACGAACGCCTTGACCTCGTCCGGCGCGACACGCGCGACCAGGATGGAGTACGGGCCGACGTCGTAGACGTGGTAGTCGCCGACCTCGGGAATGACCTCCTCGCGGCAGGCCCACTGCCAGACCTTCGGCCAAAGCTTTTCCATCTCCAGGTCGAAGAACGCCTTCGAGGTGTAGCGCTCGTAGGGAATGTCCTCGTCGCCGAGGAACTCGTAGCTCTCGGTGACCAGCTCGGCCGGCACGTCCCAGCCGTCGCGCAGGATCAGGTCGCGGGTGCTCGGGCCGGGGCAGCGGGCTTCGCCGGGCTTCAGCTTTTCCGGGTTCTGGACATTCATGGCGCTCTCCCCATTCACGTGCGCATAATTTGCAGAATGGCAGGACTCGCGCGCCTTGGCGAGTCACCGATTCCGGCTATGCTCGGCGGACATCCCGGGGAGGATATCAATGAAGCTCGGCGCCGTGTTTCCCTTCACCGACATCAATGACGACCCCTACGCCATCCGCGACTTCGTCCAGGCGGTCGACGATCTGGGCTACGATCACATTGTCGTCTACGACCACGTGCTGGGCTCGAACCCGGCCAGCCGGCCCGGCTTTTCCATGCCGTTCACCCACCTGTCGCCGTTCTACGACCCGCTCACCCTGTTCGCCCACATGGCGGCGATCAGCCGGCGGCTGGAGTTCTTCTCGGCGGTGCTGATCCTGCCCCAGCGCCAGGCGGCGCTGGTCGCCAAGCAGGCCGCGATCTGCGACGTGCTGGCGGGCGGGCGTATCCGGCTGGGCGTCGGCAGCGGCTGGAACGAAGCCGAGTACGAGGCGCTGGGCGTCGACTTCGCCAATCGCGGCGCGGTGATGGACGAGCAGATCGATCTGATGCGGGCCCTGTGGTCGGACAACGCCATCAGCTTCAGGGGCCGCTTCCACACGGTGACCGATGCCGGCATCTGCCCGCTGCCGCCGAACCGGAACATCCCGGTGTGGATCGGCGGCACCGCCCCGCCCGCCATGCGCCGGGCCGCGCGCACCGGCGACGGCTGGATACCCTACGCGCCCGCCCGCGAGGCGCCCGCCATGATGGACGGCTTCCGCACCGTGATGGAGCAGGAGGGCCGCTCGTTCGACGGCTTCGGCATGGAGGCGGTGGTGTTCACCCATCCCGAGGACCGGCCCGATTTCGGCGGCCGGGTCTCGACCCTCGACGATGCCTTCCACGACATCGAGGTGTGGCGCGGCGAGGGCGTCACCCACGTCTCCCTGCATTCCATGGCGACCGGCGCGAAGGACGTGCCTGGGCATGTCGCCTTCCTGGAGAAGCTGATCGGCGGGCTGGGCGGCTGAGCCTATTCGGCGGCGGCGTTGAGGGCGATCGGACCGCCCGTATCGTCCCACGGCATCAGGAGCGCGGGCGCCGCCATCAGCATCCGAATGCTTGGTCCGGCAAGAGCGTTGTCGATGCTGAGGCCGGCGACATCGTCCCGGAGGCGCTCGGGACCCTCCGCGAGCGCCGCCGCGGCAGACACCCCGTCGGCTGCTTGAGGGCTGCCACCGCCCTCCGCCACACCGAAGACATCGTTCGCCGACAGAGCGGCGGCGATGGAGGAATCCCGGATTTCGGCGACCTCCACATGAGCGACGTCCCCGTTGAACTGTTCCTCGGTCGGGGATACCGGCGCCACGGTCGAGTGCGCCGCGGACACCAGGCTGGCGGCGGGCTCGAGCGGGCCGGCGGCGAAATCCTGCCCCGCCGCGGGCGCCACGAGCAGCGCGGCAAGCCCCATCGCCGTCCTCCATCCAGCGCACCGGGGCGCCCCTCGCTTTGTTTCGATCCCCAATATGCAGCCCAAGCCATTGATCTCGCGCGGCAAGAGTAGCCGTTTCCGGCCGCAACACAAACCGGCACACGATCAATTTTCCTTGTGAGGGCCAAGGCGGCAGGAGCCGTTCTGAATATTTTGCATTTTTTTCACTGCCGGAACATTGCTACAGTCGCCCGGAGCGTAGGAACGGGGAGAATTCGATGAAGACGACGGAACACACCATCTGCCGGGCGTGCCACGCCCTGTGCGGCCTGCTGGTCGACATGGAGGACGGCAAGCCGGTCAAGATCCGCGGCGACAAGAACAACCCGATCTATTTCGGCTATTCGTGCATCAAGGGCCGGGAGCTGGGCGCCTATCACAGCCTGCCGACCCGCCTGCTGACATCGCAGAAGCGCCAGCCCGACGGCACCCATGCATCGATCTCCAGCGAGGCCGCCATGGACGAAATCGCCGCCCGGGTCCGTCAGCTGATCGACACGCACGGGCCGCGCTCGGTGGCGATCTATATCGGCACCCACGGCTACAACAACTTTCCGGCCAATGCCTTCGGGACAGCGTTTCTCGACGCCATCGACTCGCCCATGCTGTTCTCGTCGGTGACCATCGACCAGCCGGGCAAGGGCATCGCCATCGGCCTGCACGGACCGTGGCTGGCCGGCCTCCCGCCCGTCGACGACTGCGACGTGATCCTGCTGGTCGGCTCCAATCCGATCGCCTCCATGAATGGCGGCCTGGGTGTCAATCCGGCGCGGCGCCTGCATGAAGGCAAGAAGCGCGGCATGAAGCTGATCGTGATCGACCCGCGGGTGACCGACGTGGCCGAACAAGCCGACATCCACCTGCAGTGCAAGCCGGGCGAGGACCCCACCATCCTGTCGGGCATCATCCGCGTGCTGCTGACCGAGGGCCTCCATGACAAGGATTTCGCCGAGGCCGAGGCGATGAACCTGGATGCGCTGCGCCGCCATGTTGAACCGTTCACGCCCGCCTATGTGGAAGAGCGGACCGATATTCCCGCGCAGAAGCTGGTTGAAGCCGCCCGCATGTTCGCCTCGGGCCGCCCGGGCCGCGGCGGCGTGAGCTGCGGCACCGGACCCAACATGTCCGGCCGAGGCAATCTCACCGAATATCTCGGCAAGGTGCTGCTGACCCTGGGCGGCTACTGGCTGCGTGCCGGCGACCCGGTCGCCAATCCCGGTGTGCTGATCGAGAAGGCTCCGCCCATCGCCGGCTCGCCGGGCCCGCTGCCCGCCTGGGGCTTCGGCGAGAAGCTGAGGGTGAAGGGCTTCACCGATACCATCACCGGCCTGCCGACCGCCGCCCTCGCCGACGAGATCCTGCTCGAGGGAGAAGGACAGGTGAAGGCGCTGTTCGTCATCGGCGGCAATCCGATGCTGGCCTGGCCGGACCAGCTGAAGGCGTTCGAGGCCATGAAGGCGCTGGACCTGCTGGTATGCATCGACCCGCACATGTCCGCGACCGCGAAGCTGGCCGATTACGTGATCGCACCCACCCTCCCGCTCGAATTCCAGAGCGCCACCTCGCTGCAGGAAATGCTGGGCGGCGTCGGCACCGGCTGGGGCTATTTCCAGCCCTATGCCCAGTTCACCCCGGCGCTGATGGACCCGCCCGAGGGCTCGGACGTGATCGACGACTGGGCGCTGTTCTTCGGCGTGTGCCAACGCCTGGGCGTGCAGATGCGAATCCGGTCGACCAGCATCCCGGACAAGAAGAAGGCCGCGCAGATGAAGACGGCGCTCGACATGTCCCGCAAGCCGACGCCCGACGAGGTGTGGCGGGCGATAACCCATGGCGCGCCGGTGCCGTTCGACGAGATCAAGGAAAAGGCCCGCGCCGGCCATGTGTTCGACCTGCCGCGGCAGCATGTTCAGCCCAAGCCCGAGGGATGGACCGGCCGGCTCGACGTGGGCAACGAGGTGATGATGACCGAGCTGGCCGAGGTGGCGGGCGAGAACTTCCGGACCAATTTCGGCATGTACACCCACCGGGTGATCAGCCGGCGCCTGTCGGACGTGCTCAACTCCTGCTGGCACGACGACGACAAGCTGCTGCGGCGGCACCGGTACAATCCGGCGTTCATGAACCCGGACGACATGGCGAGGCTGGGTCTTGCCGCCGGCGACGTGGTGGAGATCGAATCCGCCCGCTCGTCGATCCTGGGCGTCGCCGAGCCCGCCGAGGACGTCAAGAGCGGCTGCATCTCCATGACCCACGCCTGGGGCGCCAACCCGGACGAGGACCAGAACCCCTATCTTGTCGGCGGCAATACGGGCCGGCTCACCTCGACCGACGAGCTCTACGACCCCTACACCGGCATCCCGCGGATGAGCACCATCCCGGTCAACGTGCGTAAGGTGGCGGATTCGAACCTGAGGGCGGCCGAGTAGCTATTCCGTGTGCTGCCTGACCGGCGTGCGGGCGATGAAGCCGTCCATCTCGGCGGTCACCGTGATCTGGCAGGCGAGCCGGCTGTTCGGCCGCCGGTCGACGGCGTATTCCAGCATCATGTCCTGACCCTCGTCGACCGGGGGAAGCCGGTCCAGCCAGCTTTCGTCGGCATAGATGTGGCAGGTGCCGCAGGCGCAGGAGCCGCCGCAGTCGCCGAGAATGCCGGGAATGCCGTTCTTCGAGGCGCCCTCCATCAGCGACCAGCCGACCGGCACCTCCTGCTCGTGCTCGGTGCCGTCATGTTCGATGTAGCGGATCAGGGGCATGGGCCGTCCTTCGGGAATCTCGGGCGACCAGGATAGGCGGGCCGTCGTCACAAGGCACGGATTTCTCGTTCACTTCACGCCTTTGCCGGCAAGGTGCCGACGAATCCCAGCGACATGCCGATCCAGCCGCCGAGCGCCTCGCCGTCGCAGGCGTCCTCCTCGACGAACACCATGCCGCCCATCCGCCGCCCGCCCATCACCACCGAAGACGCGCCGTCGCGGGTCAGGGCTTCGGCCTCGCTGTCCTTGCCGACGCGGAACATGAAGCGGCCGCGGCCGCCGTCCCACCGGTCGACGCCGCCGATCATGTTGCCGTCGAGAAAGAAGCAGATTCCGCCCATCATCGACTTCTCGGAAATGCCCGGCAGACCGCCAAGGCTTTCCCGGAAGCGGATGACCAGGGGATCATCCGCCGTCACGCGCCCGGCGGTCTTGCCGCCGGCCATGGCTCAGACCTGCAGCACGGTGCAGGCCGACAGGCCCGGCGCGCCGTGGACATGGGTGAAGCCGGTCTTCGGGTTGCCCGGCACCTGGCGGTCGCCCGCGTCGCCGCGGAGTTGGGCAATCACCTCGCAGACCTGCCTGAGGCCCGAGGCGCCGATCGGCTCGCCATTGGCGATGCAGCCGCCGTCGGTGTTGACCGGCATGCGGCCGCCGATCTCGGTCGCGCCGTCGCGCAACAGCTTCTCCTGCTCGCCGTCCTTGCAGAAGCCGCACTCGGCCAGATACATGATCTCGGCGCCCGACTCGGTGTCCTGCACCTGCACCACGTCGATGTCCTCCGGCCCCATGCCGGCCATCTCGAACGTCGCCCGGCTGGCGATGGTCGACGGGCTCGCCGCCCGCTGCATGCCGAGATAGGGACTGAACACCTCGAACGAGCCGTAATGCCGGGTGCGCAGCGCCGCCGCGCGCAGGTAGATCGGCCGGTTGGTGTAGCGCCGCGCCACCTTCTCGCTGGCCAGGATCAGCGCCGCGCCGCCCTCGGCCGGCGAGCAGAACATGTATTTGGTCAGCGGGTAGGACAGCATGTCCGAATTCATGATGGTGTCCATCTCCACCGGCTCGCGCCGCCAGGCGTTTGGGTTGAGCGCGCCGTTGCGGAAGGCCTTGTTGGCGACCAGACCGAGCGCCTCCTGCGAAATCCCGTGCTCGGCCAGGTAGCGGTTGATCTTCATGCCGAAGAACTGGGTGGTGAGCATCAGCCCGGTTTCGCCGTACCAGGTCTCGAGGCCGGAATTGCGCGGATCGGAATTGAACGCGCCGCGCGGATGCTTGTCGAAGCCGACGGCGACGCCCAGATCGTACTGCCCGGCCTTGATCGCCGCATAGGCCGACAGCAGCGCCGAGCCCCCGGTGGCGCAGCCATTCGAGACGTTGACGAACTGGATGCCGGTCAGCCCCAGCTCGTTGACCAGGCTGTCCGCATTGCCTGCCGCAGCCGAGCCGCCGAAGGCGAACTGCATGTCCTCCCATTCGAGGCCGCAATCCTTGAGCGCCTGGCGCACGGCATAGGCGCCCTGCGAACGGCCGCTGACCCCGTCGGTGCGCCCGAACGGGTGCAGGCCGATGCCGATGATGCAAACCTCGGTCATGGAAGCTCTCCCCGATTAAGAGGGCTGCATTCTATACCGCGATATAATTCAGGGCCAGCCAATACGTATCATTGCCGTCTTTGCGAGCGCAGCGCGGCAATCCAGTCGCTGAGCAATACTTGAATCCCACCGTGTCCCTGAGCCTGTCGAAGGGCCTTGCACGAATGCTGAGGCAAGGCCCTTCGACAGGCTCAGGGACACGGATAGGATGGTTCTCGCATCGACACTGGATTGCCGCGCTGCGCTCGCAAGGACGCTGGGGGGGGACGATGCTTATACCTGAAGCACCGTGCAGGCCGACACGCCCGGGCCGCCATACACATGCGTGTAGCCGGTCTTGGGGCTGTTCGGCACCTGCCTCGCGCCGCCGTCGCCGCGCAACTGCAGCACCACCTCGTAGACCTGCCTGAGGCCCGACGCGCCGATCGGCTCGCCATTGGCGATGCAGCCGCCATCGGTATTGATGGGCATCCTGCCGCCGATCTCGGTGTGGCCTTCCTGGATCAGCTTCTCCTGCTCGCCGTCCCTGCAGAAGCCGTTCTCGGCCATGTGCATGATCTCGGCGCCGGATTCGGTGTCCTGGATCTGGATCACGTCCATGTCTTCCGGGCCGACGCCGGCCATCTCGAACGCCGCCTTCGACGCGAACACGGTCGGGCTCGGCGCGCGGTCGAGCGCCAGATAGGGGCTGAACACCTCGAACGCGCCGTAGTGGCGGGTGCGCAGGGTGCAGGCGCGCAGCTGCACCGGCCGGTTGGTGTAGCGGCGCGCGGCCTCCTCGCTGGCGAGGATCAGCGCCACGCCGCCCTCGGCCGGCGAGCAGAACATGTATTTGGTCAGCGGGTAGGACAGCATCTCCGAGTTGAGCACCGTGTCCAGGTCGACCGGCTCGCGGCGCCAGGCGTTCGGGTTGAGTGCGCCGTTGCGGAACGCCTTCTGCGCCACCATGCCAAGCGTCTCGTGCGAGATGCCGTGATCGGCCATATAGCGGTTGATCTTCATGGCGAAGAACTGGGTGGTGAGGCTGAGGCCGGTGTCGCCGTACCAGTGCTCGAGGCCGCGGCTGGCCGGGTCGGAATTGAACGCGCCGCGCGGGTGCTTGTCGAAGCCGACGGCGACGCCGAGGTCGTACTGGCCCGACTTGATCGCCGTGTAGGCCGAGATCAGCGCGCTGCCGCCGGTGGCGCAGCCGTTCGAGACGTTGACGAACTGCACGCCGGTAAGGCCGAGCTCGTTGACCAGCGAGTCGGCATTGCCGGAGGCAGCCGAGCCGCCGAACGCGAACTGCATGTCGGCCCATTCGAGGCCGGCGTCCTTCAGCGCCTCGCGCACCGCGTGCGCGCCCTGCTGGCGGCCGGTCTTGCCTTCGGTGCGGCCGAATTTGTGGATGCCGATACCGATGATGCAAACCTCGGTCATGTGCCGTCTCCCGTCTTGATCGCCCGTCTTGATCGCCCGTCTTGATCAATTGCGCAAATTCAGCGCGTGTGCGGAAAACTCTTACCCGATTCCGCCGTCTCAGTCGAGTTGCAGCACCATGCATTTCAGATAGGCGCTCTCGGGCAGCAGCGGATGCACCGGATGATCCGGCCCCGCGCCCGAGTTGCGCAGGATGCGGCCCGATCTGCGGGCATCGCCGATGCCGCGCGCCACTTCCTCGGCAAAGGCATCGGCGCTCACATTGTGGCTGCACGAGGCGGCGAGCAGGATGCCGCCCGGCTTCACCAGCGGCGCGGCCAGCTTCACCATTTTCCTGTAGCCCTTCAGGCCGGGCTTGAGGTCCTTGCGCGACTTCACGAAGGCTGGGGGGTCGGCGATCACCACGTCGAAGGTCCGGCCGCCCTGCCCCATGCTCTCCATCGCCTCGAACGCCTCGGCGCGGCGCAGATCCATGACGCTGGTGACGCCATTCGCCTCGGCGGCCTGCTTCGCCAGCGCCAGGGCGGGCTCGGACCGGTCGATGGCGACCACCTCCTTCGCCCCCGCCGCCGCGCACTGCACCCCGAACGCGCCGGCGAAGGCATAGAGGTCGAGCACCTTGCCGCCCCTGGCAAACCTTGAAACGAACGCCCGGTTGTCACGGTGGTCGTAGAACCACCCCGTTTTCTGGCCGCCCGCCAGGTCGGCGAAGAAGGTGACGCCGTTCTCTTCCAGCGTCACCGGCCCATCGACCGCGCCGTGGACCACGCGCACCTCCTGAGACAGTCCCTCGGTCTGGCGCGCGGGCGTGTCGAGGCGGAGGACGACGGCGCCAGGCTTCACGACCTCGATCAGCGCGGCGACCACGGTCTCCAGCAGCGCATCCATGCCGGCCGTGTTCGCCTGCACCACGACCACGCCGCCGAAGCGATCGACGATCAGGCCGGGCATTCCATCGGCCTCGGCGTGGACCAGCCGGTAGAACGGCCTGTCGAACAGGCGCTCGCGCAGCGCCAGCGCCGCCGCAAAACGGGCGCGGAGGAACGACTCGTCGATCTTCTGCTCGGGATCGCGGGCAAGGATGCGCCCGGCGATCAGGGTGTGCGGGTTGAAATAGCCCGTGCCGAGCGGCCGCCCTTCCGCCGACTGGAACCGCACGATGGACCCGGCCGGCAGCGACCGGATCGACGCGTCCATGCCGATCTCGTTGGAGTAGATCCACGGATGCCCGAACAGCGCCCGCATGTGCATGCGCGGATTGAGGCGGATGGCGGGTGCGGACATGGGTTGTTCCCGTTGGTTGCGGCAATGCCAGTGCGTAGCCGGATTTGCTTCGGCAGCCAACCCTTCCTCGTCATCCCGGCGAAGGCCGGGATCCAGACTGGACAATCCACGCCGAGAACTCGCCAAGTCTGGGCCCCGGCCTTCGCCGGGGTGACGGCTGTAGTGGTGGCGCGGTTGATCCTCACTCGGCACCGCCCCATAGTCCAAGCCCCGAACCCGGAGAACCCTCCATGGCGCTGATCTTCCACTATCACCCGCTGTCCTCGTTCTGCCAGACGGTGCTGATCGCGCTCTACGAGAACGGTGCGGCGTTCGAGCCGCGCATGGTCAATCTCGGCGATCCTGCCGAGCGGGCCGACTACCTGAAGATCTCGCCCATGGGCAAGATTCCCGCCCTGCAGGATGGCGATCGCGCCGTCATCGAGACGTCGATCCAGATCGAATATCTGGAGTCGCGCCATCCCGGCCCGCACAGCCTGCTGCCGACGGATGCTGACCAGTTGCTGCAGGCCCGGCTGTGGGACCGGCTCTTCGACCTCTATGTCGAGGTGCCCATGCAGAAGATCGTCGGCGACCTGCTGCGCCCCGAGGGCGAGCGCGATCCGCGCGGGGTGGCCGATGCCCGCCAGGGCCTGCGGGACGCCTATCCCATGATCGACCGGCAGGTCTCCGGCCGGACCTGGGCGGTAGGCGAGGATTTCACCATCGCCGACTGCGCCGCCGCGCCGGGCCTGTTCTTCGCCTCCATGCTGGAGCCGTTCACGGCCTATCCCAACCTTGCCGCCTACTTCGAGCGGCTGCTGGCGCGCCCATCCGTCGACCGCGCGCTGCGCGAGGCGCAGCCGTTCTTCCAGTACTTCCCCTATTACGGGAACATGCCGGAGCGCTTCCGCGCCTGGGGAACCTAGCCCATCGGCAGCATGAGCCGCGGGCTCTTCACCGCGGCGAGTATGCGGCCCAGCGTGGCGCGCACCTCGGGGCGCAGCTTTTCGTCGTCGGAGGCCGCGCGCACCTCGCCGGTCCACGCGTCCTGATCGAGCACGCCCTGCTTGATCAGCGACCGCACCAGGATGTTGTGGGCCAGCAGCAGGGCCTCGAACTCGTCGTAGAAGTCGTCCATCTCCCGTTCGGTCCACATGACGTCTCTCCCTTGCAATGGCGCGTCCGCCCAGCCTAGCCGCCGGGCGTTACGCTTCAACGTCGGCGGCCGTCCCCCGTTCCGCCTATTCCGGCCGGTGGCAGACCGCCTCGATGCGGTGCCCGTCCGGATCGAGCAGGAAGGCAGCGTAGTAGTCGGCGTGGTAGTGCGGCCGCAGTCCCGGCGCGCCGTTGTCCGTGCCGCCCGCCGCCAGGCCGGCCGCGTGGAACGCATGGACCATGGCGCGGCTGCGCGCGGCGAAGGCGACGTGCTGCCCGATAGGCGACACCGTCTTGTCCGGCGCCGCCTCGGACGGCCCGCCGATCCAGAATGGCGGCTCGCCATCCGGGTCGTCGCCGAAGCCGAACGCCGAATAGCCGTCGAACAGCTGCGCCTGGAGCGATGCGTAGCCCAGCACGCCCAGCACCGCCTCGTAGAACGGCTTGGATGTCCGCAGGTTGCTGACGGGAAGCGAGAAATGGTCGATCATTTTATCAACTCCCGAGTCAACTAATTTTCCAAACAGATTATCCGACCAAATAGGGTTCATGCATTTTTATCAAGGCCACATTCATAATTATGGTCCTATATTCTCTATAGTTTTGATCTTCTCCATAAATCAACTTGTACCACCCCGCCATTCCTCTCAACTTGTTCATATTATCTCGCGCCCAACTTATATTCCTTGCTGCATTATGAAAGGCAGCACGGTACTTTCTTCTCGTTTCTCTAGTAAACTCTGGGTCTTTACCCAAAATGTTGAGTCCTAATATGACTCTCTGCTGACCCAAGGGAAAATATTTTGTTTTAGAATTATTCAGACGAAATGAACTATTGCGTAAAATTACGGCCACTTGGTCACTAAAAATTTTATGCTTGAAGTCTCTTTCTCCGTAGAAGTACATATCATCGCTATACCGAAGGTATTTTAATCCCCAATAAGATGCCTTTTTAGAAAGATATTTATCCAGACCTACGCACACCAAATTACTTATGTATGGACTTGTAGGAGCCCCTTGGCATAGGCTCCCCTTATAGGTAGTTAACTCGGACAGTATGTAAGATACTTTTTTATTATATCCTAAAGATCTAAATAGACCATACACCCTATGCATGGATATGCTGGGGAAAAAATTTGCCACATCTAGGCGGAGCAAAGCGCCGCCACCCGAAATTCGCTTCGCGGCATCAACGGCGCTTTTCCCTCGAACATATGCATACGCAAATGCCGATACCGGATGATGACAAACTAGTTCGTTTAATATTGACTTCTGAACACCCATTAATTCTCTACTTGGTATACAAATCTTTCTTAACTTATCAGATGAGCGCTTCTTTATGCTAATTTCAGAATAGAGATCATCGGATTGCGACGTTAAGTATATTAGGTTCTGCGGGGCATAACCCAAGTGAACGGCAAGATCGTTCAGCCCAGCTATCGCCCCCGCAGAAACCAAGTCCTTACCTCATATCCGCATAAATGTTGAGCTGGTGGCGCCAACGGCTTGGGAAGCCGTTGCGGCACCAGATCAACATGGCATGTCTAACCTACCATGCCCGCGACGAAACATCGCGGCCCCTCATTCGGGATTCCCTAAGGACACCATATTCGGGAACATAAAACCACTATTGTCAAGCGATCCTTCAATTTATCAGGCGTAGGCTACGCGGTGGGCGCGCCTCCGACTCAGCTTTGTAGTGCTAAAGGGGTGCAAACATTTATCTGCAAAGCCGTTAACGGACCTATACCTTAAGGACGCGGTCTTTTCAATACGCCCCTCATCAAATAGATTTTTAAGAATTGACTTCAATTCACTCGGGCTAATTCTTAACATCCTAATTAGCTCTGCAAACGACGCCTCCTTCATCAACAACATAGAAGCTAGCGCACTTGCCTTCATAAAATCATCGCGCATAGGCGCAAATGATATTAAATACTCTCCTTGAACAAAATTCCCCCTGCGAAATTTTTGAGTTATTTTTTGATTGTAGTCCATTCTAAATTTTTCTTTGATGTATTTGTACATACACACCGCAAAGGCCATACTATCAAGAAGATCTTCTGTCTTTCCCGGCCTATAGTACATAATATTCTTTTGGTTATACTGCGCAATTAAGCTTAGAGGTCCTCGTGCAATATAACTGCTTGCGCCAAAAAACATCGGGACTATCCCCTTGACGCAAGTATATCCTTCGGGTGGAAATAGCCTCTAATTGATGTCTGATTGCGCACAGCGATCTGAACATGAGTATGGGTTTTGAAGCCACAGCCAGGATAGACAGCCTCTCCCTCTGGGAAGGTTCCTCTTACGGTGTCAAAGGCGCCTAGAGACTCGTCACTTTCCACGATCTCGTGGAGATGGCGGAATACGGCATTGTCCAGATACCGCAAAGGCACATCGTCGCGCGGGTTCCCTCTGGCGGGTTTGTTTTTGGGCAGCGGTAGCTTGGCCAACTCTTGACCACGAATGAAGGACTGGTGAGCAGCCTGGACCAACTCAATGTCTTGTCTTGACGCGAGATTAAGGCAGTTGTTCAGGTCTATAACGGCCCCTATAACCCCTGCATGGGCATACATTCCTCTCTGGACACGATCTTCCGCCCACTCCAAAGCCCGTTGGGGGTCGTCCTCCCAAAAATACAGTCCCGGCCCTAGCCAGTCGAAATTATTGCGACTGGGAATTAGGCTGAGCCGGTTACGAATGACTAAGTCCGCGATGTCTCTATCGCAGCCGTGATATCCGAGAACAAGAGAGGTAGCGAGGCGCGTCAAGCGGCCTTGGTCTTTTTGGGGCCGCCAAACTCAGTGCGAAGCTCGCCTTTCTTGGTGTAGATTCCTTCCTTGATAAGAATCTCACGAGCCGCCTTCGGGCTGGCCATCATTGCGGCCGTCCGCTTCTCGATAAGTTTCATGATCGTCTTATTGCGCTGTGCATGCGTCATGGAATCAGACCCCAAAATCCCGCTATCAGCGGTGTCGCCTCAGAGCCCATAAATTGCTTCAATTTTTAGGCTCCGCCTCAACATGCCCCAAAGGACGTGATTCATCAACCAAAATTCCCCTCCAAAGTTCCGCCTTTTGTGAGGTAAGTGGTTGATGCGCTTGGGCAAACTGAGCCCCTGCGCGTGGAGTAGCAAGTGGCTTGCATTCAGAATGGCAAGTGCAATTAATTGCAAAACACGATCAGGGCGCAGCATCTAGCAAGCAACGTGTCTCCATGGCGCGAAATCACTTTGTTGCACTTGGGGGATGTGATAAGAAGAAGACCTTGGCTCAGCCCTCTCCCCAGAGTCGTCGCCAAGGTCTTAGGTCTTCTCAAAAGGGCTCGTGCCCTTAACGGTCGAGGTGTGCCCTCAACGATGATTACAATAGCTGATCATATCTCGACGGTCAACGAGATAATCGAGATGCTTGTCGCTAGCCTTCATCATGCTGATCCAGGCTCCGCTAGGGAAGAACGACTCTCCAAATCTCTTGAGAAGATGGAAGCCGTTAGAGGTTTTCTTGATGAACAAGCCGAAATCCTCTCGCCTCTCCCAGGTGATCTTGGCGACCTAAGTGACATTCCTAGCGAGCTGCGACGTGAACTATCGGTCGTGGATGTGGACGATCTGGAACGCAAGCTAGTGCAAGTGGTGCAGGCATACGGGGGAACTGCAAGCCTCGACCAGATTCTTGTTGGGCTATTCAGGAAGTTCAAGGAGGTCCAGAAACGGCGTTTCGTTCAGAACAAGCTCTATCGCATGTCAGGCAAAAAGCTGATCTACACGGTCCCCAAGCGTCGCGGCCTCTACACGATCAATGAGCCCGCCGATCGGGAATCGGAGGGGAAACAGTCTGATTGGGGTGAAGAACCAGACGATGAAATTCCCTTCTGATGGAGGGCGGTCGCTCGGTAAGAGCGACCGCCGCTGAGACATCGTTCGTTGCCAGTTTTGCGAACGTTCGCAACGAACTCATTCCGGTGTGATGCCCGGCTCACTTGGGGGAGTAGTCCCCAAGAAGGAGGTTGAGAGGATGCTTTTGTATCCTCTGCGGATGGGGGTCACCTTCCCCATGCCGCTGCTCTTGTTAAAGAGCCAACCATAGGGCGGGGGCCGAAAGGCCCCCGTCACCTATGGCTGCTTGTTAGCAGAATCCGCGGATTCTGTCCACTTCCACAGCCAATACGGAGGTGTATATGGCTACCAAACAGTCTTCCAGCAAGGTGTCTTCGCTCGCCGGCAAGGTTCTCGGCGGCAAGAAAGCGTCGCAGTCTGACGCTAAGAAGCTGGCTGCTTCCGTCCTTTCGCAGGACGAGAAGAAGGGTCAGAAGAAATAGCCACACCCGGCTCCCGTAGCTGGGTAACTGCCGTGACACAGCGTGTAGGGATCTGGATCACTCCAGAAACCTGCACGCTGCTCTCGTCATCTATGGCCCCCATGTTAGGGGCCAAAGCCTTCATCTCATCATCGTCGCGAATCATCCAGCCGACCGAAACACAGCGGATCGTGCCAGGAGCCTCAAAAGATGCTAGATATGACCATGATGGGATTGGTTGTGCGCTATCTTCCCATTCGATCATAACGAGAGGGCAGGCATTGGAGCGGCTGACGTTAGCAGAAGCCTTGAGACGCGGAGACTTGGAAGCCTTCATCGAGCAGGAAGAGGCTCGCGGCGTTTCCCCTGCGGACTTGGCTGAATTGGATGACGCCTTAGCCGCTGTCATTAGACCGCGCCAATCAGCAGGTCGAACATCGCGTTCTCCATCTGGCGATGGTTCGACCGGAAGGTGAACTCGCTCAGATACCGCTCCATGTACTTCGCGGAGACGTGGATGTGGGTGGAGGCGATGGACCGCTTGAACAGGAACCAGAAGCTCTCGACGTGATTGACGTGGTGCGTCACGCCGTCCCGGTAGTCGTACCGGGCATATTCCTTGTCGCCATGCTTCACCTGGCCGTGGGTGTAGCCGTCGCCGGTGAGTAAACCATAGCTCATCAGCTCGTCGGTCGAGACAACCGAGCCCGGCTCCACGTTGCGGGTGACCGCCTCTTGCAGCGTGACCTTCTGGACGTTCGGGATGACCTCGGCAACCATCCGGCCGCCGCGTTCCTTCATGCCCAGCACGATGGTCTTGCCTTCGGCACCGCGACCGCGCTTGCCACCCGACCGCTTGCCGCCAACATAGGCTTCATCCGCCTCGACGTGGCCGCGCAGCATGTCGAAGTTCTCGGCATTGGTCATCAGCACGCGGATTTGCTGGCCCATGCGCCAAGCCGTCTTGTAGGTCACGCCCAGGGTACGTTGCAGTTCCTTACCGCTTACGCCGTGGCGCGTGGTGACAAACAGGTAGATCGCATAGAACCAGACCTGGAGGCTGGTACGGCTGTCCTGAAACACGGTCCCCGCGCAGGGGTAGACGTGATCCCCGCAATGGGCGCAGGCATAGGCGCGGCGATCCTTGATCTTGTGGAACGTCGCATCAATTACACCGCACTTGCCGCAGGTGTGACGCAGGCCGTAGCGCACCGCCATGATGTGTTCGAGGCACGCATCGTCGGTCGGGAACCGCTGAAAGAACTCGCGAACCGAGAACGGCTTTACGTTGCTGGGCTTCTTGCCGACTTGGGAAGGACGCTTGCGCTTGCGGGTGGTCATGGTCATCGCTCCTGATGACCAAGTTGTACTAAATCGTCATACTTGCGTCAAGGGGATAATCCCGAAAAACATTGACGAAACCAATATATATAATCGCGGACGAACATTATCGATCATGGAGAATGTGCCCAACTCCGCCATGGCTCCAGGCGAATCAAGCATTAAGACTGTAAAGTCCACATTATGAGCAAAGCTAGACTCAAGCGTCTGCAAGTCCATTCTTGTAGATACTCTTAATTCGTCGGGGTCAATTTCTTCACCGTATGTCACTCTGACATTTTTATACCCTGTCAGCATATCACGAACGGCCGAACGCAGAGTATGCGCTTCTGTTCCATAGCCAGGTCCACACAGAAAAACGTTCAATGGCCGATAAGCTGCCTCTTTGCATAGAAGCCCCGGATCGAAGACGGACAAATTTTCCGGAAAAAGGCCCTTCATCGCTGCTTCAGTAACATACGTAACCATTGGTTCACATCCTCCTCAATTTCGCGGCGGAAATCCTTCAAGTTTAGTTCAGGACGGGTAGACTTACCCCGGCATGACTCCGACTCAGTATCTCGTTCGTGTCTCCGTCATTGCTCCACCGGTCCTCCCTGAGGCCCCAAAGCGTTCATTATCAGCGAAAAACTTATCAGACGGGAATTTGCGTTTCTATTGTTGGAAAGCCACCAAGGCGTAAAGTGGATCGGACCGCCCCGGAAACGGCGAGATATCCAAAAACTCCGCCGGACCGAAGCCCTCCGACAGCCTGAAATAGAGGTCGATAAGACCGCCGTGCTGATGATCGCCGAGCGCTCGCCAGATGGCGACGGCCTTGGTCGGGAACATGCGGTTGGAAAACGACAGGATGAACGGCGCGCCGGGCCTGAGGACGCGCGCCACCTCGCGGAAGACCTCCACCGGCCGCGTCATGTACTGCACCGACACGGCCACGGTGCAACCGTCGAACGTGCCTTGGGCGAAAGGCAGCGACGGATCCTTGTTGAGGTCCTGGACGAAACCGCCAGTGAGCTGGGGATTGGCATTGAGTTCGATCACGTTCATGCCGTGGCCGATCACTCGGTCATACGCTACATCCTTCGGCAGATGCGACACACAGGACGACATCAGGTCGAGGATGCGGCCTCCGGCGGGCAGCCGTTCCTTGTAGAACAGCGCCAGCGCCGCGCAGGCCGGCTCGTCGATGTGGGTGACGATGCGCGGCGGCCGGTAGAACCAGCTATCGGGCGTCTCGTCGACGCGGGCGAAATGATGCGGCTTCAGCGGGTTTTCCATGGCGCGCCAGAGTAGCCTTCCGTTCGGCGTGCATCCAGCGCCCGCCGCGATGCTGTAGGATGGCGCGATGAAGGACGGCGGACAAACCGGCATGGCGCGGTGGACCGGACGCACGCTCGTGGTGGCGGCGCTGGCGCTGTGCGTCGCCGCCTGCGCGTCGCGGCCCGAAGACACGGCCGACGACCTCGCCCTGGCGCTCGCCGCCAAGGTGGCGGTCAACAGCGGCGACGGCACGCCGCTGCCGGTGCCGCGCCACCTGGCGCCCGAGGCCGTGCCCGGCCATCATCAGCAGGTGCTGCTGCTGTCGGGCGGCGGCTCGCACGGCGCGTTCGGCGCGGGCGTGCTGGTCGGCTGGACCGAATCGGGCCAGCGGCCCCGGTTCGACATCGTCACCGGCGTCTCGACCGGCGCGCTGATGGCGACCTTCGCCTTCCTCGGCCCCGAATATGACGGCGTGCTGCGTCACCTCTACACCAATGTGGAGAGCCGCCAGATATACAAGGACAGGGGCATCGGCGGCCTGCTGAAGGGATCGGCCTACGACCAGAAGCCGCTGGCGCGCCAGCTGGAGCGCGAGATCGACGACCGGGTGATCGCCAGCGTCGCCGGCGAATGCGCCGGCGGCCGCCGGCTGTTCATCGCCACCACCAATTTGGACAAGGGCCTGCAGGTGGTTTGGGACATGTGCGCCATCGCCACCAGCACGTCGCCCGGCAAAGCCGGGCTCTACCGCAAGATCCTGCTGGCCTCGGCGGCGATCCCGGGCATCTTCCGGCCGGTCTACATCCAGAGCAACAGCGCCATGCCGTCGCTGCATGTGGACGGCACGATCCATTCCTCGCTGCTGTTCCACTCGTTCATGCTGGCCGAGGACGGCGGCCAGGACGTGTGGACCATCATCAACGGCAAGATCGACTATGCCCGCCGCGACGGCTTCGCCGACGCCAACGTCACCAGCACCGTGCCTCGCGCGATCCTGGAGATGATGAAGGCCAACACCAACGCCAGCGTCTACCGGACCTATGTGCGGGTGAGACGCGCCAGGGCCCGCTTCCACCTGGCCCATGTGCCCGACGACTTTCCCGACACGAGCCCGATCGAATTCAAGCCGGGCGAGATGGGCGCCCTGTTCGAGGCCGGGCAGGAAGCCGGCCGCACCCGGCGCTGGGCCGACGAGCCGCCGCGGCTCGAGCCGCTCGACCGGATACCCTGACGGGTCAGGACAGCGGGAAGCCGACGATGTCCTGCAGTTCGGCGAGCGCCACGTCGGGATCGACCACCTTGATGGTCCGCATGCCGAGCGCCTTCGCGGGCTTCAGGTTGATGCCGAGATCGTCCAGGTAGACGGCGTCCGCCGGCTCGATCTCCAGCGCCTCGCACGCCATCCGGTAGATTTCCGGGCTGGGCTTGCGCACGCCCACCTTGGAGCTCTCGATCACCACCTTGAACATCGCCATCACCTCGCCCACGCTGGCGGCCTGTTCCGGGCTGCGCGACATGCCGGCGCCGGAGCCGTGGCGGACGTTGTTGGTGATGCAGCCGGTCGGCATGCGCCCGCTGATCCGCCGCAGCGCCTCGACCATCCTGGGCCGCAAATCGCCCGACAGCAGCGCGACGATGTCCCTGCCCGGCACGTCGTGGCCGAGCGCCTTGGCCTCCAGCGCGAACAGCCGGTCGAACTCGTCGAGGCTCACCTCGTTGCGCTCGAACAGCGCCCAGGCGTTGGTGTCCGGATTGGCGGCGTTGATGCCGCGCACCAGGTCGAGCGGCAGGCCGCGCCCGGTCTCGTAGCGGTTGAACGCCTCGAACGGGCTCGTCGTCAGCACCCCGCCGAAATCCCAGATCACCGCCTTGACCATCAACCGCCTCCGTTTGCGCGCTCGGGCGGCGTATAATGGGGAAGCGTTGCGAGGTCCACCGAAAGCTATGACGAGGCGTCCGACCATGAGGGCAATGGTGCTCGGCAATCCGGGCGACGGCTGCGTCGCCCTGTGCCACCGCGACCGGCCCGAACCGGGGCCCGGCCAGGTGCTGGTCCGCGTCCGCAAATGCGCCGTGTGCCGAACCGACCTGCACGTGGTCGACGGCGACCTGACCGCCCCCAAGCCGCACGTGGTGCCGGGGCACGAGGTGATCGGCACGGTCGAGGCGCTGGGCGCCGGCGTCGACCGCTTCGCGCCCGGAACCCGCGTCGGCGTGCCGTGGCTCGGCATGACCTGCGGCGAGTGCCCGTACTGCCTGTCGGGCCGCGAGAACCTGTGCCCCGAGGCGCGGTTCACCGGCTACACCCTCGACGGCGGATTCGCCGACTTCATGGTGGCTGACGCCCGGTTCTGCTTCGCCATCCCGGACTTCTACGCCGACGAGGAAGCCGCGCCGCTGATGTGCGCCGGGCTGATCGGCCACCGCGCCCTGTCCATCGCGGGCGACGCGCGCCGCCTGGGTCTCTACGGCTTCGGCGCGGCGGCGCACATCGTCGCCCAGGTGGCGGTCTGGCAGGGCCGCGAGCTCTATGGCTTCACCAAGCCGGGTGACGCCGCCGCGCAGGACTTCGCGCGCCAGATGGGCTGCGTCTGGGCCGGCGGTTCGGACATGCTGCCGCCCGTCCCGCTCGACGCCGCGATCCTGTTCGCGCCGGTGGGCAGCCTGCTGCCGATAGCGCTGAAGGCAGTCGCTCCAGGCGGCACCGTCGTCTGCGGCGGCATCCACATGAGCGACATTCCCTCGTTTCCCTATTCCCTGCTGTGGGGCGAGCGCCGCGTTGTCTCGGTGGCCAACCTGACCCGCGCCGACGCCGAGGCCTTCCTGGCGCTGGCGCCGCAGGTGCCGGTTCGCACCTCGACCCATCTCTATCCGCTGGAACAGGCCAACGACGCTCTCGACGACCTGCGCGCCGGCCGCTTCGAGGGCGCGGCGGTGCTGGACGTGGACGGTTCCGGCACGCGCGCCGAATAAGGTTGACCGGCACCGTGCCGCCGCTAGGCTTGCGCGAAACCGGAAGATCGGGAACAGGGGAGCCAGCGTCAGTGAGCAACCAGGCACCGGGCGCGGGCGCGCCCCAGTACAGCACCGCCTATTTGTGGTGGGTGGTGTTCATTCTCACCCTGGCCTCGACCTTCTCCATCATCGACCGGCAGATCCTCAACGTGATGATCGGGCCAATCAAGCGCGACCTCGCCCTCACCGACTCCCAGATGGGCCTGCTGATGGGCGTCGCCTTCGCCGTTCTCTACAATCTGCTGTCCTATCCGGCCGGATGGCTGGCCGACCGCTACAACCGCCGCAACCTGATGGCCGCAGGCATCGCGTCCTGGAGCGCCATGACCATGGTCTGCGGCATGGCCCATTCCTACATGACCTTGTTCCTGGCACGCATGGGCGTCGGCGTCGGCGAGGCCGCGCTGGCCCCAGCCGCCTATTCCACCATGGCCGACTACTTCAAGGCCGCGCGCCTGCCCCTCGCCATCGGCGTGGTCGGCGCGGCCCCGTTCCTCGGCCAGGGCCTGGCAGGCCTGGTGGGCGGGCCGCTGATCGACTACCTGGAAGCCCGGCCGCACATGGACGTGCCGGTCCTGGGCGACATCTATTCCTGGCAGGCGGTGTTCTGGTTCGTCGGCTTGCCCGGTCTCATCGTCGCCCTGCTGTTCTTCACCCTTCGAGAGCCCGACCGGCGCGGCAAGTCGGCCGAGACCACGGGCGTGCCGTTCAGCGTGGTATGGGCGTTCGTGAAGAGCCGCGGCGCGTTCTTCGCGCTGATCTTCGGCGGCTATCTCTGCCTGTCGACCCAGGGCTGGTCGCTGATGCTGTGGATCTACGAGTTCTTCATCCGCGAGCACGGCTGGACCCGCACCGAGTTCGGCCTGACCTACGGCACCATCTCCATGGTCGCCGGCATCATGGGCAGCGTGTTCGCCGGCGGCTTCGCCGGCTGGTGGATCGGCAAGGGACGCAAGGACGGCACCCTGCGTCTGGTGTTCATCGGCACCCTTTTCCTCGGCCCCAGCGCCGTCGCCCTGACGCTGCTGCCGAACGCCTATGCGGCGGTCGCGCTCCTCATTCCGGTCACCTTCATGATGGCGATGCCGCCGGGGCTGATCTCGTCGGCCCTGCAGCAGATCGCGCCCAACGAGCTGCGCGGCCAGATGATCGCGCTCTACATGATTGCGGTGAACTTCCTGTCCTACGCCATCGCGCCGTCGCTGCCGCCGGCCATGGACCAGCTGATCTACGGCCGCGAGGATACGCTGGGCGTGTCGATCTCGGTGCTGGCGGCGTTCAACTACACCATCGCCGCCATCTGCCTCGGCTTCGGCCTGCGCTATTTCCGCAAGGCGCTGAAGGAAGCCGAAGCCTGGCACGACCCGAACCACTAGACCCAAAGTACAAGAAACCAAAGGGGCGGCCCAAAGGCCGCCCCATCGATCACGTTCCGGGTCGTCAGCGGATGCGCACCTTGTCGCCCTGCTTTTCCCAGACCTCGTGCAGTTCCTTCTTCATCCAGTCGAGCTGCACCTGGATCCGCTTGTCCCGATCCTGGACGATGGTCGCGTTCATCATGCCTTCCGCAAGGAATTCCAGCGTATCGCGCCAGCGCTCGAAGACGTCGCGCAGGGCGAGCGCATAATCCGGATAGGCGCGGCGTCCCGCCTCGAGGCGGGCCTTTTCATATTCCGCCGCCGCAGGCGCGACGATGGCCCGCAGCTCGGCGTCGGTGCGGGCGGCGGCGACCAGCTCGCGCCAGGCGGCCGAGAGGCGGCTGTTGACCAGTTCCCACATGTTGTCGACGGCCTGATCTATGTAGTCCTTGCCCACGGGCGTGCGGTGCGCGCCCTCGAAATAGCGCTCCAGCCACTGTTCGCGCAGATAGTCGATGGAGGCCTCGAGCACATGCTGGGTGGTGGGGAAATAGTGCTGAACGGCGCCTCTCGTGACTCCCGCCTTCTTGGCGATCTCCGTCGTCGTCGTGCGGAAATAGCCGATCTCGACGAAGCACGAGATCGTCGCCTCGATGATGTCCTGCCGTGTCGCCAGGCTGCGCACCCTTCTGCGGCGCGCGCTGGCCAGTGCAACTGAAGTCGCCATTAGCCCTTGAACCACTCCCTGTCCGTCGGCTCCTAAAGTCAGACCCGACTTTATCTTAACTAGATTGGGGTCTAATTTATCGTGCACACGGCGCGCACGGCAACCGGCAATCTGTCACATTTGCAACGGTCTATGCAAACTGGCGGCTTGCACCCGTCGCGATCCGGCATCGGGCGGCGAAACGCCGTCTTTGGGCAAGACCAGTTGCGAGCGACTCGCGTGGGGCGCGACTGCAAAGGGGAGAGACGACCATGAGCCAAGCGCTGCGCACCCTGAGCCTGTTCGATCCGGCGGTGCAGGAGGACTGGTACCCGGCCTACGAGATCCTCCACCGCGAGGCGCCGGTCTACTGGTGCGAGGAGGGCGGCTTCTTCGTGGTCACCAAATACGCCGACATCCAGGCGATCTCGCGCCAGCCCAACCTGTTCTCAACCTATGCCACGCGGTCCAGCTCGGACCCGCTGATCAAGTTTCCCCAGGCGGTCGACATCTATGAAAAGCAGGGCTGGCCGCGCTTCCAGCCCATGGTGACCGATCCGCCGATCCACAAGCAGTACCGGCGCAATTTCGACCACTATTTCAGCCCCAGCGGCGTGAAGGTGATGGAGCCGTTCATCCGCCAGTTCATCAACGAACTGATCGACGGCTGGATCGGCAAGGGCGAATGCGAGTTCGTCAGCGAATTCGCCATGCCGCTGCCGATGACGGTGATAGCGAAGATGCTGGGCTTTCCCATGGAGGACCTGCCCAGGCTCAAGCACTGGTCGGAAGTCTGGGTGCGGCCCTTCGCCCGCGGCCTGACCCTGGAACAGGAGAAGTACGTCGCCGAGATGGGCGTCGAGTTCCAGCACTACATCCATGAGCAGGCGCAGGACCGCCGCCGCAACCCGCGCGACGATGTGATCACGGCGCTGGTGAACGGCACAGTCGGCGAGGGCGCCGACCAGCGTCCCTTGACCGACAACGAGATCATCGGCATCACCGACAATCTGCTGATCGGCGGCAACGAGACCACCACCTTCGCGCTGACCTCGGGCGTGTGGCTGCTGTTCCGCTTCCCGAACATATACGAGGAGCTGAAGGCCGACCGGACGAAGGTGCGCAACTTCGTCGAGGAGGTGCTGCGCATGGAAAGCCCGACCATGGGCCTGATGCGCTGCGCCACGGAGGACACCGAAATCAGGGGCGTGAAGATTCCGAAGGGGTCGGTGCTGAACCTGCGGTTTGCCGCGGGCAACCGGGACGAGGAGCAGTTTCCGGACGCCGCCTGCCCGCATCTCGACCGCAAGAACGCCGCCGCTCATCTGGCGTTCGGCCAGGCCGAGCACCATTGCCCCGGCGCGGCGTTGTCGCGGCTCGAGCAGCTGTGCACCTTCGAGATCCTGCTCGACCGGCTCGACAACATCCGCCCGGCGCCCGGAATGAACGATTTCAGCCACTTCCCCGGCTTCACCCTTCGGGGTCTCAAGGAACTGCACATCCGGTTCGATGCCAGGGGCTGACGTGCCAGGCGCGAGCGTCGACGACGGCGGCGAGCCGGGGACCGCGGACCAGGCTTTGCCGGTGGCAGCGGTATTTCCCTGGACCGTGCTCCGGGGAACCGTGTGCGGCCTAGACCAGCAGGCGGTGATCGGCAAATTGCTCGTCGGCAAGGCGACCCAGGAGACGCTTGGAGAACTGGACAGGACGCTGGAGACGCTGATCGGCGAAACTCCGCCGCCGCTTCCGCCCGCCCGCGATACGATCGCCGGACTCGCCGCCCGCGTGCTCCAGTGGATGACCGCGGTCCAGAACTACGCCAACATTCCGGTGTCTTCGCGACAATATCTCGGGCAGCCGGACAGGCGTCCCGATGGGTATTGGGCGGTAGACATCGCGGCGCCCTGCTTCTCCCGCTCCGCCTCTTCGGAGGCCCTCAACTGGGCCATCGACGCGATCGGCGACGTCGTGACGGGCCGTGGCAACCTGCCGTCCCTGCGATCGGGTCTGGCGAGCCTTCGGGCGAGGCTCCAGCCGCATGCGCTAACGGGGCTGAACATGATCCACTTCGCCAGGGCCGCCCTTGCCCTCGACATTCCCTTCTACAGGATCTCGGCCAGGATCTTCAGCTTCGGCACCGGATGCCGCGCCCGGCTCCTCGACAGCTCGTTCACCGACCGCACGCCCCGGATCGCATCCACCATGGCCCACAACAAGGTGATTACGGCGACCGTTCTGCGCCGTGCGGGTTTGCCGGCGCCGACCCATGTGGCCGTCGACACCGCGGATGACGCCGTCAAAGCCGCCGACAGAATCGGCTATCCCGTGGTCGTGAAGCCCATGGACCAGGAGCAGGGCCGCGGCGTGACCGCGGGGATTGCCGACGATGCGGATGTTCGCAGCGCCTTCGCCGAAGCGCGCCGGGTTTCTTCGAGCATCATCGTCGAGAAGCATGTGGAGGGCCGGGACTACCGCCTGACTGTCTTCAACCGCCGCGTCGTCAAGATCGAGAACCGCGTGGCCGGCGGCGTCGCCGGCGACGGTGTGTCGACCGTCCGCCAGCTGGTCGAGGCGGCGCAGCAGACCCCGCGAATGCAGAAAATCTTCCGCGACACCGGCAAGTTGATCCTGCAGCTCGACGCCGAGGCGCTCGGCATGATCGCGGATGCGGGCCTTGCCCCCGACAGCGTGCCGGAGGACGGATCGTACCTGGCCTTGCGACGCAAGAACAACATATCGACGGGCGGACGCCAGATCGGCATACCGCCCGAGGACGTCCATCCGGACAACATCGAGCTCGCCGTCAGGGCGGCGCACGCCCTGCGGCTCGACTTCGCCGGCATCGACCTGATCATCCCGGACATCGCGCGGTCATGGCTGGAGATCGGCGGCGTGATCTGCGAGGTCAATTCCCAGCCGCAGGTGGGGGCCCTGACCACGCCCGCCATCTATCGCGATATCCTGGCGGAAATGATGGGCGGGGAAGCACGCATTCCGGCCCACCTGGTCATCGGCCGACTGCCCGCCGCCGAGGCGCTGCGCCGGGCCGCGGCGCTCGGGTGCAACGGCCTGGCCGCTCCCGAGGGCGTCTGGCTGAACGGCAGGAAACTGGCGGCCATCGCCGACAGCGCCTTCGGCGCGGCGGACATACTTCTGAATGACATCGACAGCGAGGCCGTATTGTTTATTCTGCCGCCGGAGGAAGTCCTCAAATTCGGTTTGCCGACCGATCGGTTCCGGACCATCGAGGTGGCGCCGGCGCCCGACCTCGAGCCCGGCGACTTGGACAAGATTCGCCACTGGGCAAGACCGCATGCAGAGACGTTCAGCGAAGTGTGACGACCGCCGTGCTTGAGATCGGCCTGTGCATGACGGTGAAGGACGAGGAGGCGAACATCGTCGCCTGCCTGGAGCCGATCGCCGATCTGTTCGCCCAGATCGTCGTGCTGGACACGGGGTCGACCGACGCGACCTGCAGTTTGCTGCGGGATCGCCTCGGGATCGAGCCGGTGGTTGCGGCCCTGGCGCCTTGCCAATGCTTTTCCCTCGCCCCCCTGCGCAACCAGGGTTTCGACATGCTGCGGACGCCCTGGGTCCTGACCCTCGATGCCGACGAGCGGATTAACCGTGCGGAGCTCGAGGCCGTGATGGCCCTCGACGATGCGGATCTTCCGGACGCCCTGTTCCTCGGCTGGGACACCGACATGGGCGGCGGCGACCTGGTCGAGGACTACAAGGCGAGCCTGTTCCGCAAGGGCAACCTACACCAGGGCCTGATCCACGACACCGTGCAGCCGAGTCTGCGCGAGACCGGCGCCACAGCCATGTGGACGAGCGCCATGCGCATCCTGCATCTACCCGACCCGGCGCGCGCGGCCGAGAAGGACGATCGCTATGCCTGGCGGCTCGCCTGCGCCCGGCAGCGCGACCCCGACTGGCTGCGCTATCAGTGGTTCAGCGGCTACATGGCGTATCGGCAGGGCCGACTGGACGAGGCCTCGGCGCTGCTTCGGATGGTGCATGACGGCCGGCCCGCGCGCTTTCCCGTGGAGTCCCTCAACGCCT
The DNA here is from genome assembly GCA_050185585.1 of Sphingomonadales bacterium. GTDB lineage: Bacteria > Pseudomonadota > Alphaproteobacteria > SMXS01 > SMXS01 > RI-34. The sequence continues at coordinate 43,181 of JBFWZH010000019.1, read as the reverse complement.
CGATGATCCTTGCCTCGATCCACGCACGCCTCGGCCGCCGCGCGGATGCGGAAGCCGTGCTGGAGGACGCAGCGGCCTACTGCGGGAGAGTGCGCGATGATTTCGAAGTTGCCGTGAATTTCCGCTTGCCCGGCTGGCTTGACGGCGCGGCCGAACGGGCGGCTCGCGGAGACCTCGATGGGATACGGCCCTATGCCTTCCCCTACTGAGTCCAGGACTGCCGAATGCCCGCGCCCGTGATCGCCATCGGCCTCGACGCCCTTCCGCCCGGTCTGCTTGAGGGCTGGGTCGCCGACGGCCGCCTGCCCGTCTTCGCGCGCCTGATGCGCCAGGGCGCCTATGCGCGCCAACAGAACTTCGGGCTCTACCGCACCGAGAACAGCTGGCTGACCCTGCTGCATGGATGCTCGGCCCACACCAGCCAGGAATGGGGACACCAGAGCTACGAGGCCGGCGCCTACAGGACGAGCGAAGCCGCCGTCTACGAGTTCCGCCGCTACCAGCCGTTTTACGCGCTGGGCGAGACGGTGCGGACGGCGATCTTCGACATTCCGCTGGTCGGCCTGGTCGAGAGCGTGAACGGCGTTCAGCTGCTGGGCTGGGGCACCGAGGTCAACCAGATCCTGCGCCAGTCCCAGCCGCCGGGGCTGATGGCGGACATGATCGCCCGCCACGGACGGCATCCGCTTTACGACACGATCACCAATGCCGACGACGGCACCGAGACCCTGTCCTACCGGATCCCCTGCGTCTACGACCTGGAGCGCCTGCGCGCCATCCGCGACCAGCTGATCGCCTCGACGCACCAGCGCACCGCCATCGTCCGCGATCTGCTGCGCCGCGAGCGCTGGGACTTCCTGATGTACGCCTATGGCGAAATCCATACCGCCGGCCACCTGTTCTGGCACCTCAGCCAGCCGCACCCGCTGTCGGCGCCATACCGTGACCAATCGGGGAGCGATTTCCTGCTCGATATCCTGCAGGCCATCGATTCCGACATCGGCCTGCTGCTCGCGGACATTCCGGAGGACGCGGACCTGTTCGTCTTCTCGCCCCACGGCATGCAGTCCAACTCGCTCGACCTCTACTCGATGCTATTCCTGCCCGAGCTGCTCTATCGCTGGAGCACCGGCGAGGCCGCCTTTGCCGGCGGCCCCGCTGGCGCCGCGGTGCCCGCGCCGCGGCTGGATTTCCGGCGGCACTGGCGCGAGGAGGTCTGGGACCTGCGCACCGCCCACGGCGACGCGGTGCTCGAATCGCCCCACGAGCAGGAGGGCATGGGCGATCCGCTCGACTGGGATCCGGGCAACTGGTACCGGCGGCTCTGGCCCGCCATGAAGGCGTTCACCCTGCCCGGCTATTCGGAGGGCCTGATCCGCCTCAACGTCGCGGGACGGGACGGTCCCGACGGCGTGGCGCCCGAGGATTTCGGCAGGACCTGCGACGAGATCGTGGAGCTGGTGACCGCCCTGACCGACGCCCGCACCGGCCAGCCGGTCGCCGAACGGGTGATCCGGGTGCGCCGGTCGCCGGACGAGGACGCGCCGGACCTGTCCCCCGCCGATCTGATGGTGCTCTGGCGCGACGATCTCACCGCCGACAGCGTCGAGCATCCGCGGCTGGGGCAGATCGGGCCGGTGCCCTTCTTCCGCAGCGGCGGCCACGCGACCGAAGGCTTCGTGCTGGCGCGCGGCGCGGGCTTCACGCCCGGCGCCCGGCTGGCGGACGTCGCCACTCCCGATGTCACGGCGACCATCCTCGATCGCCTGGGCGTTCCGATCCCGGGCCATGTGGAAGGCCGGCCGTTCGCGTGATCCTCAAGCTGGACGATCCGGCCGTGAGCCCGGTTTTCCGCGATTTCGCGAAGACCGGCCGGTAACCGGGCGTACGCCTTGACACCCCTCCACGCCTCCCCTTAACTCTGCGCCGAACCGGATGGGGAGCGCGGAGATCAAGCAGGTCCTGGGATCGATCGTAACGGCCGTCACGCTGTTGGCGGCATCGCCTCACATGGCTGCGGCCGCGCCTGAGGCGTTGCCGGGAAAGCCTGTCCAGGCGCCTTCCGGACAGGTCGTCGTCACCGCTACCCGCGAGGCGACCGACCGTTTCGACGTGCCCGAGAGCACCGGTGTGATCGGTGCGGAGGCGCTGGCCGAGGCGCATGTGGTCCATCCTTCGGAGATCATGGGCCGCATCCCCGGCGTGTATCAGGCCTGGCTGAGCGGCAACCATCACGTCACCGCCATCCGCCAGCCGATCAATTTCAACCCGCTGTACCTGTATCTCGAGAACGGGATTCCCAAGCAGGCGCCGGGCTTCTTCGAGACCAACGCCCTGTTCGACATGAACCTGTCGCAGATTTCCAGGCTGGAGATCACCAAGGGCCCGGGCACGGCGCTCTACGGCTCGGACGCCGTCGCCGGCGTCATCAGCGTCTTCACCCTGCCCCCGCCCGAGGATTTCTCCGGCAGCGTTCAGCTCCAGGCCAGCACGCGCGGCTACAAGCAGGCGCTGGTCTCGGTCGGCGGCACCACTGGCGCCCATGGCCTGCGCGCCGATTTCAACCTGGTGCACGACAGCGGCTGGCGCGACGACACGCAGGCCGACAACCAGTTCGGCACCCTCACCTGGAACATCGACAATGGCGGCAGGCTGACGGTCAGGAACACGCTGATCCTCACCCGGGTGAACCAGGATTCGCCGGGCTCGAACCTGAACCGGACGGAATTCAGGAACACGCCGAAGATCAACCTGTCGCCCATCGACTTCCGGCTGGTCGAGGGCGTGCGCTTCCACAGCCGCATCGACTACGACCTCGGCGACAGCCTGCTGAGCTTCAATCCCTATATGCGCTGGGGCCGCACGAAGCTGATGCCGTTCTTCCAGCTGGCGTTCGACCCGGCCTATTTCGACGAGGACGCCACGTCGGTGGGCGCCCAGCTCAAGTTCCGGCACGATTTTTCCGACAGCCTGCGGCTCATCGCCGGCGCCGACATCGACTATACCACCGGCAGCCGCACCGACACCCAGATCCTGCCGGTACGCAACGGCCGGTTCTACGTCAGCTATACCGACCTCGACACCATTTACGACTTCAAGGTGAAGGCGTTGACCCTGTCGCCCTATCTCCACGGCGAGTGGCAGGTCACCGACCGGCTGCGCGTCACGGCCGGCCTGCGTTACGACTACACCCACTATAACTACACCAACCTGCTGTCGACCGTGATCGACCCGCGCGACCCTCACAACAGGCCGCCGACGCAGAGCTTCGACTACAACAATTTCACGCCCAAGGCCGGCGTCACCTGGGACATCGTCCCGGACCGGCTGAACGCGTTCTTTTCCTACCGGCAGGCGTTCCGGGTGCCGACAACGACACAGCTTTTCCGGCCAGGCACCTCGTCGCGCTCCACCGACCTCAAGCCGGTAAAGGCGGAAAGCTTCGAAGTTGGTCTGCGCGGCGGCTGGGAGCGCATCAGCTTCGACCTGTCGGTCTATACGATGAGGATCAAGGACGACATCCTGGTGTTCACCAACAACGCCACCGGCGTGCGCGACATCCAGAACTCGGGCGATACGCGGCACAAGGGCGTCGAGCTGGGCGTGAGCGTCGCCATCACCGACAATATCGAGGCGTCGGTCTCCTACGCCCGCACCGACAACCACTTCATCGAGTGGTTCCCGGTGGCGACCGCCGACCTGTCCGGCAACAAGATCAACCGCGCCCCCAGGGACGTGGGCAGCGCCCGGCTGGCGTGGAGCCCGTCCTTCCTCAATGGCGGGCGGTTCGAGATCTCGTGGGAGCATGCCGGCAGGTACTTCATGGACGACGACAACACCCAGGTCTACGAAGGCCACGACCTGCTGCACCTGGCCGCCAACATGTTCGTCTGGAAGGACGTGGAACTGTTCGTGCGGCTTCACAACGTCACCAACGAGCGCTACGCCACAAACAGCCGCTACACGGCCTTCGGCGGCCAGGAGCTGAAGCCCGGCCTGCCGCGCACGTTGTTCGGCGGTTTGGGCGTGAGCTTCTAGGGCTTTGGAGCGACGGAGAGAACGCCCCTCACCCTGCCCTCTCCCAGAGGGAGGGTTCGCACGCGGACAATTCCCTCTCCCCGTGGGAGAGGGTTAGGGTGAGGGGCGTTGCCTGACAAAAGCTCCTTTCCCTCAGCCATCTCACGCGATAATTTAAACCCTGTTCCAAATTTGGGGAGGACATGATGGGACGTTGCGACGGGAAGGTCATCTACATCACCGGAGGCTCTTCGGGCATTGGCCGGGAATCGGCGGCATGGCTGGTACGCGAGGGCGCGAAGGTCGTGCTGGCCGACATCAACGAGGCGGCCGGCAAGGAAGCCGCCGCGCCGTTCGGCGACAAGGCGATTTTCCTGAAGCACGATGTCACGAAGGAAGCCGACTGGGCCGCGGGCCTAGAAGCCGCGCGCAGCCATTTCGGACGGCTGGACATGGTGGTGAATTGCGCCGGCGTGGTCGTCACCGGCAATCCGGTCGACATGCCGCTCGACGACTGGAACCGGGTGTTCCGCATCAATGTCGACGGCAGCTTCCTGGCCGGCAAGCACGCCATCCCGGTGCTGGCGGCGAATGGCGGCGGCCAGCTCATCCAGTTCTGCTCCATCGCCTCCTATTCGGCCTCGCCCGGCCTCGTCGGCTACTGCGCCTCGAAGGCGGCGGTGCGCTCGCTGATGCGGTCGCAGGCCAAGTTCTGCAAGGAAGCCGGCAACGGCGTGCGCGTCAACGGCATCTTCCCGGGGCCGATCCTGACACCGATGACCAACAACGTGCTCGACGGCGCCATGGGTGCCGGCGCGCACGAGCAGTTCAAGCCCGGTCAGGTCAGCCCGTTCGGCGTACTGGGCGCCGCCGAGGACATCGCCGCCGGCGTGCTGTTCCTCGCCTCGCCGGAAGCCAAATACGCCAACGGTACCGAGCTCGTGCTGGACGGCGGCACGACGCTTTAGGTTAACGCGGAAAACCCATACCATCCGCTCAGTTGTTTTTCGGAGTAAATGGTATGGGTGTTGGCGGACTGATCGGCGCGTCGATTGGACACATGGTCCTGAATTGGCGCTGGGTCGCGGCAGGCATGGGCATCATCGCCGTGATCGATCTGCTGATCGCCCTGTCGGGGTCGGGAAGCCTGATAGCGAGCATCCTCAACGGTCCGTCCTACGGCCATCGGGGAGGCGGCTTCGTCGTTAACCTGATCACCTGGCTGCTGCAGTTGGTGGCCTTGGCGGCGTCCTTTACCCTGCTGTGCCGGGCCAGCCTCGGCGGTGCCCCGCTGTCGCGCGATCATTTCCCGGAAGGGTTGCCCAGGCCCCTGATCCGGATCACGGTGCATTTCGTCGTCATCGTCCTGCTCGGCACCGTACTGATGGCTGTCCTCGCCGGGGCGTTCGCCGGTGCATTCGGGGGCCACGTCAGGGGTGCGCTGGCGTGGATACCGATCATCGGGGCGCTCCTGGTGCCGCTTGCGGTTATCGCCGTCAACGCGTTCAACCTGGCGCTTGGCGCCGTCGGCTGGGAGATGGACTACGCGACCGTCTTCGGGCCGCGACCGTCACAGCGCGCCACAACCTGGATTGCCGGGACCATACTAATGGCGGGAATCTTTATTGGCGCCATGGTGCTATGGGCGGTGTTCGCCTATCTCAGGCAGCCCTTGCTGATGATCCTCTACCTGTTCGTGGCAAAAGGCCTGTTCATCGCCACTGCCGCGACGTTCTCGGCGGCCGCCTTCGACTACCTGACGGACCGCTGGCGGCCGGAGGGCTTCCCCTCCATTCAGGCATAGACCTCTCCCCTTCAGCGCCGTCCCCGCCTATCCTGTCGCGCGGCGAGACCGCGGCGGGAGGATGCAAGTGGACGAGACGCTGTTCGAGGGCCTGTCGGCCGGGTTGGATCATCTCTGCGATGTCACCATCGACCTGGCGCCCAACACCGTCGGGCTGACGACAAAGGGGCCGTTCGCGACGCGTTCGGTGTTCCATATCGGCGGCGGCCGGTTCGAGGGGCCGCGCCTCAGGGGCACGGTGCATTCGGGCAGCGACTATCCCATGACCGCGCGCAACGACACGGCCACCGTCGCGCTCGACGTGCGTTCGGTCTGGCAGTCGGAGAACGGCGACCTTATCTACGTGTATTACTTCGGGCGCCTGGTGACCCCGCCGCAGCTGAAGGCCGTGCTGTTCGACCCGGCGCGCAACCATCAGGTGGACCCGAAGGACTATTACTGGCGCGTGGCGCCGGTGTTCGAGACCGCGTCGGCCGAGCTTGGCTGGCTCAACAATCTGGTCGCCGTGGGCGCCGGACGCTATACGGAGACGGGACTTGCCTACAGGCTCTACGCCGTCACCTGACCGACGAGGATCATGACCCTTCCCGCCACCTCACCGATTCCCGTCGTCCGCATCCTCGCCGAGGTCGGCCGGCTGCACTGGCAGCATGCCCTGGTCTTCCTGGCGGCCGCGGCGCTCTACGCCTTTCCCGTCACCATGATCCTGTCGCCCCTGGCCGACACGCTAATGGGCCTGCAATCGCAGCACATGCCGACGCCGGAGCAGATGGAGCGGCTGGGAAGCCAGGGCCTGCTGGCCGCGCTGGTGATCCCGGTGCTCACCGCCGCGCTGTTCTGGTTCTGGGTCCGGCTGACCTTGATGGGGCCGCGCGCCGGCTGGCGTCACGAGGGGGCGGGACGGTCGATCCTCGCCGTCCTGCAGCTGGCCGGCCTGATGGTGCTGGCCCTGATTGCCGCCGCGATCGGCGTATTTCCCCTGACCCTTCTGCTCGGCCTGCTGGGCCAGTCCACGGTCGTGCAGTTCCTGACCTTCCTCGTGATTTCCTTCGGCACCTGCCTGGCCTATGCCGTGCTTTCCCGCCGGCTGGTCGAGACCGCGCTGGAGCTGCCGCGGACGTCGGCGCCGCCGGCCGTGGCGGGCTTCGAGCCGCACCTGCGGCTCGCGGCGCTGTTCACCGCCGTGACCTTCGGCCTGTTCCTCGTCCAGTCCATCGTCACCATGGCGCTCACCGGCGCGAACGCGACCCTGAGCGTGAAGGTCGCCACCGGTATCCTGTCGACCGCGACCATGACCATCTATGCCTCGATTCACGCCATCGTCTACCGCATGCGGACCGTGCCGCCGCGCCAGCCTATGGCAGGGTCGTAGCCGGCGCGGGATTCTGCGCCGTCTCCTCCTCCGCATCCTGCTCGCGTGGCTTCTGTTCGGAGTCGCGCCGTCCCTGCATCCACGACGCGTTGTCGTCCGAGACCAGCGCCTCGACGTTCTCGACCAGCAGCCTGAACGCCTTGGCGTCGGACAGGTTGTAGCTGCCGGTGCGGCCGATATAGAGGAACTTCTCGCGCCGCAGCTGCTCGCAGGTCTGCCGGTACTGTACCCAGTAGCGGTGATGCTGGTTCATCTGCTGCAGGCCCTCGACGATCACCACGACCACGCCGAGCGCGCCGGGGATGATCGGCCATGGCGTCACCGAGGTGAGCGGCACCAGGGCGGCCGCGACCATGGAGACCACCTTCAGGACCTTGTACTGCTTCTGGTGCCACAGGCTCTTCCTGTCATACCAGGCGATCTGGTCCTCGAGCCGCTCGTAGCCACTGTCCATGGTCATTTCGCCCTGAATCCCATGACGAAAAGGCACACCGAGAGGCCGAGAAAGAAAAGCGCGCCCAGCAGGGTATCCTCGTCGCCGGTTTCGGCCACATCGATGCAACCGCCGAACGAGAGCAGCAGGCTCGCGACGGCGCCGACCAGCAGCCAGGTCTTCTTGTTGCTCTTGGCGGCGGGCGGCGGCGGCGGTGTAGGCGTCGGGGTCGGCGTTGGCCTCGGCGGCGGGGGCACCGGCTTCGGCGGCTGCTTCAGCACGCCGGCGACCGCGTCGACCAGCTGGTTGAAGGATTCGCTGTGCGACGAAGGCTCCCAGCCGATCAGGTCGGCCGCCTGGATGCGCCGGAATTCGAAGGGAATGTCGGTCTGGCCGATCAGCGCCGGCACCAGAACGCCCCGGTCGGCGGCCGCGCCCGCCTCGTTGACGACCCAGCGCGACGCGGCCGAATCCTTCGACCACAGCACGATCACGCAGCGGGCGCTCACCAGGGCGTTCTCGATCACCTTGGCATAGTCCTGGCCGGGCGGGATGCGCCGGTCCCACCATGTGGTCCAGCCGAAGGCCTCGAGCCGGTGGGCGAGCTTCTCCGCCTCGCCGCGGTCCTCGCTGGCATAGCTGATGAAAATGTCCGCCGCACCCGTCATAGACCGCGCCCCCCGCGCTGAGTGCCCCAAGCAGCCCGATAGTAACGCAAGGGCAATGGAACTCGCAAAGCATTCGGCACGCTCGCAGATTCCCGTGCGAAAACGCGGACGCGGCGTTCAAAGGAACGCTTGGCAATCCATCCTCCGGCGGGGCAGACTAGCCGCCAATCGCTCAGGCGTCTCGATACCTCCAGGGGAGCAGTCACATGCAGAAATTCGGCATCGGCCAGCCGGTCCGCCGCACCGAGGATGTCCGCTTCGTCACCGGCAACGGCGCGTATACGGACGACATCAACCTGCCGGGCCAGGCCCATGGCTACGTGCTGCGCTCGCCCTATGCCCATGCCCTGATCAAGTCGATCGATACGGCCGACGCCAAGCGGGCGCCGGGCGTGATCGGCGTGTTCACCGCGGCCGACCTGACGGCGGCCGGGATCAACGACATCCCGTGCTTCGCCGGTGGCTTCATCAAGAATAAGGACGGCAGCGGCATCTTCGCGCCCGGCCGCCCCGCGCTCGCCAAGGACCGGCTGCTCTATGTGGGCGACGGCATCGCCTTCGTCGTCGCCGAGACCGTCAACCAGGCCAAGGACGCCGCCGAGCTGATCCAGGTGGACGTGGTCGACCTGCCCTCGGCCGCCAACCTTAAGGACGCCATCGCGCCGGGTGCGCACGTGATCTGGGAAGGAGCGCCCGGCAACCTGGCGTTCGACTGGGAAATGGGCGACGACACGGCCTCGCAGGCGGCATTCACCGGCGCCCACCACGTCACCCGCATCGATCTGACGCACAACCGCATCGCCACCAACGCCATGGAGCCGCGCGCCGCCATCGGCGAGTTCAACACCGGCGAGGACCGCTACGTGCTGCGGACCTGCACGCAGGGAGCGAACGGCATGCAGGCCGGCATCGCCGGCGCGGTGTTCGGCATCGATCCGTCCAAGCTGCGCATCTTCACGCCCGACGTGGGCGGCGGCTTCGGCATGAAGACATTCATCTATCCCGAGCATGTGCTGGTGCTGTTCGCCGCCAAGGCGCTGGGCCGCCCGGTGAAGTGGAACGGCGAACGCATCGAGTCCTTCACCAGCGACACCGGCGGGCGCGACATGTTCACCCACGCCCAGCTCGCCATCGACGAGAACAACCGGGTGACGGCGTTCCGCGTGGTCAACGAGGCCAACATGGGCGGCTACATGTCCATGAACGGACCCTTCATCCCGACCATCGCCCATGCGCGCATCCTAGGCGGCGTCTACAACATCCCGAACGTCTATGTGAACGTGAAGGGCTACATGTCGAACTCGGTGCCTGTCGATGCCTATCGCGGCGCGGGACGCCCCGAGGCCGCCTACATCATCGAGCGCGCCATGGACCAGGCCGCGCGCGAGCTGGGCCTCGCGCCTGACGAATTCCGCCGCATCAACTTCATCAAGCCGACCGAGATGCCCTACAGCCATCCGTTCGGCTTCCAGTTCGACAGCGGCGAGTTCGAGCGCAACATGGAAGACGCCAAGCGCAACGCCAAGTGGTCGACGCTCGCCGAGCGCAAGGCTGCGTCCCGAGCCAAGGGCAAGGCCCGCGGCATCGGCATGGCCTATTACATCGAGACCACCCTGGGCATGCCCACCGAGGCCGCCGAGATCCTGTTCCTCGAGGACGGCACGGTGGAGATCGTCACCGGCACCATGTCGAACGGCCAGGGCCACGAGACCGCCTGGGCGCAGGTCGTCTCCGAGCAGCTCGGCGTACCCTTCGAGAGCATCAGGCTGGTTCAAGGCGATACCGACCGGGTGAAGTCGGGCCAGGGAACGGGCGGCTCGCACTCGCTCTACATGGCCGCCGGCGCGTTCCAGGAAACGTCGAACGTGGTCATCAAGAAGGGCAAGATCATTGCCGCCCTGATGCTCGACGACCAGCCCCAGAACATCGAGTTCAACGAAGGCCTTTTCCGTGTCCCCGGAACGAACAAGTCGGTCGGCATCATGGACGTGGCCGCCAAGGCCCGCCGCGCCAACGAACTCGACCTCGACGCCGAGACCAGGGAGATGTTCGTCGACGGCCTGAACAGCGCGGCGAAGTACAAGTACAACAACTCCACCTTCCCCAACGGCTGCCACATCTGCGAGGTCGAAATCGACCCGGACACCGGCAAGGTTGACATCGAGGCCTATACGGTGGTCGACGATTTCGGCAAGCTGGTGAACCCGCTGCTGGTCGCCGGCCAGGTGCATGGCGGCGTCGTCCAGGGCATCGGCCAGGCGCTGACCGAGGACTGGCTGTACGATAGCGACAGCGGCCAGCTGATCACCGGCTCGTTCATGGATTACGGCATGCCGCGCGCCGACGACATGTGCCATATCGACTTCTCGTACAACGAAATCCTGTGCAAGACGAACCCGTATGGCATCAAGGGCTGCGGCGAGGCCGGCACCATCGGCGCCTGCCCGTCGCTGATGAACGCCATCGTCGACGCGCTGGTCCCGTACGGCGTCACCGCCATGGACATGCCCGCGACGCCGCTGCGGGTGTGGAAGGCGATCCGGGCGTCGTCGCGGCAGGCTGCGGAGTAGGACCAGCCCCCATGTCCATCGAGGTCCTCAAGGCCGCGCGGGACTGGCGCAACGAGGGACGCGGCGTCGCCATCGCCACCGTCTCCAGCACCTGGGGATCGGCGCCCTTCCCCGTCGGCAGCCAGCTCGCCGCCGACGACAAGGGCAATTTCGTCGGCTCGGTCTCGGGCGGCTGCATCGAGGGCGCGGTGATCGGCGAGGCGCGCAAGTCGATCCGGGACGGCAAGATCCGCAACCTGGAATTCTCGGTCTCCGACGACCAGGCCTGGGAAGTGGGCCTGGCCTGCGGCGGCACCATCCGCGTGTTCGTCGAGCCGGCGCCGGCCGAGATCGACACGGTGCTCGACGCCGCCGGTAACAAGCGGTCGGTCGCCTTGACCACTGATCTGGAAACGGGCGCCCACCAGCTTTTCGATGCCGCCAGCGCGCCCGAGCCGATCCGCAACGCCATGCGCGACGACAAGAGCCAGCCCATGGGCGAGCACGATTTCGTCCGTGTGTTCAACACCCCGCGCCGCATCGCCATCGTCGGCGCCGTGCACATCGCCCAGGAGCTGGTGCCCATGGCGACCCGCGCCGGCTTCGACGTCACCGTGATCGACCCGCGCCAGGCCTTCGCCAGCCCGGAGCGCTTTCCCGGCGTGAAACTCTCGACCGAGTGGCCGGACAAGGCCATGCGCGATCTCGCTATCGACCCGCGCACCGCCATCGTCACCCTGACCCACGACCCCAAGCTCGACGATCCGGCACTCGACGTGGCGCTGGCGTCGGATGCGTTCTACGTCGGCGCGCTGGGATCGACCCGCACCCAGGCCAAGCGCGTCGCGCGGCTGAAGGAGGCGGGATTCACCGACGAGCAGATCGGCCGCATCCACGGCCCCGTCGGCCTCGACATCCGCGCCCAGTCGCCCGCCGAGATCGCCGTCTCCATCCTCGCCCAGATCATCGCCGTCCAGCGCGGCGCGGTGAAATGAGCGCAGTTCCTGCGGCTCCCCCCTCACCCTACCCTTTCCCCCGAGGGGAGAGGGGAAGGACCACCAGCGCCAATGCAATCGTACCCTCGCCCCGCCGGGGAGAGGGTCAGGGTGAGGGGGCGCCGCGACAGCGGCGACCGGAGCCGCCGTGATCTACGCCGACATGCCCGTTGCCGATGCCGAGGGCGCGATCCTCGCGCACGGCCAGTTCGCGGGGGGCCGGAAGCTGCAGAAGGGGCACAGGCTCTCGGCCGCCGACATCGCTGCGCTGAAGGATTCCGGCATCGTCTCTGTCGCCGGCTTTCGGCTGGAGCCGGGCGACGTCGGTGAAGACGCGGCCGCCGCCCGGGTGGCCGCTGCCGCCACCGGCGCGCACATCACGCACAGCGCTGCCTTCACCGGCCGCTGCAACCTGTTCGCGGCCGAGGACGGCGTGCTGGTCTATGACCGGGAGCGCCTCGATGCGCTCAATCTTGTCGACGAGGCGGTGACCCTGGCCGCCTTGCCGCCCTTCGATCCGGTGCGCAAGGGCCAGATGCTGGCCACGGTGAAGATCATCCCGTTCTCGGTGACCGAAACCCAACTCGCCCGCTGCGCCGAGGTGCTGGGCGGCGGCGGCCTGCTCGCCGTCGCGCCCTATGTGGGGCTGAAGGCCGGGCTGGTGGAAACCATGCTCCCTGGCGGCAGGAACAAGCCCTCGGACAAGCTGATCAAGGTCACCGCCGAGCGGATGGAATGCGTCGGCGGTACGCTGGCCGCCACCAGCCAGTGCTCGCACGATGCAGGCGACGTCGCCGCGCACGTCGCCGCCCAGGTCGATGGCGGATGCGGCATCGTGCTGGTCGCCGGCGCCAGCGCCAACACCGACCGGCGCGACGTGGTACCCGCCGGCATCGTCGCCGCGGGCGGCGAGATCGACCATTTCGGCATGCCCGTCGATCCCGGCAATCTGCTGCTGCTCGCCCATGTGGGTCCCGTGCCGGTGATCGGCCTGCCCGGCTGCGCCAGATCGCCCAAGGTCAACGGCTTCGACTTCGTGCTGCAGCGGCTGGCGGCGGGCCTGATCGTGACGCCGAGAGACATCATGCGCATGGGCGCGGGCGGTCTGCTGAAGGAGATCGGCGTGCGCCCGCTGCCCCGCGCCCAGGCCACCGCCGAAGCGCCCGCGACGGCGCGCGCGCCCCGCGTCGCCGCCGTGGTGCTGGCCGCCGGCATGTCGAGCCGCATGGGCGGCAGGAACAAGCTGCTGCGCGAGATCGGCGGCCAGCCCATGATCCGCCGCACCGTCGAGGCGGTGCTGGCCAGCAGCGCCGCGCCGGTCACCATCGTGACCGGCCGGGACGAGGCCGAGATACGCACGGCGCTTGAAGGACTGGCCGTGAGCTTCACTCACAACCCTGATTTCGCCGCCGGCATGGCTGGCAGCCTGAAGGCGGGCATCGCCGCGGTCCCGGCGGATGCCGACGCCGCCGTGGTCGCGCTGGGCGACATGCCATTCGTCACCGCCCATCACATCGACCGGCTGATCGCCGCCTATGACGAGGACGAGGGCCGCACCATCTGCCTCCCCACCCATGACGGCAAATGGGGCAACCCGGTGCTGTGGTCGCGCCGCTATTTCCCGGAGATGCTGGGGATCACCGGCGACAAGGGCGCCCGCGGGCTGCTCCACGCCTACGCCGACAAGGTCTGCGAGGTGCCGATGGACGACACGGGTATATTGCGGGATTTCGATACGCCCGAAGCGTTCGAGGGAATGGACTGAGCTAGCCTGCGCGGCGCAGCGCTTCCCACACCCTGAGCGGCGTCGCAGGCATGTCGAGTTCGGTCACGCCGCACTCGGCCAGCGCGTCGAGGATGGCGTTCATGATCGCCGGGCATGCCCCGGTCGTCCCCGCCTCGCCGCAGCCCTTCACGCCATAGGGGCTGGTCGTGCACGGCACCTCGTTGTAGCTCGCCTCGATGAAGCACAGATCGTCGGCACGCGGCACTGCGTAGTCCATGAACGAGCCGGTGACCAGTTGCCCGCTTTCCGGATCGTGCCGGCTGTGCTCCATCAACGCCTGGCCCAGCCCCTGGGCGATGCCGCCATGCACCTGCCCGTCGACCACCATCGGGTTCACGATGCGGCCGAAATCGTCGACCACCAGATAGCGCATCACCTCGACCTTGCCGGTTTCGGGATCGACCTCGACCTCGCAGATGTGGCAGCCATTGGGAAAGGTCGAGACGTCGTGGGTGAACGTCGCGCCCGAATTCAGCCCTTCCGGATCGTGTCGGCGCGCGGCTGCCGCGGTTTCCATGATCGACATGGACCTGTTCGAGCCCGCCGAGCGGAACAGCCCGTCGGCAAAGTCGATGGATTCGCGCGGCTCGTCCAGCAGCTGGGCGACCAGCGCCTTGCCCTTGTCGATGACCTGATCGGCCGACATCCGGAACGCTCCAGCCACCATGTAGGTGGACCGCGAGCCGGCGGTACCGCCGCCGACCTTCACCCGGTCGGTGTCGCCCTGGACCAGCCGGATGGCGTCGAACGCAACACCGAGCTGGTCGGTCACGATCTGTGCCCAGACCGTCTCATGGCCCTGTCCCGCCGACATGGTGCCTGCGACGATTTCCACGGAACCATCCTCCGGGAACCGAATCTCCGCGGCCTCGTAGCCGAAGCCCACCGAGCTCTCGATGTAGCAGGACATGCCGATCCCCCGAAGCCTGCCGCGCGCCCGCGCGGCGTCGCGGCGGGCAGGAAATGCCTGCCACCCGGAGAGCCGCATGGCCTCGTCCATGTTCGCCTCGAACGCGCCGCTGTCGAACACGAAGCCCAGCGGATGGCGATAGGGAAGCTGGGACGGAGGGATGAAGTTGCGCCTGCGAATCTCGTCGGGCGCAAGTCCGAGTTCCCGTGCCGCTTTGTCCATCAGCCGCTCGATCACATAGGCGGCCTCGGGCCGGCCCGCGCCGCGATACGCATCGACCGAAACCGAATTGGAATAGTAGCCGGTAACGCGGACATGGACCGCGGAGATGGCGTAGAGGCCGCCGGTCAGCCGGGCGCCGCCCAGGGTCTGGATGCCGGGCCCGAACAGGGACACGTAGGCGCCCATGTTGGCCCGGTTGTGGACGCGCAGCGCCGTGGCGCGGCCATCGGCGTCGAAGGCGATCTCGGCGTGGCTGATCACGTCGCGGCCGTGCAGGTCGCTCTGGAACGATTCCGAGCGGTCGGCGGTCCATTTCACGGGACGCCGCAGCCTTTCGGCGGCGAACAGTACCAGGATGTGCTCGGGATAGACGAACTCCTTCATGCCGAAACTGCCGCCTACGTCGGCGGTGATGATGCGCAGGTCCCCCTGATCGATGCCCAGCACCGGCGCGATCACGCGCTGGAACAGGTTTGCCCCCTGGGTCGAGGTGCGCAGCACGTATCGACCGTCCTCGTGGTCGCCGAGCGCGGCGCGCGGCTCGATCGGGCTGGGCGCCAGGCGGTTGTGGACGAGATCGATGGCCGTGATGTGGGCCGCCGCCGCGAACGCCGTGTCGACAGCCGCGCCGTCGCCGCCTTCCCAGTCGAAGCAGACATTGCCGGGCGCGGCATCGCGCAGGCGCGGAGCAGACTCGCGGACTGCATCGGCGAGATTGGCCGCAGCCGGCAGCTCGCCCGCGTCGACGACGATCAGCTCGGCGGCTTGCATGGCCTGCGCAAGGGTTTCGGCGACGACGAAGGCCAGCCCGTCGCCGACATGCATGGCCCTGTCGCGGGCGAGGATGGCGCGGCCCGTAACGTCGAGAGCCGAACCGTCCCTGTTTCGCAGCACGCTGCTGATCGCACAGGGAAGGCTGCCGATTCCCGCCGCATCGAGGTCCGCTGCGGTCCAGACACCCAGCACGCCATCGGCCGCACGGGCGGCGGAGACGTCGATCGAAGTAATCGCGGCATGGGCCCAGGGCGAGCGGAGCACGTAGCCATAGACCTGCCCCGGCAGGCTCAGGTCATCGGTGTAGGCACCCGCGCCGGTGACGAAGCGGACGTCTTCCACCCGGCGCACCGGCTGGCCGATCCCGAATTTCTGCATGCGGCCTCCCCCCAGAGCACTATGGAACCTGGAGCAAAGTACCTTGCTCCAGGCGGCTGGAGGCGGCGGGAGTGCTAGGCGATCTCCGCCACCGCCCGTTTCGCGCCGACGACGACCAGGTTGGCGCGGTATTCGGCGGAAGCGTGGATGTCCTCGTTGAGGTCGCCGGCGTCCTGGCTGATGCCCGAGAGCGCATCGGCGCTGAAGCTGGAAGACAGCGCGGCTTCCATGTCCGACTGGCGGAACACGCAGGGGCCGGCGCCGGTCACCGCGACGCGCACGCCGCCCGCCGTCTGCGCGACCATCACGCCGACTACCGCGTAGCGCGAGGCCGGGTTAGGGAACTTGAAGTAGGCGGCTTTCTGCGGCACCGGGAAGCGCACGGCGCTGACGATCTCGCCCTCGTCGAGGGCGGTCTCGAACAGGCCGGTGAAGAAGTCATCGCCGGCGATCTCGCGCTTGTTGGTCACGACCGCCGCGCCCAGGCCGACCACCGCCGCCGGATAGTCGGCTGCCGGGTCGTTGTTGGCGATGGAGCCGCCGATGGTGCCCCGGTTGCGCACCGCGGGATCGCCGATCATGCCGGCGAGCTTGGCCAGCGCCGGAATCGCCTGCTTCACCTCGGCCGAAGCCGCGACGTCGGCGTGCCTTGTCATGGCGCCGATGGTGACCGTGCCGTCCGAGACCGTGATGCCCTTCAGCCCATCGATCTCGTTGAGGTCGATGAGGTCGCTGGGCTGGGCCAGCCGCTGCTTCATGGTGGGCAGCAGGGTCATGCCGCCGGCCAGCAGCTTGGCCTCGCTGCTCTCGGCCAGCTTCGCGGCCGCCGCGTCGACGCTGCCGGCGCGGTGATAGGTGAAATTGTACATCCTCAGCTCCCTTTGGCGGCCGCGCTCCCGGCCTGCAATGCGGTCCATACTTTAAGCGGTGTGGCGGGCATGTCGAGTGTCCGCACGCCGATGGCGTCGGTAATGGCGTTGATCACGGCGGGCGGCGAGCCGATGGCGCCCGCCTCGCCGCAGCCCTTCACGCCCAGCGGGTTGTGGGTGCAGTCGGTGCGCACCACGTCCAGGTCGAAACTCACCAGGTCGTCCGCCCGTGGCATGGCGTAATCCATCATCGAGCCCGACAGCAGCTGGCCGCTGTCCGGGTCATAGCGGCAGGCCTCCAGCAGCGCCTGGCCGATGCCCTGGGCGATGCCGCCATGCACCTGACCCTCGACGATCATCGGGTTGATGATCTGGCCGAAATCATCGACGGCGGTGAACTTGACGATCGTGGTCACGCCAGTCTCCGGGTCGACCTCGACCTCGCAGACATAGGCACCTGCCGGATAGGTGAAGTTCTGCGGATCGTAGAACGCGGTCTCCTGCAGGCCGGGCTCCAGCTCCTCCAGCGGGTAGTTGTGCGGCACATAGGCAGCGAAGGCGATCTCGCCGAAGGTCTTGGCCTTGTTGGTGTTGCGGACGCGGAATACGCCCTCCTCGAAGTCGATCTCCCCGGGTGTCGATTCCAGCAGGTAGGCGGCGATCTTCGTGCCCTTGGCGACGATCTTGTCGCTGGCCCTCATCAGCGCCGAGCCGCCGACAGCCAGCGAGCGCGAGCCGTAGCTGCCAAGACCGAACTGGCCCTGCGAGGTGTCGCCGTGAACCACCTCGATCTGGTCGAGACCGATGCCGAGGCGGCTGGATACGACCTGCGCGAAGGTGGTCTCGTGGCCCTGGCCGTGGCTGTGGGTGCCGGTGAAGACGGTGACGTTGCCGGTGGGATTGACCCTGATCTCGGCGGATTCGTATAGGCCGACGCCCGCGCCGAGCTGGCCCGCGAGCCGCGACGGCGCCAGGCCGCAGGCCTCGATGTAGCAGGACAGGCCGATGCCGCGCAGCCTGCCGCGCGCCTTCGCCTCGGCCTTTCGCGCCGGAAAGCCGGCATAGTCGGCGAGCGCCAGCGCCTTGTCGAGGCAGGCCTGGTAGTCGCCGGTGTCGTAGACCAGCGCCACCGGCGTCGCATAGGGAAACGCATCCTTCGGCACCATGTTGCGGCGGCGCAACTCGGCCGGGTCGATCCCCAGCTCCCGCGCCGCCGTCTCGACGATCCGTTCCAGCAGGAAGGTGGCCTCGGGCCGGCCTGCGCCGCGATAGGCATCGACCGGCGTGGTGTTGGTGAACACCGCCCGCACCTCGACGAAGATGGCGGGCGTGGTGTACTGGCCGGCCAGCAGGGTGCCGTAGAGATAGGTCGGGATCGACGAGGCGAAGGTCGACATGTAGGCGCCCAGATTGGCGATGGTCGACACCTTCAGACCCAGGAACTTGCCGTTCGCATCCAGCGCGAGCCGCGCCTTGCTGACATGGTCGCGGCCATGGGCATCGTTGAGGAAAGCCTCGGAACGATCGGCCGTCCACTTCACCGGCCGGCGCAGCTTTTTCGACGCCCAGCCGCAGACCGTCTCCTCGGAATAGATGAAGATCTTCGAGCCGAAGCCGCCGCCAACGTCCGGCGACACCACCCTCAGCCTGTGCTCGGGCGCCAGACCCACGAAGGCCGACAGCACCAGCCGTGCCAGATGCGGGTTCTGGCTGGTGGTGTAGAGGGTCAGCATGTCGGTGCCGGAATCGTAGTCGCCCAGCGCCGCGCGCGGCTCGATGGCGTTGGGGATCAGCCGGTTGTTGACGATGTCGAGCTCGACCACATGGGCGGCGGCGGCGAAGGCCGCGTCGGCCGCATTCTCGTCGCCCAGGGTCCAGTCGTAGCAGAGATTGTTCGGAATGCCGTCATGGATCACCGGCATGGATTGCGCCGAAGCGGCGTCCACATTGGCAGGGAGCGCCTCGAAACCGGCATCGATCAGGTCGGCGCCCGCCTGCGCCGCCTCGCGGGTTTCGGCGATCACGACGGCGAAGGGTTCGCCCACATAGCGCACGGCTCCCAGCGCCAGTGCCGGGTGCGGCGGCTGCTTCATGGGCGTGCCGTCGCGGGAATGGATCATCCAGCCGCAGGGCAAGGCACCGATGCCGTCGGCCTTCAGATCGTCGCCTGTCAGCACCGCGACGACGCCGGGCGACGTCGAGGCGGCCGAAATGTCGAGATTGCCGATGCGGGCATGGGCGTAAGGCGAACGCGCGAAAACCGCATGAAGCTGGCCCGGACGATTGATGTCGTCCGTGTAGCGGCCGCGCCCGGTGATGAAGCGCGCGTCCTCCTTGCGCGTGACCCGCGCGCCGATCCCGGTTTCAACCGTCATCGCCCGGCTCCCCGTTTGAGTCCTCGGCCTCGTATCGGTCTGTTGGCGAAGGTTCCGGCTCGCCGACCGGTGACTACATGTCGCGTGCGCCGGCGGCGATCGACTTGACGATGTTGTGATAGCCGGTGCAGCGGCAGATGTTGCCCTCGAGCTCGGCGCGGATCGTCTCCTCGCTGAGGGTCCCGCCCTTGTTGCGCTCGGCGATGCCGATGCCGGCCATGATCATGCCCGGCGTGCAGAAGCCGCACTGCAGGCCATGATTCTCCTGGAAGGCGGCCTGCATGGGATGCAGGTTGCCGGGCTGGCCGAT
Organism: Sphingomonadales bacterium; assembly: GCA_050185585.1. Lineage (GTDB taxonomy): Bacteria > Pseudomonadota > Alphaproteobacteria > SMXS01 > SMXS01 > RI-34. The sequence goes on along the minus strand of JBFWZH010000019.1, from coordinate 23,719 downwards.
GCCCTCGATGGTCACGACCTCATGGCCCTCCGCCTGCACCGCCAGGATGGTGCACGACTTGATGGGCCTGCCATCGAAATGCACCGTGCAGGCGCCGCATTGGCTGGTGTCGCAGCCCACATGGGTGCCGGTCAGCCCGAGAGTCTCGCGCACGAAATGGACCAGCAGCGTGTTCGGTTCCACGTCGCCCGATACGGGCTTGCCGTTTACCGTCGTCGTCACCTTGACCGTCATAATGTCCCCGAACTCCCCGAGAAATCCCCGAATCCCGTCACGTCAGAAGGAAGTATAGCACCAGCGCCGCGGCGACCACGAGGATGCCGATGGTGGCGGGCGAGCTCCAGCTTTTCTTCGGCATCGGCGGCACCGCGCCCGCCGGATCGGGCCGGACCGGCGCCGGCGGCTCCACGGCGGCGACGGGCGCCGCCTCCGGAGGCGGCGCCTGCAGCTGCGACTGGGACTGCGATTGCATCGCCGGCTGCGGCGCACCGACGATTTCCGAGAACGTGCCGAAGAACTCGTCGGCCATCTTCTTAACCGTGCCCGCCACCAGGCGCGCCCCGACCTGGGCCAGCTTGCCGCCCACCTGCGCATCCACTTTGTAGGTCAGCAGGGTTCCGTCGCCGTCGTCCGACAGCGCCACCTTCGCGGTGCCCTTCGCGAAGCCGGCGACACCGCCCTTGCCCTCGCCGCGGATCGTGTAGCCGTTCGGCGGGTCGATATCCTCGAGGGTCACCTCGCCGGTGAACCGGGCGCTGACCGGCCCGACCTTGGCCTGGACCACCGCCGACATGGCGTTCTCGCCCGTCTTCCGGATGGACTCGCAGCCCGGTATGCAGCGCCCCAGCGTGTTCGGATCGTTCAGCGCCTCCCAGACACGCTGGCGCGGAGCCGGAATGCGGTATTCGCCGTTCATGTCCATGCGGGAATACTCTCCAATGCCGCGCAGGGCTGTCGTGCAGGGGGCCGATTGGCAAACTAGGCCCTCGGACATTGATGTCCAAGTCTTTTGTTTTATGTACTGCCCAGCCTGTGACGCACAAAGATTGTGCAGTCATGCATGAAGGCAAAACTTCAATGCAGTCATGCGCATGGCCTGCAATGTTTTGCTTTTCGGATGGCCACGAAAAAGCTACATTCTCGTCAGAATGTCTTTTTTAGACAGTCCTGACGGATTTGTTTGGCCTGACCGACTTGTTAGGAAGGAGTGACCAGTGCCAGTGATGAGACGAGCCCGCCGGCGCGAACTAAACCTGGACAATGGCCAGTCGGCCGCCATGGGCTGGCAGGCCCAGAAGAGCGCCGCGACCCAGCGCCGCGTGCTCGAGGCCGCCATCGCCTGCTTCGTCGAGGTGGGCTACGCCCGCACGACCACCACCCTGATCGCCGATCGGGCGGGCCTGTCGCGCGGCGCGATGCTGCACCACTTCCCGTCCAAGGCCGAGGTGGTCAAGGCGGCCATCGATTACCTGCACACCAAGCGCCTGCGGGCGTTCCGCAAGGCCATCGCCGCCATCCAGCCCGGCAACGACCGCCTGCGCTCGGCGCTGCGGGCCTATTGGGCGCATGTGACCCACCCGCTGTTCTTCGCCTTCGTCGAACTGAAGGTGAATGGCCGCACCGATCCCGAACTGGCCGAGATCCTCGACCCGGCCCAGGCCGCCTTCGACGAGGAGTGGACCGACACGGCCCGCGAACTGTTCCCGGAATGGCGCGACGATCCGGAAGGGCTCGAGACTGCCCTCGACCTGCTGCAATACGTGCTCGACGGCATGGCCCTCAACCTGGCCGACGGGCATCCGAACGTGCATAGCGAGCGGATGCTGGACTATCTGGAGAACCGGCTGCGCGAGTTGCGCCCGGTAGTCACCAACCGCGCCGCCGAGTAACCGCGAGCGCCGTCTCAGGCGCCCGCCGCATCCAGTTCATGGGCCCGCCGAAAGGCGGGCCTTTCCTTGCAGCGGTCCAGATATGCCGTGAAAGCAGGCCGCCGGTCGATCACTCCGAACACGTTTACCCCGAAATTGAGGTCGGAACCGAACATCACATCGGCGGCGCTGAACTGTTCGCCCAGCAGCCACGGCCCTTTCTCCAGCCAATTCTCCATCACCCCGACCACCCGGTCGAAGCTGCCCCAGCCGGCCTGCATGCTGGGCACCTGCATGGTGCCCATTTTCTCGGCAAGCGCGCCCTCGATGCAATTGGCTGCAAAGAACAGGGCGTGCAGGTAGCGGCCCCGCTCCGGGTTGCCGACCGCCGGGGCCAGGTGCGGCGCCTTCTCCGCCATGTAGGCGCAGATGGCGGCGGACTCCGCGAGGCTCACGTCGCCGTCCGAGAGCGCCGGGACTTTCATCATGGGATTGACTCTGGCGTAGTCGGCCGTGGACTGGTCGCCGGAGCGTATGTCGACCAACACCCGCTCATAGGGCAATCCGGCCTCTTCCATCATCCACAGCGCCCGCACCGCGCGGCTCTGGGGAGCCCAGTAGAGTTTCAGCATCTCTCCCTTCCCTTCTTCCAAGCCCGAACAGGAGCGAATTTAGCCCGTCACCTCAGGGATCGACCAGCACGACGCGAAGATCGTTGACGTTGGTCCGCGTCGGGCCGCTGACGATCCGGCGGCCGATCGTCGTGAAGAATGCACCTGTATCGTTACGCCTGAGTGCATCGTCCGGATCGGCGCCGGCAGCCTTCGCGAGTCCGAGGCTGTCGCCGTCGAACCAGGCGCCCGCAGCGTCCGTGGCGCCGTCGATCCCGTCGGTGTCGCAGGCCATGCCGGAGAATGCCGGATCGCCGCCGCAAGCCAGCATCGCCGCCAGCGCGTATTCGTGGCTGGGGCCGCCGACGCCATCGCCGGCGATGGCGACGGTGAGTTCGCCGCCGGAGATGAGCGCCACCCGCTCGCCGCGCGACCGGGACCGCATCGCCATTTCGGCATGGTCAATGGCCACCTGTCGCGCCTCTCCCTCGACCGCATCGCCCAGCAGGACCGGCCGATACCCGGCCGCCTCGGCGACGGCGGCCGCGGCGGCCAGGGCATCCGCGGGACGTGCCGCGAGGACATAGTCGCCCCAAATCTCCGGCGGCGGATCGAGACCGGTCTCGAGATGCCGCCGGACGGCATCGGGCACGTCGAGGCAATAGCGGTGGACCACGGCGCGGGCGTCGGCGAAGCGGGTTGGATCGGCAACGGTCGGTCCCGACGCGATCACCAGCGGGTCGTCGCCCGGCACGTCGGAGATGGCCAGCGTCAGCAACCGGGCAGGCCTCACGGCCAGCGCGAGCCGGCCGCCCTTGATTGCGGACAGATGGCGGCGGACGCAGTTGATCTCGGAGATCGCGGCGCCCGCCCTCAGCAGCGATGACGTGACCGCCTGCTTGTCGGCCAGCGTCAGTCCCGGCGCGGGCAGCGGCAGCAGGGCCGAGCCGCCGCCCGATAGCAGGCAGATCACCAGGTCGTCGGTGGTGAGATGGCCGACCAGCGCCAGCATGCGCCGCGCCGCGTTCTCGCCGCTGGCGTCGGGCACCGGATGGCCCGCCTCGACGATCTCGATCGAGCGGGTCGGCGCGCCGTGGCCGTAGCGTGTGGCCACCAGACCTTTCACGGGGGCCGGATAATGCGCCTCCAGCACCCGCGCCATCTCGGCGCTGGCCTTGCCCGCGCCGACGACGATCGTGCGGCCCTTCGGCGGCGCCGGAAGGTGCGGCGGCAGGCAATGCTCGGGCTGGGCGGATGCGACCGCCGCGTCGAACATGCGCCGGAGCAGCTCCATCAGTCGCGCCTCGTCAGCGCCTCCAGCCGGGCGAGCAGGCTCGAGGTGTCCCAGCGCCCGCCGCCCAGCCCCTGCACCTCGCCGTAGAACTGGTCGACCAGCGCGGTGAGCGGCAGGTGCGCGCCGTTGCGCCGCGCCTCGTCGACGGCGATGCCCAGGTCCTTGCGCATCCAGTCGACGGCGAAGCCGTGGTCGAACTTGCCGTCGGTCATGGTCTCGTAGCGGTTCTCCATCTGCCAGCTCTGCGCCGCGCCGTGGCGGATCACGTCGACCACCGCCCGCGGGTCGAGCCCGGCCTGCTTGGCGAAGTGGATGCCCTCCGACAGGCCCTGCACCACGCCGGCGATGCAGATCTGGTTGACCATCTTGGTGAGCTGGCCGTGGCCGGCGGGTCCCATCAACCGCACCGCCTTGGCGAAGACGTTCATGGCGGCCTCGGCCCTGGCGAAGACGCCTGGATCGCCGCCCACCATCACCGTCAGCTTGCCGTTCTCGGCCCCCGCCTGGCCGCCCGACACCGGCGCGTCGAGCACGCCGATGCCGCGCTCCTTGCCGGCGGCGTCCAGTTCACGGGCGAGGGATGCGGACGCTGTTGTATGGTCGATCAGGATGCAGCCGGCCGCCATGGCGGCGAAGGCGCCATCCCTGCCGAGGATCACCTGGCGGACGTCGTCGTCGTTGCCGACGCAGGAGAACACCATGGCGCAGCCTTCGGCCGCCGCCGCGGGCGATTGCGCCGACCGTCCGCCATGCTGCGAGACCCATTTCTCGGCGCGCGCCGGGCTCCGGTTATAGACGGCGACGTCGTAGCCGGCCGATTTCAGGTGCCCGGCCATGGGATAGCCCATCACCCCCAGGCCCAGGAACGCCACCTTTTCCGTCATCACCGCCCTCCCGATCATCTTGCGCGGGCCAGCATAGAAATCTTCCCGCGGTGAGGAAAGACCGTCACCCGGCCGTCACGTTCCAGGTGCATCTTGCGGCGTTCGCTCGGCGCGAATAGGCTCGGGTGACGGGGACCGCCGTCTCCCCGCCAGATGGCCCATCCATCCAAGCGCGGCGCCTCCGGTGCCGCAAGGTGCCCCTGTTGGAGCATGATCGATGGATGGCCAGACCCCAACCCACATATCCCCGCCCCACGTTTCCTTCGGCGAAGCCTTCCGCACCTTCGGCAAGATCGGCCTGTTGAGCTTCGGCGGTCCCGCCGGGCAGATCGCGCTGATGCACAAGGTGCTGGTGGACGAGAAGAAGTGGATCGGCGAGCACCGGTTCCTGCATGCCCTCAACTACTGCATGCTGCTGCCCGGTCCCGAGGCCCAGCAGCTCGCCACCTATGTCGGCTGGATGCTGCACCGGACGCCGGGCGCGATCGCCGCCGGGCTGCTGTTCATCCTGCCGGGTCTGTTCGTGATCATGGCGCTAAGCGCCGCCTATGTGATGTTCCTCGAGACGCGGTGGCTGGACATCGTGTTCTTCGGCCTGAAGGCGGCCGTGCTCGCCATCGTCGTCGAGGCGCTGCTGCGCGTGGCACGTCGGGCGTTGAAGACCCGGATGATGGTCGCCGTCGCGATGCTCGCGTTCCTGTCGCTCTTCCTCTTCCACTTGCCTTTCCCCCTGGTGATCGCGGCCGCGGGCGCGATCGGTTTCCTGGCGGCGAAATGGCGGCCCGGCCTGCTGGCGCCGACGGGCCACGCGCCGCCGGACGGACCTGAAGCGGTCGACGCCCTGGCCGACGTCCGCTCCACCCTGGGCCGGGTGATCGGCATCACCGTGGTCTGGCTGGCCATATGGGCCAGCCTGCCGTTGCTGCTGGCCGCGCTGTTCGGCTGGGACAGCGTCTATGTCCCCATCGCGGCCTTCTTCTCCAAGATGGCGGTGGTCACGTTCGGCGGCGCCTACGCCGTGCTCAGCTACGTGGCGCAGGAGGCGGTGGGCACCTATCACTGGCTGCGGCCGGGGGAGATGCTGGACGGGCTGGCCCTGGCCGAGACCACGCCCGGCCCGCTGATCATGGTGCTGACCTTCGTCGGCTTCATCGCCGGGTTCCGCGACGCCGCAGGTCTCGACCCACTGATGGGCGGGCTGCTGGGTGGACTGCTGGCCACCTGGGTGACTTTCGCGCCCTGCTTCCTCTGGATTCTGCTGGGCGCGCCCCATGTGGAACGGCTGCTGGGAAATCGCGCCCTGGCACTGGCCCTGGGCACCGTCACCGCCGCCGTGGTCGGCGTGATCCTGAACCTGGCGCTGTGGTTCGGGCTGCATGTGCTGTTCGCGGCCCACCAGCCCGTTGCGCTCGGCCCGCTGACGCTCGAGCTACCCGTGCCGTCCTCCGTCGATCTGCCGGCGCTGGGGCTTGCGGCAGCGGCGATGGTCGCGCTGCTGCGTCTGAAATGGGGCGTGTTGCCCGTGCTGGCGGCCTGCTGCGCCGCCGGCGCGGCGCTGCGGAGCCTGACCTGACGATCAGGCCGCCGCGCCGGAGCGCGCGACGCGCAGACCCGACAGGCCGCGGCGAATGGCATCGGCCTCCCATCCCATGCTGAGGACCGCGGCGGCCGCAGCCGCCACGTCCTCGGGGGACGGTGCCGGCGACCCGGCGCCGGCGCGAGGCGCGTCGACGTCGATGCGCTCGGCGCCCAGGTCCAGCCGCCAGACATCCCCCGCTCGCTCCAGGATCACCGCCTCCCGCCCCAGGGATACATGTTCGCGGACCGATGCCATGTCCTCGCCGGCCGACGACATCACCACGCGGGCATGCACCAGCTGGCGCAGCACCGGCCGCCACGCCGACGCGCCCGCCGCCGCGCAGATACCGCCCAGGCTGATCGGCAGAAGCAGCCTCGACAGGGCGGTGACGAAATCGAAGCGTTCCGGAGCGCCCGCGATGTGGTTGCCTGCCAACACGATCGTGCTGCATCGGTCGAAGGGCAGGGCCGATGACAGCACGGTCATATCCGACACGACGACCACGAGGGCGTCGGTTCCCCGGTCGATCAGGCCGGCGCGCGCCGCATCGAAGACGTTTCTCGGCGACGCATGCAGGATTCTCTCGCCGTTGACGGCCTGGTGCGCCGACGCGATGGTGGTGCGCAGCCCCGACGCGCCAAGGATTCTCGCCACCAGCGACGGCACCGACGAGCTCTGATCGGCCCCGACGATCATGACGATCGGTATCCGGCCGTCGCCTGGAATCATGGATTTGAGGATTTCGCCGTACAGGTGCTTGGAGGTCGTGTTGCCGAGGGTCGGCTGGGCATTCACCTCGCAAATCGCCGCGCCGCTTTCCAGCCATGAACGGGCGATATCCGGGATCAGGAGGTCGATACCCGCAATGTCGAGCCGCAGCAGGGCGGCCGCCCGCTCGGCGAGGCGGGCATTGTCCGGATGAACCCGGTCGAAAGCGGCCTCCGGAGTGCCGCCTGAGGCCACGTTGGCCGCCCGGCGAAGGCGTACGCGCTCGCCTTTCGCCGGCACGGACTCTGTAGTCATGCCGTAGCTTTCCAGCAGTTCGGCTGCCTCGCGGTCGAATTTGAGAGGCTTCAGCGGCGAGTCGGATCTTTCAGCCCGGGCCGGCTCGGCATTGAGACGCTCGATCAGCTGCGCCACCGTGCTGACGCCGTCGCCGGTCACCCCGCCCGCGACCCGCTCCAGCGCCCAGATCATCCGGCCATTATAGACTACCAGGCGGTAGTCGAGCCCGTGGACATGCTGCTCGACCATGACGTTGCCCGACATCTTCCGGGCGGCTTCGAAAGCGTCACGCACGCGGTCGTCGTCGGTAAGACCCGCCGCGACCGCGACGCCCCCGTCCCGGTCGACCGGCTTCACGACCACCGGATAGCCGATGCGGTTCGCCACGGCCACGGCCTCGTCCGCCGTCCTGACCAACTGGTTGAGCGGTACGGGCATTCCGCCCTGGCGCAGCAAATCCGCCGTCGCCAACTTGTTCCGCGCGAGCCGCATGGCAATCGCCGGCGTGACGTCCGAGAGCGTGCTTTCGAGCCACCGCGACTTCGACCCCATGCCGACCTGAAGCACGTCGCCGGCCAAGTTGAAACACGGCATGCGGTTCTCGAACGCCGCCCTGAAGAAAAGCGGCGTGTTGGAGCCGCCGGTGCGGACGTTGGAGTACCTGTCGATAAACTTCTTCGCTTGCGAGCGCGCGTCCGCGACGACTCGCGCCTGCGGCGTCACGCCGTCGACCAGGCCGCCGATCAGGCCGGTGACGATAGCCAGTGCCGCGCTGGCCGCCTCCACGTTCATGGTCGGCAGCGCCAGCACCGATTGGCCGCGTCCGGCCTGCTGTCCGAGCATCCTGCCCCGCTCCAGTACCGGCTGCCCCCCGGCGCGCTGCAACTCCGAGGTCCAGTGGATCACCCGGTCGTTGGCCGTCACCGGCGCCGGCTCTCCGCTGTCGCTCGCGGGAATGACCGAGGCAAGCGCCTTGTCGACAATCGACCAGTCGTAGTCGTCGGGCACCTGCACCGACAGCTGGAACTTCAGGAAGGGTTGCCGAAGTCCATAGCCATAGCCGCCGACGGAGAACTCCTGCCGGCCGATCCGCACCGCGCCCGCGGGTGGCGTGTCTGCCGAGCCGCTTTCCTGCATCGCCAGTGCCTAGCGCCCGGCTGTCCGCGGCGTGGCGGTCACCATATAGAGCTCCCAGCGCATGCCGATACCGTCCGCGAGAGCATCCACGCCGAGATCTGCCGCGATCGTCCGGGCTGTCTCGGACGGCGCGGAGGTCCGCAGATCGAACAGCCGGTGCGCGAACTCGCCCATGTCCGTCACGCTGGAGAAGCGCCAATGGAACGGCACACGCTCGGCCGAGAGCACCTCCCAGCCCGAGCGCCGCAGTTCGCCCAGCGTGTGGTCGCCGAGATAGCTGCCCACATGCCCGGTGCTGTTGTGGCGGTCGACCCAGCCGTCGAGGAATTGGGCGACAGCCGAGGCTTCATGCACGTCGGCCAGCACCAGCCGGCCTCCGGGCCTGACGACACGGGCCAGTTCGGCGAACAGTGGCGTCTTGTCGTCGAGGTGATGGACGCCGGCGATCGACAGTGCCGCGTCGATGCTGGCGTCTGACCAGGGCAAGGGCAGCAGATCGCGGTCCAGCTCGGTGGCGCCATGGCCGAAGGAGGCGCAGGGCTCGTGCCCAAGCCACGTGCAGTCCGACGGCAGGTACCGCGCCAGATAGCCGCCGCCCGCCGGAACGTCGGCGACGCGCGCGCCGGAACCCAGGCCGGCGCGGGCGATGGTGTTGAGGAACTCCTCGCGCCTGGCGTCCGGGAACCGCGTCATGGCGCCGTCATAGGTGGCGCCGCGAAGCTGGAACAGCTCCTCATAGTTGGCCGGCGCCTCGTCGGCGTCGATCGCCAACCGGGTGTTCTTGCGTTCGGCCATGTCCTCGTCCTTCAGAGTTTGCCTCGGTCCGACACGCCGTCTCACGCACACCGGTCCCGCGGCAATATTAGGACAACCCGTCCGGCGATGCCATGTCCTCGGCGGCCCGCGTCAACCGCCCGAGCGGGCCGCGACGATGCCATCCACGATGGCCTGGTTGTAGCCCTGGTAAGCCGCCCTCACCAGGGCGCCATACCGCTCGGGCACCGCCTCGACCGCCAACACCTTGCGCTGGGTATAGCTGTTGGAGAGACCGAGCAGGGCCATGGCGCCGTGCAGCGCCAGGTTGTCTGACTTGTCGTCGACTTCGCGCAGCACGCCGAACGGTTCGCCGGAAGAATAGCCGTCGGGGATCGTGAACCAGCCGGGATATCCCGTGCCACCCATGCGCTTGATCTTGTAGGCGAAATCGACCTTGCTGCGGGGATGGATACCGAAGTTGGTCTCGGCGCTGATGCTCGCGCGCCCGGAGTACAGCTTCTGCCCCGAACTCTCGATGCCGATGTAGTCGAGCACCAGCATGGGATGGAACGTGGTGGCATCCTGGTCGACGCCGGCGTTCTGGATCGCCCCCAGCGATCCGCCCGCGGCCAGCGCGCCCAGGCCGGTTTCCAGCGACATGCCCTTGATCAGCGGCGCGGCGTCGGCACCGAACACGATCCAGCCCTTTTTGGCCCGCCCGTCGATGATCTGCGCGTCCTGGGTGCGGTTGCCCTCGGTGAGCTTGACCTTGGCATAGTCCGGATCGGCCCGCAGGGCGTCCGGCGCGACCACGTCGAACCCGGCTTCGGTGAGGCGGGTGACGAGATCGGCATGGGCTTCGTTGGCCCACAGCCTCATGGCGGCTTCGTCGATTCCCACGAGGGCCGTGTTGTAGCGGATGGCGCGGTTGACCATGGACGAGCCCGAGCCGGCGCCCGAGGCCCGCGCCTCGGCGCTGACGATGTAGGCGACGCCGTAGCTCGGCACCATGATCTTCGGCCGCACCTTCAGATATTTGCCGCCGTCCACCTTCAGTTGCACCGGAAACGGCGCCACATCGGTCGGCATCGCCCGTATCTGGTCCAAGCTCATGCCGCCTTCCGCGTCGGACGAGGAATAGGATGCGCTCGCCCGGGAATCGATTTTCTGGCCTTCGGCATGCGCCGGCATGGACAGGCCACAAGACACCAACAGCGCCGACAGCGCCAGACAACCTCGCTTCATGATGATAGCCCCCTCAGAAAGTTCCATTCCGAATGGCGGGACCATCCGGCACGAGGAGAGTACCACTCGTCCTGTCGACATCCAGCACTTCCGACCGTAGGCTTCAGCCCGCATCCGGCAGCGTGGGAGGGAATGATGGGACGTCTCGAGGGCAAGGTCGCCGTGATCATGGGAGCATCCGGCAAGGGCAGCATGGGACAGGCTACCGCGCGCCGCTTCATCGAGGAGGGCGCCAGCGTCGTCGTCTCGGCGCGGCGGCCCGAGCCGCTGGAGGCGCTCGCGGCGGAGATCGGAGCGACGGCCATAGCCTGCGACATCGCCAAGGAAGACCGGATCGAGGCGCTCGCCGGGATGGCCAGGGAAAAATTCGGCCGCGTCGACGTGGCGGTGAACTTCGCCGGCATCAACGTGCAGTCGCCCATCGCCCAGATCGACGCCTCGAAGCTGAAGGACGCCATCGACATCCAGTTCACCGGCGCGATCCTGTTCATCAAGCACATGGCGGCCGCCATGCCGGACTCGGGCGGATCGATCATCATGACCTCGTCGCTGACGGCGACGCTGCATCCCCAGGGCATGACCGCCTATGCCGCGACCAAGGCCGGCGTCGACCATGCGGTGATCATCGCGGCCAACGAGTACGGCAATCGGAACATCCGGGTAAACGCCATCACGCCCGGCTTCATACCCACCGAGATGACCAACGGCATCATCGCCGCCGCGCCGGTGGTGCCGAAGGCATTCCTGAAGGAAACGAGACTGCCCCGTCTCGGCACGGTCGAGGACATCGCCAGCGCGGCGCTCTGGCTGGCCAGCGACGAGGCCTTCGTCACCGGCATCAACCTGCAGATCAGCGGCGGCGCCCAGCTGGGCAGGTTCCCGTCGGCCGAGGACTTCGGCAGGGCCTGAGCCCCCGAAGGCGGCGGCTATCTGGTCCGGGGCGGATAGGCGCTGCGGGGCACGCCGTCCAACGCCTCTTCCAGCGGGAATACGAAGCCGTCCTCGTCGGGCGAAACATAGCTGGCCATGGCCGAGACCAGCCAGAACCCCTGCTTCGCATTGAAGGTGTGCGGCGTCCACGCGGGCCACAGGATGACATCGCCGGTTTCGACCGGACAATCGAGCACGACGGTGCGCCCGCCGGGTAGCTCGCGTACCGCATGGAAAACCGCCCTGCCCCGGGTGACCACGGCGATACGGCCGGAATCGTGCCGGTGCGGCGGCCGATTGAGATCGGGGAACTCGGCAAGCGGGCTGTGCTCCCGCGGCGCCTGGATGTGGATCGCGCCCGGCTGACCGTGCACGCCGATCAGCCACTGGCTCCGGAACCCGAGATTCGGCGCGTCGTGGGCGTAGCCGGCATCCGTCCCGTCGGCGCTGATCGCCAGTTCGAGGAGCCACGCGGCCGTCTGCGGCGCGCGCAATATGAACGCGCCCGATTCCCAGCATCCGCGCACGGCCCGTTCGAATTCATCCGCGGTGAGGCGCTGGTCGAGCAGGGCCTGGAAAAACCGCGACGCCCACTCGTCCTGATGCTCGTAGGTCGTCTGCTGGGTCTGGAGAACTGTCATGCAGCCAAGTGGCCCTCGTCCGTCGCCGCTCACGGCGACGCCCTCATGGTCTAGCCGAGCATGCAATATGCCATGTTTGACTGGATGATAACACCGGTTGTACGGAACGCTGCAAATGCGCCGCGCGGCGTTAGGGCGACACCTGGCAAATGAAGGTCTGCAGCTTGCCGTTCGCTCCCTTGGGCAACTCTCCCTCCACCTGCTCGATGGCGATATCGAATGGATGTCCCGTGCTCTTCCGGATCGTCGTCGCCAGCCAGTCGCGGTCGGCCTGGCTCAGGGGACGCGCCGCGACGATCTTCAGATCGAGGTGGTCGGGGGATGTCTGGATGACCTGATATTGCCGCACCAGGGCAAGAGCCTCGTCGCTGCGCATGCCGAACTGGGGCCAGAAGCGCTCGCCCCCCGGCAGGACCATCATGTTGCGCTCGCGGCCGACGATGCGTTTCAGCGTCGGCAGGCTGCGCCTGCAGCCGCACGGCTCGCCCACCTCGGCATAGTCGCGGATTTCGTAGCGCAGCATGGCGCTGGCGAAATTTGCCATGTCGGTGACGACGACCCGTCCGACCTGCCCCGGCGCGCAAGGTCTCCCCTCGTCGTCGATGACCTCGACGATGAGGGATTCGGCCGAACAATGGAAATTGCCGTGCTGGCACTGCGAGGCGATGGGCCCCAGCTCCTCCGAACTGTAGTCGTCATAGACCGGGATGCCCCACTTGCCCCTGACGTCGTCGGCGACGTCCGCGTGCAGCGTCTCGCCGATGCTGACGACACATTCGAGCGATGACGGCTTCGTCGGCGACTGGTCGAGCAACGCCCGAAGATTGGACGGGTAGGTCAACAGATAGGCAGGGCTGAACCGCTCCAGGAATTCGAGCTGCTCCGTCACCGGCACCTGGATCGGCAGGCCGAGCGCCTTGCCCGTATGGAACAGCATCGACAGGTGCGATCCCCAGCCGCGATAGTGGACCGGCTTTTCCGCCGTTCCCGTCTTCACGCTGGCGCGGATGGCGGCAAAGGTCTTGCGCAGGTCCATGCTGCGCCAGCCGAGGTTGCGGATGGTGAACGCGGCGCGCAGCCCTAGGCAGGCGCCGGTGCAGCGGACCTCGACCGGCTGTCCAGTGGAACCGGACGTCCTCAGGGTCTTGACGACGCCGTGGTCCTCGGGCGACGGGCAATGGATGCCGGCCGCATGGGACTGCATGTCCGCCCGGGTCAGCAGGGGCAACGAGGAGAGCACGTCAAACGCATTGTGGCGGTCGATCTGGATGCCGGCCAGCTTAGGGGCGAAGAACGCGCTGTGCCGGGCGGCATGGCGCAGCCGGGACGCGAGCTGCATGGCCTGAAGCTGCCGCAGGTGCTCCGGCCGGTACCACTGGCTGCGCTCGATCTGCGTCAGGTAGGCGAAGACCTGCGCGCTCCGGGGATTGATCACCGCCGGCCAAACCATCGTCTGGGAATGGGATTTCAGCACCTTGCGCCCTCGTCGAACCGAGGACGATACAGGTTTTCCAGGCGCTGGAAAATCCACGGGCGCGGAACGCTCAGTCGGCGAGAACGAGGCCCACTTCGCCGAGCTTGATCAGGGTTTCCGCCCACTCGCCTTCGGGCGTGGACTGGCTGGTCACAGCCGCGCCCACCCAGGAATAGAACTCGCCGCCCGCCCGGTAGACCGTGCGGAGCACCTGGGTCATGGACGCGGCGCCATCCGGCTCGACGATGCCGACCAGGCCGTAGAACGGACCGCGCGCGCCGGCTTCGATGGCCATCAGCGCCTGGTAGCCGCCCGGCGCCGGCGCGACGCCAAGCGGCAGCACCGCGCGGATGCCATCGGCGACGCCGCGCCCCGGTCCGTAGGTGACCCGGAACCGGGTCATCAGGTGGCGGAGCTGCCGCAGGTCGAGAACTTCGGGACCTGTGGACGTCACAGCGCCGAGGCCGGACAACGCCGCGCCGAACGAGGCGGCCGAATTGGCGTGCTCGGCAAGGTTCTTGGGATCGGCCTCGAAGCGGCGCCGCAACTCGGCATCCTCGAGCGGGTCCGGGCTGCGCGGAAACGTGCCGGACAGCTTGTAGGAGACGAAGCCGTCGCGGTCGCCCACCATCAACACCTCGGGACACTGTCCGGTGAGCGCCGCCTCACCCAGATCCAGGTGGAAGCTGCGGCTGTGGGCGCTCGCCGACGGCAGGCAGGACGCCGAGCGCAGCATGTCGAGCGGCGGCAGGTCCAGTCGGCGGGCGACCGTCATGCGTTTGCCTGGGTCGCCGCCGATCCAGGCCTGCGCCGCGACCACGGTGCGCTGGTAGGCATCAGGCGCGGAGCGGTCCAGCGCGGACGCGGAATGGACCGGACGGTCGCCACAGGCGCAGGCGGGCACGTCCAGCGGCGGCGGCTCGCCGGCGGCCGGCGTCCAGCCATCGGGCCCTACCCGCAACGCCAGCCTGGCGGCGCCGAGCCAGCAGTCGGGAAACGGCGACGGGCGCGCCTCGTCGGGCCGGCCGTTCAGGTCGAAGCCGAAGCAGCCGAACACGAAGCGGTCCCGGTGCCCGGCGAGGAATGCCGCAACTCTCGCCCAGGCATGGCCGCGGCCCTCCGGCGCGATCGACAGAACGGGATGCGCTCCGGCGCAGGCGATGACCGACCTTTCATTGCCGTAGAGGAAATACGGCCCCGGTACGCCCGCCGACCGAAGTCCGCGCAGCAGCCTGGCGGCGTTGCATCTGGCGTCGCCGCGCCTGCACTCCAGGGGTCGAGGGGCGCGGTCTGCCGTCACGGTCAGGGCCGCGGCTGCCCGAAGGCGCGCTGGTAGTCGAACGCCAGCGGCTCGCAGGCGCCGTCCTGGATGGCGGCGAGCCGCTCCGGCGCCACCGGGCCGGAGAACTGTGCATTGCGCATGGTGACCCGGTGCCGCAGCTGTTCCTCGACCAGATCGCCCAGCACCGTCCAGTCGCGGGCCGATAGATCGCCCGCCGTGCCGTCCAGATCGGCGATGCCGCGCAGCATGTGGCCGAACTCGTCGTTGAACACCACCTCGCAGGCCGCCGCGATCATCCTGTCGATGCCGCCGCGTCCCGCCAGCTTCATGCCCTCGGAATAGAGCGTGCAGTAGCCGCCCTCGGTGAAGCGCTGGGCGCGCAGGCCCAGTTCGCCGTGGTCGCGCCGGTGGCGGGCGCGCAGCGCCTGCAGCCGGTCGTTCTCCGGCCAGGCCCCGAGGCTGCGCAGGGCCGCCGCGCTGGGCGTCTCGCCCGAAAGCGCCTCATAGATGCCGGCGAAGCCCATGTAGTGGATGAACTCCTCGCGCAGCACGTCGATCTCCTCGAGGAAGCCGGCCCGGCTCCGCGCGCCCGCGACGGCGTCGAAGTTGTCGCGCGCCCACAGCAGGCTGGGCAGCGCGCCGTCGAGCAGTTCCTTGTACATCTGCCGGACCACCCAGAGCCGGTCGGTTTCCAGGGTGCGGACCGGCGAATCCCAGTAGGTCCGGGCGACCTCCGTCTCGGCGGCCCACAGGCGCTCGCAGCGGTCGATGAGGGCGACGATATGGGAATTGACGGTCATGTCCGCTCCGCGGTGATCAAATAGTGGCCGTCCGTGTTCGGCACCGATGGGCCGCTCACGCCCGCCGGGCCGGCCGGCGCACTGCGCTCGAACCGGTCGAGCCGGAAGCCGGCCGCTTCGAACAGGGACCGCAGGCCGTCCGCCGATCGCACCGGCAGCGCCCGGAAATTGCGGGCGTATTCCGCGGCCATGGCGACCACGTCGAGACCGGCGGCCTCGGGCGGCAGCCAGACCGGCGCCAGCTCGGCCACCCGTTCGACGAAGGCGGACGCCTCGGCTTCGGTGAATCTGACAACGTCCGCCGGGAAGCCGGGCCGAACCCGCTGGACCGTGACCACGCGGCCGCCGGACCGCAGCGCCGCCGCCCATTGCCGGACCAGGCGCGCCCTGCCGTCATCGTCGAAATTGCCCATGAAGGCATGGGTGTAGACGGCATCGAACACGCCTTCGGGCAGCGGATCGAGCACGTCCTGCTTCAGTGTCTCGATGGTCAGGCCGTGGCGGGCCGCGTACCATTCGCAGATGCGCAGCGGCGTGGCGCAGCGGTCGAGCACCACATAGGTCAGCGGCGGATCGGCGGGCGTCCGGGCATCGGCGATCAGCTTCAGCATGGCATAGTCGGCCGAGCCGGTGATCAGCACCCGGCGGCACGACGGGTCCCCGCCGATGCGCGCCAGTTCGGCGGCGAAATGGGCGGCATTGACGCCCGAGGTGGACATGATGCCCAGCATCCGCAGCACTTGCCAGGCGCCGTGATACCAGTCGCAGCCGCCCCCTTCGCCGCCATGCTCGCACAGCTCCGGCGCCCAGCCATGGGCGAGGAGGGCCGAGTGCAGCAACTCGGCGTCATCGGCCGACGGCAGCGGCCGGGTGGCGGCGGACGGCGCGCTCATGTCGGTACCAGGCACACGAATTCGTGGAACTTGCCGTTGGGGCCTTTCGGTATCTCGCCCTCCACCTGCTCGATGTCGATCCGGAACGGGTGACCAAGCCGCTTCCGGACCACGCCGACGAGCCAGCCGCGCTGCTCGTTGGTCAGCGTCTGGTCCGCCGCCACCTTCATCTCCAGCCGATCCAGCGCGGTCTGGACGAACTGGTACTGGCGCACCAGCCGGGTGACCTCGGGATCGCGCATGCCGAACTGGGGCCAGAAGCGCTGTCCCCCGGGCAGGACCATCATGTTGCGCTCGCGGCCGACGATGCGTTTCAGCGTCGGCAGGCCGCGCTTGCAGCCGCACGGCTCGCCCACCTCGGCATAGTCGCGGATTTCGTAGCGCAGCATGGCGCTGGCGAAATTTGCCATGTCGGTGACGACGACCCGTCCGACCTGCCCCGGCGCGCAGGGGCTCCCCTCCTCGTCGATGACCTCGACGATGAGGGATTCGGCCGAGCAGTGCAGGTTTCCGTGCGGGCACTGCGAGGCGATGGTTCCCAGTTCCTCCGAGCTGTAGTCGTCGTAGATCGGGATGCCCCACTTGCTCCGGACGTCGTCGGCGATCTCCGGATGCAACGTTTCGCCGATGCTGATGAGGCATTCCAGCGAGGACGGCTTCTCGGGCGACTGGTCGAGCAGAGCGCGCAGATTGGAGGGATAGGTGATCAGGTAGGCGGGCTTGTACCGCTCGAGGAATTCCAGCTGCTCCGTCACCGGCACCTGGATCGGAAGGCCGAGCGCCTTGCCGGTATGGAACAGCGCCGACATGTGCGATCCCCAGCCTTGGTACTGGACCGGCTCGTCGGCGGTGCCCGTCTTCACGCTGGCGCGGATGGCGGCGACGGTCTTGCGCATATCCATGGCGCGCCAGCCGATGCTGCGGATGGTGAACGCGGCACGCAGCGCGAAGCAGGCGGCGGTGCAGCGGACCTCGACGGGCTGGCCGGACGAGCCGGACGTCCGCAGCGTCCGGACGACGCCGTGGTCCTCGGGGGCCTGGCAATGGATCTCGTCCGCATGGGACTGCATGTCGGCGCGGGTCAGCGGCGGCAGCGAGGCGAGCACCTCGAGGGCATTGCCCCGGTCGATCTCGCGGCCGGCCAGCCTCGGCGCGAAGAACGCGCTGTGCCGGGCGGCATGGCGCAGCCGCGCCGTGAGCTGGAGAGACTGGAGGCGCCGCAACTGGTCGGGCCTGTGCCATTGGCTGCGCTCGATCTGCGTCAGGTAGGCGAAGACCTGCGCGTCCCTGGGATCGATCACCGCCGGCCAGAGCATGGACTTGGAATGGGACTTCAGCACCGGTGCCCTCTCATCTCTCGGCGGACACTACATGCTTTCCCGGCAGCGCGACATCCCGCGCGAACGTAACCGGTATCAATCGGGCATGCGGAACGGACGGACCTTCTCGAAGGCCCTCGCTGCCCTGAGGATCGTGGCCTCCGATCCCCATGGACCCACGATCTGCAGGCCGATGGGAAGTCCGGCCCGGGTGAAGCCGCAGGGCACGCTGGCGCCCGGCTGGCCGGTGATGTTGAACGGGAAGGTGAACGGCGTCCAGGTGCGCTTGTAGGCTTCTCCTTCCGGCCCGAAGATGCCCCGGCCGGCCTTGAAAGGCGGCACCGGCGTGACGGGGCACAGCAGCAGGTCGAAGTCCTGGTGGAACCGGGCCATGGACTGGGCGAGCCTGCCGCGGTCGGCCATGGCCTGATAGTGCCGGACGATGGGCAGCTGCGCGCCGCGCTGGGCCGAGCGCACCAGCATGGGGTCGCTGGCGGCAAGCGCCTCCTCGCCGGCGTTCTCCAGGTAGCGCGCGGTCATCGGCTGCCAGAAGGCGAGGAAGGTGGAGAGCTGGTTCTCGAACCCCGGATCGGCCTCGATCACGCTGGCGCCCAGCGAGCGGAACGCCTCGGCGGCGCCGTACAGCGCCGAGGCCACCTCGGGATCGAACGGGATCAGCCGCGCGCCGTCCCAGAACGCCATGCGCAGTCCCTCGACACCCTCCTCCAGGCCGGCGGCGAAGTCCCCGTCGGGCGGCAGCGCCAGCGGGTCGCGCACATCCTTCTGCGTGATCACGTTCATCATCAGCGCCGCGTCGGCGACCGTGCGGGTGAGCGGCCCGGCCTGGGAGATCAGCGCCGACACGCTGCCGGGATCGTTCGGCACCCGGTATTGGGTCGGCTTGAGGCCGAACACGCCGCAGAACGCGGCCGGTATGCGGATCGAGCCGCCCGCGTCGGTGCCCACATGCAGCGCGCCCATGCCCAGGGCGCAGGCCGCCGCCGCGCCGCCCGACGAGCCGCCCGGCGTCTTGTCCGGGTCCCACGGATTGCGGGTGACGCCGTGGAGCGCGCTGTCGGTGACGCCCTTCCAGCAGAATTCCGGCGTCGCGGTCTTGCCCAGGATAATGCCGCCGGCCTCGCGCAGCCGCGCCGTGATCGGCGCGTCGGTCTCGGCCCGGTGGGATTCGGGGATGACCGGCGAGCAGTTGCGGCTGGGCCAGCCCTTGACGTCGACATGCTCCTTGATCGACACCGGCACGCCGTCGAGCGGCCCCCTGGGCTTGCACTTCGTCCACCGCGCCTCGGACTTTTGTGCCTCGTTCAGCGCGCCGTCCCGGTCGAGCAGGATGAAGGCGTTGACGGCCTCGTTGCGCGCGTCGATCCGGTCGAACACCGCCCTGGTCACCTCGACCGGCGACAGCGACCCGTCGCCGTAGCGGGCGACGAGCTCGGTGGCGGACAGCTGGACGATGTCGGTCATGTCGGCCTCCTCAGAATCCCAGCGCCTGGCCGTCGTCGATGCGCACGCCCGCGCCGGTCATGAAGTCGCCGGCGTCGGAGGCGAGCAGCAGCAGCAGGCCGTTCAGGTCGGTATCCTTGCCGATGCGGCGCATGGGCCAGCCCTTGATCTCCTGCTGGCCGGGCTCGCTGTCGTAATAGGCGCTGTTGATCTCGGTGCGGATGTAGCCCGGGTTCATGGCGTTGACCCTGATGCCGTAGCGCGCCCATTCCAGCGCCATCACCTGGGTCATCATCTGCACCGCCGCCTTCGACATGCAATAGGTGATGCCGCCCTTCAGCTCCACATAGGAGTGCATCGAGGCGATGTTGACGATGCGGCCCGGCTGGCCGCGATCGATCATCCGCTTGGCCACTTCCTGGCTGAGGAAGAACGGGGCGCGCAGATTGGTGTCCATCACCTGGTCGTACTCGTCCTGGCTGATCTTCTGGCTGGCCTTCATGATGGTGATGCCCGAATTGTTGACCAGGCACCAGATCGGCCCGACCTTTTCCTCGGCCTCGGCGATGGCGGCGGCGCCCGCCGGCAGGTCGGTGACGTCGAAGGCGATGGGATGGGCGAAGCCGCCGGCATCGTTGATCTCCTTCGCCAGCGCGTCGAGCCGGTCCCTGCGGCGGCCGGTGATCACCACCTTCGCCCCCGCCTCGGCCAGGCACAGGGCGAACTGGCGGCCCAGGCCGCTGGTGGTGCCGGTGATGAAGCAGACCTTGCCGGTCAGGTCGAAACTGGGCAGCGCCATGGAAAATCCCCGTCTTCTAGAGTTGGGCCGGACGCTATTAGTCCGGCCCGTCAGCGTCAAGCAGGCGGACCCGGAAGCCCTCGGCCGAGAGCGCGCCGACGACCGTCTCGAGATGGCCGGGGTCGCGCGCCTCGATCACCACCTCCAGGTCCGTCTCCTTCGCCTGGGTGTGGGAGAAGATGCGGTTGTGCTGCACCTCGAGGATGTTGCCGCCCGCATCGCCGATCGCCCCGGCGACGGCGGCGAGCACGCCCGGCCGGTCCGGGATGTCGATGCGGAGCCGGGCAATGCGCCCCTGATGCACCAGGTCGCGCATCAGCACCGAGGCGAGCAGGCGCGTGTCGATGTTGCCGCCCGACAGCACGACCCCGACCTTGCGGCCGCGAAACCGTTCGGGCTCGGCGAGGACGCCGGCGAGCGCCGCCGCGCCCGCGCCTTCCGCGACGGTCTTCTCGATCGACACATAGAGCGCGATGGCGCGCTCGAGTTCCACCTCGCTGACCAGGATGATGCCGTCGACCTGGCTCCTGATGATCGGCATGGTGATGCCGCCCGGGCGCTTGACCGCGATGCCCTCGGCGATGGTGCCCGCCTCCCGCACCGGCGGCAGCCCGTTGAGCAGGTTGTAGGCGCTGGAGCAGCGGGCGGCCTCGACGCCCCAGACCTCGATGCCGGGCCTCGCCGCCTTGGCCGCGACGGCCATGCCGGCGATGAGGCCGCCGCCGCCGACCGGCGCCACCAGCACGTCGAGATCGGGCTGGGCGGCGAGCATCTCCAGCGCCACTGTCCCCTGCCCGGCGACCACCAGCGGATCGTCGTATGGATGAACCAGGGTCAGCCGCTGCTCGCGCACCAGGGCGCGCGCGTGATCCTCGGCGTCGTCGAGGCTGGCGCCGCGAAGCACCACCGCCGCGCCATGGAGCCTGGTCGCCGAGACCTTCACCTCGGGCGTGTCCTCCGGCATGACGATGGTGCCGCCGATGCCCAGCCGCCTGGCGTGGTAGGCGAGCGCCTGGGCGTGGTTGCCAGCCGACATGGCGACCACGCCGGCGGCGCGCTCGCTCTCGGTCAGGTTCAGCAGCTTCCACAGCGCGCCCCGTTCCTTGAACGAGGCGGTGAACTGCAGGTTCTCGAACTTGACGAAGATCTCGGCGCCGGCGATCGCCGACAGGGTCACCGAATGGTGGAACGGCGTCTCGATCACCGCGCCCCGAATGGCGGCGGATGCGGCCCTTATATCTGCTAACATTGCCATCGAATCACCAGAAGCTCCGCGCTTGCAGGCGAAGGAGTCGTGTTCGCAATCATGCTTCGGGGACAAATCATGGATTTCGAGTTTAGCGACAAAGTGCAGCAATTGCAGGAGCGCGTGCGCTCGTTCATCTACGAGCACGTCATTCCGGCCGAGAAGGTCTACGCCCGGCAGGTCGAGGAAGGCGGCCGCTGGTGCGCGCCGGCGGTGATGGAGGAACTGAAGGACAAGGCCAAGGCGGCCGGCCTGTGGAACATGTTCCTGCCGGAATCGAGGAAGGGCTTCGGGCTTTCCAACCTGGAATACGCGCCCATCGCCGAGATGCTGGGCCATTCGGGATTGGCCTCGGAAGTGTTCAACTGCTCGGCGCCGGACACCGGCAACATGGAGATCCTCGAGCGTTACGGCTCCGAGGAGATCAAGGCGAAGTGGCTGCAGCCGCTGCTCGACGGCGAGATCCGCTCGGCCTTCGCCATGACCGAGCCGCTGGTCGCCTCATCGGACGCCACCAACATCGAATCCAGCATCGTCCGCGACGGCGACGAATATGTGATCAACGGCCGCAAATGGTGGACCTCGGGCATCATGGATCCGCGCTGCAAGGTGCTGATCTTCATGGGCAAGACCAATCCGGACGCGCCCAAGCACCAGCAGCAGTCGCAGATCGTCATCCCGCGCGATACGCCCGGCATCACGGTGAAGCGCTGGCTGCCCGTGTTCGGCTATGACGACGCGCCGCACGGTCACGGCGAGGTGCTGTTCGAGAACGTGCGGGTGCCCGTCTCCAACATCCTGCTGGGCGAGGGCCGTGGCTTCGAGATCGCCCAGGCGCGGCTGGGGCCGGGCCGCATCCACCACTGCATGCGCTCCATCGGCAGCGCCGAGCGGGCGATCGAGCTGATGTGCGCCCGTGCCGACGACCGGGTCGCCTTCGGCTCCCGCCTGTCGGACAAGGGCGTGGTCGAGGAGCAGATCGCCAACAGCCGCATCGAGGTCGAGCAGGCCCGCCTGCTGGTGCTGAAGGCCGCCTGGATGATGGACAAATACGGCAACAAGGTCGCGCGTAGCGAGATCGCCCAGATCAAGGTGGCGGTGCCGAACATGTGCATGAAGGTGCTGGACCGGGCGATCCAGATCCATGGCGGCGGCGGCGTGTCCGCCGACTTCCCGCTGGCCCGCGCCTATGCCGGCCAGCGCACGCTCCGGCTCGCGGATGGCCCGGACGAGGTGCATCGCCGCACCGTGGCGCAGATCGAGCTGAAAAAACAGCGCGAGAAGCGCGAAAGGCTGCACAATCTCGCCGCGGAATGACTATATTCAATCCTATCCACAACCCTCAACTCCACGCGGGCCCCTGCGGCCCGCGTTTTCTTGTCCGGCCCGCGCTTCCCGCCGACGCGGCGTCATCCGCGCGGCCGCGGCGGCCGTAACAGGGACGGTCACGGAGGCCGGGTAGGGAGACACGGGACATGACACCGATCCTGGCGGCCAGCGGCACGGCGATCTGGATCGCCATGACGCTGCTGTGGCTGGTCGCCCTCGCCCGGCGCGACGCCAGCATCGTCGATGCGTTCTGGGGACCGGGCTTCGCGCTGGTCGCACTGGTCGCCCTGCTGCTGACGCCGGCGCCGACCGGACACGCCCTGCTGCTCGCCGCGATGACCGCCCTGTGGGCGGTGCGGCTGGGCCTGCACCTGCTGCGCCGGAACCTGCGCCACGGCGAGGACCGGCGCTACCGCGCCATGCGCGAGGCGGGCGGACCCGGCTGGATCCGCCGCGCCTACGTCACCGTGTTCCTGCTGCAGGGCGCCCTGATCTGGCTGATCTCGCTGACCCTGCAGGTGGGGATAGGCCTCTCGACGCAGGGCGCGATCGGGCATCCCGCGACCA
Organism: Sphingomonadales bacterium; assembly: GCA_050185585.1. Lineage (GTDB taxonomy): Bacteria > Pseudomonadota > Alphaproteobacteria > SMXS01 > SMXS01 > RI-34. Next base: position 599 of record JBFWZH010000019.1, on the reverse strand, counting down.
TCGCCGGCGCGGCGCTGTTCGCCTTCGGGTTCGGGTTCGAGGCCGTGGCCGACGCGCAGTTGTGGCGCTTCCGGCAGGACCCGGCGAATGCGGGCCGGGTGATGGGCCGCGGGCTGTGGCGCTGGAGCCGCCATCCCAACTATTTCGGCGAGGGCTGCGTCTGGTGGGGCCTGTGGCTGGCGGCCTGCCCCTCGCCCTGGGCGGCGGCAACAATCTGCGGTCCGATCATGGTGACGGTGCTGCTGACCCGCGTCTCCGGCGTGCCGATGGCCGAGAAGGGGCGCAGGGAGACCAGCGCCGAATACAGGGCCTATGCGGAACGGACCAGCGCCTTTATTCCCATGCCGCCGAAGGGCTGAGGTCTCCACCGCCAACGAGGGAAACCTCGTCATGCGGGCGTGCCACTGTATCCCTTGCCCATGTTTCAGTGACCCTGCGAGCGAAGTTAGCGACCCGAACCAGAAGCACCGGCTAGAGCGTGTCTCGCCTAACGAGATTCGGGATTCCCCATTTGAGGGAGTTGTGATTCCCTGTTTGTGTTTGGCAGATATGGGGATCACGGATGGGCAAGCCACATCCTCTTGAGTTGCGGGCGCGGG
>JBFWZH010000018.1:0-78350 GCA_050185585.1 Sphingomonadales bacterium | reverse complement strand
GCGGGCGCTTTCCACGGCCGTCGGGGCGATGGCGATGTGCTGCCGTTCATTTGCAAAACGGGCGGACCATTGCGGCGGCCGGCGCCCAATCAACTCAGAACAAACTCTCCGGGATGATGATACCGTCGCCGGGATTGATCTTGACGTTGGCCGACACGTCGCCGTCGCGGATCAGGTCGCTGATCCGCACCGTGTATTCCTCCTGCTTCTGGTTCGCCGTGTTGTAGCGCACCAGCGTCGACCGGTTGCCGGCGGCGTACTCGGTCAGGCCGCCGACGCTGATCATGACGTCGAGCAGGGTCATGTTCGCGCGGTAGGGGATCGCCTGCGGCTGGGTCGCCTCGCCGACGACGCGCACCTGCTGCGCGAACGGCCCGGTGAAGCCCGAGACGATGATGGTGACGATCGGGTTGCGGATGTACTTGGACAGCGCTTCCTCGATGTCGCGCGCGAGCTTGGTCGGGGTCTTGCCGGTAGCGGGCATGTCCTCGATCAGCGGCACCGAGATCCGGCCGTCGGGGCGCACGGTGACGGTGGTGGTCACCTCCTGGTTGCGCCAGACGAAGACGTTCACCGTGTCGAGGGGGCCAATGATGTAGTCGGGCCCCGGCCCCTCCGCGGGAGACACGAATTCGGCTGGGGGAAGGCGTTCGTGGGTGCCGCCACAGGCACTTGCGGCAAGCGCCAGGGCGCCGACGAGGAAGAGCCGCGTCCACTTCATCACGTAATCGACAGGCAACCCGACTTCCCTCTGCGACATCCCACACAAAGTCGCCGCCATGGGCCTATGGCGTCTACAGGCGGCTCGACCCGCCATGAACTGCCCCCAAGCAGCAACTCCGAAATCTAAGGATATACTGTCAATTCCTTTGAATCACTACTCAATTTTGTTGCCGCGCACCCAGCTTGGGGGCAATGATCTAGACCACGACCTCGGCGGCTGGATCATGCCCGAGGAAGCCCGACGGGCTCGCCGAGGCTCCATAGGCGCCGGACTGGAATACGACGACGAGGTCGCCGACCTCCGCCTCGGGCAGCCCCACGCCGTCGCCCAGCCGGTCGAGCGGTGTGCACAGGCAGCCCACGACGTCGACGATCTCCGCGGCCGGCAGGTCGGCCTTGGAGGCGATCGCCAAGGGGTAGTTCTTGCGGATCACCTGGCCGAAATTCCCCGACAGGGCGAGGTGGTGGTGCAACCCGCCGTCCGTGACCAGGAAGGTCTTGCCGCGCGACACCTTGCGGTCGATCACCCGGGTCACGTAGACCCCTGCCTCGCCCACCAGGTAGCGGCCCAGCTCGATGGCGAAGGCGGCCTGCGGGCAGGCGGCGCGGCCCCGGTCGAGCAGCGGACCCAGCGCCGCGCCGATGCGGCCGATGTCGAGGGCGCTCTCGCCGGGAAAGTAGGGTATGCCGAAGCCGCCGCCGAGATTGACATACCTCACCGGTGCGGGAGCGTCCGCGGCGAGACGGATCGCCAGCTCGACCGTCTTCTCGAGACAGTCGATCAGAATATCGTCGTTCAGGATCTGCGACCCGGCGAAGATGTGAAACCCGACGAAGTCCAGTGGCAGCGCGGCGATCTCGGCCAGCAGCGCCGGCACCGCCTCCTCGTCGACGCCGAACTGCTTGGCGCCGCCGCCCATCCGCATGCCGGACTGGCGCAGCTCGAACAGTGGATTGACCCTGACGGCCGTGCGGGCCCGGGCGCCGAGCTCGGCGGAAATGGCGGCCAGCCGGAGCATTTCCCCGGCCGATTCTAGGTTCACCGTAACGCCTGCACGCACGGCGGCGCGCAGTTCCGCATCGGTCTTGCCCGGACCGGCGAAGCTGATCCTGTCCGGCGCCACGCCCGCCGCCAGAGCGCGCGCCATCTCGCCGGAGGACGCCACGTCGAGCCCGTCCACAAGGCCAGCGACATGGGCGACCACGGCGGGGAGCGGGTTGGCCTTGATGGCATAATGCAGGCCGAGACCCGCCGGCATGGCGGCGCGAAGCTCGCTCACCCGATTGGTAATCAGTGCGCGGTCGTAGACATAGCACGGGGTGCCCGCCTCTCCGGCGATCTCGGTCAGGCTTCGGCCGCCGGCGAAAAGCGCATGGCCGCGGACCTCGAAGCCGCCCGGCGGCACCGGGCTCATGCCGCGACCCCGAACAGTCCGGCCATTTCCCGCCCGAGGCCCGAACGGTCGATCTTGCCATTGGCGTTGCGCGGCAGGCTGTCGCGCAGGATCACGGCCTTGGGCACCATGTAGGACGGCAGCTGGGCGCGGCAGTGGGCGAGCACGTCCTCGGACGAGACCCCGTCCTCGTCGCGCAGGGTGACCAGGCAGACGATCGCCTGGCCGAGCGCGGCATGGGGCACGCCCAGCGCCACCGCCTCGGCAACGCCCCGCACCTCGTAGAGCACGTCCTCGATCTCGGTGGGGCTGACCCGGTAGCCGGAGGTCTTGATCATGTTGTCGGCGCGCTCGACGAAGTAGAGGAAGCCGTCCTCGTCGCGGGTGACGGTGTCGCCCGACCAAACCGCCGGCTCGGCGGAGCCCAACGCCGGCGGCAAGGGCCGGAACCGGGCGGCGGTCCGGTCCGGATCGTTCCAGTAGCCGAGCGCCACCAGCGGGCCGCTGTGCACCAGTTCGCCCGGCACGCCTGGCGCCGCGCTGCCGCCGGCGGCATCGATCACATCCACTTGGGCATGGGGGATCGCCTTGCCGATGGAATCGGGGCGCCTGTCGACCTCGTCCGGGTCCAGGTAGGTCGAGCGAAACGCCTCGGTGAGGCCGTACATCAGGAAGATCCTGGTGTCCGGCGCCCGCGCCCGCAGCGCGGCGACGGCGTGGCGGGGCATGCGCCCGCCCGAGTTGGTAACATAGCGCAAAGTCCCGGCGACGCTTTCCGGCCACTCCAGCGCCAGCACCTGCAGCCACAGCGGCGGCACGCAGGCGAGCCCGGTGATCCGTTCGCGCTCGAGGGCATTGACCACGTCCTGCGGGAACAGGTGATTGATCAGCACGGCCGTCCCACCCGTCAGCAGCGCCGTCGAGACCTGCGACAGGCCGTAGTCGAAACTCAGCGGCAGCACGCACAGGATTCGGTCGGCGTCGGTGTTTCCCAGATAGGAGGCGACGCTGCGCGCTCCCGTCGTCAGGTTCCGGTGCGACAGCATGACGCCCTTGGGCAATCCGGTGCTGCCCGACGTGTAGAGCAGCGCCGCCAGATCGTCGGGCCCCGGATGGCCGATCGTCCCGGCATCGCCGGAAGCGAGGAACGCCTCCCATTCGGTGTCGAGGACGACCTCGCGCACCCCTTCGGGAAAGTGCTCCTGCCGGAGTGCGGCAAGCCGGTCCGGCGATGTGATCAGCATGACGGCGCCGGAATCGGCAAGGATGTGGTTTACCTGCCGCGCCTTGAGCACCGGGTTGACGGGCACGAACACGCCGCCCGCGCGCGCAGCGCCGAACAGGGCGACGACGGCAGGCATGGATTTTGGCAGATAGACGGCGATCCGGTCGCCGGCCTTCAGGCCGCGGCGCAGGAAGGCGCCCGCGGCGCGCGCGACCGAGGATTCCAGCTCGACGTAACCGACCGATTCCATGCCCAGGCGCAGCGCCTCTCCGAGAGGATTGCGCTTCATGCCGCGTTCGATGATGTCGCCAAAAAGCATGATGAAGCCGCTGCCTTGCGGTAGGGTTGACCCCGACCTCCTAGGGCTGCTTGTTAGACGAATGACCGTCTCAGTGGAAGAGTTTCGCGAGGTGGGAGAGCTCCCCGACCGGTTCGACGGCCTGTTCGAGCAAAACGGCGCGCGCGACTTCTTCCTGACCCGGGACTGGTTCGAGTTGCTCTCGGCGACGGGCTTCGATGCGGCCGCAGACCGCGTCGTCATTGCCGCCAGCGCCGCCGACGGCACGCCCGCCGCGCTGTTGCCGCTGGCCGTCGGCGATGGGCAGGTCTCCGCGCTCGCCAACTATTACAGTCTGCTCTATGCGCCGATCGTGGACCGGTCCCTGCCCGGCACCCAGATCGCGGCGGCGCTGGCGGCCATCGCCGCCGAGGTGAAGCGGCGCGGCGCCGTGGTCAACCTGCGCCCGTTGGCGGGCGACGATCCCTGCCTTCCCGCGCTGACGGCGGCCTTCACGTCGGCCGGATTCGTGGTCGACCGCCACGCCTGCGGCGCCATGCAGTATCTGGACTGCGCCGGCCAGGACGCGGCCGTGTTCACGGCCGGGCTCAGCCGGCGCGTCATCAGCACGATCGACCGCAACCTGGGCGACATCCGCGACCCGGACTGCTTCGCCCTGTTCACCGAGCCGACGGAGGTGAAGCGCGCCATGGCCGCCTACGAGGCGGTCTACGCCGCGAGCTGGAAGGAGGCCGAGCCGTTTCCCCGTTTCATGCGTACCCTGGCCGAGACCTGCGCACGGCGCGGCGCGCTGCGGCTGGGCATCTGGTCCATCGACGGCGACCCGGCCGCCGCCCAGTTCTGGATCGTGCATGGCAGGCGCGCGACCATCTACAAGCTGGCCCATGACCGGCACTATCACACCCGCTCGGTCGGCTCGGCGCTGACCTTGCGCATGTTCCAGGAAATCCTGGACGGTGACCGGCCCGACCGGATCGACTTCGGCCTCGGCGACGAGGCGTTCAAGGCCGACTGGACGCCCGATCGGACGGAACGCATCGGATTGCTGGCGTTCAATCCGCTGACGCCTCGCGGCGCGGCGGCGGCCGCGCGCCACAAGGCCGGGCGGCTTTTCCGCTTATCACGGCGGCGGAAGCGTGTATAAACCGCTCGAAAAGCGGCGGGAACGAAGGCATGGCCACCATCGACACGGTTCGCGATCTGCTCGACGAGACGCTGGGGCTCGGCGGCCGAGCCGGCAACATGACCGCGTCGACGCCGCTGCTGGGAAATTTCCCGGAACTGGATTCCATGGCCGTTGTCGAGGTGGTCACCCGGCTGGAGTCGGAATTCGGCATCAAGATTCACGACGACGAGATCAGCGCGGAGACCTTCGCCACCCTGGGCGGCCTCGCAGCGTTCATCGACGCCAAGCGCTGACGGCACTGGTGGGGGCGGTCGCTTGAGGGCCGGTTTCATCGCGGGATCGCGCGGCGACCTGTTCACGCTCTACCTCCCGCCTGCGCCGGGTGCGCCCGATCGCGGCGACCTCGTCTTCGTCCCGCCCTTCGCCGAGGAAATGAACCGCGCGCGCCCCATCGTGCTGGCGCAGGCGCGGGCGCTCGCGGAAGCCGGCGTGGGCGTGCTCGTCCTCGATCTCTACGGTACCGGCGACAGCGACGGCGCGTTCGCCGACGCCCGCTGGGAAACCTGGCGGGACGACATCCGCGCCGCCCGCGAGTGGCTGCGCGTCCATGGGAGGAGCCGTGTCGGGCTGTGGGGGCTGCGGCTCGGCGGCCTGCTCGCCGCGGACGCAATCTTCGACGACCCCCAGGGCTTCTCGATGCTGGCGCTGTGGGAGCCGGTCGTGCAGGGAAAGGCGTTCATGGACCAGTTCCTGCGCATCGGCATCGCCGAAGGCATCGAGTCCGGCGGCCGGAGCCTGTCCCTCGACGAGATGCGCCTGAAGCTGAGCCGCACGGAGCCGGTCGAGGTCGCGGGTTACGTGATCTCGCGCATCCTCACCCATGCCATCGACCGGTCGGACCTGCCGGAGCTGGCCGAGGCGATCCGCGTGCCGATCGTCTGGATCGACTGTTCGTCGCCGTCGGCGGAGCGACAGGCCATCGTGAACGACACGGCCCGCGCCTGCACCGCCAACGGCGCGGAATTCGCTTACCGTGCCGTGCGCACGGCGCCCTTCTGGTCCGTTCAGGCCAGGACGGCTGATGCCGGTTTGTTGGCGGCGACCGTCGAGGCGGTGGTCAGGGTCCATGCCATTGGCTGACGAGCGCATCGTGAGCTTCGATGTCGCCGGCTCGCCGGTGATGTCGATCGTCCACTTGCCGGAACGGGCGAACGGCCACGGCATCCTGATCGTCCCGGGCGCGCCTCAATACAGGGTCGGCCCGCACCGACTGTTCGTCGACCTGGCGCGCCAGTTCGCCCATGGCGGCGTCGCGGTGATGCGCATGGACCGCCGCGGCTTCGGCGACGGCGGCGGCAAACCGGCCGAATTCGAGGATGCCGGGCCGGACATCGCCGCGGCGCTGAGCGCATTCCGGCGGACGGCGACCGGATTGCGCTCGGTCACGGTACTGGGCCTCTGCGACGGCGCCAGCGCGGCGCTGCTCCATGCCACGACGCTCCAAGCGGTCGAGGGCCTGATCCTGTTCAACCCCTGGGTAAGGGGCGAGGCCACCGATCCTCAAGCCATGCTGGGAGCCTACTACCTGCCGCGGCTGCTTCGCTGGCGGCGCTGGCTGGCGGCGATGTCGTCCTTCGCCAGGATGCGCGGCGCGTTGCGCGGCGTCGCCGGCGCCGTTCTGGACGCGCTGCGGACAGGCCGTACGGGCGGACCGGACTTCGTCGACCAGATGCTGCGCCGCTGGATCGATTTCCCCGGCCGGTCGCTGGTGGTGCTCAGCGGCCGCGACATCGCCGCAGCCGAATTCGATCAGCTGGTGCGCCGAACGCTGAGCTGGCCGCTGGCGACAGGATCGTCCGACGTGGCGGTGCTGCGCCTGCCCAACGCCGACCACACCTTCTGCGCCCGGCGCGACCGCGCCCGCCTCGCCGAGGAAATCCTCACCTGGCTGGACCGCTAGACGTCGGCCTTCCCGTCATCGTCGCGGAACGGCTTCCAGCCGCCTCGCCGCCGCCCGCCGCCCGCCTTCTGCTCCTGCCGGATCGCCGCATAGGCGGCGAGCGCCGGGCCGAAGCAGAACAGGATGAACATCAAGGTGTCGAGCACGGGGCTGGCCTTTCGAGCGCCTTGTCCGTCGTTAGCACAGATTGCCTGTCCCGGAAATCGGGCCGACACGGTTTTCCCCGCACACCGCGCGGCGGCGCTGCTAGCATCGGCGGGGTTTCCCACCGGAGCGCCCCCGCCGAGACATGCGCAGCCTGTTCGTCCTCATCCTCGTGTTCGCCTGGATTCCGGCGATTTTCTACGCGCCCTATCTTGGCGTGCTGGCGTGGATGTGGGTGTCGTACATGAACCCGCACAAGATGGCGGTGGGCATGGTCAGCACCTTCCCGGTCGCCGAAGTGATCGCCATCGCCACCCTGCTGTCCTGGGTGGTGTCGCGCGAGCCCAAGAACCTGGAGATGCGGCCCATCGTGGTGCTGCTGCTGGTGTTCGCGGCGTTCACCACCATAACCACCATCTTCTCGGTCTATCCGGGCATGGCGTGGACCAAGTGGGAGACCTTCATGAAGGTCCTGCTGTTCACGCTCATCGCCATTCCCCTGGTCAACAACCGCTTCCGGCTGCACGCCATGATCTGGGTCATGGTGCTCTCCTGCGCCTATTTCGCGATGCGCGGCGGGTTGTTCACCGCGCTGACGGCCGGCGCCTATCGGGTCTGGGGGCCGCCCGAGACCTTCCACGGCGACAACAACGGCATCGCCATGACCTTCCTGATGATCCTGCCGCTGATGCGCTACCTGCAGATGCAGAACGAGAACCGCTTCGCCTGGCTCGGCTTCAGCGTCGCCCACGTGCTGACCGTGCTGGCGGTGTTCGGCACCATGTCCCGCGGCGCCCTGGTCGCGCTGGTGGCGATGACCGCCTACCTGCTCATCCGGTCGCGGCGGTTCGGCACCTTCGTGCTCATCGTGGCCGCCGGCGCGCTCGCCTTCTACCTGATGCCGCAGGAGATGAAGGACCGCCAGGCAACGACCGTCTCCTACCAGCAGGACGCCTCGGCCATGGGGCGCCTCACCATGTGGAAGTTCGCGGTCGACGTTGCCAACGAGAGTCCGGTGATCGGGGGCGGCTTCAACATCTTCTACGACAACGGAACCCGGATGCGGCTGTTGCCCCGCAACGTCGAGGGAATCCAGGAAGCCGGCCGCGCGGCCCACTCCAATTACTTCGAGGTTCTGGGCGAGCACGGCTATGTGGGCCTGCTGCTCTACCTTGCGATCTTCGCCGCCGCGTTCTTTTCCGCCGAAGGGATCATGCGCAAGGCGCGCAAGCGGCCGGACACGAAATGGGCTGCCGACCTGGCCTATATGAGCCAGTTCAGCCTGATCGCCTTCGCCGTCGCCGGCGCGTTCCTCAGCAAGTCGACATTCGACCTCTATTACCATGTGCTGGCCATCATCGTGATCACCGGCATCCTGGTCGATCGGGCGCAGAAGCAGCCGGTCCCCGATCCCGTCCCGCCCGCCGACCCGGTGCTGAGCTTCTTCCTCAAACCGCGAGTGAAGGGCTACAAGCCGCCCAAATACAAGCCGGGCTCGGGGTGACGCTGTGGACGCGAAAGCCTCATGCGCAGCCTGTGGCGCGAACTGGAGCAATGGAGAGTTCTCGGCGTCCTGCGCCGCGTGCGGCGGCGGCGCCATGGAGCATGAATGTCCCGCCTGCGGTGGAGCATGCGGCCGGATCTGGAAGCGGGCGGTGCTGGATTCGATCGATTCCGGCGAGGCGCACTGGATCGGCAGCTGCGGCTGGCAATGGTGGCTGGACGAGCCCGCCTTGCCCGACCTGCGCTGGGCCCGCCTGGACGCGCTGGGAAGCCGTGCCGTCATCCGCGTCGGCGGGACGGTGATGAACTTCGCCTCGCCCGAGGAGGCGTTGCGCTGGCTCGCCGAGGAAGAGTTCATACCGCTTCCAGACGCGATCGCGGCAGGCTCGGTTCCTCCCGACGTCGAGCCGGGGCGTTAATAGCCCTCTTCCAGCAGTGCGCGATAGGCCCGAACCATGGCCTCGACATCGAAGGATTGCCGGGCGCGGCGCTGGTTTGCGCCGCCGATGCGCTCACGGAGCGCCGGGTCGCGCGCCAGCGCCTCGATCGCCGCCGCCAGGGTCGCCGCGTCGCCGAGCGGCACGATGAACGGCGCGTTCTCCGGCGCCACCATCATCGGCACGTCTCCCGCCGCGGTCGCCGCCACCGGCAGGCCGGCCGCCATCGCTTCCAGCACCGCATTGGGAAACTGCTCGGTCGAGGACGACAGGGCGAAAACGTCGAGGCGCGGATAGACGGACTCGACGTCACGGATCATGCCGGTGAACTCTATGTCGCCGGCCAGCCCCAGGGCCTCTGCCCGAGCTTCGAGCCGCCCGCGCTCGGCGCCGTCGCCGGCGATCAGCAGCGTGGCGGGCAACCGCGCGCGCACGGCGGCGAAGGCCTCGATCAGCACATCGAGCCGCTTTTCCTCCCGCAGCACCGCGACGGTCCCAACGACCGGTTCCTCCCGTCCGGGACGACCCGCCGCGGCACCGGCGAATTTCGCGGTGTCGATGCCGTCGGGCACGACACGGAGGCGGCCGGGATCGAGCCGCCAGCTTTCCAGCGCCCGCCGCCTCAGCGCCTGCGACGGCACCACGGTCACGACACGGCCGGTCAGCACCTTGCGCCGGATCAGCGCGCGGCGGCGGAAGTCGCCGGCCGCCTCGTCCGAGCCGAACCCGCTTTCCACGTGCAGCAGCCTCCGGACCCCGGCCAGCCGGCCGGCCAGCGTCCATTCGATGCTGCCCCAGTTGTTGGTGAGCATCACGTCGGGTGCTGTCTCCCGGATGAAGCGGCGGTAGGAGCGCAGCCTGCCCGGCAAGCCCAGGCCCGATCCCGGCGCCGTCGGAAAAGCCACGTCGAGCAACGGATCGATGCGCTCACGGCCGTCCAGACGGCCATTGATCGAGACGATGGTGTGCCGGAACGACCGCCCGAGAGCATTGATCCAAGCCGCCGTCCGGACCTGGGCGCCGCCCAGCTCGAACGCCGGAAACACATGCAGCAGATGCCGGGTCATCGGCGCCGACCGCCGGCCTGATCCCTAGCGGCAGGCCTGGGCATCCCTCAGCTTCCGGGCATCCTCGCGCTGCTGGAACGGCGCATCGCCTTCCATGATGGTGTCGAGCATGGCGCAGGCCTCGTCCTTGCGGCCCTGCTTCACCCGTCCCAGCGCCAGGTGATACTGGATTTCCGGCTCGTCCGGCGCCAGCGCCGCGGCCTCCTCCAGCAGCTTGACGCCTTGGTCGAGCTGCCCCTGCGACACGAGCACCCAGCCATAGGTGTCCTTCACCACCGCCGCATTGGGCGCCAGCTCGTAGGCGCGCTTGGCCTCCGCGGCCGCCCTCGGGTCGCCGACGCTCTGGTACAGCCACGCCAGATTGTTGAGGATCATGGGATTGCCGCCATCCTGCTGCTTCAGCGTCAGATGGTGCGCGATCGAGTTCTGCACCTCGCCCGCCGAGAGATAGGCGCTGGCGAGAACGCGCCGGATCTGCATGTCGCCCGGATTGCCCGCCAGCCAGGATTCCAGCACCCGGAAGGAATCGGCCGGGCGCTTCATCTCGGCATAGCCGTAATAGAGCCGCAGCGCGGCATCGGCGGAGTTGATCTTCTTCTCGGCGAGCCGGAACGCGTCGACGGCCTGGTCGGCCTTACCGGTCTTGGCCAGCACATGGCCGACCAGCAGGTCGCCCATGGGCGCTTCCGGCTGGGCCTTGCGCAGCGCCGTGGCAAGTTCCATGGCCGCCTGGTAGCGCTCGCTCCTGATCTCTAGGTTGACCAGCTCGAGCACTGCGGGAACCAGCTTCGGATCGAGCTTCAGCGCCCGCTGGTAGGACTGGCGGGCGCCGAGCGCGTCTCCCGACTGGAGCTGGGCGCGCCCCAGGGCGAAATGAACGCCGGCATTGTCCCTCGCGATCTCCGAGAGCCGCGTATAGGTCGCGACGGCGCTGACGGAATCGCCCGCCAGCATCTGCGTCCGGCCGAGCGCCTCGACCGCCTCGGGCCGGCCGGGAATGCGCCGGTCGAGCGCGCTGGCCGCCGCCAGCGCCTTGACGATATCGCCGGCCTCCAGGTGCAGCTCGATCAGCCGGAGCCCGGCGGCCGAGGACTTCGGATTATCCGCCTGCGCCTTCTCAAGCCACTTGACCGCCTCGTCCTTCTTCTTGCGCGCGAGCGCCAGCCGGGCCAGCTCGATCATGGCGGACTCGTTCCTGGGGTCGCGGGCCAGGACCTCTTTGAAGCGGCCCTCGGCGGCGGCATAGTCCTTCGCCTGCACGTCCAATCGGGCCAAATTCTGGGTCGCCGGCAGGTAGTCCGGGCTGGCCGCCAGCGCCGCCTGGAACGCGGCGCGCGCCGCAGCCCCGTCGTTCTTCGCCCGCAAGGCGACGCCCCGGAGATTCAAGGCTATCGGGTCCTTCGGATTGGCCTTCAGCATCTCGCCGATCACCTTCAGCGCGGCGTCGTAGTCGCGCCGGAACAGGTGGTAGCGGACCAGCAGCAGCTGCGGACGCTTGGCCTCGGGGTCCTCGCGCACCGCCGACTGGAGATCCTGGACCGCCTCGGCGTTCTGGCCGGCGGCCAGCCGGGCGACGGCGAGTTGGGTTCGGTAGAGGCCGTTCTTGGGGTCGAGCGCCGCCGCCTTCTGGAACAGTTCGATGGCCCGCGCATAGTCTCCCGCGCCCATCTGCGCCGTCGCGACCAGCGATAGCGCCTCCGCATTGGCCTGCGGCGCATCCGCCATGGGTTGCAGCACCTTGACGGCGTCCTCGAACCGCCCCTGCCGGATCAACGTGGAGCCCAGCAGGCGCCTGCCATTGACGTTGTCGGGCACTGCCGACACGAAGCCGTTCAGATTGGCCCAGGCCTGCTCGAGGTTGCCCTGCGCATAGGCGATGGCGCCGCGCAGATATTGCGCCGGCAGGTAGTTGTCGAGTGCCGGACCCGCGCGCTCCAGCACGGCCTGGGCGTTGGCGTAGTCCTGCTTCTTGGTCAGGATCAGCGCGTTGAGATAGAGCGCGAGCGGGTGCTTCGGCGTCAGCTCGAGCGCGGCATCCAGGTCCTTCTGCGCCTCGGCGTCGCGGTCGAGGTCCACCAGCGTCGCCGCGCGGCCCAGCAGGGCCTCGACGTTGCGTGGATTGGCCTTGATCACGGCCGTGAAGGTCGCGGCGGCCTGGTCGAGCTGGCGCGACATCCGCTGCATCTCGCCCTTGAGGATCCGGGCGCCGGAAAACGCCGGGTCCAGCTTCAGCGCCTCGTCGATCAGCGCCATCGCCCGCTCGTTCTGCTTGCGCTGGATCAGCACCCGCGCGAGGCCGATCTTCGCAGTGACGGACTCTGGCGCCAGCTCGGTCGCGGCCTCGAACGCGGCCTGGGCCTCGTCGAAGCGCTCGAGGCCGAGATAGGCCCGGCCGCGCAGCGCCATGGCGGCGGAGCGCTGCGCGGGATCGACGCCCTGCGGCTGGATTTCCTTGAGCACGTCCTGGTAGCGGGACTGGAGAAGCAGCGCCTCGCCGACCTGGTTGCGCGTCTCGTCGGTGTTGCGGCCGCTGGCGAGCGCGGCGCGAAATTCCTTCTCGGCCGCGGGTCCCTGCTGGGCCATCAGGTAGATCGTGCCCAGCATGAAGCGGGCATCGGCGTCCTTCGGGTTATCCTTCAGGATGTTGCGCAGGAGTTCGACCGCGTCCTTGGGCTTGTTCTGGTCGAGATAGGCCTGGACCCGGGCCAGTTCGGTTCTGGCGGCCGCGGACTCCCTGGCCGCTTCGGCCGGCGGCCCGGCCAGGGACAACGCCAGCAGAAGCGGCGCCCAGCGGACCATCTGCGTGGCCGATCCTCGAATTGACATGTGCGGCGCCGCCTCCCTCAAACCGCCCCGACTATAGACGCGGCCCGTTGCCGGTCAAAGGGCCGGCGCATCAGCGGGCGCCCGACCCGAACAGGATCACCCGGATGGTCTTGATCAGGATGAGGATGTCGAGAAACACCGAAAAATTCTTGATGTAATAGAGGTCGTACTGGGCCTTCTGGCGCGCGTCCTCGACCGATGCGCCATAGGGATAGTTCACCTGCGCCCAGCCCGTGATGCCGGGACGTACCGTATGCCGTTCCTCGTAATAGGGCAGCTGTCGGGCAAGTTCCTCCACGAACACCGGCCGTTCCGGACGGGGCCCGACGAAGCTCATGTCTCCCTTCAGCACGTTGAAGATCTGCGGCAGTTCATCGATGCGCAGCTTGCGCATGACGCGGCCGATCGGGGTTACCCTCGGGTCGTTCTGGGTCGCCCATTTCGGTCCTCCCGCCTCGGCGTCTATGTGCATGCTGCGAAACTTGTAGAGCATGAAGGGCCGGCCGTGCTGACCGACCCGCTCCTGTCGGAACAGCACCGGACCCGGGCTGGTCAGGCGCACCAGCAAGGCGGCGGCCAGCACCACCGGCGCGGTGAGCGTCACCAGTACGATGCTGGCCAGAAGGTCGATGCCCCGCTTGATCAGCAGGCGGATCTGCGCCTCGGTCGAGCCCTCGGAATAGATCAGCCAACTCGGCACGAAGCCGTCCAGGTCGACCTTGCCCGTCTCGCGCTCCATGAACGCGGCGTAGTCGGTGATGCGGATGCCGGCAAGCCGGCAGTCCAGCAGGTCGCGGACCGGCAGGCTGCCGCGGCGCTCCTCGAGCGCGGTGACGATCTCATCCACCTGCCGCTCCAGCGCGAACTCCCGCAGCGAACCGAGCTCGGCGCGCTCGTGGACCGGGGACACGTCTCCCGATTCCGCCCCCAGGCGCAGATAGATGATCTCGCTGAAGCCGTGAGAGCGGTGCCCGCGCTCCGCCTCGGCAATGCGCTCGGCCAGCCGACCCGCGCCCAGCACCAGCAGCCGTTGCTTGAACACGTCGAGGTCGAGAACGCCGAGGAACACCACCCGGACCAGCAGGATCGACAGGAACGCCACGACAAGGCCGGAGACGAAGATGCTTCGCCACAGGGCAACGGACGGAAACAGGAAGAACAGCAACGCCATGATCAGCGCGCTGAGAACGAAAGCGGCCGAAAGGGCGACGACGGTCTGACGCAGGCTGCGCCAGGTGTCGCGCTGGTAGAGCCCCAGCACCAGCATGACCAGCTGGATGGTGGCGATGAAGATGACGTATTCGGGCGCCGGGTCGGTCACGCTGCTGTCCGGCAGCCCGCTGATCGACAGGCGCAGCGACTGGGCGCCGTACAGCGCAGCGAGCAGCACGCCGGTCTCGAACAGCGCAAGCCCGAGCACCGCCCGGGACAGATAATGCCCGAACACCCTGATCACCGATCGAGCACCCCTCGAATGGCGGCAGCCGCGAGCATTCCCGCCGGCGCCGCCCGCTCCTTTCCGGATCATACTCGCGTACGGCCCCGTGCCAAACGTTAAGTTCTTGGGGCATAACCCGATCTTCCGATTGTCATGTTTCCGGGGTTGACCCTCGCCACGCGGCGGGACCAAACTGGACTGGGCATTATTGAGAGTACGCGGATGAACCAGAAGATCCATCCCGCCATCCTGTGCGGCGGGTCCGGCACGCGGCTGTGGCCGCTGTCGCGGCGAAGCCATCCCAAGCAGCTGCTCTCGCTTCTGGAACCGCATACTCTGCTCCAAACCACCGCACGCCGTTTCGCCGACACCGAGCGTTTCGCGCCCCCTGTCGCCCTGTGCAGCGAAGCCTACCGGTTCATCATCGGCGAGCAGATTCGCGGCGCCGGCATGGCCCCGGGCGCCATCATCCTGGAGCCCGAGGGCCGCAACACCGCGCCGGCCGCCGCCGTGGCCTCACTGTGGGCGCAACGCCAGGACCCGGACGCCATCGTGCTGCTGTCGCCTTCCGATCACGTCATCGGCGACCAGGCTGCATTCCGCGAGGCTCTGGATCTGGCCGCCGAGACCGCCATCGCCACCGGCGCGCTGGTGACCTTCGGCATCCGCCCGGACAAGCCGGAGACCGGCTACGGCTACATCGAGGCCGCGGCGCCCCTCGGCGACCGGGGCGTGCTGAAGGTCGCGCGCTTCGTCGAGAAACCCGACCTGGCGACGGCGCGAGGCTATGTGGACGGCGGACGTCATTTGTGGAACAGCGGGCTGTTCCTGTTCCGCGCCGCCGATTTCCTCGCCGAGCTCGAGTGCCTCGAACCCGTCATGCTCGACGCCTGCAAGGCCGCCATGGACAAGGCCCGGACCGATCTGGACTTCGTGCGCCTGGACGAGGAGAGCTTCAAGGCCGCGCCGTCCAACTCGATCGACTATGCGGTGATGGAGAAGACCGACCGGGCGGCCGTCATCCCCGTCGACATGGGCTGGAGCGACGTGGGCTCGTGGAGCGCGCTGCACGAGGTTGCCGCCAAGGACGCTTCCGGAAACGCGGTGTGGGGCGACGTGATCGCTGTCGACACCACCGACAGCCTGGTGCGCAGCGACGGGCCGCTGGTCGTGACCTATGGCCTCGACAAGGTGGTGGTCGTCGCCACCAAGGACGCGGTTCTGGTCTCCAGCGCCGAGGCGGCACAGGACCTGAAGACCGTGGTCAGCCGCCTCGACGGCATGAAGCGCGAGGAAACCCATTCCCATTCGCGGGTCTTCCGGCCCTGGGGATGGTTCGAGACCATGGATCTGGGTCCGGGCTTCAAGGTCAAGCGCATCGCCGTGAAGCCCGGCGAACGCCTGTCGCTGCAGAGCCACCGCCACCGCGCCGAGCACTGGGTCGTCGTCAGCGGCGAGGCCGAGGTGACATGCGGCGACAGGACCATGACACTGTGCGCCAACGAGTCCACCTACATCCCCGCCGGCACCACGCACCGGCTGGGAAATCGGGGAACGGCGGAGCTGCAGATCATCGAGGTGCAGTCCGGGGGCTATCTGGGCGAGGACGACATCATCCGCTTCGACGACATCTACGGCCGCAACTGAAGGCAGGACGCCGAACTACATAAAAATCGTAATATCTGCGTTCATTTGCCCTCGACCTATGATATTTGCTGCGGATCGAGACCAACAGAGGGCGCGGAGATGCATCTTCGCGGCCCGGAGCGTTAGATGAAGTCCCGGGACCTTTTGTCGAGCGTGATCCTGATCGGCGCCGCCCTCTTCGTCGCGGCGACGATCTTCATAAAGCCAGGTGAAAACGCCGACGATCTCGACATCTACGCCAAGCTGTTCGACCGCAGCGTAACGGCCGAGGACGCCGCGAAGGCCAATGCGACACCGGTGCGCGTCTACGAGACGCCCAAGGCGCTGGGCGACCGGCTCTGGTCGATCCTGATGCCGAAGGAGAAACCGGGCCGCTTCGCCGGCACCGGCGGCGACCTGTCGCTGCTGCGCGTCTCCACCGGCGCGTTCGCGGGCGGCGAGGGCAATGCGCTGCTGGTCTCCGAGGCGTTCCGCAAGGCCGCCGACGGCGCGCTGAGCGGCACCGACCAGGGAATCGCCGATCTGCTGGAGTTCTTCGACGCGGCCGGCGGCAACGAGACCATCATCGCCTTCCGCGCCCAGCTGCTGCTGGAAGCGCTGCAGAAGGACAGCCGGGCCGCGGACTCGCTGACCGCCCTGCAGGAAGCGACCAAGAACATTTCCGAGGCCGCCTTCACGGCACTGTGGACCGGCTACGTCATGCCGGCCAATTTCCAGCCCGATTTCGCGCTGGCGCCCGGCTCCATCGGCTACGACCTGGGCGCCGTGATGCTGCCCAACGGCGAGATCAACCCGGTCTATGACGACTTCATCCGGGTGCCGGCCAACAGCAGCCACGTGGAGGGTCCTTCCTCCGATGTCGAGACCAGCCCTCAGCTGCTATGGGGCGATGGCGTCAAGGGCCTCACCGTGTTCACCGCGCCGATTCCCAATGGCACCTACAAGGTCTACGTCCTGACGTCCAACGAGGGAGGCATCGACCCCTCCGTCGCGTTCGGCGAATACAACACCCTGCGCCGCGACGGCCGGCTGCGCCGCATCGACCTGCGGGATACGCATGGCGGCAGCCGCAACTGGAACGAGCAGGCATGCGGCTGCGGTACCTCGCTGCAGGACCAGCTGCGCTTCCTGAGCACCGAGGAGCAGGCCCTGCCCGAGGCGGAACGCCGGGAAGTGGTCGAGCGCCAGATCCGTGACCGTCGCTGTGCCTGCGGTATCTCCCGCGACGAACAGGAACGCTTCCTGACCGACGCCCAGCGCGCCCTGCCGTCCGAACAGAAGGAGGCGCTGCTGGACGAGCTGTGGCGATCCCGGGGATGCACCTCCCAGCAGAACCAGGTGCAGGTTCGGCAGCCTGTCTACGATCCGGACGACGTTCCGGTCGAACAACGCGCGGCCGAGACCGGCGGCGCCGGCGGGCAGTGCCGCAAGCTCACTTCGGCCGGCGGCCTCGCCACCGCCGAGGTGCTGATGAGCCGGCAGGGAATCTCGGCCGAAATCGAACCCGAGATCACCATGGTCTCGCTGGTGCCCGACCAGACCCGCGGCAGGGGCGCCGTCTACGCCCTGCGCGAGGAGGTCAAGAACGGCCAGCTCTACATCGACTTCCACCAGGCCGAGGTGCCGACCTATGTGGTGGGCATCATCGTGGTTGCCGCCGACGAGACCTTCGGCGCCCAGATGGCGTCCCTGGTCAGCGCCGTGCTGGAAACCGTGCATCCCGCATCGGGCGGCAACACGCAGGGTCCGGGCCTCGCTACGAATTTCGCCGCCACGACCCTGCCGACGGGCACCCCCGGTGGCGGTGGGAACGGTGGCGGCAATGCCGGCAATCCGGGCGGCGGCCTGCCGGTCGGTCCCGACATCGGTGGCGACGGTGGCGGTGACGGCGACGGAGATGGCGGCGACGGAGATGGCGGCGGCGGGGATGGTGACGGTGACGGCGATGGTGGCGGAGGCGGCGATGGCGACGGCGATGGCGGCGGCACGGTCAGCCTCGTCGCGGAGGGCCTCGGTCCCTACACCGGCATGCTCGGCGACCCGCTGACGCTCGACGGCCGAACCTCGACCATCGACGGCCTGCCGATCGGCGATACCATTCCGGCCGGACTGCTGGTTGAATGGCTGTTCGACATCAATGGCGACGGCATCCTCGACCTGGTATCCACCGACCTGCTCGCCAACATCGACAGCGCCATCTTCGGCAGTACCGGCGAGTTCCAGGGCATCCTGCGGCTCACCCTCGACGGCCTCGTCAGCATCGACCAGGTGATCATCATCCTGTTCGGTCCCGGCGCCGCGGTCCCGGAACCCGGCATGCTGCTGATGCTCGCGCTGGCTCTGGGATTGCTGATGTTCCTGGCGCAGCGGCGGCGGACACGGACGGCCTGAGCGTCCTTTCCCGCAACTGCATGAGACACGGTTTTCACTGGACGGTGAACGCTTTACCATCGCGGCCAACCGTCAACGAGAGCCGGCAACCCGTTCATGGCGCGTAGAAGAAGAAGGTCGGGGACAGGCTCCCAGCGCCTGCTGGTCGTCAGCGTCCTGCTGTTCGTCGCTGCCTTGGGCGCCTTCCTGGTGCTCCGTACCCACATCGGCGACACCCTCGCCACGCGGATAGTGGCGCTGGTGTCGCCGGGCGGCGGCAGCTGCTGTGATGCCGGCGAGGTACTGACCGAGTTCGAGGCTCCGCTGCTCGCCTATGCGGTGTCGGACCTGTGGCGCGACGGCCGGGCGCGCGAACTGCCATTGCCGGCGCGTCTCTCGACGCCGACCCAGGCCGTCAGCGTCGCCGTGGTGTCGCGGGGACAGGTGGTGCGGCAGACCTGGATCCGCGACGGCACGGTGATGGAGGCGATCACCGCCGCACTCACCCAGTTCCGGGGCCAGATGTCGGCGGAGGAGCGGGCGGGCGTGGACACGGTCGAGCTTTTCCTCGGCCACTCGTTCCGCAAGATCGCCCTCGATGACTATGACGAGCAGATCTTCGCCGCCCACCACCGCGGCATCCGCGGTCTCGAAATTACCTACAACGACCGCACGGCGCTGCATTCTCCGATCGAGGTCCTGCGGCGCAACGTGACGGCCGACAGGCTGGTGCGCGACTTCGCCACCGCCGCCGGCACCGACCGCCCGACCCTGGTGCAGAAGGCGGTGTTCAACGTGTTCGACGGCGAGCAGGTGCTGGTGCGCGTCGGCTCGCAGCCGCAAGGCATCCTGATGGAGCGCGGCAACGCCTATGTGCGGCCCGAGGATGTCACCGCGCGGTCGGTTCTGGAGGCCGCCCGCCTCGCCGGCGACTGGCTCGCCGCCAACGTCGCGACCAGCGGCGAGCTGCCCTACGGCTTCAGGCCGAGCGAATTGAAACCGCTGGAAGGCGCCAATCGCGTCCGCCAGTGGATGGCGACCATTGCGCTCGAGCGTGCCGCCCTGCCGCGCCTCGATCCGGCGATCTGGGAACTGGCCGAGCGCAACCTGGCCTTCAACCTTGCGAGCACATACCGCCAGGAAGGCGAACTGGGCGTGATCACCGGACCGTCGAACGAGGTCTCGCTGGGCAGCGTGGCGCTGGCCGCCCTCGCCATCGCCGAAAGCCACGCAGGCGGCCGCTATGCCGCCGAGCAGGCCGCGCTCGGCGCGACCATCGACCGGCTGCATGAGCCCGGCGGCGCATTCCGCACCTTCCTGCGCCCCGCCGCGCGCACCGACAACCAGAACTTCTATCCGGGCGAGGCGCTTCTGTACTGGGCGGCGCTTTACGAGAAATACCCCGATCCCGCCCTGCTCGACAGGTTCATGGCGTCGTTCCGTCACTACCGCCAAATGCACCGCGACCACCGCAACCCGGCGTTCATCGGCTGGCACAGCCAGGCGTATTACAGGATGTGGCGCGCCACGGGCGACACGGCGCTGCGCGACTTCGTGTTCGAGATGAACGACTGGCTGGTCGGCCTGCAGCAATGGGGCATCCCAACCGAGTACCGCGACCTGATGGGCCGGTTCTACGCGCCCGGCGCCGGCTACGGCCCGCCGCACGCGTCGTCCACCGGCATCTACATGGAAGGGCTGGTCGACGCGTTCCGCCTCGCCCGCGAGAGCGGCGACGCGAAGCGCGCCGAGACCTACCGGATCGCCATCCTGCGCGGCCTGCGCGACGTGCTGCAGCTCCAGTTCGCCGACGAGGTCGACATGTTCTACGTGCCGCCCGGCTTCCAGCCCTTCGTCAAGGGCGGTATCCGCACCACCGGATACGACAGCGTTATCCGGATCGACAACGTGCAGCACAACCTCATGGCCATGCTGAACGTGCTTCAAGCCTTCCGGCCGGCGGACTATAAGTGGCCGCAGCAGTGATCGCGCCCGCCGATTCTTGACATTTTCCAAACATGTTTGAAAACTTGAGGACATGAACAAGACAGCCGCCGTCGCCAAAGCCGACCCGAAGGAAGAGATCATCGCCGCCGCCGACGAGATCCTGGCCAGGGCCGGCGCATCCGCGGCGACGGTGCGTGCCATCACCGCGCGGGCCGGCGTCAATACCGCCTCGATCAACTACCATTTCGGCTCGCGCGACGGCCTGTTCGTGGTGATCTGCGGCCGCCGGATGCAGCCGGCCAACCAGGAAATCCTCCGCACCCTGGAGCAGCTGGAAGAACGCGGCGCCCCTCCCGATGCGGCCGACATCTTCCGGCCGCTGGTCGAGACCGCCTTCCATATCTGGGTCGACGACGACGTGCTGAAGGCGCTCCGCTCGCTGCTGTTCACCAGCCCGGAGACCGCCGACAAGCTCAACATCACGACCATGTCCGAAGTCTATGATCGCATGCGGGCGGCGCTGATGCGCGCCTGCCCGCATCTCAGCCCGCAGCAGGTCCGGCAGCGCTTCGCGTTCTCCATCGGCGCGATCATGAACCAGGTCTACAGTCGCGACGCCCACCTGCACGGCATCTACGGCGACAGCTCGGCCGAAGAACTGGTCGATTTCATCGCCGCCGGCTTCAGAAGCTGATTGCTACCCTCAGGCCGTGTGCATGCGGGCGGTTCGGGACTGGTTGCCCCGCCGCCCCAACGCAACTCACTGACCTTGGTTGAGCAGCACCTCGCCGGGCGTGGCGCCGGTGCAGTCCAGACCCTCGAAGGTCACCTGGCCGTTGACGATGGTGTAGTCGAGGCCCTCGGCCCGCTGCGAGCGGCGCCATCCGCCGGCCGGCTGGTCGTAGAGCTTCTCCATCTTGTCCCAGGACGGCGTGCGGCGGATGGTCTCCGGGTTGTAGACCACCACGTCGGCCGGTGCGCCCTCGCGCAGGATTCCCCGATCCGGCAGGCCCAGCACATGCGCCGGCAGACGGCTCAGGCCATAATGCGCCTGTTCGGCGGTCATCAGGCCCTGTTCACGGACCATCCACTCCAGCAGGTCGGTCGGATAGGCGCCCTGCACCACGAAGTGGCAATGCGCGCCGCCATCCGAGATTCCCGGCACCACATAGGGGTTGGCGAGCACCTTGGCGGTGGTCTCGGCCGAGGTATCGTAGGCATTGCCGACGAACTCGGCCTTGAACTCGGAGGTCAGCGAGATGTCGAGGATGACGTCGGCGATGTGCCGGCCCTCGGTTTCGGCGATCTCCGCCACGCCGCGGCCGACATATTTGTCGAGTTCGCCGTAGCCGGCTGAGCCGTGAACCTTCAGCTCCTGGGCGATGCCGGAGGTGCCGAGGCCGCCTACCAGCTTCCTGTCGATGTCCTCGCGCAAGCCCTTGCGGACGTCTTCGTCCTTCATCTTGGCCACACGCTCCTCATACGGCCCGTTCATCACCCCGTGCCAGTGGGGCGCGTTGTCCCACAGGCTCCAGTCCTCGAATGTCAGCAGGGTGGGCGAGCGGACGGTGAAGCCCATGCCGTAGACCTGCAGGCCCTTCTCGTGGGACTCGTTGAGCCAGTCGATGAACGCCTCATGGCGCTCGGGGTTCTTGTCGTTGGCGAGCAGGATGTTGCGCACGATCGGACGGCCCGAGGCCTCGGCCAGCGAGGTCATGAAGTCCTCGACCGTGGCGTGATCCGACGGCGCGCCGTCGAACATCTCGATGAAGCCCTCGCCCCGCTTGCCCAGCTCGCGGCCGAACTCGATCAGCTCGTAGTCCGGGATCACGTCGGTCGGCATGGGCGTGCCGTCCCAGTCGGGCTGCACCGAGGGAACGCCGCAGCGCTGGTAGGAGAAGCCGCAGGCGCCGTGGTCCATGGCCTCATTCATGATCGCGAACATCTGCTGCTTTTCCGCCTCGGTCGGCCGGCGGCT
This sequence comes from Sphingomonadales bacterium, assembly GCA_050185585.1. Taxonomy (GTDB): domain Bacteria; phylum Pseudomonadota; class Alphaproteobacteria; order SMXS01; family SMXS01; genus RI-34. Next base: position 56,267 of record JBFWZH010000018.1, on the reverse strand, counting down.
CTTGGCCTCCTCGACGCTGCCCATCACATAGGCATAGAGCGGATTGAGCGGCACCATGGTCTGGCAGTTGACGCCCTTCGGGATGCGCTTCAGGTGCTCGATCCAGTCGGGGATGGTCTCCCAGCCATATTTGTCCCACTCCATGCCTTCCTTCATGGTGTCGAAGGAGATGGCCTCGTTGCGGGTCATCATCATCATGGCGCGGTCACGCATATGCGGCGGGATCGGCGCGAAGCCGAAGCCGCAATTGCCCAGCAGCACCGAGGTGACGCCGTGCCAGCCCGAGATGGTGCAGTACGGGTCCCACAGGATCTGGGCGTCGTAATGGGTGTGGATGTCGATGTAGCCGGGCGCGACGATGTCGCCGCCGGCGTCGATCACCCGGTCGGCGCTTGCCGTCTTCCTTATGCCGCCGATCTTCGCGACCCTGCCGTTCTTGATGCCGACGTCGGCGCGGAAACGCGGGAGGGTGGTGCCGTCGATGACGGTGCCGCCACGGATCAGGATATCGTAGTCAGACATGGTTCAGTCTCCCCAGTGAGGCTCAGACGGCGCAGGCCGTGTTGACGATGCGGTCGGCCAGCAGCGGCGCGACCCTCAGATGCTCGGGAACCAGGTCGCCCAGCAGGTGGTCGACATGCTGTTCCAGGTAGTAGATGCGCTTCTCGTGATAGGAGCATTTCGGCCCGGAGAAAGCAGGCGACAGCAGCGAGTGCTGGATGTGCTCCATGTTCCAGGTGTCCTCGTCGAGGACGACGTCGAAATATTTAGCACGATCGAAATAGGAGGCGGGCGGCTCGCCCTCGCCCCAATCCGGCTCGACCACCCAGGTGACGATCTCGGTGTGATTGTGATCGACCGGCCAGAACTCCATCAGCATGTAGCCGGTCTGGCCGGCCGGCGTGAGCAGGTTCGGGAAGATGTGATACGAGACGTTGGCTTCGCCGCGTAGTGCCCTGCCCTCGTCCCAATCGTCCGGAATCACCTCTGGCGGTGCCTGGTAGTAGGACGCGGTGTTGGGGACGATCATCCGCGAATGGCCGTGCGGAAAGAACGACGATACCGTGCCGCGGTAGTCGATGCTCCCCGACACCGTCGTCGGGTGGATGGTGGTGATGTGGTAGACCTCGATGAACGCCTCGATGGCGATCTTCCAGTTGCACGCCATCACCCGCGCCCGGCGGTTCGACGGCCGCAGCTTCGCCGCCCATTCGAAGTCGGTCCAAACCGGGCCAAGATAGGTTTCCAGATCGGGCCCTTCCGGCGACAGGTTAATGAAGATGTGCTCGCCCCACATCTCGCAGCGCACCGGCTTGAGGTTGTGCTTGGACTTGTCCATGTCGGGCGAGAAATCCCACGGCCCGGGAATGCCGACGAGTTTGCCTTCCAGGTCATAGGTCCAGCTGTGAAACTGGCACTTCAGCCGGCTCCCCGCGTGGCCGCAGGGCTCGCGGGTGATGGTGGCGCCGCGATGCTGGCAGGTGTTGTAGAAAGCGCGGATCTTCATGTCCTTGCCGCGGATGATCAGCACCGGCGCGCGGTTGAAGTTGTCGAACGACTTGTAGTCGCCCGCATTGGGTATGTCGTGACCCGAGCCCGCATAAAGCCAGGCCTTGTCGAAGATCTCGCGCTTCTCGATCTCGTGGAACGCAGGGTCCGTATAACGGCCCGCCGGGATCGGCGGCAGGTCGGGAAAGCCCTCGGGCGGCGTGTTGCGCTTGCGCTCCACCTCGATCTGGTCGCGGAGCAGCTGGGCGGTCTTCATATCCATCGAGTTGTCCTCCCCGGCATGGTCATGGGGTCACTCCATCAGATCGTCGCGGCCAGTTCGTAGGCCTGGCGGGTTGCGAACCAGATGCGGCGCGGGGCGTAGGCATCGCCCAGGATGTGCAGATCGTCGACCTTGCCGCGCAGATCGTCGTAGAGGCCGCTTTGCGCGACGCCGCCGCAGGCGAGCACCACGTTGTCGAAATCGGTCACCTCGCCTTCGGCGCCCGAATAGACGTTTCGGGTGTGCAGCTTGCCCTGTTCGATGGCGACGACCCTCTCCATCATCCGGACCCGCGCGCCGCGCGCGCTGATCTTGGCGAGAGGCGCGCCGATCGAGTACTTCCCGACCAGCGGCGCGATCGCCGGCGTCTGGTAGATCAGCTGGACCTGCTTGCCTTGGTCGACTAGATAGCTGGCGACGACCAGCGGCTGCATGTGGTCCTCGACGGCGATCACCGCCACCCTCTCTCCGACGGTCGCGGCGCCGGTCATCACGTCGCGACCATCGACCACGAACGGAAGATGCGCGCCCGCCACGTCCGGCCGGCGCGCGGTGGCCCCGGTCGCGACGGCTACCGTGTCGGCGCCGAACGCGGCGACGTTATCGACCGTCGCATCCTTGCCGAGCACCACTTCGACACCCAGCCGTTCGAGACGGTGGCGCTGGAATTCGAGGAAATCGATGAACGCCTTGTTCTCGGGCACCGCCCCGGCGATGCGCATCTGGCCGCCCAGTTCGGCGCCGCGCTCCCAGAGGCTGACGGTATGGCCACGCTCGGCCAGCAGCGCGGCCAGCTCCAGCCCGGCCGGACCGCCGCCGACCACCAGCACCCGTTTCTTCACCGGCGCCTCGCCCAGCGCCGGCTCGGTCTCGCGGCCGGTGCGCGGGTTGACGGCGCAGCCGAACGGCATGCCCTCGACGCTGCGCGCATGGAGGCAATCGTTGCAGCCGATGCAGGGGCGAATATCGTCGACCCTGCCCGCCTTCGCCTTGGAGACGATGTTCGGCTCGGCGAAATTGGCGCGCGCCATGCCGATCACATCGGCCTGGCCGCTGGCGATGACCTCGGCGCCCGCCTGGATGGTGGTGACACGGCCGGTGTAGACGAAGGGCAGCTTCAGCGCCGCCCTGAAGCGGCCCGCCATGTCCGCCCATTGCGCGGTGCCGTAATTGTGCGGCTGGAGGTAGCTCGGCGCGCCCCAGCTGTTGCCGATGACCCCGTGGATGTAGTCGACATGACCGGTCGCCTCAAGCGCCAGGGCGATGGCGAGGCCGCCTTCGGCGTCGTAGCCGCCCTCGAACAGCTCGTCCATGTTGAGACGGATGCCGACGGTGAAGTCGCTGCCGGTCTCGGCGCGGATGGCCGTCAGGATGTCGCGGATGAACCGCAGCCGCCGCTCGAAATCGCCGCCATAGTCGTCGTCGCGCAAATTGGTGGCGGGCGACAGGAACAGCTCCAGCAGGTCCTCGTGATTGGCGTGCAGCTCGACCCCGTCGAGGCCGGCATCCTTCACCTGCCGCGCCGAGAAGGCGTATTCGTCGACGAACCAGCGGATTTCGTCGGCGGTCAGCACGTGGGGGACCAGATTGTTGGTGTAGTTGGCGATCTTTCCCGACGGGCTGTGCGGCATGCCGCCCTGCATCACCAGCTGGCTGGTGGCGCAGGCGCCCGCTTCGTGGATGGCGTCGCCATACATGCCGGCGCGTTCCTTGAAGAACGGCGCGCGGAAGACTCCGTGCCGCACGGCGCCGAGGCCGGTGGGCACGAAACCCGGCACCAGCATGGAATTGTCGACGAAGCCGGTAATGCCGTCGATCCAGCCGGCGCCGTCCCGGGCGCGCGACGCCCAGTAACCGACATTCACCTTCGCGTCGTCCAGGCTGCCCCAGAGGTTGCCGACGGCGGCGCCGTGAGGCGGCAGCATGATGCGGTTGCGCAGCGCCATCGTCCCGACCTGGAGCGGCTGGAACAGAGGATCGAGCGCCTGCACCTGGGTGCTCATGCCCGCACCGCTTCCGGCTGGGCGGCCAGCGCCGGCAGGACTTTCTTCGCGACCAGTTCGAGACTTTCCCACTGCAGGTCGGGATCGAAGCCACCGGACATGCACTGCAGCATCACGAAGCCGTTCGGTCCGAGCGCGCGGGCTCGCCGGATTGCCTCGTCGGGCGTCACCACCGGGTAGCGGGGCGTGGCGCGCAGGACGTCCGGATCATGCTCGGTGATATAGCCGTTCCAGGCGTTCCACTTCGCGTACCAGTCGCCATATTCGTTGTTCTCCAGCATGGCGTGGGGCGCGAATTTGGCCCAGAACGCGTCCGGATCCTCGGCGACCCAGAACATGTCGCTGGGCGGCAGGCGCCTGGGGATGGGCTTGCCCAGCTTCGCCAGTTCCTCCTCGTAGGTTTCCCACAAGGCGCTGTTGGCCGGCTGGAACTGGTCGGCGTGGCGCGCGGCGCGGCGGGCGGCGGCCTTCGAGGCGCCGCCCATCCAGATCGGCACGAACGGCTTCTGCACCGGCAGCGTGGTCACGCGGAATTTCGGGCCGCCGCGCCAGCTGACTTCCTCGCCCGCCCAGGCGGCGCGCAGGAACGGCGGCAGGTCTTCCATGAAGTCCTTGCGGGCCGAGAGCGAGGTGCCGATGACCTCGAACTCGTCGCCCACATAGCCGCCCGAGAAAACCGGCTCCAGCCGGCCATTCGAGATGATGTCGAGCGTCGCCAGGTCCTCGGCCAGGCGCAGCGGGTTGTGCAGGGGCGCGACCAGCGAGGAGATGCGGATGCGCGCCCGCTTGGTCCGCGCGGCGATCGCGCCGCCCAGCACGATCGGCGACGGCATGTAGCCGCTCGGTGCAATGTGGTGCTCGGAGATCATGATGGTGGTGAAGCCGAGCTTGTCGGCCCAGGCGCACTGCTCGATGCAGGCATTGTAGAGCGCCTGGTGACTGGCGCCCTGCGGATGGCGGCGAAGATCGAATCGAAGTCCGAAACTGGTCACGTCACTTCCTCCCCGAAGCTGTGTACCCGCTCACGTCACATGAATTTCAAACATGTTTGAATTTGAGTCAAGGGCAGAGTGCACGATAAGGCCCGCCAAGACAGCTCGCGGCGGGCCTTATCTCATAAAGCGCGGAATCTAGGCCGAAGCGAGGCTCTTGGAGGCGATCTCGTAGACGTCCTTCGACAGGCCGGGCGTGGCGAGAATACGCTCGAGCTCGCCCCTCATCATGGCCTGGCGCCTGGCATCGAAACGCTTCCACTGGTTGAAGCCGCCGGTCATGCGGGCGGCGATTCCCGGGTTGATCTTGTTGAGCTCGATCACGACGTCCGCCAGCAGCCGGTAGCCGCCGCCGTCGGCGTCGTGGAACCGGGGCTGATTGGACTGGGTGAAGGCGCCGACCAGCGCGCGCACCTTATTCGGGTTGCGCATGGAGAACGCTTCGTGGCCCATCAACTCCCGGACCCGCGCCAGCGTGCCCGGCAGGTCGGACATGGCCTGCACCGACAGCCACTTGTCGACCACCAGCGGGTTGCCCGCCCATCTGTCGTAGAACGCCTTGATGACCTCGCCCCGCGCCGGCGCGTCGGTGCCGGCGAGAAGGGTCAGCGCGGCGAGCGAATCGGTCATGTTGTCAGCGCGGAAGAACGCGTCGCGGCACAGGGCGACGATCTCGGGCGCCGGGTCGGCCATCAGATAGGCCAGCGCGGCATTCTTCAGGCTGCGGCGGCCGACGGCCTTCGGCTCGAACACATAGGCGCCGCGCTCGTTGAGCCTGTCATATAGGCCGCGGAAATCTTCCCGCAGGCGGCGCGACAGCTCGCGGCGGACGAATTTGTGCACGGTCTCGATGGCCTCCACGTCGATCTCGCCCATCTGCTGGCCCAGATAGGCCTGGCTCGGCAGCATGACGGTAAGCGCGATCAGCGACGGGTCGAGGTCCCGGCTGACCAGCACGCTCTCGAAGGCCGACACGAAGGTGGGGTCGAGCGCCAGCGCCTCGCCGCGACGCCAGGCGGCGACCAGGTCCAGCATCAGGCCGGTGGCGAGGGTCTGACCCGCCTCCCAGCGGGCAAAGCTGTCCGGATCGCTGCGCAGCAGGAACGCCAGCTCGTCGCGGCTGTAGCCCGCGTCCATGGTCACCGGCGCCGAGAAGCCGCGCAGCAACGACGGCACCGGCCGTTCGGCGATCCCGGTGAAGGTGAAGTTCTGCTCCGGCTCCTTGACGTCGAGCACGCGGCTGAGCAGTCCCTCGTCGTTCTCGCCGTCGAGGGTCAGCGGCAGCGGCTGGCCGCCCTTCCCCAGCAGCCCCATGGCAAGCGGGATGTGCAGCGGCTGCTTCACCGGCTGGCCCGGCGTCGGCCTGGTCGACTGCTTGACCTTGAGCGTGTAGGTCTGCGTGCCCTGATCCCAGGCGCCGCGCACCTCGAGGTGCGGCGTGCCGGCCTGGCCGTACCAGCGCTTGAACTGGGTGAGGTCGACGCCCGAGGCGTCCTGCATGGCGGCGACGAAATCCTCCACCGTGGCGGCGGTGCCGTCGTTGCGCGCCACGTAGAGTTCCATGCCCTTGCGGAAATTCTCGGCGCCGATGATGGTCTGCATCATCCGGATCACCTCGGAGCCCTTCTCGTAGACGGTCGAGGTGTAGAAGTTGTTGATCTCGATATAGGATTCCGGCCGCACCGGATGCGCCTGCGGCCCCGAATCCTCGGGGAACTGGCGGGCGCGCAGCGCCTTGACGTCGTCGATCCGCTGCTCGGCGGCCGACTGCATGTCGGCCGAGAACTGCTGGTCGCGGAACACCGTCAGGCCTTCCTTCAGGCTGAGCTGGAACCAGTCGCGGCAGGTGATTCGATTGCCGGTCCAGTTGTGGAAGTACTCGTGGGCGATGACGCTCTCGATGGCGTTGAAATTCGCGTCGGTCGCGGTCTCGGGCGTCGCCAGCACATAGGCGCTGTTGAAGACGTTGAGGCTCTTGTTCTCCATGGCGCCGGCGTTGAAGTCGCGCACCGCCACGATGTTGTAGATGTCGAGGTCGTATTCGAGGCCATAGGTGTCCTCGTCCCACTTCATCGCCTTCTTCAGCGAGTCCATGGCGTGCTCGCACTTGTCCGCGTCCTCGGCGACCGTATAGATGCGCAGGGTCACGTCGCGGCCCGATGACGTCCTGAAGGTGTCCTCGATATGCGCCAGGTCGCCTGCCACCAGAGCGAACAGGTAGCAGGGCTTCAGGAACGGGTCCTCCCAGACGGCCATGTGCCGGCCGCCGTCCAGATCGCGCTCTTCGACCAGATTGCCGTTGGACAGCAGCACGGGGTATTTCGCCTTGTCGGCCGTGATGGTGGTCGTGTAGCGCGACAGCACGTCGGGCCGATCGAGGAAATAGGTGATCCGGCGGAAACCCTGGGCCTCGCACTGGGTGCAGAAATTGCCGCTCGACTTGTAGAGGCCCGAAAGCTGCGTGTTGTTTTGCGGCTGGATGCGGGTGACGATTTCGATGTCGGCGCTCTCGCCCAGACCCGGGATGGTCAGCAGATGCGGCGCCAGCGTATAGTCGCCCACGGAAAGATCGCGGCCGTCGACCGTCACGGAAACCAGGTCGAGGGCGTCGCCGTCCAGTTCCAGCGGCTCGGCCGGTCGCTTGCGGACGACGGTCATCAGCGACGTCACCGTCGTATGCTCCTCACCGAGGTCGAACTGCAGGTCGACGGTCTCGATGGCGAAGGACGGCGACCGGTAGTCCTGGAGGCGGATGGTCTGCGGGCTGGCTTGGTCCATGGAACTCATCGCTGGAAGGAAAGTGAAAACGGCAGGGCGCCGCTCCCGACCCAGGTCGAAAGCGGCGCCCGGTAATAGGCTAATGTAGGGTGCCCCGGATCGGGATCAAAGGGCATCCGGAAAGCGGAGGCCGTTCAGATCACGTCCTTCCAGTCGGCGAAGCCCTTGCCCGCCCTGGTCAGCTTCTCCAGCAGCCAGGAGTGCTTCCAGCTGCGGTCGCCGTAGCGCTGGCGGTACTTCTCGACCGCCGCGTGCACCTTGTCGACGCCGACCGTGTCCGCATAGAACATCGGCCCGCCGCGATAGGACGGGAAGCCGTAGCCGTTGATCCAGATGATGTCGATGTCGCAGGGGCGCAGCGCGATCCCCTCCTCCAGCTCCCGCGCGCCCTCGTTGATGGCGGCGTAGATGCAGCGCTCGATGATCTCCTCGTCGGAAATCTCGCGGCGCTCGATGCCCCGCTCCTTCGCGGCGGCGGCGATCATGGCGTCGACTTCCGGATCGGGCGTCGCCTTTCGGTCGTCGCCGTAGCTGTAGTACCCGGCTTTCGTTTTCTGGCCGTGCCGGCCCTTGGCCACCAGCATATCGGCGACCACGGGGAATTTGGGGTCGATCGGGAACATGTCGGGGAACTCGCTGCGGGCGCGCGCGCCCACGTCGAGGCCGGCGAGGTCGCCCATCTGCAGCGGGCCCATGGGCATGCCGAAATCGTAGAGCACGGTATCGATCTGGTGAGGCGTGGCGCCTTCCCAAAGCATCTTGTTCGCCTCGCCGCTGTAGCGGGCGATCATCCGGTTGCCGATGAAGCCGTGGCACACGCCGGCGACGACGCCGATCTTGCCGATGGTCTTGGCCAGCGCCATGCAGGTGGCGAGCACGTCCTTGGCCGTCTTCGCGCCGCGCACCACCTCCAGCAGCCGCATCACATTGGCCGGGCTGAAGAAGTGCAGGCCGATCACGTCCTCGGGCCGCTTCGTGACCGAGGCGATCTCGTTCAGGTCCAGATAGGACGTGTTGGAGGCGAGGATGCAGCCCGGCTTGCAGATGCCGTCGAGCTTGCGGAACACCTCCTTCTTGATGTCCATGTTCTCGAAGATCGCCTCGATGACGATGTCGACCTCGGCCGCGTCGTCGTAGGACAGGCTGGGCGTGATCAGGCCGAGGCGCTTGTCCACCTGCTCGGCGGTCAGGCGGCCCTTTGCCTGGGTGTTGCGGTAGTTCTGCTCGATGATCTTCATGCCGCGGTCGAGCGCTTCCCGGGTCGCCTCGATCACGGTGACCGGAATGCCCGCATTGGCGAAGTTCATGGCGATGCCGCCGCCCATGGTGCCGGCGCCGAGCACGGCCGCCGTCCTGATCGGGCGGAGCGGGGTTTCCTTCGGCACGTCCGGGATCTTGGCCACCTCGCGCTCGGCGAAGAACATGTAGCGCAGCGCCTTGGACTCGGTGCTCGCCATCAGCTCGGTGATGCCCTCGCGCTCGACCTTCATGCCCTCGTCGAACGGCAGGTTCACCGCCGCCTCGATGGTCTGGACGATCTTCTCCGGCGCCGGGAAGCCGCGGGTCTGGCGCGCGATGCTCTTGCGGAAATCGGCGAAGAAGTTCTGAGGCAGGCTGGAGCCGTCGAGCTCGATGTCGCGCACCTTGCGCAGCGGCGCGCCCCTTTCGATCAGCCGGCGGGTGAAAGCGATGGCGCCCTCCCTCAGGTCGCCTTCGACCACCTCGTCGATGATGTCGAGCTTACTGGCCTCGGGGGCCTTGATCGGATTGCCGTCGACGATCACTTTCAGCGCCCGCTCCGGCCCGATCAGCCGCGGCAGCCGCTGGGTCCCGCCGGCGCCGGGCAGCAGGCCCAGCTTCACCTCCGGCAGGCCGACCTGGGCGGAGGTGACGGCGACACGGTAATGGGCCGCCAGCGCCGTCTCCAGGCCGCCGCCGAGCGCGGTGCCGTGGATCGCCGCGACGATCGGCTTCGAGGCGTTCTCCATGGTCTCCTGGACCTCGCGCAGGGGCGGGCCCTTCGGCGGCTTGCCGAACTCGGTGATGTCGGCGCCGGCGATGAAGGTGCGGCCATCGCAGATCAGGATGATGGCCTTGACGTCAGGGTCGGAATCGAACGCCTTCACGCCGTCGAAAATGCCCTGGCGGACCGGCGCGGAAAGGGCATTTACCGGTGGACTGTCGACTGTAATGATGCCGATATCACCCTGCTTCTCCCACCTTGCGGCAACTGACATGACTTTATTCCCCGAGTTGGTTCTTTTCTGGTTGGAAAGCTCGCGCAACGGGTGGCCACCCGTGAGGCATTCCTGTTAGAACAGGTCGGACGAGCCGCCGACAATGTGCCAGACCACCGGTTTTACAGGCAAGGGTCATAGATGCCCGCTTTGATGCGCCGACGTGAAACGGGAGGACGGATCGATCGCGCTCGTCCACTCTCGTTCACCTTCAATGGTAAGCCGTGCGCCGGTTTCGCCGGCGACACGCTGGCCTCGGCGCTCCTTGCCAACGACATCGCCATCATCGGCCGCAGCCTGCGGCACAACCGGCCCCGCAGCATCATGGGCGCCGGCTATTCGGACCCGGGCGCCTATCTGAAGCTGATCGAGAACGGATCGGAGCGCACCGTTCTCGCCACCCAGGTCGAGCTCTACGAAGGTCTTGCCGCCGAGAGCCTGCTGCCGTGGCCGCCGCCGTCGCTGATGGAGCGCCTGCGCCGCGACCAGCCCAAGGCGCCGGCCGCCGATCCGGTCCATACGCCCATGCGGCCCGACTTCTCGGCCGAATCCGGCTTCGCCCACTGCGACGTGCTGGTGGTGGGCGGCGGCCCCGCCGGGCTGATGACGGCGCTGACCGCGGGCTATGCCGGCGCCCGCGTGATCCTCGCCGACGACGGCGCCGCGCTGGGCGGGAGCCTGCTGTGGTGCACCGCCGCCATCGACGGCATATCCAGCGACGAGTGGCTGGCCGAGGCGGAGCAGGCGCTGCGCGGGCTCGACGACGTGCGCATCTTCAACCGCAGCACGGTGACCGGCATCGACGGGCGCGGCCATGTCATCATCCTGCGCGAACCCGCCGAAGCCAACGGCGGCGGCCAGTGGCAGGTCTGGAAGGTGGTGGCGAAGCAGATCGTGCTGGCCTCGGGCAGCATCGAGCGGCCGTTCGTGTTCCCCGACAACGACACTCCTGGCGTCATGCTGACCAGCGCGATCCTGGGCTATTCCCGCCAGTTCGCGCTGCGGCCGGTGGACGGCCCCATCGCCGTCGTCGGCAACAACGACCGCACCCTGGAACTTGCCGCGCGCATGCACGACGAAGGCCTCAGGGTCGCTACGGTGATCGACGCGCGCCGCGAGATCCGCGCCGAGATGGTCGCCGCCATGTGCGACCGGGGAATCAGCCTGTTCGGTGGCCATGTGGTGACCAAGGTCGCCGGCGACACCCATGTGGACTACCTGGAGGTCAATCACCTCGGCGACGGCAGGGTCGACGGCGCCAAGCGCCGCTTCGACTGCCGGTTCGTCGCCACCTCGGGCGGCTGGAACCCGCGCATCGACCTGCTGCGGCAGGCTGGCGGGAGCGTCGCCTACGATCCGGTCGTGGCGGCGCTGGTGCCGTCCGAACTGGGCTCGATCTCCCATGCGGTCGGCAGCATCCGAGGCGACGGATCGCTGGGCTTCGCCCTCGCCTCGGGCCGGGACGCCGGCGCGGCGGCCGCGCGGGCCGCGGGCTTCGCCAGCGGCGACGACATCAACGTGCCCGAGACCGACGCCCAGCCCGGCCCCTCCACCGGCATGGGCCTGTGGCAGGTGCCGCAATCGGGCCTGAGCAACCGGGCGCGGCAGTGGGTGGACTGGCGCCGGGACATGACCACCAGCGACCACACGCCGGCCTCGCGCACTCCCGACGAGGAATGGCTCGGCGGCATCGCCGACACGCTGCTGACGCCGCCCCGGCCGGTGGTCAGCTTCGACTTCGTCACCATGAACGTCGACAAGAGCCCGGAGCCGCCGTTGCGTCTGCTGCCGGCGCACGCGCTGTACGCGGCCCGGGACGCGGCGTTCCGCCGCACCGGCGGCTGGCTCAGCCCGGCCTATTATCCGCTCGAAGGCGTGACGGCCGAGGAATCGGTGACCCAGGAGATGCACGCGGCCCGCAACGCGGCCTGCCTGATCGACCTGTCGCTGCTGGGCAAGATCGAGGTCGCCGGCGAGGATTCCCCCGAATTCCTCGAATTCCTGTTCTGCGAGAAGATGGCCGACCTGCCCGTCGGCACGTCCCGCTACGGCCGGCTGCTCGACGACGGCGGCACCGTGGTCGATCACGGCGTGGTGGTGCGCCTCGACTACGACCGCTTCCTGATCCACACCTCGGCGGGTAATGACGCTCCGGTGTGCGACTGGTTCGAAAGCTGGCTGGCGAGCGATCTCAAGGGCATGTCGGTATTGGTGTCGCCGGTGACGTCGGCGTGGGCGACGCTGGTCATCGCCGGACCCAGGGCGCGGCAGGTGCTGCTCGACATGGACCGGGACATCGACGTCTCGACCGCCGCGTTCCCGTACCTTGCCGTCCGCCACGGCACGCTGGCCGGCGCACCGGTGCGGATGGTGCGGACCGGCAATATCGGCGAGGTAGCCTTCGAGATCAGCGTGCCCGCAAATTACGGCCGCGCGCTGTGGGAGACGCTGGCGATCACCGGCATGCGCTATGGCCTGCGGCCGCTCGGCGAACTGGCCATGCACCGGCTGGCGGCCGAGAAGGGCCGCATCGACATCCCGGGCGTCGCGCCTAGGAGCCTGACGCCCTTCGACCTCGATCCGGGCGGCAGGTTTCGGCTCAAGGAGAGGGATTTCGTCGGCAAAAGCGCCCTCGCCCGCGCCCGCAGCGGGCCGCAGGACCGTGCCCAGCTGGTGGCGCTGCGCAGCGAGGACGCGGCGATCGTGCTGCCCCAGTCGGGCACCATCGTGCCGCTCGACGGCAGCTCGGACCACCGCCAGGGCCGCATCGTGCTCAGCTTCGACAGCGACGCAGTCGGGCAGCCCGTGACCCTGGCGCTGATCGTCAACGGGCACCAGCGGCTGGGGCAGACGGTGCGGGTATCCTCGCGCGGCGCGAGCGTTCCTGCCCGGATCGTCAAGCCGTTCCTGTTCGATCCCAGCGGGAGGCGACGGTTTGGCTGATCTCGTCGCCGCGTCGCCCCTGCGCGACGAAGCCAAGGACAACGTGGCCGCGCGCATCCAGCGCAACGGCCTGCTGGCTCGGGAGAATCCCGGCCGGCGCAAGCTGCTGCTGGTCACCGACGGCACCGACGCCACGCTGCGCGGCGTTTCCGCCGCCCTCGGGGTGCCGCTTCCCGAGTCCGCCGACGGGGTGACCGGCGACGATCCATGCTGCTACCGGCTGGCGCCCCATCGCTGGCTGGTGTGCTACGAGAAGGGTTACGGCCTCGGCGACAGGCTGGCGCGCGCCTCGTCCGGCCTGACGGCCTCGGTCAACGACGTGTCCGACGGCTACGTGTCCATCAGCCTCTCCGGCAAGCTCGCCTACGACCTGCTGGTGCGCGGCTGCGAGCAGGATCTGCACCGCCGCGCCTTCGGGCAAGGCCGGTTCGCGGCGACCCAGATCGCCGCCATCGACGTGCTGATCCATGCCTCGGCCGAGCCCGACTCCTACGAGCTCGTGGTGGATCGCTCGCTTGCGATGGACCTCTGGTTGTGGCTAAAGGACAGGGCCGCCGACCTGACGGCCTGACGCCCCGCCAACATCGAGTCCAACGCAGACATGAACGGCCACGAAGACAGCTACGTCCTGACGCTGACCTGCCCAGACCGCACCGGCATCGTCGCCGCGGTCACCAACTTCCTCGCCGAACGCGACGGCTTCCTGACCGAGCTGTCCCACTACGCCGACCCGGTCTCGAAGCGCTCGTTCCTGCGCACCGTGTTTCATGCCGGCGGCCCCAAGCTGCCCAAGCGCGAAAAGCTGCAGCAGGAATTCCTCGCCGTCTCCGATCGCTTCTCGATGGATTTCCGCATCGTGCCCGCCGAGCAGAAATGCCGGGTGATGGTGCTGGTCTCCAAATTCGGCCACTGCCTGAACAACCTGCTGCACGACTGGCGCAACGGCAGCCTCCCCATCGACATCCGCGCCGTGGCCTCGAACCACGAGGACATGCGCTCGCTGGTGGAATGGCATGGCATTCCCTACCAGTACTTGCCGGTGACTCCGGAGACCAGACAGCGGCAGGAGGAGCGGATCAAGGAATTGGTGCGGTCGCTGGAGATCGACCTGGTTGTGCTCGCCCGCTACATGCAGATCCTGTCCGACGACATGTGCCGGGCGCTGGAGTGGAAGGCGATCAACATCCACCACTCGTTCCTGCCCAGCTTCAAGGGCGCCAAGCCCTACCACCAGGCCCATGCGCGCGGCGTGAAGATCATCGGCGCCACGGCGCATTACGTGACGCCCGCCCTCGACGAGGGCCCGATCATCGAACAGTCGGTGGAGCGCATCGACCATGTCCAGACCCCCGACGACATGGTCCGCATCGGCCGCGACATCGAGAGCGTGGTGCTGAACCGGGCCGTCCGCTGGCACGCCGAGCACCGCATCCTCGACAACGGCAACAAGACCGTCGTCTTCAAGTCGTAGACGATCGAGGGGCGCGCCGGGAGGCCGTTCGGGACTACCTCGGATTGTCCGCGGCCACCGGCACCGGCGCATCGCGCTTCGACCACTGGTCGGCGGCCTGATCCACCCGCGCCACGGTCTGAGCCGTGTGTCCCGCCACGAGTCGGCCCCATGCCGCGACGGCGTTGGCATCGCCCGCCTTCGCGGCGAGCTTCAGCCAGACCAGTCCCTGGAACGAGTCCCGCGCCACGCCCCTTCCCTGGACCAGCATGAGGCCGTAGGCGGCCTGGGCTGCCGGATCGCCCAGATCGGCGGCGCGCTGCAGCATGGCGGCGGCACGGGACACCGCCGCGGCGTCAGGCTTACCCGACAACGCTTCCAGCGCCAGCGCCATCAGCGAGCCCGGATGACCGTTCGCGGCCGCCCGCTCGCGCCAGCGCTTGGCGGCGACCCGGTCGGCGGCAACGCCCTTGCCCTCCTCCAGCATGGCCGAAACGGCAGCCTGCGACACCGAATGCCCGTTTCTCGCCGCCATCAGGAACCAGCCATAGGCGGCCGGGAAATCCCGGCGGTCGGCGGCGATCCTGCCCAGCTGGTACTGGGCCATGACGTCGCCCGCTTCGGCGAGCGGGCGGAGCGACTGGACCGCGCCGTCGGGAAATCCGGCACGGAGATTGTCCAGCGCGCCCTGGATGATCTCGGCGTTCTCCTCGCTGCGGGCCGCCAGCAAGCCCTTTGGCGCATGCAGCGGGCCGGCCTCGAAACCGTTGACGTAGAGTCCATAGGGCCGCCTGCCGTCGGCGCCGGCCTCGATCATTTGGAGGCTGAGGGGCTGGGCGGCGCCCGGCGGCCGGTGCGGGCAGCAGGTCTCGTTGAGCAGCACCTTCAGCGGCTCGCCTTCCGGAGTGGACAGCAGGCCGACATAGGCCTCGACCCGCTTGTCGAAATCGTTCTCGGCCATCCCGCCCAGCAGGATGGGATTCTTGCTGTCATAGCCGTAGGCGGCCACCGGCGCCGGACCGGAGAGCCGGATCGTGCGGTCGGGCGCTTTTGCGGCCGGCTGCGCGACAGCGGCGGCGGCCAGGCCCGCGATCGCCATGAACACCAGGAACCCGATCGGCGCCCTCGTCATCGCGCGCCGCCCAGCCGTTCCCTCAGCCTGTCGACGGTTTCCGGGGCCGCCGCGATACCCAGCTTCGAGCGCCGCCACAGGAAGTCCTCCGCCGTCTCCAGCCACTCATGCCGCAAGAGATAACCGATCTCTGCCTCGTAGACACCGTCGCCATAGTGAACGCCGAGCCCGTCCAGCGACGCCGCGCCGTCCAGAATTCTCGCGATCCTGGTGCCATAGGCCCGCGCGAGGCGCCGCGCCAGCGCCTCAGGAAGCCAGGGCGCGGCGCGCATGGTACTGGCCAGGAAAGCCTCGAAATCCCCATCCGGCATGTCGCCGCCCGGAAGCGGCACATCCTCGGTCCATGGCTCCACCGGTCCCGGCAGGAACGGCGACAGGTCGTCCATGGCCGCCTCGGCGAGCACCCTGTATGTGGTGATCTTGCCGCCCAGCACCGACAGCAGCGGCGCCTGCCCTTCCGGCGCGTCGAGGGCGATCACGAAATCGCGGGTGACCGACGACGGGTCGTCGTCGGCGTCGTCGACCAGCGGCCGCACCCCGGCGAAGGACCAGACCACGTCCGACGGCGAGATCGGCACGCGGAAGTAGCGGTTGACGATGCCGCACAGATAGTCGGCTTCGGCGGGCGTGATCTCGACCCGCTCGGGCATCTCCTCCAGTTCCACCTCGGTGGTGCCGACGAGGGAGTACCGGTCGAGGAACGGCAGCACGAAGATCACCCTGCCGTCGTCGTTCTGCAGCAGATAGGCGTCGTCGGCGCCCTCGGGGCGCGGCACCACCATGTGGCTGCCCTTCACCAGCCGAAGCCGCTTTCCGCCGCCCATGCCGAGCTGGTGCTCGATCACGTCCGCCGCCCAGGGACCTGCCGCATTCACCAGGATTCGGGCAGCGACCGTCTCTTCGCGGCCGGTGCGTACGTCGCGCATCACCGCGCGCCACAGATCGCCCTCGCGGCGCGCGGCAACCAACTCGGTGCGGGTGCGGATGACGGCCCCACGCTCTGCCGCGTCCATGGCGTTGGCGACCACCAGCCGCGCATCGTCGGTCCAGCAATCGGCATAGGTGAAACCATGGACGTAGTCGGCCTTCAGCGGCCGGCCCGCCGGATGGGTGCGCAGGTCGATGCCATGGGAGCCGGGCAGCTTGCGGCGCCCGCCGAGATGGTCGTAGAGGAACAGGCCGATGCGCAGCATCCAGCCGGGCCGCGAATTCTCGCCCTGCGGCAGCACGAACTCCAGCGGCGCGACGAGGTGCGGCGCGGCGGCCAGCAGCACCTCGCGTTCGGCCAGCGCCTTGCGCACCAGCCCGAACTCGTACTGCTCCAGGTAGCGCAGGCCGCCATGAATCAGCTTGGAGCTCGACGAGGAGGTGGCGCCGGCGAGGTCGCCCCGTTCGACCAGCATGACCGAGAGCCCGCGCCCGGCGGCATCGCGCGCAATGCCCGCGCCGTTGATGCCGCCGCCGACCACCAGCAGGTCGACCGCCATACCCTCAACCAATTGGCTTTGTTCGCCTTCCATAGCATAGTCGTAGCATGACGACGGGGACCGCCATACTGGCTATCGACCAGGGCACGACGAGCAGCCGCGCGCTGGTGTTCGACCTGTCCGGCAACGTCGTCGCCCTCGCCCAGAAGGAGCTGACCCAGCACTATCCGGCCGACGGCTGGGTGGAGCACGACGCCGAGGAAATATGGGACGACACGCTCGCCATGTGCCGGCTGGCGCTGGCGGAGGCGACCGAAAAGGGCTTCGCCGTCGCCTGCATCGGCATCACCAACCAGCGCGAGACCACCGTCGTCTGGGACCGCAGGACCGGCAAGCCGATCCACCGCGCCATCGTCTGGCAGGACCGCCGCACCGCGCCGCTGTGCAAGGCGCTGCAGGGCGCGGGCCACGAACCGGTGTTTTCCGAGCGCACCGGCCTGCTGCTCGATCCCTATTTCTCCGGCACCAAGATCGCCTGGCTGCTCGAGAACGTGCCGGGCGCCCGCGCCGCCGCCGAGGCGGGCGAGCTGGCATTCGGCACCATCGATAGCTTCCTGCTCTGGCGGCTGACCGGCGGCCGGCACGCCACCGACGCCACCAACGCCTCGCGCACCCTGATGTTCGACATCCACGCGCAGCAATGGGACGACGCGCTGCTGGAACGACTGGACGTGCCGCGCGCCATGCTGCCCGAGGTGACCGACTGCGCGGGACCTCTGGGCGAAACCGGCCTGTTCGGTGGCACGCTGCCGATCTGCGGCATGGCCGGCGACCAGCAGGCGGCCACGGTCGGCCAGGCCTGCCTGCGGCCCGGCATGATCAAGAGCACCTACGGCACCGGCTGTTTCGCCCTGCTCAACACCGGCACGGACGCGGTGGCCTCGCACAACCGGCTGCTGACGACGGTCGCCTGCCGGCTCGGCGGCGTACCCACCTATGCGCTCGAGGGCAGCATCTTCATCGCCGGCGCGGCGATCCAGTGGCTGCGCGACGGCCTCGGCATCATCGCCACGTCGGGCGAGAGCGCGGCGCTGGCGCGCTCGCTCGACGGCAACGAGGGCGTCTACATGGTCCCGGCCTTCACCGGGCTGGGTGCGCCGTGGTGGGACCCTGACGCGCGTGGCCTGATCACCGGCCTCACCCGCAACAGCGGGCGGGCGCATCTGGCGCGGGCGGCGCTGGAGGCGGCCTGCTACCAGACCCACGATCTGTTGACCGCCATGCGCGCAGACTACCCCGGTCCGGTCGCCGCGATCCGGGTCGACGGCGGCATGGCCGCCAACGACTGGCTGCTGCAGTTCCTGAGCGACGTGGTCGCCGCGCCGGTGGAGCGCCCGCACACCACGGAAACGACCGCGCTGGGCGCCGCCCTGCTCGCCGCGCTGGGGCACGGGCTGATCTCGTCGCCCGAGGAGATCGAGGCGCTGTGGCGCCGGCAGGCACGCTTCGATCCCGCCATGGACGCCGGCGCGCGCGAGACGCTGCTGAGAGGCTGGACCCGCGCGGTCAACCGTACCCTGAGCGATTCCTGAGGAGAGCCCGATGAAAGCCAAGGTCTGGGACCTGCCGACCCGTCTGTTCCACGGGCTGATCATCGTTCTGGTCGCGGTGCAGTGGTGGACCGGCGAGAACCTGGACGAGACGTCCATCGCCGGCGGCTGGGATCCGTTCGTGCTCCACGTCTGGAGCGGCTGCACCATCCTGGCGCTGGTGCTGTTCCGTATCGTCTGGGGATTCGCCGGCAGCACGTCGTCGCGCTTCGGCCACTTCCTGAAAGGACCGGGCGCCGTCATCCGCTACCTGCGCGGCCTGTTCTCGCGGGAAACGCCCCATGTGGCGGGCCACAACCCCGTGGGCGGCCTCTGGGTGATGGTGATGCTCGGCTTCCTGCTGGCGATGCCGCTGATGGGACTGTTCGCCACCGACGAGGATCTGATGGGAGCCGGACCCGCCGGACCGTTCGTCGACATGGTCGACGAGAGTACCGCCGACACGATGGCCCACTGGCATCACGAGGCGTGGGAAATCTTCATGATCGTGTTCTTCGTCCACATCGCCGCCGCCCTGTTCTACCTGGTGGTCAAGCGGCAGAACCTGATCGGCGCCATGATCACCGGACGCGACAATGCGAAAGGGGCCGAAACCCTGCGGTTCCGGCCCCTCTGGTTTGCGCTGTTGGTCTTCGCCGTCACGGGCGGCGCCGTCGGCGCCGCGCTGGAATGGCTTCCCTGATCTATTCTTCCTTGAACTTGTCGTGGCAGCCCTTGCACGCGGCGCCGACGGCCTTGGCCGCCGCGCCGATGGCCGCCTGATCCTTGGCCTTCACCGCCGCCGACAGGCTCGCCGCCGCCTTCTCGAGGTCGCCGGCCAGTTTCGGGAACTCGGAACCGGCCGCCCAGATGGCGTCCTTGGCCTCGGTCTTGACGCCCGAACCGGCGGTGCTCTGGGCGAAGGCGCCCTTAACCCGCTTGGAGGCCTCGGCCAGCGAATCCGCGTGCCAGGACATGTCCTCGGGGTGGCTGACCTTGCCCTGAAGGATGGCGAAGAACGATTGGGTGTGGCTGCCGACGACATCCATCAGCGCATGGCGATATTTCACCACGTCCTCGGCTTTGTCCTCGGCGAAGGCGGCAGGCAGGACGGCGACAGTGAAAAGACCCGCGACCAGCGCGGACCGAACGGCAAGTCTCATATGATTTCCCCTACTGGTTTCCATGCGCTCCGCAGGGATAGTAGCGGAGTCGCCCGGAGCGGGAAACTCGTTAACGTTTGTTTGCCGCGAAGATAACCGTGATCCGGATATCATCGCGGCGCACGAACTTGCCGTCGACCACCCGGGGTTTGTAGCGCCACCGCTCTACGCTTTTCAGCGCCGCGCTGTCGAACGGCGACGACATCCTGGACTCCTCGACCCGCGCATTGACGACCCGCCCCATCTCATCGATGTCGGCGGCAATGATCACCTTGCCCTCCTCCAGCTTCACGAAAGCGGGGTATTCCGGCACGACCTTGAGAAGCCACCCGGTTTCGTTGAACTCTGCCTGAGGCTGCAGCGTCGCGAGGTGGTGGACGTGCTCGGTCGCCCTGTCCGGCTGGCCCATGCGGTCATAGAGTTCGATGAGGAAGGTCCGCGCGGATAGCTGGAGCGGATCGCTGGGCCGCAGGGCGGCTCGAACACTTAGCACATGGAGAAAATGCTTCTCCGCACTCCGATGGTTGCCCACCGCCATTTCGAAGCGCCCCAGTTCGAACAGGGCCAGCGCCCTCGACTCCGCGAATTCGGGCGGCCCGTTTTCGGTCACCTTCACCGCTCGTTCGTAGAAACGGCGCGCGCGCAGCGGCCTCGGCGATGAAAAGGCATTGTGGCCCAACTCGCGAATGATGTCGCCGAGACGCGGATCGTCCTTGCCGTAGGCCGTCTCACCGATCCTGAGCGCCCGCGTCAGCGCCTGCTCGCCCTTGGGCAGGTCATCGTCGGCATAGGCCCGCGCGAGCAGCAGGAGCGTTCGCATGGCGCTGGGGTCGCTGCCGCGACCGCCGGCTTCGACCCTGGCCAATGCGTCCCTGCCCAGGGCGATCGCCCGGGGATACTCCCATGCTGCCATCAGACAGCTGGTCAGGTTGTTCATCAGCGTTACCACCTCGGGCGAGTTGACGCCGAATATGGCGGCTCCCAGCTCGATCGATCGTTCGCCGTAGGGAATGGCGTCCTTGTAGTCGCCGCGTTCATGCAAGTCGTAGAAGCGCGCGGTGACCTGGAGAAGCTCTGCCTCTTCGGCCTCGCCGGCCTGCGCGGCGCCTGTGAACGTAAGCAGTGCAACAACTTGCAAAATGCGCGCGATCATCATCACCCCCATCCCAACTCCCCCTTATACCACACGCCCATGCCGTTGAATAAATCCCCTACAAGACCGCTTTTTATATTACTATTGCGAGTTATTATTAATTATGGTCGGTGCCTGAACCGCAGCAGGCATAGTCCATGAACAACGACACGCTTCCCACTTCCGCCACCCAGATCTTCGACTCCGAGACCCACGGCTTCGCCGACCAGCTCACGCTATGGTCCATGCGCAAGTGGGTCATGGGCCACAAGGGCTCTCCCACCGCGCTTGCGTTGCTCGAAGGTGCGTTCGCGCGCACCAGCGCCGACGGCGCCGTGGCGCATCTCGATGCGCTCATGCGCGCCATCACGACAGGAGCCGCGCGCCGGATCGCGGTCCACGCGCCGTGCTGCGCCGCCGTCAGTACCGACGAGCTGCTGCTGCTCGACGCCGTGGCGCTGGCCCAGACCGAGGCGAAGGTTGACGTGGCGTTCCTGCTGCGCCGGTTCCTGACGCCAGCCGGCGCCCGCGCGGCCTCGGTCTCGCTGCGAGGCCTTGCCACCGTCCTGCGCGACGGCGGCCTTCGCCTGACGGTGCGGTCCGGCACCTATCCGCTGGCCGCGGCGCCGCTGGCCGCCGTCGCGGCATCGACCGCGCTGCACTGAGACGGTGCCGCGCTTTCAGACGTAGCCGGGCCGGTCCATCAGCTCGCCGATCCGCGTCAGCAGGTCGGCCTTGGAGAACGGCTTGTTGAGGAGGGTGATGCCGGAATCCACCCGCCCGCCATGTACCAGCACGTTCTCGGCATAGCCGGACATGAACAGCACCCGGCACTCCGGCACCCGCACCAGCAGCGCTTCGGCCACTTCGCGGCCGGTGATCCTGTCGGGAAGCACCAAGTCGGCGATCAGCATCTGCGGCCGGAACGCCCCCTCGTCGACGATCGCCAGCGCCTCGTGGCCGCTCGAGGCCGCCTTGACCGTGTAGCCTTCCTTGCGCAGCATCATCAGCAGGGTGCGGCGCACGTCCTCGTTGTCCTCGACCACCAGCACACGCTCCAGCCCGGCCGGCGCCGCAGGCCTGCGCGCAGGCACGGCCGTCACTTGCGGCCGAGGGGCGCGGTGGATGCGCGGCAGGTAGATGTGCACGGCGGTGCCTTCGTTCATCTCGCTGGCGATGTGGATGTAGCCACCCGACTGCTTGACGAACCCGTAGACCATGGAGAGTCCGAGGCCCGTCCCCTTGCCCACATCCTTGGTGGTGAAGAACGGTTCGAGCGCCCGATCGACGACCGACTGGGGCATGCCGCTGCCGGTATCCCGCACGCTGATCACCACATAGTCGCCGGGCGATATGCGCTCACCCCCGCTGGCCGCCGTCTCCTCGCCGATGGTCACGTTCTCGCTCGCGAAGCTCAGCCTGCCGCCGCGCGGCATGGCATCGGCTGCGTTGATCGCCAGGTTCAGCAGAGCGTTCTGGAACTGCCCCCTGTCGAGCTCGCACGAACCCGTGTCGGCATCGAACGCCCCGACGATGTCGATATCCTCACGCAGGGTCCGGCTGATGAACGCGACCACGTCCTCCATCAGCGCCTTGACCTCGACGACCTTCGGATCGAGCGGCTGGCGGCGCGCGAAGGCGAGCAGCTGGCGGGTGAGCTGCGTGCCGCGCTCCACCGCGTTGCTGAGCATGCGGACAGACTCGCCGCCTACTTCGCTGTCCTGGACGCAGGTGGCCAGGATCTCGAGGTTGAGCTGCATGGCCATCAGCAGGTTGTTGAAATCGTGCGCGACGCCACCCGTGAGCTGGCCCACCGCCTCGAGACGCTGCACTTGCTGTAGTTCCTGCTGGGCTTCCTTGATCTCGGTGAGGTCGAGGATTTCCGATACGAAGTGCAGCGGCTTTCCTGCATCGTCGCGCACCAGCGAGACGCTGAGCAATATCCAGATTTCCTGGCCATCCTTGCGGATATACCGCTTCTCCATGCGATAGGAGAGGATCTCGGCCGCCAGCATCCGGCGGACATATTCCAGGTCAAGGTCCAGGTCGTCCGGATGGGTGATGGTCTGGAACGAGGCGGCCAGCAGTTCGCGCTCGGAATAGCCCAGCATGGCGCAAAGCGCCGGGTTGACCATCAGCCAGCGTCCATCGGGCGACACCAGCGCCATGCCGTGGGGCGCGGTGTGGAAAACGCCGCGGAACCGCTGTTCGCTCTCCTGCAGCGCCCTGTTGGCGTGGGAAAGCTGCTGGTTGGCGTATTCCAGCTCGGCGAGGATTTCGTGCCGCTGCCGTTCCTGGCGCATGCGGGTGATCGCGGCCAGGAGGCCGTAGCGATAGGAAAGCGGATCGCCATCCTCGGTGAACATGCCCGCCTGCGCGCCCGCCTCGATGGCGGCGACGAAGGCCTCGGTATCGCGGCGGGGCGTGATCATCAGGATGGCGGGGCCTCGCCCACCCCATTGCCGGCGTACCTGTCTGACGAGGTCGGTGCCGCCCGCGGGCGGCGCGTCGTGGTCCACGAGCAGGCAATCGAAGCTCGCGCCGTCGAGGATTCGCAGGGCCGACGCCGCATCGGGGGCCGTCTCGACGGCGAGCGCGAGCCCGCAGTCACCGAGCAGGCACGACACGCGCTCTTGGGCCGCCGCGTCGCCATGCACCAGGAGAATCTTGATCAATCCGACGCCCAATCTGTTCCGATGCGCGCCTGGAGGACAGCGACATCTGCACATCGAGGATGGCCCCGCACAGACCGATGCATTCATGCTTCGTCTACGCTGCACCGCAGCATTATGCCGAAGGAGCGTGGATTTTCAATTCGTTTCGGCCGCTTACGGGAGCGGCTCGACATCGAAGGCGATGCATATCCGCCGCTCGTCGCTGCGGAACGGCACCGTGCCGTGATAGAAGTAGGACGGGAACAGGAACATCTGCCCGTAAGCCGGCTGGTACTGGCGCACGTCGAAACCCCGCGACACGTTGAGGTGCCGCGTCGGCTTCCCGAATTCCAGCCAGCCTTCCGGCCGCCGCGCCGGATCCCGGACGACCGCCGGCAGCTGCAGATAGAACACGCCGCTGAGCCATCCGTTGGGATGGATGTGCGGCCGCTCGTGGCCCTTGTCGTGCATCACCACGCCCCATGCCGTCAGCCGCCAGCGTTCCGGCGCCCAGCGCACCGCCGGATGGGAGGCATCGTCCGGCAGTTGCGACTTGTACCAGCGCACCGCCTCGTCGATGCGCCCGACCATGCCTTCCATGGGCCCCAGCGGCGGCTTGATCAGCTCGCCCGTATGCTTGCCGTTCTCGGTCGACATCACGTTCCCCTGGAGGGTCGGATGGGTCTTGATATATCGACCAATCGCCTTGTTGAACGCGGTGATGTCGCCGAATCCGTCCGGCGGATCGAACGATTGGGTCTTCACATAGGCATCGAAGTCGAGCAGCCTGCCCGCCTCGTCCGTCCGGCCCGCCTCGGCGAGCGCATGGGCCTGATAGGCCAAAGCATGGAAGTCGCGCCCCCGCGCCGCCATGCAGGCGTCGAACACCGCAATCGCCTCGTCGGCCTTGCCTTGGGCGAGGTAGAGATTTCCCAGATCGTAATAGGGATCGCCATAGCGCGGTTCCCGCTCGATCGCTTGCCGGAACGCCGCTACCGCCTCGTCCTGCCGACCGAGCTTCACGCAGATCGCCCCCAGATTCATGTAGAAGCCCGGCTCGGTGGCGCCGAGCCCGATGGCGCGCGTGACCATGTCGTACGCCGCCTGGTGGCGCCCCGCCTGGAACTCGATCATGCCGAGGCCGCTGAGCGCGCCCAGGTCGCGATCATCGAGCGCCAGCAACTGCCGGTAGAGCGCCTCGGCCTCGCGGAATTGGTTCTGCTGGTGATACTGCACGGCCGCCCGCAGCGCCGACGCCGCGTTCGCCGGTGTCACCAGCGGCGGCTGCTCGCTGGCCGACTGCCTGCGCAGCGTTTTCTCCTGCATCCGGCGCTGCTGGCGGTTCGACATGCTTGTCCGGCGGTTCCCGTTGTGGTTGCCTCGCCATCATAGCTGGTTTCGGGGAGCGACCATGCCGCAAATTCTCGACGCGCCGAGCGCCTTCCTGCCCCATGTGTGGGCCAACCATGCCCGGCACTTCCCGGCGCGCGAGGCCGTGGTCTGCGGCGACACCAGATGGAGCTGGCGGCAGTTCAACGAGGCGATGAACCGGATCGCCAACGGCCTGCTCGCGCTGGGAGTCGGCCAGGGCGACAAGGTCGCCGTGGTGATGACCAATTCGGCCGAGATGGCCGCCGTGCTCTACGGCGTGATCAAGGCGGGCGCCTGCCTGGTCCCCGTATCGGCACTACTGTCGCCGGCGCAGGTCGCCGGGATGATCGAGGATTCGGGCGCCCAGGTGCTGTTCGCGGACGGCAACACCAGGGCGCTGATCGAGCCGGTGATGGACCGGCTTGCCGGCATCCGCCGCAACGGCTTCTTCGCCCTCGCTTTCGAGGCCGACGGCTGGCGCGGCCTCGCGGACTGGATGGCGGCTCAGGACGCCGCCGAGCCGGAGGTTACTCACGGCGAGGACGACGAGATCAACATCATCTACTCGTCGGGCACGACCGGCCTGCCAAAGGGCATCGTCATGAGCCACGCCGCCCGGCTGCACTTCGCCTGGTCGAACGCCATCGAGATGCGGTTTTCGCGCCGCAGCCGGGCGCTGGTCACCACGGCGCTCTATTCCAACGGCACCTGGCTGATGGCGCTGCCGGTGCTGTTCGTGGGCGGCACGCTGCACATCCTGCCGTCATTCTCGCCGCCGGCGTTTCTCGAAGCCGTGGCGCGCGAGCGCATCACCCACACCTTCATGGTGCCGACACAGTACATCGTCACCCTGGAGCACCCGGCTCTGGACGGGGCGGACCTGTCGAGCCTCGAGGTCATGCTGTCGGCCGGATCGCCGCTAAGGGTGGAGACCAAGAAACAGGTGATCGCCCGCATGGGGCGCGGCATCCATGAGCTCTACGGCTATTCCGAGGGCGCCGCGACCATGATCAAGCCCGAGGACGCCGAGGCGAAATGGGGATCGGTCGGCACGCCGGTGATCGGCTTCGATGTCGGCGTGATCGACGCGGAGGGCAACGCCCTGCCGTTCGGCGAGACCGGCGAGATCGTGGCGCGCGGCGGCGGCGTGATGACGGGATACCACAAGCGGCCCGAAGCGACGGCGGAGTTGGTCTGGAAGGACGAGGCCGGACGGACCTGGATCAGGTCGGGCGACATCGGACGGTTCGACGAGGACGGGTTCCTCCACATCCTCGACCGGAAGAAGGACATGATCATCTCCGGCGGGTTCAACGTCTTCCCCGCCGACATCGAGCAGGTGGTCGGCGCCCATCCGGACGTCTCCGACGTCACCGTGATCGGCGTGCCGCACGACAAGTGGGGCGAGACGCCGCTGGCGCTGGTCATCGCCCGGCCGGGCGCGGAGGTGGACTGCGAGTCCGTGCGCGCGTGGGCGAACGATCGGCTGGCAAAGACGCAGCGGATCGCCGCGGTGGAGCTTCGGCCCGATTTTCCCCGCAACGCGCTGGGCAAGGTGATCAAGCGGACCCTGCGCGAGCCCTACTGGTCCGATCCGGCGTAACTCCCGTCGATTTTTTGCGCGTGTAACCGAACCGCAACCGCCATTTCCTACTTTCAGTCCCTTCCCGTATGGTCAGAACTTCCGGCATGCACACAAGACACAGCGGCCACGTCTACCGGACCAGTCTGCGCGGCGCCGAGCTGCTCAGCCAACCGCTGCTCAACAAGGGCACCGCGTTCACGCGACAGGAGCGCGAGAAGCTCGGCTTGCTGGGCCTGCTGCCGCCCGACGTGGCGACCCTCGCGGAGCAGCTCACCCGCACCTACGAGGCGTTCCGGGCCGCCGGGAGCGACATCGCCAAGCACATCTACCTGCGCGCGCTGCAGGACCGGAACGAGACCCTGTTCTACCGGCTGCTGATGGAGCACCTGGCCGAGATGATGCCGATCATCTACACGCCGGTCGTTGCCGAGGCATGCCAGCGCTTCAGCGACATTTACCGCCGGCCGCGCGGCCTGTTCATCGCCTATCCGGAGCGCGACCGCATCGACGAGATGCTGGCCAACTGGGGCGCCGAGACCGTCGACGTCATCGTCGTCACCGACGGCGAGCGCGTGCTGGGCGTCGGCGACCAGGGCGCCGGCGGCATGGGCATCCCGATCGGCAAGCTGTCGCTCTACACCGGCTGCGGCGGCATCGACCCGGACGGAACGCTTCCCATCTTCCTCGATGCCGGCACCGACAACCACGAGCTGCTGCGCGATCCGCTCTATCTGGGATGGGCCCACGAGCGCATCCGCGGCGAGGACTATCTCGAGTTCCTCGACCTGTTCGTCGCCGCCGTCCGCCGCCGCTGGCCGAACGTGCTGCTCCAGTTCGAGGACTTCGCCCAGGTCAACGCCGGTCCCCTGCTCGCCCGCTACCGCGACCAGCTGTGCACGTTCAACGACGACATCCAGGGCACCGCGGCCGTGGCGCTGGGTACCCTGATGGCAGCCGGCAAGGTGCTCGGACTGGAAGTCGGCGAGCAGACGGTGGTGATCGTCGGCGCCGGCTCGGCCGGCTGCGGCATCGCCGAGCAGATCGTCGCCGGCATGCGCGAGGACGGCCTCTCCGATGCCGAGGCTCGCGCGAGAATCTTCATGGTCGACCGGCCCGGACTGCTGCACACGGGCACCGCCGGCCTGCTGGACTTCCAGCAGCCGCTGGCCCAGCCGGCGGATCGGGTGGCGGGATGGAGCCGGGACGCCAATGGCCGCGTCACCCTGCGCGACGTGGTCCGCGAGGCGCGGCCCACCGCGCTGATCGGCGTCTCCGGCCAGCCGGGCCTGTTCACCGAGGAGGTCGTCCGCACCATGGCCTCGCATACGCCGCGGCCGGTCATCATGCCGCTGTCCAACCCCACCTCGCGCGCCGAGGCCCGGCCCGAGGAGCTGGTCGCGTGGACCACCGGCCGCGCGCTGATCGCCACCGGCAGCCCGTTTCCCGACGTCGCCTTCGAGGGCCGCAGCCTGCGCATCGCCCAGTGCAACAACGCCTACATCTTCCCCGGCCTGGGACTGGGCGTGATCGCCGCCCAGGCGAGACGCGTCACCGACGGCATGCTGATGGCCGCGTCGCGGACGCTCGCCGCCCAGTGCCCCGCCCTGACGAACGAAAGCGCCGACATCCTGCCGCCGCTGAACGACCTGCCGTGGGTCAGCGTCGAGATCGCCGTCGCCGTCGGCATGAGGGCCCAGGCCGAGGGCGTCGCCGAGCCGACCAGCGAGGACGAGCTGCGCTACCAGATCGAGCGGCGGCGCTGGCACGCCGACTATCCCGTCATCGAACCGGTCGAGGAAAGCGCTCTCGGGTCGCGGTAGGGCTCGCGCTGGCCGGCGTTCGGGCGCACACTCTCCGCTCCTGGGGAGGAGAACGATCATGAACCGCGGCATTCTCGACACCATCGCGCGCACCCGCTACGGCAGCATCCAGAACGTCAATGCCGACCTGGTGGACTGGCGCGAGGTCGAAGGCCAGAAAGGCAACTACATCAAGGTGCTGGCGCTCGACACCTCGCGCAACCGGGTGGACTTCCTGTTCCGCCAGGACCCGCACGCCGAGTTCGCGAAGCACAACCACCGCTGCCTCGCCGTCGCCTACACGCTGGGCGGGCTGTGGGGCTACCGCGAGGGCGAGGAACTGCATTTCGCCGGCACCTATTCCTACGAGCCGCCCGGCAGCATCCACACCCCCTACTCCACCGCCGACGGCATGTTCCTGTTCGGCAGCTTCCAGGGCGACAGCGACGTGATGCTGGAGATTCTCGACAAGGACGACAGGATCGTCGACTATCTGAAGCTCAACTTTTTCGCGCAGTATTACGACGGGAAGTGACGGCGACAGCCGTTCCTCCGAAGGCCGCGACCTGGTGGTGCAACGCTCGACCTTCACCGTGTCCCTGAGCTCGTCGAAGGGCCCTTGCACGAGCGCTGATGCAAGAGCCCTTCGACGAGCTCAGGGACACGGATATGACTTGCCTTGCATGGGCACCCAATTCCGCCCTTCGGCCGTATGACCTACAGCGTGGCGATCGCCTCGCCCACGGCCTCGATGGTCGGGCCGGGATTGCCGACCACGGGCACCAGCATGCGGTGAATGCCCGCGTCCCTGTACCGCTTCACCGTGTCGAGGCCGGTCGCCATGTGCCACATGGCGGTGATCTCGATCTCGGCCGGGTCGCGGCCGACCGCCCGGCAGGCGCTGGCGATCTCGTCGCGGCCGTGCAGCACGTCCTCCAGCTTCGGGCGCGGCGTGTACCAGCCATTGCCGTATTTCGCGATGCGCTCGAACGCCTTGCCCTTGTCGCCGCCGATTACCACCGGCAGCGGCGACTGCACGGGTAGCGGATAGGACTTGAAGTTCGACCAGTCGATGAACTCGCTGTGGTGCTCGACCACGTCGCCCGACCACACCTTGCGCATGGCCTGGATGTAGTCGTCGAACCGGGCGCCGCGCCGCTCGAACGGCACGCCCATGGCCTCGAACTCCTCCTTCAGCCAGCCGATGCCGAGCCCCAGCATCAGCCGCCCGTTCGACATGAAGTCGAGGCCGGCCGCCTGCTTGGCCATCAGCAGCGGATTGACCTGCGGCAGGATGTTGACGCCGGTGCCGAGCCGGATCGTCGAGGTCGCGCCGGCGATGGCCGCGAGGGTGATCAGCGGGTCGACCAGGTTCGTCTCGGGCGGCACGCCCATCTTGCCGGTGTCGTTGTAGGGATAGGGCGAGCTGTATTCGAGCGGGATGATGACGTGCTCGCCGGTCCAGACGGACTCGATGCCGATGGCCTCGGCCCGCTTCGCCAGCTCGATGATCGAGGCGCCCGAGCGCGCGCCGGTGTTGATGAACACGATCCCCAGTTTCATGGCTTCCTCCCGCGAACAGATACCGCACGGTAACAGGCGCCGCGCGAGAGGCAAGCGCCGTCAGACCCGGGTGATCCACGCCCCCTGGATTGCCATGCGCTGCATCTGGTCCTGCAGCAACACGATAGTCTGGAACTCTGCGAGTCCGGCGGCGCGGTGGACGGCGGCGCGCTCGTAGCCCTGCAACTCGTAGAGACGCATGGCGTCGGCGATGGAGGGAAATTCGGCGATCATCGCGTCATCCCACGCCCCGTCGCCGATCAGCACCGCCGCGACCGGCCCGGCGACCAGCATCCGCCCGCCGACCAGCGGCATCAGAGATTCCTCCACGTGCCAGAGGTAGCGCTGATAGGCCTCGCGCCCGCTCACACCGGCAGGGAAATCGGCGCTGTCGTAACCGTCCGGATAGCGGGCGAAATCGTGATAGCGCTGCAGGTTGATGAAGATGACCGGCTCGTCCTGTGCCAGGGCCGAGAGCCTGCTGGCCTGTTCTCCCGTTGGATCGATCACCGCACCCTCCCTGGATCTGTCCACATGATATCAAGGCAGCTTTGCCGGGGTGTTAACGATCGGTCTTGGAGACGGTGCCATGCGGACATAGGCTGTGCCACGGGGAGGCGCAACATCGCTTGGAACCATGCGGGTCAACCTGTTCATCATCGGCGCCATGAAGGGCGGCACACACGCCGCACACGCCGTGCTGGGCAGTCATCCCGCCGTCGCGGCATCGAATTTCAAGGAACCGAGCCACTTCGTCGCGGCGGAAGAACTCCGGCAGGTCTGGCCCAAGCCATTGCCCTATCAGGACGCGGACGCCTACAGGGCACTGTTCGATGTTCGCCCGGAGACGAGATATCTGTGCGAGGCCAGCACGCGCTATTCCACCCTCCCCGACACGCCGGGCGTCGCCGACCGCATTCACGCCTACAATCCCGATGCCAGGCTGGTCTACATGGTGCGCGATCCGCTGCGCCGGATCATCAGCCAGTTCTTCCAGGAACGCCGCACCGGGCGCATATCCGGTTCGTTTGCCGACATCGTCCGGGCAAGCGAGCGCTTCGTCGCGTACAGCGATTACGCCATGCAGATCGCACCTTTTCTCGCCCTGTTTCCACGCGAGAACATCCGGATCGTCGTTTCGGAGCGCTTCATGGCCGACACCGAAGCCGAGGCCGGCCGGCTGTTCGAATGGCTGGACCTGGATCCGGCGCAGGCGCGGTTCGAGACGAGCGTGCATCACCCCACTCCCGACATGGTGGGCGTACCGGGCGGTCTCCTGAAGCGCGTCCCGATACGCCGGACAAGTCTCTGGCAACTGGGTCGACGGCATGCGCCTGTGTGGCTGGAGCACTTCGTCAAGGCGATGCTCTACAACGACAATCTCCGGCCCCGCGATATTCGGTCCGCGGACATCGACGAGGACATAAGGGCGCGGGTTGCCGCAAACGCGTGCCGGTTCTATGAACTCATCGGTGGGCCGGTTCCCGAATGGCGCGACACCAACGAGGCGATTGCGCGATATGCGGGGTGACAGACCGGATAGAGTTCAGTAAAGAACGTTATCCATTATTCACAGAGCCATCGCCATCGGGGAGAAACACATGCAACTGAGCCGCGACCAGCTACTGAGCGCCTACCGCCGGATGCGGACGATCCGCGAGTTCGAGGAGCGGCTGAACGTGGAGTTCATGTCGGGCACGGTGCCCGGGTTCCTGCACCTGTATTCGGGGCAGGAGGCGATCGCCGTGGGCATCTGCGAGCAGCTCGAGGATCACCGGGACTATATCGGCTCGACCCATCGCGGGCACGGCCACTGCATCGCCAAGGGCGTCGACGTGAAGGCGATGATGAAGGAGATCTACTGCAAGAAGAACGGGGTGTGCGGCGGCAAGGGCGGCTCGATGCACATCGCCGACCTGGACAAGGGCATGCTGGGCGCCAACGCCATCGTCGGCGGCGCCCCGCCGCTGGCCCTCGGCGCGGCGCTGACCGCCAAGACCCTGAGGACCGGCGGCGTCGCGGTGCCGTTCATCGGCGACGGCGCGGCCAACCAGGGCACGGTGGCCGAGTCCATGAACATGGCCTCGGTCCTGAAGCTGCCGATGGTGTTCATGTTCGAGAACAACGGCTACGCCGAGTTCACCGCCGCCTCCTATGCGACGGCCGGCAGCATCGAGGCCCGCGCCAGGGCCTACGACATCCCGGCGGTCACGGTGGACGGGGCGGACTTCTTCGCCGTGCACGAGGCCGCCCGCGAGGCGATCGAACGCGCCCGCAACGGCGGCGGACCGAGCGCCATCGAGGCCAAGGCCTACCGGTTCTGGGGCCATTTCCAGGGCGACCCGCAGCGCTACCGCGCGCCGAACGAGACCAAGGAGTTGCGCGCCAACCATGACTGCCTGGTCAACTTCCGGGCCCGGGTGACCGAGGCCGCCCTGCTCGAGGCCGCCGAGATGGATGCCATCGACACCGAGGTGCTGGCGCTGATCGAGGAAGCGGTGACCGAGGCCAAGGCCGATCCGCAGCCCGATCCCGCCTCGCTCTATCAAGACGTCTACGTCTCGTACAACTGATCGCCGGGAGAGGAACAATGCCAGTCAAGACCTACCGCGAGGCGATCAACGAGGCGCTGCGCCAGGAGATGGAAGCCAATGAGCGGGTCATCGTGCTCGGCGAGGACGTGGCCGGCGGCGCCGGCGGCTCGGCCGGCGGCGGCGAGGCCGCGGGCGGCGTCATGGGCATCACCGCCGGGCTCGCCACCAAATTCGGCCGCGAGCGGGTGATCGACACGCCGATCACCGAATCCGCCATCATCGGCATGGCGGCGGGCGCCGCGCTGACCGGGCTTCGTCCGGTGGCCGAGTTGATGTTCGCCGACTTCATCGGCGTCTGCCTCGACCAGATCTACAACCAGGCCGCCAAGTTCCGCTACATGTTCGGCGGCAAGGCGCGCACGCCGCTTGTCGTCCGCACCATGATCGGTGCCGGAATGGGCGCGGGCCCGCAACACAGCCAGGCGATCTACCCCATGCTGACCGGCATTCCGGGCCTCAAGGTGGTGGTGCCGTCCAACGCCTATGACGCCAAGGGCCTGCTGATCCAGGCGATCCGCGACGACGATCCGGTGATCTTCTGCGAGCACAAGGGCCTGCTGGGCGACAGCTGCGAGGTGCCGGACGAGCCCTATGCGATCCCGTTCGGCAAGGCGGCGATCACCCGCGCAGGCTCGGACCTCACCCTGGTCGGTATCTCGCGCATGGTGAAGCACTGCAACGAGGTGGCCGACCGGCTGGCGAAGGACGGCATCAAGGTCGAGGTGATCGACATCCGCACCACCTCGCCGCTCGATGCCGCCTCCATTCTGGAAAGCGTCAAGAAGACCGGCCGGCTCGTCGTGGTCGACGAGGCCAATCCGATGTGCTCGGTGGCATCGGAGATCGCCAGCATCGCCGCCTCGGACGCGTTCGACTATCTCGACGCGCCGGTCAAGAAGGTGACCGCGCCGCACACCCCGGTGCCCGCCTCGCCGACCCTCGAGGCCCTCTATTTGCCGACCCCCGACAAGATCGAGGTCGTCGTCCGGGACCTGCTCGAAAGCTGACGCCGCCGATACGGTTGAATTGCCCGAAGGGGGATGCCAGCATCCCCCTTCTTTTTTCGGTCGGAAGGTCAACTTATGAGGCGGGCGCAAGGCTGGGCGATTGCGGTGCTGGCCCTGCTGGGCGCCGCCTGCGAGCCCATCCCCGAGGCAGACCAGGACCAGGCGAAGCCTCCGTCCAGCGCCGCCGAACTCTACGCCGAGCGCTGCGTCTCGTGCCACGGCGACGGGGCACCTGTCCCCTATGCCGCGATATTCCGGCAAATGCGGCCCGAGGCGGTGCTGGCTGCGATGGGCGGCAGCATGGCGCAGCAGGTCTCGGGTCTCGGTCCCGACCAGCGCCGGGACATCGCCGAATACGTGACCGGCGCGAAACTGGGCGCGCCCGCCGAAGCGCCTCCGGTGCTGGCCTGCGAGCCATGGCAGAACCAGATCGACGTGGACCGCGCACCGCCCGCCCCGGCCATGCTGACCACGGACATGCTGGCGCGCCTCGCCGTCAAATGGGCGTTCGCCCTCCCCGGCGCAACGCGGGCGATCGCACCTCTGACGGTGGCGGGCGGAGCGGTGTTCACGGGCAGCCAGGACGGCACGGTCTATGCGATCGACGAAGCCGGCGGCTGCCTGCGCTGGAGCTTCAGGGCCGACGCCGAAGTGCGGGGCGGGATCGCGGTAAGCCCATGGCAGCCGGGCGATGCGGCCGCCCAGCCCGCCCTTTTCTTCGGTGACCGGGCGGGCAACGTTTACAAGCTCGACGCGGCGACGGGACAGCTGGCATGGAAGGTCCGCGCCGACCGGCATCCGCTTGCCGTCGTCGCCGGCACACCGGCCTTGCATGAAGGCCGGCTCTATGTGCCGGTCGCCTCGACCGAGCAGATTGCCGCGGCGGATCCGGACTATGAGTGCTGCAGCTTCCGCGGCGGCGTCGCCGCCCTCGACATGGCGACCGGCGAGCGCGTGTGGCAGAGCTGGGCGATCCCCAACGATCCTCGCCTGACGGGCGATACCAACGCCGCCGGCTCGCCCGTGTGGCAACCCGCCGGCGCGGCGGTTTGGGGACGCCCGGCCATCGACGCCGAACACAAGCGCCTTTACATGGCGACAGGGTCTGCCCACACCTCGCCCGCGACCCTGCACAGCGACGCTGTGATCGCCCTCGACCTGGAGACCGGCAAGCCGCTGTGGCGTTACCAGGCGACGGGGCGGGACGCCTGGAACTGGTCGTGCCTGCTCCGCGACAAGGTGAACTGCCCGCCCCGGAGCGGACCGGACAACGGCTTCGTCGCGCCGCCGCTCCTCGTCGAGCTACCCGACGGCGGG
Source organism: Sphingomonadales bacterium (assembly GCA_050185585.1). Lineage (GTDB taxonomy): Bacteria > Pseudomonadota > Alphaproteobacteria > SMXS01 > SMXS01 > RI-34. The sequence goes on along the minus strand of JBFWZH010000018.1, from coordinate 21,760 downwards.
AACGTGCTGGTGGCCGCGCAGAAGCAAGGCCAGGTCCACGCTCTCGACCCGGAGGCGGGCACGCTCCTGTGGCGATACCGGCTGCCCGTTCCCGGCGAGGTGCTCGATCCCCTGGCCGCGAACGGCGGCACCGTCTACGTCGCCGCCTCGGGCGGCCTGGCGGCCCTCGACGCCGCGACGGGACTGGCGCGATGGGTCTCGCCCGCCGCCGCCTCGTGCACCGCCGAGAGCAGGACCGGTTGCGGCCAGGGCCTCTCGGCCGCCCCGACCGCCGTTTCCGGCCTGGTGATGTTTGGCGCCCTCGACGGCCGCCTGCGTGCCCATGACGCGCTGACCGGCCAGGAGCTCTGGCAGTTCGACACCGCGGCTCCGCTGGTCACGCCCGGCGGCGCCGCCGCCGAAGGGGGCTCGATCGCGGGCGGAGCGCCCGTCGTGGCCTACGGCAAGGTGTTCGTCGCCTCCGGCAGCCTGCTGGGCGGCCACATGGCGGGCAATGTGGTCATCGCGCTGGAGGCAGCCCGGCCATCCTACCCGCGCCGCGAGGCCGGGCCCGCCATGGAAAACGGCACAGGCGAAGAATAGCGGCAGTTCGTCCGGCCCGGTGCGCCGCGCACCGCTACGCGGCGTCGCCCTTGCCGCGATCGAGGATGGCGCGGATGCGTTCGGCCAGTTCCTCCTGCCGATAGGGCTTGGGCAGCAGGTCGAGCGGGTCCTCGCCCTCTTCCACCTGCAGCGCGTCCAGGTCCGTGTAGCCCGAGCTGAACAGGGTCCGGATGGACGGCCAGCGCTGTTTCACCTCGTTGGCGAGCTTGCGGCCGTTGAGCCCGCCCGGCAGCACCATGTCGGTGAACAGCAGATCGAAGGCGTGATCGTGCTCCAGCAACTCGAGCGCCTTGTGCGCGTCGACCACCGGCACCGCGTCGTAGCCGAGCCGGGCGAGCAGCGCCTCGACGGACGAGCGGACGAGATCGTTGTCCTCGACGAACAGGATGCGTTCGGTGCCGCCGCGGAACTTGTGCCGCGCCCGATCCGGCTCGGGCGTGATTTCGCGCTGGATCGCCGCGGGCAGGTACAGGGTGAGCGTCGTGCCCTCGTTCTGCACCGAGGCGATGCGCGCGCCGCCGCCCAGCTGCTTCATCAACCCATAGACCATGCTCAGGCCCAGGCCGGTGCCCTTGCCCTGCGCCTTGGTGGTGAAGAACGGCTCGAACGCGCGCTGCAGCACCTCCGGCGGCATGCCGGTGCCGGTGTCGGCGACGGCAATCCGGATATACTGGCCGGGCGCGAGATTGTCGCTGTCGTCGTCCGCGGCTGCGCCGACCGACTCGCTGCGGGCATCGATGGTAAGGCGGCCTCCGTCCGGCATGGCGTCGCGGGCGTTGAGGCACAGATTGAGGATGCCGCTTTCCAGCTGCGCTTCGTCGGCGGTCGCCGGCGGCAGGCCGCTTTCGATGCTGGTCACGACCTCGATGTCCTCGCCGAGGGTGCGGCGCGCCAGTCCCTCGATCCGGCGCAGCAGCTGCCCGACGTCGACCGGCTTGGTCGTCAGGGTCTGGCGGCGGGCGAAGATCAGCAGGCGGCGGGTCAGTTCCGCGCCGCGCTCGGCCGCCAGCAGGATGTAGCGCGCATTGTTGCGGACCTCCTCCTCGGTCTCGTGCCCTGCCAGCACTTCGGCATTGCCGATGATCACCTGCAGCAGGTTGTTGATGTCGTGGGCGACGCCGCCGGTCAGCTGGCCGACTGCCTCCATCTTCTGCGACTGGAAGAGCTTCTCCTCCATCAGCCGGCGATCGGTCATGTCGCGGATGGAGGCAAGCAGCGCCGGCCGGCCGTGCCAGTCGATCCGGGCAACCCGCACCTCGGCGCGCCGCTTGGCGCCGAACCGCTCAACCTCGATCTCGGTGACCTCGTCCTGGCGCAGCGGGAAGTCCAGCTTCTTGCCGATCAGGTCGTCTTCCTCGCGACCGAACAGGTCGACCGCCGCCTTGTTGACGAATTGCACCAGTTGCTCGGTGTCGGTGACGATGACGGCATCCGGATTGGCGGCGATGATCGATTCGATCTGCCGCTGCATGGTCTGCGCCTTGTAGCGCTCGATCGAATACAGTAGCCCGCGCACCTGGACGCCGTAGCTGGGCGCGTTCTTCTCCACATAGTCGAGCGCGCCCTCGGCCAGCGCCTGCATGCGCAGCTTGGGGTCGTTGTCGCCGGAATAGACGACGATGGCGACCGTCTCGCTGGCCCGCCGCAGCTGCCGGAACGTCTCGATGCCGCTCGAATCTGGCAGGTTCAGGTCGAGGATCACCGCGTCGATGCGCGTTTCTTCCAGGACCTCGAGGGCGCGCTTGAGCCGGTCGACGACGGTGATGTCGTGGTCCGGCATCTCCGACAGCCTCTCGGCCGCCAGATCGGCGTCGCCCGGATTGTCCTCGACCAGCAGAAGACGAAATTGCTCCACCTTGGTCATCAATTCCCCCAAATCCCCCAACAAATTTCAGCGCGTCAGCGCGTCATCCTGGCTGTTCGCCCGCCGCTTTCGGCAAGGTCGCCACTGCGAACCAGAAACCCTCAAGAGCGTGCACCACATCCTGGTACTTGCGAAAGTCGCCCGGCTTGGTGATGAAGCAGTTCGCGCCCAGTTGATAGCTGGCAATTACGTCAGTCTCGGCATCCGACGACGTCAGCACCACGACCGGAATCTTCTTGAGAACGCTGTCGTCCTTGATCCTGGTCAGCACCTGTCGGCCGTCCACCTTCGGCAGGTTCAGGTCGAGCAGGATCAGGTCGGGTCGAGAGGTGCGCGGCAACGGCCGCCGCCCCATCAGGTAGTCGATCGCCTCGACGCCGTCCTGGGCAACCGTGAGTTCGACGTTGAGCTGGCTCTGCTCGAACGTCTCGCGGGTCAGCTCGACGTCCGCTTCGTTGTCCTCGACGAGAAGTACCTGGATCGGTTTCATGCGATGCCTCGGTCATCTATGGCTGGCAAGGAGAAATAGAATACGGTTCCTTCACCGACTTTGGATGACAACCAGATAGTTCCCCCATGGCGTTCGACAATCTTCTTGGCGATCGCCAGCCCTATGCCATTGCCCTCGTACTCATCCCGGCCGTGCAGCCTCTGAAACATCTGGAAGATCCTTTCCGAATACTGGCTCTCGATTCCTATCCCATTGTCCTGTACCGAGAAAACCCACGATCCATTGGCGCGTGCGGCCTCGACCACGACCGAGGGCCGGCGGTCGGCGGCCCGGAACTTGATCGCGTTGCCGATCAGGTTCTGGAACAGCTGGCCCAGTTGCACCTCGTCGGCGGCGACGATCGGCAATGCTCCCGGCTCGACATGCGCATCGGTCTCCCGGATCGTCGGCGTCATGGCGCGGAGGACGTTCTTGAGCACGTCGCCGGAGTCGATCCGCGTCAGCGGCTTGCCCTGCGTTCCGACCCGCGACAACGCCAGCAGGTCGCTGACGAGACGTTGCATGCGCCGGGCGCCGTCGGTGATGTAGCCAATATATTTGTCGGCCCGCTCGTCGAGTCGGCCGGCGTAGCGGTCGGACAGCAGCTCGGTATAGCTCGCGACCATTCGAAGCGGCTCGCGCAGGTCGTGCGACGCCACATAGGCGAACTGCTCCAGTTCGGCGTTGGAGCGTTCGAGTTCCCGGGTCCGGGCAGCGATGACCTCCTCGGCCCGGCGCCGCTCGCTGATATCCAGGATGGCGGCCAGCACGAGCATGCCGCTCTCCTTTTCCACCGGCGCCAGGCCGATCTCGACCGGAAACTCGGTGCCGTCCTTGCGCCGCCCGCGCAGGTCGCGGCCGGCCCCCATGGCTCTCGCCTCGGGATTGGCCACGAACGAGGCGCGATTGGCAGGATGCGGCCCGCGGGCGCTCTCGGGCACCAGATCGTCGATGGACATGCCCGGCAATTCGCCGCTTTCGTATCCGAACATGCGCTCGACCTGGGCATTGGCCAGCGTGATCACGCCGTCGCCGTCGACCATCAGCATGCCGCTCGGCGAGGACTCGAATGCGATCTGGAACCTGGCCTGGAGCCGCCGTTTCTCGGACACGTCCGACAGCATGGCGACCGCGCCGATCAGTTCGCCCGAGGGTCCGCGTACCGGCGAGACCCGGGCTTCGAGCAGCAGCCGGCGCCCATCCTTGGCGACATGGACCACCTCCACGTCCTCGAAGCCGCCGCCACTCGCGATCGTGTCCAATCGCTGCTGGTGGTTCTCGAGCTTTTCCTCGGCGACGAGCATCCTCGATGGCTTGCCCATGACCTCAGTGGGCGCGTAGCCGTAAAGCTGCTCGGCGGCTGGATTCCATCCGGTGATCACACCGTCGGGTGACGTCGCGATCACCGCGTCTTCCGACGATTCGAGCGCCGCGGAGAACATGCTCTCGCGCAGGGCATAGTGGTGAAACGCCCGCGCCAGCACGCCCACCTCTCCCGGCGCATCGACCGGGAGTTCCGCCGTGCCGCCGGATCGCAGACTGTTGACCGCCTCGGTCATCCGCCGCAATGGACGCGAAAGCGACTGTGCCAGCCATACCGCGATCATCACCGCGAGCACGGTGGCGATTGCCCCGGCGATCAGCGCCGACGTACGAATCTGCGACATCGGACCGACGATGTGGTCATAGGGCACCGCCTTGACCACGGTCAGCGCCGGACCGTCCGCGAGCCTGGTGCTGACAAAGGCGATGGCAAAGGTCTCGCCGTCAAGGCTCGCCCTGAGATGCCCCGACCGCTGATCCACACGCGGCTTGAACGCCGGAATGTCGTCCTGCAGCCGTGCGCTCCGTCCGAACTCGAAGGCAAACTCGCGTTTCCGGTCCGGGTGCACGAGATACTCGCCCGCTTCATTGGCGATGAACAGCCTGCCGCCACCCTCCACGCCCCGGCGCAGTTCCTCGAACATGGGCCGCATGTCGAGGTTGATCAGGATGAGTCCGAAGGGCTTGCCGTCGGACGAATGGACCGGCGTCCCCGTGCGCAGGACGGGCATCAGCGGATAGTCGATTCCACCGCGATCCTGGTTGAGGTCGACCGGCGAGACATAGACCTGTCCCTCGCGCAAGGCCGCGGTTTCGGAGACGAAAGGCCTGCTCGCCTTGCGCTGCAAGGCCCCCGGCGCGACGTGGCGCACCGCGCCCGTGTCGTTCATGCGATCGACCCGCACGATTTCCCGCCCGCCTTCGGCCAGACCGATGAAGCGAATCTTCACGTAGGCGGGCTTGGCATGCGCCATCGCTTCAAAAAGCTGCGTCAGGTGCTTCTGCCAGTCCGCCTCGCTCAGGCCGGTCTCGGGATCCTGGCCGCCTGCCAGATTCGCCCGCACGATGCCGTTGACAGCCGCCGACCCGCGCAACGCCAACGTGTCGGCGCGCGCGCTGCCAGCATACAGGTCGAGGCTGTTCGCCTGGATCAGTACGGAGGCCTCGAGGCGGCGCATCTCCACCGGCGCGATCGACTCGTCCAGGTCCCGATAGATGAACACGCTTACGATAACGGCGGTGACGACAGCCAATGACGTCATGGCCAGCAACAGGCGCCCCGACAGGGTCATGCGCCCATCCCCGCGCGCGGCATCGCGACCGCGCGGCATCGGCGGGCGGCACTCGTCTGCCTCGAAATCGCTTCAGGGCGCCCGGCGGACCCGGACGCCCCTATGCATCGATCCATAGCCCCTTGAAGGACGCACGCCGGACGGAGTAATCAGATACCGCTTCGCGCGCCCTCCCCTCGCATAGCCCCAATATGGGTAGAGGGTACTCCTATTAACGGCGCGCGACAACAAGCACGCATGCATATTGCAGCCGTAAGGTGCGGATTAATCTTGCATATGCCAATCGCCGCCCGACGAGCCGGTTTTTTGCCGAAGGCTATTCGGCCGCCATCCTGCCGGGTTCCGAAGCGCGGCCCCGACGCAGCAGGCGTCCGGGCAGAGCGCCGTGCGGATCGACCTGATCGACGCCGTTCCGCCGCAGCACCGTTCCGTTGACGATCACCGCGTCGATTCCGACCGCATCCGACTGCAGCCTGTCGGCGCCGCCCGGAAGATCGTAGACCCGCTTGATCGGCGCCGCCGCGACGGTCGCCGGATCGAAGACGACCACGTCCGCGGGCAGCCCGACTTCGAGTCGTCCGCGGTCTGTGATGCCAAACACCTCCGCCGGCCGGGACGTCAGCGCGCGCACGCCCTGCTCGATAGTGAGCACGCCCTTGTCCCGCACCCAGTGGCTGAGCAGGTGGGTCGAGAAGCAGGCATCGCAGAGCTGGCTGGCGTGGGCACCGGCATCCGACAGGCCGAGCACGGTGTTGGGGTCGTGCAGCATCTCGCCGATGGCTTCCTCGTCGGTGTTCAGCACGGCGGTGCGGAAGCGCGCCTTCAGGTCCGTGTTCAACGACATGTCGAACGCCAGGTCGGTGGGGTCGACGCCGCGCTCGCGGGCGACCTCGGCCAGGTTGCGCTCCTCCAGCGCCGGCTCGGGCGGATAGACGGCGATGGTCGTGCGATCGGTCCAGCCTACCAGCACCGGGATCAGGCTGTCGCGCACCTGCTGGCGCCACGACGGGTCGGCGTATTTCCGCAAGCGCTCCTCGCGGCTGCCCGCGCCCAGCTCGGAGAAGATGGGCATGGCCTCGAACGGGAACGGCGCCTCGAACTGGAACTCGAAGTTCAGCGGCCGGCACGCCACCTGTGGGACGATGCTCAGCCCCTCTTCCGCCAGCGCGGCGGTGCGGTCGAGCTGCTTGCGGTGGCCGCCGGGGCCGAACAGGCCGGTCAGCATGGCCGTCCAGCTGATCTGCCGGCCGGTACGGCGGGCAATGGGCGCCAGTTCCTTGAGGTAGAAGCCCGGCCCCACATTCACCTGCAGCATGCCGCCCACGTCGCCCACCGGGCTCGACAGCTCCTCGATCTCGTCCAGTTCGGCAAGCCGGCTGGGCACGGGCTTGCCGTGATAGCCCCAATGGGTGATCGCCTTGGAGGTGGAGAATCCCACCGCGCCCGCTTCCAGCCCCTCGCGCACCAGCTCGCGCATCCGCGCCACTTCCTCGGGCGTGGCGGCGCGCTCGACCGCGTCCTCGCCCATCACATACATGCGCAGCGGCGTATGACCGAGCAGCACGCCAAGATTGATCGCCATGCCGTGGCGCTCGATCGCGTCGAGATATTCGGGGAAGGTCTCGAAGCCCCAGTCGTGGCCCAGCCCCGCCTCCAGCGCCTCCAGCGACATGCCCTCCACGTTTTCCAGCGTCTGGAGGATCAGCCGGCGATGGTCCGGCCGGGTCGGCGCGATGCCGAAGCCGCAATTGCCGACCACCGCGGTGGTGACGCCGTGCCAGGGCGAGATGGTGACCATGCGGTCCCACAGCACCTGGGCGTCGTAATGGGTGTGGATGTCGACGAAGCCGGGGCACACCACCCTGCCGGCGGCGTCGATCACGGTCTCGCCCTCCTCGGGCGCCTCGCCCAGCGCGACTACCTTGCCGCCCGAGATGCCCACGTCGCCCCGATAGCCGGGCGCGCCCGTGCCGTCGACGATGGTGCCGCCGACGATCTTGATGTCGTAGCTCATGACCCGTTCTCCCGCGTGTGAAGCAATTAAAGCAGGGGTGCAGGTCGATGTCGAGGCGGCGTTACCGGGCGGTTTGCCCTAAATCGGCCAGGCCTCGCGGCGATGGGCTTTGTCCCAGAACATCCACTCATACTGCACCGAGCGCAGGAAGGCGCTGGTCATGCCGGCGACGGTGTTAGGCGACGCGTGCAGCGCCAGCCGGTCGGTGATGGCGATCACCCGGCGCACCGCCGCGGCGAACTCCTCGCTGGCATAGGCGTCGATCCAGGCGCGGTAGGGATTCTCTGGCGCCGCGCGGCCATGGACGTGATTGCCCACCTCCTCGTAGACCCAGAAGCACGGCAGGACGGCGGCGACCGCCTCCTCGACGCTCGCCTGGTGCGCGGCCGCGATCAGGAAGTTGACATAGCCGAGGCAGGTTGGCGACGGCTCGGCCGCGTCGATCACCGCCTGGCTCAGGCCGTATTCCCTGAAGACGCTTTCGTGCAGCGAGCGCTCGACGACCAGGGCCACCTGGGCCGCCTGGGCGAATTCCAGCATCATGTCGGTCTCGGGCACCCGCGCCGACAGCAGCGCCAGCGTTCGCGAATAGCCCTCGAGATAGAGGCTGTCCTGCAGCATGTAGAACTGGAAGGTCTCGCGCGGCAGCGTGCCGGCGGCCAATTCGCGGTTGAACGGCAGGTCGCGGATGGCGGCGCGCATCGGCGACGCCTGCTGCCAGACCCCTTCGCAGAATGACATGGCGTATCCTTTCAGTGGCGGTCCCGCCACTTCGCGTCAGCGAAGCCGCTACGTCAAGGGCTGCGGTGTTGCAGTCGGGCAACACGGTCGCGGAATATCCCCGATGTTCGGCGGCAGCGCCGACTTTTGGGTTGCACAACAATTACAAACACCCTATTCCACGCCCGGTAACACGGTAAAAGCCGGTTACATATCAGGTACTTGCAAGGTCCAATTGAAACAATGCGCCCGGCTGCAGCCTTGCGGCTACGGGACGGCATCCTTTTGCCGTTCCGCCTCCGACATGACCTGCGAATGCCGGGCCTATCCGAAGGGGTTACCTATGCACAAAGCTGACTTCCGGTCACGCTTCAGGGGTCCGGCCGCCTTGCTGGCCGTCACCGCCGTCGCGCTGTCGACCAGCGCGGCGTTCGCCCGGGACAACGCGGCGCCCGTTCCCGCCGATACCGGCTACCGGCCGGCATCCGGCATCGAGACCGTCACCACCCAGGCGCAGAAGATCGAAACCAACATCCAGTCGACCCCGGTCGCGGTGACGTCCATCTCGGGCGAGACCCTGCAGCGCTCGTTCGCCCAGGATCTGCGCGATCTCAGCAAGAACACGCCGAACGTGATGATGGAGCCGGTGGGCGCCTTCCAGAACGCTTCCGCGTTCTTCATCCGCGGCTTCGGCAGCACCGACATCGAGTCCGCGACCGATCCGGGCGTGGGCATCTTCGTCGACGGCGTCTACATGGCCCGCACCTCGACCGGCCTGTCGGACATGCTCGACGTGCAGAAGGTCGAAGTGCTGCGCGGTCCGCAGGGCACCCTGTTCGGCCGCAACACCATCGTCGGCGCGGTGCTGCTCGAGCACAACAAGCCCGACGTCGACGACTTCGACCTGAAGGGCGGCGTGCTGGCCGGCAACTACGGCCGCCTCGACGTCAAGGGCGTGGTCAACGTGCCGCTGGTCGAGGGCGTCGCGGGCATGCGCCTCGCGGTGAAGTCCACCAACTTCGACGGCTATTACACCAACGACACCGATCACACCCATTACGGCAGCAACGACCGCATCACCATCCTGCCGAGCTTCCGCGTGGTCGGCGAGAACTGGGACGCGACGATCCGCGGCGAGTTCGCCCGCATCCGCGACGACAGCTATCCCAATGTTCAGTACAGCCAGTGCCCGGGCACTGCGGCCGACCCCAGCGTTCCCAATCCGGGCGCGTTCCAGACCGTGCCGCTGATCAACTACCTGTACAAGGGCGCGGAAGGACTGGCCGACGCGTGCGGCCGCGAACCGGGCAAGGAAGCGTTCCACATCGAGCACGACAACACCAGCGGCCGCGGCTCGGACTTCGACATCTGGGGCATCACGGGCGACTTCAGCTACACCATCCCCGATGTCGGCACGATCACTTATGTGGGCAACTATCGCGACACGCAGGAAGACGTCTACAACGACTTCGACGCCACCGACCTGCCGATCTACATGACCCGCCGCCAGCAGGATCACTGGCAGACCAGCCACGAACTGCGCTTTGCGTCGGAGTTCTCGGACACGATCGACTTCGTCGCCGGTCTCTACTACTTCAAGCAGAAGTACGTCATGGAGCAGGACACCTTCGGGTGGCTGTTCGACGCCGGCTTCGGCAACGCCCTGCGCAATGCTCTCGGCGCCGACACCGGAACCACCACCACGTTCGACGACCTGAGCCCCAACGCCGGCGGTTTCGGCCGGACGGTGCAGGACAACGAGTCCTGGGCGGCGTTCATCAACCTGAACTACCACATCACCGACACCATCACCGCCGTTGGCGGCCTGCGCTACACCGAGGAGACGAAGAACTTCGTCACCTGTGCCCCGTCGGTGGTCAACGACCGGGTCGCCCGGACGTGCAACACCACGCCCGGCCTGCCCAATTCAACCTTCTACAGCAGCTACCTGTCGCTCGCACCGGGCGACAACAGCTGGAGCAACGTCAGCCCCAAGCTGGGCCTGAACTGGCAGGCGACGGACGACATGTTCCTCTATGCCAGCTGGACCCGCGGCTTCCGCTCGGGCGGCTTCAACGGTCGCTGTGGCACGCCGTTCTCGTGCACGCCCTTCGATCCCGAGACCGCCGATTCCTATGAGCTCGGCATGAAGTGGGACGCGACCGACGGGCTGCGTATCAACCTGACCGGCTTCTGGCTCGAGTACCAGAACCAGCAGGTCACGCTGATCCGCCAGTCGCCGGCTGAATCGGGCGGCGGCAACGAGACCGTCACCGCCAACGCCGGCCAGGCCCGCGCCAAGGGCATCGAGCTCGAGGTGACCGCGGTCCCGACCGACGGCCTGAAGCTGTGGGGCGCCCTGGGCTTCCTCGACGCCAAGCGCACCAGCTTCTGCGCCGACGTCGACGGCATCGGCGCCTTCCCCGGCGCCCCGTCGGCCTCGTGCAACCCGGACGACGTGATCGAGGTGGCCAACGCGGCCTATCCGAATGGTGGCTACGGCTATTATCCGATCGACGCCTCGGGCCTGCCGCTGCCGCGCGCGCCGAAGTGGACACTGTCGGCCGGCGTCTCCTACGAATTCCCGGTCGCCGACCTGGGCTTCCTGGAGCTGGCCGCCGACTGGCGCTACACCTCGCGCTCGCTCCAGGCCGCCGCGGGCATTCCTCCGGGAAGCACCGCCGGCATCCTGAACTACGACGGCACGCTGATCACGCCGTGGCGCGACAAGGCCCACGTGTTCAACGCCAGCGTAACCTTCAACGAACTGGACAACCGCTACCGGGTGTCGTTCTTCGTCAAGAACATCACCAACGAGCATTACATCCAGTCGATCACCGCCGTGGCGGCCCTGTTCAACTTCATGCAGATGAACGAACCGCGCCACTGGGGCGTCGAGGTCAACTTCGACTTCTGAGCCTTATCGGCATTCCATGCCAGTCGGGGGACCTTCGGGTCCCCCGATTTTTTTTGGAGAGCTGCCGGCACCGGTGTGCCATACAAGCAACAATGTTTAATAAAACAAGCCTAGACGATTAATTATTGTTGCCAGTGCTCGACCACACCTTTTAGCCTCCCGATTCAATCGGGCCCGACAAGGGCTCCGAACCGGCGAGGGGTAATGCCGGTGCGGCACTGCCGGTGCGCGGTCGCGTGTCGGAGGGTGCAGCGCGGAACAAGCCGCAGCAAGCGGTGCCGCAACTGCAGAACCGTTATTTGAAAGGGGAGTATCAATGAGCGATTTCAATATTTTCGAACGGCTCCGGAGACCGGCGACTGTGCTGTCCGTCTCCGCCGTGGCGCTTTCCGCGGCGGCCGCATGGGCGCAGGATCCGCCGCCCGCGCCAACCGATCCGGGCTTTGCGCCGCGCAGCCAGATCGAGACCGTCATCACCCAGGCGCAGAAGGTCGAGTCCGACGTCCAGAGCACGCCCGTCGCGCTCACCACCATTTCGGGCGACGCGCTCGAGCGTACCTTCGCCCAGGATTTTCGCGACATCGCGGGCAGCGCGCCCAACGTGCTGCTCCAGCCTGTGGGCGCCTTCCAGAACGCCTCGGCCTTCTACATCCGCGGCGCCGGCTCGGCCGACATCGAATCCGCCGCCGACCCGGGCATCGCGGTGCTGATCGACGGCATCTACATGGCCCGAACCTCGACGGCGCTGGTCGACTTCCTCGATGTCGAGGCGGTCGAGGTGCTGCGCGGTCCGCAAGGCACCCTGTTCGGCCGCAACGCCATCGGCGGCGCGGTGCTGCTGAGGCACAATGCCCCGGACGTGAGCGAGTTCGATGTCAAGGGCTCGGTCCTCGCGGGCAAGCGCGGCCGCATGGACGTCAAGGGCACCATCAACGTGCCGATCGTCGAGGGCACCGCCGCCTTCCGCCTGGCGGTGAAGTCCACCAATTTCGACGGCTTCTATTACAACACTTTCGACAACACCAAGATCGGCGGCCAGGAGCGTCTCACGATCCTGCCCAGCTTCAAGTTCCAGAACGACAATCTCGACGTCACCCTGCGCGGCGAATACAACCGCACCCGCGACGACAGCTTCCCGAACGTGCCGCACAATGTCTGCGTCACCGACCCCGTCCTCGGCACGGCAGGCAACGACCTGGTGATCAACACGGTCCGCTCGATCGCCGGCGGCATGGTCGCCCGCGAGTTCTGCGGCACCGAGGTCAGCAAGAACGACTTCATCATCAACCACGACCACTTCAACGGCTTCGGCGCCGACTTCGATGTTTGGGGCGTCACCGGAGAGGTGAACTACAACGTCCCCGACCTCGGCACCTTCACCTATCTGGGCAACTACCGCGACGTGCACGAGGACGTGTACAACGACTTCGACACCACGCCCTTCGACCTGTTCAACACCCAGCGCGAGCAGTGGCACTGGCAGACCTCGCACGAGTTCCGCTTCGCATCGGAGTTCTCGGACTTCGTCGAGTTCGTGGTCGGCGCCTATTACTTCAAGCAGCACTACGTGCTGGTGCAGGACGGCTACGGCGCGTTCCTGGTGGGCGCGCCCAACACCGGCGCCTCGGCGATCGGCCGCAGCGAGCAGTGGCACGACCAGTGGTCGATCTTCGGCCAGGCCAACTGGCACATCACCGACAGCCTGACCCTGGTGACCGGCGCCCGCTACGACAGCGAGCGCAAGGACTTCTACCACTGCGGCGTGGGCTTCGCGAACCCGGCCACCCGCGAATGCTTCCCGAACGTGCCGGGCGCGATCGACACCACCTTCGACAGCGACACGGATATCGGCGACGACCCACTGGCTGGACAGAACCCCGGCAAGAACAAGTGGTCGAACATCAGCCCCAAGGTCAGCCTGAACTACCAGTTCACCGACGACCTGTTCGCCTTCGCCAGCTGGTCGCGCGGCTTCCGCTCCGGCGGCTTCAACGGCCGCGGCAACTTCCCGGCCACCGCCGGCCCGTTCAACGAGGAAAAGGCCGACAACTACGAGGTCGGCATCAAGGCCGACCTGTTCGACCGGCGGCTGCGCCTCAACCTGGCGGCGTTCTGGACCGAGTTCTCGGACCTGCAGCGCACCATCATCCGTCCCGCCGCAGGCGGCTCGGGCGGCCAGGAGACGGTGACCGAGAACGCGGCCAGCGCCCGCTCGCGCGGCATCGAGCTGGAGATGACGGCCATTCCCGTCGAGGGCCTGACGCTCAACGGCTCCGTCGGCTTCCTCGATGCCGACACCCTGGCATGGTGCGCCGACCTGAACGGCCCCGCCGCGCCGACCCCGGCCGGCAAGGCCTCCTGCGGCACCCAGGTCGTGATCCCCGGCGTCGGCGTCCTCGATCCGTTCGACAATGCCGGGCTCGAGCCTGCGCAGGCGCCCGAATGGACCACCCGGCTGGGGATCAGCTACGAGATCCCGGTCGGCAACGCCGGCTTCCTGACCCTCGCCGGCGACTGGACCTACCGCGGCTCGCTCGCCCTGTCCTCGTCGGGCTTCCCGCCGGGCACGCAGAACGGCGTGACCCAGTACACCGGCGATCATCTCGCCGCCCGCCGCGATAGTGCGCACATCTTCAACGCCAACATCGCCTTCACCGAGATGGAGAACCGCTACAAGGTCTCGTTCTTCGTGAAGAACATCACCAACGAGCTGTACGTCAGCACGACCACCTACGTGGCGGGCCTGTTCAATTTCCGCCAGCCCAACGAGCCCCGCCACTGGGGCATCGAGGTCTCGTTCGACCTCTGACCGCGTCAAGCGGCGCGATTTCGGGGGACCTTCGGGTCCCCCTTTTTCTTGAATAAAAGTCATTGATGCTTGCGAATTGGCAACGGCCGGGCTGTGTTGTTTTCGCAACAGCCCTTGCCTAATTGGTAAACCCGTCACCTTTGCTGCTTTTTTCCATTGCGCTGTGCGCCGTCGGTGGCGTTATCCTTGCCGCGGGCCTGGAGAGGCCCACGCCATACAGATCAGTAGGTTGAAACTGATGGGCAGACCCGGGGAGAAAACAAACAATCATTCCTGTTGCCATCATGTTTGACCGCTTCGCGCGCTGATCGAGGGCGGGAAGAACCTTTTTATTTTCGTGGTCCAGGGGAGTATCAGATGAAACCAACGAAATTTGCCGGCACGCCGAAATGGCCGCTCGCACTGGCGACCGTCTCGGTGATCGCCCTGTCGAGCGGCGCTGCCCTCGCGCAGGATCCGCCCGCGGCGGACGACCAGGGCAGGACCGGACCCAGAACCCAGCTCGACACCGTCGTCTCGACGGCGACCCGCGTCGAGACGTCGGCGCAGACGACTCCGGTGGCCACGACTTCGGTTTCGGGCGCTCAGCTCGAGCGCACATTCGCCACCGACTTGCGCGACCTGACGTCGCAGGCGCCGAACGTCAACCTGGAGCCGGTGGGCGCGTTCCAGAACGCCTCGGCGTTCTACATCCGCGGCTTCGGCAGCGCCGACATCGAGTCCGCCACCGACCCGGGTGTCGGCATCTTCATCGACGGCGTCTACCAGGCCCGCACCTCAACGGCGCTGAGCGACCTGCTCGACATCTCCAACGTCGAAATCCTGCGCGGTCCGCAAGGCACCCTGTTCGGCCGCAACACCATCGTCGGCGCGGTGATCGTCAACCACGCCAGGCCCGACATGTCCGAATTCGACGTCAAGGGCGAGGTCACCGCCGGCAACTACGGACAGATCGACGTCTCGGGCGTGATCAACGTGCCGTTGGGCGAGAAGGTCGCCATGCGCCTCGCCGCCAAGTCGACCAACAATGACGGCTTCTACAAGAACGCCACCGACGGCACCAACTACGGCGGCACCGACCGCATCACCATCCTGCCGTCGTTCCGGTTCCAGCCGAACGACAATTTGGACATCGTCATCCGCGGCGAGATCGTCCGGGAGCGCGACGACAGCTGGGGCAACACCCCGTACAGCGCCTGCGGTCACGACGGCAACGGCAACTTCAATCCGTTCGCCGCCGACAATTACGGCACGGTGCCGGGCAACGTGACGCAGACCGTACCGCTAATCGCCTGGGTCTATGGCGGACAGGCCGAAATCGACAAGGTCTGCGCCCAGGAGCGCGGCAAGAACGATTTCATCGTCCATGCCGACAATACCAGCGGCCGCGGATCGGATTTCGACATCTACGGCATCACCGGCGAGATCACCTACGATGTCCCGGATTTCGGCACCTTCACCTATGTCGGCAACTACCGCGACGTGCACGAGAACGTGTTCAACGATTTCGACACCACCGACCTGCCGATCTTCATGACCCAGCGCGAGCAGTGGCACTACCAGACCAGCCACGAATTCCGCTATGCGTCGAGCTTCTCGGACACCATCGACTTCGTCGCCGGCTTCTACTATTTCAAGCAGAAGTACACGATGTGGCAGGACACGTTCGGCTGGCTGTTCGACCCGAACTTCGGCTCGGCGTTCCCGCTCGCCATCGGCCAGCGCCTCGGCGCCGTCCCGGGCAATCCGGCCACGACCCTCGATGCGCTCAACCCCAATGCCTCCGGCTTCGGCGAGACGATCCAGGACAACACCGCCTGGGCCGCCTTCATCAACGCCAACTGGCACATCTGGGAGGGCATCACCCTCACCGCCGGTCTGCGCTACAACAAGGAAAAGAAGAACATCGAGACCTGCGCACCGTCGCCGGTGAACGACGGCGTCAACCGCGAGTGCAACCTCAATCCGCTGGTCGGCAACTTCTTCGACAGCGACACGGACATCGACACCGCGGCCGGCCGCAAGAACAACTGGAGCAATGTCAGCCCCAAGGTCGGCCTGAGCTGGGAAGCGAATGACGACCTGTTCCTCTATGCCAGCTGGACCCGCGGTTTTCGCTCGGGCGGCTTCAACGGCCGCTGCGGCTCGACCTTCACCTGCCAGCCCTACAACGAGGAAACCGCCGACTCCTATGAAGTCGGCATCAAGTGGGACGGCCTCGACAACCGGTTGCGCGTCAACCTGACCGGTTTCTGGATCGAGTACAAGGACCAGCAGGTCGCGATCATCCGGCAGTCGTCGGGTTCGGGCGGCGGCCAGGAGACGGTCACCGACAACGCGGCCAACTCCACCTCCAAGGGCATCGAGTTCGAAGTCAACACGGTTCCCGTGGAAGGCCTGACGCTGTGGGGTTCGGTGGGGTGGCTCAAGACCAGCCGCGACTTCTGCACCGACATCGACGGCCCGACCACGGTCAACCCGGGCGATCCCTCGGGCTCGTGCGACCCGGATAACGCGTTCTCGTTCATCGACAATGGCGTGACCTTCTACGTGTTCCCGACCCAGGTGCTCGTGCCCAACCCGCGCGCGCCGAAGTGGACCCTGTCGGCCGGTTTCGCCTACGAGATGCCGGTCGGCAATGCCGGCAGCCTGGAGTTCGCGGCCGACTGGCACTATCAGTCCAGTTCGAACCAGGCGTCGAACGGCGTTCCGGCCGGCCTGACCACCGGCCTGCTGAACTACAACGGCGTGCTGGTGACCCCGATCCGCGAAGGCGCCCACGTCTTCAACGCCAGCATCACCTGGCGCGAGATCGAGGACCGGTACCGGATCTCCCTGTTCATGAAGAACATCGGCAACGTCCACTACATGCAGTCGCTGACCGCGGTGGCCGCCCTGTTCAACTTCATCCAGGACAACAACCCTCGTACCTACGGCGTCAAGGTCTCGTTCGACTTCTGATCGCCGCGTAGGCGGGTTTCGATCATCGGGGAGCCTTCGGGCTCCCCGATTTTTTTGTCCCTGGCGCGTGAATCCGGGAACGGTTTTTCATCCGACGCAGGTGACAAATCATTCCGCACGGCCTAGAGTTCGAATAAATCTGCGCGTGTGCTGGTTAATGCGGCCGCCGGATAACGGGGACATCGGAAAGCGACCGGCGACGGATGCGGAACAACAGGAACATCGGCGTCGCGGCTATCGCCGTGCTGGTCATCGCGGCTGGCGCCTATTGGGGATTCTTCCGCAACGGCGAGCCGGCCAATGCCGTTCCGGCCGGTGGCAACGCCGTCATCGTCGAGGCGGCCCAGGTCCGGGTCCAGCCGGTGCAGCAGGAGGTCAGCGCCATCGGCACCCTGCGGTCGGAAGACTCCATCGTGATGCGGCCCGAGATCGCCGGCGTGGTGACCTCCATCGGCTTCAAGGAAGGCCAGCCGGTGCACAAGGGTCAGCTCCTCGTCGCCCTGGACGGCTCGATCTACGAGGCTGAGCTTGCCCAGGCCGAGGCCAGCCTGTCGCTCAGCCAGGCCAACCACCAGCGCGCCGCCGAACTGCTGGCAAGGGGCGCCGCCTCCCAGCGCACCCGCGACGAGAACCTGACCAAGATGCGCATGGACGAGGCGAGCGTCGCGCTCGCCCGGGCCCGCCTCGCCAAGACCCGCATCACCGCGCCCTATGACGGCGTCGCCGGCCTGCGCAAGGTGGCGGTCGGCGACTACGTTACCCCCGGACAGGACCTGGTGACGCTCGACGTCATCGATCCCATCAAGCTGGAGTTCCGGGTGCCCGAGCTGTACCTCGCCCAGGTGGCCATGGGACAGACGGTGAAGTTCCAGCTCGACGCCCTGCCCGGTCAGACCTTCGAGGCCGAGGTCTACGCCATCGATCCGCAGGTCGATGTCGACGGCAGGAGCCTCGCCATCCGCGCCCGCGCGCCCAACGCCGAGCGGCTGCTGCGCCCCGGCCTGTTCGCCCGCGCCTCGCTGGGCCTCGCCCGGCACGAGAACGCCATCCTGATCCCGGAGGAAGCCATCATCCCGCAGGGCACCGACCATTTTGTCTACAAGGTCGTGGCCGGCAAGGCGACCATGACCCAGGTCAAGCCCGGCATCCGGCGCGACGGCGTGGTCGAGATCGTCTCGGGCCTGACGCCGAGGGACACGGTCGTCACGGCCGGACAGCTCAAGCTGCGCGAGGGAGCCTCGGTGAACGTCCGAAGCGCCTCGGCGAACTGAAATGAAGATCTCCGAGATCAGCATCCGCCGGCCGGTCTTCGCGACCGTGCTCAACATGCTGGTGGTGCTGCTGGGCCTGATCGCCTACGACCGGCTCGCCGTGCGCGAATATCCGGACATCGACGAGCCTGTGGTCAGCATCGAGACCCGCTATCCGGGCGCCAGCGCCAAGGTGATCGAGTCCCAGGTGACCGTGCCGCTCGAGGAGGAGCTGGCCGGCATCGAAGGCATCGACTACATCAGCTCGGTCAGCCGCGCCGAGAAAAGCGAGATCACCGTCCGCTTCAAGCTGGACCGGGACGAGGACGACGCGGCGAGCGACGTCCGCGACCGGGTCTCGCGCGCCCGCGGACAGCTGCCCAACGACATCGACGAGCCGGTGATCGGCAAGGTCGAGGCCGATGCCGGCGCGCTGATCTGGGTGGTGTTCTACAGCGACACGTTCGACCAGCTGGTGGTCACCGAGGCCGCCGACCGGTTCGTCAAGGACCGGCTGCAGACATTGCCGGGCGTGGCCAAGGTGATCTATTACGCGCCGCGCTACTACGCCATGCGCATCTGGCTCGACCGTACCCGCCTCGCCGCCTACGGCCTGACGCCCGCCGACGTCGAGGATGCGCTGCGTCAGCAGAACGTGGAGATCCCGGCCGGGCGCATCGAGAGCCAGGAACGCGAGTTCACCGTGCTGGCCGAGACCGACCTCAATACCCCGAAGGAGTTCGAGCAGATCATCCTAAAGGACGCCGACGGCTATCTGGTGCGGGTCAAGGACGTGGCCAAGGTCGAACTGGGCGCCGAGGAGAACCGGGAAATCGCCCGCTACGGCGGACGCCCCGCCACCGCGCTCGGTGTGGTCAAGCAGGGCAAGGCCAATCCGCTCGCCGTCGCCGAGGAAGTCCACGCCGTCCTGCCTGAGCTGCTGAAGTCGCTGCCCGAAGGCATTACCGGCGAGGTGAACTGGGACAAGTCGGTCTATGTGAAGGCGTCGATCGACGCGGTCTACATCACCCTCATCGAGGCCTTCGTGCTGGTGCTGGCGGTGATCTTCCTGTTCCTGGGTTCCATGCGGGCGACCCTGATCCCGCTGCTGACCATCCCCATCGCGCTCACCGGCGGCTTCTTCCTGATCTTCCTGTTCGGCTTCAGCATCAATTCGCTGACCCTGCTCGCCATGGTGGTCGCCATCGGCCTCGTGGTCGACGACGCCATCATCATGCTGGAGAACATCCATCGCCACATGGAACGGGGCGAGCCGCGGCGGGAGGCGGCGCTCAAGGGCAGCAAGGAGATCGGCTTCGCGATCGTCGCCATGACCCTGACGCTGGTCGCCGTGTTCGCGCCGGTGGCGTTCACGCCGGGCCGCACTGGCAGGCTGTTCACCGAGTTCGCGCTGACCCTGGCCGGCACGGTGCTGATCTCGGGCTTCGTCGCGCTGACGCTTACGCCCATGCTGTGCTCGAAGATGCTTCGGGTCAGCGAAGGCGGCTGGCTGCCCCAACGCATCGACCGGGTGTTCGGCGGCCTCAGCCGAGGCTATCGCCGCGCCCTTACCGCCGCCATGCATCGCCGCAACGCCATCTTCCTCGTTGCCGGCTGCATCGCCGTCGGCACGGCGGTGCTCTACTCGACGCTCAAGCACGAGCTGTCGCCCCAGGAGGACCGCGGCTATTTCGTCGGCTATTTCCTCGGGCCCGAAGGCGCGACGCCCGACTACATGAACAAGTACGCCGCCGAACTGGAAAAGCTCTACATCGCCCATCCCGACGCGCAGAAGAACTTCTATACCGCGGTCGGACGCCCCACGGTGAACCAGGGCTATTCCTTCGTGCTGCTGACGCCGTGGAAGGACCGCGGCCGCGGATCGCTCGACATCCAGAAGGAGATGGCGCCGAAGATGGCAGCGGTTCCCGGCGTCATCGCGCTTCCCAACAATCCGGGCCCGTTCGGCAGCTCGCCGCAGGATGCCAACATCGATTTCGTCATCCAGACCACCGGCACCTACGAGGAGCTGAGCACGGCGGCCGACAAGATCATCGCGCAGGTGTCCCAGGTCCCCGGCTTCGCCGCGCTGCGCAGCGACCTGAAGCTCAACAAGCCCGAGCTGAAGATCAACGTCAACCGCAACAAGGCCGCCGCCACCGGCGTCAGGGTCGACGACGTCGGCCGTACGCTCGAGACCATGCTGGGCAGCCGCGAGGCCACCCACTTCAAGCGCGGCAACAAGCAGTACGACGTGGTGCTGAAGATCGCCGACGTGGACCGGCGCAACCCCGAGCACTTGCGGACCATCTTCGTGCGCAGCGCCGAAGGCCAGATGATCCCGCTCGAGAATCTGGTGGACATGACGGAGTCGGTGACGCCGCGCGAGCTCAACCACTTCAACAAGCTGCGCTCGGCCACCATCACCGCCAATCTGACGCCCGACTACAGCCTGGGCGACGCGCTGGGCGTGCTGGAGGAAACCACCCGGGAAGTCGCCCCCGGCATGCAGATCGACTACAAGGGCAACGCCCGCGAGTTCATGCAATCGGGCGCCAGCATGATCATCACCTTCATACTGGCGCTGGGCTTCATCTACCTGTTCCTTTCGGCCCAGTTCGAGAGCTTCGTCGATCCGCTGATCATCATGCTCACCGTGCCGCTCGCCATCGGCGGCGCCATCGCCACCATGAAGCTCACCGGCGGCACCCTCAACGTCTACAGCCAGATCGGGCTCATCGCCCTGATCGGCCTGATCACCAAGCACGGCATCCTGATCGTCGAGTTCGCCAACCGCCAGATGGAGGCGGGCAGGACCAAGACCGAGGCGGTGATCGAAGCAGCCGTGCTACGCCTGCGCCCGATCCTGATGACCACCGGCGCCATGGTGCTCGGCGCCGTCCCGCTCGCCATCGCCACCGGCGCGGGCTCGGAGAGCCGGCACGAGATCGGCTGGGCGCTGGTCGGCGGCATGACCTTCGGCACCGCCTTCACCCTGTTCATCGTCCCGGCGTTCTACACGCTGCTGTCGAGAAGGAAGCCGGTTGCGGCGATGGTCGCGGCCGGGCCGGACGGCGCGGCGGAGCCGGCGGAATAAGCCGCGTCACGGTAGTTCGTCACGCAGTCGTTGACGGTATCTGACGCGACTACGACTCCCGCTCTGCGCACTGGGAGCAGAGGAACTCCATTACGCGAACTCGGTACCTTGAAGCGCTGCAAGGCCTGTCGCGCAAGATCGGAAATAACCGCACCGACGGTCGTGTTGCTGCGCCGAGCAATAGCCCGTGCCGCTTCGAGAACGTCGTCATCGATTTCAAGGGAGGTTCGCACTTGGGTCTTCGCGCTGCTTCGAGGACAGGAAACAGATACGTTCAATCACAAGATTGCTAGAGCAAAAGCCGGCAAGGTTGACCCTCGCCCCTTGGGAGAGGGAGGGCCCGCGGCCGAAGGCCGTGGGAGGGTGAGGGGCGTTGCATGGGAAGGGATTCAGGCTGGTGGACGGCATCGAAAACGCCCC
>JBFWZH010000017.1:0-82126 GCA_050185585.1 Sphingomonadales bacterium | reverse complement strand
CTCGACCTAGCGGGGTCAGTCGGGCATTCTTGTGCACGTCCACTCGGCTCTCCCTGGGAACACTGAAGCTTCGCAAACCTCAGCTTCCTCGGATCAGACCGAGTGGACAACCTGTTGAGAGATCACAACTAGCGCATCCGACAGCACGGCCCGCCCCGCCGCCTCGGCGTCTCGCTGCTCGGCCGGAGTGAACCAGGCGGCCAGGGTTTCGGCGTCGAGGTGCGGCGGCGGGCTGGCTCCCACGTCGCGGTGGACGATCCGGTCCCCCGGATGAACGAGCGCCCATCCTTCCGCGAAGCGGCGGGTCAGGCCGCGGCTGATCGAGCCGGACAGGTTCGGGCTGGAGTCTATGACAAGGACGCTGCGCATGATTTCCCTCTTTCGATGCTGTTCGGCGCCAATCGCCGTTACCCGAAAGCTAGGACGGCGACGGGCTTGCCAGAACTGGGGAAATAGGGAAACATCCTGTGCGTGAGCGCACAGGATGGATCATGGGACGATCTGCGGCTGGTGCTCGCCGTCGTGCGTGGCGGCGGCCTGTCGGGCGCCGCGCGGCGCCTGGGTGTCAACCATACCACCGTGCTGCGGCGACTGGACGTGGCCGAGGAACGGCTGGGTGCGAAGCTGTTCGAGCGCACGCCCACCGGATACATCGCCACCGCCGCCGGCGAGGAGATGGCCGACGTCGCCGCGCGCATCGAACAGGACGTGCTGGGCCTCGAGCGCCGCCTTTCCGGACGCGACGTGGGCCTGACCGGAACGGTGCGCTGCGCGACGGTGGACACCATCGCCGAATACTTCCTGCCCCCGCACCTCGCCGCCTTTCGGCAGGCCTATCCCGGCATCGTCGTCGAGTTGATGGTGTCCGAGCGGATCGTCAACCTGACGCAGCGGGACGCCGACGTGGCGATCCGTCCCACCGGGCAGCCGCCCGAGAATCTCGTCGGCCGCCGGCTCGGCACCCTGGCGAGCGCCGTCTATGGCGGCGTCGGCTATCTCGACGCGCGCCCGGATGTCACCGACCTGTCGGACCACGACTGGCTGGCCTTCGAGGAGGGCATGTCCGGCACCTGGATCAGCCGCTGGATCGCCCGTCACTATCCGGACGCCCGCATCGTCATGCGCTCGAACATCCTCACCGTGCTGTTCGCGGCGGTGAAGGCCGATGTGGGCGTCACGGTGCTGCCCTGCCACATCGCCGAACCGGAGCCCGGCCTCCGGCGCCTGACGCCGTTGATCGAGGACATGCGGACGCCGCTCTGGATCCTCACCCACCGCGACACGCGGCGCAGCGCCCGCATCCGGGTATTCATGGAGTTCATGGGGCAGCGCATCCGCGCACAGTCCGGCGCCCTCGACTGCTCCGATGCGCCGTCGAGGCATGCTTAGAACCCGGCGGTTTACGAACGGGCGCTTTGCCGCCATTCTGCGGGCAAAATACGGAATCTCGTCATGTCCACCATCCACCAGATGAGGGTCGAGTTCGACCCGCCGGAAGACCGCCTGCTGATGTCCATCATCTCTAAGGACGGCAAGGAATTCCGCATGTGGTTCACCCGGCGCTTCGTGAAGCTGCTGTGGCCCAACCTGCTGAAACTGGCCGAATCGACCCCCGAGGCGACCGCGCAGCAGTCGGATGCGGCCCGCTCCAGCGTCGTCCGATTCCAGCACGAGAAGGCCGTCGCCGCGGGCAAGTTCACCAAGACCTACGACAAGGACAAGGTGACCAGTCAGCATTTCGGCGAGGCGCCGGTGCTGATCACACAGGGAAGCATCAAGCGTGTCGACGATCCCAAGGGAAGCAACCAAATCGCCTTTGCCGCCAAGGACGGACGGCCCGTGACCATGGCGCTCGACGACGTGCTGCTGCACGCCATGGTCCGCCTGATCCGGAACGCCGCGAGAAAGGCGGGATGGGAACTGGAGCTGGGCGCCCTGGCCGGAGAACAGGCCGCGCCACAGGAGGGCAAGCCGGCGCCGCGGGTGCTGAACTAGCACCGCCAAGGGTTCGAAATCCGGGGAAAACTGGTGCTGCTGGACAGGATTGAACTGTCGACCTCTCCCTTACCAAGGGAGTGCTCTACCACTGAGCTACAGCAGCGCCGGGCCGGGTAGATACCAAGCGCTCCAAACTGTTGCAAGCCATTTCAGGGCAAGCATGCCGATGATGGCGCTCGCCCCGGAATCGCCGCCGCATGACCCAGCCGGGCCGCTCGGCATCAGGCGGGACACGGCCCGCGGCAACTCGCCGCGGGCCCCGATTCCTACTGGTATTTCACCGAGCAGCCATAAGCCTTGGTCTGGGCGACCTGGACGGGCTTGCCGGCGGCCACCGAATCATAGGCGGCGCGCACGTAGTTCTGCGCCTTGGGGATGTCGTCCTGCTTGGCCGACGGGATGCTGTCGATGGCGCCCATATAGGCGACCTTCTGGTCGGGCGTGATCACCACCATCTGCGGCGTTGCGGTGGCGCCGTAGGCCATGCCGATCTTGCCGTCCTCGTCGAGGATCACGTCCGTCGGCGCCGCCTTGCGCGAGGCCGTCAGCTTGTCGGCTTCCGCCGGCGACACGTGGCCCTGCTTGCCGGGCGCCGACGAAATCACCGTCAGCCAGACCGCGCCCTTGCCGGTAAGATCCTTCTGGAGAGCCTGCATGTTGCCGCTGTCATAGTGCTTCTTCACGAACGGGCATTCGTGGTTGGTCCACTCCAGCACCACGGTCTTGCCCGCGAGGTCGCCGAGATTGACCGTATCGCCGCTGGAATCCTTGCCCGCGAAGGTCGGCGCGGGCTTGCCGATCTCCGGCGCCGCCTGGGCCGAGACCGCTACCGCGCACAGCGCGATGCCGCCCGCCAGAGCCGTCGAAAGTCGTCCGATCATCACTCACTCCCTGGATTGAAAAACTACCCCTCGGCCTGGCCGATGGCGTCCAGCACGATGTCCGGCGTGAGCAGCTGCGGCAGCACGACGGCCTGGGCGCGTCCAGGCGCGAAATAGAGATAGAGCGGCACGCCGCTGCGGCCATAGTCCGTCAATATTTTGGTAATCTTCGCGTCCCGCCGGGTCCAGTCGCCCTTCAGGTAGCGGATGCCCCGGTTGCGGAATTCGGCGGCGACCTCGTCGGTCGACAGCGCGACCCGCTCGTTGGCGAGGCAGGTGATGCACCATGCCGCCGTCATGTTGACGAACACCGGCTCGCCCGCCGAACGGTATGCGTCGAGCCTGGCCTGCTCGAACGGCTCGGCCGCGAGCGCGCCGCCGTCGGCAGCCGATGCGGGCGCGTCCTGCTCGCCCGCATACCACACCAGCCAGACGCTCGCGGCGAGCGCAGCCACCGCAACCGCATGGCCCATCGCCTTGCCGAACCCGCGCGCGTCGCCGGCAAGGCGCCATGCCCAGATGGCGAACACCACCAGCACCATGATGCCCAGCAGGGCGGCGACCCCGGCCACGCCGGACTGCTGGCCGATCACCGTCACCAGCCAGATCACCGTCGCGAATACGGGGAACGCCAGGAACTGGCGAAACCGGTCCATCCATGGGCCGGGCCGCGGCAGCAGCCGGCCGATCGCCGGCACCTCGCTGATCAGCAGCATGGGAAATGCCAGCCCGAAGCCCAGCGCGGCGAAGATCGCCAGCGCCTGGATCGGCGGCAGCAGCATCGCGACGCCCAGCGCCGAGGCCATGAACGGCGCTGTGCAGGGCGTCGCGACGATCGTCGCCAGCACGCCGGTCGAGAACGCACCCAGCGCGCCGCCCCGGTCGACCAGCCCCTGCCCCAGGCCCGTGAAGCTGCCGCCCAGCTCGAAATAGCCGGCCAGCGACAGGCCCACCGTGAACAGGATCACCGCCAGCACGGCGACGACCTCGGGCGACTGCAGCTGGAAGCCCCAGCCCACCGCCGCGCCGCCGGCCCGGAACGCCAGCAGCGCGCCTGCCAGCAACAGGAAGCTGGTCACCACGCCTGCCGTATAGAGCAGGCCCTCGATCCGCTTCTCGCGCAGCGACAGGCCCGACGCCTTGACCACCGAGAGCGCCTTCAGCGACAGCACCGGGAACACGCAGGGCATCAGGTTGAGCAGAATGCCGCCCACGAAGGCAAACAGCATGGCCTGCCACACCGACGTCGAACCCGCGCCTCCCCCGGCGCCGATGGCTCCGGAACTCGCGGGTCCGGCCGCAGAAGGCAGGCCGAACGTCCCCGGAACGGCGCTGATCGCATAGCCCTTGTCGCCGGACCTGAGCACCCCGTCGACCGTGGCGCCCGCCTTGCCGCTTCCCATGGCGATGGCCATCCGGACGAGCGATCCCTCCTCGGCGACCGCCTGCTGGGCGCTGTTGTTGATCAGGGTGTCGTCGTACGGAAAGAACCGCAGCTTCTGGCCGGGCTCCACGGGCTCGAACCGCAATCCCAGCCGATCGCCCTCGACCTTGAACGCGGCGGTGCCCGGGAACGGCTGGGGCAGAGCCTCGCGCGCTTTCCTGAAACCGGCAGTGCGCAGCGGATCGCGCACCGCCTCCTTCCCTACCGGAAGTTTCAGCTCCAGATCGGCGCCCTCGGGAATGCAGATCTCCTCGCACACCAGCCAGTCGGCGCGGGTCCTGAGCGTCACCTCCCCTTGCGGCAGGTCGGCGGGCGGCGTGACGGTCACCAGCAGCCAGTGCTCGGCGTCGTAGCCGTAATTGGTCAACGGCCCGAACGGCAGCGCCTTGGGCACCGGCCAGTCGATGCCGCTCGCCGCGAACCCCGGCGGCAGCGTCCACTCCAGCGAGGTGGCGAGGCCGGAATCGCCCGGATTGCGCCAATAGGTGTGCCAGTGCTCGCGCGGCGTCAGCTTCAGCGCCACCTGGAACGGCTCGCCCGGCGCCGCCTGGGCCACCTCGGCGACAAGCTCCGCCTGGGCGTTCTCGGTCTTCACCGGCGCTGCCGCCAGCGGCGCCGCCAGCAGCAGGCCGGCCAGCATGGCCGCCGCCCTACCCGCCACCCGTCGCAATGCAAGCCTCATCAGCGTCTCCGTCCGCCGCGCGGGTCGTCGCGCGGTCGGTTCTATGCATAATATGGTACTCGGCGCAGGTCCATGCGGACCACAGGATGGGAATGGGCGGAAGGTGAACGAATTCGACTCCATGGCATCGGGGCCAAGGGAGCCCGCATCGTACGGAACCGGGCGGGAAAGCCTGCGGGAGCGGCGCCGTGACCGAGCGTAAACCGGGTTCGAACAAGGCCGAGCACGACCGCCGGGCCGCCGAGGCGCTGCGCGAAAACTTGCGCCGCCGCAAGGAACAGCAGCGCAAGCAGTCGCCCGATCCGAATGCCGATGCCGCGGACGATCCTGCCTAGCTGGACATGTTCAGATAGGCCCAGGCGAACACCGCGGCCCCGCCGGCCGCGACCGCCAGGCTCGTCGGGTTCAGGTGCGCGCCGCCCAGATAACTGATGTTGATCGATAGAAACCCGCCGATCGCCGCGCCCACGAGGCCGAAAGCCGCCGCCGTGATCGGCCGCGCCTGCTTGTCGTGCGGATAGAGAAAGTAGACCAGCAATCCCGTCACAAGGCCCACGGCAAGCTTGGCCAACCAGTCCATGCCCCGACTCCTCCGAAACCAGAAAAATGTATTTTGCCCGCGCCAATCCTGTCACAAATCGCAATCTGAGTCAGTAACGCTGTCTTAACGATGTCCCGTACGCGGCACCCCGCGCGCAGGCGTTGAGATACGGCATCCGCTCCATTAGAAGGGGTGGGCGCGTTCACACCCGAGAGTTCTCCATGGCGATCATGTCCGACATCTGGATCCGCGAGCAGGCCTTGGCCAACGGCATGATCGAGCCGTTCGTCGAGAAGCAGCAGCGCGCCGGCGTGATCTCCTACGGCCTGTCGTCCTATGGCTACGACGCCCGCGTCTCCGACGAATTCAAGGTGTTTACCAACGTGGATTCGGTGATCGTCGACCCCAAGGAATTCTCCAAGCAGAGCTTCGTCGACCGGCCCGGAGAGGTCTGCGTCATACCGCCCAACTCGTTCGCCCTGGCCCGGACGGTGGAATATTTCCGTATCCCGCGCGATATCCTGGTGATCTGCCTGGGCAAGAGCACCTATGCCCGCTGCGGCATCATCGTCAACGTCACGCCGCTTGAGCCGGAATGGGAAGGACACGTGACGCTGGAGTTTTCCAACACCACCCCGCTGCCGGCGAAGATCTACGCCAACGAAGGCGCCTGCCAGTTCCTGTTCCTTCAGGGCAACGAGCCGTGCGAGACCTCCTACAAGGACAAGTCGGGCAAATATATGGGACAGCGGGGCGTGACCCTGCCGAAGCTCTGACATGGACCAGTTGATCATTCGCGGCGGCAGGCCGCTGCGTGGCAAGATCGCCATCAGCGGCGCCAAGAACGCGGCGCTGCCGCTGATGGCCGCGAGCCTGCTGACCGAGGAAACCCTCACCCTCCACAACATCCCGGCGCTCGACGACATGACCACCATGTCGGACCTGCTGACCAGCCTGGGCGCCACCGTCGAGGAGGTCGAGGGCTCGAACCGGGGCCGGACCCTGAAGCTGACGGCCAAGCCGCCACTGTCCACCGTCGCACCCTACGAGATCGTC
This sequence comes from Sphingomonadales bacterium, assembly GCA_050185585.1. Lineage (GTDB taxonomy): Bacteria > Pseudomonadota > Alphaproteobacteria > SMXS01 > SMXS01 > RI-34. The sequence goes on along the minus strand of JBFWZH010000017.1, from coordinate 75,524 downwards.
AACCGCATCCGCGCCTCGGTGCTGGTGCTGGGCGCGCTGCTGGCCCGCACCGGCGAGGCGACCGTTTCCATGCCCGGCGGCGACGCCATCGGCATCCGCCCCATCGACCAGCACCTGAAGGGTCTGGAGGCGATGGGCGCGACGATTGAGCTGAAGGGCGGCAACGTGGTCGCCCGCGCGCCCGGCGGCCTGAAGGGCGCGACCATCCGATTCCCGTTCGTCTCGGTGGGCGCCACCGAGAACCTGCTGATGGCCGCGGCCCTCGCCAGAGGCACCACCATCATGGAGAACGCCGCCCGCGAACCCGAGGTGACCGACCTGGCCCAGTGCCTGATCGCCATGGGCGCCAACATCCACGGCGTCGGCACCGAATGCCTGGTGATCCAGGGCGTCGAGGCGCTGCACGCGGCGGAACACACGGTGATGCCGGACCGGATCGAGGCAGGCACCTATGCGGTCGCTGCCGCCATCACCGGCGGCGAGCTGGTGCTGGAAGGCGCCCATATGGATCATCTCGGCGCGGTGTTCGAGTCGCTGGGCAAGGCGGGCGTCAACATCTCCAACGGACTCGGCAAGGTGCGGGTGTCCCACCCCACCGGCCGTTGTCGCGGCTTCGACGTCGTCACCCATCCCTTCCCCGGTTTCCCCACCGACATGCAGGCCCAGTTCATGGCGCTGATGGCGGTGGCTGACGGCGCCTCGCTGATCACCGAGACCATCTTCGAGAACCGCTTCATGCATGCCCCCGAGCTGGCGCGCATGGGCGCCGACATCACCGTTCACGGCAGCTCGGCCATGGTCCGCGGCAACCCGCGCCTGCGCGGCGCGCCGGTGATGGCGACCGACCTTCGCGCCTCGGTCTGCCTGGTGCTGGCCGGCATGGCCGCCGAGGGCGAGACGGTCGTCAATGGCGTCTACCATCTGGACCGCGGCTACGAGCGGCTGGAAGAGAAGCTGCGCGCCGTAGGCGCCGACATCAGCCGCACCCAGGACGACAGGCAGATCGTGCCATGAGAGACCGGACATGAAGCTGCGCGCCGAGAACGCCGAGGACATCGCGGTGATCGGCGGCTATCTGCAGGACGCCGCCCTCAAGGTGTCCGACATCGCCTGGCTGCCAACGGCCAACCGCTTTGCGCTGGTGTGCAACCGCTTCATGTGGGAACGGCCCGGACCGCCCCATTACCGCATCCGCGCCGGCCTGCATTTCGAGACGGTGACCGCCGCCAAGTCGCGCGGCCTCCCCGGCCAGTCGAAGGACCATGTCCTTGAGTTGCTGACCATCCACGCAACCGAGCAGCAGGGCCGCGCGCTGATCAACCTGACATTCAGCGGCAACGTCGACATCCGCCTCGAGGCCGAGTTGATCGAGGCGGGCATGGACGACATCGGCGAACCTTGGGAAACCGCCAGCCGGCCGGCCCATGCCGACTAGGCGTCACCCGGCTTACGGCGCCACATAACGCGCCCGAGGCCGGATCAGCGCGCCGGTCTCGGTCTGCTCGACGGCATGGGCGATCCAGCCGGCGGCCCGTCCCAGCACGAAGACGGAAAAGGCCTGCTCCTGCGACAGCCCCAGCGTATGCGCCAGCGCCGCAAGGGCGCCGTCGATGTTGAGCCGCATGCCGCCGGCCGCCTCCGCCGCCTCGATGGTCCGGCGGAGCGCGCCCGACGGCTCGTGCGCGGCGCGCAGTGCGCGGGCCCTCACATCGCCGTCCGGATAGAGTTCATGGTGCAGACCCCAGATGGGTTCGCCCCGCGCCAGCCGCGCCGTGAAATAGGCAGAGGGGTCGGGCGAAGCCAGGGCCTCGGCGAACATGGCGACGGTGCGCATGGTCATGCCGCCGTGCCTGGGTCCCGTCAGCGCCGAAAGCCCCGCCAGCAGCGCCGCCGGCAGGCTCGCGCCCGTCGATCCCACCACCCGCACCGCGAAGGTGGACGCATTAAGTTCGTGATCGGCGAGCAGCACCATGGCCTGCCGGATCAGGTCCGCGCCCTTCGGCTTCAGGCGCCATGCCCGCGCTACCGCATCGTGAAGCGGATGGTCTGCCTCGGGGCCCAGCAGGCTTGCAGCGAGACCCGGCAGCAGACCTGCTCCCTCGGCGACGATGGACTGCCGGGCGCGGCCGAACATCGGCGGCGCCTCGCCCGCCGCCCGGGCCAGGAAGCGGAACGCTGCGGCGATTCCCGGCTGCTCCGTCGACAGGCCCGGCGACGAATCGGGCCAGGACGGCACGCCGCAAAGCAGCGCGGCCGTCTCCTCGAGGCTCGCGGCTTCCGACCACGAGACCGCATCCCGTCCGCGGTAGATCAGCCGGCCTCGCACAACCGTGGAAATCCGTGTCTCCAGCACCGGATCGCCCCAGTGGATCGCCTTGGCCGCCACGACCGGGCGGCTTCGGCCTGCCTTCTTCCGCTCGGCCAAAGCGTCGACCTCGGCCTCGCGGTAGAGGCTGCGGCGGGAATCGGCGCCGTGGCGCACCCCTTCCAGCAGACCACGGCTCACATAGGCGTAGAGCGTCTGCGGCCGGATGGCGAGGCGGGCGCAGGCTTCCTCGGCAGTGAACATTTTCATAATCATATATTGATTATATTGATCAATATTGACCAACGCAATTGCGAGGCGCTTCACTGCTCAGGCAAAATTGCCGGAGCATCGCCATGAACACGCCCCTCGTCGCCCCCGCCCCGCTGAACCGCACGGCCGGCGCCGTCATCGACGCCCTCGACTTCCAGGCAAAGTACTGCGACCTGATGGGCTCGCCGCTCAACGCCCTCCTGCTCGGTGCCATGAGCGCAGACTACGCGGCGCGAGGGATCACCCACGCCCTGCTGTCGGATTGGGAGACCCGTTCGCCCAGGGACGCGGTTCTCAGCCTGCGCATGGTCGGCGGCCTGCATTTCCTGGTGCTGGCCGGCCGCGCCCCTTCCCTCGCCGCCTACTACCCGAGCGCGGGCGGGGTGTTCCGCGAGGACGGGCTATGGAGCACCGCCGAAGCCGTGCTGCACGCCGAGGCCCCGTTCTTCGAAGCGTTTCTGCGCCATCCGCCCCAGACCAACGAGGTGCGCCGGGCCGGCGTGCTGATCGGCGGCTTCCTGACCGTCGCGCAGGAGACCGGCCTGCCGCTGCGCTGCCTGGAGATCGGCGCCAGCGCCGGCCTCAATCTGAACTGGGACCGGTTCCGCTACGCGTTCGGCGGCGGCGCCCGATGGGGCGATCCGGCAAGCCCCGTGCTGATCCAGACCGACTGGCGCGGCGACGGCCCGGATGCGACCGTGGCGGCGACCGTCGCCGGGCGCGCCGGCTGCGACATCAGCCCCATCGACCTCTCGCGGCCGGAGGCGGCCCTGCGCCTGAAGGCCTTCGTCTGGCCCGACCAGCTCGAGCGCTTCCGGACACTGGAAGCCGCCCTCGCCGTCGCCGCCCGTCATCCGCCACCGCTCGAAACCGCCGACGCCGGGGACTGGCTCGAGGCCCAGCTCGCCGAGCCCCGCCCCGGTGCGGCGACGATCGTCTATCATTCCATCGCCGCGCAGTATTTCAGCCCGGAGACCCGGGAAGCCGTACACGGCGTCTTGACCCGCGCGGGCAACCGCGCCACACCCGAGGCGCCCGTCGCCTGGCTGCGCATGGAGGCCGCCGACATCGCCGCCCTGCCCGAGGTGATACTGACTCTCTGGCCCGGCCGAGAGGAACGTCTGCTGGGTCACGCCCATCCCCATGGCGCGTTTGTACAATGGAAGGAACCGACATGATCCTCGAAGCCGCTCTGCTTTCGATCAAGCCCGGCCGCGCCGATCATTTCGAGGAGGCGATGCGCCAGGCACGGCCGCTGATCAAGGCCTCGGCCGGCTTCGGCGGCATCGAGGTCCGCCGCTGCATCGAACGGCCCGACGCCTATTTGCTGCTGGGTGGTGGGAAACGCTGGAGGACCACACCGTCGGATTTCGCGGGTCGGATCGCTACCAGCAATGGCGGGCGCTGCTGCACGATTTCTACGACCCGTTCCCCACCGTTGAGCATTTCGAGCCGTCCTTCCTGCCCTGACGGTAAAAACCTGATGGCACAGCCCCCGTCCGGTGTTAGTTCATAAGGCCACGGGACGCCGCCGCCGGGAGACCTCGTTGAACGCCATCAGACCGCTTGCCGTGATCCTCATGCTGGGCATCGCCCTCGGCGCGTGCGCGTCCGGACCCAAGCGGAGCCCGCTGCCCAAGGACAGGAACGCAGTCAACCGGATCAGCGACGCCTATGTGCGTGCCGTGGAGTTGCAGGGCCAGGGCGACTGCGAGAAGGCGATCAAGCTGTTCCGACGCGTCGCCATGCAGGGCGCCGGCTACGAGGACGCCCAGCGCCGCCTGGGCGAATGCACCATCCTCCTGGCGGGAAGCGACAGCGCCAGATACAAGGAGGGGATCGTCTGGCTGCGCCGGGCGGCCGAAGCGGGCTGGCCCGAGGCGCAGGGCGCCCTCGCCTACGAATATGCCGCCGGACCCACGCCCGATCTGGCCGAGGCCGCGCGCTGGCTGGCGCTCTACCAGGACAATCCGCGCATGAAGCGCCTGGGCTTCACGCCGCTGCCCGCGGCGAAGCTCTCGGCCATCCGCGCCCGGCTCACGCCCGAGCAGATCGAGCAGGGCCGGACGGCCGCGAAGAGCTTCGCGCCCGTCGTCTGGGTTCCACCCGCCACGGAAAAGCAGAACGCTGTCAAGGACCTCGACGGCGGCGAGGAATCAGGCACGAGCGGCGCCGGCGAACGCCGGGACGAAAACGGCAACCGGCCGATCGGCGGCGAGTTCCCGCAGCCGGGGCAGTAGCGTGCCCACTTCTGGCCGTGGTGCTGGCCAACCCTAGCGGAATACCGCCGGCCGCTTGTTGAGGAAGGCGTCGACCGCTTCCTTGTGCTCGGCCGACACGTAGCACTCCTTCAGCAGCGCTCCCTCGCGGCGCTGCACAGCGCTGATGTCCGTGGCCTGGCCATGATCGCGAAGCAGCCCCTTGATCAGCCGCAGTTGGCGATCCGGATTGGCGGCGATCTCGCGGCCCAGCGCCTTGGCCTTCGCCAGCAGTTCCTCCGGCGGCACCACATGGTCGGCAAGGCGGATGCGGCCGGCCTCGCGGGCGTCGATCAGCCGCGCGGTCAGGCACAGCTCGTTGGCGGTGCCGAAGCCCACCCGGCGCTCGAGGAAGTGCGACGAACCCAGTTCCGGCACCAGGCCCATCTTGACGAAGAACATGCCGAACTTAGCCTCCTCCGACGCGATGATCACGTCAAAGGGCAGGATCATGGTGGCGCCCACGCCGACCGACGCGCCGTTGACGGCGGCTATCAGCGGCTTCGACCGGCGGCACAGATCGGCCCAGTCGGTGCCGCCCGGCATGCCGGTCTCGTTGTCCTCGGCATCGGAGGCGCCGTCGATGCGCGCCTTGAACGCCTGCTCGATGTCCGCCCCGGCGCAGAAGCCCTTGCCCGCGCCGGTCAACACGATGGCGCCGATCGCCTTGTCGGCATTGGCCTTCTCGAACGCGTCGACCAGCTCGCGCGACATCACCCGCGTCCAGGCGTTGCGGCGCTCGGGCCGGTTCAAGGTGACGACCGCCACCGGTCCGTCGGTTTCATGGAGAATGGTTTCGTAGGACATCGCATGCACCCCTTATGTTTCAGGCGGCCGACATTAGGCGGCGGTCACCGGGCACGCAATCGTGCAAACCTCTTAGACAAGCTTGGGGACACGGATAAAGTGTTGTCCGCATCAAGACGGCGAAAGGCCGCGAGGGAGGAAGCATGTCATCGGAAGCAGCGCCGCTGCAGCGCTCGTCGGCCATCCTGGCGCGGCTCGACCGTCTGCCCGGCACCCGGCACGTCTGGATGCTGATCGGCCTGCTGTCGCTGGGCGGCATGTTCGAGTTCTACGACCTGTTCATGACCGCCTACGTCATGCCGGGCATGGTCAAGGCCGGGCTGTTCGCCGACGTGAAGGTGGGCATCTGGACCGGCCCGGCGCTGTTCGTCGCCGCCACCTTCGCGGGCCTGTTCATCGGCACCTTCCTGTTCGGATACGTGGCCGACCGCTACGGGCGGCGGACCATCTTCACCTGGTCCATGCTGTGGTACAGCGCCGCGACCCTGGTGATGGCGTTCCAGGACACCGGCCCCTCCATCTGCCTGTGGCGGCTGATCGCCGGTATCGGCATCGGCGTCGAGCTGGTGACCATCGACACCTACATTTCCGAATTGGCCCCGAGGAAAGTCCGCGGCCGCGCCTTCGCGTTCAACCACGTGGTGCAGTTCGCCGTGGTGCCGCTGGTCGCCTTCGTCTCCTGGCTGCTGGTGCCGCTGTCGCCGCTGGGGCTCGACGGCTGGCGCTGGGTGGCGATCATCGGCTCGGCCGGCGCGCTCGCGGTCTGGTTTATCCGCCGCGCGGTGCCGGAAAGTCCCCGCTGGCTGATCAACCAGGGCCGGTTCGACGAGGCCGAGGCGATCACCGCCGCCATCGAGGCGCAGGTCACCCGCGACCTGAAGGGCGCGCCGCTGCCTGATCCCGCCGCCCACTCGGTCGAGAAGATCGAGCCCAAGGGCCAGCTGAGGGAGATCTTCGCGCCCGCCTATCGCAGCCGCACCATCATGCTCATGGTGTTCCAGTTCTTCCAGACCATCGGCTTCTACGGCTTCTCGTCATGGGTGCCGACCCTGATCGCCCAGCAGACCGGCATCAATGTCGACAAGAGCCTGCAATACGCCTTCATCATCGCCATCGCCGCGCCGTTCGGCCCGCTGCTCGCCATCGCCTTCGCCGACAGGTTCGAGCGCAAATGGCAGCTGGTCGGCGCAGCCGCAGGGGTCGCCGTGTTCGGCCTGCTGTTCTCCATGCAGAGCGCCATGGCGCCGCTGATCCTTTGCGGCGTGCTGATCACCCTGTCGAAGAACATCATGTCCTATGCGTTCCACGGCTATCAGGCCGAGCTCTATCCCACCCGCATCCGCGCCCGCGCCGTCGGCTTCACCTATTCGCTCAGCCGCCTCAGCACCATCTTCATCAGCTTCCTGATCGGCTACATGCTGTATGTGGGCGGCACCGCGGCGGTGTTCGGCCTGATCGCCTTCGCCATGCTGATGGTGGTTCTCTCCATCGGCATCTGGGGCCCGCGCACCCGCAGGCTGGAGCTGGAGCAGATTTCGCATTAGCGCGCGGTTCCGCTACCGACAGTATTGCTCGGCCCGCGCGCCCCTCTCGTTGTCACCCCGGACTCGTTCCGGGGTCCGTGTCAGGGCCGGCAACGACTGTCGCCGCGCACGCCATCAGCGGCAGCGCCATTCTTCTCTTCGGTCGTTCCCGGACAGCGACGGACCCCGGAACGAGTCCGGGGTGACAAACGAGCGGTAAACGCACCCTTTCCTACGCCGCGTCCAGCGGCTGCGCCCGGGTCAGGCGGCGGTAATCCGGGTGCCTCGGCCCGGTCATGCCGATCTGGTTCAGCATGCCCATGTCGCCGTCCATGGCGATCTCGGCGAGCGGTGAGCCGCTGACCAGGATGTGCTTGCGGGCGATGATACCCCACTTGCCGCCCCGCTTCAGTACCCGGTCCTTGTAGAAGCCGAAGAAGATCGAATAGGGCGCCTTGTCCGCCGGCGTCTCGTCGGGCAGCGACAGGCTGAGGTTGTAGCTCTCCACCTCGGCCGTATCGCCATCCAGGTCGATCTTCAGCTGGCTGGTGAAATGCCAGCGGCGGCCCACGCTGTGCTCCACTTCCATAAGCCGCGGCTTGAAGTCCCTGCCGCTGCCCTTGAAGAAGCCGTAGTCGATGTCGGCGTCGTCGTAGAACACGGTGTCGAGCATGGCGTCGTCGAGCCAGTCCAGCGCCCGCGAATACCGCGCCAGCAGATCCTCGATGGCGACCAGGTCCTTGTGCCGCTCCAGCTCCTTCTCCACCGCCGCCAGCCGCGCCAGCACGTCGTCCAGATCGCTCATGTCATGCATCTCCCCTGTTGAAGGGGAAGCTTAGGGGCGACGGCCGAAAGTCGCAACTTGACGGCGGCGGGCCGGCGGACGACCATGCCGCCATTCAGGACGAGACGATGGCCAAGGCATTCAGGACCTCACTCAAGCCGCCTTTTCTCCGGCGCGTCAGCGGCGACAAGCCGACGCCCGCCCAGCAGCGCGACTATCCCTTCTCCATCCCGTTCCTGAAGCACGGCCTCGACCTGACCTTCGACCGGCCGATCACCATCATCGTCGGCGACAACGGCGCGGGGAAATCCACCCTGCTGGAAGCCATCGCCGAGAACTGCGGCTTCAGCCTGATGGGCGGCACGCGCAACCACACGAACTTCAACACCAAGGAGGAGTCGCTCGCCAAGCACCTGCGCTTCGGCTGGACTCCTCGGGTTCCCAAGGGGTTTTTCCTGCGTGCCGAGACGCTTGCATTGTTCGTCGACACCATCGACCGGATCGCTGGTGACGATCCAAGGATCCTTGATGCCTACGGCGGGAAGTCGCTCGACGTCCGCTCCCACGGCGAGACATTCATGGCGCTGTTCGAGAACCAGTTCGGCCGCCAGGGCATCTATATCCTCGACGAGCCGGAAGCCGCCCTGTCGCCCGAGCGCCAGCTGCAGTTCCTCAGGCTGCTCAGGCGCATGGAGGACAGCGAGCTGTGCCAGCTCGTCATCGCCACCCACTCTCCGCTGCTGATGGCCTACCCGACCGCCCGGCTGCTGAGGGTCTCGGACCAGGGCCTGACCGAACTGGAATTCCACCAGACGAAGAACTTCCGGATCCTGCGGGACTTCTACGTCGATCCCGACAGTTTCATCGCCGGCCTGTTCATGGACGACGGATAGGCCTCAGTTCACCATGAACGGCAGGTTGCCGGTCGCCACCGCGCCCCTGCCGTCCCTGACGGTGACGAACAGCCGGTAGTGTCCTGCGGGCAGCGCGCCCACCCGGGCGCCGGCCAGGTCGGACGCGGCCAGCGCCTGCCCGAAAGTTGCCGGCACCGTCTCCAGATCGCCGGCCTTGCGCAGGTCCGTGCTCTCGGCCATCACCGACCACTGAACCGCCATGGCATCGCCGTCCGGGTCGGTCACCTCCAGCACGGCGCGTCCTGCCTCCATGTCGAAGCGGCCGATGCGCGGCGCGCTGTTGCCGCCCGGCGTCTTGCCGCCCCAGGCCCCGGCCATCACCTCCGCCGTCTCGGTCCACGAACCGTCGGGCAGCAGCAGGCTGTGCCAGGTGGGCGTGACCTCCTGCTTCTGGCCCCAGTAGAACAGCACCTGTCCCGCGGTCGCCGGCGCCAGCGCCTGCAGGTAGCCGCGCAGCAGCGCCGCCTTTTCGGTGCTCGACGGCTCGATGGACGCGCCCCAGGGCTTGCGCTGCGCCTGCCACTGGCCGATCGCCCCCATCTCGGTAACGACGATCGGTCCTTTCCAGCCCTGCGCCCGGACGCGCTGCGGCAGGTTCGGCAATGCATCCCCGTAAGAGTTGATGCCCAGCACATCGACGGCGGGCGCGGCGCGCATCAGTTTCGCCACCTTGCCGCCCCCCGCCTCGGCCAGCACCGCCATCACCGGATGCTCTGGATCGAGCCGGCGGACCAGCGCCGCCGCCTGGCCGATGCCCGGCCACACCCGGCTATCGTCGTCCAGCTCGGCCTCGACCTCGTTGCCCACGCCCCACATCAGCAGCGCGGGATGGTCCCTGTAGCGCTTCACGAAGGCCGCGAGCCGCTCCAGCTGTGCGCCCGCCTGGGCCGGATCGGCATAATCGAAGCCGCGCCGCGGATGCTCCAGCCAGAAACCGACGATGACCTTCAGGCCCAGCTTCTGCGCCTCCTCGAGCACCGCGTCCGGCGGATCGCCATAGGTGCGCACCACGGTGGCGCCGAGCTGCTTCAGCAGGTCGAGCCGCTGCTCGCCGCCCGCGCCGCGGATGGGAAAGGGTTTGCCGTCCACCAGTATCTGTTCGCCCGAGACGTGCACGTCGGCATGCGCCGGGACGGCGGCGAAGGCGAGAATGAGGACCAGCAGAAATCGAGGCAGCATGGCGCGGATGATAGCGCGGGGCCGCCTGGAAGTCTCCAGGCAAGGGCTGTGTCAGCGGCCAGCCGTTGCGATGGCCCCGTCCAGGTTTACTGGCGCGGCCGCTCTCGGCTTGTCGCAGGCGGACAGAGCGCAGACCAGCAGCAGAGCGGCAATGACGGAACGTTTCATGGCGGTTCTCCCGCTCGAGGAACGTTCCTGCATCGCAGACGTTCCAAAGCAAGGGCCCGGGCGGTTTCCCGCCCGGGCCCTTCGAACTTCGTCTCTCGAACGGCTAGTTCTGCAGCACCGTGCAGGCCGACAGGCCCGGCGCGCCGTAGACGTGGGTGTAGCCGGTCTTCGGATTGTTCTGCACCTGGCGCTCGCCCGCCTCGCCGCGCAGCTGCAGCACCACCTCGTAGACCTGGCGCAGGCCCGAGGCGCCGATCGGCTCGCCATTGGCGATACAGCCGCCGTCCGTGTTCATCGGCATGCGGCCGCCGATCTCGGTCGCGCCCTCCCGCAGCAGCTTCTCCTGCTCGCCGTCCTTGCAGAAGCCGTTCTCGGCCATGTGCATGATCTCCGCGCCCGACTCGGTGTCCTGGATCTGGATCACGTCCATGTCCTCGGGGCCGACGCCAGCCATCTCGTAGGCGGCCTTCGACGCGAACACGGTCGGCGCCGGGGCGCGCTGCAGCGCCAGGTAGGGGCTGAACACCTCGAACGAGCCGTAATGGCGGGTGCGCATGGACACGGCGCGCAGGAACACCGGGCGGTTGGTGTAGCGGCGGGCCATCTTCTCGCTGGCCAGGATCAGCGCCACGCCGCCTTCGGCGGGCGAGCAGAACATGTACTTGGTCAGCGGATCGGACAGCATGTCCGACTTCATGATCGTGTCGAGGTCGACTTCCTCGCGGCGCCACGCGTTCGGGTTCAGCTTGCCGTTGCGGAACGCCTTCTGGGCCACGAGACCGAGGACCTCCGGAGACAGATCGTGGTCGTGCAGGTACTTCTGGATCTTCATGCCGAAGAACTGGGTCGTCAGCATCAGGCCGGTCTCGCCGTACCAGGTCTCGAGGCCCGACGACTTCGGATCGGCGTTGAATGCGCCGCGCGGATGCTTATCGAAGCCGACCGCGACGCCGACGTCGTACTGGCCCGCCTTGATCGCCGAATAGGCCGACAGCAGGGCCGAGCCGCCGGTGGCGCAGCCGTTCGACACGTTGACGAACTGGATGCCGGTCAGGCCCAGCTCGTTGACCAGCGAGTCCGCGTTGCCGCCGGCGGCCGAGCCGCCGAACGCGAACTGCATGTCTTCCCATTCGAGGCCGCAGTCCTTCAGGGCCTGGCGCACGGCGTAGGCGCCCTGCTGGCGACCGCTCATGCCGTCCGTGCGGCCGAACTTGTGGATGCCGATACCGATGATGCAGACGTCAGTCATGTTCCGTCTCCTGCTTGATCCGCTCAGCCGACCGGCTTGAACGCGTAAGTGACTACCTCGTTGCCATTCTCGTCCTCGCGGAACGGGATGATGGTCATCTCCATTTCCATGCCGATCTTCAGCTCCTTCGGATCGGCGGTGGTGAGGCGCGATTCCACGATCACCTCGCCCGGCAGCTCGATGTAGCCGACGCCGTAGGGCTTGAAGGTCTCGACCGTCTCCGGGCCCTTGTAGGGCGGATTCTTCGGCAGGAAGCCCTGGATCGTCCAGGTGTAGAGCTTGCCCCGGGTGTTCAGCAGAACCTCCTCGGAATCCTCGTCGGCGACATAATTGTGGATGGCCGGGAAATACACGCGGCCGGTCTTCTTCTCCCGGCGTCCGATGAGCTGCGGCTTGTCGGAAGGCCAGGTGAACAGGCCTTCCTGGACCGGAACTTGCTTCTTGGCCATTGGATGGCTCTCCCCTTGAAACACGTTAAAAGTCACGCGCGATCCTAGAGAGGAAGGCGCGGTGCGGCAAGCCATGAAGCTCACCCGTTTCGGGGCGAAGGATATCAGAGTTTCCTGAAAGGGAAACGGTGGGATTCAGGGCTTCAACGCGGGTTTGACGTCCGTCAGCGAAAAGTCGTCGCCCTTGAATAGCAGGGTGTCGTCATTCGCGATCGCGAGCGCGTAGGCGATGCAGTCTCCGAAGTTCAACCGGGTCCGATGACTGCCCTTGCCGAATTTCCGGTAGGCGTCCCTCGCGATCGCCGCATGGAGGCGGGTGACCGGCGCGACATCGAGTTCCAACGTCGACACGATGTCGTCCAATGTCGCGCTCAGATCGTCACGCTTGGCGGAGTCGATGACGATGCATGCTTCCAGCAGATTCATACTGGAAATTGTCGAGCGCGGATTATCTGCCAGGGCCTGCAGGAATGCGGTTTCCTCCGGTTCCCTCCGAACGAGGGCAACCAGGACGGAGGAATCGACGATCATTTCGGCAGGCCCCGCTCATCGTAGAGAAAGTCATCGGGATCAGGCACCGGGCCGATCGGCCCCAGCTGGTCGAGCAGTTGCTTCACACGCCGAATCTTCGCGTCGGCGTCCCGCCGAGTCTGCAACCGATCCAATCGCTCCTGGAGTGCGACTGTCACCGCCTGCGTAAGCGTTTCCCCAGCCAGTTCCGCCACTTGGGAAGCGAGCGCGTGTGTCTCTTCCTTCTTGATGTTCAAACCCATGATGCGCCTTGGTAGAAATCGGTTATTTTTCTACCCTAACATGGAACTCATCTCGCGACCAGCAATCTGGCGAGCGGCATCAGTCCTTGGCCGCCCGCAACGTGTACATTATGGGCATGTTCGGACGCCCGGCCGGAGCGCGCCAAAGGCCATCGTCCCCTTGCACCATGAACGGGAAGCTCTGGATGTAGCTGGCGTCCGTCTCCCGCAGTTCGCTGACGGTCATGCCGGCGCGAACCAGCGCGGTCACCACCGAGCCCAGATCATGGTTCCATTCCAGCGTATCGTTGTGGACGGTCCGCGCGTCCACATCGGCATAAGAGCCCGTAAACGCGACCGGTTCGCCCTTCGTCCGGGTAAAGTAGTCGTAGCGGATTTCGGGAATGCCCGTTTCCTTGTTGACCTCCAGCCCCCAGTTGGCGGGATGGAATTCCACCAGGTAGAGTTCGCCCCCAGGCCGGAGCAGATCGGCCACCACCCTCGCCCAGCGCTCTATGTCCGGCAACCAGCAGAGCGCGCCGATGCCGGTGTAGACGATATCGAAGCCCATGCCCAGCAGCGCCGGCGCATCGTAGACGTCGCCCTGCACGAAACGGGCGCGCAAGTCCGTCTCCCGCGCCACTGTCCTCGCGGCATCGATCGCCGGCCCCGAGAAGTCGAGGCCCGTGACGTCGGCGCCGAGCCGCGCCCAGGACAGCGTATCTAGCCCGAAATGGCATTGCAGGTGCGCGAGCCGCTTGCCGCGCACGTCGCCCAGGTCGCGCACCTCGTCGGGACCGAGCGTGATCCGTCCAGCCTTGAAGCCATCCAGGTCGTAGAAACGCGAGGCGACATGGATCGGTACGCGCTCGTCCCAGAACGCCCGGTTGAGCCGGCTCGCATCGTCGGTCATGGTGTCTTCGGCAGGTTGGCATGCGTCGTCGTCCTGCCAATCTGTGGCCACGCGCTCATGCCGCCTCGTCGATCGAGATCACCAGCCGCTTGCCGAGCAAGCCAAGCGCGCGTTCGATGTGCTCCAGCTTCGAGGCATGGTTTAGGTCGATCAGCCGGTCGGCAATCTTCTGCGTAACGCCAAGCGCCCGCGCGAGATCGGCCTTGCGCCAGCCCTTGTCTCCCATGGCCAGGTAGAGCGCGACCTTCGCGCTCGCCAGCGCCGGGAGCGAGACCGTCGCTTGACCGGCGTGAGCGGACGAAGGCCGCGGAACCGGCTCGCGGTCCTCGATCAAAGACACGATGCAGCTTTCCAGGCTGGCGGCCAGGTCGGCCAGCGCGGCCTCCCGTGTCGCCCCCACACCATTCGCCATCGGCAGGTCCGGCGCTTCCGCCAGCCAGGCTTCGCCGTCGCGTTCGATCGTCGCGGGGTAAAGATGCGAATGCAGCATGTCGAACTCCATGGTCGAACCGCTCACGGTCCGATATCCGCGGGTCAGCCCCAGTTGCGCGAGAATCTTGTCGAGCAGCCGGTCCGATAATTCGTACCCTCCGCCGTGAAACGGGATATCAGCCTTGAGGCCGCCGCGTTTCGCGACCTTGTGGCCCGACCCAACCCGCTTCGTCGCAACCTCGACGCCCGCTTTGGTCAACAGGCTCTCCAGCTTGCGCGGCTTGATCGGCACAAATGGCCCCCTGCAATGCCCCTAAAAATAGGACATTAATGTCTCACAGTCCACCACAAACACGGCGTTCCTGTCTGCGCCGCGCAACAGAACGTTCCGTTGATTTCCGCGGCTTTCGCCACTAAACCTTGCCGCGCGCGGGGAACGGCCCAGTTAGGCCTGCCAATACCGCGAGGAAACGAAGCTGGACCAAGGAAGCTGGAAGCAACCATGAGCGCGACGGACCCGATCGTCATGGCCCTGCCGAAAGGGCGCATCCTCAAGGAGGTGCGTCCCCTGCTGCATGCGGCCGGCATCGTGCCCGAGCCCGACTTCGACGACGAGAACTCGCGCAAGCTCCGCTTTTCCACCAACGATCCGGGCCTGGAGATCATCCGGGTGCGCAGCTTCGACGTCGCCACCTTCGTCGCCTTCGGCGGCGCGCAGCTCGGCGTCTGCGGCAACGACGTGCTGATGGAATTCGACTATGACGGCATCTACGCGCCGCTCGACCTCGACATCGGCCACTGCCGCCTGTCGGTCGCCGAGCCGGTCGAGCTGAGCGAGAGCGACGACCCGCGCACCTGGAGCCACGTCCGCGTCGCCACAAAGTACCCCAATATCACCCGCCGCCATTTTGCCGCCCGCGGTGTGCAGGCCGAGTGCATCAAGCTGAACGGCGCCATGGAGCTGGCGCCGGCGCTGGGCCTGTGCCGCCGCATCGTCGACCTGGTCTCGACCGGCGTCACCCTGAAGGCCAACGGCCTCGTCGAGATCGAGCGCATCGCCCAGATCAGCTCGCGCCTCATCGTCAACCGCGCCGCGTTCAAGACCCGCCCCGGCGAGATCGCCGCCCGCATCGAGCGTTTCCGCGAGGTGGTCAATGCCCAGGCGGCTTGACGCGTCCGAGCTGAATTTCGAGCGCGAATTCCAGGTCCTGCTGGGCCTGAAGCGCGAATCCGATCCGGACGTCGCGCACATCGTCGCCGGGATCATCGACGACGTGCGCGCGCGCGGCGACGAGGCGCTGTTCGAGTACACCGCCCGCTTCGACCGCATCGACCTGTCGCCCGAGACCGTGCGCGTGCGGCCCCAGGAAATCCTCGAGGCCCGCGAGGCCGTCTCGAACGAGGCGCTGGCCGCGCTGCGTACCGCCGCCGAGCGCATCCGCGCCTTCCACGAGAAGCAGAAGCCCGAGGACCTGAAGTTGACCGACGAGGCCGGCGTCGTCCTCGGCTATCGGTGGACGCCCGTCGACGCCGCCGGCCTCTACGTGCCGGGAGGCACTGCGGCCTATCCCAGTTCGGTGCTGATGAACGCCATCCCGGCCAAGGTGGCCGGCGTGCCGCGCGTCGCCATGGTGGTGCCCGCCCCCGACGGCGTGCTCAACCCCATGGTCCTCGCCGCCGCCAGCACGGCGGGCGTTGGGGAAATCTACAAGGTGGGCGGCGCCCACGCCGTCGCCGCGCTGGCCTACGGCACCGAGAGCATCGCGCCGGTCGACAAGATCGTCGGCCCCGGCAACGCCTTCGTCGCCGCGGCCAAGCGGCAGGTGTTCGGCCAGGTCGGCATCGACATGATCGCCGGCCCGTCGGAAATCCTCGTCATCGCCGACGGCCGCAACGATCCCGCCTGGATCGCCGCCGACCTGCTGAGCCAGGCCGAGCACGACACCGCCGCCCAGTCGATCCTGATCACCGACGACCCTGCCTTCGCCGATGCCGTCGAGCGCGCCGTCGAGGTGCACCTGCAGAGCCTGGAGCGCACCGAGATCGCCCGCGCCTCATGGGAGACCAACGGCGCGATCATCGTCGTTCGCAGGCTCGACGACGCCGCGCCGCTCGCCGACCGGATCGCCGCCGAGCACCTGGAACTGGCCGTCGAGGACCCCGAACGCCTCGCCGGCATGGTCAGCCACGCCGGCGCCATCTTCCTGGGCCGCCACACGCCCGAGGCCATCGGCGACTACATCGCCGGCCCCAATCACGTTCTGCCCACCTCGCGCACGGCCCGCTTCGCCTCGGGCCTGTCGGTGCTGGATTTCATGAAGCGCACCTCGCTGATCTCGTGCGATGCGAGAAGCCTCGATGCCATCGCGCCCGCCGCCGAGGCGCTGGCGCACCTGGAGGGCCTAGGCGCCCACGCGCTTTCCATGGAGATCCGGCGGAGATAGCTGGACCCGTGCTTCGCGACGCGGCTTCGCCGCTCCTCAGCACTTTCGGTTGAGTGGTTATACGATAATGATCCGAGAGCCCTGAGGAGCGGCGAAGCCGCTTCGCGAAGGGCCGTCCAGCCGCCAACAGCGTCCGTGTGGAACCGACTACATCCCCCTCGGCAACCTTTGCCATTTCCCCGAAACCCGTTCCGCTTTAGCGTGCGCGCATGCCAGGCGACATCATCAGGATCAAGCTCGACGAGAAATCGATCGTCCGCCGCAACGCGGACATCGAGCACGAGCGCAAGGTCGCCATCTTCGACCTGCTGGAGGACAACCGGTTCGGCCTGAAGTCGGCGCCCGGCCCCTACGACCTCGTGCTGCGGCTGGAGGAAACCCGGCTGATCGTCGATGTCCGTGACGACGGCGCCAATCCACTGGAAGAAATCCGGCTGCAGGTCGCGCCGTTCCGCAAGCTGATCAAGGACTACTTCCTGGTCTGCGAGAGCTATTTCAGCGCCATCAAGACCGCCAGCCCGTCGCAGATCGAGGCCATCGACATGGGCCGGCGCGGGCTGCACAACGAGGGATCGGAACTGCTGCGCGAGCGGCTGGCCCAGCAGGTCGACATGGACCTTGCCACCGCCCGCCGGCTGTTCACGCTGATCTGCGTCCTGCACATCCGGGGCTGACGCCGCATGAGCGAGGTTCGGCGCGACGAGGACCTGCCGGACAGCGTGCTGTTCGCCTGCAACCTCAACGCCGTGCGCTCGCCCATGGCGCTGGGCATCGCCCGCTACCTGTTCGGCAAGCGCATTTTCTTCGATTCGGCGGGCGTGCGCGCCGGCGAGCCCGACCCGTTTGTCGTGGCGGTGATGGACGAGATCGGCATCGACATGGAAAAGCACCGGCCGAAGAGCTTCGAGGACCTGGAGGACAGCTCCTTCGACCTGGTCATCACCCTCACCCCCGAGGCCCAGCACAACGCGATGGAACTGACCCGCACCATGGCATGCGACGTGGAATACTGGCCGACCATGGACCCGACGCTGATGCTGGGCAGCCGCGAGCAGATCCTCGACGCCTACCGGGACGTGCGCGACACGCTGATGAAACGCATCAAGGAACGGTTCTCGACCGGTCATGCGCCTTCGGGCTAAAAGGACCGCAAGCGCTTGAACAGGAGTCGCCCATGCCGCGCGCCAGCCGTTTCGGTCTCGCCCTGTTTCCCCTGCTGCTGGCCGCCTGCGGCAGCGGCGACGACGCCGTACTGGTCGAGGCCTGCGTCAAGGAGGGCGGCGACAACGCCTATTGCGCCTGCCGCGCCGATTCCCTTGCGGCGGACACCAGCGACGAAGACCGTGCCCTGCTGGTGAAGATGACCAGGATGCAGATGGACGAGAACATCGGCGCCGAGGAAGCCCAGGAACGGCTGTTCAGGGAAGAGGGGCCGGCCCGCCTGATGGCCTTCCAGTTCGCCCTGATGGCGCCGCTGATGAAGGCCGAGGAAAAGTGCCGGTAGGCCGGCTCGCGGCGCTGGCGATCGCCCTGCTGCTGGCGTCCTGCGGTCCCGACTACGAGGAGGTTGTCGTCGGCGAGTGTGTGCGGGACGGCGAAAGCCGCAGATACTGCGAATGCCAGGCCGACGGCATGAAGCAGGCGCTCGGGGTCGAGCGGTATGGCGTCTTCACCGACTTCATCCTGCTCGGCGGCACGGGCAAGGCGACGCGCGACGACGTGCTGCGGCTGATGGAGAGGCACGAGCTTGCGCCCGAGGAACTGGCCGAGGCGCAGGCGGCCATCAACGACGCCATGCCGCTCGTGCACGCCTACTGCGCCCGTTGAACGGCGGATGCGCTCCAAAATCCTTGCATATGGAACGCGCGTCGCTCATTTATACGCCACCCTGACCACCTGAAAGGCTTGAAAACCCGCCCATGGCGAAAGAAGAACTGCTCGAGTTTCCCGGCACCGTGATCGAACTGCTGCCCAACGCGATGTTCCGCGTGAAGCTGGACAATGAACACGAGGTGCTGGCGCACACCGCGGGCAAGATGCGCAAGCACCGGATCCGGGTGCTGCAGGGCGACAAGGTGCTGGTGGAGATGACCCCGTACGACCTGACCAAGGGTCGGATCACCTACCGCTACAAGTAACCCGCCGTGGCGACGCCCGGCGGTACCCGCACGAACGCCCCACCGGCAACGGCGAGGCTGGTGCTGGCGAGCGCCTCGCCGCGGCGCCGGCAGTTGCTGGAGCAGGTGCGCCTGCCGCCCGATGCCGTCGCCCCCGCCGACGTCGACGAGACCCCGCGCAAGGGCGAGCTGCCCCGGCCCCATGCCCAGCGCCTCGCCGATGAAAAGGCGTCGGCCGCCGCGCCCGTCTTTCCCGGCGACTTCGTGCTTGCCGCCGACACGGTCGTGGCCGTCGGCCGGCGCATCCTGCCCAAGGCCGCAACCGAGGCCGAGGCCCGCCGCTGCCTGGCGCTGCTGTCCGGCCGACGCCACCACGTCTTCACCGGCGTCACCCTGATGTCGCCCGACGGCAGGACGCGCCGCCGCACCGTGGATACCGCCGTGGCGTTCAAGCGGCTCGGCGAGTCCGAGATCACCGCCTACATCGCGTCCGGCGAATGGGAGGGCAAGGCGGGCGGCTATGCCATCCAGGGTCTCGCCGCCGCGTTCATCCGGTCGGTGAACGGGTCCTACACCAACGTCGTCGGCCTGCCGGTGTTCGAGGTGGTCTCGCTGCTCGCGGGCGCCGGCTACGGCCCCGCGCTCGGGCTGCGATGAAGCGCGAGCTGCTGATCGACGCCGTGCCCGGCGAGGTTCGCGCCGCCCTGGTCGAGGACGGCGAGGTCGTCGAGGTCCATGTGGACCGCGAGGGCTACGAAAGCCTCATCGGCAACATCTATCTGGGACGCGCCGAGGCCGTCGAGCCGTCGCTGCAGGCCGCGTTCATCGCCTTGCCCGGCGTCGCGCTGCCCGGCTTCCTGTCGGTGAAGCATGCCGGCGCGCTGGTCCGCGCCGACGGCCCGCGCCGCATCGAGCGGCTGGTGCATCAGGGCAAGCTGGTGCTGGTCGAGGTCACCCGCGATCCGGTGGGCGACAAGGGCCCCGGCCTGACCACGCTGGTCACCATGGCCGGCCGGCTTCTGGTCTACCACCCCTTCCGCCACGACAACGTGCTGTCCGGCGCCATCCGCGACGAGGCGCAGCGCGAGCGCCTCGAGGCCATCGCCGCATCGGCCGCCGAAGCCCTGGGCGAAGGCGGCTTCATCGTCCGCACCGCCGCGCAGGCCGAAGAAGCCGAACCTCTGCTCGCCGAGGCGCGCGCCCTGCACGCCCGCTGGCGGACGCTGCTGGCCGAGTCGGAACGCGCCGGCGAGCCGGCCTGCCTGCAGCGTGACCTGCCGCCGCTGCAGCGGACCCTGCGCGATCTCGCCCGCCCCGGCCTCACCCGCATCGCCGTCGAGGGTCACGCCCTGTTCGCCGAAGCGCGCGGCTATCTGTCGGCCCACAACAAGCCGCTCCTCGACCTGCTGGAGGTTCATGCCGGACCGGCGCCGCTGTTCGAGGACGAGGGCGCAGAAGCCGCGGTCGACTCCGCGCTCGAATCCCGCCTCGACATGCCGGGCGGCGGCTGGGTGACCATCGAGGCGGTCGAGGCGCTGACCGCCATCGACGTCAATTCCGGCGACAGCACCGCCGAGTCCGGCCGCGAGCAGACCGCCTTCGCCACCAATCTGCGCGCCGTCGACCTGATCGCCCGCCAGCTCCGGCTGCGCGACGTGGGCGGCATGGTGCTGGTCGACTTCATCCACATGGAAAGCCCCAAGCACCGCGACCGGGTGCTGGACGCCCTGCGCGATGTCCTGTCGCGGGACCGTTCGCCCTGCTCGGTGCTGGGCTGGTCGCGCATGGGGCTGTGCGAGCTGACCCGTCGCCGCGGCCGCGCGTCGCTGCCCGACTTCCTCACGGGCCACCCCGACACCGCGCGCAGGCGGCGGCGGAAATCGGTGGAATCGGCGGGCTACGATTTGATGCGCCGGCTGCGGGCGGAAGCCGCGGCCCGGCCCGGCGCCACGCTCGCCGTCGCCGCGCACCCGGATGTGATAGACTGGCTCTCGGTGGACGGCCGCCCCGCCGCGCTGGCGGAGATCGCCGGCAAGCCGCCCCTGCTGTCGGCCGACCCGGCCCTGCCTGTCGACGAGCCGCAGGTGCAGGCCGGGGGATGAACGGATGAACGACATGTCGAAATCGGGCCGCCCGAACCCGCCGTCCAGGCCCTGCCCGATCTGCCGCAAGCCGGCGGTGGAGCAGTACACGCCGTTCTGCTCGAAGCGCTGCGGCGACATCGACCTGGGCCGCTGGCTCGGCGGCCGCTACGTCATCCAGGGCGACGACAGTCCGGGCGGGGAAGACGGCGAAAACTGACGGTGGAAAAAGCCGTTCATGCATCTGGACAAGCCCGGACCAACGCCCTATAAACCGCCGTCCCGGGCCGGAACCAAGCGGCCCAGCCGTGGGCCCAGGTAGCTCAGTTGGTAGAGCACGTGACTGAAAATCACGGTGTCGGTGGTTCGATTCCGCCCCTGGGCACCATCAGCCCTTCCCGTCACGACCGCGATCTTGCCAGCAACGCCGCGCGGCGCCGGTAGAGCGCCTCCAGCGAGCGCTCGTATTCCGCCATGGTCGCTTCGGCGATCGTCCGGGCTGGGCCTTCGCTGTCGTCCAGGAGGGCGCGCTGGCGCGCGAGGCTCGCCTCGTCGCGGCTGATGTAGTCGTCGAGCCGTCGCAGCGCCGCATCGAGTGACGCCGGCCGGCGGGGCGGCGACGGTTCGTCGGCGACGTTCGGGGCGAGGTCGTGGAGGTCGAGTCTGTTCACCGGCTGGGCCCTCGGTACTGCCTTGCCCAGAAACAGGTAGAACCCGACCTTGTTCCCGCCATGGCGGACGAAGGAAATTCGGCGTGACGCCACCCTACTCCTTGCGGAGTTCCACCGTCGGCGGATCGGGTGCGAACAGCAGCTCGACGCGGTCGTTCTCGATCCGCTCCAGCATGGCATTGAACGACGCCGCCGACCGGCGCAGCTCGGTGGCGAAGACCGTGATCTCGGGCAAGGTGCCCGACGCCAGGCCGCCGAATTCCTTGCGCTTGCCGGTGACGGCGGCGTCGAGGTCGACGCTCAGCTGCTCCAGCTCCTTGGCGGTCTCGCGCAGCCCGGCGATCCTGGCAGGCAGCTGCTCCCCCGACATCGCCTCCCAATCGGCGACGGCGCGGTTGAGGTCCTCCATCTGCCGCCGGGCGCCGAGGATCCGCTGCCTGTAGCCCGCGCCGTCCCGGGCATGGGCGCCGGACGCCTGCTGGATTTCGTCCAGGGTCGCCGACATGCGGGCGATGTTCTCGTCGCTCATGTAGCGGGCCGCAGCGTCCAGCGTGCGCATGGTCGCCGCGAGGATTTCGGGCGCCGATTTCGCCGCCACGCCGCGTCCTCCCCGCGTGCGGATCACCGCGTAGTCCTCGCCCTCGGGAACGGCGAGCGGCGCGCCGGGCTTGTTGTCGAGGTCGTCCTCGATGAGCTGGATGAACGAGACGCCGGTGAACCCCATGGACTCCAGTTCCGCCACGGTGTCGGTTGTGACGGGCGTGCCGGAATAGACGCGGATGGTCACCACCACGTCGCCCAGCTTCTCCAGGTCCATGGCGATCTCGCGCACCTCACCGACCAGCAGGCCGTTGAAGCGCACTTCGCCCGCCCTGGCGAGGCCGCTCACCGGCCGGTCGAAGTGGATTTCGTAGTAGGTGTAGTCCTTCTTGAAATCGGCGCGCGCGACTAGGAACAGCGTCACCACGACGATCACGGACAAGGCCAGGACTCCCGCCCCAACCATCATTCGCAGTCTGCGCTGTTCCATCCGTCGGCCTGCCCATGCTTCGCGCCTGGCTCGTCCGTCCATGGACGGAGCGCGGGCGCCATTGCCGCATCTTGGGCGTTCGCCGGCCGTCGCGATAGGGAAATTGATTGCCGGCCAAGGCCGGATGGACCTGGCGAGCCGCCGCGCGGCAGCAACTTCGCCTTTGGCGCGGCCGACACATGGCTTATCCTGATCGGCATTGGCTAGTCCGCCGGCGCGCTCACAGGGCCTTGGCGAGGCCCTTGGCGCACCATCGAAGCCGCCGGCGCAAGGTATTTTCATCGCGTCGAGGGGATGGATCATGGGCACCTTCAAGCTGGGCAGGAAATCTTTGGCGGAAATGGACGGCGTGCACCCCGACCTCGTGGCCGTGGTGAAGCGCGCCATCGAGCTTTCGGTGCAGGATTTCTCGGTCCACGACGGCATCCGAACCATCGAGGAACAGAAGCGGCTGGTGCAGACCGGCGCCAGCCAGACGCTGGATTCCCGGCACATCACCGGCCATGCCGTCGACCTGGTTCCCTACGTCAACGGCAAACTGCGCTGGGAATGGGAACCGATCTACCGCATCGCCGACGCGGTTCGCCTGGCGGCGCGGGAACTGGGCATCCCACTGCGCTGGGGCGGCGCCTGGGACATCGACTTCACCGCCTCGCAGGACAGCCCCGAGGACATCGTCACCGACTATGCCGCGCGCCGCCGCGCCGCCGGCAAGAAGGCGTTTCTCGACGGGCCGCACTACGAGCTGCCGAAGGCCCATTATCCCTGACGAAGCGCCACATTTCGGGTGACAACGCCTCCCCTTCCGGGCACTGATGGGCGCCGCCGGATTCGGCGCCCATGAAGGATATGGAGGGAACCCATGGAAGAACGACTGCTTGGAAATTCGGGCCTGAGGGTTTCCACGCTCGGCCTCGGCTGCAACAATTTCGGCTGGCAGATCGACGTGCCCGCCTCGAAGGCCGTCCTGCACAAGGCGCTCGACCTGGGCGTGACCCATCTCGATACCGCCGATGTCTATGGCGACGGCACCCAGGAGAACAATTCCGAAACCTATCTGGGCCAGCTGCTCGGCCCGCGCCGCAAGGATGTGGTGCTCGCCACCAAGTTCGGCCTGAAGACGCTCAACCCGGCGGATGGCCTGGCCGGCGGATCGCGCCGCTACATCATGCAGGCGGTCGAAGCCAGCCTCAGGCGGCTGAACACCGACTGGATCGACCTCTATTACCTGCACATCCCGGACGGCATCACCCCCGCCGAGGAAACGGTCCGCGCCCTCGACGACCTGATCCACCAGGGCAAGATCCGCTATGCCGCCTGCAGCAATCTGCCGGCCTGGCAGGTGACCGAGTCGCACTGGATCGCCAAGTACCACCACCTCAACGGCTACGTCGCCTCGCAGAATCAGTACAGCCTGGTGGTCCGCGACCTGGAGAAGGATCTGGCGCCCGCGCTGGCCGCGGCGGACATGGGCCTGGTGCCCTATTTCCCGCTCGCGTCCGGCTTCCTGACCGGCAAGTACAAACGTGGCGAGGCCAGCGGCAAGGACACCCGCTTCGGCCGACTGGCGGGCCTGGGCAACGCCTATGCCACCGACGCGAACTGGGCGATCGTCGAGAAGCTGACGCCCTTCGCGGAAAGCCGCGGCAAGGAGCTGCTGGATCTGGCGTTCGCCTGGCTGCTCGCCAAGCGGGGCGTCGCCAGCGTGATCGCGGGCGCCACCAAGCCCGAGCAGATCGAGCGCAACGCCCAGGCCGTCACCTGGAAGCTGACCCCGGACGAAGTGGCCGAGGTCGATGCGCTGACGCGCAAGGCCTGACCCGTCCGCTGGGGCCGCCGGTCACCGGCGGCCCGCCGCGGCCAACTAGTTGGGCGCCTGCATGATCTCGCGCATGCTGCGCCGCTGCAGGAACTTCTCCGCCGCGCGGCCCGGCAGCATGTCCAGGCTGATCACGCCCTGCGCCACAAGAACCGCGATCAAATCCTCGAGGACCCGGATGAAGTCCTGGTCCTGGTCTTCCATGACGCGCCCGAACAGTTGGGTTCGCACCTGTTTCCTCCGCTTTCTGGGCCCCTTCACCCGAACACCACAATACCAGCACGCGAATCGGCCTCAAAGCACTATGGATAGCGTTTTATTAAAGTTTGAATAAAACTGACCCAATTCGCGGGATTGCGGCGCGGTTAACGGCGTATGGCCGACCAGACGCCAGCGAAGGAACAGGCAGCGATGAACGACCTCGACCGTCCGTGGTGGTCGCATCCGGTCTACATAGCAACGCTGGTGCTGCTGATGGCGGTGCCGATGCTGTGGCCCGACCTGCCGCCGCTGAGCGACCTTCCGGCGCATATGGGCCGGTTCCGCATCGAGGCCGGGACCGTCGACGCGCCCACCCTGGCCCAGAGCTTCTCGATCCACTGGCTGCCCATCGGCAATCTCGGCGTCGACGGGCTGGTGATGCTGCTCGGGCCGCTGCTGGGGATCGAGGCCGCCACCAAGATCGTCGTGCTGCTGATCCCGGCGCTCACCGCCGCCGGCATGCTGATGGTGGCGGCCGAGGCCCACGGACGCATCCCGCCGACCGCCGCCTTCGCCTTGCCGCTGGCCTATGGGTATCCGTTTCAGTTCGGCTTCGTGAACTACGCCCTGTCCATGGCGCTGGCGCTGTTCGCCTTCGCGTTCGCGCTCCGTCTCGGCGGGCAGGGGCGGTGGCGGACGAGGGCCGCCATTCTCCTGGCGGCAGGCGTTCTGATCTACTTCGCACACGTCGTGGGCTGGGCCGTCCTCGGGCTGCTGTGCCTGGCGGAATCGGTCGTCCGCCGGAGCCGCGAAGATGGCGGCGCCGCGCGCCGCGCGGGCCGCGCGATCGTGGACTGCCTGCCGTTGGCGCTACCGCTGCTGTTCATCCTGCTGTGGCGCGGCGGTGAAGGCGGCGGCGGCGTCTCGGCGCTGTTCGACCTGCGCGCCAAATGGGGCGGCATCGAGAGCGCCTTGCGGGATCGGCATGTGTGGTGGGACGGCAACGGCGCGCTGTTCCTGCTGGCGGTCCCGGTCGTCGGCGCGGCGACCTTGTTCCGCCCGGAGCGCCGGCTCGCCGCCGCGGCCGCCGGCCTCGGCGTGGTCTATCTCTGCGTCCCGGCAGAGTTCTTCGGGCTGATCTACGCCGACATGCGGCTCGCGCCGTTCCTGCTGGCCCTCGCCCTGCTGTCGCTCGGCCCCCGCGCCGGCGCGAGCGGCCGGAGCCTGGGCATCGTCGCGGCCGCCGCCGCCCTGTTCCTCGCCGCCAGGATCGCCGTCGCCACGGCCGGCTACGCCGAGGACGCCGCCGCCCAGGAGCGCCACCTGAAGGCGCTGGACGTACTCCCGAAGGGCGCGCGGGTCGCCGCGCTGATCGACCTCGGATGTCCGCGCGGCTGGGCGCCGCCGCGCCTCACCGTCGCCAGCATGGCCATCGTGCGGCGCGATGCCTTCGTCAACGACCAGTTCAACATGCCCGGCGCCCAGCTGGTCCGGCTCGGACCGTCGGTGCCCCGCGAGTTCGGCTACCAGGACTCCACCCGTGTCCGCCTGCCCGGCTGCGACCGGCCCGAGCCGCTGCTGGCCGACCGGCTGGCGGCCGTTCCCCGCAATTGGTTCGATCACGTCTGGCTGCTCGGCGTGCCGGCCGCCATGCGCCCGCGCGAGGACTGGCTGCACCCGGTGTGGCAGGACGACGAAACCGCCCTCTATCGCATCGTCAGGCCTGGCGGCTGAGCTCCGGGGCGGGCTCGGCTGCGGCCTCGGCGCCGAAATTGATCCGCTCCAGCTCGGTGACATAGGGACGGTTCTGCACCGTCGTGTACATCGCTCCCACATACTCGCCGATGATGCCGAGCGCGATCAGCTGGACGGCGCCCAGGAAGAACATGCCGATGACCAGCGGCGCGAGGCCCAGCTCGAAGTCGTTCCAGAAGGCCAGCTTGTAGAGGAAATAGGCGAGGCCGACGACGATCGAGCCGGCGGCGGTCAGGAAGCCAAGGCCGGTCACCAGCCGCAGCGGCACCTTGGAGAGGTTGGTGATGCCCAGCATCGCCAGGTCGTACAACGTGTAGAAATTGTTCTTGGTGATGCCACGCTTGCGGGTGGGCTGATCGAACGGAATCTCGCACCGCGACAGGCCGATCTCCGCGATCATGCCCCGGAAATACGGGTTCGGATCGCCGTAGCGCCTGACCTGTTCGACGACCTGCCGCGAGTACAGGCCGAAGCCGGTGAAGTTCTGGATGGTGGGAATCGATGAAAGCCGCTCCACCAGCGCGTAGTAGCTTTTCCGCAGCCAGAACATGGCCGCGGTCTCCTCGCTGCTGCGCTTGATGCACAGCACCATGTGAAAGCCTGCCTCCCATTTCTCCACCAGCTGCGGGATCATCTCCGGCGGGTCCTGCAGGTCGGCGGCCATGGAGATCACGGCATCGCCGCTGGCTTGCAGCAATGCGTGCATGGGTGACCGGATATGGCCGAAATTGCGCGCGTTGACGATGATCTTGACGTTGGGATCGCTCGCGGCGATGCCCTTGAGGATGGCGACCGTCCTGTCGGTCGAGGCGTTGTCGATGAAGATGTGCTCGTAGCGGTAGCGCCCCATCTTCTCGAACTGCTCGCGGACGCGGCGGTAGAGCTCCTCGACGTTCTCCTCCTCGTTGAAGCAGGGCGTCATCACGCTCAGCATGCGCATCTTGTCGGTCCACTTCCCTCGTTGGCCACAAGGGATTGTCGGCAAAGTGGCTTTGCCGCGCAATCGCCGACTTTCGCGGCGCCTCAGTCGCCGCTGCCGTAGGGCCGCGTCAGCGCCTCCAGCACGTGGCCGTCCGGGTCGAGGAAGTAGACACCCCTGCCGCCGTCGTTGCGGTTGATCTCGCCGGGACGTGTCCGCGCCGGATCGGCCCAGTGATCGAGCCCCTTGTCGACGATCCGGCCGTAGACGCCGTCGAACTCCGCCTCGCTGACGAGGAACGCGTAGTGCTGCGGGGACACCTTGCCCTCCTTCTCGGCGAAATCGAGCGAGACGCCGTTGCCGGTCTCGACGACGAGGAAGTGATAGAGCTGCCGGGGCGCCGGCAGACCCAGCATCTCGGTCAGGAAGCCAGCCGAGCGCCGCTGGTCGGAGCACCAGATGATGGTGTGGTTGAGGTCTATGCTCATGCGCCGTCCTCCGTTCGCCCCTTCCGGTAGATGAGGCCGGCCGCCGCCAAGTCAACCCGCCGGGGAATGCCCGTCACCCGCCGGCTGTCGCCGCCTCGAAAGGCGCAGGACCAGCCTGCGCAGCAGCACCAGCAGCGCCGCGACCAGCGCCAGCAGCAGCAGGGCGATGACGATCCCGGCGACCGGGAAGGCGAAGGCCAGCGCCAGCAGCCCGCCCGTCAGGATGTCCTCGAGCGTCGAGACGGCGACGTTGCTGAACGGTTCGGGGCTGGTGTTCACCACCGCCCGCGCCCCCGCCTTGGCGCCATGGGCGAACAACGCGGCGCCGCCGCCCATCAGCAGGGCGACGACCTGCCACGCCGGATCTCCCGGATCGACGATCGCCAGGGCGAGGAGCGCGCCGCCGACGGGCCGGACGAAGCTGTGCACCGCGTCCCAGGCCGAGTCGACCCAGGGCAGCTTGTCGGCGAGAAACTCGGCGACAAGCCCGATGGCGGCGGCGCCGATGACCCACGGATTGGCCAGCACGGCCAGCCCGTCGAGGTGCTGGGGCAACTCGATCCAGCCCAGCTGCATGGCGAAGCCGGTGGCGAACACGCAGAAATAGAGACGCCAGCCCGCCAGGAGGCTGAGCGTGGCCGCCAGTCCGATCAGTTCCACGGCGCTCATGGCGAAAGGCTGCCACGACCGCCGCGCCGACACAACGGCCGCCGCCGTGATATGCTGCCGGCAACGGCAAGGAGGTGTCGATGCGGGATTTCGACGTCATCGTCGTGGGTGCGAGCGGATATACCGGCCAGCGGGTCTGCGAATATCTGTCGGGACGCGCCCGCGACATCGGCAAGCGCTGGGCCGTGGCCGGCCGCCGCGCCGAGGTGCTGGCGCCGCTGGCCGAGGCGCACGGCGCATCTGGCGCCATCGCCGCCGACTGCACCGTTGCCGATGAGGCAGCGGAACTGGCATCGCATTGCGCCGCCATCGCCAACCTGGCCGGCCCCTATTACGGCCGGGCCGAGACCCTGGTCGGCGCCTGCGCCGCCGCCGGCACCCACTATCTCGACCTGACCGGCGAACTGGTCTTCGTCCGGGACATCATCGACCGGTTCCACGACACCGCCCGGGAAAGCGGCGCCCGGATCGCGCCCGTCGCCGGCTACGAGGCGCTGCCCTTCGACCTGATGGCGCTCGCCCTGCTCGAAGGCTACATGGCCCGCCACGGCGCCAGCCCGGCGCGCATCGACCTGCTGGCCGGCGCCATGCAGCCGCCGCCCGACGTCAGCGGCCTGGGCGAGATGATCTCGGGCGGCACCGCCGAAACCATGCGGGTCATGCTGGAAAACGACTTCTCCGGCCTGGCCGAGGACCCGGCCGCGCTCAACCCCGCCGACGATCCGGACCGCGACGAGATCAGGCGCGCCATGCCCTACGACATGACGCCCCGCGGCGACGACCTCGAGCCCTGGTCCATGCCGATCTTCCCCGGCCCCTACCTGCATCCGGCGGTCGTCAACCGCACCTTCGCGCTGCTGCGGCGCGAGCAGGTTCCCGTTTCGACGTCGATCCTCTACCGCGAGCGCATGAGCATGGGCGGCCGCGCCGGCGCCTTCGCCGCGCCCGCCGCGTACCTGATGTCGGCCAACGCCTCGGCGATGGGCTGGCTGACGAGCACGCCCTGGAAGCTCCCGCGCCAGGTGATGAAGTCGGTCGCCGACCAGTTCTTTCCCAAGCCGGGATCGGGCCCGAGCCTCGAGAACCTCGACAACTGGCACTGGAACATCACCGGCCGCGCCAGCGGGCCCGCCGGTGCCGTGAGCATGCGGCTCGACGCCGACGGCCATCCCGGCTACCGCGCCACCGCCAACATGATCGGCGAGGCGGCGCTGATCCTTGCCGATCCGGACGCGAGGAAGCCGGACCGCGCGGGCGTGCTCACCCCCGCACTGGCGCTTGGAACGGCGGAGCTGCCGCGCTTCGCGGCAGCCGATCTGCGGTTCTCGGCGGTAGAGGCGGCCTAGCGGGCGCCTTCGAGGCCCCGTGCGAAGAACGCCGCCAGTTCGGCGACCAGCTCTTCGCCGTCGCGCAGGCCCTCGCCGCTCAGCAGCCGGTCGAACGCCCAGCCCTGCGACAGGATCTGGATCAACGCACCGTGCAGGAAGTAGACCGCGTAGTGGACCCGGCGCGGCGGCAGCGCCGGGTTCGCCGTCACGAAGGCATCGACGAAGCGCCGGATGGCCGGGTCGAATTCCTCGTTGGTCAGCAGGCCTATCATATCGTCGCGCGCCAGGTTCTGGATGCCCACGATCAGCTTGATGTATGCCGCCCAGCCCGGCCCGCGCCCGATCTTCTCCAGCGCCGGCCGGGCATAGGCCGCGACCAGGCTTTCGTTCGACGGCAGTCCCGGCGCCGCGGCCGAGATGGCCGCGTCGAGCCGGGCAAGCATGTCGGACCTGTGCTCGTCCGCGCGGCGGTTCACCACAGCACGCAACAGGTTCTCCTTGGTGCCGAA
Source organism: Sphingomonadales bacterium (assembly GCA_050185585.1). Lineage (GTDB taxonomy): Bacteria > Pseudomonadota > Alphaproteobacteria > SMXS01 > SMXS01 > RI-34. Next base: position 45,487 of record JBFWZH010000017.1, on the reverse strand, counting down.
GTGATAGGAGGCGAGCGCCGGCTCCACCCCGGCGCGCTCGGTGATGTCGCGCAGCGACACGCCGTGGAAGCCACGGTCGGCGAACAGCATCTCGGCCGCGTCGAGGATGCGGTCGCGGGTCGCCTCGCCCTTGGGCGAGTGCCGGCGGCGCTTCGTGGCTTCGTCGATCCCTGTCATGGAATCCATGTTGACCCGCGCAAGGCCCCTGTGCAATCTTAATTTGGTTGTATAACCAATTTAACGGGGAACGACCGTGTCCATCGCCGCCCAGTTCGATCCCGCCGGGAAGCCCTATGACGAGGTCTATGCCTCGCTGCGGCAGGCCCGCGAGGAAGCGCCGGTGTTCTATTCCGAGCGCTACAAGGTTTGGGTCGTCACCCGCTACGACGACATCATCCGCGTGCTGCGCGACGAGAACCTGACAGTGAAGGGCTCGCTGGAGGCGGTGCAGGACGGCGGCTACTGCCCCGAGGCCCGTGCCGTGCTGGCGAAGGGCGTCGACTGGATGACCACCAAACACGTCGCCAGCGACGACGGGCCCGACCACGCCCGCTTCCGCAACGCGCTGCGCAGCGTGCTGACGTCGAAGCGCTTCAACGGACTCGAGCCGACCATCCGCGAGACGGCCGTCGGCCTGATCGAGGGCTTCCGGGCGCGCGGCCGGTGCGAGTTCGTCTCCGAATACGCCTATCCGCTCGCCATGCTCACCACGCTCAATCTGGTCGGGTTCGACGAGGCGCGGCAGGACATGGACAGGCTGCGGATCTGGATCACCGACACCTTCAAGATGCTGCTCGCCGCCATGACGCCCGAGGAACAGGTGAGCGCCGCCACCAACGCCGTGGCGTTCCAGGACTACATCCGCGCCCACATCGCGCGCCGCCGCGCCAATCCCACCGACGACCTGATGAGCGAGATCCTCGACAACCTGGCGACGGGCAAGGCCCAACTGTCCGAGGACGAGCTTGTGATCATGTTCACCCACAGCTTCGTTGGCGCCGGCCAGGAAACCACCAAGCTGGCCATGACCAACATGATGTTCCAGCTGCTCTCCCGCCGCGAACGCTGGGAAGACGCCAGAGCCAATCCCGGCCGCGCCGAGGCCTTCATCGACGAGTGCCTGCGGCTCGACCCGCCGCTGATGGTCTGGTTCCGCGTCGCCGCCGGCGACACCGAGATCGGCGGCACCAGGATCGGCAAGGGCGAGCGCGTCGCCATGGTGCTCGGCTCGGCCAACCACGACGAGGCGAAATTCCCGGACAGCGAGTCCTTCTGCCCGTTCCGCGAGGGCGCGCCGCCGTCCCTCACCTTCTCCAGCGGCAAGCACTTCTGCGTCGGCGCCCCGCTGGCGCGGCTGGAACTGAAGGTGACGCTGGAAGAGTTCATGCGCCGGCTGCCGAACGTTCGGCTGAAGCCGGGCCAGACCTTCGACTACCTGCCGAACCTGGGCCACAGGGCGCTGCCCCAGCTCGAGCTGGAGTGGGATTGATTCAATCCTCTCCGCGTGAATTTGCGAGCGTAGCGAAGCAATCCAGTCTCTCCGCCACACAACCATCACCGGCACGGCTGGATCGCTTCGCTACGCTCGCGAATTCTGCTGAGGTATGGTTAGCGCAAAAGCCGGCAAGGTTGACCCTCGCCCCTTGGGAGAGGGAGGGGCCCGCGGCCGAAGGCCGTGGGAGGGTGAGGGGCGTTGCATGGAAAGGGATTCAGGCTGGCGGACGGCATCGACAACGCCCCTCACCCTAACCCTCTCCCAAAGGGAGAGGGAACGAGTCCCGTGCCGAGAGGTCAACCTAAATGGCTACTGCTCTAGGAACCCTCACGCCGCTCGTCGAACCAACACCGAGAAATCGAGGAGGATGCGCTCCCCCTCAAGCCGCAGGGGCAGCGTGCGCACGCAGCCTTCGTCGGGGCCGACCACACCGCCGGTCGCCAGGTCTATGACCCAGTTGTGCAGCGGACAGGTCACCTTGTCGCCGTGGACGATGCCCTGGCTCAGCGGTCCGGCCTTGTGCGGGCACGCATCCTCGATCGCATAGACCGCGCCGCCCGCCGTCCGGAAGATGGCGATGTCACCCGCATCGGTCCGCACCACACGGGACCCGGCGGCGGGAATCTCGCCCACGGTCCCGACCTCGCGCCATAGCCCGCTCATTCCGCGGCCTCCCGGAACGAGACGTGGCGCATGGGCGCGAATTCGTGCGCTTCCCGGCCGTCGACCCGCTCGGCCCAGGGATCGGTCTGGCTGAATTGCTGGGAGTACACGAACCGGTCGAAGAGCGCCGCACGATTGTCGTCGTCGTCGACCACCGCGGCCTTGATGGACTCGATGCCTACGCGCTTCGCCCACTTGTAGATGCGCTCCAGATAGTGTCCCTGCTCGCGGTAGAGCTGGGTCAGCGCCACGATGGTCTCGAGCGCGAGGTCCTCGGTCGGCACGTGGCACAGGATCTCGGTGCCCTTGATGTCGAGCCCGGCGGCGCCGGCGAAATGGATCTCGTAGCCGCTGTCGACGCAGATCACGCCGACGTCCTTGCAGGTCGCCTCGGCGCAGTTCCGCGGACACCCTGAAACCGCCATCTTCACCTTGGCCGGCGTCCACGAGCCCCACATGAACTTCTCGATCCGGATGCCCAGACCGGTCGAATCCTGGGTGCCGAACCGGCACCAGTCGGTGCCCACGCACGTCTTCACCGTGCGCAGCGCCTTGCCGTAGGCATGGCCCGAGACCATGCCGGCGGCGTTGAGGTCGGCCCACACGCCCGGCAGATCCTCCTTCTTCACGCCCAGCATGTCGATGCGCTGGCCGCCGGTGCACTTCACCGTGGGAATCTCGTATTTCTCGACCACGTCGGCGATGGCGCGCAGTTCCCTGGCGCTGGTCACGCCGCCCCACATGCGCGGCACCACAGAATAGGTGCCGTCCTTCTGGATGTTGGCGTGGACCCGCTCGTTGATGAAGCGCGACTGATAGTCGTCCTCGTACTCGCCCGGCCATGTCGACAGCAGGTAGTAGTTGAGCGCCGGCTTGCACTTGGCGCAGCCGCCCGAGCTCTTCCACTCCAGTTCCTGCATGACGTCGGGGACGCTCTTCAGCCCCTTGGCGACGATCAGCCGGCGCACGTCCGCATGGCTCAAATCGGTGCAGGTGCATACCGGCTTCACCGCCGCCGGGTTGTAGCCGTCGCCCAGGGTCAGGGTCAGCAGCTGTTCCACCAGGCCGGTGCAGCTGCCGCAGGACGCCGACGCCTTGGTATGGGCGCGGACGTCATCGAGCGAGGTCAGGCCGTTCTCGCTGATGGCGCCGACGATCTTGCCCTTGCACACGCCGTTGCAGCCGCAGATTTCCGCGTTGTCGGGCAGCGCGGCGACGGCGGCGGTCGGATCGGCCTTGCCGCCGCCGCCGACGAAGGCCGGCCCGAAAATCAGGTTCTCGCGGATGTCGGAGATGTCGGTGCCCTCGCGGATCATCTGGAAGAACCAGGCGCCGTCTCCGGTTTCCCCGTAAAGCACCGCGCCGAGCATCCGGTTGCCCTCGAGCACCAGCCGCTTGTAGACGCCGGCGCGGGCATCGCGCAGCACGATTTCGTCGCGGCCTTCGCCCTCGGCGAAATCGCCGGCCGAATACAGGTTGATGCCGGTGACCTTCAGCTTGGTGGCGAGCGCACTGTCGACGAACGCCGCCTCCTGTCCGGCCAGGCCGGACGCCACCACGCCGGCCATTTCGTAGAGCGGTGCGACGAGGCCATAGACGGCGCCGTTGAACTCGACGCATTCGCCCACCGCGTAGATGTCCGGGTCGGAGGTGCGCATGGACGGATCGACCAGGATTCCGCGATTGACCTCGAGCCCGGCATCTTTCGCCAGCGCCGCGTTGGGCCGGATGCCGACGGCCATGATCACCAGCTTTGCCGGGATCACCCGGCCGTCCTTCAGCCGCACGCCCTCGACATAGGTGTCGCCCAGGATTTCCTCGGTGTTGGCCTCGGTGATGACGGTGATGCCGCGCGATTCCAGCTCGCGGCGCAACATGTGGCCGGCGGTCGCATCGAGCTGCCGTTCCATCAGCGTCGGCATCAGGTGCAGCACGGTCACGTCCATGCCACGCTCCTTCAGGCCCGCCGCCGCCTCGAGACCCAGCAGGCCGCCGCCGATCACGACCGCCGATCCGCCCGACTGGGCAGCCACCATCATGGCGCTGACGTCGTCCATGTCGCGGTAGGTCAGTACGCCGGGCAGCTTGTGGCCCGGAACCGGGATGATCACGGGCGTGGACCCGGTGGCGATCAGCAGCTTGTCGTAGGGCGTGGTGACGCCATGCTCGGACGTGACGGTCCTGGCTTCCCGGTCGATGGCCACCACCTTGTGCCCCTTCAGCAGGGTCACGCCATGGTTCTCGTACCAGCCGTCGCCATGGATGACGATGTCCTCGTAGCTCTTCTCGCCCGACAGCACCGGCGACAGCAGGATGCGATCGTAGTTGGTGCGCGTCTCGGCGTTGAAGATCGTGACGTCAAAGGCGCCGGGAGCGGCCTCGAACAGCTTCTCCAGCGCCCTGCCGGGCGCCATGCCGTTGCCGATCACAACCAGTTTCTGCGTAGCGGACATTTTTCTTCCTGTGGTCACGAGGATGAAAGCCGCGCGAGCGGCTCATGCAGGTCAGGTTCGGGGGTTATGCGCCAACGTTGCCGCGTTGCAACCGGAAGGCCTGCAGTCACACTGCAAGGGGCATGCCACTATGCGCTGGGCTCTCTAGGCCCTTGGTTTCCTTCGTTGAAACCGCCTGCGCGGGGCAGCCGAATCGCCTTGCCGTGCCTGTGCGGTCGGCATCATAAGCGAATCCTGATCATTTTTTGAACAAAAATATCTTCTGCCCGATTTTTGATCAGGGCTTGTGGCGATCAGCGGATGTCCAGGGTCAGGGCCTCCTGCCCCTCTTCGATCGCCTCGGTCACGAGGGCATCGATCACGAAGCGGCCTCGCTTCTCCACCCCGTCGGGCCAGTTGGCCACGTAATAGTATGTTCCCCGTACCATGGTCTGGGGCTGTGTCGCCTCCCGCCACCAGCGGCACTGCTCGGGCGACCACGCGTCCTCCGCCCGCTGCGCACAGATCGATTGGAAGAACGCCGGCAGGATGCGCAGACCTTCATGCTCGGGCTCGGTCACCAGCTGCACCTGCCGCTCGGCCGCGGTGCAATCGGCGGAAAGATCGAGCACGACGAGGATGTCCCTGGCGGTACCGGCCCCCCGGAGATCGAAGAGCTGCTGGTTCAGCGCCGCGACGGCTTCCCTGTCCCCCTCCATGTCGCGGAAATTGGCCGGCAGCTGGACCGGCGTCAGCGTCTCGTGCTCCATGGCCAGGTCGAAGCGGGCCTGATCGAGATAGGGCTGGGCCGAACCCTCGTCGAAGTCGTTCGGAATGCCGAAGGCCGATCCCACATCCGCGCCGCAGGTCTCCACCGCCAGTACTTTCGCCCGGCCGCCCGCGCGGATGGCGTCGCGCACCGGGGCCGGAACCTGCTGCTGCACCATCAGCAGGACGGCTCGGGACAGGTCTTCCATGGCGGCCGGCTCCGATGGCCGCAGATAGTCGGGCAGCAGGTCGGCCGGGCTGTCCAGCAGCACCGCGGCGGCGACCGGCCGGAAACGCGCGAACGCCTCCCGGTCTCCTTCGGGCCCGGACGCGAGTTCATGCTTCATCAGCGCGACGATCGCGGCATCCTCGTCGAGCCCCTTGAGATCGATCGGCGGCGGCGCGGGCGCCTCGCTTTCGGGCGGCGCCTCCCTGATCCGCTGAGCCGCGGGTTGAGCCGGCGCCGGCGGTGCCTCGGCCGGTTCCCGATCGCAGGCCGCGAGGGAAAAGAGCATCAGGATCAACGCAAGTGGCGCGCGCGGCATCGTCCCTCCCGGGGTTCGGACCGTTCTCGCGCGAGCCTAGATCATCCCGGGGCCGCGCGGAATCCCCCGTCGCTGTTCGCGGTTTCCACGCTGCTTCGGCTTGGGTAACATTCCGGCGGGGAGGAAACGCGCATGGAATCCGTCTGTCCGTTCGCCGCCACGCTGTCCGACGCCATCGGCCAGGAACTCGGTCCGCCGTCTTCCGGCCCGGGCAGCATCCCGCTGATGCCGCTGGGCCAGGCCGCCGACATGGGCCGCGCGCCCGACGGCACGCCGCTGATCGACCCCAGGCTGTTCAGCTCGGCCGAATACAGCCGCAACCCCTACCCCTATTTCCGCATCCTGCGCGACCACTACCCGGTGTTCCACGACGAACTGCACAATTGCTACTACGTCACCCGGTTCGACGACGTGAAGGCCTGCGCCAACGACGACGTGGTGTTCAACACCATCGGCAAGGGCGCCTCGAACACCGTGCTGGGCAACACCCAGCTGGAACTGAGCGGCCCCGAGAACCGGCGCCGCCGCAACCTCTACGGCCAGCACCTGGTCGGCCAGGCGCTGAAACTGCGCACGCCGGCGATCAGGCGCATCGCCGAGGAGCTGATCGACAGCTGGGACACCGCCAACGATCCCACCGTCTGCCACGACCGGGACGGCGTGCGTTCGGTGACGCTGGGCAAGGGTTTCGCCAACGAGTTCCCGATCCGCGTCGTCGGCTACCTGCTCGGCCTGCCCGACGAGGCACGCGCGAATTTCTTCTACTGGTACAACACCATGATGAACGGCTTCGGCGGCGCCAGCGAGACCCACGGCCTCGGCCTCACCGCCCGGCAGGATTTGCAGGACTATGTGGAAAGCCTGGTGCAGGCGCGCCGGGCGAAACCCCACTTCCTCCATGACGAGGCCGGCAACCCCGTCGGCAAGGACATCATCACCTCGCTGTGCGAGACCCGGATCGACGGCGACGTGCTCTCGACCGAGGAGATCACCTCCAATATCGCCCTGCTGGTCGGCGGCGGCGGCGAGACCACGCGCGGCGCGATCATGAACATGTGGTACCTGCTGCTCCAGCACCCGGACCAGCTCGCCGCGGTGAAGGCCGACCCCGGCCTGTGGCAGGCGGCATTCCACGAAGGGCTGCGCTGCGCCATCCCGGCGGGCGGCGCCCAGCCCAAGAACACCACCTACGACATCGAGATGCACGGCGTGAGGATCCCGGCCGGATCGCTGGTGCTGATGGTCAACCATGCCGCCAACCGCGACGACCGACGGTTCCGTCACGCTGACAGCTTCGATATCCACCGAGACGACCTCTACAGCGGCAAGCTGCTGCGCAGCGGCTTCGAGAATGGCGAGAAGTCCAGCCACCTGTCCTTCGGCATCGGGCCGCATTTCTGCCCCGGCGCCTGGATTTCCGAACAGGAGGCCATCCTGGGCTCGACCGTACTGATCGAGCGCATGAAGAACGTGCGGGTCAAACACGACGCCATGCCCAAGGACATCGACGGCATCACCCTCGCCCCCATCGGCCTGGTGCCCATGAAGGAGCTGTGGGTGGAATACGACCTGGTCTGAGAGACCCACGGAACCACCGTCCGCTTGTGGCGTCCTGTTCACTCCGGTACCGTTTTGCCGGACCATAGCCGGAGGCAGCCATGCGTTGGCGCGGACGCCGCGAGAGCAGCAACATCGAGGACATGCGCGGCCGGGGCGGCATGGGCATGGGCGGCTTCCGGCTGCCCGGCGGCGGCGGCGGCCGCGGCGGACTGGGGATCATCGGCACAATCGTCGTCGTGCTGGTCGGGCTCTATTTCGGCGTCGATCCCTCGGTTTTCCTCGGCGGCGGCGGCATGCAGCAGCCCACCAGCCGGGCCGTCGACACCTCGGCGCCCGAGGCACGGGAGAACAAGGCGTTCGTCGCCACCGTCCTCGCCGATACCGAGGACACCTGGCACGGCATATTCGATCAGCTCGGGCGAACCTACGAGGAGCCGAAGCTGGTGATGTTCTCGGGCACGGTGCAGTCCGCCTGCGGCCACGCCCAGTCGGCGATGGGCCCGTTCTACTGTCCGCGCGACCGCAAGGTCTATCTGGACACCAGCTTCTTCGACGAACTGAGCCGGCGCTTCGGCGCGCCCGGCGACTTCGCCCAGGCCTATGTGATCGCCCATGAGGTGGGCCATCACATCCAGACCATCCTGGGCATCTCGCAGCAGGTGGACCAGATGCGCGGCCGGACCAGCCAGGCGGAAGGCAACGCGTTGTCGGTTCGCCTCGAACTCCAGGCCGACTGCCTCGCCGGCGTCTGGGCCTATCACGCCAGGAACACCCGCGACCTGCTGGAGCAGGGCGACGTGGAGGAGGCCCTGACCGCCGCCACCGCCATCGGCGACGACAGGCTGCAGCAGCAGGCCCAGGGCTACGTCGTCCCCGACGCCTTCACCCACGGCACGTCGGCGCAGCGGGTGCGCTGGTTCCGCACCGGCATGCAAACCGGCGACATCGACGCCTGCGACACCTTCGCCGCCCGCGATCTCTAGCGTCTCGCCGACCCCGAGGGGAACCGTCGCCCCTTGCGGGCGGTTCATGGGCGTGGTGCTATCGTGCCGCGTTTAGAAATTACCTCTCCCGGACACATGATACCGACGCCCTCCAACGAAAAGCTCCAGCGCTGGGCGCACGTCTCGCTCATCGGACTGTTCGTGTGCGCGGTATTCGCCTGCCTCTACCTCGCCGCGGACGTGTTCATTCCGCTGGTGGGCGCGGTGCTGATGGGGTTCACCTTCGCGCCGCTGATCCGGCCGCTTGCCAGGCGCGGCGTGCCCTCGCCGCTGCTGGCCGCCATCGTGCTCGCGGCGCTTGTCGGGATCGCGGCGCTCGCCGTCACCGCCGTCGCCAAGCCGGCGGCGGACTGGATCGACCGGGCGCCCAAGATCGTCAAGCAGCTCGACCGCAAGTTCCGCCCGGTGCGCGAGTCCGTCGAGACGGTGCAGAAGGCCTCGACCGACGTCATGAACCTGACCAACGCGGACCGCAAGAAGCGCACGACCACCGTCGTCGCCGCCTCGCCGTCGCTGATGGAGCGGGTGATCCAGGGCATCCAGCACATCGGCATCAACATCGCCATGATGCTGGTGCTGCTGTACTTCCTGCTGGCGGCCGGCGACATGTTCAAGGAAAAGACCGTCCGGTTGATGCCCACCTTCCACGACAAGCGCGCCGTGGTGTCGATCATCAACAGCATCGAGCGCGAGGTCTCCGGCTACCTGATCACCATCCTGGTGATCAACGTGGCGCTCGGCGCGGTGATCGGCGGCGGTCTCTACGCCATCGGCCTCAGCAACGCGCTGTTCTGGGGCATCATGGCCGCAGTGCTCAACTTCATCCCCTATATCGGCTACATCGTCGGCGTCAGCCTGGTGACGGTCGCGGCGCTGCTCCAGTTCCCGAGCATCGGCGAGGCCGCGCTGGCGCCCGCCGTCTACACCGTCGCGCATGTGCTGGAGGCGAGCTTCATCACCCCGAGCCTGCTGGGCCGGCGCTTCACCCTCAACCCCATCGCCGTGTTCCTGTCGGTGGTGATCTGGACCTGGCTGTGGGGCGTCCCCGGCGCGCTGATGGCGGTGCCGATCACCGTGGTGATGAACGTGATCTTCAGCCACATCCCGTCGCTCCGGCCGCTCAACGAATATCTCAGCGGGCGCATCCGGACGCGCGAGGCCGTGATGACCTGAGGCATACGGCCCGTTATCCTGAACGGGCGGGTTTCGGGGATTTGACATGTGTCCGCTGGTTCGGCTCTGGGTTTGCAGTCTGTTGCTGGTTCCGGCCGCGAGCGGCTGGTGCGCGCCGGCCTGGGCCGCCCGCGCGGAGGTCGACGGCATCGACCTCGAGCTGCCGTTGCCGGATGGCTATTGCGAACGCCCGGCCGCACCCGGCGACTTGCGCAACGCCGACCTGGCTCGGCGCCAGCCGCCCGCCGCCAGCGTCATTGCCATGGCGGAACCCTGCGGTTCCGGAGCGACCGGCGGGCACGCCTACGGCCGCTGGCTGTTGCTGCGCGACCGGGGCGAACCGGTCCGCCTCGCCGCCGGCTCGACGCGCTCCGGCTACCTGGCGAAGTCCGCCGAAGGCATGCCGCGGCTCACGCCCGGCATGGTGTTCCAGATCGGCTTCCTGTCGCCCGATGGAGCCAGGGGCGTGATCGGCCGCGAAAGCGCCGCCATCTACCGGGCGATCGTCCTTCCGGTCTCCTCGCCCAATGGCGGCTCGATCACCTTCGCCGGCGTCGAGGGCGAGACCGTGCTCCGGGGCCGGGCCGTCGCCTTCCAGATGTTCGCCGCCTATGACGGCCTCGAGACCTATGATCTCCTCGAGACCAGGGTCAGGGCGGCGATCGGCGAGGCCGTCCGTCACGATCCTGCCGGCGTCCCGCCACGCGGCGAAGCGCGGCGCGTCGAGCGGCGCCCCTCTTCGCCCCGCCTCGAGGTCGGCGAAGTCGCCTGGCTGATCGCCAAGATCGCGGCGATCGCGGCCATCGTCTTCGCGGGGTCCGCATGGGCGTTCCGGCGCAGGCCTGACGGCGGCCGCGCCGCCCCATGATCCCGTGACAACGGGCTCGAAAATGCTATCTCAAGTCACGACACAGCATCATGTGGATCGATGGAGGCTTCCATGGCTCGAGGCGCTGTAAGAACCCCGGTCATCCTGCTCGCGTCGTTCATCGTTCTCGCACTGGCGGGCCTGCTCTACTGGCAGCTCAAGCCGTGGGCAAGCGATGCCGAGAAGGCCCGGCTCCAGGGCCTGCGCGACCAGGTGGCGGCATTCTACGAGACGCACCCGCCCATACCCGACTGGCGCATCCTCTCCATAGAGGTGGCGAAGCCCGGTATCGTCGTCGCGCTCGACATGCCGGCGGAAAGCGCCGAGCTGATCGAGCGACGCGGCGCCGTCTACCGCCTGCAGGCGGCGGGGGCGATCTGCCCCGAGCCAAATCATCCGATCTACCAGGCGCTTGGGCGCTTCGAACTGGAGATCCATCCGCAGGCGAACGGCAAGCCGGTGCTCGTCGAGGCCGATTGCGAGAAGGTTCGCATCATCAAGGCAGGCGAGTGACGAGCCGAGCCATCTCTCTAATTTAGATAAAATTCAAAATATTTCTTGCTCCGGATTCCCGTCTGCCGCATAAGCAATGTAGTACCGCGCTGTGCGGGGAAGGGGATCGAGGTGTCGACGAATGCCATATCAGTGCGGAGCGTGGTGCCCGATGGCTCGGGCGAGCGCTTCATGCCCGCTCAGATCAGGAAGCCTCGGGTGAACAGGAAACGCCTGGTGCCCGCGAGCCGCGGCCAGCTCGACGAAAAGTCGCGGGTGTTCGCCTACGAGTTCGGCGTGCTGCTGTGCGAACTGCTGCCGCGCTACCAATCGGTGTTCCAGTCCGACTTCGCCAAGGTATTGATCGTGCACGCCATCGGCGTCGCGAGCGTCAGCCGGCTGATGGCGCGTCCCGAGGCCGCCGACTTCGAATCGTTGACGACGTACGTGCCCGCCGATCTCCAGGTTCCGGTCAACGCCCTGTCGATCGCCGAGTCGACCGGCATTCCCCGCGAAACCGTCCGCCGCAAGATCAAGGAAATGATCGCCGACGGCATCCTTGTCGAGGACGAGCGCGGCGGCTACCGGATGAAACCCGGCACGCTTCAGGGCGACCAGGTCCTCGACCTCTACTATCAGCAGCTGCTGACCTTGACGACCCTGCTCAACCGCTGCGTCGAGGCCGGCATCATCACGGTCGAGGATACCTGAGATTAGAGCATGATCCGCTCAGGTCGACGCGACCTGAGCGGTGAATCATGCTCTATCTTCTTGAATCTAGAGCAAATGACGCCGATCAGATTGACTCAATCTGATCGGCTTTTGTTCTAGAGCGGTAGCCACTTAGGTTGACCTCTCGGCACGGGACTTGTTCCCTCTCCCTCTGGGAGGGTTAGGGTGAGGGCGTTGTCGATGCCGTCCACCAGCCTGAATCCCTTCCCATGCAACGCCCCTCACCCTCCCACGGCCTTCGGCCGCGGGCCCCTCCCTCTCCCAAGGGGCGAGGGTCAACCTTGCCGGCTTTTGCCCTAGTCGGCCAAGTACCTGTCCAGCGTCTGGTGCATGTGGCGGATGCGCACTTCCTGGTAGTTGCCCAGGGTCGCCGCCTTCTTCTTCGCCGCGCCGAAGCCTTCCTGCTGCCATCCCATGTTGCCGGTGTCCTGGTCGTAGATCACCGCCATGCTCGGGTCCATCCCCGGCACGATGCCGTAGGATTCCTCGATCTTGACCCTGTAAGGCTCGTAGGGATCGGGCCGTGGCCCGTCCTTCGGCACCGGCGACAGCAGCAGCAGGTCGAACAGGGTCCTGGTCTGGTCCGTCCCCAGCGGCCGGAACCGGTAGACGATGGGAAACGAGATCGCCAGGAAGAAGTGGGCGTTCGGGAAGGCGAAATAGCCCAGCGTGTCGATCACCTCCGCGATCGAGAAGTCCGACAGGTCGCGGCCGCAGGCATCCTGCATCAGGGTGCGGAAATACTGCGCCATCACCGCCCGCGCCCGGCCGCCGTCCGGCACACTGAGCGCATTGTTGAGCTGCTCGCGGTCGCCCAGCACCATGCTGTCGAGGATTTCCTGCTGCGACACCTCGCGCTCCAGCAGCGGGCTCGGCGATCCGACCAGATTGTAGAGCCGGTCCACGTGCTCGCCGAGGATGTCGTACTGGGTATTGATGTCGCCCGACGAGGGCAGCAGCTGCGGATGGGTCGCCAGCAGGTGATAGGCTTCCATGAAGGCTTCCTGCGCCACCTTCCAGTTGCAGGGCAGTTCCTTCTCCACGTGGAGCGACACGTAGCGGTCCTCGAACCCTGCGCGCCGGGCGTCCTCGGGCAGCGGCGCCAGGTACTCCTCCAGCGGCATGGCGTTCTCGTCCATGTTGACGAAGACGAAGCCGCCCCAGACGCCGACCTTCGCCTCCGGCAGCCGGAACTCCTCCTTCTCCACATGCGGGAAGTCCCATTCGCACAGCAGCCGGGTGAGTTCGCCGTCGAGGCTCCAGGTCCAGCCGTGATAGGGGCAGGAAATCGACTGCGACGTGCCGGCCGCGCCCGACGGCTTGAGCTTGGTGCCGCGGTGCAGGCAGGCGTTGTAATATGCCTTGATGGTGTCGGGTGTCGTGCGCATCACGATCAGCGAGTACGGACCCACGTCGTAGACGTAGTAGTCTCCCACCTCCGGGATATGCTCCTCGCGGCACGCCCATTGCCAGACGCGCGGCCACATGCGCTCGATCTCCCGGTCGAAGAAGTCCTTCGAGGTATAGCGCTCGAACGGAAGGTCCTCGCTGCCGAGATACTGGTAGGCCTGCTTGCGGTAGGCAGGCGGCGGATTGTCGCCGTCGGCGTCTAGGACGTCCTGGACGCTGTCCCCCGGACACCGCGCCTCACCGGGCGCGAGGATCGAAAAAGGCTTGTTCACGGCGGTCTCCCCGACTCGTACATAACAATTGTCATGTATGCATACAGGAACGTCCGGAAACCCGCAAGCGGGCGGGAAAAAGGCTCAGAACTTCACGTGCTTGGTGTAGCCGCCGTCGATCACCACGTTCTCGCCCACCACCCATGACGCGCGCGGGCTGGCGAGGAACGCGACGACATCGGCCACCTCCTCGGCGCGGCCGAAGCGGCGCGAGGCCTGCTTGGCGATGTTGGCCTCGACATAGTCGGGCATGTTCTTGTCCAGCCAGTCCCACGATCCGCCCTTGATGTAGATGGGTCCGGGCGAGACGCAGTTGCAGCGGATGCCTTCGCCGAGGAATTCGTGGGCAAGCTGGGCAGTGTAGTTGATCAGTGCCGCCTTCATGGCGCCGTAGCTCTGCGAACTGCCGACGAAGGCGTGGTGCTCCACGGCGCTGATGGTCGACACCTGAACCCACGCCGCCTGATCGGACTGCTTCAGGAAGGGATAGGCTGCGTCCCACATGGCGACTGCCGACATCATGTCGACGTTGTAACTGATGTCCCAGCCCTTCTTCGACCTTGGGATTCCGCCCAGGGCGCTGGCGTTGGAGACGGCGATGTCGATGCCGCCCATCCGCGCCGCCGCCGTCTCGACCCAGGCCGTCACCTGGTCGAAATAGCCGCAGTCGACCACGTCCCCATGGACAGTGCCCAACGAGCTCATCGCCGCGACCGCCTCCTCGACGCCGTCGCCGGGCAGGTCGTTGCGGATCACCTCGGGCTCCGTGGTGCTGGGGTCGCCGGACTTTGCGGTCCGGCCACAAATGGTGACAATGGCGCCTTCCCTCAGAAAGCGTTCCGCGATCGCCCGCCCGACGCCGCGCGTCGCGGCGCTGACGATGACCTTCCTGCCGGCCAGTTCCAGATCCATCGCATCATCCTCCCGATTTCCCCGGCCGCGATCCTGCAAGAGCGCGATGCCGGGGACAACCTATTCCTGACCGGACGTTCAGCGATGACTGAAATGCCTACCCGAATTGTGCATTCGGACTTTTGCGAATGGATTTCAGGCGTTGCGGTTCATTGCGGTCCTGTCATGATGCTTTTTGGAAGCGAGGCTTAATCGTTTCCAGGGGCGCACCTGCATCGGAGACCCCCTCTTGCGCAGGTGCGCCCCGCTGAATTTCCGCCGGTTTTCGACGCTCTGATGTCCACGGGCCCCTGCCCGTTGGACCGACTCGGGCGTGGCTGGTAGCCTGTCGCGGGCCGGCCAGGGAGTGAACCATGACGGATGTCGAACGCCTTCTCGCCATCGAGGAGATCAAGCAGCTCAAGGCGCGGTATTTTCGCGGCCTCGACACCAAGGATTGGGATCTCTACGCCGGTGTGTTCACCGAGGACGCGACGATCGATGTACGCGGGTCGACTGACGCCAGCGAGGACGCGTCGCAGGCAGCGATCGACGGCTTCGACGACGAGGCGGTGATCACCGGCGGCGAGGCCATGGCCGCGTTCGTCGCCAAGATCACGGTCGGCACCACCACCGCCCATCACGGCCACATGCCCGAGATCGACGTCCTGTCGCCCACCACGGCCAGGGGCATCTGGGCCATGGAGGACCGGTTGTGGCAGGCTCCCGGCGCGCCGGCCCGCCTGATGCACGGCTGGGGCCACTACCACGAAACCTACGAGAAGCGGGACGGGCGCTGGCTGATCGCCAGCATGCGCATCACCAAGCTGCGCAACGAGCTGACGTGAACGGCGGCCGTCCGAAGGCCTGCGTCTCCTGGAGTTCGGGCAAGGACAGCGCCTACGCGCTTTGGGAGACCCGGCGCGCGGGAGCGCTCGACGTCGCCTGCGTACTCACCACCGTCAACGAGGCCTTCGCCCGCGTCGCCATGCACGGCGTGCGCGATGCGCTGCTCGACCGCCAGCTGGCGGCTCTCGGTCTGCCCTGCGTCAAGGTGCCGATCCCCAGCCCCTGCCCGAACGAGGTCTACGAGGCACGCATGCGCGAGGCGACGGCGCGGCTGAAGGCGGACGGCGTCGGCCACATGGTGTTCGGCGACCTGTTCCTCGAGGATATCAGGGCCTACCGCGAGCAGCGCCTCGCCGAGGCCGGCATGACCGGCGTCTATCCGCTGTGGGGCCGCGACACCGCGGCGCTGGCCCGCGAGATGGTGGCGAACGGACTGGTCGCCCATCTCACCTGCATCGATCCGCGGCGTCTGGACCGCTCCTTCGCCGGCCGCCGGTACGACGCATCCCTGCTGGACGACTTGCCGGCGGATGTGGACCCCTGCGGCGAGAACGGCGAATTCCACACGGTCGTGACCGCTGGCCCCATGTTCGCCGCACCAATCGCCGTCGGCGTCGGCGACGTGGTCGAGCGGGACGGTTTCGTGTTCGCGGACGTGGTACCCGCCTGAACTAGCCGCGGATCGGCCGGCGGGGGTTCATCACTTCGGCCTCCAGCATCTGCCACAGATCCTCGGCGGTGTCGGCGTAGCCGAAATCCTCCAGGTCGCTGGCGCCGATCATGCCGGCATCCAGCAGCGTGTTGAAGTTGACGACGGACTGCCAGTACTCCCGATCGAACAGCAGCACCGGTATCGACTGGAACTTGCCCGTCTGGCGCAGGGTGAGGATCTCGAACATCTCGTCCATGGTGCCGAAGCCGCCGGGAAACACCACCAGCGCGTTCGCGCGCATCGCCAGGTGCATCTTGCGCATGGCGAAATAGTGGAAGCGGAAGGTCAGCTCGGGCGTCGAATAGGCATTCGGCGCCTGCTCGTGGGGCAGCGTGATGTTGAAGCCGATGGTCGGCGCGCCGGCGTCGCGGGCGCCCCGGTTGGCGGCTTCCATGATCCCTGGTCCGCCCCCCGTGGCGATGACGTTGTCCTTGGCGTCGCCATAGGGCATCAGCGCGCCGCCGCGTTCCGAGGCGATGCGGCCGAACTCGCGGGCCTGTTCGTACCAGAATGGATGCCGGCCCGGTCCGTGCTCCTTTACCCGCGCGCTGCCGAACACCACGACGGTGGAGCGGATGCGCCACTGCCGCAGCACCTGTTCGGCCTTGGCGTATTCCAGCATGAAGCGCACGCCACGCATGGAGTCGCCCAGCAGGAATTCCTGGTCCAGCGCGGGCAGCTTGTAGGAAGGCGAATTGACCTGTGCTTCGTTCGAAGCGTTTTGTTTGATTCTTGTAGCCATGGTTCTGATGTAGTTGCCTGAATGGACTCGGCCAAGGGCGGCGAAGTGGATACACCCATGAATCCCAGGGTCATCTTCCTGCCCGGCGCCGGCGCGGACCCGGAGTTCTGGCGGCCTGTCGGCAACCGCCTGCCGCCCGGCGCCGGCAAACTCTATCTCGGGTGGCCGGGGCTCGGCAACCAGGCGCCGTCGGACACGGTCGCCGGGTTCGCGGACCTGGTGGCCCTTGTCCGAGGCGCGATCGGTGACGGACCCTGCGACCTCGTGGCCCAGTCGATGGGCGGCGCCATCGCCCTTCAGGTGGCGCTGGACGTGCCGGACAAGGTACGGCGCATCGTGCTGACAGGTACTTCCGGCGGCATCGACGCCGCCGCGCTCGGCGGCGCCGACTGGCGTCCGGACTATCGGCGTGACTATCCGGACGCGCGGCTGTCCCTCCTCGCCGACTGGCCCGATCTGGGCGCCCGGCTCCACCAAATCCGGCAGCCGGTTCTGCTGCTCTGGGGCGGTTCCGATCCCATCAGTCCCCTCGCCGTCGCGGCACGCCTGGCGACGCTGTTGCCCGACACGCACACCGTCGTCATCCCGGGCGGCGACCACGCCTTCGCCGTCGATCGCGCCGCCGAGGCCGCCCGCGCCATCGAGGCGTTTCTGGCCTGACAAAAATCGTCCGCGCCGCGCAAAAACCGTCAAATCTGTCCACATTTTGTGTTACGATTTTATTGCGCCGACTAAGGAGTGTAGAGGGGTTTGCCTCCCTCGACATGGCGGCAAATCCCCCCTCGTTTCCGGGCCGGTGGAGTTTTGTGCCGGGGCATCCGCCCTGGTTGGGGAGACTCGGGAAGCAGGAGGGAAGGATGAACGCGTTGATCGCCGTCGTCGGCACCGCGATTCTGGGATGGGTTTGGCTGATCGTCTACAATTACGCCAGCGGGTTCGACGACCTGTTCCTGCTGGGCTCATTTGCCGCCGCGACGCTGCATTTTCCGACGTACAAGGCGGAAAAGAATCTGCGCAACTTCTTCATGGCGCGGGCCCACGAGCTCAAGCAATGCACGTGCATCGTCATCGCCTGCATCGCCATCGGCCTGATGATGATCGCCCCCGACGGCGGCATTCCAGACATCACCTGGAGCGCGATCATCCAGATCACCGTGACATCGATCGGCGCCGTGGTGATCGTCCACACCATCGGCCGGCTGCTCTGGCGCGTCTGACGGCCTGCGGACCGGGCCGGGTCCACGGGCGGCGCAAAAGCAAAGGCCCGGGCGATGCCCGGGCCTCGCGGAGCGTATCCGCGGCGTCTACTGGATCTTGGATTCCGCCGGCTTGGCGTTCGCGGCGGTTTTCATGGTCGCGATCCGGGCGGCAAGCGCCGGGTCGGATTTCGAGGCCATGAAGATCTCGTTGTACTCCTTGGTGGTCAGGCCCTCGGATTCCACCGCGCCCTCGAGATCGATGTTCTTGAGCTGCTCGACCTGCTTCTTGGCGGCGGGATCGGTCGCGCCGTTGATGCGCTGCTGATACTGCTTGTTCAGGTCCTGGACCTTCTTGTACGCCGCGGCGTAGGAGGCAAGCTTGGCGTCGGTGAATTGCGCGCCCGCCTCGGTGCTGGCTTCCGCATTGGCGCCAGCCTTGGCTGCGTCCGTGTTGGCCGCCAGCGCGGTCCCGCCGAAGGCGACACCCAGCGCGAAAATCGACGCACCGATCACTTTCCGATAAGACATGGCTCTTCCTTTCCTGAAGGTTGCTGGTTGATGGCTTGACACCACCCGATCCGTGAACACAAAGACGCGATTCGAACAGCGAATGTTCCATGAAAATCGATAGAACCAACTTCGGCTCATTTCTGAACCGAAAAGATCCATGATTTTCTACCGTTCTCAATTGCCTTTGTTACTTACAGTTGGGAGCATACTACTGTTCCGATCCTGAATGTCCAATGAACCGGGCCCGGCTCGGCGCAGGGCCGCTTTGCTGTTTCGCTCTGGGGAATTCCGCTCTAGGCTTCGGGCGGGGAGATGCGCCGGCAGCCGCCTGGGCGCGGACGATCGAGGAGCAGCACCATGGAAGGAACCACCGAGGCCGTCCGCGGCGCGGCGCCGAGGGGAAATGGCGCCAGGCCGCTGTCGGGCACGCCGCTCGAGCGTGTCGCGCGACTGAAGGATGTGATCGCCAGGGGCGGCGACGAGGCGCAGAAACTGCGCCGACTGCCCAACGAGACCGTGGACGCGCTGGTGGACGAGGGTCTGTTCCGCTTCGCCATGCCGGCCGAGCTTGGCGGCGAGAATGCCAGCACCACCGAAACCATCGAGATTCTCGAGGCCATCTCGGCGATCGACGCCTCGGTCGGCTGGAACGTGATGCTCGGCTCCGAGATCAACGCCATGGCCGCGGGCGGCATGGAGCCGGCGCTCGCCAGGGAGGTCTATCTCGGCAACCCGCGGGTGATCATGTGCGGCGGCGGCGGCCCCGGCTCGCTGCCCTCCCGGGCGGAGAAGCAGAAGGACGGCAGCTACAAGGTCTGGGGCGAGGCCACCTTCATCTCCGGCGTGCACAACGCCGAATGGTGCTTCTTGGCCGCGCCGATCGTGCCGGAGGGCCAGGGCTTCACCGGCAACCCGCTCGATGCGCGCATGTGGTTCCTGCACAAGTCCCAGTACGAGATCATCGACGTCTGGGACATGGCCGGCCTGCGCGGCTCGGGCTCCAACACCGTGCGTGCCGACGGCGCCGTGGTGCCCGAGAAATACGCCGAGGTGCAGCTCGTCACCGTCCCGCCCTATTACGACAACCCGGTGTTCCGCATCCCGACACCGCTCCGCCTCTCCTACAACAAGGTCGCGGTAGCGCTGGGCGTGGCGAAGGGCGCGATCGACTCGTTCATCGACCTGGCCAACAACAAGATCCCGTTCCTGTCGGCCTCCAAGCTCACCGAGCGGCCCATCGCCCAGCACCGGGTCGGCGAGATGGTAGCAAAATACCGCGCTGCCCGCGCCTATGTGATGGAGGCCATGAAGGAGGTCGAGGACGAGCTGTGGGCCGGCGCCGATCAGCCCGGTCCGCGCACCACCCAGAACGCCCGCCTCGCCTGCACCCACGGCGCCAACGCCTGCATGGAGGTGGTCGACGTGCTCCACAACACCGCGGGGACCAGCGGGATGCAGCTGAAGAGTCCGCTGGAGCGCAAGCTGCGCGACGCCCATGGCTGCGCCACCCACCGCTGGGTCGCGCATCCGCTGTTCACCGATTTGGGCAAGATCCTGCTCGGTCACGAGGCGCCCCCCGAATTCGCCGGCGGCGCGGGCGGCCCCGGTCTCGGCGCCAAGAAATAGGAGCACCGCCGCGCGCATGCGTCCGTGCCTGCCTGCCGTGATCGGAGCGGTGTTGCTGTGGAGCGGCGGCGCGCTCGCCCAGGCCGACAAGTTCGACGACCAGCCGCCCGCGCCCGCCGGCGACGGCGGCCAGGGCACGCTGATCCAGATGTGCAACGAGCAGAACGTCCTCGCCGCCCTGCGCGAGTGCGAGGGCAAGATCCGCTGGTACGACACCCAGATCCGCGACTTCGAGCGCCGCAAGGCGCGCAAGGACAACGACGCCACCTCGCGCCAGCTCCAGTGGCTGCGCACCATGCAATACGACCTGCAGCGCTACAGGGAAGCCTGCGCCCGGATCGAGGACGGCCTGCGCCAGCTGCGCGCTCATCCCGAGACACGCTGCGACGCGAGCGGCGAGAGGTTCGAGAAGGGGGAGTAGCTCCTCCGGCGCGATCTGGACCCGCGCTTCGCGACGGCCCTGCGGGCCTCCTCAGCACTCTCGGCTTTGGTTTGGCATACAATAAAGATCCGAGAGCCCTGAGGAGCGCGAAGCGCGTCGCGAAGGGCCATCCAGCGTGCTTAAGCGGATATATAGAGACTGTCGCAATATCACGACAGCCCGCTCAAACGCCTCGCCGCATCCTCCAGCTTCGCCACCTCCTGCGATCCATCCCGCCGGCGAAGGCTAACCGAGCCGGCTTCCGCCTCGCGGTCGCCGACGATAGCCATCACCGGGATGCCGGCCTCGCGGGCGGCGACGATGCGGCGCGGCAGGGTTTCGTTGCCGTCATGCAGCACGGCGCGAAGTCCGGCGCCGTCGAGCACTTCCCAGACACGCCGGGCATATGCCGCCTGGCGGTCGGAGACCGGCGCCACGGCCACCTGTTCCGGCGCCAGCCAGAACGGCAGAGCGCCGCCATGATGCTCCAGCAGCATGCCGATGAAACGGCCCATCGAGCCAAACACCGCATGATGGATCATCGCAGGCACGGCGCGCGAGCCGTCCGGCGCGACATATGACACGTCCAGCCGCTCGGGCAGCACACAGTCGAGTTGTACGGTCCCGCATTGCCATGACCTGCCCAGGCGGTCGCGTAAATGAAACTCCAACTTCGGGCCATAGAACGCACCCTCGGCGGAATCGTCGTTGAAGCGCCCGTCGAACACCCTGACCGCGGCTTCGGCCAGCCTTGCCTCCGCCCAATCCCACATGGCGTCCGAGCCGGCGCGATTCTGGGGGCGAGTGGCAAGGAACACCTCACAGCTCTCGAACCCAAGTTCCCGATATACCTCATTGAGCAAGTGGATGAATCGTACGACTTCGTCGACCACCTGCTCATCGCGGCAAAACACGTGCGCGTCGTCCTGCTCGAACGCGCGGGTGCGCATCAGCCCGTGCATGGAGCCCGAGGACTCGTTGCGGTGGCACTGGCCGAACTCGGCGTAGCGGATCGGCAGCTCGCGCCACGAGCGCAGTCCCTTGTTGAAGATCTGCACATGGGCTGGGCACGACATGGGCTTCAGCGCCATCTCGCGGCCGCCCTCGTCCTCGACCAGGAACATGTTGTCGCGGAACTTGTCCCAATGGCCGCTGCGCTCCCACATCGAGCGCGGCAGCACCATCGGGGTGCGTATCTCGGCATAGCCCAGGCGGCGCATGTGGCGGCGGATGTAATCCTCCAGCACCCGGTAGATCGCGTAGCCGCGCGGGTGCCAGAACACCATGCCGGGCGCGTCGTCCTGCTGGTGATAGAGTTCGAGCCTGCTGCCCAGGCTCCGGTGATCGAGATCGTCCACTGTCTGTACTCCTTGGTTTGAGGGGTACGGCGGGGCGCTCTCGCGTGCTCGCAAAAGAAAAGGCCCCGTCGTCGCCGGCGGGGCCCTTGCTGGTGAAAGCGGTGTTCCGTTTACCGCACGCGACCATGGGACCATCCGCCGGAGGCGGTGGTCGTCGTCGTGAGCTGATTGCGGTGCATCGCGTTCATGGCTCCGTTATGCGCCCGAGCCGCACCACGGTCAAGCGGCGGCCTCTACCGGTTCGACGACAACGGCGAGGCCCTCGTCTCGCGCACCAGGGAGGCGATGGCGTCCGGCGTCAGCGTCTTGAGCTCCTCGAACGCCGCGTCGGTGACGGCTTTCGAACTGCTTCCCTCGCCGCCCAGCTGGTAGGAATCGTCCTTGGCGTAGATCATGAAATAGAACGGCGCGGCGGGATTGCCCTCGTCCGAGACCACCACCAGCGACGCGCCGTCCGAACAGCTGTAGACCAGCCAGGGTGCGTCGCCATATGTGCGCTTGAGCGGCCCTGTCTCGCATTGCAGGGCGGGCGGTTCCTCCGGCGGCGCGGCCAGGGCGCCCACCTGGCCGGCGCCCAGCGCCAGCCCGAGCATCACGGTGCCTAACATGAATCTCCTCGATTGAACGAAACCCACGATTGCCGGTCACCATCAGACCGTGATCGGGGCAGCCGTGTCGAGGCCGGAATCAGCCGGAGGCCGCAACGCTCCCCTGCGTCGCGATGCCGCGGCGCCGCGTCGGGCACAGGAGGCGTTCAGTCGCCCTCGCCGTGCTTCCAGTCGGCGCCGGTTCCGGCCAGCAGGTCTTCCAGCAGCACGCGGATCGGGCGAATCGGGTCGCTGCCGTCCCAGGTGTCGGCGGCATGCTTGATCATGCCGAACAGCTTGATGTAGAGCGGGTCGTGCATCATCAGCTGCACCATGGTGCCCGGATGGTCGATCGAATCCAGATAGACGTGCCGGTTGCGGTCGGTCCGGGTGATGTCGATATAGGACTGGGTCACCTCGAAGCGCCGGCCCTCGGCCTTGAGCTTCGCCACCACCTCATCGGGCTCGTCGGCCCACACGGCGATGTGCTGGAGGCCGCCTTCCGGCACCCGCTTCAGATAGTCCTTGTAGATGCTGGGCGCGTCGCCATGCGGCTGGATCAGCTCGATCTGCTGGTCGCCGGAATAGGTGAAGGCAGGCGACAGTTCGAATTCGTACTGCTTGCCGTAATAAAGGCCCGGCAGCTTCAGATGCTCGTCGACATAGAACGGTCCGATGCCGATCTCGAGCCAGTGCCTGGTCGCCTCGCGCATGTTGGGTACGACATATCCCTGCTGGATCACAGGGCCGAAAATCCGGCTCATGTCAGGTCTCCCGTTCCCGCTTCCCGCCGTCAGCGGACCCCGCAACGGTTGACGGCGCGAGAGGCCCCCCTCCGAGCCACTGGCGCCGTCCCGTCTCCCCCAGGTAGATCGCTGCGTGTGGGCGTAGGTTACTCATGGTCATTTCTGTGCGCAACCGTAAATAAAACGTGTTTTTATTTGCAGGCGCATGGATTTGCGCCTGAAAGAACCGTCAGAAAGTGGTCGTCCCGATGAATTTCTCATGAAGCGACCGGTGTCGTTGCTCCAGCGCCTGCTTGGTCGCGCCGGCCGTCAGCGGGATCAGGATCTCGCACATGGACAGCATGTACAGCGGCTCGAGGTTGCCGATGGAAATCGTCCGGTTGCCCCAGAGGATCATCAGCGCGTTCTGCCCCATCAACAGGCGGCGGGCGGTCAGTTCCAGGTCGACCCAGGGCAGGAAGCCACCCTCGTCGCGCATCTCCACCAGGCATCCCAGGAAGTGGGTGACCGGCGTCTCGATGGTGTAGATCGAGATCTTGTTCGAGGCGAGCACCGATGCATAGGCCCGTGAGAAATTCTCGCTGGCAGCGATGCTGTCGACGATGGCCGAATTCATGCGCACCAGGTGCTCGAGGCCCTTGACGTCGATGGCGTCCTCGATGCGCTCGAACACGATCTTCAGGCGGCCGCGGAACGCCTCGCCCAGCAGCGCGTCCTTGCCGCCGTACATTTCATAAAGGGTGCGCGTCGAGATGCCCGTGCGCCGCGACAGCTCGCGCATGGTCACGCCCTCATAGCCGCGTTCCGCCATGAGCCGCCAGGCTTCCGCCTGGATGCCCTGGCGCCGCTCGACCTGCCTGTCGTCCGGGTCCGCCACGCACTTGCCTCGAAGGAGGCCTTCTCTATACGGGCTGAATGTGACATTTGTCACTCCGGATCGACCACGGCCACGATCATTTGATCAACCGGAGATTGCATCATGCACGCCGAAGACATCAGCCGGTGGACCCACGCGCACCGCTTCGAGACCGGCGGCGAGCAGGCCGCCGAGCGCCGGACGCTGCTGGTGGTGGGCCTGACCCTCGCCATGATGGTGATCGAGATCGCCGCCGGCCTGCTGTTCAATTCCATGGCGCTGCTGGCCGACGGCTGGCACATGGCGACCCATGCCGGCGCACTCGGCATCGCCGCCTTCGCCTATGGCTACGCGCGCCGCCACGCCGACGATCCGCGCTTCGCCTTCGGTACCGGCAAGGTCGGCTCGCTCGCCGGCTTCGCCAGCGCCGTCGCCCTCGCCCTGGTGGCCGCGCTGCTGGTCTGGGAGTCGGCGACCCGGCTGCTGACGGTGCAGACGATCGGATTCGACGAGGCGCTGCCGGTCGCGGTGCTGGGACTGCTGGTCAACCTGGCGAGCGTCGCGATCCTGGGCGGCCACGGGCATTCGCATGGCCACGACCATGACCACGACGATCGGCGCCACCATCACCATCACGACCACAATCTGCGCGGTGCCTATCTCCACGTCATGGCCGACGCACTAACCTCGGTCACCGCCATCGCCGCGCTGCTGCTGGGCAAGTATTTCGGCTGGTGGTGGGTCGACCCGCTGATGGGCATCGCCGGCGGTGGCGTAATCATGGTCTGGGCCTGGGGCCTGCTGCGCCAGTCGGGCGCCACGCTGATCGACATGAGCGACGAGGGCTTGCGCCGCGAGGTGGTCGAGGCCATCGAGGGCGACGCCGACAACAAGGTCGCCGACCTCCATCTCTGGCGGGTCGGTCCTGGCCACTGGGCCGCCATCGTGTCGCTGGTGACCCATCACCCCCGCGATCTCGACCACTACCGCAAGCTGCTGGAGCCGGTGCACGAGATCAGCCATCTGACGGTCGAGATCCAGTCCTGCGAGGACTAGCCTGAAGCGCTTGCCGTGTTTCCTCTCCCACTGGGAGAGGGTTAGGGTGAGGGGCGATGTCGATGCTGTTCGCCAGCCATTGTTCCTTCCCCCAGAACGCCCCTCACCCTCCCACGGCCTTCGGCCGCGGGTCCCTCCCTCTCCCAAAGGGCGAGGGTTAGATTCGCCGGGTCTTGCTCACGCGTCCTGCACCACGAGCTGGCTCTGCTCGCCCAGGCCCTCGACGCCGAGCCGGATCCGCTGGCCGGGGCGCAGATAGGTCTCGGGCTTCATCCCCTGGCCGACGCCGGCCGGGGTGCCGGTGGTGATGATGTCGCCGGCGTGCAGGGTCATGAACCGGCTGAGGTAGCTCACCAGGAAGCGCACGCCGAAGATCATGTCGGCGGTGGTGCCGTTCTGGCGGCGCTCGCCGTCCACCTCCAGCCAGATGCGCAGGTTCTGCGGATCGGGGATCTCGTCGCGGGTCACCAGCCACGGGCCGACCGGGCCGAAATGGTCGCCCGACTTGCCCTTGACGAACTGGCCTTCCCGGTCCTTCTGGAATTCCCGCTCGGACACGTCGTTGACCACGCAATAGCCGGCCACGTGATCGAACGCGGCGGATTCGGCGATGTACTTGCCGGTGGTGCCGATGACGATGCCCAGCTCGGCCTCCCAGTCCAGCTTGCTCGAGCCGCGCGGCCGGATGACGTCGTCGTTCGGTCCGCAGATCGAATAGACCGACTTGGTGAACAGCATCGGCTCGGTCGGCACCCGCGCGCCCGTCTCCGCCGCGTGGTCGCGGTAGTTGAGGCCGATGGCGTGGAACATACCCGGGCGCGCGACGCACGGCCCGATGCGCGGCTTGCCCGGCACCAGCGGCAGCGATTCCGGCTCGAGCGAGCGGATCTGCGCCAGCGCGCCGTCGGACAGGTTCGGTCCGTCCAGGTCGCGGATCACCCTCGACAGGTCGCGGATATTGCCGTGCCGGTCGACGATCCCCGGCTTCTCCTGGCCCTCGGGCCCGTAGCGCAGCAGCCTCATGGGCTCAGCCTCTCAGCAGGCAGCGGCCGTTGTTGATCACCGTCACGTCCCGCTCCTTCAGCCGGCTGCGGTAGGAGACCGTATTGCCGTCGACCCACATGTCGACGATCACCGTCTCGCCCGGATAGACCGGCGACGAGAACCGGGCGTCGAACGCCGCGATCTTGGTGTGGTCGTAGCCGCAGATGGTCTGCAGCACTGCCCGGCACGACACGCCGTAGGTGCACAGCCCGTGCAGGATCGGCTTGGGAAAGCCGGCCGCCGTCGCCACGTCCGGGTCGCAATGCAGCGGGTTGCGGTCGCCCGACAGGCGGTAGAGCAGCGCCTGGTCCTCGCGGGTCTCGAGCTCGCAGGTGGCGTCGGGCGTACGGTCCGGGATCGCATGGGTCTCGGCCGGCGCCGGCCCGCTCGGGCCGCCGAAGCCGCCGTCGCCGCGGGCGAAGATGCTCGACAGCGACGTCGACACCGGCGCGCCCGTGTCCTTCAGCTTCGTCCTGGTCTCCAGGTAGATCACCGCGCCCTTGCCCGCGCCCTTGTCCAGCGCCTCGGCGACCCGCGACTCCACGATCAGGTCGGCCTGCCACGGCAGCGGCTGGTGCAGGGTCACCCGCTGCTCGCCATGCACCACCATGGTGTAGTTGACGCCTTCCAGCAAATTGCCGCGCGCGCTGAACAGCGCTGCCATGGTCGGCACCGTCTTCAGATTCTTCTCGTAGGTATACAGCAGCTCCTGCGGATCGAGCGGCTCGCGGCCCATGCCGAGACCCAGCGCATACAGCATGGTCTCCCGGTCGCCGTAGGAATACTCGCCGCTCGCGCTGCGCGCCTTGATCTCGTCATACGTGAAAGCCATGGCATCCTCCCTCTGCTCTCCCCGCGGCATCCTAGGCCGGATCGGCCGCGTTGACCAAGCGCCGATGACGGTTGCCGACGCGGGGTGACGGCGAATGTTTCCGGATGGTAAGGTCGGCCCCAACCCGGAGAGGGAAAATGAGCCTGAAAACACCGATCTGCGACATTCTGGGCATCGAGCATCCGGTGATGCTGGCGGGCATGGGCGGCGTGTCCTATGCCGAGCTGTGCGCCGCCGTGTCCGAGGCGGGCGGCTTCGGCTCGCTGGGCATGGCCTCGGTGCCGCCGGACGGCATCCGCGACCAGATGCGCCGGGTGAAGGACCTCACCGGCAAGCCGTTCGGCGTCGACCTGCTGGCCGCCATCCCTGAGTCGCTCACCCGCTCGGTCGACATCATTATCGAGGAAGGCGCCAAGGCGTTCATCTCCGGCCTCGGCGTGCCGTCCTCGATCATCGACGTGCTGCACGAGGCCGGCGTCGTCGTGATCCAGATGTGCGGCGCGGTGAAGCACGCGGTGAAGGGCGAGCAGGCCGGCGTCGACATCGTCATCGGCCAGGGCACCGAAGGCGGCGGCCACACCGGCCAGGTCGCCGGCATGGCGCTGATCCCGCAGATGGTCGAAGCGGTGAAAATTCCCGTGGTCGCCGCCGGCGGCATCACCGACGGGCGCGGCCTCGCCGCGTCGCTCGCCATGGGCGCGCAGGGCGTGTGGATCGGCACCCGCTTCATCGCCTCGCGCGAGGCCAATGCCGCCCAGGGCTACAAGCAGGCGATCCTCGACGCCGCCGACACCGACACCGTGGTCTCCCGCTCCTATTCGGGCAAGCCCATGCGGGTGATCAAAAACGACTGGACCGCCGACTGGGAAAGCCGCCCCCAGGACATCAGGCCGTTCGGCCAGCAGAACATCGTCTCGCGCGACGCCGGCGTGATGCGCGCGCTGATGGGCGACACCAGCGGCTACGACCGGTCGAGGGACGCCACCGCCGCCGGCCAGGGCGTCGGCGCCATCCACGACGTCCCCTCGGCCTTCGACATCGTCCGCGAGATCGTCGAGGAAGCCGAAGCGACCATCGCCCGCCTGTCGGGCATCGCGGCTGGCCAGTACGCGCCGTCGCCCCGGCAGGGCAGCCGCACGACCTGAGGCCGCAGCCTGCTCGGCGGGGCATGTCTGCTATGGGGGGAAAGCGGACATCGGAATGCAGGCATTAAACGTCGAACTATTCCTGTCCCTACGCTCCGTCGAGTTGCGGCTGGTACTGGCGCTCAGGAGGATGTCATTGTTCGTCTAGCCTTTGCCGGACCTTGCGTGCCAAGTCCGCCCTCTGAAATGGCTTGTGCAGAAGATGGATGCCTTCATCGAGTCGCCCGTGGTGAACAATCGCGTTTTCAGTATAGCCAGACATGTAGAGCACTTTGAGACCAGGGTTCATCCCCGTAGCTTGGTCCGCGACCACCCTTCCGCTCATCCCTCCGGGTAGAACGACGTCCGTCAGCAACAAATCAAAGGCGGAACCGCTTTCCATCTCTGCGAGGATTTCGGCGCCGGTTTCAAATGCGCTCACCGCATACCCCAATCCCGACAGAATGACCTCGACCAGCGAGCGGACCATAGAATCATCTTCCACGACCGCAATTCGCTCGGTGCCATGCGGCAATGAGTTTATTGAGGTGGCCGTTTGGCGTGCGGCCGTATCTCCGGCCGCGGCCCGAGGTATAAGCAAGGTGATGGTGGTGCCTGACCCGACCTCGCTGTAGATGCGGACGTTCCCGCCTGACTGCTTGATGAAGCCATATACCATGCTCAGGCCTAAGCCCGTACCTTTGCCAACTTCTTTGGTGGTGAAGAACGGTTCGAAAACGCGGTCGATGACTTCCTGGGGCATGCCGATTCCCGTATCCGACACAGATATGCTGACATAGTCCCCCGGTCTCACATCGGGGTGCTGGTCAGAGTAATCATTATCAAGGACGACATTCGAGGTTTCGATGGTCAAATGCCCGCCTTCTGGCATGGCATCCCGGGCGTTAACGGCCAGATTGATAATGGCATTTTCAAGCTGACCCGGATCAACGATGGCGGGAAGTAGGCCTATCGCGTTGTCCACTCTGATGTCGATGGCCTCGCCTAGAGCTCGCCGGAGAAGAACGTCGAGTCCAGTGATAAGCTCCGCCACGTTGACCTGCTTGGGCTCGAGCGGCTGCTGGCGCGAGAATGCCAGCAGCCGGTGGGTGAGTTCGGCCGATTTCATACCGGCCGCGGATATCATCTCGCCATAGGCGCGGAGCTCAGGGCTGTCGGCGGCTTCATCGAGCAGGGCCTCGGCATTCCCGAGAATGACAGTCAGCAGATTGTTGAAGTCATGCGCAATACCCCCGGCAAGCTGGCCGATGGCTTCCATCTTCTGCGCCTGCGCCAAGCGCCGCACCAGATCGTTTCTTTCCTGCTCCAGTTTCTTGGCGGCGGTGATGTCGCGGAACCACAAGATAGCGCCGCTAATGTCGTTGGCGTCGTCATAGAGGGGGACAGCGCTGTCCACGAGCCAGACATCCTCGGGGAGGTCTCCGCCTCGAACGAGGATTTGGCGCTCGATGACCGGCGTACCGCGCATCGCGAGAGACGATGCGTATTCATCCGGCCGCATGACGCGGCCCGAGGCCGGATCGATCTGCGAATATTGCGACACCAGTTCATCGCGAGGACGTCCCTCTGGCCGCGCCCCCAAAAACGTCCTGGCGTATTTGTTCGCTATCATCACATTGGATGATCGGTCAAACACAACCAGGCCCTTTTCATGCAGACCATCGATGGCGCGGCGAAAGAGGTCGACCTGATCTCTGTACTTTCGTTCGCTCTCCGCCAGCATCTGCTGTTGATGGCGCAGCAAGGTTACGTCCCGGAACCACGCGACGGCACCGCCGACCCTGCCGGAAGGGTCGCGTAAGGGCGTCGCGCTGACATTGATGAGGGTTCGGCGGTCGCCCTCGGTGGTGATCCACTGGATCGTCGCATCGACGTTCTCGCCGCGCAGCGCCCGCACAAGGGGCGCCTGGTCTCTCGGTACGGGCGTTATACCGTCTTCATACAGGGGATTGACCGTCTTCTCCCGGTGGTCCTCGTCTCCTCCGACGGCCGAATACCCAAGCATGTCGTCCGCCGCCTTGTTGGCGTAGACGACCTTGCCGGTGACATCACACGCCACGATGCCTTCGCGCAGTCCATCGAGGATTACGGCGAGGAGGGCTTTCGTCTGGCCCAGTTCGGCGGCATTGTCCTCCGCCTGCCGCCGTTCCATGACCAGGTGGGTGACATCATTGAAGAACACATGGAATTCATCGTCAACGCGCTGCGCGATTGTATGAAACACACCCTCAAAAGGCGCGAACTCGGCGGTCATCTCTCGCCGAACACCGCTTTCCATCGCTTCCACGCAGAACTGTTCGTGCGGAGTTCCAATGAGTGTGGGAATGATTTGAAAGAGGTTTTGGCCAACTACATCAGCTTGTATCAATCCCAGCCGATGACATGCCAGGTTGTTGATGTGTATCATGTTGAAATCTCTATCGCATTTCAGGTATGCGATAGGCATGAGCTCGCTTATATCGCTTACGCTCACCGCCGGTCTCCCCGTCTTGCGCCAAACAGCGGTTTTCGTGTCCAACGAGCATAACAGAAAAGGCCCCTTGAATGCGGTCTTTGGGTACCGCAAGTCGCTAAGGGGTTGAACTAATGAGACGACCCCCTCGCCGCAGTGAACGGAGAGAACATTGCGCCCATCCCATGGCCATGACGCCACTACACGACGGCTTTCATTCGACGCATTGCTCAATGCACTGGACGGCGTCGCATATGTCGTCGCACCAGACGGCGTGATCCTGCAGGTGGGAGAGCCTAGATGGTCCGACAATGCAAGGGGGCATTCCGCTCCAGGCCTGATCGGTGATCTCGCTGTGGGCCGCAACCTCTTTGATATGAGCATCGGGCCTGACGTGAAGGCGGTCCAGGAGCGGATGCATCGCCAAGTCATCGACGGTGGGGCGCCCGTTGTCAGCTTCGAGTATCGTTGCGACCGGCCGGAAAAGCTTCGGAGAATGCGACTGTCGATCACACCCCTGATCGACGGCCCGAACACGATAGCTGCCCTTTATCACTCCATCATGCTGGAAGAGGTTCTGCGGCCGCCGCTGGATCTTTTCAAATCATTCTCCACCGATGGGAACTGTCGTCACGATGTCCCGATCGTCACCCTCTGCAGCTATTGTCACGATGTTTCCTGGCCCACTAGGACAGAGAGCGCCGAAACTATCTGGATAGCACCGGAGGACTACTATCGGCGAGGCGGCGGATCTGAGGTATTAGTCAGTCATGGCATGTGTCCAGACTGCTACACGAGATTGATGTCTGCCTGACCGAACATAACCCAAGTATCGATTAACGGCCTATTGAGAACATGCGTTGGCCGAGTTTCGCCAAACCGGCGGGGTAGTTTCCGCAATACAAAAAACTTTGTTTACCCCTTTATTCTAAACGCACCCCATGGGTGCGCGCCTGCGGCAGAACATGTCAACGCCTGCTATGGGTCGAAAGCTGCCCTTCCGAACAGTCTAAAGGCCGCTGGACCACTTCCGCATTCGCCTACCACTCCCCCGTATTGCCCATGCTGGCCCATGGCTCGGCGGGCGGCAGTGCCTGGCCTTTCTGCAGCAACTCGATGGAGATGTTGTCCGGCGAGCGCACGAACGCCATGCGGCCGTCGCGCGGCGGGCGGTTGATGGTGACGCCCTTGTCCATCAGGCTCTGGCACAGTGCATAGATGTCGTCGACCTCGTAGGCCAGATGGCCGAAATTGCGGCCGCCGCCATAGTCCTTCTCGTCCCAGTTATGGGTCAGCTCGACCTGCGCGTCCGGCTGGCCGGGCGGCGCCAGGAAGATCAGGGTGAAGCGGCCCTGCGGCACGTCGTGGCGGCGGATTTCCTCCAGCCCCAGCTTGTCGACGAAGAAGTCCAGCGCCTTGTCGACATCGCCGACGCGCAACATGGTGTGTAGATATCGCATCGTTCTACCCCGGATTGAGTTCCGCCCGAGTATAGCGGATGATCCTCGCGGGCAACCATCCGTTATGGACGGGCGTCGGGATGGACATTGGGCCGCCATGATCGAGCAACGCAGGCAACCGGCGCACCGGCGCCTGCTCGCCGTCCTGCCCGTTCCGGCAAGGAGACTCGCGCGCCGCATCGTCTACCTGGCGCGTATCGTGCGCGCGCTCGCCGTCATGCCGCTTGGCGGCCTTGGCGTAACGTCGCGTGTCCTGCCGCTGATGTCCGGCCGGTTCCCGAGGCGCTGTCCCCTGTGCGGCTTCAACGGCCGGTTCACCGCCTTCGGCACGCCGCTCCATTTCGACGTCCAGTGCCCGAAATGCGAATCCCTGGAACGGCACCGGCTGTTCTACCTGCACTGCATCGAGCGGAACGAACTGGGTAAGCCCGAGACCGTCCTGCACTTCGCCCCCGAAGCCGCCCTGCGCGCGGTGCTCGCCAGCCGCGTGCCGTCCTACATCACCGCGGATGCATATCAGGGCAAGGTCGACAGGAAGCTCGACATCGAGGCGATCGACCTGCCGCCGGGCAGCATCGATGCCGTGATCTGCAACCACGTGCTGGAGCATGTCGACGACGGCGCCGCGCTGCACGAGATCTACCGCGTGCTGCGGCCCGGCGGGTTGCTGGTCTGCACGGTGCCGATCGTCGAGGGATGGCCGGCAAGCTACGAGAACCCGGCCATCGCCGACCCCGCGGGACGCGAGCTCCACTTCGGGCAACACGACCACCTGCGCTGGTACGGCCGGGATTTCCGCGACCGCCTGGCCGCGGCCGGATTCGGTCTCAGGGAACTGACCGCCACCGGCGAGGAGACGGTCGAGTATGGTCTGAAGCCCGGCGAGACCCTGTTCCTGTGCCGCAAGCCCCCGGCGGCGGACTAACATATTGTTTCGCCACCGCATTGAGTTCCGCGCGCGGATGACCGATGATCCCGGTGATCCGCGGCCCGCGGAACGGGAGGGATAAGGATGCTTTACGCTCTGATCGCCGTCGGCGTCATCGTTCTGCTGCTCTACGTGCTCTATGTGAAGCTGATCACCAGGCGCAACAAGGCGCGCGAGGCGCTGTCGTCCATCGACGTCCAGCTCCGCCAGCGCCACGACCTCGTGCCCAACGTGGTCACCCTGGCGCAGAAGTTCATGACCCACGAGCGCGAGCTGCTGGAAAGCGTCGTCGCCGCGCGCAACCAGGCGCAGCAGCCCTACCGGACCGACGATCCCGACGCGGTGCGCCAGCACATCGACGCCGAGAAGCAGCTTTCCATGGGGCTGGGGCGCCTGTTCGCCGTCGCCGAGAGCTATCCCGAACTGCGCTCGTCCGACACCATCGTCACCGCCCAGCAGACGCTCAACGAGGTCGAGGGCCACATCGCCGCCGCCCGCCGGTTCTACAACTCGGCGGTGACCGAACTGAACAATTCGGTCGAGATCTTCCCGTCCAGCCTCGTCGCCTCCACCATCGGCGTGAAGGCCATGCCGTTCTACGAAGTCGAGGACGCCGCAGCGCGCGCCCCCGCCAACGTCGCCGATCACATGAAGTAACCCATGGCGAGCGACGCGGCGCCCTGGCTCGACGGCTTCGACGAATTCCGCGCCCGGGAGATCGAGCCCATGGTGGGCGACCTGGAATCGGCCCGGCTCCAGGCGCGCAACGACGCCCTGAAGCGCGCGTCGTGGCTGGTCCCGCTGGCGCTGCTCGGCGTCGGCCTGGTCTGGCTCTACCTGCCCGGCGACTTCCTGATCTTCGCCATCTTCCTCGCGGTCGGCGGCTGCTGGGCGTTCATCCAGCACCCGATCATCAAGCACCAGAAGGACGTGAAGCAGAAGCTGGTCACGCGGCTGTGCGGCTTCTTCGGCCTCGACTTCTGCCCGGTGCCGAAGCGCGACCCGATCCCCGAGCTGCGCCGCCTGGGTCTCGTCCCCAGCCACAACCGCGACGGCCGCGAGGACCAGGTGTCGGGAAGCTATGACGGCGTGCGGCTGGAGATGACCGACCTCCACCTGCGCGAGGTGACCGGTTCGGGCAAGGACAAGCGCGACGTCACCGTGTTCCGCGGCCCGGTGTTCTGCTTCTCGTTCCCCAAGCGCTTCAACGGCTCGACCATCATCAAGGCCGACGGCTGGGTGATCGGCAACTGGCTGGGCGGCATCGGCATGGGCGAGCGCGAGCGCGTCGCGCTGGAGGACCCGGCGTTCGAGAAGTGCTTCGAGGTCTACGGCACCGACCAGGTCGAGGCCCGCTACCTGCTGACGCCAGGCTTCATGCAGCAGCTGCTCGACCTGCGCGAAAGCCTGGGCAGCAAGCTGCAGGCGGCGTTCGACGGCGACAGCTTCTACGTGGTCGCCAACAACGGCCAGGACCACTTCGAGGTGCAGGGCTATTCGGGCCAGACCATCAACGCGCAGCTCGACAAGTTCGTCGCCGACATCGGCATCCTGTTCCGCATCATCCGGACCCTCAATTTGACGTCGACGACGCGGCTATGACCGGGGAGTCAGCCCACGCGCCGGGGAACGGCGCGCTCGCGCGGTTCCAAGAGTTTCGCGATCGCTCACTGGGACCGCTGATGGCTGAACTGTCGGCGGAGCACGAGCTGGCAGTGCGGTCATCCCGGCGGCGATGGTGGTGGCCTGCCCTGGAACTGGGCTCGGCTCTTGCCCTCTGGCTCCTGGCAGGACCGTTAGGCCTGTTGATCGTTCTTGTTGTCACCGCGCCCCTGCATCGGCCGATGATGAACTATCTGCGCAGGCCGATGCTGGGCTTTGAAAGATCAGGCAAGCGCCGGGTGTTCGAAGCGATCTGCCGCAACTACGGCTTTGACTATGTGGAAACACCGGATGCCTCTCGCATCTCCGCCGTCGGGCAGCCGCTCGTCCTGCCGGAACACGATCTCGCGGGCGCCGAGGATTTGATCTCCGGCACCTACAACGGCGTAGACCTGCAATGGGCAGAGGTGAGACTGCACCGCGACATCCTGGGCACATCCGAGTTGGTATTCGAAGGCAAGGTGATACGTCTTTCGCTGGCGCGACCCTCTTCTCGGCCCGCGATCATATGGCCCCTTCGGGTCATCGAGGACCAAGGCGGCGCGCCTCTTCCGGATCATGATCGAGTCGATCTGGAGGACCTCGACTTTGCCCAGGTCTATCAGCTGTTCATCGCCGACGGCGGTGGCGCAGCGGACCTGCTGGACGATGCTTCCAGACGTGCTCTGCTGGAACTGGCCGAGGACTTTCCCTCGGGAACGTTCACCTTCATGGAAGACAGCCTCTACGTCGCCGATTTCCAGCTTGTGCCCCGCATGGGGCGAAAGCAGCCAAACGCGATGCAACGGCTGGCCCAAATCGCAGATGAACTGGCCATCCTGTTTCGTATTCTCGATATCTTCCGCCTCAGCCTGGTCCCGAAGCGGGCTTCGACTCTTCAGGCTTAGCGGCGGCGATGAAGCCGTGGGCGAGGGCGTGGTAGATGCCCTCGCGGCAGACCAGCCGCGAGGCGCCGTGAGCGATCGCCGCGGCGGCCATCAGCGGCAGCAGCAGGTCGTGGTTGTCGGTCATCTCGGTGACGATGACGAAGGCGGTGATCGGCGCCTGGGTCACGCCGGCGAAATAGGCGACCATGCCCAGCAGCACGATCGCCCCCATCGCGTCGGCAGGGAAGAACTGGGCGATGTTGAAGCCGAAGCCGGCGCCCACCGCCAGCGATGGCGAGAAGATGCCGCCGGGAATGCCGCTGATCGAGGAGATCGCCGTCGCCAGCATCTTCAGGAGGCCGAAGTCCCAGGACAGCGCCTGCCCGTCGCTCAGCAGCCGCTCGACCTGATGGTAGCCGGTGCCGTAGGTCGCGTCGCCCGACAGCAGGCCGCAGACCGCCACCGCGAGGCCGCAGGCGGCGGCGAATCCCACCGGATGCGCCTTGATCCAGCCGCCCGCCCGGTTCGGCAGGCCGCGCGCCATGGTCACCACGGCGCGGCTGAAGCACCCCCCCAGCAGCCCGCCCGCCACGCCGCACAGCGGCACCGACAGCCAGGTGGCGTGGCCGCCCAGCGCCGCATGGGTGACGCCGAAATAGGTGTAGTTGCCGAGGAAGAACACCGCCGTCATGCCGGCGATGATGATGCAGCCGATGATCAGGCCGCTGGTGCGCACCTCGAACGAGCGGCTCATCTCCTCGATGGCGAACACCACGCCGGCGAGCGGGGTGTTGAACGCCGCCGCCACGCCCGCCGCCGATCCGGCGAGGATCAGGCCCGCCTGCCGGCGCGGCGACAGCCGGCCCGCCGCGAACATGATCGAGGCGCCCACCTGCACCGTCGGTCCCTCGCGGCCCGTCGAGGCGCCGCACAGCATGCCCAGCAGGGTCAGGAAGATCTTGCCAACCGCCACCCGGAGCGACACCAGCCGGCCGCGCTGCTCCTGGTCCCTGATGCCGCGCGCGGCGATCGCCTGCGGGATGCCGCTGCCTTGGGCATTGGGGAAGAATCGCCGGGTCAGCCAGACGACGACGGCGAAGCCGGCGGGTGTCACCAGCAGCGCCCAGTAGCTGGAACGCTCCATCAACCCGGCGAACAGCTCCTGCACCTGGTCGCCCCAGATCGCCAGCAGCACCGCCGCGCCGCCGACCACGACGCCGCCCGCCAGGAACAGCAGCCGGCGCAGCCATCGTCCGCGGGTAACCGCCATGCGCCGCCGCAGCCGCCGGCGGCGCTCCGAATCGGGCGAAGACATCATGCCCCTGTCATAGGCGCACAAGACCGCCGCCGTCACGGAAAAGGCATGCGTGCCGGTTGCGCCGGCCCGGCGGACCGTGCAAATTTCAATGGAATGCGAAACAGGGAAGTACCGATGGACCGCCGCAAGCTGCCATTTTCCGACGTCGAGATTTCACGCCTGGGCCTGGGCTGCATGAGCATGTCCGCCGCCTACGGCACGCCGGACGAGGTTCAGGCCGAGGCGACGCTGAGGCGCGCCGTCGAACTGGGCATGACCTTCCTCGACACCGCCAACGTCTACGGCATGGGCGCCAACGAGGAGCTGATCGGCCGGGTGCTCGGCCCGGTGCGCGACAAGGTGCAGATCGGCACCAAGTTCGGCTTCGTGCCCGGCGACAAGGGCGCGCTGTCCGTCGATTGCCGGCCCGAGGTCGTCCGCGCCCGCTGCGAGGAGAGCCTGAAGCGCCTGGGCACCGACTACATCGACCTCTACTACGCCCACCGTGTCGACCCCAACGTGCCGGTCGAGCACACCGTCGACGTCATGGGCGCGCTGGTCACCAGCGGCCTCGTGCGCGCCATCGGCCTGTGCGAGGTGAACTCCGAGACCCTGCGCCGCGCCCACCGCATCCACCCGATCTCGGCGGTGCAGTCGGAATACTCGCTGTGGAACCGCGAACCCGAGGACGGGATCATTGCGACCTGCCGCGAGCTCGGCGTGGCGTTCGTTCCGTTCAGCCCGCTGGGCCGGGGCCTGCTGACCGGCTCGCTCAGCGAGACCACCCAGTTCGCCAAGGGCGACATGCGCTCGTTCCTGCCGCGGTTCAGCCCGGGCAATTTCGAGAAGAACCTGACCCTGGTCACGCGCCTGCGTCAGATCGCGCTGTCCAAGGGCTGCACCCCGGCCCAGCTCGCCCTTGCCTGGGTGATGGCCAAGGGCAGCGACATCATCCCGATCCCGGGCACCAAGCGCGTCGAGATCCTCGAGGAGAACGAAGCCGCGCAGGACGTGGTCATGGATGCGGGCACCATGGCCCAGCTCGAGGCGCTGTTCCCGGTCGGCGCCGCCGTCGGCGAACGCTATCCCAGCCAGATGAGCCGGCTGGCTCAGTCCGAACGCGGATGAAGATCGAGCAGCTGCACGACGCCATGCGGCTGGCGCTGGAGAAGGCCGGCGGCAAGACGCCGTTCGCCATCACCGGCACCCGTCCCACCGGAAGGCAGGCCGACATCATCTTCCGGCCGGACGGCGTCGTCGCCGAGGTGCAGCTGTTCAAGGACACGCAGACCGGCGTCGAGCAGTTCATGTCCACGCTCTACGACACCTACAACCGCTGGCTGTTCACCTACGAGACGCCGCTGGTCAAGGGCCGCGGTCAGATCGACGCCGCCGCCCTGCCGCCCGAATGCGCCGACCAGATCATGCGCATCGTCACCCAGGGCCTCCACGCGCCGCTGGTCACCGCCAACAAGCAGATCAAGCAGGGCCGGATCGACTTCCAGATGCGCACCGCCCACGGCCTGCTCGCCTATGTGATGCCGCTGGGCGTGCCCATCGACCCGGCCATCGTGCTCTACGGCATCCAGCGCGTCTTCGCCGCAACGCCCGCCGACTGGGATCACATCGACCACATCCTGCTCGCCACCTGCCGCGTCGAAGAGATCGACCCGGACCACCGCGCCCCGTATTGGGCGATCATCGACCGCGCCGGTGCCGAGCCGCTGCCCGAGGTGTTCGAGGAACGGATCAGGGCCGCCTGGTTCGGGGTCCTCAGCGCGCATTTCGGCAGGGAGATTGGGTATACGGAGGCCAACACCTTCACCGGCTTCGCGGCGTAATCACAGTTCCTGTTTCCGTTCGGTGTAGGGGTCGATAGAACGCCCCTCACCCTGCCCTCTCCCAAGGGGAGAGGGTTCCTATGGAGCTCGCCGCAAATTCCCTCTCCCCTTGGGAGAGGGTTAGGGTGAGGGGCGTTGGTGCAGTCATCCTGTCGACCGCAACTATCGCACCCTCGGGTTGGCGCCTACTCCTCCCGCACCCTGCCCCTCAAGCTCTTCACCCCCGACCTTCGCGCCTTCTCCTCCCGCCTTTCCTTCTTCGCCGCCTTCGACGGCTTCGTCGCGCGCCGCTTCACCGGCGGCACCGCCGCCTTGCGGACCAGCTCCACCAGCCGTTCCAGCGCGTCGGCGCGGTTGCGCTCCTGGGTGCGGTACTGCTGAGCGGTGAGCACCAGCACGCCCTCCTGGGTCACGCGCGAGCCGGCCAGCGCCATCAGCCGCACGGCCACGTCGTTGGGCAGCGAGCGCGACCGGCGCACGTCGAAGCGCAGCTGCACCGCCGTCGCCACCTTGTTGACGTTCTGGCCGCCCGGACCGCCCGCCCGGATGAAGCTCAGCTCGATCTCGGCCTCGTCGATCGAAATCGCCTCGGTGACCGGGATCGCGGCCATGCCTATCCGGCGGCCTTGGCCAGCATCTGCGACATGCCGTTGTAGGAGCCTTCCAGCGCCTTGCCGACGGCCGCCGCGTCGGCGCCGGGCACCGCCTCGTACTCGCCGGTCCAGTTGAGCCGGCAGCCGCCCGGCCGCTCGCTGACCACCACCGTCGCACGGTAACTGCCCATGCCGATCGGTTGGCTGGCGACGAGCGTATAGACCTGGGTGCGGCTGGCGTGGTCCAGCTTGTCGAGCCGCTCGGCCATGGTGCCGATGCCGGGCAGGTTGAGGTGCCGCGTGGTGCCGACACCAGGGCCGCCGGTGATCTCGATGGTGCGCCCGCCGCCCGTGCCGCCGGTCCATTCCAGGAAACCGGCGAAATCCGCCAGCACGGCCCACACCTTGTCCGCCGGCACCGGCAGATCCTGTTCGACTTTCACCGTTCCCATCGCCCTCTCCCCAAAATGGCTGCGCCGCGGACGTTCGCCCGCGGCGCAGGAACCATATCACCGCCGCGCGAGGCGGTGAACGCTAACGGATGTCGACCAGCCAGTGGTCGCCGGGCTTCCAAAGTTCGTGCGACCGCTTCAGCGCCGTCCAGCGCTCCCGCATCGCCTGCGGCGGATCGCCATGGAGTTCGGTGAAGCAGCCATTGACCGAGCGCGTGTCGAAATAGGCCGCGTCCACATTGTCGGCATGCAGGCGGCACGCGCAGTCGAAGCCCATCTCCTGGAGACGCTTGAACTCGCCCTCGAAATCGCGGGCCAGGAAGGCGACGTGATGAAAGCCCTCCTCGCCGCGCTTGTACATGTCGCGGTAGATCGACGCCTTCTCGTCATGCTGCTGGATGAACTGGATCATGATGTCGCCCAGGTAGCCGAACGCATAGGACACGTCGGCCTCGATGGGCTGGCCGCGGTACTCGAAGCTGTCGGTCTTGTGGTGGGCCGCGATGCGGAACGGGCCCGCGCCGTAGAGTTCGCTCCATTTCTTCGCATGCGCCTCGACGTCGTTGACGAAGTAGGCCTGCTGGAACATCGGGTAACCGTTGCGTGGGTCAGCCATGATTGCCTCCTACAGGGTCAGGAACGGGCTGTCGCCCGGGCGCCACAGCTCGTGGGCGCGGTGCATGGCCATCCAGCGGCCCATCAGATGGGGCGGGTCGCCGTGCAGTTCGGTGAAGCCGCCATTGACCGAGCGGGTGTCGAAATAGCAGGCGTCGACCTCGTCGGCATAGAGCCGGCAGGCGCACTCGAACCCCATGTCCTGCCACCTTTTGAACTCGCCCTCGAAGTCGTGGACCAGCGTGGCGACGTGGTGGAAGCCCTCCTCGCCCGCCTTGTACATGTCGCGGTAGATCGACGGCTTGTCGTCATGCTGCTGGATGAACTGGATCATCATGTCGCCCAGATAGCCGAACGCATAGGACACGTCGGCCTCGGTGTCGGTGCCGCGATACTCGAACTTCACCGTCTTGTGGTGCGGCACCATGCGGAACGGACCGGCGCCGAACAGCCGGCTCCATTTCACGATCGACTCTTCCAGGTCGTTGACCAGATAGGCCTCCTGGAACAGCGGATAGGATTTGCGGAAATCGACCATGATTTCTCCCCTGCAATGGTTGCTGCCGGAGTCATGCGGCAAAACGCCGCCGAATGGAAGCGCCGAACCAGCATCCATGAATATTTTTCAGGCGGGGATCGCCACCGTCGCCGTTCCCTTGAGCGGCGGCTCTGTGCCCGGACGCTCCAGCCAGATGTCGCAATCGGCCAGCCTTTCGCCGCCCGTCTCGCGCACGCCCGTCACCACGCCCTTGGCGGTGATGTGATCGCCGTCCAGCACCGCCATGGGGAATGTCATCACGATGCGGCGGATCGAGCCGGGGCCGGCCCATTCATGCAGCATGTTGATCATGTAGCTCAGGCCAAGCGGCCCCTGGTTGATCGTATGCTGGCCGAAGCCGAGCGCGGCCACCGAGTTCCTGTCCCAGTGAACCGGGTTGGGATCGCGCAGGATCGCCGCCATCGTCCGCATCCGCTCGGGACGCACGCTTTCCATCAACCAGTCGGGGATCTTGTCGCCTGCCTCGACCTTCACAGCACGTTCCTCCGGTAATGCCAGGTGATGGTGGTCCGCGCCGCCAGCGTGCCGTCGGCCTGGGCCACTTCGAACTGGAACTGGATGCGGTCGTAGATGCGGTCGTTGCGCGAGCTGCGGCGCTCGGCCGAGAGGACCTTGCCCGAAATGGCGTAGGGCACGTCCTCCTGCAGCGGCACGAACATCTCCCAGTCGTAGCTCTCGATCCCGATGGAAAAGTCGGACTCGGCCTGGCCGAGGGCGAACATCTCGCCGATCGTGGTGCCGCAGCCCAGGATCGGCATGTGGAACAGCACCACCGGATGGACCATGCCGCCGGGCAGCAGTTCGGCGCCGGTGCATTCGGTGAGCAGGAAGTTCTCCCAGTGCTCGACGGTGTAGATGCCGCCGGGAAACTGGTGGCCGACGATCGCCCGGATTTCGGCCTCGGGCGGTATGGGTGCTGCCATCTGATCCTCCCCGGAATCATATGTGGTTACCCCATGGTATCATCCGGTGTCCGGGATCGCCGCCGAAAATGCCTCCGCTGTTTCCGATGGCGGCCTTTCGCGATAGGCTGGCGCGACGCAATGGGGAGATTGCCATGCCGATGACGGTGGAACGGAACTGCTTTTCCGGGCTCGAGGGAGTCTACGACCAGCTCAAGGCGCGCAAGCTGTGGCCGCTGACCTCGGTGCACGAGAAGTCGCTGCAGCGCGAGGCGCCGCACTGGCATCCCTACAACAACCACGTGTTCCTGCTCGAGGGCACCGCCAGCTTCTGGGACGAGGACGCGGGCGTCCGCTACGACCTGAAGGGCGGCGATCTGTGCGTCGTGCCGGCAAAGACGCTGCACGCGGCCGCCTCGGACGGCCCGATGGTGCTGATGGTCTGCTTCGACGAGCCCACGCCCGGCTCGAAGATCAAGTCGAACCCGGCCACGGAACCGCGCTAGTCCAAAGGGCATACGATTCCCTCTCCCTCTGGGAGGGTCAGGGTGAGGGGCGTTGCATGTCCCATGCTCCGCCCATCCCTTCATCCAGAACGCCCCTCACCCTCCCCCGGCCTCCGGCCGCGGGCCCCTCCCTCTCCCAAGGGGCGCGGGAATTTGACGGCGAGTCCTGTTGAAACGAAAAAGGGCGCGCCGGAGCGCGCCCTTTCAAATCTCTCGGTGGAGGATCAGTCCTTCTTCGACGTGACCTTCAGCGAGGTGACCACGAACTGGCCCTTCTTCGACTCGTAGCGGGCCCGGATCGAGGTGCCCGGCGTCAGCTCGGCCTCGTTCACGTCGTCGCCATAGCTCAGCTCGACGCCGTTCTTCAGGCGGATGATGTTGTTCTCGGCATCGACCTTCTCGATGCGGCCGCGGATGTCGGCGGCGTGAGCGGCGCCCGCGGTGGCGGCGGCGATGACGGCGGCGACGGCAAGGGAAACGATCGTCTTCATTGTGTTACCTTCCATGGGTACGTTTTCCGGCGCGATTATAACCAAGTGTAATCGCCGTTCCACGCGGCAAGGCTGCAATGCAGGCGTGCATTTATGCGCGCGTGCATGTTTTTGCAGCGCCCGCGCGCGAGGCAACGGGTGACCCGCAGGGCCAAGCCGTTGTCACATAAGTGAAACATTCCGCTGCTAGACCCTTGCCATGCTGGATCGTGTCGGCCTGATCTCCGCGTATCATTTCGACGGCCGCGGTCATTCGCGGCCGGTGGACTGGGACGATCTGGATGCGGCGGCCGAACAGGACGGCTTCGTCTGGATCCATCTGCAGCAGAACGCCACCTACACCAGGGATTGGCTGAACCGGGAAAGCGGCCTCGATCCGGTCGTCGTCGAGGGCCTGCTGGCGCGCCAGTCGCGGCCTCGCTGCACCGAGTTCGTCGACGGCCTGCTGCTCGACCTGCGCGGCGTCAACCTCGACCCGACCTGCGAGGAGGAGATGGCGCCGCTCCATGTCTGGGTCGAGCGGAAGAGGCTGATCACCGTGCGCCTCTACCGCATCAAGGCGACCCGCGACATCCGCGACCAGTTGGCCGCGGGCCACGCGCCCTCGTCCATCGGCGGCCTGCTGGCGCGTCTCACCCACCGGCTGATCGAGCGCGTCGAGCCGGCGGTCACCGCCATCGACGACGACATGGACCTGCTCGAGCACGACATGGTCGAGGACCGCAGCGCGGCCACCCGCGCCCGGCTCAACGGCCTGCGCCGCCGCGCCGTCTCGCTGCACCGCTATGTCGGGCCGCAGCAGATGGCGCTCGCCCGCCTCGCCAACCAGCGGGTCCTCGACATGGACGAGCCTGCCCGCGGCCGCCTGCGCGACGTGGCCGACGACGCCAGCCGGTCGGTCGCCGACCTGGACGCCATCCGCGAGCGCGGCAAGCTGATACACGAGGAGATGGAGGCCCGCGTCAACGACCGGATGCAGACCAACATGTACCTGCTGTCCATGGTGTCGGTGGTGTTCCTGCCGCTGACCCTGCTGACCGGGCTTCTCGGCATCAACGTCGCGGGAATCCCGGCATCGGAAAGCCCGCACGCATTCTGGACCGTCTGCCTCATCCTGCTGGGGCTGGGCGTCGTCGAGATCTGGTATCTGCGCCGCCGCTACCTGTCTTGACCGTCGCCGGCGCCGGTATTCGGCATACCCGACTGGAATCCGGAAACGGAATTTGCCATTCTCGTTTCCGGGCCCTGCCCATGGGGAACGACTTCACGGGGACGCATGATGAACAAGATGGACTTTCCGGCCGCCCGCAGCTTCGCGCTCAATCCCGACGCCGAGCCCGGCTCGTCCGAGGCGATGTCGCCTTACCAGGACTACGGCGACCGCATCTATTCCACCGACCGCTACGTGTCGCGCGAATGGGCGCGGCGCGAGTGGGAGAACATGTGGACCCGGGTGTGGACCTTCGCCGGCATCGCCAGGGACATCCCGGAAGTGGGCGACTACTTCAGGTACGAGCTGGGCCCGGAAAGCTTCATCGTCACCCGTCACGGCGACGGCCCGGACGACATCTCGGCCTACTACAATGTCTGCCACCACCGCGGCAACCGGCTGGTGATGAGCGAGTTCGGCCATGCCCGCTCGTTCAAATGCGCGTTCCATTCCTGGGAATGGAACCTGGACGGCACG
This sequence comes from Sphingomonadales bacterium, assembly GCA_050185585.1. Lineage (GTDB taxonomy): Bacteria > Pseudomonadota > Alphaproteobacteria > SMXS01 > SMXS01 > RI-34. Next base: position 1,188 of record JBFWZH010000017.1, on the reverse strand, counting down.
CTGAAGAACATCCAGGACCGCGAGACCTTCCGCAATGCCGTGGTCGAGGACAATCCGCCGCTCACGCCCGTGCGCTGCGAGATCTGGTCCGGCATGATCTTCATCAACATGGACATGGACGCCGCCCCGCTGCTCGACTTCCTGGGCGAGGTCGCCGATCACCTGAAGCCGTTCCATTTCGAGAACATGCATGTGGTGAAGGACCTGGAGACACCGTGGCCGTGCAACTGGAAGATCGGTCACGACGCGTTCATCGAGGTCTATCACGTCCACGCCGTCCACCCGGAAATCCTGCCGTTCTTCAACGACCGCGAGGTGCAGTGGGACACCTATCCCAACGGCATGAGCCGCCAGCTGCTGAAATTCGGCGAGATCAGCCCCAAGGTCGACGACCACGAGACCCTGAACGACGGCCTGGCCTATCTGCTGTCCGAGGTCGAGGTCACGCCCGAGGAATTCGGCAAGCGCTCGCCCAATGAAGCGCGCCGGGTGATCCAGCAGGCCAAGCGCAAATGGGCCGAGAAGCGCGGCATCGACTACAGCGAGTTCACCGACAACCAGCTCACCGACGACTGGAACTATTCGTTCTTCCCCAACATCACCCTCAACGCCCATCCCGAGGGCCTGCTGATCCAGCGCTTCCGGCCGCACCGGTCGGACCCGGAGAAGATGACCTACGACCTGCTGGTGCTGATCCGCCCGGTAGACGATCCCAATTACAAGGTGCCCGCCTATATGGGCGTCGAGGACGGCACCGACCTGTCGGGCAAGACCCGGCCGGAGCGCATGCACATCGAATACGGCTCGCCCGGCCTTGGCTACGTCATCAACCAGGACGCGACCATGATGGGCTACGTCCACCAGGGCGTGCAGTCGCGCGGCTACAAGGGCGCCCGCTACTCCGACCAGGAACAGCAGCTCCGCCACTGGCACAACGAGCTGGAACGCTACGTGCGCGGCGAGAAGTAGGGGCTGAACGAGGTTGCACCAACGCCCCTCACCCTGCCCTCTCCCAAGGGGAGAGGGTTGCTGCGGAGGGCGCGGCGCGTTCCCTCTCCCCGTGGGAGTGTTTGGACCGGGGACATAGGTTACACCTGTTCGGAGACATGGGTGACAGTTTGCACTGTTCCATCGCGCAGGTTGATCTGGGCGATGGGGCGACTTGCGAAGATGACGGTCCATTGGCCA
>JBFWZH010000016.1:0-83716 GCA_050185585.1 Sphingomonadales bacterium | reverse complement strand
CGCGGCCAGTTCGACGTGCGCTTCTACCTGGTGGCGATCCTGTTCATCATCTTCGATCTCGAGGTCGCCTTCCTGTTCCCCTGGGCTATCTCTCTGGGTGACATCGGCATGTTCGGGTTCTGGTCGATGATGATCTTCCTGGGCGTGCTCACCGTCGGTTTCGTGTACGAATGGAAGAAAGGGGCGCTGGAATGGGAGTAGAAAATCCGCTGGCGCCGGCCGCGCAGCCGCTGGACGCCTCCACCGCCGCGTCACGCGCCTATTTCGAGAATCTCTCCGGCGATCTGTCCGAGAAGGGCTTCATCGTCGCCCGCATGGACGACCTGATCAACTGGGCGCGCACCGGTTCGCTCTGGTGGATGACCTTCGGCCTGGCGTGCTGCGCCGTCGAGATGATGCAGGCGTCCATGCCGCGCTACGACATGGAGCGCTTCGGTTTCGCGCCGCGCGCCTCGCCGCGCCAGTCCGACGTCATGATCGTCGCCGGCACGCTCACCAACAAGATGGCGCCGGCGCTGCGCCGGGTCTACGACCAGATGCCCGAGCCGCGCTACGTCATCTCCATGGGCAGCTGCGCCAATGGCGGCGGCTACTATCACTATTCCTACTCGGTGGTGCGCGGCTGCGACCGCGTGGTGCCCGTCGACATCTACGTGCCGGGGTGCCCGCCGACCGCCGAGGCGCTCGTGTACGGCATTCTGCAGCTGCAGAAGAAGATCCGGCGCACCGGGAATATCTCACGTTAGGGGCTGTTATGGACGGGGCGCTACACGAGCTTGGCGAGCACATCGTCACCAGCCTGCCGGATGCCGTGACGGGGTTCGAGGTACGGGTGGGCGAGCTGACGGTCACGGCCCATGCCGAGCACATCGTGCGGGTGCTGAAGTTCCTGCGCGACAATACCGGCTGCCAGTGCCAGCAGCTCGTCGACGTCTGCGGCGCCGACTATCCCAGCCGGCCGCTGCGCTTCGACGTGGTCTACCACCTGCTCAGCCTGACCCATAACCAGAGGGTTCGGGTCAAGATTCAGACGGATGAGGACACGCCGGTGCCGTCCGTGGTCGAGGTCTACGCCTCGGCCTCCTGGTTCGAGCGCGAGTGCTGGGATCTCTACGGCGTCATGTTCACCGGCCATCCCGATTTGCGCCGCATCCTCACCGATTACGGCTTCCAGGGCTTTCCGCTGCGCAAGGACTTCCCGCTCACCGGCTATGTGGAAGTGCGCTACTCCGAAGAGCAGAAGCGCGTGGTCTACGAGCCCGTGAGCCTGATGCAGGAGTTCCGCAACTTCGACTTCATGAGCCCCTGGGAAGGCGCCAGATACATCCTGCCCGGCGATGAAAAGGCTGCGGGTGAGGCTGGAAAGCAAGGCTGATGTCCGACGTCGAAATCAAGAACTTCAACCTCAACTTCGGCCCGCAACATCCCGCGGCGCATGGTGTTCTTCGCCTGATCACCGAGCTCGACGGCGAGATCGTCGAGCGCCTCGATCCGCATATCGGCCTGCTACACCGGGGCACCGAGAAGCTGATCGAGTACAAGACCTATCTGCAGGCCGTGCCCTATTTCGACAGGCTCGACTACGTCGCGCCGATGAACCAGGAACATGCCTTCGCGCTGGCGGTCGAGAAGCTGCTGGGCTGCGAGGTGCCGGTGCGTGGCCAGTATATCCGCGTGCTCTACGCCGAACTCGGCCGCATCGCCAATCACCTGCTCAACCTCACCACCCATGCCATGGACGTGGGCGCCATGACGCCCATCCTGTGGGGCTTCGAGGAGCGCGAGAAGCTGATGGTGTTCTACGAGCGGGCCTGCGGCGCGCGCCTGCACGCGGCCTACTTCCGGCCGGGCGGCGTCCACCAGGACCTGCCGCCCGAGCTGCTCGCCGACATCTATGCCTGGACCGAGACGTTCCCGGCGGTGCTGGTCGACATGGAGACCATGCTGATCGAGAACCGCATCTTCAAGCAGCGCAACGTCGACATCGGCATCGTCAGCGCCGAGCAGGCGTTCGACCTGGGCTTCTCGGGACCGCCGCTGCGCGCCTCCGGCATCGCCTGGGACCTGCGCAAGTCGCAGCCCTACGACAGCTACGAGAAGTTCGACTTCGACATTCCGATCGGCAAGCACGGCGACTGCTACGACCGCTTCATCCTGCGGCTGGAGGAAATCCGCCAGAGCCTGAAGATCATGCGCCAGGCCATCGACGAGATGCCGGCCGGTCCCATTGCCTCGCTCGACCGCAAGATCGTGCCGCCAAAGCGGGGCGAGATGAAGCGCTCCATGGAAGCGCTGATCCATCATTTCAAGCTCTACACCGAGGGCTACAAGGTGCCGGAAGGCGAGGCCTACGCCGCCGTCGAGGCGCCCAAGGGCGAGTTCGGCGTCTACGTGGTGTCCGACGGCTCCAACAAGCCCTATCGCTGCAAGATCCGCGCACCGGGCTTCCCCCATCTGGCCGCCATGGACTTCATGACTCGCGGACATATGTTGGCGGACATTCCCGCCATCATCGGGTCGCTTGATATCGTGTTCGGGGAGATCGACCGATGAGCGGCGTGCACGCTGCCCCCTTCGTCCAGCCGGCCAGTTTCGAGTTTACGCCGGAGAACCTGGAACTGGCGAACCGTCATATCGCCAAATATCCGAAAGGCCGCCAGCAGAGCGCCGTGATGCCGCTGCTCGACATCGCCCAGCGCCAGCATGGCGGCTGGCTGCCCGAGGCCGCGATCCGGGTGATCGGCGAGATGCTGAACATGCCCTATATCCGCGTCTATGAAGTCGCCAGCTTCTACACCATGTACAATCTGGTGCCGGTTGGGCGCCACTTGGTCCAGGTCTGCACCACCACCCCTTGCTGGCTGCGCGGATCGGACCACGTCATGGAGGCCTGCCGCCAGTCGCTGGGCGTGAAGAATGGCCAGACCTCGCCGGACGGCCAGTTCACCCTGTTGGAGGTCGAATGCCTGGGCGCCTGCGTCAACGCGCCCATGATGCAGATCGGCGACGACTACTACGAGGATCTGGACGCGGACTCGACGAGGCGCATCCTCGACGACCTGAAGGCAGGCCGCGCCCCCGCGACGGGACCGCAGATCGAGCGTCAGTTCTCGGCTCCCGAGGGCGGACCGACCACGCTGAAGGAGACCGCGTGATGCTGGCCGACCAGGACCGCATCTTCACCAATCTCTATGGCCTGCAAAGCCCGTACCTGGACGGCGCCCGCGCGCGCGGCGACTGGGACGGCACCGCCGCGCTGCTCGCCAACGGCCAGGACTGGATCATCACCCAGGTCAAGGAATCCGGCCTGCGCGGTCGCGGCGGCGCGGGTTTCCCCACCGGCCTCAAGATGTCGTTCATGCCCAAGGAGAGCGACGGCCGTCCGTCCTATCTGGTGGTCAACGCCGACGAGGGCGAGCCGGGCACCTGCAAGGACCGCGAGATCATGCGCTTCGACCCGCACAAGCTGGTCGAGGGCTGTCTGGTCGCCGGCTTCGCCATGCGTGCGGTGGCCGCGTACATCTACATCCGCGGCGAGTTCTACCGCGAGGCCGAGAACCTGCAGCGCGCCATCGACGAGGCCTATGACGCCGGCCTGATCGGCGAGAACGCCTGCGGCGCCGGCTACCGGTTCGACGTGTTCGTCCACCGCGGCATGGGCGCCTATATCTGCGGCGAGGAAACGGCCCTGATCGAAAGCCTCGAAGGCAAGAAGGGCCAGCCGCGCCTGAAGCCGCCGTTCCCGGCCAATATGGGCGCCTGGGGCTGCCCGACGACGGTCTCGAACGTGGAATCCATCGCCGTCATCCCGACCATCCTGCGCCGCGGCGCCACCTGGTTCTCGGGCATCGGCCGGCCCAACAACACCGGCACCAAGCTGTTCTGCATCTCCGGGCACGTCAACAAGCCGTGCACCGTCGAGGAAGCCATGAGCATCCCGCTGCGCGAGCTGATCGAGAAACACTGCGGCGGCGTGCGCGGCGGCTGGGACAATCTGCTGGCGATCATTCCGGGCGGCTCGTCGGTGCCGCTGCTGCCCAAGCACATCTGCGACGACGTGCTGATGGATTTCGACGCGCTGAAGGCGGTGCAGTCGGGTCTCGGCACCGCCGCCGTCATCGTCATGGACAAGTCGACCGACGTGGTGAAGGCCATCGCCCGGCTGTCCAAGTTCTACATGCACGAAAGCTGCGGCCAGTGCACGCCGTGCCGCGAAGGCACCGGCTGGATGTGGCGGGTTATGGACCGGATGGTGCGCGGCGAGGCCGACGTGCCGGAGATCGACCTGCTGCAGGAAGTGACCAAGCAGGTCGAGGGCCACACCATCTGCGCGCTCGGCGACGCGGCGGCCTGGCCGATCCAGGGCCTGATCCGGCATTTCCGCCCCGAGCTCGAGACGCGCATCGCCGCCTACAAGAACGCCCAGGTCCAGGCGGCGTAAGGGAAAACGGGATGCCAACGCTTACCATCGACGGCAAGGAAGTCACGGTCGCCCAGGGCACCACGGTGCTGCAGGCCTGCGAGGTCGCCGGCGTCGAGGTGCCGCGCTTCTGCTACCACGAGCGCCTGTCCATCGCCGGCAACTGCCGCATGTGCCTGGTCGAGCAGGAAAAGGCGCCCAAGCCGATCGCGTCCTGCGCCATGCCGGCCGCCGACAACATGGTGATCTACACCAACACGCCGCAGGTCAAGAAGGCCCGCGAAGGCGTGATGGAGTTCCTGTTGATCAACCATCCGCTGGACTGCCCGATCTGCGACCAGGGCGGCGAGTGCGACCTGCAGGACCAGTCCATGGCCTATGGCAAGGGCGCCACGCGGTTCCACGAGAACAAGCGGGCGGTCAAGGAAAAGTACATGGGTCCGCTCATCAAGACGGTGATGACCCGCTGCATCCACTGCACCCGCTGCGTGCGCTTCGCCGAGGAAGTCGCCGGCGTCGAGGAGATCGGCGCCATCGGCCGCGGCGAGCACATGGAGATCACCACCTATCTCGAGCAGGCGATGACCTCGGAGCTGTCCGGCAACGTCATCGACCTGTGCCCGGTCGGCGCGCTGACCTCCAAGCCCTATGCCTTCACCGCCCGCTCGTGGGAGCTGGAGAAGACCGAGAGCGTCGACGTGCACGACGCGGTCGGCTCCAACATCCGCATCGACGCCCGCGGCAAGGAAGTGATGCGCGTGCTGCCGCGCCTCAACGAGGACATCAACCAGGAGTGGATCTCCGACAAGACCCGCTTCGCCTATGACGGACTGAAGCGCCAGCGCCTCGACCGCCCCTATGTGCGCCGGAACGGCAAGCTGGAGGAAGCGACCTGGGCCCAGGCATTCGCCGCGATCGCGGCGAAGGTGAACGGTCTCGGCGGCGACAGGGTCGCCGCCATCGCCGGCGACCTCGCCGACCTCGAGGCCATGGCCGCGCTCAAGGACCTGATGGCCAATCTGGGCTCGCCCAACATCGACTGCCGCCAGGACGGCGCGAAGCTCGATGCCTCGGTGCGCGCCTCTTACCTGTTCAACAGCACCATCGCCGGGATCGACCAGGCCGATGCGCTGCTGATCGTGGGCTCGAACCCCCGCACCGAGGCGCCGATCATCAATGCCCGCATCCGCCAGCGCTGGCTGGCCGGAGGTTTCCGCGTCGGCGTGATCGGCGAGCAGGCCGAACTCACCTACGACTACGACTATCTCGGCGCCGGACCCGGCACGCTGAACGATGTCGCCAATGGCGGCCACTCCTTCGCCGAGGTGCTGCGCGGCGCGAAGAATCCCATGATCATCGTCGGGCAGGGCGCGCTCGCCCGCGCCGACGGCGCCGCCGTGCTGGCGACCGCCCGTCAGGTCGCCGAGAGCTACGGCATGATCGGCGAGGGCTGGAACGGTTTCAACGTGCTGCACACCGCCGCCGCCCGCGTCGGCGGCCTCGATCTGGGCCTCGTGCCGGGCGAGGGCGGCCTCGACGTCGAAGGCATCCTGGCGGGCGCCCAGTCCGGCGCGGTGGAGGTCGTCTACCTGCTGCACGCGGACGAGATCGACACCAGCCGCCTCGACAACGCCTTCGTGATCTACCAGGGCACCCATGGCGACGAGGGCGTGAAGCACGCCGACGTCATCCTGCCCGGCGCCGCCTATACCGAGAAGAACGCCACCTGGATCAATACCGAGGGCAGGGTGCAGCTGGGCAACCGGGCCGTGTTCCCGCCCGGCGACGCCCGCGAGGACTGGACCATCATCCGCGCTTTGTCGGAAGTGCTGCCGGGCGGCAAGCTGCCCTACGACAATCTGGGCGCCCTGCGGCGCCGGATCGCCGCCGCGCTGCCCCATGCGACGGCGGTCGACGACGTGGTTCCCGCGGAGTGGACGTCGTTCGGCCAGGCCGGCGCGCTCGGCGACGAGCCCTTCGCCTCGACGGTGACGCACCACCACCTGACCAATCCGATCTGCCGCGCCTCCTACGTCATGGCCGAATGCAACGCCGTGATCGAACCGGCCCGGGAAGGAACCGGCACCCATGGCTAATCCGTTTCCGGACAACGGCTTTTTCACTTTCGTCTGGATCGTGCTGTGCATCCTGGCGGTCATGCTGCCCGTCGTGGTGGCGGTCGCCTTCGTGATCTATTTCGACCGCAAGATCTGGGCGGCCATGCAGCTGCGGCGCGGCCCGAACGTGGTCGGGCCGTTCGGCCTGTTGCAGAGCTTCGCCGATGGCATCAAGCTGGTGCTGAAGGAGACCGTCGTTCCCGCCAGCGCCAACAAGGGCGTGTTCTTCATCGCCCCGGTGCTCAGCTTCGTGCTCGCCATGGTCGCCTGGGCGGTAATTCCCTGGGGCTATGTCGGCGACGTCAAGATGGTGATCTCCGACATCAATGTCGGCATCCTCTACCTCTTCGCGATCTCGTCGCTGGGCGTCTACGGCATCATCATGTCGGGCTGGGCGTCGAACTCGCGCTACCCGTTCCTGGGTGGCCTCAGGTCGGCGGCGCAGATGGTGTCCTACGAGGTGTCCATCGGCTTCGTGCTGATCACCGTGCTGCTCTGCGTCGGCTCGCTCAATCTCTCGGACGTGGTCGAGGCGCAGCGGAACCTGTGGTTCTTCATTCCGCTGTTCCCCATGTTCATAATCTTCTTCATCTCGGCGCTGGCCGAGACGAACCGCCCGCCCTTCGACCTTCCCGAGGCCGAGGCCGAACTGGTGGCGGGCTATCAGGTGGAATACTCGTCCATGACCTTCGCCATGTTCTGGCTGGGCGAGTACGCGAACATCCTGCTGATGTGCGCCATGACCGCGATCCTGTTCTTTGGCGGATGGCTGCCCCCGGTCGACATCGCGCCGTTCAACTGGGTGCCGGGGCCGATCTGGCTGATCCTCAAGATCGCATTCTTCTTCTTCATCTTCTCGTGGGTGAAGGCGGCGGTGCCGCGTTACCGCTACGACCAGCTCATGCGCCTGGGATGGAAGGTTTTCCTGCCCATCTCGCTCGGCGCGGTCGTGGTGGTGTCGGGCTTCCTGGTCGCCTTCGACCTGCTGCCGAACAAGGGTTAGGAGCACGCCGATGACGAGCTTCTCGCGCGCCGCCAAGACGATCCTCCTGTGGGAGTTCGTGCAGGCCATGGCGCTGACGCTGAAATACTTCTTCAAGCCGAAGCAGACCCTCAACTATCCGTACGAGAAAGGCCCGCTGAGCCCGCGCTTCCGGGGCGAGCACGCCCTGCGCCGCTATCCGAACGGCGAGGAGCGCTGCATCGCCTGCAAGCTCTGCGAGGCGATCTGTCCGGCCCAGGCCATCACCATCGAGGCCGAACCTCGCGCCGACGGTTCGCGCCGCACCACCCGCTACGACATCGACATGGTGAAGTGCATCTATTGCGGCTTCTGCCAGGAAGCGTGTCCGGTCGACGCCATCGTCGAGGGGCCGAACTTCGAGTTCGCCACCGAGACCCGCGAGGAACTCTACTACAACAAGGAAAAGCTGCTGGCCAACGGCGATCGCTGGGAACGCGAGATCGCCGCCAACCTTGCGGCCGACGCACCCTACCGCTAAGAACCCGGCCGCGAGAAGCCGCAACCAGGAACGCTCACCGGATGATCCTGCAGACGATCACATTCTACCTCTTTGCCGCGATCACCGTGGCCGCCGGCTTCATGGTGATCGCCGCGCGCAATCCGGTGCACTCGGTGCTGTACCTGATCCTGGCGTTCTTCACCTCGGCCGGCCTGTTCGTGCTGATCGGCGCCGAGTTCATCGCCATGATCCTGGTGATCGTCTATGTGGGCGCCGTCGCCGTGCTGTTCCTGTTCGTGGTGATGATGCTCGACATCAACTTCACCGAGCTGCGCCAGGGCTTCCTGCAATATCTGCCCATCGGCGGTCTGATCGGCGTCATCTTGCTGGTCGAGCTGTTCATGGTGCTGGCCACCTGGCAGTTCGGCCCCGAGGTCGCCCGCGCCGAGCCGCAGGCCACGATCGCCGGCATGACCAACACCGAGGCGCTGGGCGCCATCGTCTACACCCAGTACGTCTATGCCTTCCAGGCGGCGGGCGTGATCCTGCTGATCGCCATGATCGGCGCCATCGTGCTCACCCATCGCCAGCGCGCCGGCGTCAAGAAGCAGCGCATCTCCAGCCAGGTCTACCGCGACCCCAAGACCACCATCGAGGTGAAGAAAATACCGCCGGGGCAGGGGATCTGACATGACGATCGGCCTTGAAAACTACCTGATCGTCGCCGCGATCCTGTTCACCCTGGGCATCTTCGGAATCTTCCTGAACCGGAAGAACGTGATCATCATCCTGATGTCCATCGAGCTGATGCTGCTGGCGGTCAATATCAACCTGGTCGCGTTCTCGGTGTTCCTCGGCAACATGATCGGCCAGGTGTTCGCGCTGTTCGTGCTGACCGTGGCGGCAGGCGAGGCGGCCATCGGCCTCGCCATCCTGGTGATCTATTTCCGTAACCGCGGCACCATCGCCGTGGAAGACATCAGCCAGATGAAGGGTTGAGGGGGATGTATTACGCGATCGTATTCCTTCCCCTCCTGGCGGCGATCGTCGCCGGTTTCGGCGGCCGGGTGATCGGCGACCGCGGCGCCCAGATCGTCACCTGCGGCGCGGTCATCGTCTCGGCGGTGCTGTCCGTCCTCGCCTTCTTCCAGGTGGCGCTGGGCCACCAGCCCGAGCACCTCGTGCTCGTCAACTGGATGACTTCCGGCGACTTCGTGGTCAACTGGTCGATCAAGGTCGACACGCTCACCGCGGTCATGCTGGTGGTGGTGAACGGCGTGTCGTCGCTGGTGCACGTCTACTCGGTCGGCTACATGAGCCACGATCCGCACAAGCCGCGGTTCATGGCGTACCTGTCGCTGTTCACCTTCGCCATGCTGATGCTGGTGACCGCCGACAACTTCGTGCAGATGTTCTTCGGCTGGGAAGGCGTGGGCGTCGCGTCCTACCTGCTGATCGGTTTCTGGTACAAGCGCCCGTCGGCCAACGCCGCCGCCATCAAGGCGTTCCTGGTCAACCGGATTGGCGACTTCGGCTTCGCGCTCGGCATCTTCGCCACCTTCCTGGTGTTCGGCGCGCTGGACTTCAACACCGTGTTCGCCGCGGCCCCGGCGATGGCCGGCAAGAACTTCACCTTCCTCGACCACCAGGTCGACGTGATGACCACCATCACCGTCCTGCTGTTCATCGGCGCCATGGGCAAGTCGGCCCAGCTGGGCCTGCACACCTGGCTGCCGGACGCCATGGAAGGCCCGACGCCGGTGTCCGCGCTGATCCACGCCGCGACCATGGTCACCGCCGGCGTGTTCATGGTGGCGCGTTGCTCGCCCATGTTCGAGCTGGCGCCCGGCACGCTGGAGTTCGTCACCATCATCGGCGCCTCGACCGCGTTCTTCGCCGCCACCGTCGGCCTGGTGCAGAACGACATCAAGCGCATCATCGCCTATTCGACCTGTTCGCAGCTCGGCTACATGTTCTTCGCGCTGGGCGTCGGCGCCTATGGCGCGGGCATCTTCCACCTGTTCACCCACGCCTTCTTCAAGGCGTTGCTGTTCCTGGGCGCCGGCTCGGTGATCCATGGCATGTCCGACGAGCAGGACATTCGCAAGATGGGCGGCCTGTTCCCCTACATGAAGGTCACCGCCATCCTGATGTGGATCGGCTCGCTGGCGCTCGCCGGGATCGGCATTCCCAGCATCTTCGGCCACGGCATCGGCTTCGCCGGGTTCTTCTCCAAGGACATCATTCTCGAATCCGCCTTCGCGGCCCATTCGGGCGTCGGCGCCTACGCCTTCTGGCTCGGCATCGCCGCGGCGTTCATGACCGCGTTCTATTCGGGCCGGCTGCTGTTCATGACCTTCCACGGCCAGAGCCGCGCCGATCACGACGTGCTGCACCACGCCCATGAATCGCCGCAGGTGATGCTGATCCCGCTCTACGTGCTGGCGGCCGGCGCGCTGCTGGCGGGCATCGTGTTCTACGGCTACTTCGTCGGCCATCACTACGACGAGTTCTGGGGCGCGTCGCTGAAGGTCGTCGGCGAGAACGTGATCGAGCACGCGCACCACGTGCCGTTCTGGGTCAAGCTGCTGCCGCTGGTGATGGCGGTCTACGGGCTGCTGATCTCGTGGGCGTTCTACCTCGACAGCGTGCCGAAATGGGCGCGCCTCGCCGGCCTCCTCGCCGCGCTCGGCATCGCCGGCGCCGGCGTCGCGCAGATGGACGGCGGCCTGATCGCCACCGGCCTGGCCGCCATCGTCCTGGCGCTGGTCTTCTGGTTCGGCCGCACCAGCGCGCCCGGCGTGCTGGCGACCACCAACCAGTCGCTCTACCAGTTCCTGCTCAACAAGTGGTACTTCGACGAGCTGTACGACACCCTGTTCGTCCGCCCGGCGAAGTGGATCGGCGTCCAGCTGTGGAAGAAGGGCGACGGCAAGGTCATCGACGGCTACGGTCCCGACGGCGTCACCGCCGCCATCGCCTATGTGGCGCGGCGGGCGAGGGGACTGCAGACCGGCTATGTCTATCACTACGCCTTCGCCATGCTGATCGGCGTCGCCGGTCTCGTCACCTGGTACATGATGAAATCGGGCGGGGGACACTGATGACCGGCTGGCCAATTCTCTCGCTCGTCACCTTCCTGCCGCTGCTGGGCGCGCTGGTCGCCCTGATGGTGCGCGGCCCGGAGGCGCAGGTGTCGCGCAACGTCCGCGCCGTGGCGCTGCTCACCACCACCGCGACCTTCCTGGTGTCGCTGCTGATCTGGATCAACTTCGACAGCAGCACCGCCGACTTCCAGTTCGTCGAGAAGCATGACTGGCTGGGCGGCACGATCGAGTACCACATGGGCGTCGACGGCATTTCCATGCTGTTCGTCATCCTCACCACCTTCCTGATGCCGTTCTGCATCCTGGCGAGTTGGGAAGCCATCGAGAAGCGGGTGCGCGAGTACATGATCGCCTTCCTGCTGCTCGAGACCCTGATGATCGGCGTGTTCTGCGCCCTCGACCTGGTGCTGTTCTACCTGTTCTTCGAGGGCGGCCTGATCCCCATGTTCCTGATCATCGGCGTGTGGGGGGGGGCGCGGAAGATCTACGCGTCGTTCAAGTTCTTCCTCTACACCCTCGCCGGGTCGCTGCTGATGCTGGTGGCGATGATCGCCATCTACATTTATGCCGGCACCACCAGCATTCCCGAGTTGCTCAGCGGCGACCACTTCTCGGCCGACGTGCAGAAGTGGATGTGGCTGGCGTTCTTCGCGTCCTTCGCGGTGAAGATGCCCATGTGGCCGGTGCACACCTGGCTGCCCGACGCCCACGTCGAGGCGCCCACCGCCGGCTCGGTGATCCTGGCGGGCGTGCTGCTGAAGATGGGCGGCTACGGGTTCCTGCGATTCTCGCTGCCCATGTTCCCGGTCGCCAGCGACTATTTCGCGCCGCTGGTGTTCGCATTGTCGGTTATCGCGGTGATCTACACCTCGCTGGTCGCGCTGATGCAGGAGGACATGAAGAAGCTGATCGCCTATTCGTCCGTTGCCCATATGGGCTTCGTGACCTTGGGCCTCTTCGTGATGAATCCGCAGGGCGTCGAGGGCGGCATCTTCCAGATGCTCAGCCACGGCATCGTCTCGGGCGCGCTGTTCCTGTGCGTCGGCGTGGTCTACGACCGGCTCCACACCCGCGAGATCGCCCGCTATGGCGGCCTGGTCAACAACATGCCGCGCTATGCGCTGGTGTTCATGATCTTCACCATGGCCTCGGTCGGTCTGCCGGGCACCAGCGGCTTCGTCGGCGAATTCCTGGTGCTGGCCGGCGTGTTCCAGGCCGACACGGTGGTCTGCGCCCTGGCCGCGACCGGCCTGATCCTGGGCGCCGCCTACATGCTCTGGCTCTACCGCAAGGTGATCTTCGGCAACCTGACCAGGGACGACCTGAAGGCGCTGCTCGACCTGTCGCCGCGCGAGAAGCTGATCTTCGCGCCGCTCGTCGCCGTGGTGTTCTGGATGGGCATCTTCCCGGGCTCGTTCCTCGGCGTGATGCACGTCTCGGTCGACAACCTGCTGCACAATTACGATACGGCGATCGCCGCCCATGAGGCGGGCCGACCCGCGATCGCCGGGAACGCGGCGGCCACGTCCGCAGCCGCCGGAGGAGCGCATTGATGATCGAGGTTCCGGCCCTTCTTCCGGCGCTCCCGGAGATCATCCTGGCGATCGGCGCCATGGCGCTGCTGATGCTGGGCGTGTTCACCGGCGAGAAGTCGCTGCGCACCGTCTCGATGCTGTCGGTGCTGCTGCTGCTGGGCGCGGCCGTCGCCGTGCTTCCCGGCTACCACCAGACCGTCGTGACCTTCGGCGGCATGTTCGTGTCGGATTCCTTCGGCGGCTTCTGCAAGATACTGATCCTGATCGGCTCGGCCATCTCCATCGTCATTTCCGTGGACTACCTGGAGCGCGAGAACCTCAAGCGCTTCGAGTATCCGGTGCTGATCGTGCTCGCCACGCTCGGCATGCTGATGATGGTGTCGAGCAACGACCTGATCGCCCTCTATATTGGCCTCGAGACCCAGAGCCTCGCGCTCTATGTGATGGCCGCGTTCAGCCGCGATTCCGTGCGCTCCACCGAGGCTGGCCTGAAGTACTTCGTCCTCGGCGCGCTGTCCTCGGGCATGCTGCTCTATGGTAGTTCGCTGATCTACGGCTACACCGGCGGCACCAGCTTCGACCAGATCGCGGCCGCGGTTTCCGGCGACGGGCCGGTGCCGATCGGCGTGCTGCTCGGACTGGTGTTCGTGCTCGCGGGCCTGGCGTTCAAGGTTTCGGCCGTGCCGTTTCATATGTGGACGCCCGACGTCTATGAAGGCGCGCCCACGCCGGTCACCGCCTTCTTTGCCGTCGCGCCCAAGATCGCCGCCCTGGCGCTGTTCGTGCGCACCATGTTCGGCGCGTTTCCCGAGATCGTCGACCAGTGGCAGCAGATCGTGGTGTTCCTGTCGATCGCCTCGATGATCGTCGGCGCCGTCTTCGCCATCGTCCAGACCAACATCAAGCGGCTGATGGCCTACAGCTCCATCGGTCATGTCGGATACGCGCTGATCGGCATCGCCGCCGGCACCGAGGCGGGCGTGACTTCGGTGCTGATCTACATGGCGATCTACCTGGCGATGAATGTGGGCGCCTTCGCGCTGATCATCGCCATGCGGCGCAGGGACGGGGCGACCGAGGCGATCTCCGATCTCTCGGGCCTGTCGCGGACCCGTCCGGCCATGGCGCTCGCCATCGCCATCTTCATGTTCTCGCTCGCCGGCATCCCGCCGCTCGCCGGCTTCTTCGGCAAGTTCTACGTGTTCATCGCCGCCGTCGACGCGGAGCTGACCTTCCTTGCCGTGATCGGCGCGCTGGCCAGCGCCGTGAGCGCCTTCTACTATCTGCGCATCGTCAAGGTGATGTATTTCGACGAGCCGGCCGACGCGTTCGATGTCGACACCGGCAAGGGCATCGCCACCGTCGCGACGGCATCGGCGCTCGTCACCGTGTTCTTCGTCGTCCCGCTGATCGCCGGCACGCTCCAGCACGTGGCCAGTTCGGCGGCGCAGTCGTTGTTCCGGTAGGGCCTTCGCGGTGGTCCATCTGCCCGATGGCTACGGCATCGCGATCTTCGACAGCATCGACAGCACCAACGAGGAGGCGCGGCGCCGCGCCGCTTCCGCGTCCGACCGCACGGTCTACTGGGCCAAGCGGCAGACAGCGGGCAGGGGGCGCCGCGGCCGTTCCTGGATGTCGGAACCAGGCAACCTGTTCGTCTCGCTGTTGCTGAAGCCCGGCTGTCCGCTGGCACAGGCCGCCCAGCTTTCCTTCGTTACCGCGCTCGCGGTCAGCGACCTGCTGGCGAAGGCCGGCGCCGGCGACCGGGCCGCGCTGAAGTGGCCCAACGACGTGCTGGTCGACGGCGCCAAGATCTGCGGCATCCTGCTCGAGGCCACGTCCACCGGCGCCCGCGCCGAGGCGGTCGTCGTCGGCATCGGCCTCAACCTCGTCAGCCATCCGGACGGCACGCCCTATCCGGCGACCGATTTCCGCCATGCGGGATTGCCCGGCATCGACATCGACCAGGCACTGACCTGGCTGCTGGCCGCGTTCGAGCTACGTTACGCCGCATGGCTCGACGGCGGGTTCGGCGCGGTGCGGGCGGACTGGCTGGTGCGGGCGTGGCGGCTGGGACAGGAAATCCAGATGCGGCTCGACGGCGAGACCGTCACGGGGCGCTTCGCCGAACTGGACGAGACCGGCGCGCTGGTTGTGGAGACCGCTAAGGGCGAGCGCCGCCACATTACCGCCGGGGACGTTTACTTCCACGGCGCCGTTTGAGGAGCGAATGACCAAGGAACTGCTGTTCGTGCCGCTGGGCGGCGCGGGCGAGATCGGCATGAACCTGAACGTGTTCGGCTACGACGACCAGTGGATCGTCGTCGACCTGGGCGTCAGCTTCGGCAATCCTTCGCTGCCCGGCATCGACCTGGTCATGCCCGATCCGTCCTTTATCGAGGCGCGCAAGAAGAAGCTGCTCGGCATCGTGCTGACCCATGCCCACGAGGATCATCTTGGCGCCGTGCCCTATCTCTGGGAACGGCTCGGGTGCCCGGTCTACGCCACGCCCTTCACCGCCGGCATCTTGCGCACCAAGCTGGCCGAGGCGGGCCTGCTGAACGACGTTCCCATCGTCGAGACCGCGCTCGGCAGCCGCGTGAGCCTCGGTCCGTTCGACATCGACTTCCTGACGCTCACCCATTCCATCGCCGAGCCCAGTGCGCTCGCCATCCGCACGCCGCTGGGCACGGTCTTCCATACCGGCGACTGGAAGATCGATCCCGACCCGCTGATCGGCCATCCGCTCGACGAGGACGCGTTGGCGCGCCTCGGCGAGGAGGGCGTGCTGGCCATGGTCTGCGACAGCACCAACGTGTTCAATCCCAGCGCCAGCGGCTCCGAGGCCGAGGTGCGCCGTCACCTGCTGGAGATCGTCGGCCGCGAGACGGGCAGGGTGGCGATCACCGCCTTCGCCTCCAACATCGCCCGGCTGGAGACGCTGGCCGAAGTGGCGAAGGCGCATGACCGGCACGCGGTGCTGGTCGGCCGCTCGCTGCGGCGGAACGTGCAGGTGGCGCGCGAGACCGGCTACCTGACGCATCTGCCGCCGTTCATCGACGAGGCCGACGCCGGCTTCCTGCCGAAGGATAAGGTGCTCTACATCTGCACCGGCAGCCAGGGCGAGCCGCGCGGCGCCATGGTCCGCATCGCCTCGGGCGATCATCCGCACGTCAGCCTGGGCGAGGGGGACACCGTGATCTTCTCGTCGAAGATCATCCCCGGCAACGAGCTGTCCCTCGGCCGGCTCTACAACGCGCTCGCCAAGCGCGGCGTGAAGATCATCACCGAGAAGGACGAGTTCGTGCACGTCTCGGGTCATCCGGGCCGCGACGAGCTGACGCGCATGTACCAGTGGATCAAGCCCGAGATCGCCGTCCCCGTGCACGGCGAGGCGCGCCACCTGTTCGAGCACGCCGAGCTGGCCGCCGAGCTGCAGGTGCCTCGCTGCGTCGTGCCGGAAAATGGGACCATGATCCGGCTGGCGCCGGGCAGGGCCGAGATCGTCGACCGGGTCACCGCCGGACGGCTGGTGCTGGACGGCAACCAGCTCGTGCCCGACGACAGCGCCTCGATCGTCGAGCGGCGCCGCGGCCTGCACAACGGGCATCTGGTGATCGGCGTCGCCGCCGACGACGAGGGCCGGCTGCTGGCCGATCCCACCGTCACCCTGTTCGGGGTTCCCGACCCCGGCGGTCTGGGCGGCGAGATCGCCGATGCCGTCGCCGCGGCGGTCAAGGGGATGCCGCGCGGCCAGCGCCGCGACGACGACGTGCTGCGCGAGGCGATCCGCGTCGCCGCCCGCCGCGCCGTCCGCCAGGCGACCGACAAGAAGCCGGTGACGGACGTGCAGATTCTGCGATTGCCCGCGCAGGCGTGAGTCCCTAAATAAGGCCGAACCGGATTTATGAGGAGCGCTCCATGATCGGTCGTCTCAACCACGTTGCCATCGCCGTGCCGGATCTCGCCGCCGCGACCGCCGTCTACCGCGACACGCTGGGCGCCAAGGTCACCGAGCCGGTCAATCAGCCGGATCACGGCGTGATCACCGTGTTCATCGAGCTGCCGAACACCAAGATCGAGCTGCTCCACCCGCTGGGCGACAACTCGCCCATCGCCAAGTTCCTCGAGCGCAACAAGTCGGGCGGCATCCACCATGTCTGCTACGAGGTCGACGACATCCTGTCGGCCCGCGACAAGTTGAAGGAAGAGGGCGCCACCATCCTCGGCGATGGCGAGCCCAAGATCGGCGCCCACGGCAAGCCCGTGCTGTTCCTGTCGCCCAAGGACTTCTGCGGCACCCTGGTCGAGATCGAGCAGGTCTGATCCGTACCCGTCATGGGTCTCGTCAGCGGCATCGTCGTCTACGTCATCCTGTGGTGGCTGGTGTTCTTCACCATGCTGCCGCTGGGCGTGAAGACCCATGACGACGAGGGCACCGCGCACGAGCCGGGCCACGCCCACAGCGCGCCGCTCAAACCCTATATGTGGCGCAAGGTGCTGGCTGCCAGCCTGATCGCGGCGGTGCTGTGGGGCGGCTATTACTGGCTGCAGGGCTCGGGCCTGATCACGCTTCGCCCTGATTTCCAGCGCGCTTCCGAGTAACCGGGACTCCCGGACGTCCGTCCCACAAGAAAAAAGCAAGGCTCTTTCGAGCCTTGCTTCTTGAGATCGTCGATAATTCTTATTATTCGGCTATGTCGCCGTTCCGAGTTTGTTAAGTCCCCTCCCTAGGAACTTTAACTCCCCAAACTTGGACCACTCCGCAGTTGCTCGGTGCCTGTTTGCTTTGCGCCGCTATTGTTTGATTTCTGCGGCGCTTCGTTGATGGAGGAAATGTAGGTGATTCCGGTGGGCCTGTCATCGCCGCAAGCCAATTCCCGGCCTCCTGATTGTAACTTTTCCGCTGCCTGTTGCAAAAAGACAACATTGCCGCCCCGCGCGCCGGAACGGGGCGGCGCCAATTGCTTTAGGTCCGTGCGGGCCCTAAAGTCCCGCGCAATCATCGCCAGCCCAGCCGGGAGCCGTCAGCACCATCATGCGCCGTTCCGTCCTTTTCCTGCCGACCATGAAGGAAACGCCCACCGAGGCGCAGATCGCCTCGCACCGGCTGATGCTGCGCGCCGGTATGATCCGCCAGTCGTCGGCGGGCATCTATTCGTGGCTGCCCATGGGTTTCCGGGTGCTGCGCAACATCGAGCAGATCGTGCGCGAGGAGCAGGACCGGGCCGGCGCCCAGGAGATGCTGATGCCGACCATCCAGTCGGCCGAGCTATGGCGGAAAAGCGGGCGATACGACGATTACGGCAAGGAAATGCTGCGGATCCTCGACCGGGGCGAGCGCGAGTTGCTCTATGGCCCGACCAACGAGGAGCTGATCACCGACATCTTCGCCGGTTCGGTCCGCTCCTACCGAGACCTGCCGAAGAACCTCTATCACATCCAGTGGAAGTTCCGGGACGAGATCCGCCCGCGCTTCGGCGTGATGCGCGGCCGCGAGTTCCTGATGAAGGACGCCTATTCCTTCGACCTCGACAAGGCCGGCGCCGAGCAGTCCTACCTGCAGATGTTCGTCGCCTATCTGCGCACCTTCGCCCGCCTCGGCCTTCGCGCCGTGCCGGTGCAGGCCGATCCGGGCGCCATCGGTGGCAACATGAGCCACGAGTTCCATATCTTGGCGGACACCGGCGAGAGCGACCTCTATTTCGATGCGGCCTTTGAGAACTATACGGCGGACCGGATGCTGACCGCCGATTTCGGTCTTGTCGAGGAGCTGCGCGGCCTCTATGCCGCGGCCGACGAGAAGCACGACGCCGCAAATTGCCCCGTGCCCGAGGACCGGCTGCGCACCCGCAAGGGCATCGAGGTCGGCCACATCTTCTATTTCGGCACCAAATATTCCGCGCCCATGGGCGCCAGCGTCACCTCGGCGACGGGCGAGCAGATCGATGTGGAGATGGGTTCCTACGGCATCGGCGTGTCGCGTCTCGTCGGCGCCATCATCGAGGCGAGCCACGACGAGAACGGCATCATCTGGCCCGAGAGCGTCGCGCCCTGGAAGGTCGCGCTGATCAATTTGCGGCACGGCGACGCCGAGTGCACCTCGGCTGCCGACGGCCTTTACGAGAAATTGGGCAACGCCGGCGTCGAGATCCTCTATGACGACCGCGACGAGCGACCGGGCGTGAAATTCGCCGACGCCGACCTGATCGGCCTGCCGTGGCAGGTGACGATCGGCCCGCGCGGCGTGAAGGCCGGCGTGGTCGAATTCAAGAACAGGGCGACCGGCGAGACCGTGGAGATCACGCCCGAGGCCGCCCTCAACCGCCTGGCCAAGAAGGCCTGATGATCGCCGCCTTCGAATGGATGCTCGCCGCGCGCTACCTGCGCGCCCGGCGCAAGGACGGCTTCATCTCGCTCACCGCCATC
Organism: Sphingomonadales bacterium; assembly: GCA_050185585.1. Taxonomy (GTDB): domain Bacteria; phylum Pseudomonadota; class Alphaproteobacteria; order SMXS01; family SMXS01; genus RI-34. The sequence goes on along the minus strand of JBFWZH010000016.1, from coordinate 64,645 downwards.
CTCTCCGTCGTCGGCATCGTGCTGGGCGTGGCGACGCTGATCATCGTCATGTCGGTGATGAACGGCTTCCAGAACACGCTGATCAACCAGCTGCTCGGCCTGCGCGGCCATGTGCTGGTGCAGACCGCCTTCACCAGCCCCATGCGCGACTTCGAACCCCTGGTCGAGACGCTGCGCAAGGTCGAGGGCGTGAAGGACGCGCGGCCCATCGTCGAGGGCCAGGCCATGGCCGTCGGCCCGCGCCAGTCGGCCGGCGTCATGGTGCACGGCATCCGGCCCGAGGACATGGCCCGCCACGACATCGCCCGCGCCGATTCCCAGGGCCGGACCAAGATCATCGCCGGCAGCCTGCAGGACTTCACGCCGGGCGACGCCATCGTGCTGGGCACGCGGCTGGCCGATACGCTCGGCGTGCGGCCCGGCAACACCATCACTCTGGTTTCGCCCCAGACCACGGCGACCCCGTTCGGCTCGGCGCCGCGCATGCGCGACTACACCATCGTCGCCGTGTTCAGCGTCGGCAACGTGCTGTTCGACAGCACCTACATCTTCATGCCGTTCGAGGACGCGCAAATCTATTTCCGCCAGAAGAACGAGGCCAGCGAGATCGAGGTGGTGCTCGATGACCCACGCGCCATCGGCGCCGCCATGCCGCGCATCCAGGCGGCGGTGGGCGACGGTTTCCGGCTGATCTCGTGGGAAAGCCTGAACGCCGGACTGGTCAGCGCGCTCAAGGTCGAGCGCAACGTGATGTTCGTGATCCTGGTGCTGATCATCCTGGTCGCCGCCTTCAACATCATGTCCAGCCTGATCATGCTGGTGAAGGACAAGGGCAGGGACATCGCCGTGCTGCGCACCATCGGCGCCTCGAAGCGCTCGGTGATGAAGGTGTTCATCCTGTGCGGCGGCCTGCTGGGCGTCAGCGGCACCATCATCGGCTTCCTGCTGGGCGTGGTGCTGCTCAACTTCCGCAACGAAATACTCGGCGGACTGGGCGAGTTGCTCAACACCACCTTCTTCCCGCCCGAGGTCTACGGCATCGACGGTCTTCCTGCCATGGTCGACCCGCTGGAAGTGGGCCTGGTGACTGGCATCGCCATGATCCTCAGCCTGCTGATGACCATCTACCCCGCCTGGCGCGCCGCCAGCCTCGATCCGGTGGAGGCGCTGCGCTATGAATGACGCGGCGCTCAGGCTCGTCGATCTGCGCAAGGGCTTCGACGCGGGGCAGGGCCGTTTCGAGGTGCTGCGCGGCGCCTCGCTCGACGTGGCGCGCGGCGAGGTCATCGCCATGCTCGGGCCGTCCGGCGCCGGCAAGTCGACCCTGCTGCACATCGCCGGTCTGCTCGACACCCCCGACAGCGGAGAGATCGTGCTCGACGGCCGGTCCTGCGCGCGCCTCTCCGACGGCGAGCGCACGGCGATCCGCCGCGGCACCGTCGGCTTCGTCTACCAGTTCCACAATCTGCTGCCCGAGTTCAGCGCCACCGACAACGTGGCGTTGCCGCAGATGGTGGCGGGCAAGTCCGCATCCGAGGCACGCGCGCGGGCAAAGGATTTGCTGTCGCGGCTCGGCCTTGGCCAGCGGCTCGAGCACTATCCCACCCAGCTTTCCGGCGGCGAGCAGCAGCGCGTCGCCATTTGCCGCGCCATGGCCAACAGCCCCAGGATCCTGCTGGCCGACGAGCCCACCGGCAATCTCGACGAACGCACCGCCGACGCGGTGTTCGCCGAACTGCTCCGCGTCGCCCGCGAGGACGGCGTCGCCGCCCTCATCGCCACCCACAACGGCGCGCTCGCCGACCGCATGGACCGGCGGATCCTGCTGCATAACGGGGTGATCGAGGCGGGTTAGCGCGGCGGCGAACGGGCCGGCTTTGCCGCGACGACAAACTCCGCTATATTATTCTCCACGAGGAGAATGATTATGAGTTCCGCGCCCGCACGCCTCTACACGCCCAGCCAGGCCGCCGCGATCAGCGGCGTCGGCGTCAAGGCGATCCACAACGCCATCGACAAGCGCATCATCAGCGTGACCCGGAAGCCGCGCGGCACGGCCGGCCGCTCGCCCCGTGCGCTCAGTGCCGACGACCTGCTCAGGGTCAAACTCTGGTACGCTGTGGGCGACGCGTTGTCCGCTGAGCGGCGCGAGCGGCTATTCGCCGCCATTCGCGATCAGCCGCTGGCGAGGACAGTCAAGGCCGACGATCTGCTGATCGTCGATGTCGCCGAAGCGCGCAGACAGATCGCCGCGCGCACCCGCGACCTTGAAGCTGCCGAAGCCATGGTAAAGTCCGACAAGGAAGTCATGGGCGGCGAACCGGTGTTCAAGGGCACGCGAATTCCGGTACGCCTGATCGCCGCCATGCTCGCCGATGGTGCCGACGAACGCGAGATTCTCGAAGGATACCCGGCGCTCGATTCGCGGCAGCTCGACCTGTCGCGTATCTGGGCGGCGGCGTATCCGGCCCATGGCCGGCCCAAATCCCTGAAGGACCTTGGGCTGAAATTGAAATCCGCCACGAAGGTACCGCTCGGTGATGGCGGGGCTGAGTGAAGTTTCTGATCGACGAATGCCTGCACGCTTCGCTCGTGGCGACCGCCGAGGCGCGCGGGTATGAAGCTCGGCACGTCAACTGGCTGGGTCTCAGTGGCGAGGCCGACTGGACCCTGATGCGTCGCATTGTTGCCGACGACTTCACGTTCGTAACCAACAATGCAGTCGATTTTCGCAGGCTCTATGCCCGCGTGCCGTTGCACGCCGGCCTGGTGATCATCGTGCCGCAGGTTGTCCCGGCCCTGCAGCGCAGGTTGTTTGATGTTCTACTCGCTGACCTGGCTGGCGGCGACATCCCGGTGAACGAGGCGATCGAACTCCGGATCGATGGCGACGCGGCGGTGATGGAACGGTACAGCTGGTCAGGGCACATGGGTTGAGCCCGCTGGCGAACCTTTAGATCGCGCTGTCGGCGTGATTGAGGCCGGGTAGCGACTTCAGGCGAGAATGATGCCCTCAGTCCATGTTCATCGGGACGGAGTAAGAGCCTGTTTCTCCTTCCAGGTTTCCGGGGAAGTCCTCGGCATCCATGCGCATGGGCGCACTACCGGACCTCGCCTTTTCGACATCGAATACGACCCGAAACTGATGCTCGCTGCCGACCGGTTGACCATTCTCCGTCGCTGGAAGAAAAATCCATCGTGCCGCCTCGTTCACTGCGCTTTGGTCCAGGGCCTGCGCGCCTGTGCTTTTGCTGACCTTGATGGATGCCGCATCGACGCTGCCATCGGCCCTTACATGGAAGTCGAGGATGATATCGCCCTCTATGCGAGCGTCGGCGAGTGATGCTGGATAGTCGGGCTGCGTGACGGGACGAGACGGGTCCATGCGCGGCGGCGTTCTGGAAATCGAACCTCGTGCCACTGTGTCTGCTGGCTCGGCATGGCTCACAGGAGCCGTTAGCCCTGCGCCTAAGAGTACAATCAACATGCCGCAAAATCGCATCAATCGATCCTCATCGAGTCCAATGTGCATATGACAGTGCACAAGCGGTCGTGAATCAAGCTTCCTTAAACTGCCGGTCAACCGCACCTATCCACAGAAAGCTGTCTTCCGGCGTCCGACAGCGGTTGGTCCCGTCCCGCGAACGCATTATCTTGTGGCCCCAGCCCGCTCCACCCCCTGATTCTGGACAGAGCCTTGGCCGATTTCATCCATCTGCGCGTCCACTCGTCCTACTCGCTGTCCGAGGGCGCCATTCATCTGAAGGCGCTGACGAAACTGTGCGTGCAGCACCGGATGCCGGCGGTGGCGGTGACGGATACGGGCAATTTGTTCGGGGCGCTGGAGCAGTCGGTGCTGCTGTCCGAGGCGGGCGTGCAGCCGATCATCGGCTGTATCTTGCGCATCGCCTACGCGCAGGCGCCGCTGGGGCAGCCGGCGCCCGATCCGGCGCCGGTCGTCGTGCTGGTGCAGAACGAGACCGGCTACCGCAATCTGATCCGGCTGGTCAGCCGCTCATTCATGGAGACCGACGCCACCAGCGAGCCACAGGTGGCCTTGGCCGACCTGCTCGACGCCAATGAGGGCCTGCTGCTGCTGACCGGCGGGCCGGACGGTCCGCTCGGCCGGCTGATCCAGCAGAACCAACTCGCCGCCGCCGAGGCTCTGGCCGCGCGCATCGCCGGGGTGTTCGCCGGCCGCACCTATGTGGAGATTCTGCGCCACATGCAGACCGACGAGCAGCGCACCGAGGGCGCGTTCCTCGACATCGCCTACAAGCTCGATCTGCCGCTGGTCGCCACCAACGACGTGTTCTTCGCGAAGAAGGAGATGTACGAGGCCCACGACGCGCTGTTGTGCATCGCCGGCGGCGCCTATGTGGGCCAGGCGGAGCGGCGGCGCGTCACGCCCGAGCACTACTTCAAGTCGGCCGAGGAAATGAAGGTGCTGTTCGCCGACCTGCCAGAGGCCATCGACAACACGGTGGCGATCGCAAAGCGCTGCGCCTTCATGGTCAGCACCCACAAGCCCATCCTGCCCAAGTTCTCCCGCGACGGCGACGAGGTCGAGGAACTGCGCCGCCAGGCGCGCGAGGGCCTGAAGCTGCGGCTGGAGCAGACCGTGTTCGGCGAAGGCCGGACCGCGGAGGATTACGAGAAGCGGCTGGAGTTCGAGCTCGACGTCATCATCCGCATGGGCTTTCCCGGCTATTTCCTCATCGTCTCGGATTTCATCAAATGGGCGAAGGACCACGACGTGCCGGTCGGGCCGGGCCGCGGCTCGGGCGCCGGATCGGTGGCGGCGTGGGCGCTGAAGATCACCGACCTCGACCCGCTGCGCTTCGGCCTGCTGTTCGAGCGCTTTCTCAACCCCGAGCGCGTGTCGATGCCCGATTTCGACATCGACTTCTGCCAGGAGAAGCGCGGCCAGGTCATCGCCTATGTGCAGGAGAAATACGGCTTCGACCAGGTCGCCCAGATCATCACCTTCGGCAAGCTGCAGGCCCGCGCCGCGCTGCGCGACGTCGGCCGGGTGCTGGAGATGCCCTACGGCCAGGTGGATCGGCTGTGCCGCATGGTGCCCAACAATCCCGCGAAGCCGGTCACGCTCGCCGAGGCCATCGATGGCGAACCCAGGCTGCAGCACGAGCGCGACAGCGACGAGTCCGTGGCGCATCTGCTCGAGACCGCCATGAAGCTGGAGGGCCTCTACCGCAATGCCTCGACCCACGCGGCCGGCGTGGTGATCGGCGACCGGCCGCTCGACGAGCTGGTGCCGCTCTACCGCGATCCGCGCTCGCCCATGCCTGTCACCCAGTTCAACATGAAATGGGTCGAACCCGCGGGCCTGGTGAAGTTCGACTTCCTCGGCCTGAAGACGCTGACGGTGATCGAACGCGCGGTGCGCTTCATCCGCCGGCGCGGCGTCGACATCGACATCGCCCGGCTGCCGCTCGACGACGAGAAGACGTTCCGGATGCTCTCGAAGGGCGACGGGGCCGGCATCTTCCAGCTGGAAAGTTCGGGCATGCGCGACGTGCTCAAGACCATGCGCCCCGACTCCTTCGAGGACATCATCGCCCTGGTCGCGCTCTACCGTCCGGGCCCGATGGACAACATCCCCACCTATGTGAAGCGCAAGCACGGCGAGGAAGAGCCCACCTACATGCACGAGTGGCTGACGCCCGTGCTGGAAGAGACCTACGGCGTCATCATCTACCAGGAGCAGGTGATGCAGATCGCCCAGATCCTGGCGGGCTACAGCCTCGGTCAGGCCGACCTGCTGCGGCGCGCCATGGGCAAGAAGAAGCAGGAGGAGATGGACGCCCAGCGCGCCAGCTTCGTGCAGGGCGCGTCGGCCAAGGGCGTCGATCCCGAGCAGGCCACCTTCATCTTCAACCTGGTCGACAAGTTCGCCGGCTACGGCTTCAACAAGAGCCATGCGGCGGCCTATGCGCTGGTCGCCTACCAGACCGCCTGGCTGAAGGCCAACTATCCGGTCGAGTTCCTCGCCGCGTCCATGTCCCTCGACGCCGGTAACACCGACAAGCTCGCCATGTTCCGGCGCGAGCTGGAGCGGCTGTCGATCCCGCTGCTGCCGCCCGACGTAAACCGGTCCGGTGTCGAGTTCGAGGTCGAGCAGGTCGAGGCCGAAAGGTTCGGCGTGCGCTACGCGCTCTCGGCGATCAAGAACGTCGGCGCCGCCGCCATGCAGAGCCTGGTCGACGAGCGTGACAGGGCGGGCCCCTACAAGGGTCTTGCCGACCTCGCCGCCAGGATCGACCCCAAGCAGGTCAACAAGCGCCAGCTCGAAAACCTGGTGAAGGCAGGCGCGTTCGATTCCCTCAACGCCAACCGCGCCCAGTCCTTCGAGGCGGCCGAGACCATCCTGCGTCATGCCGCCGTCGCGGCTACGGAACGCACCTCGGACCAGGGCGGCCTGTTCGGCGGTCCGGCGAGCAACGAGGCCGCGCCGATGAAGCTGCCATCGGTCCGGGACTGGAGCACCATGGAGAAACTGGCGAACGAGTTCGACGCCGTTGGTTTCTTTCTCACCGCCCATCCGCTCGACGCATACAGGCGCGCGCTCAGGCAGCAGAACGTGGTGACCTGGGCCGAGGCCTTCGCCCAGATGCAGCGCGGCGTCAGCGGCTTCAAGCTGGCGGGCGTGATCTCGCGGGTGCAGGAGCGCAAGTCGCAGAAGGGCAAGCCCTATGCCTTCGTCGAGCTGTCGGATTCGAGCGGCGCCTTCGAGGTGATGTTCTTCTCGCAGCAGCTGTTTTCCCACCGCGACCTGCTGGAGGTGAACAAGACCGTGGTGCTGACCGTCGAGGCCCGCATGGAGAACGACGCGCCCAAGCTGGTCGCCAACGGCGCCCAGACCATCGACGACGTGGCGGCCGCGGCCGGCACCGGCCTTCGCATCGTCCTCGACAGTGACAAGCCGTTCGACGTGGTGCGCGATGTGCTGGAGCAGGGCGGCAAGGGCAGGGGACTCGTTCACATCACGCTCAACCTGCCGCAGACCACCAGGCAGGTTGAGTTGACGTTGCCCGACCGATACAAGATATCGCCCAGGCTGAGGGACAGTCTCGAAACCGTCCCCGGCATTCTCGAAGTCCAGGAAATCTGATGACCGAAACGATCCCGTTCGCCGCCACCGTCATGCTGCTGCGTGACCGGCCCGGCGAGATGGAAGTGCTGATGGTCCAGCGCCACCGCGACATGAAGTTCATGGGCGGCGCGCTGGTGTTCCCCGGCGGCAAGCACGACCCGGCCGACGTCGGCGCGGCCAGGTACGCCACCTGCGAGTCCGACGACGTGGCGCTGCGCATCACCGGCATCCGCGAGGTGTTCGAGGAAACCGGCATACTCTTGGCGCGCGAGCGCGATGGCGGCGACTTCGTCGGGGAAGCGCACCGGCAGCGGATCGCCGAGCGCCACCGCAAGAAGCTGGAAAAGGGCGAGATGAACATGGTCGACCTCGCCGAGGCCGAGAACATCGAGTTCATGACCGAGCTGCTGGTGCCCTTCGCCCACTGGATCACGCCGACCGGCGCGCCCCGGCGCTACGACACCTGGTTCTACATGGTGCGCGTGCCCGAGGACCACCTGCACGAGCACGACGGCGGCGAATCCGTGGATTCGGTGTGGATCAGCGCCTCCCAGGCGCTGGCCGACGAGGCCGCCAAGCTGCGCGAGATCACCTTTCCCACGCGGATGCAGCTGGCCAAGCTGGGCCGCAACAAGACCGTCGATGGCGCGCTCGACGCCGCCCGCAACTCGACCATCGTCACGGTCCTGCCCGAGATCCTCGACGGCAAGCTGCAGATCCCCCCGGAAGCCGACTACGACATCACCGAGGAAGAACTGAGCCGGGCCCAGCACAAATAGACCGCGCTGCGTCATTGACGTAGTTTGGCTTGGCTTATATACGTCATTGACATATGTTGCCGGTGCATGTTCACCAAGCTCATTACGGTCGTCGAAACGGTCGCCTTTTTGCGCCAGGCGCAATCTATCTGGACCGACGACGAGCGCGCAGTGTTGGTGGACTACCTCGCCCGCCATCCGGAAAGTGGCGACCTGATACCGGGTACAGGCGGTATCCGAAAGGTCCGCTGGAGCAGAAGCAGCATCCGCCGCGAAAGGACTAGAGAAATGGCGAAGGACTTTGGTGATCAGTTGATCGACAGCCTCAACGAGGCTGTAGCGCACGCGCGTGGTGGCAAAACGGGTTCACGCGTTAACGTTGTCGAGGTGTCCGACGCCAAGGCGATCCGGGAACGCCTTGGCATGTCACAACAGGAGTTCGCGCGCGCCTATCAAATTCCGCTCTCGACCTTGCAGGGTTGGGAGCAGGGGCGGCGGCAACCGGATGCGACAGCGTCGGCCTATCTGAAACTGATCGCCAGTCTTCCTCAGGAAGCACGAGCAGTATTGGCGCGATAGACGTCGGTTAATCCTTAAAGAATCTGTAGAATCCTGCCCCAAACTCCTTGCATCCGGGCAAGTGACGGGCTAAATGACCGCCCATCACACACGCGGGGCACGGTCAGGTGTGTTGCCTGATCGGTCCGGTGCCGGCGGAAGCCGGCTCTTATCCCCGCGGCGGACGAACCGGTAAAGGAAGGATTGCAGAATGGCTCTGCCCCAGGTTTCTATGCGCCAGCTCCTCGAAGCGGGCGTGCATTTCGGTCACCAGACGCATCGCTGGAACCCCAAGATGGGCCCGTACATTTTCGGCGCCCGCAACAAGATCCACATCATCGACCTGTCCGAGACGGTTCCGCTGATGAACCGCGCGCTGGTCGCGATCCGCGACATCACCGCCGCCAACGGCCGCGTGCTGTTCGTGGGCACGAAGCGCCAGGCCGCCGACGTGGTCGCCGGCGCTGCCCACAAGTGCGGCCAGCATTACGTCAACCACCGCTGGCTGGGCGGCATGCTGACCAACTGGAACACCATTTCCCAGTCGATCCGCCGCCTGAAGCAGCTGGAAGAGGAAATGAACGGCGGCGAGAGTGGCGGCCTGACAAAGAAGGAGCGCCTCAGCCTGGCCCGCGAGCACGAGAAGCTCGAGCGGTCGCTGGGCGGCATCAAGGACATGGGCGGATTGCCCGACCTGCTGTTCGTGATCGACACCAACAAGGAGGCGATCGCCATCCAGGAAGCCAACAAGCTGGGCATCCCGGTGGCCGCCGTCGTCGACACCAACTGCGATCCCGACGGCATCGACTATCCGATCCCGGGCAATGACGACGCCAGCCGCGCCATCCACCTGTACTGCGACCTGGTGGCTGGTGCCGTGCTCGAAGGCATCCAGCGCGAGCTGGTCGCCGGCGGCGTCGACATCGGCGAATCCGAGGCGCCCGTGATCGACGAGCTTCCGGAAGCCGCCGAAGCCCCCGCCGAGGAAGTCCAGACCGGGGAAGCCCAGGCTGACGAGGCTCCGGTCGAGGACGCGCCTGTCCAGTCCAAGGATCAGGAAGAGGCCGCGGCCGCCAACGGCTGATCGCCCCGCACGTTCATCGAATCGAAACGGGGGCCGCTTAAAACGGCCCCCAATTTGTCACCAGGATACGTCCGCAGGAAGGAAGAACCATGGCAGAGATCACTGCTGCTCTCGTGAAGGAGCTTCGCGACAAGACCGGCGCCGGCATGATGGATTGCAAGAAGGCGCTGAACGAAAACGCCGGCGACCTCGAGGCATCCGTGGACTGGCTGCGCCAGAAGGGCCTGGCCGCCGCGGCGAAGAAGTCCGGCCGCGTGGCCGCCGAGGGTCTGGTCGGCGTCAGCGTCGGCGGCAATGCCGGCGCGCTGGTCGAGGTGAACTCCGAGACCGATTTCGTCGCCCGCAACGAATCGTTCCAGTCCTTCGTCAAGACCGTCGCCGATCTGGCGTTGGCCAATGACGGCAACCAGGACGCTGTGATCGCCAGCGGCTTCCCGAACGAGAGCCGCACCGTCGCCGAGCAGCTGACCCACATGATCGCCACCATCGGCGAGAACATGTCGCTGCGCCGCATGGCCGCGCTGAAGGTCGGCAGCGGCGTGGTGTCGAGCTACGTCCACAATCCGGCCGCGCCGGGGCTGGGCAAGATCGGCGTCATCGTGGCGCTGGAATCGACCGGCGATTCCGCACGCCTCGACGCGTTCGGGCGCCAGCTGGCCATGCACATCGCCGCGGCCGCGCCGCAGTCGCTGAGCACCGACGATCTCGATCCGGCGGTGGTCGAGCGCGAGCGCCAGGTGCTGGTGCAGCAGGCCCGCGAGTCCGGCCGCGCCGAGGACATCATCCAGAAGATGGTCGATGGCCGCATGCGCAAGTTCTACGAGGAGGTCGTCCTGCTGTCGCAGACCTGGGTGATCGACGGCGAGAGCAAGATCGACAAGGTCGTCGCCGGCCTCGCCAAGGAACTGGGCGCTGACGTGAAGGTGACCGGCTTCGTCCGCTTCGTGCTGGGCGAGGGCATCGAGAAGAACGAGGGCGACTTCGCCGCCGAAGTCGCCAAGATGGCGGGCTGAGCCCGACGATCGCTCGCGCTCCCGCGAGGCGCGGAATCGCCGCGCGGGCAAGACGATGAATTGGCCGCCGCCCGCTGACAGGATTGTCCGCGGGCGGACGGTCCGGGTCGCCGTTTTCGACACGAATCCGTAATACGGGCTACGGCGCCCGGCGGAGTTGTTGTAAGGTGCGCCGCCGGCCGGCGCGCCGAGCGCCGGGATGCAAGAAGGGGAACACCGTGGGTACGCCAGGTCCATATCGCCGTGTCCTGTTGAAGGTTTCGGGCGAGGCCCTGATGGGGGAGGGTTCCTACGGCATCGATCTGGCGACGGTCGACAGGATCGCCGACGATGTGAAGGCGGTGGTGGCGTCCGGCACCCAGGTCTGCCTGGTGATCGGCGGCGGCAACATCTTTCGCGGCCTGTCGGGCGCGGCCCAGGGCATGGACCGGGCGAGCGCCGACCAGATCGGCATGCTCGCCACGGTCATGAACGCGCTGGCGATGCAGAACATCATGGAAAACAAGGGGATGGCGACCCGCGTTCAGTCGGCCATACCGATGTCGAGCGTCTGCGAGCCCTACATCCGCCGCCGGGCCATCCGGCACATGGAAAAGGGCAGGGTGGTGATCTTCGCCGCGGGCACCGGCAATCCGTTCTTCACCACCGACACGGCCGCCGCCCTGCGCGCCGCCGAAATGCGCTGCGACGCGCTGCTCAAGGGCACCCAGGTAGACGGCGTCTATTCCGCCGACCCGAAGAAGAATCCCGACGCGGTCTATCACACCCGCCTCAACTATCTCGAGGTGCTATCGAACGACCTCAAGGTGATGGACGCCTCGGCCGTATCGCTGGCCCGCGAGAACGACATCCCGATCCTGGTATTCTCGATCCAGGAACCGGGCGGGCTCGCCCGCGTCCTGTCGGGCCAGGGCACGTTCACCACGATTGGTAAATAGGGGATCGCCATGGCAGAGGATGACATCGATCTGGACAGCATCGAGCGCCGCATGAAGGGCGCGGTGGACGTGCTGCACACCGAGTTCAACGGACTTCGCACCGGACGTGCGTCGGCGTCGCTGCTCGATCCCATCACCGTGGACGTCTATGGCAGCGCCATGCCGATCAACCAGGTCGGCACCATCAGCGTGCCGGAATCGCGCATGATCAGTGTCCAGGTCTGGGACCGGGCCAACGTCTCGGCCGTCGACAAGGCGATCCGCAATTCGGGCCTGGGCCTCAACCCGTCGCCCGACGGTACCCTGATCCGCATCCCGATCCCGGAGCTGAACCAGGAGCGCCGCGCCGAGCTGACCAAGGTGGCGGGCCGCTATGCCGAGCAGGCCAAGGTGGCGGTTCGCAATGTGCGCCGCGACGGCATGGACCTGCTGAAGCGTCTCGAAAAGGCGGGCGATATCAGTCAGGATGATCACAAGCTGTATGCCGACGAGATCCAGGAGATGACCGACAAGATGGTCGGCAAGATCGACGAGATGCTGGCGAGCAAGGAAAAGGACATCATGCAGGTATAGGCATGCTGGACGTCTCGCCCCAACAGCTCTGCGCGGTCACGCCGACCCACATCGCCATCATCATGGACGGCAATGGGCGCTGGGCCCAGGCGCGCGGCCTGCCGCGCATCGCCGGGCACCGGCAGGGCGCCGAGGCCGTACGCCGTTCGGTCGAGGCGTGCCGCGAACTGGGCGTCTCCTATCTTACCCTGTTTGCCTTTTCCTCGGAAAACTGGAAGCGCCCGGCGGCCGAGGTCGATGACCTGATGGGCCTGCTCCGGCTCTATCTGCGCCGCGAGATCGCCGAGCTGGCGAAGAACGACGTGCGGCTCAAGATCATCGGCGACCGCACCAAGCTGTCCGACGATATCCGGTCGCTGATCGAGGAGGGCGAGTCGCGCACGCGCCACAATTCCCGTCTCACCTTGACGATCGCGATCAGCTACGGCGCCCAGGCCGAGATCGTCAACGCCGCCAGGATGATCGCCGCGGCGCACAAGCGCGGCGAACTCGACCTCGACGCGCTCGACGAGACGGCGTTCTCGCGCTTCCTCTACACCGACGACATGCCGGACCCGGACCTGATCATCCGCACCAGCGGCGAGCAGCGGCTGAGCAACTTCATGCTGTGGCAGTCGGCATACGCGGAGTTGCTGTTCATGGACGTCTACTGGCCCGATTTCGACAAGCAGTCGCTGATCAAGGCCATCGACTCGTTCAACGCCCGCGACCGTCGCTACGGCGCGACGAGCAGCTCCTGAACACGTCGAAGGCGGGGATTGATCTGATTGGCCAGCCGCTTGATCGTTCGCTCCGCATCGGCGCTGGTCATGGCGCCGGTCGCGCTGGGCGCGGCCTGGGCCGGCGGCTGGTGGTTCGCCGCGCTGATCTTCCTCATCGGCTTCTACGCCACGATCGAGTGGAACCGCATCACCGGATCGGCGCGCGAAGCGTTCTCCATCGTGAATTTCGTCGCATTGGCGATGGCCGCGATGGCACTGCAGGAGATCGGCGGCAAGCTGGCGCTCGCCTTTGTGCTCGCGGGTGCGCTGCTGGCCGCCGCGGTGGCGTTGCTGCGCCGCTGGCCGGTGTTCTGGCCCGTGTCGGGCCTGCTCTATCTCGGAATCGCCGCCGTCGCGCTGGTGTGGCTGAGGCAATGGGGCGGTTTCCTGCTGGTGCTCTGGCTGCTGCTGGTGATCTGGGCGTCGGACACGGGCGCCTATCTGGTGGGCTCGCGCGTCGGCGGTCCGAAGATGGCGCCGCGGCTCAGCCCCAACAAGACGTGGTCCGGACTGGTCGGCGGTTGCGTGACCGCGGGCATCCTCTCGGCGGTCTATGCCCGGTTCGCCGGCGGCGAGGCGGCTGCTTTCGGCTACCCTTTCCTCCAGTTCTTGGTAGGCTTTGTGCTGGCCGGCCTGTCCCAGGTCGGCGATATCGGGGAGTCGAGCATCAAGCGGCGGTTCAACGTCAAGGACAGCGGGACCATCATTCCCGGTCACGGCGGCGTCCTCGACCGGGTGGACAGTCTCATCTTCACCGCGCCCGTCGTGGCGTTCTCCATAATCGTCCTGCGTGAAACCGGTGCCCTGCCGCATGGCTGAACCCCTGAACAAACCCCTTTCCGTGCCCAGAACCGTGACCCTTCTGGGATCGACCGGCTCGATCGGCCTCAGCACGCTCGACCTCGTCGCCCGCAACCCCGAGGCCTACGAGGTCGTGGCCCTGACCGCCCATTCCAATGTCGCGCTGCTGACCGAGCAGGCGCGCCGGTTCCGGCCGCGGGTGGTCGCCATCGCCGACGCGGACAAGTACGGGGAGCTCAAGGACGCGCTGGCCGGGACCAACATCGCCGTGCTGGCCGGTCCGCAGGGTCTGATCGAGGCGGCAAGTCTCCAGTCGGACTGGGTGATGGCCGGCATCGTCGGTTCCGCGGGTTTGTGGCCCACGCTCGCCGCCGTTCGGCGGGGCGCCACGGTGGCCCTGGCCAACAAGGAATGCCTGGTCTGCGCCGGCGAGCTCTTCACCAGGGACGTGGCCAAGTCCGGCGCGACGCTGCTGCCCGTCGATTCCGAGCACAACGCCATCTTCCAGGTGTTCGATTTCGAGCACGCCGAGCGGGTCGAGAAGATCATCCTGACCGCCTCCGGCGGCCCGTTCCGCACCTTCACCCGCGAGCAGATGGCGAAGGTGACGCCGGCCCAGGCGGTGAAGCATCCCAACTGGTCCATGGGCGCCAAGATCTCGGTCGATTCGGCCACCTTGATGAACAAGGGGCTGGAAGCGATCGAGGCTTACCACCTGTTCCCCGTCAGCGCCGCCCAGATCGAGGTGCTGGTGCACCCCCAGTCGGTGATCCACTCCATGGTGCAGTATGTCGACGGCTCGGTGCTGGCCCAGCTCGGCTCGCCCGACATGCGCACGCCGATCGCCCACGCGCTCGCCTGGCCGGACCGGATGGCCACGCCGGTCAATCGGCTGGACCTGGGGCAGGTGGGAAGGCTGGATTTCGAGGCGCCCGACATGGGCCGGTTCCCGGCGCTGAGGCTGGCGCGCGAAGCCTTGCAATGCGGGGGGGCGGCACCTACTATCCTCAACGCAGCCAACGAAGTCGCCGTGGAGGGGTTCTTGCAGGCGCGCGCCGCCTTCCTGGAGATCCCGGAGATCGTCGAGAAGGTGCTGGACCGGATGGGGACCATGCCGCTGCGCGGCTGGGACGATCTGGAGCAGATTGACAGCCAGGCCAGGTCGCTGGCCAGCGCCATGCTCACCTGAAGACCGTCGCAGCAGCGAAGAGATTTATGGATATTCCGTTCGTTGGCACTTCCCTCGTCGCATTCCTCGCGGTTTTTTCCGCGCTCGTTTTCGTGCACGAGCTGGGGCATTTCTGGGTCGCCCGCCGCTTCGGCATCAAGGTCGACGTGTTCTCGATCGGCTTCGGGCCGACGCTGTGGAGCCGTCACGATCGGCACGGCACCGAATGGCGCATCTCGGCGCTGCCGCTGGGCGGCTACGTGAAGTTCGCCGGCGACGAATCCGCCGCCAGCAACGCCGCCGCCGACATCGATCGGATGAGCGAGGAAGAGCGCCGCGACTGCTTCCATTTCCGGCCGGTGCATCAGCGGGCGGCGGTGACGGCGGCCGGCCCCATCGCCAATTTCCTGCTGGCATTCGTGATCTTCACGGCGCTGTTCATGACCGTGGGCCAGCGCTACACCGCGCCCGTCGCCGACGGCATCCTCGAAGGTTCGGCCGCCGACACCGCCGGGTTCCGCAAGGGCGACAGGATCGTCCGCATCGGCGGCCAGGAAATCCAGAGCTTCGAGGAAATGCGCGACCTGGTCGCCATGAATCCCGGCAAGGAGCTGCTGTTCACGCTGCGGCGAGGCGAATCCCTCGTCGAGCTCGCCGCGACGCCGGTGCTCAAGGTCGAGGGTTCGTCGAAGATCGGCGTGCTCGGCATCCGCAGCCAGCGCATGGAGGTGATCAAGCGCGGCCCGCTCGATGCCATGTGGCACGCGGGTCTCGAGATCCGCGACAAGTCGATCATGATGCTTCGTGTCGTCGGCGAGATAATCGGCGGCGACCGGTCGGTCAAGGACCTGGGCGGGCCGATCAAGATCGCCGAGGTGTCGGGCGAGGTGGCGCAGTCCAGCCTGCTCAATCTGGTGGTTCTGGCCGCGTTCCTCTCGATCAATCTGGGGCTTATCAACCTGTTCCCGATTCCCGTGCTGGACGGCGGGCATCTTCTCTATTATGCCTTTGAAGCCGTTCGCGGGCGTCCTCTTGGACAGAAGATCCAGGAGTACGGTTTTCGCGTGGGGATGGCCCTCGTGCTGCTGCTGATGGTCGTTGTCACATGGAACGACCTGATCGGCGTGGTAAACAAGATTCAATCATAAGAGCCTAGCAGGATGGTCGAGTAACGAGATGCGGCAGGTCTCAATGAAGTCGTGGCTGCTCGCCGCAGCTCTGATGCTTGTAATCGCCCTGGTCCAGCCCGCGGTCGCGCAGACCGGCGGCATCGTTTCGGCGATCCGCGTCGAGGGCAACCAGCGCATCGAGCCGGATACGGTTCGCTCCTACCTGCTGATCGCGCCCGGCGACCGCTACAATCCCGAGGTCGTCGACCAGTCGCTCAAGCGCCTGTTCGGCACCGGCCTGTTCGCCGACGTGCGGATCAGCCTGCAGGGCAGCGTGCTGATGGTCTCGGTGGTGGAAAACCCCATCGTCAACCGCATCGCGTTCGACGGCAACAAGAAGCTCGACGACGACAAGCTGCGCCAGGAGCTTCAGATCAAGCCGCGGACCGTGTTCACGCGGGCCAAGGTGCAGGCCGACCTGCAGCGTCTGATTGAACTCTACCGCCGCTCCGGCCGCTTCGCCGCCACCGTCGAGCCCAAGATCATCGAACTGCCCCAGAACCGCGTGAACCTGGTCTACGAGATCAGCGAGGGCGAGAAGACCACCGTCCGCCGCATCAACATCATCGGCAACGAGAAGTTCTCCGACGGCGACCTGCGCGGCGAGCTGGCGACCAAGGAAGCCCGCTGGTGGCGATTCCTGACCTCGAACGACACCTACGATCCCGACCGCCTGCTCTATGACCGCGAGCTGCTGCGCCAGTACTACCTGCAGCGCGGCTTCGCCGACTTCCGCACCATTTCCGCGGTGGCCGAACTGGGCCGCGACCGCGAGGACTTCTACATCACCATCACCCTCGAGGAAGGCCCGATCTACAAGGTCGGCAAGGTGGCGGTCGAATCCGAGATCGAGGATCTCGATCCGTCGCAGTTGACGCGGCTGGTGCTGACCGAGGAGGGCGAGACCTACAACGCCCAGGAGATCGAGAAGACCGTCGAGGCGATCACCGAGGCGGCGGGCAAGATCGGCTACGCCTTCGTCAACGTCCGCCCGAAGATCACCCGCGACAAGGAAAACCGCATCATCTCCATCACCTACCGGCTGCTCGACGCGCCGCGGGTGTATGTGGAGCGCATCGACATCGTCGGCAACACGCGCACCCTCGACAAGGTGATTCGCCGCGAATTCCGTCTCGTCGAGGGCGACGCGTTCAACACCGCCAAGCTGCGCCGCACCAAGACCCGCGTGAAGGGCCTCGGTTACTTCGAGGAGAAGGGCGTCGAGATCGACCAGGCGCAGGGCAGCTCGCCCGACCGCGTGGTGCTGACCGCGACCGTGCAGGAGCAGTCGACCGGCGAGCTGTCGATCGGCGCCGGCGTGTCGTCGTCGGAAAGCCTGATCGGCGAAATCTCGATCCGCGAGCGCAACCTGCTCGGCAAGGGCCAGGATTTGCGCCTGTCGCTCGCCGCCTCCGGCCGCCGCCAGCAGATCGACCTGGGCTTCACCGAGCCCTATTTCCTCGACCGGCCTCTGGCCGCGGGCTTCGACCTGTTCCACCGCAAGGTCGACTACAAGGAAAGCTCGTTCTCGCAGGGATCGAGCGGCGTCAACCTGCGCGCCGTGTTCCCGATCACCGAATATCTGTCGATGGGCGTCCGCTACCAGTTCCGCTACGACAAGGTGACCGACCGGAACTCGATCGTCGAATCCGTCTACATCGACGAGGGCGACTTCACCACCTCGTCGGTCGGCATGACCCTCGCCTACGACGTGCGCGACGACCGCATCAAGCCGACGCGCGGCTTCAACATCGTGTTCTCGCAGGACGTCGCCGGCCTCGGCGGCAATACCCGCTACCTGCGCAGCCGCCTGAACTACGACTGGTACTACCCGCTGCTGTTCATCGGCGACGACTGGGTGGTCAACCTGTCGCTCGAGGCGGGCCACATCTTCGGCCTCGGCCAGGACATCCGCATCAACGAGCGCTACTTCCTCGGCGGCAGCCGTCTGCGCGGCTTCGAGCAGGCCGGCGTCGGCGCCCGCCTGCGCGACAGCGAGGATGCGCTGGGCGGCAACACCTACTTCGCCGGCTCGGTGGAGGTGTTTATTCCCTTGGGGGCGGTCGAAGAGTTTGGTATTACAGCGTCCGCCTTCGTCGACTTCGGCACCCTCTATGGCGTAGACGGCGTAGTGAACGGCCAGCTCTGCAACGATGAGGGCGATTGCGAGGTCGTGTTGGGATCCGACAGCATCCGGATGTCGGCCGGTATCGGCTTCTCCTGGAAATCGCCGTTCGGACCCATTCGCTTCGACTTCGCCAAGGCGATCCGCAAGGAAAGCTTCGACCAAACGCAGTTCTTCCAATTCAACGTCGGGACCAGATTCTAATGACAAACGGGAAAATCGCACGCACCTGGCTGGCGGCCGCTGCCGCCCTGTTCATGGTTGGTGCAGGCTCCTATGCCTCCGCCCAGGAAGCCCCTGCGGCCAAGATCATCGTCGTCGAGCTTCGCGAGGTGTTCAAGTCGTCCAAGGTTGGACAGGATTATGCGCGTCAGCTCGAGAACCTTCGCCAGGAACTCGAGACCGACAAGCAGAAGCTCGAGAAGCAGGCCGCCGACGCCGAGCAGGAGCTCGGCCGGCAGAAGGCGATCCTGAGCGACGCCGCCTTCGAGGAGAAGCGCAAGGCCGCCGCGCAGCAGTTCGCCGACAGCCGCACCAACCTGCAGGACAAGGCCAACCGCATGAGCGTGGCCTCGGCCAACGCCGAGCGGGAGCTGCAGAGCGCGCTCGATCCGGTCTACAAGGCGCTGCTGAGCAAGTACGGCGCCAACATGCTGCTCGACCGCAGCGTGATCGTCGCGGCCGGGCAGGTGACGGATGTCACCCGCGAGGTCATCCAGCAGCTCGACGCCAAGATGCCGACCATCAAGCTGAGCCTGCCGCCGGCCGGCTCGACGCCGAAGCAGTAAGCTTCCGCGGCTTCCAGGCTTCCAGGGTCCCCCGCGAGAGCGATCTCGCGGGGGACTTTCTCTTTGGCGAACTTCTGCTATGAAAGATCGTTAACGAGAGAACCTGGAGAGGGCTGGCGGATGAACGCGCTGATCGGGGAAAACATTCTGGAAACGTTCGATCTGGAACGGATCAAGCGCCTGATTCCCCACCGCTATCCCATGCTGCTGATCGACCGGGTCCACATCGTGGAGCGCGGTGAGACGGCGGTCGGCGTCAAGAACGTGACGGCCAACGAACCCTTCTTCCAGGGCCACTTCCCGGAAAAGCCGGTGATGCCCGGCGTGCTCATCGTCGAGGCGCTGGCGCAGACGGCTGCGGTCCTCGCCCTCGATGTGCTGCTCACCGACGAGGACGACGCGCTCGTCTACCTCACCTCCATCGAGAGCGCCAAGTTCCGGCAGCAGGTCGTGCCCGGCGACACGCTGCACCTGCATGTGCGCAAGGAGAAGGCGCGGTCCTATCTCTGGCGGCTGGCCGTCCAGGCGAAGGTCGACGGCAAGGTGGTGACCGAGGCCATGCTCTCGGCGGTGATCGAAAAGCGGCCGCGCTAGAGCATGATCCGCTCAGGTCGGCGCGACCTGAGCGGTCAATGCGCTCCAGGTGACCGTAGGTGCGCTGGCCTGAACAAGGTTCATAGCCGGCGACATGATCAGTTCTGCGAGAACAAACCCCATCCGTGTCCCTGAGCCTGTCGAAGGGCCCTGCATCAGCGTTGGTGCAAGGGCCTTCGACAGGCTCAGGCGATCGGTGGAGGTGGGGAACGGCACAAACGAACCTGGCACAACGCCATGAAAAAGGCGGCTCCCGGGGAAGCCGCCTTCCTGTAACGAATCTCTTGCGAACCGTCAGCGCTTGTCCATAGGGACGTAGCTGCGCTGCTGGGGACCGGTGTAGAGCTGGCGCGGACGGCCGATCTTCTGCATCGGATCCGCGATCATCTCGTTCCACTGGGCGACCCAGCCGACGGTGCGCGCGACCGCGAACAGCACGGTGAACATGCTGGTCGGGAAGCCCATGGCGCGCAGGATGATGCCCGAATAGAAATCGACGTTGGGATAGAGCTTCTTCTCGACGAAGTAGTCATCCTCGAGCGCGATCCGCTCCAGCTCGACAGCCAGCTCGAGCAGCGGGTCGTCCTGCTTGCCCAGGGCACCCAGCACCTCGTGGCAGGTCTCCTGCATGATCTTGGCGCGCGGGTCGTAGTTCTTGTAGACCCGGTGGCCGAAGCCCATCAGGCGGAAATTGTCGTCCTTGTTCTTGGCCTTCTTGACGTACTCGCCGACGCGGTCCTTGCTGCCGATCTCCTGCAGCATGGTAAGGACGGCCTCGTTGGCGCCGCCATGGGCCGGGCCCCACAGGCAGGCGATGCCGGCGGCGATGCAGGCGAACGGATTGGCGCCCGACGAACCGGCCAGGCGCACGGTCGAGGTCGAGGCGTTCTGCTCGTGGTCGGCGTGCAGGGTGAAGATGCGATCCATGGCCCGGGACAGGATCGGATCGATGTTGTAGGGCTCGGCTGGCACCGCGAACATCATGTGCAGGAAGTTCTCGGCATAGCCCAAATCGTTGCGCGGATACACGAACGGTTGCCCGGCCGAGTACTTGTAGGCCATCGCGGCGATGGTCGGCATCTTGGCGACCAGGCGGTGGGTCGCCACCATGCGCTGGTGCGGATCGTTGATGTCGGTGCTGTCATGGTAGAAGGCCGACAGGGCGCCGACGACGCCGCACATCACGGCCATCGGATGCGCATCCCTGCGGAAACCCCTGAAGAACTCCCGCAGCTGCTCATGCACCATGGTGTGATAGGTGATGCCGCGCACGAACTTGTCACGCTCGGTCTTGTTCGGCAACTCGCCATAGAGGAGCAGGTAGCAGACTTCCTCGAAATCCGAATACCGCGCCAATTCCTCGATCGGATAGCCGCGATAGAGCAGCACGCCCTCGTCGCCGTCGATATAGGTGATCTTGGATTCACAACTCGCCGTCGAGGTGAAGCCCGGGTCGAACGTGAACATGTCCGTCGCCCCGTACAGCTTGCGGATGTCGATCACCTTCGGGCCGACGCTGCCCTCCATGACGGGCAATTCGACCGACTTGCCGCCGGTGCCCAGTTTCGCAATCTTTTCGCTTTCACCCATCTACTATCCCCTGTCTTTCTCGCGGCGCCGGATGCGACGCGTCATGTGTTTATCTGGTCGGCGATCCGTGCCAGGCTTTCATCCCGGCCGAGCACGGCGAGAACATCGAATATGCCGGGGGACGTGGTCCGTCCGACCAGCGCGGCCCGCAACGGCTGGGCGATCTTGCCGAGCTTTATGCCTTCGGCCTCGCTCATGTTGCGCAAGGTGAGATCGAGGGATTCCGCGGTCCAGTCGGAGACGGACGCGAGGCCGCTATAGGCGTGCCCCAGGATCTGCCTGGCTTCGGGATTATCTAATAGGACTTTGGCCTTTTCGTCCACCGCGAGCGGCCGTTCCTCGACCAGGAAAAGCGCGCCTTCGGCAAGCTCCAGCAATGTCTTCGCGCGCTCCTTCAGGCCGGGCATGGCCAGCCGGATTCGGTGCATCGCGTCGGCGTCGGGTGCGCGGCCCAGCCTGGCGGCGATGAAAGGTACTACCAGTTCGGCAAGACGGACATCGTCCGCCTCGCGCATGTAGTGGCCGTTGAGGTTCTCCAGCTTGGCGAAGTCGAAACGCGAGGCCGAGCGTCCGACGCCGTCGAGATCGAACCACTCGATAGCCTGGGCCGTGGAGATGATCTCGTCGTCGCCGTGGCCCCAGCCGAGCCGCAGCAGATAGTTGCGCAGCGCCTCGGGCAGGTAGCCCATGTCGCGGTAGGCCTCGACGCCGAGCGCGCCGTGGCGCTTCGACAGCTTGGCGCCGTCAGGGCCGTGAATCAGCGGGATGTGGGCGAAGCGCGGCACGTCCCAGCCCATCAGATCGTAGATGTGGAACTGGCGGAAGGCGTTGGTCAGGTGGTCGTCGCCCCGGATCACATGGCTAATGCCCATGTCGTGGTCGTCGACCACGACCGACAGCATGTAGGTTGGGGAGCCGTCGGCGCGCAGCAGCACCATGTCGTCCAGTTGGCCGTTGGCGATGGTGACCGTGCCCTGAACCAGGTCGTCGATCACGGTCTCGCCGTCCTGCGGGGCACGCAGCCGGATCACCGGCGCTATGTCTTCGGGCGCATCGGAGGGATCGCGGTCGCGCCAGCGCCCGTCATAGCGGATCGGGCGGCCCTCGGCCTTGGCGCGCTCGCGCATCTCGGCCAGTTCCTCGACCGAGGCATAGCACCTGTAGGCATTGCCCGAGGCGAGGAGGGCCTCGGCCACCTCTGCGTGCCGGGCGGCGCGGCGGGACTGGAAAACGATCTCGCCCTCGTGGTCGAGGCCCAGCCAGTCAAGTCCGGCGATGATGGCGTCGATGGCGGCCTGCGTCGAACGCTCCTTGTCCGTGTCCTCGATCCTGAGCAGGAACCTGCCGCCATGGTGCCGGGAAAACAGCCAGTTGAACAACGCCGTGCGTGCGCCGCCGATATGCAAAAAACCCGTCGGCGACGGCGCGAAGCGGGTTACAAAGGGGGCGGAGACCTGAGACACGGGGGGCACGGAACTCCTGTTCGGCGAGGTGGTGGGGCAGGGCGCTTCCGCAGCGCAACATGCTTCTAGCATACATCGCCGGGAAGGAAAAACTATCACGCGTGACTTTCTTTGCCGATTAATGATCCGGAAAACCTCCCGGATGACGTTGTGTTCCAGATTGTATAGTCTAGCCATGGGGATGGCGCCTATTTGTTGAGACGAGGTCTTAGCGGAATCGGGGGCGTGCTGGCGGCGGAACGGGACCGCTGGGCACTATGGATTCCGGTGCTCGCCGGATGCGGCATCGCCGCGTATTTCGCGGCCCCCGCGGAACCGTCGGCATGGCCTGCCGCGGCCGCGGCCGCGGCGGCGGGCGCGGTCGCCGCGATCGGCCGAGGCGGGATTCGCTGGCTGGCGGTGCTCGCCCTGTGTCCGGTGCTCGGTTTCGCCGCCGCCGCCCTGCGCGCCCAGACGGTCGAGGCGCCCGCGATCGTCGCCGAAACGCGGCCTTTGTCGCTGTCCGGACGCATCGAGCGGGTCGAGCGGTTCGCACCGCGGCAGATGCGGCTCACCATCTCCCAGGTGGGCATCGAGGGCTGGAAGCCGGACGTCACCCCGGCCAGGGTGCGGATCGGCGTTCGGACCAGGGGCGACGACGTGCGGCCTGGCCATCTGGTTTCCCTGCGCGCCGTGCTCATGCCGCCGCCGGGGCCGAGCGTGCCGGGCGGCTACGATTTCTCGCGCCAGGCGTGGTTCGAGCGCCTGGGCGCGGTCGGCTTCGCCATTTCCCCGGTGCGGGTGACCGGCGAGGCCGACGGTTGGGGCGCCTGGCGTATCGCCCGTTGGCGCGACGACCTTGGGCGCCGCCTGCTGGCGCAGGCCGGGGGAGACACCGGCGCCATGGCCGTCGCGCTGGTGACGGGTGAGCGGGCCGGCATGAGCGAGGAGACCCTCGAGGTGTTGCGTGTCGCCGGCATCGCGCACCTGCTGGCCATATCGGGCATGAACATCGCGATGATGACCGGCTTCGTCTTCGTGGTGGTGCGCTTCCTGCTCGCCTGCGTGCCGGGGCTGGCGCTCAGGCAGCCCATCAAGCAGTGGGCCGCGGTGGCCGCGCTCGTCGCCGGGCTGTTCTATCTGCTGATGAGCGGGGCAACGATCCCGACCCAGCGGGCGTTCATCGCGTCAACCGTGGTGTTCGTGGGCATTCTGCTCGACCGGATCGCCATCACCATGCGGCTGGTGGCGGTCACTGCCATCGTGCTTCTGCTGCTGACGCCGGAATCCCTGCTGAGCGTCAGCTTCCAGATGTCGTTCGCGGCGGTCGTCGCGCTGGTCGCCGTCTACGAGCGGGCACGCATCAACGGCTGGCTCGCGGCCGGCCATGGCGGATTGCTGCGGCGTGGATGGGTCTATGTGGCGGCGGTTGCGGTCACGAGCCTGGTGGCCGGCGCTGCAACCGGATTCTTCGCCGCCTTCCACTTCAACAACGTGGCGACCTGGGGACTGCTCACCAACATGGCGGCGGTGCCGATCATGGGGCTCTGGATCATGCCGGCGGTGCTGGTGCTGTTCGTGTCGCTGCCGTTCGGGCTGGAATACTGGCCGCTGCAGGCCATCGTCTGGGGCAACGAGGTGACGCTCGAGATTGCCCGCTGGGTGGCGTCGCTACCCGGGTCCGACCTGCGGGTGCCCGCCTTGCCCGACATGACCATGGCGCTGGTGGTCGCTGGCGGTCTCTGGCTGCTGCTCTGGACGCGGTCCTGGCGCTGGCTGGGCGTGCTGCCCATGCTGGCGGGCATTACCCTGGCGATCCTGGCGAGGCCGCCCGACGTGCTGGTCGACGAGAAGGGAAAGGCCAGCGCCGTCCGCGGCGCTTCGGGCGAACTGGTGATGCTGGGTGGAAGCCCGAAATCCTTCGCCCGCGAAACCTGGTTGCGGCGCGATGCTCAGAAGGAACACGAATCCGGCGCGGCCGACCGCCCATCCTGCGACAGGCTGGGCTGCATCTACAGCCCGCCGCGGCGACCGGACCTGGTCATCGCGCTGGTGCGTCAGCCCGAAGGGCTGGACGAGGACTGCGCCCGGGCACGGATCGTGATCAGTTCGGTGCCCACGTTCCGCCGTTGCCGGGGCCCCCTCGTGGTGATAGACCGCTTCGATCTGTGGCGCGAAGGCGCGCATGCGCTATGGCTGGAAAACGATAGGGTGGTCGTCCGCTCGGTCGCCGGGGACCAGGGGCGGCGGCCCTGGTCGCTCTACGCGCGGCGTGACGAAGAAAAAGCCCGCAAGCCTCAGTAGCGGCGAAGCAATCCCACCATGCGGCCCTGGATCTTCACCCGGTCCGGGCCGAAGATGCGGGTCTCGTAGGCCGGGTTGGCGGCCTCGAGGGCGATGGACGCGCCCTTGCGGCGCAGCTTCTTCAGCGTGGCCTCCATGTCGTCGACCAGCGCCACGACGATGGCGCCGTTCTCGGCCGTGTCGGCGCGCTCGATGATCACGGTGTCGCCGTCGAGGATGCCCGCCTCGATCATGGAATCGCCTGCGACTTCAAGGGCGTAGTGCTCCCTGCTGCTGAGCATGCTCGCCGGGAAGCCGACGGTGCGGTCGTGGTTCTGCAGCGCCTCGATGGGCGTGCCGGCGGCAATTCTGCCCCAGAGCGGCATATCGACGACGCCATCGGCGCCGCTGACCGCGCCGACGAGGGCTTCAGGCCGACGCTTGAAGTTGGGTTCGATCACGTTGCTCTTGGGCTTCTTCACCGCACCCTTGGCCTCCGGCAGCTTGAGGACTTCCAGTGCTCGGGCGCGGTGGGCGAGGCGCCGGATGAACCCGCGCTCTTCCAGCGCCGTGATCAGCCGGTGGATGCCGGACTTGGATCGCAGATCCAGCGCTTCCTTCATCTCCTCGAACGAGGGCGAGATACCGGTGGCCTCCAGCCGGTCGTTGATGAAGGTAAGAAGTTCGTGCTGCTTGCGCGTGAGCATGTCGCCTCCCGACGGGAACAAATACTGCTCAAATGTTCTAGTTTAGTTCTTTATGCGGGTCAATATGAAAAGCAGCTAAATACCGTCGAGGGGAAGGATTTCAACCATGTCGCCGTCATTGGCCGCAGGCGCGTGAGGCGGCCGTACCACCAGCGCGCCGGCATTGGCGAACAGCGAGATCATGGAGCTGTCCTGGGTGCGGAAGGGGGTCGCGACCGGCATGCTCCTTCCGTCGCCGCGCTCCAGGCTGGCGCGCATATAGTCCTGGCGGTCCCGGTTGGCGGGGAGGTCGCAGCCCAGCAGGGCCTGCTCGCGCGGCAACTCGACGGGCCGCACGCCCAGCATGGCGCGGATCATGGGAACGAGGAACAGCAGCCCGCAAACCATTGCGGAAACGGGGTTTCCGGGCAGTCCCAGCATCAGCGCGCCATCCATGCGCCCGAAGATCAGCGGCTTGCCGGGACGAAGGGCGATCTTCCAGAAGTCGATTTCCAGCCCGACGCCGGCCAGCACCCGCTTCACCAGGTCGTGGTCGCCGACCGAGGCGCCGCCGATGGTGACCAGGATGTCGGCGCCGCGGGCGCCCTCGACCATGGCACGCAGGGACCGCTCGTCGTCGCGGGCGATGCCCAGATCGGTCGCGATGCCGCCATGGCGTTCGACCAGCGCCTTCAGGGCGACGGAATTGGAGCTGACGATCTGGTTGGGGCCGACGGTCTCGCCGGGGCGCACCAGCTCGTCTCCGGTGGCGAGCAGCGCCACCCTCGGCTTGCGGCGTACGTCGGCCCAGGGTACGCCCATGGCGGCCAGCAGGCCGACCGTGCCAGGTGTGAGAACACGCCCGTCGCGCAGGAGGATGTCGCCCTCGCGGAAATCGATGCCGGCGCGGCGGATGTGCTGGCCCAGCCCGGCGGCCTCGGTGACCGTGACGGTACCTTCACCCGGCTGCGTATCCTCCTGGAGGACAACGGCGTTGGCGCCGGCGGGAACCGGGCCACCGGTGAAGATGCGCACGGCCTCTCCAGCGCCCACGCTGCCGTCGAACGCGTCGCCCGCCGGCGCATGGCCGACCACCCGCAGGACGCAGGGAACCGAGCCGACGTCGCCGGCGCGCACCGCATAGCCGTCCATCGCCGAGACGTCGAAGGGCGGCTGGGTACGGCGGGCTGCCACGTCGGCGGCGAGCACGCGCCCCGCCGCCTCGGTCAGGGCGACGCTTTCGGAGGGCATGAGCAGGCATCGGGCGACGATCCGCTCCAGCGCCTCGTCGACCGCAATCATCTAGGCGCCCTCGAAGGTGCCGGACTTGCCGCCCGACTTGTGGATCAGCCTGATGTCGCCGATCCGCATGCCCCGGTCGACGGCCTTGCACATGTCGTAAACGGTGAGCGCGGCGACGGAAACGGCCGTGAGCGCTTCCATTTCCACGCCGGTCCTGCCGGTGACCTTGACCGTCGCCTCGATCTCGACGGCGTTATCGGCCTCGATGCAGGCAAGTTCGACCGTGACCTTGTCGAGAGCGAGCGGATGGCACAGCGGGATGAGATCGGACGTGCGCTTGGCGGCCATGATGCCGGCAAGGCGCGCCACGCCCAGCACGTCGCCCTTCTTGTGGCCGCCGTCGCGGATCATGGCGAGGGTCTGCGCCTGCATGGAGATGCGGCCCCGAGCCACCGCGACCCGGCTGGTGACGTCCTTGCCCGACACATCGACCATGACGGCGTTGCCGTCCTCGTCGAAATGCGTCAGGCCGGCCATCACGCCGCTCCCAGCAGTTCGGCGGTGGCCTGGGTCACGTCGGGCTGCCGCATCAGCGATTCGCCTACCAGGAAGCACTTCATATTGTAGCGGGCGAGGTCGACCAGCTCGTCATGGCGGTTGATGCCGCTTTCGCCCACCACCAGCCGATCGATCGGCACCCGCGGTCCGAGGTCGCGGGCGGTCTGCAGATCGACTGTCAAGGTCTTGAGATTGCGGTTGTTGATGCCGATCAGCGGCACGTCGAGATCCAGCGCGCGGTCGAGTTCGCCGCCGTCGTGAACCTCGACCAGCACGTCCATGCCCCAGTTGGCGGCGCAGACCGCCAGCTCCATCGCCTGGCTGTCTTCCAGCGCGGCCATGATCAGCAGGATGCAGTCGGCGCCCAGCGCGCGGGCCTCGGTCACCTGGTAGGGGTCGAGCATGAAGTCCTTGCGCAGCACTGGCAGCGAGACCGCGTCGCGCGCCGCGGCCAGATAGGAATCCTCGCCCTGGAAATACGGCACGTCGGTCAGCACCGACAGGCAGGTGGCGCCGCCTTTCTGGTAAGCCCGGGCCAGCGACGGCGGGTCGAAATCGGCGCGGATCAGGCCCTTGGAGGGACTGGCTTTCTTGATCTCGGCGATCAGTCCGTACCCGCCGCCATCGACGGCGGCATGCAGGCTGGCAAGGAAACCGCGGGGCGGCGGGGCGGCCCTCGCCTCGGCCTCGACGACGGACAGCGGGCGGCGCGCCTTCATGGCGGCGACGTGGTCGCGCTTATCGGCGCAGATCCTGGCGAGGACGTCTGTCATGGTGCGTTCGATGCCTTTACAAGCCTGGCAAGGGTAATCTTCGCCGCGCCGGAGTCCAGCGCCTCGGCGGCGAGCGCCGCGCCCGCCCGAAGATCGTCCGCCTTGCCGGCCACGACCAGCGCGGCGGCGGCGTTCAGCAGCACGATGTCGCGGTAGGGGCCTTTCGCGCCGTCCAGCAGATCGGAGAGGGCCGTTGCGTTGTGGGTGGGATCGCCGCCCTTGAGGTCTTCCGGCAAGGCCCAGGGCAGGCCCGCGTCCTCGGGCGTCACCGTGAATTCGCGGATCTCGCCGTCGCGCAGCTCGGCGACGCGGGTCGCGGCGGTGGTGGTGATCTCGTCGAGGCCGTCCTCGCCGTGGACCACCCAGACCCGCGAGGAGCCAAGGTTGCGCAGCACATGGGCCATTGGCGCCACCCACCGGACATCGAACACGCCGAGCAGCTGGCGCGACGCGCCTGCCGGATTGGACAGCGGGCCCAGCAGGTTGAAGATCGTTCTTGTACCGAGCTCGACGCGCACCGGCCCCACGTGACGCATGGCCGTGTGGTGTTTCGGTGCCATCAGGAAGGCGATGCCGGCCTCGCCAAGGCAGCGCTCGATCACCTCGGGCTCCCGGTCGATGTTGACGCCGAGATGGTGCAGCACCTCGGCCGATCCCGATTTCGACGACAGTGCACGGTTGCCGTGCTTGGTGACCGGCACGCCGAGCGCCGCGACCACCAGTGCGACAGCGGTCGAGATATTATAGCTGCCGCTGCCGTCGCCGCCGGTGCCGCAGGTGTCGATGGCGCCCTCGGGCGCGGCCACTCGTACGGCCTTCTCGCGCATCACCCGCGCGCCGCCGGTGATCTCCTCGACGGTCTCGCCGCGGACGCGCAGCGCCATCAGGAACCCGCCCATCTGAGCCGGCGTGACATCGCCGTCCATCATGGCGCTGAACACCGTGTAGGCCTCGTCCTCGGAGAGGCTCGCGCCGGTCGCGACCTTGGCGATGAAGGGCTTGATATCGGCCATCAGGCGGCGTCGCGGGCGCGGGCGCGTTCCAGGAAGTTCCGCAGCAGGTCGTGGCCGTGCTCGGACTCGATGCTTTCGGGATGGAACTGGACGCCGTGCACCTCGAACTGGCGGTGCTCCAGGCCCATGATCAGCCCGTCATCGGTCCAGGCGGTGATCTCGAGGCTGTCGGGCAGGGTCTCCCGCTCGGCGATCAGCGAATGATAGCGGGTGGCGCGGAACCGCTCCGGCAGACCGCGGAACAAGCCTTTGCCCGTATTGGTGATTTCGCTCACCTTGCCGTGCATCAGCTTGGGCGCGCGAATAACCCTGCCGCCGAATGCCTGGGCGATGGCCTGGTGGCCGAGGCAGACACCGAGCAGCGGAACGCGCCCCGCGGCGGCGCCGATCAACTCGAGGCAGATGCCGGCCTCGTTGGGCGTGCAGGGGCCGGGAGACAGGACTATGCCTTCCGGCTTCATGGCGATCACCTCGGCGACGCCGATCTGATCGTTGCGGTGCACAGCCACCTCCGCCCCCAGTTCCGCCAGATAGTGGAACAGGTTGTAGGTGAAGCTGTCATAGTTGTCGATCAGGACGAACATCGCGACCCAACGCCTTGGCATTCCTGCGGTTATGCGCTGGCCGACGTTCAGTTGTCGTGGGCGCGTTCCGCCATGACAGAACGATATAAGGCAGTCGGGGCGGAATGCCTAGATTGCATTGTCCCGGCGACGAAAAAGAACCGGACCGGCGACGTTCAGCGCAGGCCGAAGAACGACAGGACGGCGATGATCACCACGACCAGGCCGACGATGTAGATGATCCCGTTCAAGGGATGTCTCCCGATGTTGTTGATGCCTCGACCCCGTCCTCACCCAAACAGCGTGGCCATCGACAAGTTCCGCAAACGTTCGAATTCCGCCGTCGATTCCGCGAGTTATCGCGCATATATACTTCAGACCAAGCCAGCCCGAGCGAGACACGCCGTTGAAATCCCGTTTCCCGATCAGCCGTTCCAACCTGCCGCTGCTGCTGGCCGGCGCGGTGACCCTGGTCTCCGTCGTCATCGTGCTGGCGATCATGCTGGGGAGCGGCGAGCCCGAGCAGACGGTTACGCCGGTGCCGGTCAGGCAGCCAGCCGCCGCGGCGCCGGCGCCGGATACGGAGAAACCGGGCGCCGACCCTATCGGCGACCTGATCGCCAGCCTACCCGAAAGCGGGTCTCCGGCCGACCACGCGGCCGATGACGGCGTTGTCTTCGAGGGCACGCCGGCCTGGAAGCGCTATGCCACGGCGGCCGACGCCCCGAGGGAAAGCGCGCGCATCGCCGTGGTGATCGACGACGTGGGCCTCAACAAGGCGCGCACCGAGGACGTGATCGCGCTGCCGGCGGCTGTCACCCTGTCGTTCATGCCCTATGGCGAGGATGTCCAGGAGCGGGTGGACAAGGCGCGCACTCTGGGGCACGAGGTGATGCTGCACCTGCCCATGCAGCCGGAAAACGCGGCGGAGGACCCCGGTCCGCAGGCGCTGCTGGTGACCCTGCCGCCGCAGGCGCTGGAGGAACGGGTGGTGTGGAACATGGACCGGTTCACCGGCTATGTGGGCTTCAACAACCACATGGGCAGCCGATTCACCGCCGATCAGGACGGCATGGGCGTGGTGATGCGCGAGGCGGCGCGGCGCGGGCTGATGTTCCTCGACAGCCGGACGACGCCGCACAGCAAGGGCCAGGCCGCGGCGGCGCGGTTCGGGGTGCCGCTGCTGAAACGCGACATTTTCATCGACAACGTGGCGAGCGAGGCGGCGGTGCGGGCGCAGCTGGACAAGGCGGTGGAACTGGCGAAAAAGCGCGGCTCGGCCGTCGTCATCGGCCATCCGCACAAGGCGACGGTGGCGGCGCTCGAGGCCTGGATTCCCACGCTGCGGGACGTGATCCTGGTGCCGATCACCGCGCTGCTGGAGCGCCCGGCGGACCAGCCGGCGCTGGCCGGTCAGCCCGAATAGGGGCCAAAAAGCCACAAAAAAGCCACGGTCAGGACACGGTTTTGCCGCCGGATTCCAGCGTTTCATTGACGGCCCGGTGGAAATGGGCGAGCGCCGGTTCCATCCGTCCATACACCACTTCGGGCAAAGCGCCCGACGCCAGGTTCTGCTGGATGCGGGCCATCATCGGAAAGTCCTCGCTGTTGGTGACCTGCAAAAGGACGTCGAGATTGCGCCGCCAGTAGACGCGCTGCTTCTCGGTCTCGGGCGGGCGGGGTGCGAACAGGGCGGTGGTGACGCGGGTCCGGTCGACGGAAAGGGGGAAGAAGCGCCACAGCTCGATATGGTCGATCTGGTGGCACAGCACGGCGTTGGGCAGCAGCAGGTACTGGGTGGTGCCGTGGGGCAGCAGGCGCCGGTCGCTCTCCGGCCTGGCGAACTCCTGATCGACGGTGCGGCGCACGCCGATCAGCCGGCCATGCGGGCCGTAGGCGTCGAAGATCCACCGGTCCCAGTAGTAGTGGGGCGAGATCGACGCCTTGTGCAGCCAGGCGATGTGATAGGGCTCGGTGAAGGTGTCCATCGCCAGCTTCCAGTTGAACGGCACCTCCTGCTCGCGGGTCTCCATGTGGCAGTAGCCGCCGATGCCGTAGGCCGCCAGTTCCTCCTGCGCGCCGGCGAGGGCTTCGTCGACGTCGAAGCCGCCGGCGGCGGAAGCGAAGATCAGGCCGTGACGCTCCCCGACCTCGACCGGCAGCAGGGAGAGCCGGCCGCGCGGGACGTCGTCGAAGCCCGGCTCGGCGCCGGGCCGGCGCTGGAGCGTGCCGTCGGTCCGGTAGCGCCAGCCGTGATAGGGGCAGCTGATGGCGGCGGCGGCGCGGCCGGCGCCGTCCAGCAGTCGGGCGCCGCGGTGGCGGCAGGCATTGACGAAGCCGCGCAGCAGGCCGTCGCCGCCGCGGACCACGACGATCGGGATGCCGCCCAGGTCGCCGGTGACGTAGTCGCCCGGCGCCGGGCATTCGGCGCTGAGCCCGACCAGATTGGGCGTGCCGCGGAATAGCGCCCGGCGCTCCCGCTCGAAGCGCTCGGGACAGGTATAGGCGGCGGCGGGATTGCAAAGGCTGGCCGCGCCGAGCGGACCGGGCGCGCCGGCCGTCCGCAGCCTCTCCAGCAGCTCGATCTCGCGTTGCCGATTCATGGCATCAGGCCCGGTTCACGGCGTCAGGCCCGCTTCACGGCGGTCAGGCCAGCGCCGGCCGGCGATCGGGCACCGGATCGTGCAGCACGCCGAGATCGCCGCCGACGTCGTGGGCCTTCAGCGCCGGCAGCACGCGCTCGGCGATCAGCCGGTAGTTGCGGGTTGCGGTGGCGTCGTCCATGCCGCCGAAGCGGGGCTGCAGGATCACCGCGCCGGCGTCGCACCGGCCGACATAGTCGAGGATCTTCCGGGTGACCTCGTCCGGGTCGCCCCAGATCTGCAGGTCGGCGAGGAAGCCGTTGAACTTGTCGATGCCGTGCTTGGCGATGTTGCGGGCCAGCCCGGCGTAATATTCGTAGCCCTCGATCTCGGCGAATTTCTGGTTCTCGAACTCGTAGTGTTCGACGGTCGAGCGGGCGTAGCGCTGCAGGTAGCGGGCGCGCATCCGCTGGGCCTCGTCCGGGTCCTCGCTGGCGCCGACGAACAAAGCGAGGATCGGCTTGGGCGCCTCGGCGCCGTTGATCTCGCGGTAGCGCTCGCGGTAGCCGGCCAGTTCCTGCTGCACCAGGTCCCACGGCTTCTGGGCGATGACCATGACGCCGACGCCGAGCCGGGCCATCAGCTCCAGCGAGTGCGGCGAGATCGCCGAGGCGAAGGTGCGTCCCCGAAAGCTGGCGAAGGGCCGCGGCCGCAGCTCGAAGCGCGGCTGGCGGTAGAGCTCGCCGTCATATTCCATCACTCCCGTTTCCAGCGCGGTGATGATGGCGTCGGCATATTCGGTGAAGCGCCGGCGCGACTCGCTCATCTCCACCCGGAAGGCGTCGAACTCGACCCGGCCGAGGCCGCGACCGATGCCCAGGATTGCGCGGCCCTGGGAGAGGTGGTCGAGCAGCACGAAGCTCTCGGCGACCCGGACGGGATCGTGCCAGGGCAGCACCGTGACCATGGTGCCGAGCCGGATGCGGCTGGTGCGGCCGGCGACCCAGGACAGGAACTGGGTGACGTTGGGCGTCAGCATGTAGTCGGTGAAGTGGTGCTCGGGCGTCCAGATGGAATCGTAGCCGTCGGCCTCGGCCCGCGCCGCGAGCGCCAACTCCTGGCGGAAGATGTCGGCGTCGTTCGCCTGGCCATCGAGCGCCTGGAAGCACAGGCCCAGTCCCGTATGCATGTCGCGTTCCCCGTCGGTTTTCCCGTTGCAAAAAATCTAACGCACGTTCAAAAATGACGCAACGGGGTTTCGAGGGGAGAACCGATGAAGCCGGAGGACTCACGATCGAAGTCGGCGCGGACCAGGGCGCGCATCCTCAACGCGGCGGCGAAGACGTTCCGGCAGTCGGGCTACACGGCCAGTTCGCTGCGCGACATTGCCGAGGCGGCGGGTGTGCAGGCCGGCAGCCTCTATTACTATTTCGACGGCAAGGAGGACCTGGCCGAGGCGGTGCTCGACGAGGGCGTCCACGGCGCGCGCCGCGCCGCCGACGAGGCGGTGGCCGCGCTCGGCCCAGACGCCAATCCGATGGAACGGATCGAAGCGGCCTTCGGCGGCCATCTCTCCTACCTGCTGGCCGAGTCCGACTTCGCGGTGGCGAGCCTGCGCATGCTGCACCAGACGCCGGACGCGGTGCGCACCCGCCACATGCGCAAGCAGCGGGCGCTGGGCCGGTTCTATGCCGGGCTGTTCGAGGAGGCGCGGGACGCCGGCCTGATCCGCCCCGAATTCGACCTGTCGGCGCTGCGCATGCTGCTGATCGGCGCGCTCAACTGGTCGCCCGAATGGTACGACCCGTCGGGCCTGTCCGCCGTCCAGCTGATCCAGCAGCTGTCGCGGATGATGCAGAAGGGGATCATGCCCGAAAACGTGACCCTGGCGCGCCGCCCCGGCGCGGCGGGCACGGCGTGAGCGGCAAGGGGGAGAGGGCGATGCGGCTGGGACTGTTCTCGTTCAACACCGAATACACCATGCGCGCCGACCGGCTGGCCCGCGCCGCCGAGGAGCGGGGATTCGAGTCGCTGTGGCTGCCCGAGCACACCCACATCCCGGTGCCGGAGGGCGACGCCGATCCGGAAACCGGCATGCCGCCCATGCCCGGCGGCGGCTATCTGCCCGAGGAATACCGCCACATGGCGGATCCGTTCGTCAGCCTGGCGGCCGCGGCGGCGGCGACCACGCGGCTGCTGCTCGGCACCTGCATCTGCCTGGTGAACCAGCACCATCCCATCACCCTCGCGAAGCGGGTGGCGACCCTCGACCGCATCTCGGACGGCCGCTTCGTCTTCGGCGTCGGCGCGGGCTGGAACGTGCAGGAGATGGGCCATCACGGCATCCGCTTCGAGGACCGCTGGAAACAGGCGACCGAGCGGCTGGAGGCGATCCGCACCCTGTGGCGCGAGGAGCGGCCCGGCTTCGAGGGCGAGCATGTCCGCTTCTCGCCCAGCTGGCAATATCCCAAGCCGCTGCGCCCGGCGGGGCCGCCGATCCTGCTCGGCACCCTCGACACGCCGTTCGGGCGCGACAAGGTGGCGCGCCACGGCGACGGCTGGCTGCCGCTGACCTTCGGCGTCGAGCGCGCCCGGCGCAGCATCGCCGACGTGCGCGAGCGCATGCGCGCCGCCGGCCGCGATCCCGACGGCCTCGACGTGTCGCTGTTCTTCCTCGAGGACCGGGAGCAGACCGAGGGCGCCATCCGCGCGGCCGGGGACACGGGCGTGACGCGGGCGATCCTGCGGCTGCCGGTCGCCGGCGAGGACGAGGTGCTGCGCGCGCTCGACCGCTATGCGGCGTACCTGGCATGATCGATCTCGGCTTCGCGAACAGGGTGGTGGTGGTCACGGGCGGCGCCTCCAACATCGGCCGCGGCATCGTCCATGCCTTCGCCCGGCAGGGCGCCGACCTGGTCATCGTCGACATCGACGACGCGAAGGCGGAGGCGACGCGGCAGGAAGCGGTCGGACTGGGCGCCGCCGCCTGCGCCTGCGTCCACGCCGATCTGTCGGACGCCGGGGCCTGCGCCGGATTCGTCGCCGATATCGAGAAGGCGCGGGGGCGCATCGACGTGCTGGTCAACAATATGGGCTGGGGCGATCCGGGCCTGCTGCTGCAGACCCGGCCCGAGCAGTGGGACCGGCTGTGGCGGCTCAACCTCGGCGCCACCATCGCCTGCAGCCACGCCGTGCTCGCGGGCATGAAAGAGCGGCGCGGCGGCGCGCTGGTGGCGCTGGCCAGCGACGCGGCGCAGGGCGTGCCCAACCAGTCGGTCTACGGCGCGCTGAAGTCGGGCGTGATCGCGTTCACGAAGGCGGTCGCCCGGGAATTCGGCCGCTACGGCATCCGCGCCAACGCCGTCTCGCCGGGCATCGTCGTGCCCGGGCCGGAGGAGGCAGGGCAGGGCAGCGTGTGGAACCGCGGCGATACCGTGCTCAGCGAGCGCCAGATCGCCGCGACCCTCGACCTCTCGGCGCTGCGCCGCCCCACCACCGCCGACGACATCGCCATGGCCGTCCTGTTCCTCGCCTCCGACACCGCCGCCCGCCAGATCACCGGCCAGCACATCAGCGTCGGCGGCGGGTGGTGGATGCCGTAGGGGGCTGCTGGGCGGCGAGGTCGCCTTACCGCTTGATTCTGGAGTGATCCACATGTAGAAACATATCTACATTTGGAGGCGCGCGTGGCGATCAGGACGTTTTCGAGCCGGGAGTTCAACCAGGACGCCAGCCGGGTCAAGAAGGCGGCTGCCGGCGGGCCCGTGTTCATCACCGACCGCGGGCGCCCGGCGCATGTGCTGCTGACGATCGAGGACTATCAACGGCTGACCGGCGGGCAGATGTCGCTGCGGCAGGCACTGGAGCAGGAGGGCGCTGCAGCGGACTTCGATTTCGACCCGCCACGGATGGACGCCGTGCTGCGCCCGGCCGATCTGGATTGATGTTCATCCTCGACACCAACGTCGTCTCCGAACTGCGGCGCCCGGCGCGGGCCGACGCGAACGTGGCGGCATGGGCGGACAGCATTCCGGCCGCGCAGTTCTACCTGTCGGCCATATCGCTGCTGGAGATCGAGCGCGGCGTGCTTCAGGTCGAGCGCCGCGACGCGCGGCAGGGGAAGGTGCTGCGCCGCTGGGTGGACGAGCAAATTCTCACCCGGTTCGACGCACGCATCCTGCCCGTCGATACCGCCGTCGCGATCCGCTGTGCCCGGCTTCACGTCCCCGACCCGCGCTCGGAACGCGACGCGCTGATCGCGGCGACCGCGCTGGTTCACGGCATGACCGTGGTCACACGTAATGTCGGGGATTTCGTCGCCACAGGCGTGGAACTGGTCAACCCGTGGAAGCCGGAGAGCACCGGGTGAGCGTGCAGTGATCTGGTTAATTTCAACAAATGCACTGTCGCCGGAATTCCCCAGCACATCAGCGTCGGTGGCGGGTGGTGGATGCCGTAGGGGCTGGGCTAAGGTGGCGGCGAGGGAAAGTGGCTGTCCTGGTCTTCGGTTTAGTAAACTGTCACCGATATCGAGGGGCTGGGGCCGTGTTGCTTGCTGGTTTGCTGATCTGCGCAATAGTGTCGGTTGTCGTCTCAGTTACTGCCGCAAACAGGATGCATTGGGGGCCTGGCAGGGTATTCCTCGTATCCTTTTTTGCGATATACCTCTCATCAGTGGCCTTGATGATGACATACGGGGCGTATCTGGAATATCGACTGGATCAGTTTGACTTGGATGGCGATGGTGTGTTCAGCATGTCCGAGCAGAGCGCAGATCAGGAACATTCCATGAAGCTGCTGACCAACGATACAGGTCGCGCTTTATTTCCGCTTACTGGGGTGCCGTACTCCATAATTCTGGCCGTACTGGCGAGCGGGTTGGTCTGGGTCAAAGGACGTTGGACCCGGCATTGAAGCGATTACGGTGAGATTACGGTGACACCTTACTAAATCAACGAGTCTTGGCCGTCATTGGGTGTCCGTGGCTTCGGGCCGCGTTTCCTTGGAGCGAGCGCGCGGGCGGTTTCGGTTTCGAGCGATGCGATCCATTCGGCGCCGCCGACGGGGCGGCCGGTGCTGTAGGCGCGGCGCAGCGCCGCGACGGCGGCCTTGTCGTCCGGCGTGTCGAGGAAGGCGGTCCAATCGGCGACGCGGTCGAGCAGCGGGCGCACGGTCACCAGGCCATCGTCACGGCCCGCGATGTGGGCGCGGACGCTCGACCACGGCCAGTCGGCCGCTGCCGCCACGAGCCCGGCCCGCACCGGGTTCATCGCCACGTAGCGCGCGGCGGCCAGCAGGTGCGGCTCGTCCATGACGCTGGAGCTGAATCGGCCCTGCCAGAGATGGCCGGTCTGTCCCAGGCGGGCATTGATCCGGCCGGTATACCGGCGATGGGCATCCGCGAAGGTGTCGCGCAATCCGTTAGGGTGCGACGGCGCCATGATGAAATGGACGTGGTTCGGCATCAGGCAATAGGCCCAGACCTGCGTGCCGGAGCGCCGCGCCGCCGCGCCGACCAGCGCCAGATAGGCGCGGTAGTCGTCATCGCCGAAGAACACCCGTTCGCGCCGGTTGCCGCGCTGGGTCACGTGATGCGGCAGCCCGGGCACCACCACGCGCGCCAACCTTGCCATCGAGGCCTCCCGTCGGATCGAGGCAGGGATCATCGGGCAGGGCGGGAGTTTAGTATAGTGTCACCGAAACGTTCTCAGTGCATCGGGTTCGAGGGGCCGGCGTTTCGGTAGGTGGCGCCGTCGTAGCGCCAGATCGCGTAGCCGAGCTGGACGTCGCGCCAGCCCTGGGACGTGGAGTCGAGCAGGTTCATGGGCTGCGCGCCGGCCACGCTGAAGATCAGCTCGTAGGGACCCTTGTCCTTGCGCGCCATCACATAGGCGCAGCTGCGCGCGGCGTCGCCGCACAGGAAGCGGCTCTGCAGCCGCGCGACGATCTCCGGCGGGCCGTTGCCGTCGAGGTCGATGAACTTCCCGTACACATAGGCAGGCTTTTTGGCGAGCGCCGCCTCGGTCAGCGACGCCGCAAGCTCGTTTTCGACGATGCCTGTCGCCTCGTCGTCATAATCGGCGAGGTCGAACGTATCCAGCCGCCTGCCGTAGCCGGGGGCTGCGGTGAACGTATAGGTGAAGAGCATGGGGACGCCGTCGACCGGCACGCCGTTCTTGGTCGGCTGCGTCATGGTCCACTGCTCGACCACCGCGATGGCGATTTCGCCGACGCCCCGATTCCAGGGCTTTTCCTCCCTGATACGGCAGTCGCGCGCGCGGCCCGCCTGACCCACCAGGCACTCCAGCGTCGTCTCGCCGACGGCGCTGTCGAAGCCGCGGTTGCGATAGGCGGAGTCCACGGCGGCCTGACCGGCCTTCTCCAGCGCCTCGATCCTGCCGTCGATCGGCAACAGCAGGCGGGGAGAGAAATACGTCCTGGGCGACGAGGCAGGCTTGATGTCTGGCAGGTCGACCACATGGAACGCCCGGATCCGCTCGGCCACGTTGCCATCGATGGCGAGCGCGTCGCGCATCAGCCGGGCGGCGCCGCGGCGTTCAGGCTCGATCCGGCTCTGCGCGAAGCCCTTGATGTAAAGAGCGGCGGGATCCGACGGGCTGATCTTCAGGATGTCTTCGGCGTGCTTCAGTGCGGCCTGCCAGTGCCCGGTTCTCAATTCGACGATCGCCGCGTACTGCATCAGCAGGGGCGAGCCGGGGATCTTCGCCATGGCGTACTCGCAGACCGAGCGGGCCTCGGCCATGCCGCGCGGGTCGTCCCTGGGTCCATCGTTCGCCGGCTGGGGCCGCCAGCGCCGCGCGCCTTCCCTGCAGCCCGCCCGCGCGCCGTCGGGCGTGCCGATATAGATCGGCGGCCGCTGATCGCCGGCTTCGGCACGGGGGCGCTCCCGGGGGCGTTCCGGCTCGAACACGCCAAGGACGTTCATGCCGAAGGCGACGACGCCGATCAACGGAATCGCCCAGTAGAGGAAATTGTTGAAGTCGAGGTAGCGGTCGGCGAACCGGCGAAACGCCGATCTCGGAACCTCGGGTTCCGCCCGACGCATGGTCCAGGCTTGCTCCCGCGACAGCTCGCGCCGCAGGGCCAGGATCGACGCCGGACCATTCCACTGGTAGCTGGCCTCGGCCGCCTGCGTCCAGCCGAAGAAGGCGATCATCGGATCGATCAGGACTTCCGAGGCGGGCCTGTAGCGGTGGACGACGTCGATCAGCCAGGCGCCGGTGTTGCCGTAGACGTCGATCTGGTCCATCGCCCTGGTGGCGAACAGCGCCCGCAGCGCTTCCAGGATCGTGGCGGCCGGCGCGTTCTCGCGGATCGCGTCCGCGAGCGCCATGCGCGCCTTGTTGTGATCCTCGATGTCGGCCTCGGCCTGCCGGCGCAGCATCGCCGTCTCGTCCAGCGCGCCGTCCGCGGCGGCGGGTTCGTGCGCCGGCCAGCCGTCGCCGACCGTGGCGCGGTCATCGACATCCCAGACGCCGTCGTCCCACTCGTCCTGATCGCCGGGTTCCTCGTGCGCGGCCTGGCGTTCCTGCCACTCGCGGTTCGCGCTCGCCCATCTCGCGCGCTGGAGCGCGGCGTCGTAGGCCTGGCGAAGCTGCTTGAACCCTTCGGCGTCGTCTTCCGGGTTGGTCTTGCGCAGCCGAAGGGCATAGGCCCGGCGGATCGAGGCTTCGTCCTCGGTCTCCGGAATCTCCAGGATGTCCCAGATATGATCAGCGGTCACAGCAGGGACTGTCCCTCGATCTGGTCCAGCATCTCGCCGAGCTGGACGCGCGCGGCCTCGCAGGCGCGGGGGTCCTGGCCCTGCAGCACCTGCTCGAACTGCAGGATCAGGCTGCCGATATGTTCGCGGATGTCGCCGATGGCGTTCTCGTAGCAGCGGCCCGCCCGGGCCATGGTGGCGCTGATCGCCTCGGTATCGCGGGGGTGCACCTTGAGACTGGCGAGCGCGGCCCGCCTCTCGGCGATCTGCTCGGCACTGACGCCGTCCTGGTCGACGATCACCAACTGGCGCCGCTCGTTGGTCTGCGGCACATGCACGTCGACTTCGAGCAGCCCGTTGATGTCGTAGCTGAACCGGCAGTTGATCATGACCTGCCCGCCGCGGCCCTTCGGCACCGGGATGTCGAGCTTGCCGAGGAAGATGTTGTCCTTGGCCCAGCGCGATTCGCCCTGGAACACGCGGATCTCGACCCTCTGCTGGTTGTCCTCCAGGGTCGAGAACGGTCTCTCGCGGCTGGCCGGCACCACCACGTTGCGCTCGATGATCGGCACGAAAATGCCCGTGATGATCTGCTGTGCGTTGCCGCGCTCGCTGGATTCGACGCCGAGGGTGAACGGACAGACGTCCGTCAGCACCACCTCGGACAGCGCCGCGTCGCGCGCCTTGAGCGCCGCCTGGATCGCGGCGCCGTGCGCCACGGCCTCGTCGGGATTGACCTTGGTCGACGGAAACCGGCCGAACATGCGGGTGACGGTCTTGCGGATCAGCGGCATGCGGGTGGCGCCGCCGACCAGGATGACTTCCTCGATGGCGTCCATCGACAGGCTGCTGTCGCGCATAGACCGCAGCACCGGATCGCGCAGGCGGGCGAGCAGCGAGGCGCAATCGGCCTCGAAGGCCTCGGC
Organism: Sphingomonadales bacterium; assembly: GCA_050185585.1. Lineage (GTDB taxonomy): Bacteria > Pseudomonadota > Alphaproteobacteria > SMXS01 > SMXS01 > RI-34. The sequence continues at coordinate 23,820 of JBFWZH010000016.1, read as the reverse complement.
GGTGATGTCGAGGCTGTAGGCCTTGTCCCGCCAGACGAAGGCCATCGCGGCGGCTTCGCCATCCGACAGGGCGCGGCGCGTCCGCTCGGCCGCCTCGCGCAGCTTCTGATAAAGCGGGTCGCTGTCGCGGGCGTCGCGCCCGAGCTGATCGCCGAAGCGGCGCCGCGCCATCTCGACCAGCAGCTCGTTGAAGTCCTCGCCGCCGAGCCGGTTGTCGCCGGCCGAGGCGCGCACCTCGATGATGCCCTCGAAGATTTCCAGGATCGACACGTCGAAGGTGCCGCCGCCCAGGTCGAACACCAGGAAGCGGGTCTGCCGGTCGCGCAGATGGATGCCGTAGGCGAGGGCGGCCGCGGTGGGCTCGTTGATCAGCCGCTCGACCTTCAGCCCGGCCAGCTCGCCGGCCTGGCGAGTGGCCTTGCGCTGCTTGTCGTTGAAATAGGCGGGCACGGTGATCACCGCCTCGGTGACCGGCTCGCCAAGATAGGCTTCCGCGTCGCGCTTGAGGCTGCGCAGCATCAGCGCCGACAATTCCTCGGGCCGGAACGACAGGGTGCCCAGCCTGGCGATGCGCTGGGTGCCCATGTGGCGCTTGAAGGCGGTGACGGTGCGGTCCGGATGGGTCGACTGGCGCTCGCGGGCGGGCAGGCCGGTGATCACCTGGTCCTTGTCGTCGATGCTGACGGCCGACGGGGTCAGCACGTGTCCCAGGCTGTTGGGGATCATTTCCACGGCGCCGTCGCGGAACACGGCGCAGGCGCAGTTCGTCGTGCCCAAATCAATTCCGATAATCACCGTAACCCCCGAAAGCTGGCGCGGGCGCAGTATAGCTTGGGCCGGTGCAAAGGGAACGGCGTCTTGCGCGGGCCTGTCACGGCGAAATTCGAATTTCTGAAGCGGCTACGTCGTGGAAATGACATCCCATGGGATGTATATATTGGCGATGTGGAGGGTCGTGCTGGATACGTCGGTTATCGCCACCGCGCTCAGAAGCCGGCTGGGCGCGAGCTTTCTCCTGCTTCGTGCGGTCGATCGGCGCCGGTTGAGAATGATCGCCACGCCATCCCTGTTTCTCGAATACGAGGATGTGCTGAAGCGGACGGAACAGCGGCTGGTTTCGGGGCTGACGCTTCAGGACGTGGACGTGCTGCTGGCGGAACTTGCAGCGCTTCTCGAGCCAGTCGAGGTCCATATGCTGTGGCGGCCGCAACTCCGCGATCCGGACGACGAGCTGGTGCTGGAAGCGGCGATCAACGGGCGGGCGGATGCCCTCGTGACATACAATATCCGCGATTTCAGCGGGGCGGCGTCCCGCTTTGGTGTTCGGTTGATGCGGCCCATCGACCTGCTGAAGGAGTTGTGAAGATGAGCAAGGCCACTTATCCGCTCAAGCTGCCGGCCTCGATCAAGGCAGCAGCGGCGCGTCTGGCCAAGGAGGACGGCGTCAGCCTCAATCAGTGGATCGCGACGGCTGTGGCGCAGAAGATCGGCAGCGTCGAAACGGCGGCCGCGTTCTTCAGGGATCGGGCCAAGGGGCATACCGGCCAAGGCCTGGGCCGTATCCTCGACAAGGTGCCGGATCGGCCGCCGGAAGCGGAAGACGAGTTGCCGGAAGGCTTGAAGCCCGGCAGCCTCGATTAGACCAACGGCGTTACTGCCCCCGGCCCGGCGTCGCGGCGAACCTTACCGCTTCCTGCGCCGCCCGCACCAACGCTCGGGCCTTGGCGCGGCATTCGGCGTCCTCGCTTTCGGGGACGCTGTCGGCGACGATGCCGGCGCCGGCCTGGATGTACATGCGGCCGTCCTTGACCAGGCCGGTGCGCAGCACGATGGCGGTGTCCATGGAGCCGCCCGCCGAGAAATAGCCGACGCCGCCGGCATAGATGCCGCGCTTTTCCACCTCCAGCTCGTCGATGATCTCCATGGCCCGCACCTTCGGGGCGCCCGAGACCGTGCCGGCCGGAAAGCCGCCGCACAGGGCGTCGATGCCGTCGAAGCGCGGGTCGATCTCGCCGCGCACGTTGGAGACGATGTGCATCACGTGGGAGTAGAGCTCGATGGTGTTCTGCTCGGTGACCTCGACGGTGCCGGCCTTCGCCACCCGGCCGACGTCGTTGCGGCCCAGGTCGAGCAGCATCAGGTGCTCGGACAGCTCCTTGGGGTCGGCCAGCAGGCCTTCCATCAGTTTCTTGTCCTCGGCGGCGGTGGCGCCGCGCGGGCGGGTGCCGGCGATGGGGCGGATGGTGACCTCGCCGTCCTTCAGCCGCACCAGGATCTCGGGGCTCGACCCGGTCACGGCGAAGCCGTCCATGTCCATGTAGTACATGTAGGGCGACGGGTTGGTGCGCCGCAGCGCCCGGTAGAGCGCGAAGGGCGGCAGGTCGAACGGCACCGAGAAGCGCTGCGACAGCACCACCTGGAAGATGTCGCCGGCGGCGATGTACTCCTGCGCCTTGCGGACCATGTCGAGATAGCGCTCGCGCGGGGTGTTGGAGGCCGGCTCGGGCAGGGGCGGGAGCTCGACGGCGGCGCTGTGGGCGGCGGGCACCGGATTGTCGAGCGCGTCGATGCCCAGCCACAGCCGGTCGAGCGCGCGGCTGTAGGCGGCCTCGGCGGTGAGGTCGGGGCGCGGGCGCACCGGCGTCACCAGGGTGACGATGTCCTTGACGCTGTCGAACACCGCCATCAGCGTCGGGCGAACGAACATGCCGTCGGGCGTGCCCAGCGGATCGGGATTGGGCGGCGGCAGCTTCTCCATCAGCCGCACCATGTCGTAGCCCATGTAGCCGACCAGACCGGCGGCCATGGGCGGCAGCTCCTCGGGCAGGTCGATCAGCGATTCCGCGATCAGCGCGCGCATGGAGGCAAGCGGCTTTTCGGCCTCGGCGGCGAAGGCGGCCGGGTCGGCGAGGGCGTCGCGGTTGATCTCGGCCCGCTCGCCGGCGCAGCGCCAGATCACGTCGGGCATCAGGCCGATGAACGAATAGCGGCCGCGGATGGCGCCGCCCTCGACGGATTCGAGCAGGAAGGTGTGGCTACGGCCCTGGGTGAGTTTGAGGAACGCCGAGACCGGGGTCTCCAGGTCGGCGACCAGCGTGGTCCAGACCACCTGCGGCCGGCCGGCCTGGTAGGCGGCGCGGAAGGCGTCGGGCTCGGGCGAGACGTCGGTCATGCGGGCACCATCGGACCTTGTCTTCCAATCACGCCCACCGTGCTCACTGAGGCATCTGCGAGACGATCTGGTCGACCAGCTTCTGGTTCCGGCTGACGGAATATTTGTCGAGAAGATAGGTCGAGAACTGGGCGAAGATGTCGAGCTTCAGGGTTTCCCCCAGCTGCCGCTTGATCTGCCTGTATTCCTCGCTGTTCTGGTCGATGGGCATGGACTTGACCTCGGCCACCTGGACGACGAAATAGCCGTCGCCCCGCGACGACGGGCCGTGGACCACGCCGTCCTTGGCGGCATCGAACATCGCCACCAGCAGGTCGCGCGAGAAGGCGCCGAGCTTACCGGCCTCGGCGCGGCTGACCACCGGCGTCGTCGAGACCGCGGCGCCCACCTCGGCGGCCGCGTCGGACAGCGAGGCGCCGCCGCGGACCTTCTCGACCATCTGGCGGGCGATGGTCTCGGCCGCCTTGCTCCGGGCGTCGCGGGTCCAGTCGGCGCGGACCTGGTCCCTGATCTCGTCGAGCGGCTTGACCCGGGCGGGAACGATGCTGTCCAGCTGGGTGACGAAGTAGCCGGTCTCGCCGTCGTCCTCGAGGTCGATAAACTCGCCCTCGGTCTTGGCGAACAGGGAGGAAATGAAGTTGCCTCCGGGCGGCAGGCCGGCGACCTGGTTGCCCTGGGCGTCCTTGCCCGCGCTGTCCATCCGCTCGACGGTGCGCAGCGGCAGCCCGAGCGACTGGGCCAGCGCGTCGATGGCGACGCCGGTGGCGATCTCGGTGCGCGCCTTCTCGGACAGCGCGTCCATGTCCGCGGCGACCTTCCGGTCGACGATGTCCTTCATCAGCTGCGGGCGGGCCTCCTCGAGCGAGACCTCGCGGCCCGGCGTGACCTTCTCGACCTTGAAGATCACCCAGCCGAGCTTGCTGCCGACCGGATCGCCGACCTTGCCTTCGTCGAGCGCGAAGGCCTTGTCAGCCGCCTCGTCGCCCAGATAGGACAGCTTGGCCTTCTCGGTGGCGGGCAGGGTGGTCTCGGCGGCGGACATGCCGGCCGACCGGGCGACCGCCTCGAAATCCTCGCCGGCGTCGAGCCGCTGCTTCAGCTTCTTCGCGTCGGCCTCGGCGGCGACGATGATCTGCTTCAGGTCGCGCTTCTCGGGCGCCGACAGCGAGGCCTTGCGCGCCTCGTACTCGGCCTTGATCTGCTCGTCGGTCACCTGGGTGCGCGCCGCCAGCTCGGCCTGGTTGAGCACCAGGAACCGGAAGGCGCGGAATTCGGGCTGGGCGTAGGCCTGCTGGTGGGAATCGTAATAGGCCTTGAGATCGCCGTCGGTCGGCTCGGGGATGTTGGTCATGGCCGCGGCGGGAATGCCGACATAGTGCGCCCAGCGGACTTCCGAGCCGTAGGAATAGAGCGCCTGCACCACCGCCTCGGGCACGATCACGCCGCCGCGCAGCGTGCCCAGCAGGTCGGCGCGCTCCATCAGGCGGCGGGTCTCGGCGACGTATTGCTGCTCCGACATGCCCTGGCGCGACAGCTCCTGGCGATAGATCGCCATGTCGAAGGCGCCGTTGACGTTCGCGAAGCGCGGCGCGCCGTGGATGCCGGAGATGATCCGCTCGTCGGAGGCGCGCACGCCCAAGTCGTCGGCGGCGTTGTCGAGCGCCGCGCCCATCACCAGACGCTCCAGCACCAGCTTGTCGAGCCCGTCGGCGACCATCTTCTGGACGGTGTAGGGCTCCGACGGGTCCCTGGTGAGCTGCGCCTGCTCGGACCTGAAGGCGCGGACGTATTCCTCCTGGGTGACCTTGACGTCGCCGACGCTCGCCACGGTGGCCGGGCCGGCCAGATGCGCGGACTGCACGCCCCAGAGCACGAAGCTGGCGATGATGAGGACCAGAAGGCCACGCACTAGCCATGAATTCGCGCCTTTGCGCAGCGCAGTCAGCATGTATCAGGTTCTCCCGATCGGGCTGTGCCCGGCGGTCCGGGCTGGATTGGGCGCGCATCATAGTCACGCGGGCCACCCCCCGCAACCTGCAAGCCGGGACTGGAAACGGCCGGGCCGGTCTGCTATCGGGAAAACCGATCAACGAAATCCGGAATGAACCGATGAGCGAGACACGCAGGGCGCTGGTGGCCGGCAACTGGAAGATGAACGGCTCGGCGGCCAGCGCCGACGAGGCCCGGCGAATGGCCGACGGGCTGGCGGCACTCGAGGGCGTCCGGTGCGAGGCGATGATCTGCCCGCCGTTCCCGCTGGTCGGCCTGCTGGCGCAGGCGCTGTCGGGCAGCGCCATCGCGGTCGGCGCCCAGGACTGCCATCCCAAGGCGAGCGGCGCCCATACCGGCGACGTCAGCGCCGAGCTGCTGGCCGAGATGGGCGCCTCCGCCGTCATCGTCGGGCACTCGGAGCGCCGCCAGGACCACGGCGAGACCGATGCGCTGGTGGCGGCGAAGGCCGAAGCCGCCTGGCGGGCCGGCCTGACCGCCATCATCTGCGTCGGCGAGACCGAGGCCGAGCGCACCGGCGGCCGAACCCTGGGCGTGATCGGCGGCCAGATCGCCGGCTCGGTGCCCGAAGCCGCGACCCCGGCGAATACGGTCGTCGCCTACGAGCCGGTCTGGGCCATCGGCACCGGCCGCACGCCGACGCCCGGCGACGTGGCCGAGGTGCACGCCTTCATCCGCGACGCGCTGGCCAAGCGGCTGGGCGAGGCGGGCAGGGGCATCCGCCTGCTCTATGGCGGCTCGGTGAAGCCGTCCAACGCCGGCGAGCTGATGGCGGTCGCCAACGTGGACGGCGCCCTGGTCGGCGGCGCGAGCTTGAAGGCCGACGATTTTCTGGGGATTATGGCGGCGTACGCGTAATCCCGCCGACGGGGCCAACCGTCCGGCGCGCATTTCGAGGAAAGTCATGTTCCGGACGCTTGCCGCCGCCTGCCTGATCCTGACCGCCGCGCCCGTGCTGGCGCACGAGCCGCTCCCTGTCGAATACTTCGCCAAGCTGCCCATCATCGGCGGGCCGGCACAGGGCAGCATCAAGCTGTCGCCCGACGGCGCGCGCTATGCCGCGATCGTCTCGGTCGGCGGCAAGCCCATGCTGGCGAGCGTGCCGACCAACGGCGACAGCGATGGCATCAAGATGAGCGGCTACGGCGAATTCGATCCGCGCTGGTACGAATGGGCGACGGACCGGCACCTGCTGATCAGCTTCGGCTTTCCCTACCGCCGCTACGGCATCGAGACCGTGGAGTCGCGGCTGGCCGTGTTCGACACCGAGGCGGGCACGCTGGAGCCGCTGATCAAGTTCCGCGAGGCGATCGTGGGCAAGGAGCCGGAGCGGCACTTCTCCCAGTTCCAGGACAATGTGGTCAGCAAGCTGCCGCTGAAGGGCGACAAGATCTACGTCGCGCTCGACCGCGACACGCAAGGGCAGCCGGGCGTGTTCAGCTTCGACATCGAGGGCAATTCCTTCGGTGACCGCGTGGTGCGCGAGCGCGGCGGCGTGCTGGACTGGATGGCGGACGCCAAGGGCGTCGTCCGCCTGGGCTACGGCCTTCGGCGCAGCTCCAGCGGCTATCTGAAGCAGGAGGCCCGGATCGTCTTCCGGCAGTCGGAAGACGACGACTTCACAACCCAGGCCACGTTCGATTCCCGCGATGTCGAGGGCGGCGCGTTCGACGTCATCGGCTTCACCGAGGAGCCCAACATCGTCCTGATTCGCGACGTGAACGAGCATGGCCGGATGGCGATCTACCGGTTCGACACCGCGACGTCGGAGGTGGTCGGCACGGTGTTCTCCCACGAGACCTACGATGTCGCCGGCTGGTCCTTCGCGCCGGGGACGGACCGGCTGACCGGCGTCGCCTACCTGGCCGATGCGCCGGTCTGGATCCATTTCGACAAGCTGGAGCAGGACGACCAGGCGGCGCTGGGACGGCTCTATCCGGGCATGCAGGCCGCGATCGTGAGCCGCGACCTGAGCCTGACGAAGGCGGTCGCCAGGGTCGAGAGCGCCTCCTCGCCGCCGGCCTACTACTATTTCGACATCGTCAAGAACGTCTACGCGCCGCTGGGCAGCGCCTATCCCCAGCTGCACGGGCGGGCGCTGTCGGAGACGAGGAAGGTCGCCTACGAGGCGCGCGACGGATTGAAGATCGAGGCCTATCTCACCCTGCCGAAGGGCGCCGACCCGAAAAACCTGCCGCTGATCGTCCATCCCCATGGCGGCCCGGCATCGCGCGACACCATGGGGTATGATTACTGGGTGCAGTATTTCGCCAGCCGCGGCTGGGCCGTGCTGCAGCCCAACTTCCGCGGCTCGACGGGGTATGGACGGGAGTTCGAGGACGCCGGCGACGGCCAGTGGGGCAAAGGCATGCAGAACGACGTGATCGACGGTCTGCAATGGGCGGTGGCCGAAGGATTCGCCGATCCCGGGCGCATCTGCATCGTCGGCGCTTCGTATGGCGGCTACGTGGCGCTGCAGGCGGCGGTCGCGACGCCTGAGCTGTTTCGCTGCGCGGTGGCGCTGAACGGGGTTACCGATATCCAGCAGCGGATCGAGGACCTTCGCCACTACACCAGCTACCTGATCGCGCGGGAGTATCTGCGGCAGGAGGACGCTGCCGACTACTCGCCGGCCCGCCACGCGGACAAGGCCGGCATTCCGGTGCTGGTCGCCTACGGCACCAAGGACCGGGTCGTGAACCCCGATCACAGCCGCCGGATGATCGCGGCGCTGAAGCGCGCGGGCAAGGACGTGGTGGAGGTCGAGTTGCGCGACGGCGATCACGGATTGAGCCTGGAGAACAACCGGATGGCCTTCTTCGAGGCGATGGACGCGTTTCTCCAGAGCCATCTGGGGCTCGGTCCCGTGCCGTCGCCCGAGGTTCCGGCGGCGGCCAAATAACGGTTTGGCACCACCGGGACAGTTGGTGTAAAAGCCCCCCAACCCTGACCCGTGAAAGCACCATGCAAGAAGTTGTCCTCATCATCCAGTTGGTGGTCGCCGTCGCGTTGGTGATCGTGATCCTGATGCAGCGCTCGGAAGGCGGCGCGGCGACCCTGACGGGCGGCGCGTCCTCGGGCAGTTTCATGTCGGTGCGGGGCGTCGGCAGCTTCCTGACCAAGCTGACGGCGGGCCTCGCCACGGCGTTCATGGCGCTGTGCCTGGCGCTGGCCGTGCTGGCGGCCTATGGCACCGGCGAGTCCGCCTCGCTGATGGAGGGCGCCAAGGTGCCGGCGAAGCCGTCGACCGAGGCGCCCGCCGCGCCGGCAGCGCCCGCCGCGCCCAGCGTTCCCCTGGAGTAGGCTCCCTCAACCCTTCCGTTCAACAACCGCATGCGCACCCCCGGTCCATGACGCGATTCATATTCATCACCGGGGGAGTGGTCTCTTCGTTGGGGAAGGGGCTCGCTTCCGCCGCATTGGGCGCCTTGCTGCAGGCCCGGGGCTACAAGGTCCGGCTGCGCAAGCTCGATCCCTATCTCAACGTGGATCCGGGCACCATGAGCCCGTACCAGCACGGCGAGGTCTACGTCACCGACGACGGCGCCGAAACCGACCTCGACCTGGGCCACTACGAGCGCTTCACCGGCGTCGCCTCGCGCAAGAGCGACAACGTCACCTCGGGCCGCATCTACCAGCAGATCATCGCCAAGGAGCGCCGCGGCGACTATCTGGGCGGCACCGTTCAGGTGATCCCGCATGTCACCGACGCCATCAAGGAGTTCGCGCTGGCCGAGCAGGACGGCTGCGACTTCATCCTGTGCGAGGTGGGCGGCACCATCGGCGACATCGAGAGCCTGCCGTTCCTCGAGGCGATCCGCCAGCTCGGCAACGACCTCTATGGCAGCGCCATCTTCATCCACCTGACCCTGGTGCCCTACATCGCCTCGGCCGGCGAACTGAAGACCAAGCCGACCCAGCATTCGGTGAAGGAACTGCGCGGCATCGGCATCCAGCCGCATATCCTGATGTGCCGCTGCGAGCGCGAGATCCCGCTGTCGGAGCGCCGCAAGATCGCGCTGTTCTGCAATGTTCGCGAAGAAGCGGTGATCCAGGCGCTGGACGTGAGCAGCATCTACGAGGTGCCGCTGCGCTACCACGAGGAAGGCCTCGACACCCAGGTGCTGAAGTCCTTCGGCATCGAGGACGCGCCGGCGCCCGACCTGTCGCCGTGGCGGAACGTGGTCAAGCGGGTGAAGGAGCCGGAAGGCGAGGTGACCATCGCCGTCGTCGGCAAGTACACCGGCCTCAAGGACGCCTACAAGTCGCTGGAAGAGGCGCTCACCCACGGCGGCATCGCCAACAACGTCAAGGTGAACATCGACTGGCTCGATTCGGAGATATTCGAATCCGAGGACGCGGTGCTGCACCTGGAGAACGTCCACGGCATCCTGGTGCCGGGCGGGTTCGGCAACCGGGGCGCGGAAGGCAAGATCGCCGCCGCCACCTTCGCCCGGACGCGACTGGTGCCCTATTTCGGCATCTGCTTCGGCATGCAGCTGGCGGTGATCGAGGCGGCGCGCAACCTGGCGGGCGTGCCGAGCGCCAGTTCCACCGAGTTCGGCCCGTGCCCCGACCCGGTCGTCGGCCTGATGACCGAATGGGAGCACGACGGGATCACCGAAAGCCGCACCGAAGGGTCCGACATGGGCGGTACGCTGCGTCTCGGCGCCTATCCGGCGGTGCTGCAGGGCAATTCGCAGGTCGCCGGCATCTATGGCGGCGCCGCCGACATCTCCGAGCGCCACCGGCACCGCTACGAGGTCAACATCAACTACAAGGACCGGCTGGAGAAGGCGGGACTGCTGTTCTCGGGCATGTCGCCCGACGGCCGCCTGCCCGAGATCGTCGAGCATCCGGATCATCCCTGGTTCATCGGCGTGCAGTTCCATCCGGAACTGAAGTCGAAGCCGTTCGACCCGCATCCGCTGTTCGTCTCGTTCATCCGCGCGGCCGTCGAGCAATCGCGCCTCGTCTAGGCCTGCGGCGCACCCAACCAAGCAAGCAATCAAGGGGAATCCCATGACCGCCATCGCCGATATCGCCGCCCGCCAGATCTTCGACAGCCGCGGCAATCCGACCGTGGAGGTCGACGTGGGGCGGGAGTCGGGGGCGGCCGGCGGCGCCCCGCGGGCGTCGGGGGCCTCGACCGGCGCCCACGAGGCCGTCGAGCTGCGCGACGGCGGGCCCGCCTATATGGGCAAGGGCGTCACGAAGGCGGTCAACGCGGTCAACACGGAAATCTTCGAGGCGCTCGCCGGCCTCGATGCCGAGGACCAACGCGCGCTCGACAAGATCATGATCGACTTGGACGGCACGGCCAACAAGTCGCGGCTCGGCGCCAACGCCATCCTGGGCGCGAGCCTCGCCATCGCCAAGGCCGCCGCCGCCGAGTCCGGCCTGCCGCTCTACCGCTATGTGGGCGGCGCCTCGGCGCACATCCTGCCGGTGCCGATGATGAACATCGTCAATGGCGGCGCCCACGCCGACAATCCCATCGACATCCAGGAATTCATGATCATGCCGGTGGCGGCCGACAGCATCGCCGACGCCGTGCGCATGGGCGCCGAGGTGTTCCACACGCTGAAGAAGGAGCTGTCGGCGGCGGGGCACAACACCAATGTGGGCGACGAGGGCGGCTTCGCGCCGAACCTGGCCAGCACCACGGCGGCGCTGGACTTCGTGATGAAGTCGATCGAGAAGGCCGGCTACAGGGCGGGCGACGAGATCATGCTGGCGCTCGACGCGGCCAGCACCGAGTTCTTCAAGGATGGCCGCTATCACCTTGAGGGCGAAGGCAAAGTGCTCGACGGCGGCGAGATGGCGGCGTACTGGGCGGACCTGGTCGGGCGCTATCCGATCATCTCCATCGAGGACGGCATGGCCGAGGACGATTTCGAGGGCTGGAAGGCGCTCACCGACGCCATCGGCGGCAAGGTCCAGCTGGTCGGCGACGACCTCTTCGTCACCAATCCGGCGCGGCTGTCGGCCGGCATCAAGGGCGGCCTCGCCAACTCGATCCTGGTGAAGGTCAACCAGATCGGCACCCTGTCGGAGACGCTGGAGGCCGTGAACATGGCGCACCGCGCGTCCTACACGGCGGTGATGTCGCACCGCTCGGGCGAGACCGAGGACTCGACCATCGCCGACCTGGCGGTCGCGACCAACTGCGGCCAGATCAAGACCGGCTCGCTGGCGCGGTCCGACCGGCTGGCCAAATACAACCAGCTGATCCGCATCGAGGAGCAGCTGGGCGACATGGCCGCGTATGCCGGACGCTCCATTCTGAAGGGCTGAGGCGGCTTTTATCGCCGCGACTCGCAGACTCTTCACAAGTTGCTGAATCGACGAAGAATTCCGTTTGACCCGGTGACTCGCGTGTGATTCACTATTTCACATGCGCAAAGGGGCAATCAGACAGATGACCTTGGACGCGATCCTCCCGGGGGTCGTGATGTGCCTCATCGCGTATTTCTGCTACCATGCCGTGCAAGGCGAGCTGGGGCTGCTGTCCTATGTCCGCCTGGAGCGCCAGAAGTCCTCGCTCGAGGCCGAGGCGGCCGCGGTGGCCGCTCAGCGCGCGACCCTGGAACACCGGGTGCGCCTGTTGTCGCCCGAGAAGGTCGATCCGGATCTGCTCGACGAACTGGCCCGCTACGAACTGGGCTTCGCCCATCCCGACGAGATCGTGATTCTGAATTCCACCCTGGAAAAGAACTGATACGCCTTATTTTCTTTCCCGGGGACCCGGCGCGGCGAAACATCCGTTCCCGCTCCGGCATCGTTCCCTAACAAACTGGCGAACTGGAAATCGTCACCGATCCGCGATTGATTTTCGCCCGGGAAGCGTCGGTAATATGGGCCGCAAGGGCCGAGCCGGACGCCGCTGAATCCGCCGCGCCCGCGTCGCTGAAGGGGACACCATGGCCACCAGGAAAACGGCAACCAAAGCCAAGCAGCAGGCAGAGCGCACGTCGGCGCCGCCGCCCTACAAGGCGAAGCCCGAGGAGCTGCTGGCGTTCTACCGCGAGATGCTGCTGATCCGCCGCTTCGAGGAGCGTGCCGGCCAGATGTACGGCATGGGCCTGATCGGCGGCTTCTGCCACCTCTATATCGGACAGGAAGCCGTCATCACCGGCGTCAAGTCGGCGATGCAGAAGGGCGATTCCCTCATTACAGCCTACCGCGACCACGGCCACATCCTGGCCGTCGGCACCAGCCCCAACGCCGTGATGGCCGAGCTGACCGGCCGCGCCGGCGGCATCTCGAAGGGCAAGGGCGGCTCCATGCACATGTTCGACCGCGAGGCCAATTTCTATGGCGGCCACGGCATCGTCGGCGCCCAGATCCCGCTGGGCTCGGGCATCGCCTTCTCGCACAAGTACAGGAACGACGGCGGCGTCTGCGTCACCTTCTTCGGCGACGGCGCGGCGAACCAGGGCCAGGTCTACGAGGCCTTCAACATGGCCGAGCTGTGGCAGCTGCCGGTGGTGTACATCATCGAGAACAACCAGTACGCCATGGGCACCTCGGTCGAGCGCTCGTCGTCGGAAACCCATTTCTACCGGCGCGGCGCCAGCTTCCGCATCCCGGGCTACGAGGTCGACGGCATGGACGTGCTGGCGGTGCGATCGGCCGCCGAGGACGCCATCGGCTCGGCGCGCGCCGGCAACGGGCCGATCATCCTGGAGATGAAGACCTATCGCTACCGCGGCCATTCCATGTCCGATCCGGCCAAGTACCGCACCCGCGACGAGGTGCAGAAGATGCGCGCCGAGCACGATCCGATCGATCATCTCGGCGAGACGCTGGTCAAGGCGGGCGCAGCCACCGAGGACGACCTCAAGGCCATCGACCGCGAGATCAAGGACATCGTCTCCGACGCCGCCGATTTCGCCCAGGACAGCCCCGAGCCGGACGTGTCCGAACTGTTCACCGAGGTGTACGCCTGATGTCGATCGATATCCTCATGCCGGCGCTGTCGCCGACGATGGAAGAAGGCACCCTCGCCAAATGGCTGGTGAAGGAAGGCGACAAGGTTAGCTCTGGCGACGTGCTGGCCGAGATCGAGACCGACAAGGCCACCATGGAGCTCGAATCCATCAATGACGGCAAGGTGGCCAAGATCCTGGTGCCCGAGGGCACCGAAGGCGTGAAGGTCAACGAGATCATCGCCCGGCTGGTCGAGGAGGGCGAAAGCGAGAGCGCCGCGGAGGAAAAGCCCGCGCCGAAGGCCAAGGCCGGGAAGAGCGAGGAGAAGGCGGAGGCGCCCGCCGAGGCCGAAGCCCCGGCGAAGGAAAAGCTGAAGGCGGAGGCCAGGGCCGAGACGAAGGCGCCCGCCGCGCCGGCCCCGAAGGATCCGGAAATCCCCGCCGGCACCGAGATGGTCGAGATGACCGTGCGCGAGGCGCTGCGCGATGCCATGGCCGAGGAGATGCGCCGCGACGACAAGGTGTTCCTGATGGGCGAGGAAGTCGGCCAGTACCAGGGCGCCTACAAGGTGTCGCAGGGCCTGCTGGACGAGTTCGGCGACAAGCGGGTGATCGACACGCCGATCACCGAGCACGGCTTCACCGGCCTGGGCGTCGGCGCGGCGATGGCGGGCCTCAAGCCGATCGTCGAGTTCATGACCTTCAACTTCGCCATGCAGGCGATCGACCACATCATCAACTCGGCCGCCAAGACCCGCTACATGTCGGGCGGCATGATCAGCGTGCCGATCGTGTTTCGCGGCCCCAACGGCTTCGCCTCGCGGGTCGCCGCCCAGCACTCCCAGTGCTACGCCAGCTGGTACGGCCACGTGCCGGGGCTGAGGGTGGTGGCGCCCTATTCGGCGGCCGACGCCAAGGGGCTGCTTAAATCGGCGATCCGCGACCCGAACCCGGTGGTGTTCCTGGAGCAGGAGCTGCTCTACGGACGAAAGTTCGAGGTGCCCAAGCTCGACGACTATACGGTGCCGATCGGCAAGGCCAAGGTGGTGCGCGAGGGCAAGGACGTCACGCTGATCAGCTTCTCCTACACCATGCTGGCCGTGCTCGACGCGGCGGAAAAACTGGCGGCGGAAGGCATCGAGGCCGAAGTGGTCGATCTGCGGACCATCCGGCCGCTCGACGCGGAGACGCTGATCGCGTCGGTGAAGAAGACCAACCGGGCCGTGGTGGTGGAGCAGGGCTGGACCGCCTATGGCGTGACCTCGGAAGTATCGTCGGTGCTGATGGAGCAGGCGTTCGACTGGCTCGACGCGCCGGTGCTGCGCCTCGGCGGCGCCGATGTGCCCATGCCCTATGCCCACAGCCTGGAGCAGGCCGCCATCGTCCAGCCCGAGGATGTGGTCAAGGCGGCCAAGACCGTCTGCTACAAGGCCTGATCCATGGCGATTTCGATCACCATGCCGGCGCTGTCGCCCACCATGGAAGAGGGCACCCTGGCCAAATGGCTGGTGAAGGAAGGCGACAAGGTGAGCTCCGGCGACGTGCTGGCCGAGATCGAGACCGACAAGGCGACCATGGAGGTCGAGGCCGTCGACGAGGGCGTGGTCGGCAAGCTGCTGGTGCCGGAAGGCGCCGAGGGCGTGAAGGTCAATTCGGTCATCGCCATGCTGCTGGAGGAGGGCGAGAAGGCGGCCGACCTGAAGGCGCCCGACCAGCAGGCCGATGCGGCGCCGAAAGTCGCCGCGCAAGAAGCACCGAAAGCCGAGGCGAAGCCTGCGCATGACGATGACGTGCTCGCCAATCCGTCGGCCCGCCGCCTGGCCGAGGAAGAGGGCATCGACCTTTCCGGCGTCAAGGGCACGGGTCCCGACGGCCGGATCACCAAGGGTGACGTGCTTGCCGCCGTCGAGGGCGGAAGTTCCGCCGCGAAGCCGGCCGCCGCACCCGACGCCTCCGGCCGTGTGTTCGCCAGTCCGCTGGCGCGCAAGCTGGCGGCCGAGAAGGGCTACGACCTGGCGGACATCGCCGGCTCCGGGCCCAATGGCCGCGTGATCAAGGCCGACGTGGAAAAGTTCACGCCGACGGCCAAGCCGGCGGGCGCGTTGTCGACCGCGGCCGCGCCGGTGACCGGCGACGCGCCGTTCGAGGAGGTTCGCCTCTCGACCATGCGCAAGACCATCGCCAAGCGCATGACCGAGGCCAAGCAGACCGTGCCGCATTTCTACCTGACCATCGAGGTGGAGATCGACAAGCTGCTCGACGTGCGCAAGGACCTGAACGACGTGGCGGGCGAGGGCGTCAAGCTGTCGGTGAACGACTTCGTCATCCGCGCCGCCGCGCTGGCGCTGAAGCAGTTTCCGGATGCCAATGTGCAGTTCGCCGGCGACAAGCTGCGCCGGTTCCAGCGCTCGGACGTTTCCGTCGCCGTCGCCATCGAGGGCGGCCTGATCACGCCCATCGTCAAGGGCGCGGAAGCCAAGACCGTCGCCGCCATCTCCACCGAGATGAAGGACCTGGCCGAGCGGGCGCGCAAGGGCAAGCTGGCGCCCGAGGAATATCAGGGCGGCACCATCTCGATCTCCAATCTGGGCATGTTCGGCGTGAAGGAATTCATGGCTGTCATCAACCCGCCGCAGGCCTCCATCCTGGCCGTCGGCGCGGGCGAGAAGCGCCCTGTGGTGAAGAACGACCAGTTGACGGTCGCGACGGTGATGAGCGTCACCATGGCCTGCGATCACCGCGCCATGGACGGCGCCATCGGCGCGCAGTACCTTCAGGTTTTCAAGGCTCTCCTGGAGCATCCTGTCAGGCTGCTGGTTTAATCGGGAAGGCCATTCGGGAAGCATCACGTCTGTTCAGGTAAAACCTTAGATAGACGAGATAAGCACATGACGAAGCAGCTCCTCCACCTGGTACTGGGTGGGCGCGTGAAGGGCACCAAATCGGCCGAGTTCGAGGATCTCGACGCGGTCGATATGGTCGGCCTCTACCCCAACTACGCCGAGGCTCTGAAGGCCTGGCGCGGCAAGGCGCAATCCACTGTGGACGACGCGCGCATGCGCTATTTCGTCGTCCACCTGCACCGGCTGATGGAGCCGGAGCACGATCATGACGACGAGAACGACTAGGGGATGTCGGGGGAAAGCTGCGCGAGCGGCTCAGGCCACCAAGGTCGGATCTTCCCGAATATAGCGTTCGATGAAGTCATCGAAGGTGTCGGCAACGAAGCCACCTGGACCGCCGATGCAAGCAACCTTCCCATAGTCTTTGCCTGGGTAGCAATTGATCGCCCATGCCCAGCACCATATGGAATAGTCCGCGAAGAAGATCAGTCTGTCTCGATACACGGCAATCTCGGGCCTGACGGGATTCTCATATTCCTCAGTCAGGTTGCGAATCCGCGATATCGGCCACCAATTGGTAAGTTCATTGTCATAGGACGGATCGTCGGCGGTCGCGGCATGGGCAAGATAGGCGCGGAAGCTATCGGGGAGGAGAATGTCGTAGCGATGCTCCAATCCGGCGATTTCAGCCGTTGTCGCGCCACGAATCCTGATGCCGGCGTTGGTGCTTTCCCACCAGTTCATCAATATCTGAAACGCAGGCGGTTTCGTCTCGTGCATAGCGTCATGCTCCCATAATCCATGCATGTTATCCATTCGCTCCCGCATTGGACTTAACCGCCGCTTTGGCCTATGTGGTAAGGCATGAGCAACGTCGAGGTCATCAAGGGCGACAAGCCCGATCATGTCCGCAAGCCGGACTGGCTGCGCGTCAAGGCGCCGGGCTCGGAAGAGTACATGCGCACGCGCAAGCTGATGCGCGACCTCAAGCTCAACACGGTGTGCGAGGAGGCGGCCTGCCCGAATATCGGCGAGTGCTGGACCCAGAAGCACGCGACGGTGATGATCCTGGGCGACATCTGCACCCGCGCCTGCGCGTTCTGCAACATCAAGAACGGCATGCCGCGCACCGTCGATGCGGAAGAACCCGAGCATGTGGCGACCGCGGTCGGCGAGCTCGGGCTCGAGCATGTGGTGATCACCTCGGTCGACCGCGACGATCTGCCGGACGGCGGCGCCAGCCAGTTCGTGCAGGTGATCCGGCGTATCCGCGAGCATTCGCCCGGCACCACCATCGAGGTGCTGACGCCCGACTTCCTGCGCAAGAAGGGCGCGATCGAGGCGGTCGTCGAGGCGCGGCCGGACGTCTACAACCACAATCTGGAAACCGTGCCGCGGCTCTACACCTCGATCCGGCCGGGCGCGCGCTACTACAACTCGCTGCGGCTGCTGGACCGGGTGAAGCAGCTCGATCCGTCGATCTTCACCAAGTCGGGCATCATGGCGGGCCTGGGCGAGGACAAGCGCGAGGTCTATCAGGTGATGGACGACATGCGCGCCGCCGACGTGGATTTCCTCACCATCGGCCAGTATCTGCGGCCGACGCCGCGCCATGCCGAGGTCGCGCGCTACGTCACGCCCGACGAGTTCGCCTCCTATGCCAGGATGGCGCGGGCCAAGGGGTTCCTGATGGTGTCCGCATCGCCGCTGACCCGGTCGAGCTATCATGCCGGGCAGGACTTCGTACAACTCCGGGCCAACCGGGAAGCGCAACTGGCAAACGCGCGCTGACCGGCGCGTCCGCCTGTAGAACAGCGACGGGGGAAATGCACAGGCACGCTGAAAAACGGGTGCTGCCGCACTCGGCCGAGCAGATGTTCGCGGTGGTCGCCGACGTCGACCACTATGACGAGTTCCTGCCGTGGTGCACCGGCGTGCGCATCTTCAAGCGCGAGGAACACATGTTCCTGGCGGATCTGATGATCGGCTACAAGGCGATCCGCGAGAAATTCACCTCGAAGGTCGAGCTGTTTCCCCACGAGCGGATCAAGGTGACCTATCTCGGCGGGCCGCTGCGGCACCTGCACAATGACTGGCGGTTCATCCCGAACGATGACGGCAGCAGCACGGTGGATTTTTGCATTGAATTCGAGTTCCGCAGCCGGCTGCTGGAGCGGATGATCGGCGGCCTGTTCGATGAGATCGTCAAGCGGATGGTGAGCGCCTTCGTCGCCCGCGCCGACGCGCTCTACGGCTCAGAAAAGCGACTCCATCAGCTCTAGGGCGAACTCCACCGACTTTTGCCGGACTACCGAGCGGCCCAGATCGCCAAACTGCATCTCGCGGTGGATGGTCTCGCCATCCCGGCGCGCCGCGGCAAAATGCACCAGTCCCACAGACTTGTCCGTGTCGTCCTTGGGCGGCCCGGCGATGCCAGTGATCGCGACGGCGACGTCGGCGCCGGAGCGGGCGAGAGCACCCGCCACCATGGCGCGAACGCAGGGCTCGCTCACGGCGCCGGGACCCGGGCGGTTGAGGATGTCCCAGGACACGCCCAGCAGATCGTGCTTGGCGTGGTTGCTGTAGGTGACGAAGCCCCGGTCGACCACGTCGGACGAGCCGGGCACCTCGGTGAGGCAGGCCATCAGCAGGCCGCCGGTGCAGGATTCGGCGGCGGCCAGCTTGAGGCCCTTTGCCCGCGCGGCGGCGAGCACGCCCTGTGCGCGGGGGATCAGCGCGTCGGTATCCATGGTCCACCTGCGAATAGGATCAGGAAAAGCTGCAACAGGATGAAGGCGAACAGGCCGGCCAGCATGTCGTCCTGCATGATGCCGATGCCGCCGCGGCCGTGCCTGTCGAGCAGATGGATCGGCCATGGCTTGAAGATGTCGAACAGCCGGAACAGCACGAAGGCCGCCAGCCACGCCCACAGCAGGTGCGGCGGAAGCAGCAGGCAGGCGATCCACTGGCCGGCGACCTCGTCGATCACCACCTCGCCGGGATCGGTCTCCTCGAAATCCCGGATGTAATGGGCCGACGACCAGCAGCCGATGGCGAACACCGCGAGCGCGCCGGCCAGCAGCGCCAGCGGGCCGAGGAAGGTCTGGATCGCCCAGGCGAAGGGCAGGGCGGCCAGCGAGCCGAAGGTGCCGGGCGCCCTGGGGATCAGCCCGACCCAGAACCAGGTGGAGGCCAGCGTGGACGGATGGAACAGGTGCGGCCTCATGGCGCGTCGGGCAGCAGCACGCTGGCGGCGGCCTGGGCGGCGATGCCCTCGCCGCGGCCGGTGAAGCCCAGCTTCTCCGTGGTGGTCGCCTTGACGTTGATGCGCCGTGCCGGAATGCCCAGGATCTCGGCCAGCACGGCGGTCATCGGCCCGACATGCGGCGTGACCTTGGGGGCCTCGCAGATGATGGTGACGTCCACATTGGCGATGCGGCCGCCCTGGCCCTGCACCAGCCGGACCGCCTCCTCGAGGAACAGGCGCGAGGGCGCGCCCTTCCACTTCGGGTCGCTGGGTGGGAAATGGCGGCCGATGTCGCCGGCGCCGACCGCGCCCAGGATCGCGTCGACCAGCGCGTGCAGCGCCACGTCGGCGTCGGAATGGCCGATCAGGCCGTGGCTGTGCGGAATCCGGTGGCCGCACAGCATGACGTGATCGCCCGGCCCGAGCCGGTGCACGTCGAAGCCGGTGCCGCTGCACGGGATCAGGGTCCGGGCGGACAGCGCCGCGACATCCTCGGGTGTGGTCACCTTGATGTTCCTTTCGTCGCCGTCCACCACATGCACCGGATGGCCGGCCCGCTCCGCCACAGCGGCATCATCGGTCAGATCGGCGACCGCCGCCAGCGCACGGTGCGCATCGAGGATCATGCGATAATGGAAGCCCTGCGGCGTCTGGGCCCGGCGCAGGGTCTCGCGGTCGATGTTGCCGGTGATGCGGCCGCCGTCGACCTGCTTGATGGTGTCGGTCACGCCAAGCGCCGGAATCACTGCCTCATTATTGGACAGGGCGCCAACCACCGCCGCGATCAGCTCCGCCGACACGAACGGGCGGGCTGCATCATGAATGAGCACGGCGTCCGGCGCGTGGGGCGCCAGCGCCTCCAGTCCGAGACGCACGGATTCCTGGCGGCTCGCGCCGCCCGCGCAGGGCTCGCACAGCGCAAATCCGGCCACCGAATCGTCGTAGAGGGGACGGTCGGCGGGATGGATCACCACCTGAACAACGTCGACCAAGCCGCTGTCGATGAACGCCTTCACCGAGTGGCGCAGGAGCGGCCGACCGCCCAGCTCCAGGTACTGTTTGGGCAGCGGCCCGCCGGCCCGCTGGCCTCGGCCCGCCGCGACGATCAGGGCTGCAACTTTCACGATTGGTCCGGTCGGTGCTGTAAGATAAGGTTCATGGAACTGTGTGCGAGAGTTTTCAACGGGGGTCAACTGTGTGATAAACACTTGCACAAATTGGCGTCTTTGCTTAGGAAAACAGCAGCCCCAGCGGTTGCATAAAAAATGACCATCAAGATCGGCCAACTCTCCATCGATGACCCCGTCGTGCTCGCGCCCATGTCCGGCGTGACCGACATGCCGTTCCGGCGCCTGGTGAAGCGCTACGGCGCCGGCCTGGTCGTGTCCGAGATGATCGCCAGCGAGGCGATGATCCGCGAGACGCGGCGCACCCAGCAGATGATCGCCAAGTCGGCCGAGGAGCAGCCGCTGTCCATGCAGCTCGCCGGCTGCGAGCCGCGGGTGATGGGCGAGGCGGCGAAGCTGAACGAGGATTTGGGCGCCGCGATCATCGACATCAACATGGGTTGCCCGGTGAAGAAGGTGGTGAACGGCGAGGCGGGCTCGGCGCTGATGCGCGACCTGGACCATGCCGCCCGCATCATCGAGGGCACGGTCGGCGCGGTGTCGGTGCCGGTGACCCTGAAGATGCGCACGGGCTGGGACCACCATTGCCGCAACGCGCCCGAGCTGGCCAGGATCGCCGAGGACCGGGGCGTGAAGATGGTCACCGTGCACGGCCGCACCCGCAACCAGCTTTACAAGGGCCACGCCGACTGGAGCTTCGTGCGCCAGGTGAAGGAGGCGGTGAGCATTCCCGTCATCGTCAACGGCGACATCAACAGCTTCGACGACGTGGACGAGGCGCTGGCGCAGTCGGGCGCCGACGGCGTCATGATCGGCCGCGGCGCCTATGGACGGCCCTGGTTTCCGGGCCAGGTGACGCATTACCTGCGCACGGGACAGCGCTTGCCCGATCCCCCGCTCGCCGAGCAGCTGGACGTGCTGCTCGAGCATTACGAGGACATGCTGGCGCTTTACGGCGCCGAGAACGGCGTGAGGGTCGCCCGCAAGCACATCGGCTGGTACTCCAAGGGCATGGAGAACTCGGGCGAGTTCCGCGATCGGGTCAACCGTCTGGAGGATCCGGCGCAGGTACGCGCCATGGTGCGCGCCTTCTACGAACCGCAGCTCGAAAGGCTGGCGGCCTGATGCCATCCGTGGCCAGCCTGTTCAGGGGGAAGGGGGCGTCGCCGGTCAGCACGGATGTGCTCATCAATGCGCTGCCCGATCCGCTGCTGGTCGTCGACCACTCGGACCGCATCCGCTTCGCCAATCTGGCGGCCGAGCAGTTCTTCCAGTCCAGCGCCAAGATGCTGCAGACCCAGGGGCTGAGCGAGATCATCCCGTTCGACAGTCCGCTGATCGCCCTGGTCGGACAGGTGCGCAGCCGGGGTTCCTCGGTGTCGGAATACGGGCTGGTGGTCGCCACGCCGCGCATCGGCGTCCACAACGTCGATGTCCAGATATCGCCGGTCGCCGAGGATCCGGCGCTGCTGGTGGTGACCCTGCGCGAGCGCGGCATCGCCAGCAAGATCGACCACCAACTGCTGCACCGGGGCGCCAACCGCTCGATCGTGTCCATGGCAGCGGTGCTGGCGCACGAGATCAAGAATCCGCTGTCGGGCATCCGCGGCGCCGCCCAGCTGGTCGAAAGCTCGGTCGGCTCCGAGGACAAGGCGCTGCTGCGGCTGATCTGCGAGGAAACCGACCGCATCGTCGCGCTGGTCGACCGGATGGAGGTGTTCTCCGATCCGCGCCCCATCGACCGCGCCCCGATCAACATCCACGAGGTGCTGGAGCACGTCCGGCGGGTCGCCGAGAACGGCTTCGCCCGCTCGGTGCGCTTCAACGAACTCTACGACCCGTCGCTGCCGCCGGTGCACGGCGAACGCAACATGTTGATCCAGGTGTTCCTCAACCTGGTGAAGAACGCCGCCGAGGCGGTGCCCGAGGATGGCGGCGAGATCACCCTCACCACGGCCTATCGTCATGGCGTGCGTGTCGCGGTGCCGGGAACGCGGGAGCGGATGAACCTGCCGCTGGAAATCTGCGTCATCGACAACGGCTCGGGGGTGCCCGACGACCTGCAGTCGCACCTGTTCGACCCGTTCGTGACCACCAAGCCGGGCGGCACGGGCCTCGGCCTCGCCCTCGTCGCCAAGATCGTCGGCGACCACGGCGGCATCATCGAATGCGACAGCGTCCCGCGGCGGACCGTTTTCCGCGTCCTCCTGCCGACGGGGCCGAAACCAATCAAGAACAACAGGCAGCGCCCATGAGCGACGGAACGATCCTGGTGGCCGACGACGACCGCGCCATCCGCACGGTACTCAACCAGGCGCTGGGCCGGCTCGGATACGACGTGCGCACCACGGGCAATGCCGCGACGCTGTGGAGCTGGATTTCCAACGGCGAGGGCGACCTGGTCATTACCGACGTGATCATGCCCGACGAGAACGGCCTCGACCTGCTGCCGCGCATCCGCAAGGTGCGGAGCGACCTGCCGATCATCGTCATGAGCGCCCACAACACGCTGAGCACGGCGCTGAAGGCCACCGAGCGCGGCGCCTACGACTACCTGGCCAAGCCGTTCGACCTGACCGAGCTGACCAATGTGGTCAAGCGCGCGCTGGCGCGGCCGAAGCGGTCGGATTCGCCCGAGCAGGCGCCCGACGACGACGGCATGCCGCTGGTCGGCCGCTCGCCCGCCATGCAGGAAATCTACCGGGTGCTGGCGCGGCTGGTGCCGACCGACCTGACCGTGATGATCTTCGGCGAATCAGGCACCGGCAAGGAGCTGATCGCGAGGGCGCTGCACCAGTTCGGCAAGCGCCGCAACGGCCCGTTCGTCGCCATCAACATGGCGGCGATCCCGCGCGAACTGATCGAGAGCGAACTGTTCGGCCACGAGAAGGGTGCCTTCACCGGCGCCAGCAGCCGCCACAGCGGCCGTTTCGAGCAGGCCCAGGGCGGCACACTGTTCCTCGACGA
This sequence comes from Sphingomonadales bacterium, assembly GCA_050185585.1. Classification (GTDB taxonomy): domain Bacteria; phylum Pseudomonadota; class Alphaproteobacteria; order SMXS01; family SMXS01; genus RI-34. The sequence goes on along the minus strand of JBFWZH010000016.1, from coordinate 523 downwards.
AATCGGCGACATGCCGCCCGAGGCGCAGACGCGGCTGCTGCGCGTGCTGCAGGAAGGCGAATACACCACGGTGGGCGGTCGCACGCCGATCTCGACCGACGTGCGGATCATCGCCGCCACCAACCGGGACCTGCGCCAGCAGATCCACCAGGGACTGTTCCGCGAGGACCTGTTCTACCGCCTGAACGTGGTGCCGCTGCGGTTGCCGCCGCTGCGCGACCGGCTGGACGACATCCCCGATCTGGCGCGCCACTTCCTCAACCAGGCGGGAATGGAAGGCCTGCCGCAGAAGTCGCTGGACAGCTTCGCGCTGGAGCGCCTGAAGCGGCACACCTGGCCGGGCAATGTCCGCGAACTGGAGAACCTGATCAAGCGCATCGTCGCGCTCTATTCCGAAGAGATCAACGGCGTCGAGGTGGTGACCGCCGAGCTGGCCGAGACCGAGCGCCGCGCGGTGCCGGCGGCCGGCATCGAAGCCGACAATTTGGCGGGCGCCGTGGAAAGCCATCTCGAGCGCTATTTC
>JBFWZH010000015.1:0-87181 GCA_050185585.1 Sphingomonadales bacterium | reverse complement strand
CCCGTGGATCCCCAATCCCAACCCGCTTCAACCGCGCCTCCCGCAAATCACCCGCAGGAAACTTGAATCACAAACACAACCTCAACAGAACAAACTTCCGTGCATCCCGTAGCCCAGAGGGAGAGGGCTAATCTCAGATGCAGTCCCTGCGGCTGCCGTCGAACTGCGGGTTGATCACCCACTTGCCCTTGCGGTCCACATAGCCCCACTTGCTGCCGAACTTCGCCAGCGCCAGGCCGTCGTCGAACGGACCCGCGTCGTCGAACTGCGGGTTGATCGCCCAACGGCCCTTCTCGTCGATGAAGCCCCAGCGACCGTTCTGTGACGCCGGCGCCAGGCCGTCGTCGAACGGGCCCGCCTGCTGGAACTGGGGATTGATCTTCCACTCGCCCTTCCTGTCGACGAAGCCCCAGCGGCCGCGCTCGGAGGCGGGCGCCAGCCCGTCCTCGAAGTCCGCGTCCGCCAGGTCGTACTGAGGGTTGACCACCCAGACGCCCTTCTTGTCGATGTAGCCGTAGCGGCCTTCGAAGCCGGCAACCGCCATGTCGTCGTCATAGCGGCCGGCGGCCGAGAACTGAGGATTGACGACCCACTTGCCGTCCTTGTCGATGTAGCCCCAGCTGTCGCCCTGGCGCACCGCGGCGCGGCCGTCGCCGAACATCGTCGCTTCGGTGAACTGGGGACTGATCACCCATTTGCCGTCCTTGTCGACATAGCCCCAGAGGCCGCCTTCGCTCGCCGCCGCCATGCCGTTGTCGGCGAAGTCGCCCGTGCTCTCGAACATCGGCCTGACGACCCATTCGCCCTTCCGGTCGATGTAGCCGGCGCCGTCGCCGGTCTCCACCGGCGCGAGGCCATTGTCGCCGAACATGAAGGCGGCCGTGAACGTGGGCGGGATCGCCCACCTGCCCGACTTGTCGATATAGCCCCAAAGATCGCCCTCGCGCGCCACGGCCAGCCCGTTCTCGAACGGCCAGAGCGCGTCGAAACGGGGATTGAGCACCCATTTGCCGTCGTGGTCGACCATGCCGCACAGGCCGTCGGCGCGGACGATCAACATATCGTCCCCGGCACCCACCCGGGCCGGACCCGATCTGTCGAAGACGATGGCGGCGACGATCACGACCAGGACGAGGGCGACTGCAATCAGCATGTAGCGCATGGGAGAGCCTCAACGGTTCCTGTTTCCTCTGGAAACCGTGAACGCCCGGGCGCGCCAAAGGTTACCTCAGATACAGCTGCGCTCGCCGCCCTCGAACCGGGGATTGACCAGCCACTTGCCGTCGCGGTCGATGAGGCCCCATTCCTTGCCCACGCGAACCTGCGACACATCCGCGTCGCCGAAGCCGGCCACCTCGTCGAACTGGGGCGCGATCGTCCATTGCCCTTTATTGTCGATGAAACCCCACCGGTTGCCCTGTTTCGCCGGCGAGAGCCCACTGTCGCCCGGTCCCCAGAGATCGTCGAACTGGGGTTCTGCGATCCACCTGCCCTCCCTGTCGACGATGCCCCACTTGCCGCCAAGCTGGGCCATGATGAAGTCCCTGGCCGCGAACAGGTCGTCGAACTGGGGCGGCGCCACCCACTCGCCCTTCCGGTCTATCAGCCCCCACAAGCCGCCCTTGGCGGCCGGCGCCACGTCGTTGCCCTCGAAGGCCCGCAAGTCCTCGAAGACCGGCTGGACCACCCAGTTGCCGGTGTGGTCGATGAACCCGTAGGTACCGTCGTGCCACACGCCGATCAGGTCGCTGGTCTGGTCGGTCACGAGGTCGCCATATTGCGGCGTCACCACAAGCCGTCCGTCGGTGCCGATCAGGCCCCAGCCGCCGGCCAGGATCATCGGAGCCAGCCCGTTCCTGCCGAACGGCATGCCGAGCTCGAACTGGGGCGGGACCACCCACTCGCCCTTCCGGTCGATATAGCCGACTTTCTTGGTGTCCCTGCTCCGCGCGGGCGCGAGGCCGGCGTCTTTCGAGAACCGCATCACCGCCTCGAAGCGCGGCGTGATCACCCAGTTCCCGTCGGTGCCGATGAAGCCCCAGCCGTTCTCGGTCCGCGCCGGCGCCATGTGGTCGCCGTTGAATGTCCAGGCCAGGTCGACGCCGGGCTCGATGGCCCAGTTGCCCTCTCGGTCGATGTAGCCGCACTTGCCGCCGCTCTTCATGGGGAACAGCCCGTCACCCTTCGAGTCCGAACATCCCCACAGCGCGACGAGCGCCGCGAAGGCGATACCGACGAACCTGCGCATGAAGCCCCCTCCGTGCGGCAACCGGCCGTCGGAAAAGGTACGGCGGGCCCCGAGAAGCCGCAATTCACATTAGCGGGTGCTCAGCCCAGTGCGCCCCGAAAGCCTCAAGCCAGCGGCGCTGCTCGTCCGTATCCGGCACTGGGAGGCCTCGCGCCGTCTCGATCGCCTCCAATGCGGCTGCCGCCCGGAAGCCCAGGGCGATCATCACGCACCCCGCCACCAGTGATGAGCGTCCGATGCCCGCTCGGCAATGCACCGCGACTGCATCTCCGGCCCTCGTTCTTTGCGCGAGCGTTGCAACCATCGCAGCGAATCCGGTGCCGGTGCCGGGCACGCCCCGATCGGGAATCGGGTACTCCAGGAAAACCATACCCCTGTCTCGGCACAACCCGCCCTCGAGCGCCAACCCCAGGTCGGTGAGCTCGTGGGCCTCGAGCAGACTGACGACAACCTGCACACCTTCACGCCACCAGTGCGCGATCTCGTCTTCCAGCCAGTCGTCTGCGCGGGGACGCGCCATGATGGCAAGGCGCCCTCGCGCGACGCCGTCGATCCAATAGATTGGCGAATGCATCATCAATCTCCGATCTCAAGGACTGCGTCACCGCAGGCCTCTAACCGTCGAGAATGGATCGGTCGTAACAGACGAACTCAATCGTATGGTCGTCCGGATCGGAGACGTAGATGGAACGCCAGCCGATCCACGGATGAGTCTGGGTGTTTGGGTTCAGGCCTTTCTCGACGAGATAAGCGAGCACTCCGTCATACGCCGGAAGGGAAATCTCGATGGCAAAGTGATGCAGAGTGGAAAGTTCGGCATCGCTGCCGCTCCACGACTTGCCCTGTCGGTTCGAGGGCCAGTCCCGGCTGAACAGGCCGATGATCTGGGTATGTCTTTCTACACCGTCGGCGATCCGCAGGAACGCGATGGCGTCGTCGATGACCCGGATCAGGGGAAACCCCAGCACATCCCGGTAGAACGCGATTGATCTCTGCAGATCCGCTACCCTGACCACGACTTCACCGAGGCCGAGAGGTTCGATCGGATTGTCGGGAACAGTCGACATGGAACCTCCCGGCAATCCCTTCGGTCAGCCCAGCGCGCCGATCATCTCGGGAATCGTCGTGAACTTGCGGCGGGGCGCGCCGTGGGTGGCGCCGGCTTCCTCGGCGGCCTCGATCCGCTTCCAGTCGGCGTAGGTCACCACCCGCACGTTCCGGTCGGCCAGCAGCTGGTCGAGGCCGGCCGGGCCCTGCCTGAAGGCGTCGGGCGTCAGGTCCTTGCAGTACTGGGCGACGCGCTCGCCGTCGGGGAAGTTGGTGGCGATGGTGCCGCTGGGCCCGCGCTTGGCCCAGCCGGCCACGTAGAGCCCGTGCTCGATCTCGCCGTCGGCGTTGAGGAACTTCTGGCCCTTGTCGTCATAGGCGACGTTGTCGAGCGGGGTCGACTGGGTGCCGATGCAGGCGACGACGATGTTGCACGGCACCTCGAAGGTCTCGCCGGTCGGGACCACCCGGCCGCCGTCGTCCAGCTTCGTGCGCTCCATGCGGATCGCCGTTACCTTGCCGCCATCGCCGATCACCTCGACGGGCATGGCGTAGAACTCCAGGTGGATGCGCACCGGCTTCTCGCCGCCCTTGTTCCTCGCATAGTCGCGCAGATAGCCGACATTCTTCTCCTGGCTGCCGCGGCCCTTGTCCTCGAGCTGCACGTCCTCGCCCGGCAGCACGGCCGGATCGACCAGGGTCACGGCGTTGTCCAGCTCGCCGAATTCCTTCACCTCCTTGTGGGTGAAGGCGGCCTGCAGCGGCCCGCGGCGGGCGAACACGTAGATGTCCTTCACCGGCGAGACGTCGATGGCGTCGGCGGCGTAATGCGCCATGTCGGTGGCGCGCACCTCGGTGCCGGTCTTGGCGAGCAGGCGCGCCACGTCGAGCGCCACGTTGCCGGCGCCGATCACCACGGCGGTGCCGGTGTCGAGGTCGGGCGACAGCTCGCGGAAGTCGGGATGGGCGTTGTACCAGCCGACGAATTCGGACGAGCCGTAGACACCGGCCAGGTCCTCGCCGGGGATGCCCATGCGCCGGTCGCGCGGCGCGCCGGTGGCCAGCACCACCGCGTCGTAAAGGCCCCGAAGCTCGGCGATGGATACGTCGCGCGGCACTTCCACGTTGCCCAGGAAGCGCACCTGCGGCGACAACGCCGTGCGCTCGAAGATCTTGGCGATCTTCTTGCTGCTCTGGTGGTCTGGCGCGACGCCGGCGCGGATCAGGCCGAACGGCGTGGGCAGCCGGTCGATGATGTCCACCCTGCAGTCCGGGATCTCTTTTATCAGCGCGGCGGCCGAGTAGAATCCGCCGGGTCCCGACCCGACAATGGCAACGGTCAGGCCCATCAGCCCACCTCTCCCCTGTGACGTCTCACTCCAATTCCCCGTGCCGCGAACGCGGCCGAATGCCTATACCGTAATATAGTCATCCGCGCCGAAGGGTTTCCCGCGGGCCTTCGTTTAATAGCCAAGAACAGGGCTTAGGGCAACGATTGGCGATCGGATAGACTGCGTGAAACCGTCCTGGGAGATGACCGGTTTGGCCATGGACAGCATGCGCGCGGCCCCGCCCGCCGGCGCCGCCGCGGCAGCCGCCCTGAACGTGCTGTCGGACGAGGCGCTGATGCAGCGCGTCGGCCGGGGCGACGAGGCCGCCTACCGCATCCTGGTCGAGCGTCATCTGTCCCGCAGCCTGGGCTTCGCCGCCCGCATGCTGGGTGACCGGGCGGACGGCGAGGAGGTGATGCAGGAGGCGTTCCTCAAGCTTTGGCGGCATGCGCCGGGCTGGCAAGCGGGCGGCGCCCGCTTCACCACCTGGTTCTACCGGGTGGTGCTGAACCTGTGCATCGACCGGCAGCGGCGCCGCAAGGGCCGACAGGTGTCGATGGACGACGCGGGCGATCCGGCGGACGAACGCCCGGGCGCCGACGCCGCCATCCACGAACGGCAGGTGAGCCGCCAGATCGACGGCGCGCTGGCCCAGTTGCCCGAGCGCCAGCGCGAGGCGGTCAGCCTGTGCTACCTGCAAGGGCTGAGCAACAGGGAAGCAGCCGACGTGCTGCAGGTGAACATCAAGGCCCTGGAAAGCCTGCTGACCCGCGGCCGCGCCGCGCTGAAGCAGAAGCTGGGTCATCTGAAAACGGAGCTGACGGGGGTCGAGCCATGACCATGGAGATGGGTGAATTCAGGGCGATGCTGGAAGCGTGGGGCGCCGATCCCGCGCGCTGGCCGTCCGACCGGCGCGATGGCGCCGAGGCGCTGCTGGCGCGCTCGGGCGAGGCGCGGGCGCTACTGGCCGAGGAGGCCGCGTTCGACGCGCTGCTGGCCGGAGCGCCGGCCGCCGAACCGGGCGCCGCGCTGACGGGCCGCATCCTGGCGATCCCGAAATCGGCACGGCAGGAGCGCAAGGCGTTCGGCTGGCGCTTCGCCCTGCCTCCCGCCCTGCCCCGTTTCGCCGGGTTGGCGGCGGCGGCGGTGATGGGCTTCTACATCGGCACCACCAGCCTGTTCCAGCCGGCCCAATCCCTGGCGGCGGGCGGCGAGACCGTGAACATCAGCGACTACGTGTTCGGCGGCGCCCCCGACACGGACACTGGCGATACGGGTGCAGTCGACACGGACACCGGCGACCTGGGAGCCGCAGAATGACCCGATCCGAGAAGTGGCTGCTGGGCGGACTGGCCCTGTCGCTCGCGGTCAACGGCCTGCTGCTCGCGCTGGTGATGTTCGAGCCCGATCATCACAGCGGTCGCCACCGCGGCCCGGATGTGCGCATCGGCCGTCTCGAGCAGCATCTCCAGCCGGAATCTCGGGCGGTGCTGCGCGAGGCTGTCGACAGCCGCCGGGACGCCCTCGACCGCGAGTTCCAGGCCCTGCGCGATGCCCGCGACGGGATCGCCGAGGCGCTGGAGAAGGAACCGTTCGACCGCGCCGCGCTCGAGGCGGCCTTCGCCGATGTGGAGAGGCGCCAGGACGCGGTGCGCGCGACGGTGCAGGCCGGCTTCATCGACGCCGCGTCCCGCCTGCCGGTCGAGGAGCGGGTCAAGCTCGCCAGGGGCGGCGAACGCTACATGCGCCGCATGTTCGGCCCGCGCCGCGACGGCGAGCGGCGCGGCGGCCGGGACCGGGACGGACATCCGCCCGAGAGCGGGCGCTAGCCTCGCCCTTCCCGCGCCTGGAAATCGCCAAGGTGCGCGCATAGCTTTATCGGCATCGGCAACCTAAGGTTGTTGGAACCCTTCCGCCGGAGACCTCATGCCGCTGCCGGACAGGAATACCCAGGCCGCCATCGCCGTCACCCGCTTCGGGCTGGGCGCGCACCCCGGCGAGATCCGCGAGGCCTCGGGCGATCCCCGCGGCTGGCTGCTGCGCCAGCTCGCCGGCCCGGCGCCCGTCAAGGTCGCCGGCGCGGACAGGCTCAGCTCCAGCCGCGAGAGCCTGGCGGAATATGCCCGCCTGTTCGCCGTGCGCCGTGACATGCGGCGGGCGGCCATGGACGAGGGCGATGCCATGGACGGCGACGGGACCATGGACGGCGACGGGGCCATGGACGACGCCGAGCCGCGCCCCGCGGCCTTCAGCCGGTCGGTCTACAAGGACGAGGTCGATGCGCGGGTCCGTACCGCCGTCGTCAGCCGGCAGCCGCTGGCCGAGCGGATGGTCTGGTTCTGGTCCAACCATTTCACCGTCTCGGGCGGCCGGTCGGCGGTGCTGCCGGCGGCCGGTGCGTTCGAGCGCGAGGCGATCCGGCCCCATGTGCTGGGCCGGTTCGAGGACATGCTGCTCGCGGCGACGCTGCATCCGGCCATGCTGCTCTATCTGGACCAGCAGAAATCGGTCGGGCCGTCCTCTCAGCGCGGCCGGAGGAGCGGCCGCGGCCTCAACGAGAATCTCGGCCGCGAGGTGCTGGAGCTGCACACGCTGGGCGTCGACGGCGGCTACACCCAGGCCGACGTCACGACCTTCGCCAAGGCCCTGACCGGCTGGACGGTAGGCGGATTCCGCCGCACCGAGACCGCCGAGGGCGAGGCGATTTTCGTCCGGGCCATCCACGAGCCCGGCGCCAAGACCATCATGGGCGCGGCCTATGGCGACGACGGCGCGGAACAGGCGAGGAAAGCGCTGCGCGACTTCGCCCGCCATCCCTCGACCGCCCGGCACGTCGCCCGCAAGCTGGCGCGGCATTTCGTCGCCGACGAGCCGCCGGAAGGCGCCGTCGACGCGCTGGCGCGCACGTTCCGCGACACCGGCGGCGATCTGAGGCGGCTGACGGAAGCGGCGGTGTCGCTGGACGCCGCATGGGGCGAGGCGCCGGTCAAGGTCAAGACCCCCAACGAATACGTCGTCTCCACCCTGCGCGGCCTCGACGCCGGCGGCGTGGACCGGCAAATGATCTTCAACGCCATGGTGCTGCTGGGCCAGCGGACCTTCTCGGCGCCGTCCCCGGCCGGCTGGCCCGACAGGGCGGCCGACTGGGCCGGCCCGGACGCGGTCTACCGGCGCATCGAGTGGGCCGCCCAGGTCGGCCGGCGGCTCGGCGACAGGGCCGGCGATCCGGCCGGCCTCGCCCGGTCCATGCTGGGCGCCCGCGCGAGCCCGCGCCTGCTCGGCGCGCTGGCCGGCGCCGAAAGCCCGGCGCAGGCCGTGGCGCTGCTGCTCTCCAGTCCCGACTTCCAGCGGAGGTGAGGATGCCCACACGCAGACAGCTGCTGGGAGCCATGATGGCCGCGCCGCTCGCAACGCTGAGCTTTCCGGCGATCGGCTGGGCAAACGCGCCCGGCCGCGCTCGCTTCGTGGTGCTGATCCTGCGCGGCGGCATGGACGGGCTGTCCGCCGTACCGGCCCATGCCGACCCCGCGCTGGCGAGCCGGCGCGGACCGCTCGACCTTGGTAGCCCCCGCGACGGCGTGCTCGATCTCGACGGCACCTTCGGCCTGCACCCGGGCCTGCCGACGCTGCACGCGCTCTACGGGAGCGGCGAGCTGGCGGTGATCCACGCGGTGTCGAGCCCCTACCGCGACCGGTCGCACTTCTCCGGCCAGGATGTGCTGGAGAACGGCACGCTCACCGACCGGGGCGCCGGCGACGGCTGGCTGGGCCGCGCGCTGGCCCATGCCGCGCCGGCGCCCGAGACCGCGATCGCCGTGCGCGAGACGGTGCCGCTGCTGCTGCGGGGCGGAAAGGGCGTTATGTCCTGGTCGCCCTCGGCCCTGCCCGACGTAGACGCGGACACGCTCGAACGGGTGGCGATGCTCTACGAAGGCGATCCGCTGTTCGCCGAAGCGCTCGACGCCGCAATCGGCATCAACCGGATGGCCGGCTCGGAAATCGACGGCGCGGACAGGCAGGCCGGCCGTCTCAGGCGGGTCGGCGTGCTGATGGAGGCAGCCGGCCGATTCCTGGCGGCCGACGATGGACCGAGCGTCGCCGCCGTCGACATCGGCGGCTGGGACACCCACGCGCGTCAGTCCGGCCTGCTCGGCAGCCAGTTCGCCATGCTCGACCAGGGCGTGGCCAGCCTGCGCGAGGCGCTCGACGCAGCCTGGCGGCACACCGCGGTGCTGACCATCACCGAGTTCGGCCGCACCGTGGCCGCCAACGGCTCGGGCGGCACCGATCACGGCACCGGCGGCGTCTCGTTTCTGCTGGGCGGCGCCGTGAAAGGCGGGCGGGTGATCGCCGACTGGCCCGGGCTGTCGCCGTCCGCCCTGCTGGACGGCCGCGACCTGCGCCCCACCACCGACCTGCGCGCCGTCGCCAAGGGCATTTTGGCCGACCACCTGCACGTGGCCGGCGGGGCGCTCGATACGGTGGTGTTTCCCGGCAGCGAAAACGTGAGGCCCATGCAGGGGCTGATCCGCGGATAAATCGCCCGGGCCGGTTGCGCCCACGGGAGATTGGGCGCATATACCGCCCTACAAAAAGCGGAAACGTCCAATCCTAGAGCACTTTTCGCCGCGGCTTTCGGGCGCCAAGGCGGTTCCGCCTTGGCTGAAAGCGCTCCGATGCAGATCTATCTGCCCATCGCCGAACTGTCGATCAACTGGCTGTTGATCCTGGGCCTTGGCACAGGCGTGGGCTTCATGTCCGGCATGTTCGGCGTCGGCGGCGGCTTCCTGCTCACCCCGCTGCTGATCTTCGTCGGCATCCCGCCGGCCGTTGCCGTCGGCACCCAGGCCAACCAGATCCTCGCCTCGTCGGTCTCGGGCGTGATGGCGCACTGGCGGCGCGGCGGCGTCGACTTCAAGATGGGCACGGTGCTGATGTCGGGCGGCGTGCTGGGCTCGGGCGCGGGCATGGTGCTGTTCGACTATCTGCGCTCGCTCGGCCATGTGGAACTGCTGATCTCGCTCAGCTACGTGGTGTTCCTCGGCACGGTCGGCGGGCTGATGCTGAACGAGAGCGTCCGCGCCGTGCTGCGCTCGCGCGGCGGCGGCGTCGTGCCGACGCGCCGCCGCCACGACGACCTGGCGCACCGCCTGCCGCTGAAGCTGCGGTTCCGCAAGTCGCGGCTCTACATCAGCGTCATTCCGCCCGTCGCCATCGGCTTCTTCACCGGCGTGCTGTCGGCGATCATGGGCGTGGGCGGCGGCTTCGTGATGGTGCCGGCCATGATCTACCTGCTGGGCATGGCGACCAGCGTTGTCGTCGGCACCTCGCTGTTCCAGATCATCTTCGTCACCGCCACGGTGACCCTGCTGCACGCCACCACCACCTACACGGTCGACGTCATCCTCGCCCTGCTGCTGATCGTCGGCGGCGTGGTCGGCGCCCAGTTCGGCGCCCGCGCCGGCCTGAAGCTGAAGGGCGAATATCTGCGCCTGCTGCTGGCCGTGGTCGTCGTCGCCGTCTGCCTGGGCCTCGCCTGGGGCCTGGTGGCGACGCCGCGCGAGATGTACTTCGTCTCCACCCTGGTGGAGGACGAATGAGAGCGCTGCTGGTTCTCCTTGTCCTGCTGCTTCCCGCCCCGGCGTTCGCGGCCACCCTGTCGAGCGACCTGTCGAGCCGCGAGATCGCCATCCGCTCCAACTTCAACGGCACCAGCCTGCTGCTGTTCGGCTCGAAGAACACGGGCCCGAAGGAAGGCCCGGTCGACATCATCGCCGTGGTGCACGGCCCCGAGCAGCCCATGACCATCTACCGCAAACAGCGGGTGGCGGGCATCTGGGTGAACAGCCGGCCGGTGCGGTTCCACAACGTGCCCGGCTTCTACGTGGTCGCCAGCAACCGGCGGCTCGCCGACATCGCCGGCGCCGAATATCTGCGGCGCGAGAACATCGGCCCCGACAATCTGGTGCTGCTGTCGGTCCAGGACGTCAGCCCCGAGGAACTGAAGGGACTGCGCCAGGCCGTGGTCGAGAACCGCGCCCAGGCCGGGCTCTACGCGGTGCGGGAAGACGCGGTCACCTTCCCGTCGGGTGACCTGTTCCGCGCCGACATCTTCTTTCCCGCCCGCGTGCCGGTGGGCGACTACCGGGTGCTGGTGCGGATGTTCCGGGGCGGCAAGGAAATCGGCCGCACCACCACCATCCTCACCGTCGGCAAGCAGGGCCTCGAGCAGTGGATCTACAACACCGCGCATCAGCGGCCGCTGGCCTACGGGTTGGCGGCGGTGCTCCTTGCGGTCGCCGCCGGATGGACGGCGGCGGCGGTTTTCCGGCGGCGTTGAAACCGACGTTGGCAAAGGCTTCCGCCGGCCTCTCTTAAAGTGGAATCTGAACGTGCGGAACCGCCTGCGTTCAGGAAGCGTTCATCTATGCAGCACCATTCTCCATCGTGACGAGGGCACGTAAACCCTAGGTTCCACGATCCATCGGGGTGACGATGTCGAGAGCAACTTTTGTAGCAGACGAGAATTTGGGCCGCTTCCTGAAGGAGATGCGGCGCTATTCGGTTCTGGACGCCAACACGGAACAGGAACTGGCGATGGCCTGGCAGCAGCGGCGCTGCCCGCACGCGGCCGAGCAGCTGGTGGGCAGCCATCTCCGCCTCGTCGTCAAGGTGGCCAAGAGCTTCCGCGGCTATGGCCTGCCGCTGGGCGAGCTGGTCGCCGAGGGCAATGTGGGCCTGATGCAGGCCATCGACCGCTTCGAGCCCGAGCGCGGCTTCCGCCTGTCGACCTACGCCCTTTGGTGGATCCGCGCCACCATCCAGGAATATGTCCTGCGCTCGTGGTCCATGGTGAAGCTGGGCACCACCTCGGCGCAGAAGAAGCTGTTCTTCAACCTGCGCCGGCTGAAGACCAACCTTCGCGCCATCGAGGAAGACACGCTGACCCCCGAGCAGGTGGCGTTCGTCGCGCACCAGCTCCAGGTGACCGAGGAGGACGTGATCTCAATGAACCAGCGGCTGTTCGGCCGCGACCAGTCGCTGAACGTGACGATCTCCGACGAGGACGACACGGAATGGCAGGACTGGCTGGAGGACGGCGAGACCACCCAGGAAGAGGCGCTGATCGAGAACGACCAGATGGCCAAGCGCCGGGCGCTGATGACCCGCTGCCTCACCCATCTGGACCAGCGCGAGCAGCACATCCTGATCAACCGGAGACTGCGCGACGATCCGCCCACCCTCGACGCCCTGTCGCAGGAGCACGGCATCTCGCGCGAGCGCGTCAGGCAGATCGAGGTCCGCGCCTTCGAGAAATTGAAGCGCATCATGCGTGCCCCCGACATGCCGACGGCCTGGGCCGCATAGGCCAGCTTGGTTAACGGCTTAGGTCCCTTTCGGAAAACGGCTTCCCGGGTACGGCCGGGGAGCCGTTTTCTTTTGTGGGACATCCAAAGCCGCGCGATGTACCGCTGGCAGTTCACGCACATCTCTCCGTGAATTTGCGAGCGGAGCGACGCAATCCAGCCCCTCCGCCACACAGCCATCAACGGCACGGCTGGGCTGCTTCGCTCCGCTCGCAGATTCACTGAAGGCTGGGGGTGTCGAGAGGTTGAACGCGAGTAGAGCCCTACCCCTGCGCCGGCAACCACTCCCTCAGCCGCCGTGCCGCCTCCGCCATGTCCTCTTCCGTGCCCGCGAAGCACAGGCGGATGAACCGGTCGCCGTCGACCTCGTCGAAATCCGTGCCCGGCACCGTGGCGACACCGGCGCCCTCCAGCATGGCGCGGCAGAAGTCGGCGCTGTCGTTGGTGAAGCGCGAGACGTCGGCATAGAGGTAGAACGCGCCCTGCGGGTTGGCGAAGCGCAGCCCCAGCGGCTCCAGCTCGGCCAGCAGCAGGTCGCGGTTGGCCTTGTAGACGGCGACCCGCCGGTCCAGTTCCTCCGCGCAGTCGAACGCGGCCACCGCCGCGTATTGGGCGGCCGTCGGCGGCGAGATGAACAGGTTCTGCGCCAGCCGCTCGACCGGACGGATCAGCGCCTCGGGCACCACCATCCAGCCGATGCGCCAGCCGGTCATGCAGTAATATTTCGAAAAGCTGTTGATGACGACCGCGTCCGGGTTGAACGACAGCGCCGTCACCTCATCCCCGTCAAACACCATGCGGTGATAGATCTCGTCCGAGATCAGCCTGATGCCGCGCTCGCCGCACGCGTCGCCCAGCGCCTGCATGCGCGCGGCGTCGATCATCGTGCCGGTGGGATTGGACGGGCTGGCGACCAGCAGGCCCTGCAGGTTCGGGGCGAACGCCAGGTGCGCCGGCGTCGGCTGGAAATTGTCGGCGAGGGTGGTGCGCAGCTCGACCGCCTCGATGCCCAAAGTGCGCATGATCCGCTCGTAGGGCGGATAGCACGGGCGGCCGATGGCCATGCGGTCGCCGATGTCGAAGCACGCCGTGAACGCCAGGGTGAACGCCGCCGACGAGCCGGTGGTGACGATCACCCGGCGCGGGTCCACATCGGCGCCATAGGCCTCGCCATAGTGCCGGGCGATGCGCTCGCGCAGCGCCGGGATGCCCAGCGCCACCGTGTAGCCGCCGCGTCCGGCGCGCATGGTCCGCTCGGCCGCCTCGATCACCTCGGCCGGCGTCGGCGTGCCGGGCTCGCCCACCTCCATGTGGATGATGCGCTTCCCCTGCGCCTCCAGCGCGGCAGCCGCCGTCATCACGTCCATGACGCGGAACGCGGGGATGTCGCTGCGCTTGGATATCTTCGGCATGGAACGCTCGGTCTGGCTTTTAAGGTCTTATGTGAACCCAGGCGTTTCTCGCATCCCCGCGCGTTCAATCAAGACTTTTCCAGCCATCCACCCTATTTTTCCAGCAGGGAGGAACCGCATGCCGAAGAAGACGCCCGCCGAACCCGCCGCGCCCGTCCACCTGCCGTTGCCGGCCAGCGCCCTGTGCGGCAAGTGCGACGCGGCCTCGCTGGGGTTCGAGACCACCGACGAGGTCACCGAGGTCAACGGGGTCATCGGCCAGCAGCGCGCCGTCGAGGCCATCGAATTCGCGCTGGGCATGGACAAGCCCGGCTACAATCTGTTCGCCGTGGGACCGCGCGGCACCGGCAAGTACCGGCTGGTGCGCGGGCTGGTCGAGGCGGCGGCGAACGAGCGCACCGCCGAGCGCGACTGGGCCTATGTCTACAATTTCGACGACGAGCGCCGGCCCGGCGCCCTGTCGCTGCCGGCCGGGCGCGGCGCCGCCTTCGCCGAGGCCATGGAGCAGCTGGTGCGCGACGTGCGCGCGGCGCTGACCAACGCGTTCTCCGGCGAGGACTACCGCAACGCGGTCCAGGCCGTCCAGGACGAGGTGGAGCGCCGCCAGAACGCCGCGCTGGAGCAGCTGCGCGCCCAGGCGGCCGAGAAGAACATCACCCTGCTGAACACGCCCATGGGCATGGGCTTCGCGCCGCTGGAAGGCGGCAAGGTGATGGACCCCGAGGCGTTCAACAAGCTGCCCGAGGACGAGCGCAAGCGCATCGAGGACGACATCAGGACCCTGCAGGAAGGGCTGCGCGCCGCCATGCAGGGCATGCCCGCGGTGCTGCAGGAGGTGCGCGAGCGGATCGAGGCGCTGAACGAGGAGACCGCCGAGTTCGCCACCGGCGGCCTGGTGCGCGCCATGCAGCAGCGCTTCGCCGACATCGAGGCGATCACCGCCTATCTGGAACGGGTGCACGCCGACCTGAAGGACAGCGTCGACCTGTTCCTCAAGGCCCAGAAGCCGCCCGAGGACGACGACAGGGGCCCGCGCCGCGGGCCGGATCCGGAAGCGTTCTTCCGCCGCTACCTGGTGAACCTGATCGTCGAGCACGCGGCGGCCGGGCCCGCGCCGGTGGTCTACGAGGACGATCCCACCTACGAGCGGCTGATCGGCCGGATCGAGCAGCGGGTGGAGATGGGCACGCTGGTCACCGACTTCTCCATGATCCGGGCGGGCGCGCTGCACCGGGCGAACGGCGGCTACCTGCTGCTCGACGCGCGCAAGGTGCTGATGCAGCCGATGGCCTGGGAGGCGCTGAAGCGCGCGGTGCGCGCGGGCGAGATCCGCATCGAGCCGGTGCTGAGCGCCATGGGCCTGCCGATCACCACCATGCTGGAGCCCGAGGCGATCCCGCTGCAGGTGAAGGTGGTGCTGCTGGGCGAGGGCAACATCTACTACCCGCTGCACGCGCTCGATCCCGACTTTCCCGGCCTGTTCAAGGTGATGGCCGATTTCGACGAGCGCGTGGTGCGCGACGAGGACACCATCCAGAAGATGGCGCGCCTGGTCGCGGCCAGGGCGCGCAAGGACGGGCTGAAGCCGTTCCACCGGGTCGCCGTGGCCCGGCTGATCGACGAGATGTCGCGCCAGGAGGAGGACAGCGAGCGGCTGTCGGCCGACGTGGAGCACCTCACCGACGTGATGCGCGAGGCCGACTACATCGCCGGCCGCATCGGCCGCGACGTGGTGATGGCCGCCGACGTGGACGAGGCCATCGACGCCCGCCGCCGCCGGGTCAGCCGCATCTCCGAGCGCATGCAGGCCGAGATCGTGCGCCAGACCATGCTGATCGACACCGCCGGCGCGGTGGTCGGCCAGATCAACGGCCTGTCGGTCTACACCATCGGCGAGGCCATGTTCGGCAAGCCCAGCCGGATCACCGCCCGGGTCTGGCTCGGCCGCGGCGACGTGCTCGACATCGAGCGCACCGTCGCGCTCGGCGGCCCGCTGCATTCCAAGGGCGTGCTGATCCTGTCGGGCTACCTGGGCGCGCAATATTCCCAGGACCTGCCGCTGTCGCTGACCGCGAGCCTGGTGTTCGAGCAGTCCTATGGCGGCGTCGACGGCGACAGCGCCTCCTCGGCCGAGCTCTACGCGCTGCTGTCGGCATTGGCCGAGGCGCCGATCTTCCAGCACTTCGCCGTCACCGGCTCGGTCAACCAGCGCGGCCAGGTGCAGGCCATCGGCGGCGTCAACGAGAAGATCGAGGGCTTCTTCGACCTGTGCGACAAGCGCGGCCTTTCCGGCAGGCAGGGCGTGCTGATCCCCACCGCCAACGTCAAGCACCTGATGCTGCATCACCGGGTGATCGACGCGGTCGAGGCCAAGCGGTTCCACATCCACGCGGTCTCGAGCATCGACCAGGGCATCGAGATCCTGACCGGGGTGGCCGCCGGCAAGCCCGACGACAACGGCGTGTTCCCCGAGGGCAGCATCAACGCCCGGGTCGCCGAGCGGCTGCACGCCTTCGCCCGGGCGCGGCAGCGCTTCGGCCAGGCCTTCCGCGGGGAGGCGAACGCATGACCGGCGCGCCCGCCACCCGGCCCGGGCCGGCCAGGAAACGGCGCGCGGTCAGCCGGATCGTGCTGACCATCGAGCCCGAATCCCTGGGCGGCGAGGCGATCGTCACCGCCGTGCGGCTGGCGCGCGCCTACCACGCCGAGCTGGTCGCCCTGTTCGTCAAGACCAGCGACATGATGAACATGGCCTCGCTGCCGTTCGGCGCCGTGGTGACCAGCCGCGGCGGCGTGACCCGGGTGATCGACCGCACCATGCTCGACCACCGGCTGGACCGGCTGGCGCGGCAGGCCGAGGAACTGCTGTCGCGCGCCGCCTCGGGCGTGCGCTGGTCGTTCCGCGTCGCCAGCGGCCACACCGAACAGGTCGCCGCCGGAGAGGCGCTGCAGGGCGATCTGCTGGCGATCTGCTCGCGCACCGCGCGCCAGGTCGCCGACACCGTGACCACGGCGTCCTCGCTGCTGCTGCTGGGCGGCGGCATCGGCGGCGGGCGGCCCGTTATCGCCCTCTACGAGGGCGACACCGGCGTGCTCGCCGCGGCACGGGAGATGGCCGAGGCGTTCGGCGGTGAGCTGGGCGTGGTGCTGCCCCACGGCCTCGACGCCCGCGCCCGTCGCCGCGGTCTCGACTGGCTGGCGCGCCGTGATCTGTCGGCGCAGGTGATGCAGTTCTCCGACCCCGACGGCGCGGCGCTGGCGGCCGAGATCGCCGGGATGCGCCCGGGCCTGCTGGTGATGGGCCGCGACGGCGCCGCCGCCCGCGACGTGCGGCTGGCCCACGAGGCCGGGCGCAGCACCGTACCGTTATTGCTGGTGTCCTGACGCCCTGTGCCTATATCTTCGCCGCGCCTTCCCTAGAGTAGACGATGCCCCTGATCTCGATCACACGGCTGCGCGTAAGGTCCTGGCGGTTCCTGCCGGACTTCCTGCTGCATTCCGTCCGGATCATGCGCCAGGCCCGGTCGGCGCCCGGCAACCTGGGGGCCGAGACCCTGCGCGAATCCGGCATGACCTTCTGGACCAAGAGCGCGTGGCGCGACGAGGCGGCCTTGCGCGCCTTCCTCGCGTCGGCTCCCCACAAGACGGTGACGCCGCATCTGCAGCGCTGGTGCAGCGAGGCCTCGGTGCTGCACTGGGAGCAGGAAAGCCCGCGCCTGCCGTTCTGGGAAGACGCCGGCCGCCGCATGCAGCGCGACGGCCGCCTGATCGAGGTGAAGCGCCCCAGCGACGACCACGCCGCGGGCCGCATCCCGCCCATGAAGCAGTAGACGCGCCTTCATGACCTCGCCCACACCCGACCGCGACCTGCGCGCATCGTTCGACATCGCGGCGCGCTTCTACAAGTGGCGGGTGCCCTATCCGGCGAATCTGTTCAAGGGCGCCTGCGACTACCTGGGACTGGACCGGAACGCGTCCATTCTCGATATCTGCTGCGGCGCCGGCGAGCTCGCCGCGGGGTTTGCCGACATGGTGGGGCGCGTTGCCGCCATCGACTTCTCCGAACAGATGCTGGCCCTCGCCCCAAGGCACGAGCGCATCGAGTATATCCGCCACGACATCAACGGCGAGACGCCGCTGCCGGATTCCCTGCGCGACACCGCGTTCGGCTGTTTCGCCATCGGCCGGGCCATCCACTGGGTCGCCGAGGCCAATCTGGCGCGCGCCGCGGAACGGAACCTGAAACCGGACGGATGCATCCTGATCTGCGGTTCCGGATTTCACCGGGAATCGCCATGGGTTCCGGTGTTCCGGGATTTCAAGGAACGCTATGCCTATCCGGAAGGCGAGAAGGATCACAGCGGGAACGCCAAGCTCGAGCGAATCGGCTTCGCCTTCGCGAGGGAGCTGGGAACCCGCCACAGGACGACGGTGTCGCTCGACGACCTGACCAGGCACGCCCTGTCCTTCGCCCGTTCGGCGGAACTCATCCACCGCAACCTGCAGCGCTTCAGGAGCGAGCTGGCCGCCGAGATGGCGCCGTACCTCGTGGACGGCCGGCTCGAAGGCAACATCGTTTCGTGGATGAACGTCTATCGCCGGCGCTGAGCGGCTCGCCGCGAGGCCGCTCGACGCGCTCGCCTCTGGCCGCGCGCCGGCCCAGGGTTTACGCTTCCGGGCTCCGCCATGGGAAACAGCGAGGGAACCCGATGATCAACCTGCATTACTGGCCGACCCCGAACGGCAAGAAGGTCACCGTCTTCCTCGAGGAAGCGGGCGTTCCGTACACGATCGTCCCTTGCAACATCGGCGCGGGCGACCAGTTCAAGCCCGAATTCCTCGCCATCAACCCGAACCACCGCATGCCGACCATGGTCGACGACGCGCCCACGGGCGGCGGCGCGCCGGTCAGCGTGTTCGAATCCGGCGCGATCCTGCTCTACCTGGCCGAGAAATCCGGCAAGTTCTGGCCGCAGGACCTGCGGACGAAATACGACGTGGTGCAGTGGGTGTTCTGGCAGATGGCCAACCAGGGCCCGAAGCTGGGCGAGCTGGGCCATTTCATCCGCGCCGGCGACAAGCACGGCGACCTCACCTACGCCGTGCGCCGCTTCGAGGACGAGGCCAACCGGCTCTACGGCGTGCTGAACAACCGGCTGTACGACCGCCGCTACCTGGCGGGCGACGCCTACACCATCGCCGACATGGCGGCCTATCCGTGGACGGTGAACTGGAAGTTCCACCGCCAGGACCTGGCCGAGTTCAAATATTTCAAGCGCTGGTTCGACGAGCTGAGCGAGCGCCCCGCCGTCCAGCGCGGCATGGCCGTCGGCGCCGACTTCGCCTCGCTCCTCACCGACCTGCCGCCCGAGGAAATCGAGCGCCGCACCAAGATGCTCTACAACCAGCGCGCCCAGCCGGCGCCGGAGACGGGCGGGTGGGGGTTCTGAGGGGAAGGCTCAAGCGGAAGTATGATCGCGGGCACACCGGCCAAGAAGATCATCATCATCGCCGGCCCCAACGGCGCGGGCAAGACGACGTTCGCCCGCTCGTTTCTGCCCGCGGAGGCTCAGCTTCCGCGGTTCATCAACGCCGACCTGATCGCTGCCGGCTTCGCGCCCTTCGCTCCGGAAACCGCCGCGATCAAGGCTGGGCGCCTGATGCTGGAAGAGATCGAACACTGCGCCTTGCGCGGCGAGAGCTTCGCCTTCGAAAGCACGCTTTCCGGCTTGGGATACCTGCGTCGTGTCATAGGCTGGCGGGCGCAGGGTTATCGGGTAAGCCTGTTGTTTCTGTCACTGCCCAACGTGCAAACCGCGATCGCACGTGTTGCGGAGCGGGTACAGCAAGGCGGGCACGACATTCCGGAAGCAGTCATTCGTCGCCGCTTCACCGCAGGCTGGGATAACTTCCATCGGCACTACAAACATGTAGTGGACGATTGGGCATTGTATGACAATACCAACACGGAACCCGTAATGCTGGAATGGGGAGAAAACCAATGACGCCGCAGGAGTTGTCAAAGGCGAAAAACCCCGATCTACGCACGTCTCTCGTAGCCATGCGCCGTGCGGCGGAAATGGCGCGCAAGATAGCTATTCAGACCAATACGGCTATCGTAATGGTGCGAGATGGAAAACCCGTGCGTGTCACTGCAGAGGAATTGAGGCATTGGGAAACCCTGAACGGGTGAGGGGCACGGCTTCTAGGAGACGCCGCAGGTTCCCACTTCATGTCCCGCCATCTCGAGCGGAACGACCGGGACGGGCTTTTGCGCCGGCGCGTCCAGGGTCAGGATGCGCTGATTGTCCGTCAGCCCGGTAAGGACGTGGACCTTGCTCCCGCTGCGCGTCGGCATGACGATTTTCTGCGCCGGGTCGATCGCCGTCCTCGACAGCACGCGGGACAAATCGGGAGCGATGACCGCGACCGTCGTCGTCAGGTCGGGGGCATCGTCCAGGGCATAGACGGCGCCGCTTCCCGGCAGTACGGCAAGGTCGCTAAGCGTACCGCGCATCCTGATGCCGTCGCCCAGGATATCGCGGCGGGCGTCGAACCTGATTATCTGGCCGCGGTTTCGAATGCCGCCGTAGATCGAGACATATCCCACGGCGCCGTCAGCGGAGAACTCGATGTCGCGCCCGGAATCAGGTAGCGGGAGCCGCTTCAGAAACTTGCCTGTTTCACCGTCGATCACCTCGATCGCGCTTCCGGCCCGCTTGGGCATCATCGTCGTTACGTAGACCTTCGATGACGGGCTGACCCGGATGTTCCAACTCCACCCGCCGATTGGCCGTTCGAAGATAAGGGCGCCGGTCTTGCGCTCCAGCGCCATGACACTGTTCGTTCCTTCCTTCGAGGCGACCGTGTAGACCACCTTGCCGTCCGCGCTCAAATCGAGCGCTCTGATGTCCTTGCCCGCCGCCAACGTCAATCTCGGCTTCAGGGTTTTGGCATCGATGGCAATGATCGGTCCAAAGCTGGTCGCAACCAGGGCTTCGCTTCCATCACGCGTGAGGACTATGGCTTGCGGCGCGCCATCGATCGCCCCCGACCTGACGGTGCGGTGGTCGGCGAGCGAGATCACCCAGACCTTCCCGTTCACCTCGTCCGTGACATATGTGAGCGAGGCGTCCGGCGACAGCGCGATATCGCTGAGATAGTAACTCGGGTCGGGCCCACATGCCTGAGCGCGCAGGACCGGGATCAGCGCCAGCAGTAAAGCCGCAAGGGCATATTTGACGATGGCGGCGAGGCTGCCGGGCATGAACGGCTCACGCGAATGCATTCGAAAATATCTGCCGACGGCGCTGAACGGCAGCCCATCGGGAAAACTGGAGCGGGTGAGGGGAATCGAACCCCCGTCGTAAGCTTGGGAAGCTTCTGCTCTACCATTGAGCTACACCCGCGCGCCCCGTGGCGCACCGCGCCACAACTCGGCGACTCACCCATCTGAGATACCATATGCGCCGTTGCTGTCGAGTGTTTTCGCACCTCCCGCGGCGGCCCGATTTCCCGTATTGAAGGGCGAAACCCGCGCGAGCCTTTCCATGGACATGAAACAGATCATCCACGACGCCACCGCCTTGCTGACGGTCTACGGCCTCAAGCTGGTGGGCGCGGTGCTGATCCTGATCATCGGCTGGTCGGTCTCGTCCTGGGCCGGGCGGGCGATGCAACGGCTGTCGCGCCGGCCGGGCCGGCTCGATCCCACCCTGGCGAGCTTCCTGACCAGCTTCGTGCGCTGGGGCATCCTGGGCTTCACCCTGATCGCGGTGCTGTCCCAGTTCGGCGTGGAGACCACCAGCCTGATCGCGGTGCTGGGCGCCGCGTCCATCGCCATCGGCCTGGCGCTGCAGGGCACGCTGAGCCATTTCGCCTCCGGGGTGATGCTGCTGGTGCTGCGGCCGTTCCGGGTCGGCGACGACATCGAGGTGAATACCTATACCGGCACGGTGCGGGCGATCACCCTGTTCTCCACCGAGCTGGCGACGCCCGACAACGTGCAGCTGTTCCTGCCCAACGGCATGGTCTGGGGCGCGGCGATCCGGAACTTCAGCGCGCACCGCACGCGGCGGGTCGACCTGGCGGTGAACGTGGGCTACGGCAACCGCCTCGACGGGGTGCTGGCGCTGATCCGCGAGGCCATCGCCGCCGACCCGAGGCCGCTCGCCCAGCCCGAGCCGCAGGTGGTCGCCGGCGCGCTGGGCGACCTGGCGGTGCAGGTGATCATCCGGGTCTGGGTGAGAAGCACCGACCATCTCGCCTTCCGCCACGACCTCCTGGCGGCGCTGAAGCAGCGGTTCGACGACGCGGGCGTACAGCTCGCGCTCGCCGAGCACCGGCTGCACAATCCGCCGGCGGCCTGAGGCATCGAAATATTCCCCAGATCGGGTAAACATCCTTATGATGGGGCGACTTGGGGAATGCCAACGCCGCCTTGTATGGGCACGGGCTTGCGGGCTGGGTGATGTTTCCACGCACTTCTGCTGAGGCAACCGCCACCGCCGTCGTCGCGCTCGCATGCGCGGCGGTCGCCGCGGCCAGCTCGCTGTTCTCCATCGGCAGCGACGCCCCGCCATCGACCTGGTGGCCGCTGGGCATCGCCCTCGGCGCCCTCATGGTTCACGGCCGCGTCGTCTGGTCCGGCGTCTTCGTCGGCTGGGCTGCCGGCGCGCTGATCGACGGGCTGGGGCCGGCCGCCGTGGTGACCGCGGGCACCGGCACGCTCGCCGCCCTGGCGGGCGCGTGGCTGGCCCAGCGGCTTCGCATCGGCCCCGGTCTCGACCGTTTCCGCGACGTGGGCTGGCTGATGGCCGCCGTCGTTCCGGCCACCGCGTTCGCCGCGGCGCTGGGCGACGGGCTGTTGTTCCTGCTCCCCGGTATCGGGCCCGGCGGGGCGGAAGCCGGGGCCCTCCTGCGTGGACGATCGCTGGGCGGCATCTTCAGCGGCTTCGCCTTCGTGCCGCTGCTGCACGGCATCGCCCAGCGCAGGCCGATCGCCACCAGCCCGCTCCGCTGGATGGAATTCACCGTCATCATGGGCATCAAGCTGGCGTCCTTCGTGGCGATCAACAGCCCGCTGCCCAATCCGGTGCAGCTCGCCATGGTGGTCAGCCAGTTTCCGCTGCTGGCCTGGATGTCGGTCCGCTTCAACCTGCTGGGTGTCGGCATCCTGGTCGCCATGTCGATGGTGTTCGCCCAGTTCGGCACGGCGCAGGGGGCCGGGCCGCTGCATGCCTTCGACCATGTCGGCCAATGGGTGACACTGACTTCGTTCTGCACCCTCTCCACCTTGACGGCGCTGCTGCTCTACGCGGCCATGGAGACCATGCGCCGCATGCAGCGCGAGGTCCTCGACAGCGAACGCCGGCTGCGCGACATCGCCGACAGCGCCAGCGACTTCTTCTTCGAGACCGACCCGCGAGGCCGACTGACTTACGTGTCCGAGCGATTCGCCGATTTCGTCGGCAGTCAGACCGAGCTGCTGCTGGGCCGGGTCGCCTTCGTCGACGAGGTCAACAGCGCCACCGAGCCGGACTGGCCCGAGCTGCTGGCGGCGATCCGGCGGCGCGAGCCCTACCGCAACATGCGCGTGCCGGTGACCACCATGGCCGGCGAGCGCAAGGTGCTGATGGCGAGCGGCAAGCCGATCTACGGCGAGGGCGGGGCCTTTCTGGGCTATCGCGGCGCCTGCAGCGACATCACCGAGCAGATCGAGGCCGCCGAGACCCTGTTCCAGGCGCAGAAGATGGAAAGCGTCGGCCAGCTCACCGGAGGGCTCGCGCACGACTTCAACAACCTGCTGGCGGTGATGATCGGCAACATGGAGCTTGCCGAGGAAACCCTGGCCGACAACCCGCAGGGCAGCCGGTCCATGCTGCGCAAGGCGCTCAACGCCGCCGAGCGCGGGGCGCTGCTGATCCAGCGGCTGCTGGCGTTCTCGCGGCGCCAGGCGCTGTCGCCCAGGGTCGTCGACGTCAACGCCCTGATCTCCGGGCTGGGCGACATCCTCGACCATTCGCTGGGCCCGCATGTCGATGTGCGGCGGGAACTCACGGCCGATCCCTGGCTGGTGCGGGTCGACCCGTCCCAGCTCGAATCCGTGATGCTCAACCTGGCGCTCAACGCCCGCGACGCCATGCCGGCCGGCGGCCTGCTGACCATCATCACGCAAAACCGGCACATCGCCGACGATATCGAGGTCGGCAAGGACCCGCTGGCCGCGGGCGATTATGTCACCGTGATCGTGCGCGACACCGGCACCGGCATGCCCCCCGAGGTCCTCGAGCGCGTGTTCGAGCCGTTCTACACCACCAAGGACGCCGGCCGCGGCAGCGGGCTGGGGCTGAGCATGGCGTATGGTTTCGTGCGCCAGTCGGGCGGCGCGATCAAGGCCGAGAGCGAGGAGGGCGAAGGCGCCACCATCACCTTCCACCTGCCCCGCCACCGGGCGGCGGCGGAAGCGGAGGGCGAATCCCGCCCCGCCATCGGCGGCGGCGGGCACGGCGAGCGCATCATGCTGGTCGAAGACGACGAGGCCGTCCGCGACCTGATGGTGCGGCGGCTGCGCGACATGGGCTACGAGGTGGTGCCCGTGGGCGACGCCCGCAAGGCGCTCGACATCCTGCCGACGGACCCGGCGGTCGATCTGCTGCTGACCGACGTGGTGCTGCCCGGCGGCCTCTACGGCGACAAGCTGGCCGAGCAGGCGCGTGCGCTGCGACCGAACCTCAAGGTGCTGTTCATGTCCGGCTATCCCAAGACGTCGCTGGATCAGCTGGGGAAGCTGGGCGGCGACGCCCAGGTGCTGCGCAAGCCGTTCCGCAACCAGGAGCTGTCGGCACGGCTGCGCCAGCTGCTTGACCCGGCCGAGGAAACCGCATAACACTCCCTCCGTGGCGATTTGGCGACCAGCTTGCGGCCACGTTAAACAAGCAGCTAAACGGTCGGGCGCGAACCCTGACCTGTCCGGTCGGGGTTTTTTGTTTTGAGGCGCATGCCATGTATGTACCGGAACATTTCGAACAGCAGGACCGAGCGGCCGCGCTCGACCTGATCGCCGGGCACGAATTCGGCCTTCTGGTGGCGGGGTCCGACGCGGCTCATATCCCCTTTGTCCTCGATCGCGAGCAGAGCCTGCTGCGCTGCCATGTGGCGCGCGCGAACCCGATCTGGAAACGGGCGATCGGCAGTTCTGTTCTCGCGGTCTTCCAGGGGCCGCACGGCTATGTATCGCCGGACTGGTACGAGAGCGAAAACCAGGTGCCGACCTGGAACTACATGGCGGTGCATGTGACAGGCATGGTTCGCGAGCTTCCCGAGACCGCGCTGGAGGCACATCTGCGGGCGCTCGTCGCCCAGTCGGAGCGCCGTCTGGCCCCGAAATCCGCGTGGGAC
This sequence comes from Sphingomonadales bacterium, assembly GCA_050185585.1. GTDB lineage: Bacteria > Pseudomonadota > Alphaproteobacteria > SMXS01 > SMXS01 > RI-34. Next base: position 62,376 of record JBFWZH010000015.1, on the reverse strand, counting down.
CTGGGCGAGGTGCCCGCCGCAAAGGTCGCGGGGATGATACGAGGGATCGTCGGGATGGAAATCCCGCTGGACCGGGTGGAAGCCATGTGGAAGCTGTCGCAGAACCGGACGCAGGGGGACCGACGCAACGTGATCCGTGCGCTTCGCGCCCGTGGCGGCGAGGACAATACGGCCGTCGCCGATGCGATGGAACGGAACGAAAAGGAAATCGGCTAATGGACCACAAGAAACCCTCCGACTGGCGGCTCGCCACGCGTCTGGTGCGCGGCGGCACGAAGCGTTCCGAATTCGGCGAGACCTCCGAGGCCATCTTCATGACCTCGGGCTTTCGCTACGACGCGGCGGAGATCGCCGCCGACCGGTTCGCCGGCGTCGCCGACGGCTTCACCTATTCCCGCCTGTCGAACCCGACCGTCGCCATGTTCGAGGAGCGCATGTCGCTGATCGAGGGCCTGCCCGTCGCCAAGGCCACGGCGACCGGCATGGCCGCCGTCAACGCCGCGCTGATGTGCCAGCTGAGGGCGGGCGACAAGGTGGTGGGCGCCAAGGCGCTGTTCGGCTCGTGCCGCTACATTCTCGACCAGATCCTGCCGCGCTTCGGCATCGCCACCGAGCTGGTGACCGGCGCCGACAACGACGCCTGGACCCGGGCGATCACGCCCGGCACGAAGACCGTGTTCGTCGAGACGCCGGCCAATCCCACCCTCGACGTGGTCGACCTGGAGCACGTCTGCAAGGCCGCGCACGCGGTGGGCGCCACGGTGATCGTCGACAACGTGTTCGCAACGCCGCTGCTGCAGCGGCCGACCGACTACGGCGCCGACATCGTCGTCTATTCCGGCACCAAGCACATCGACGGCCAGGGCCGGGCGCTGGGCGGCGTGGTGCTGTGCGGCGAGCGGTTCTTCGAGGACCACCTCAACCAGTATCTGCGCCACACCGGCCCGACCATGAGCCCGTTCAACGCCTGGATCCTGCTGAAGGGCCTCGAGACGCTCGACCTGCGGGTGCGGCGGATGTGCGAGAACGCGGCGGCGGTGGCCGACTTCCTCGCCGAAAGCGGCAGGCTCGACCGGGTGCTCTATCCGGGCCGCGCGGACCATCCGCAGCACGCGCTCGCCATGCGCCAGATGGCGGCGGGCGGCAGCGTCATCACCGTCGATGTGCCGGGCGGCCGCGAGGCGGCGTTCCGCCTGCTCGACGCGCTCAGGATCATCGACATCTCCAACAATCTGGGCGACGCCAAGAGCCTGATGACCCATCCGTCGAGCACCACCCACCGGTCGCTGGCCGAGGAAGCGCGGCTTGAACTGGGCATCATCGAGGGCACGCTGCGGCTTTCCGTCGGCCTCGAGGACCCGCTCGACCTGATCGACGATCTGGATCAGGCCATGGCGCGTATATCCGCATAGCCTCAGGAAAGTGGACAAACGGCGTTCCGGCGGTAGATTAACCCGGAACGCCGTCCGGCCAGATATCAACCAAGGCACGACCATGTACAACGCCGTCACCCGGCACATCAGCGTGACCGTAACGCCCTACTTCATCGAGGATCAGTCGGACCCGGAGGACAACCATTTCGTCTGGGCCTACCAGGTCAACATCGAGAACACCGGGCGGGAAACCGTTCAGCTGCGCAGCCGTTACTGGCACATAACGGACGCCAACGGCCAGGTGCAGGAGGTGCGCGGCGACGGCGTGGTGGGCGAGCAGCCGGTGCTGCGGCCCGGCGAGAGCTTCGAGTACACCAGCGGCACGCCGCTCTCGACGCCGTCGGGCATCATGGTCGGCCGCTACCAGATGGAAACCAGGGGAGGCGAGGAATTCGAGATCGAGATTCCCGCCTTCTCGCTGGACAGCCCGTACCAGCGCACGAGCCTGAACTGACGTTCCGGCCGCAACCGGGGAGAAGACCGTGGACAAGAGAGTGGTGAGGATGCCGACCCGCGAAGAGGCCGAGCAGGCCGTGCGCACCATGCTGCGCTGGGCGGGCGACGACCCCGAGCGCGAAGGCCTGCTCGACACGCCGGCCCGCGTCGTGCGCGCCTACGAGGAGTTCTTCGCCGGCTACCGCGAGGATCCGAACCAGTACCTGGAGCGGACCTTCGAGGAAGTCGCCGGCTATGACGAGATGGTCGTGCTGCGCGACATCCCGTTCGAGTCCCATTGCGAGCACCATTTGGCGCCGATCATCGGCAAGGCGCACGTCGCCTATCTGCCGACCAACCGGGTCGTCGGCATCTCCAAGCTGGCGCGGGTGGTCAACGCCTTCGCCAAGCGGTTGCAGGTGCAGGAAAAGATGACCGCCCAGATCGCCGACTGCATCAACTCGGCGCTGAAGCCGGACGGCGTCGCGGTCGTCGTCGAGGCGGCGCATCACTGCATGACCACGCGCGGCGTCCACAAGCACGGCGTGTCCATGGTGACCAGCACCCTGCTGGGCGCGTTCAAGGACAACCCCAACACCCGCGCCGAGTTCATGGCCATGATCGGCAGCCCGGCCAGCCGCGTCTACGGCTGAGCGGATGCGGCCGAACGCCAGCAAAGCCGTCGACTTCCTCCACGACCTGATCGCCTTCGACACGGTCAGCCGCAACTCGAACCTGGCGCTGATCGAGTACGTCTCCAACTATCTCGCCACCCTCGGCGTCGACTGCGAGGTGATCCGCGACCACACCGGCGCCAAGGCCAATCTGTTCGCTACCGTCGGCGGTCCCGCCGGCGTACCGGGCATCGTGCTGTCGGGCCATACCGACGTGGTGCCGGTGGACGGCCAGGACTGGTCGTGCGATCCGTTCGCGCTGACCGAGAGGGACGGCCGGCTCTACGGCCGCGGCACCTGCGACATGAAGGGCTTCATCGCCATCTGCCTCGCCATGGCGCCGGAGATCGCCCGCGCCGGCCTGACCCGGCCGATCCATTTCGCCTTTTCCTACGACGAGGAAGTGGGCTGCCGCGGCGTCGGCGCCATGATCGGCCGGATCGCCGGCCGGGCGCCGCTGCCGCGCGCCTGCATCGTCGGCGAACCCACCTCCATGCGCGCGGTCACCGCCCACAAGGGCATCCGCGCCTTCGAGACGGTGATCGCCGGCCGCGAGTCCCATTCCAGCAATACCGAATTCGGCGTCAGCGCCATCATGGCGGGCAGCCGGCTGATCGAGTTCCTGCGCGGCATCCTCGCCGAGATGAAAACGCGCGGCGACGAGACCGGGCGGTTCGATCCGCCCTACACCTCGCTCAACGTGGGCATGATCGACGGCGGCACGGCGGTCAACATCACCCCCCGTCACTGCCGCATCACCTGGGAATACCGGCCGCTGCCCCAGGCGGACGAGGACGAGATCATCACCCGCTTCGAGGCGCATTCACGGGAGATCGAGTCCGAGATGCGGGAGCGCTTCGACGGCGCATCCATCGTCACCACCCAGATTTCCCGCGCGCCCGCCCTGTTGCGCCGCGAGAACTCGCCCGCCGAGGAACTGGTGCGGGCGCTGACCGGCCAGAACGACACGCTGACCGCCGCCTACGTCACCGAGGCCGGGCTGTTCCAGCAGGCCGACATCCCCACCGTGGTCTGCGGCCCCGGCTCCATCGACCAGGCCCACCGGCCCGACGAATTCATCGAGCTGTCCCAGATGGACGCCGGCACCGAGTTCGTCGAGAAGCTGGTGAAGGCCCTGTCGGCCTGAACCGGGATCGACTCCGCCGCGAATCCCCTTAAGAATGGGCGCCGGACCGGACAGGGAGGGACCCATGGGCGCATCGCCGCAACTTCAGGACGCCATCGACAAGCTGCGCGCGGGCAACGAGGCCGCTGCCAAGGCGGGGCTCGCGCCCAGCGTCGAGGGCGTGCGCGAGATGATGGCGACGTCCGTGTTCACCGCCGCGCCGCCCGCCGGCATCCGCACCCTGAAGGTGCGCGCCGTGACCGTCCCCTGCGAATGGGTCTGCGCCCCCGGCGCCGATCCGGGCAAGCGCATCCTCTACCTGCACGGCGGTGGCTATGCGGCGGGCAACGTGGACACCCACCGGGCGCTGTGCGGCGACATCTCGGTCGCCTCTGGCGCCTCGGTGCTCAACGTGGACTACCGGCTGGCGCCCGAATACGCCGCGCCCGCCCAGTTCGAGGACGCCATGCTGGCCTGGCGCTGGATGCTGGATAACGGCCCGCTGGGCGAGGACGAGGCGACCCACGCCTTCGTCGCCGGGGATTCGGCCGGCGGCGGCCTGTCGCTGGCCGTACTTCAGGGCATCAGGGACGCGGGCCTGCGCGCGCCCGACGCGGCGGTGCTGATCTCGCCCTGGACCGACATGACCATCTCCGGCGGCTCCATCCGCGCCAACTCGGACAAGGACCCCATGGTGGGCTATGGTCTGATCTCGTGGATGGCCGGCATGGTGGTGAGCGACGGCGACCCCAGGGATTGCCGGGTCTCGCCGCTGTTCGGCGATTGCGCGGGTCTGCCGCCCATGCTGATCCAGGTGGGCGAGAACGAGACCCTGCTGGACGATTCCCGCCGCGTCGCCGAGGCCGCGAAAGCGGCGGGCGTCGACGTGACCCTGGAGTGCTGGCCCGACGTGATCCACGTCTGGCACGCGCTGGGCCACGGCGTGCCGGAAGCGTCGCAGGGCATCAACCGCATCGGCGAGTATATCCGCGGGTACTTCTAGAGCGGTAGCCACTTAGGTTGACCTCTCGGCACGGGACTCTTTCCCTCTCCCTCTGGGAGAGGGTTAGGGTGAGGGGCGTTTTCGATGCCGTCCACCAGCCTGAATCCCTTCCCATGCAACGCCCCTCACCCTCCCACGGCCTTCGGCCGCGGGCCCCTCCCTCTCCCAAGGGGCGAGGGTCAACCTTGCCGGCTTTTGCTCTAGCAACCCCACAAGGCGCGGGAATGACGGCTCGTAGCTGTGGCGGTCAGGCCGGCTTGCCGAACGGCTTGTCGATCTTGGCGCCGCCATCGGCCACGTCCTGGATGAACCGGCTCTGGATCAGGTCGTGGGGGTAGCCCAGCTCCACCTGTGTCAGATCGTCGAGCCACGCCTTGTGCTCCAGCGACAGGCTCACCTCCATGGCGCCCAGATTGTCCTCCAGCTGGGCCGGGGTGCGGGCGCCCAGGATGGTGCTGGAGACGCCCTGATGGGCGATCACCCAGGCGAGCGCCACCTGCGCCGGCGTCGCGCCGATCTGCTTGCCGATGTCGATCAGCGCATCGTTGACCTCGAGCGCCTTCTCGGTGACGCGGCCCGAGGAGGCCACCATGCCCTCGCGGGTGCCGTTGCCGCCGCCGAGCTGACGGTTGTCGCCGCTGCCCGGCTGCGCCAGGTGCTTGCGCCCGTACTTGCCGGTGAGCAGGCCGGCGGCCAGCGGCGACCAGGGCGTGATGCCGAGGCCGAACTCGCGGGCCATGGGCAGCAGGTCGCGCTCGGGCGTCCGCTGCAGCAGATTGTATTCCAGCTGCAGCGCGACGAACGGGCTCCAGCCCTTCAGCTCGGCCAGGGTGTTGGCCTGGGCGATCTTCCAGGCCGGCGCGTTTGAGACGCCCACATAGAGCAGCTTGCCCTGGCGCACCGCGTCGTCGAGTGCGCGCATGATTTCCTGCACCGGCGTGCGGAACTCCCAGACATGCAGCCAGTAGAGGTCGATGTAGTCGGTGCCCAGCCGCTTCAGCGAGGATTCCAGCGACTGCATGATGTTCTTGCGGGCGTTGCCGCCGGCATTGGGGTCGCCCGGCGAGGTGTTCATGGTGAACTTGGTGCCGATCACCCAGCGCTCGCGCTGGCCCTTCATGAACTCGCCCAGCAGCGTCTCGCTGGTGCCTTGGGTATACCCGTCCGCGGTGTCGACGAAATTGCCGCCCCGGTCGGCATACATGTCGAACATGCGGCGGCTGTCCTGGGCGTTGGCGCCCCAGCCCCAGTCCTCGCCGAAGGTCATCGCCCCGAGGCAAAGCGGCGATATCCTCAGGCCGCTGCGGCCCAGGGTACGGTATTCGTCCAGTGCAACCATGATGCGTCTCCCCGCTTCGGTTGGTTTCCGGTTCAAGCGCCGTGTCAGCGCACGCTGTAGAGTTCCGAGAGCACCTGATAGGACTGGCGCAGACTGGCTTCGGTCTCGTTCCGGGCGTCGACCGCACCCACCGAATCCCAGTAGGCCGCGGCTTCCTTGCCCAGCTCCACCGCCCGCTCGACATCGGCCGTGTCCTTCTTTCGGTAGCCGCGCACGGTGAGCGCCTGGGCCAGGTTACCCTGGATGATTGCCTTCTGCGACGCCAGGTCGAGGGGCTCGACGGTCTCGAGCGCCGTCTGGAGCTGGACGACCGCCTCGTCCGCCGGCGCGGTATCGCCGCCGAGCATGGCGGTCTCGACCAGCGCGCTCGCCATGTTGACCTGGATCCGTACCTTCTCCCGATCGCTGGGCTTGATGGACGGATCGCCGAGCGCCTTGCGAAAGGTCCCGATGCCGGTATTGATGCTCGCCACGTCCTTGGCCATCCGTCCCCTGGTCCACTGGGCGATGGCGAGGCTGTTCATCAGGCCGGGCCACTGGTCGGGCAGGGAATCGCGGGCGAACAGCGCCGCCGACTCGAACGCGGCGATGGCTTCGTCGAGCCGGGCGCGGTCGTTGGTGCGCCGCGCCAGCATCACCAGCGCCGTGCCGACATCCTTGCTGGCGGCGATCCAGAGCGCCCCTCGGCCGCCGGCCTCCAGCGACGCCAGCACGGCGGAGGACGCGTCCGCGCCCCGGCGGATCATGCCCACATCGCCGCTGAGGTCGCCCAGCCGGTACATCGCCTCGGCACGGCGCAGCGCCTGTTCCACAGGCGCCCCGGAAGCCGGGATCCTGTCGATCAGCGCCTGCAGCGCCGCCGGGCTCGCTTCCGACAGTTCCGCCTCGGCGGCGGGCGCGGCGCCGGGCCGCGCCGCGCAGAACAGCGCGGCGGTCAGGGCCAGCGTGGCGACGAGACGGCTGACGGGCATCGGAACCTCCGCGAGCATCTTAATGCCGGGCTCGGCAAGCATTGCAAGCCTGACGTCCGTCACGCGGCGCTTGCATCGGCCGCCCGTCTCGCGGATAAGGGCTCGTCTCATCCAGCGTTATGTTATAACAGGGACATGTATCTGGCCGCCGGCATCACCGCCCTGCTCATCGGGCCCATCGCCTACCAGTTCCTGCACGGACTGGCACGGATCAGGCGCGCCCTCGATCTGGCGGTGACCGGCGTGATCACGGCGCTGGCCTTGCTGATCCTGTGGGACACGGGCGCGACGGGCGGCTGGCCGGCGGCGGTGTTCGCCCTCGCCGGTCTGGCCGGCCCGCTGGTGGCCGAGGCGCTGCTGCACCGCGAACGCGGCGTGCATGCCGTGACCCTGGCCGTGGGCGTCGGCGGCCTGCTGCTGCACAGCGCCGCCGACGGCGCCGCGCTGCTGAGCGGACATCTCGGGCACCACGAGGCGCTGTCGCTGGCGGTGGTGATGCACAACGTGCCGGCCGGCCTGGCGATCTGGTGGCTGGTGCAGACCAATTTCGGCACCCGTCCCGCGGTGCTGGTGCTCGCCCTGCTGGCGGCGGCGACGGTCGCCGGCTATTTCGCGGCGTCGGCGGTGGCGAGCGTCGCCAGCGAGGCCGAGTTCGCCTGGCTGCAGGCGTTCGTCGCCGGCTCGCTGCTGCACCTCACCTATCACCGGCTGCGCCACGGGCGAAACGGCCACGACCACCCCCACGGACATCCCGGGCACCGCCACTGACACGGGCCGTTGCCTTCGGGTGTGACGGAGTTACATCTTTTCTTTGTCGCGCCTGCTTGCTACAGCATGACGGGAAACGGAAACGCCAACCGGCCGGAACCAACGCGCGCCGGGCACGAACATCAGAGAAGGCTGCAGCCATGAAATTCGCTCTCGGACCGGTCACGGGCATCGTGCTCGCTTGCCTCGCGCTGACGGCCTGCGACCAGCAGAAGCCCGACGAGCAGGCCAAGACCGAGGACGCCGTCGTCGCCACGGTCAACGGCCAGAAGATCAAGCAATCCGACGTGCAGGCGCTGTACAGCGCGTTGCCCGGACAGTACCGCCAGCTGCCCATCGAATTCCTGCAGGACCAGCTGGTCGAACGGCTGGTTGACCAGAAGCTGGTGGTCGCCAAGGCCAAGGCCGACGGCACCGAGAAGGACGCCAAGTACAAGGAGCGCCTCGCCCAGACCAAGGACCAACTGCTCGAGGACGTGTGGCTGACCCAGGAAATCGACAAGCGGCTGTCGCCGGAGCGGCTGAAGAAGGCCTATGACGAGATGGTCAAGGGCTTCACGCCGTCGACCGAGTACAAGGCGAGCCATGTCCTGGTGAAGACCGAGGAAGAAGGCAAGCAGGTGATCGCCGATCTGGCCAAGGGCGCCGATTTCGCCGCGCTGGCCAGGGAGAAGTCGCTGGACAAGGGCTCGGCCGCGGATGGCGGCGAACTGGGCGACTTCTTCTCGCCCGACAAGATGGTGCCCGAATTCGCCCAGGCGGTGACCGCGCTCAAGCCGGGCGAGGTGTCGAAGACCCCGGTGAAGAGTCAGTATGGCTGGCACGTGATCAAGGTGGTCGAGACCCGCCAGAGCACCGCTCCCAAGTTCGAGGACGTGGAAGCCCAGCTCCGCGAGCAGGAGCGCGACAAGGTGGTGCAGGAGATACTCGACGAGCTGCGCGGCAAGGCCAAGATCGAGAAGCCCAAACCCGCCGCCGAGGAAGGCTCGGGCCACGAGGGCCACGACGCCCCGCCGCCGCCCGCCGACGGCGCCGCGCCGGCCGATACGAAGTAGGCGCTTCCCGCTTCATTCGAATCCGCTTCGTCCCCGCCTCGCGCGGGGACGCTTGCTTTTGCAGATCCAAAATGTGGCCGTGTCCCTGAGCTTGTCGAAGGGCCTTGCACGAGCGCTGATGCAAGGCCCTTCGACAAGCTCAGGGACACGGAAACAACATTTCTCGCGGAGCGATATGGATTCCCGCGCGACGTGGACGAGAGGCGGGATCGGGAGGAAAACCTACCGGTTGCCGCGGCGGCGGTCCTTGCGGGGCTGGGGCGCCTGGTAGGCGATCGAGGCGTGGTGCTGGCAGTAGGGCTGGCCCGGCGTCGACTTGCGGCCGCAGAAGCGGAAATCCGCGTCGCCCGGATGGCCCATGGGCCATTTGCACATGCGGTCGGTGAGCGTCAGGATGGTGATGATCTCGGGCTCGACCTTGGGCGTGGGCTTTTCCACCTTCGGCGCCTTCTTCACCGGCTTGGCGGCAGCGGGCTCGATGGCGGCCTCCTCGGCAGGCTTCTTCACCGGCGACGGGCGCGACGACAGGCCCAGGCGATGCGCCTTTCCGATCACCGCGTTGCGGGTGACCTCGCCGCCGAGTTCCTCTGCGATCTGACTGGCGCTCAGGCCCTTCTTCCACAGAGTCTTCAGCAGCTCGACCCGTTCGTCGGTCCAACCCATGGTCATGATCCAATTCCCGCAAGATTGAGGGGCGCACCCTACAAAATGCGCCTGATCCGGTCAATCCGGACACATAGGCCTGGCCCGGCGCGGTTCAATAGTCGCGGCCCGGAACGAGTCATTTAATATTGCGATGCATTCTTATTATCGCTAGACAACCCCCTCCAAAACCAAAAAGGAGGGTCAGGACCGTGACCGCAATTCGCTCTCTTCGCCTCGCCGCCGGACTATCCATCGTCATGCTGCCGGCGGCGGCGCACGCGCAAGAGGACGCAACGCCGGCTGCGGGCCGGCCGGACCCCGACACCGTCATCGTCAGCGCGGCGCGGACCGTGCTGCCGCCCAACGCCCTGCCGCTCACGATCGACGTGATCGACGAGGTGACGCTCGAGCAGCAGGTGGCGATCAGCGGCTCCATCATCGATGCGGTCTCGGCCCTCTCGCCGTCCTTCTCGCCCACACGGCAAAAACTCTCGGGCTCGGGAGAGACCCTGCGCGGCCGCTCGCCGCTCTATGCCATCAACGGCATTCCCCAGTCGACGCCCATCCGCGACGGCTCGCGCGACGGCTACACCATCGACCCGTTCTTCATCGAGCGGATCGAACTGATTTATGGCTCGAACTCGCTGCAGGGCATCGGCGCCACCGGCGGCGTGGTCAACCAGGTCACCGTCGGGCCGCCCAAGGAAGACGGCTTCTCCGGCCGGGTGCTGCTGCAGGGGACGGCGGACAGCAAGTTCGCGGGCGACGGCCTGGGCGCCAAGAGCGGCGCTCTGGGGTCGTGGCGGCGGGGCCGCTTCGACGCGACGCTTGGCGCGACCTACGAAAAGCGCGGCGCCTTCTATGACGGTCACGGCAATCGCATCGGCGTGGACGGCACCCAGGGCGAGGTCCAGGACTCGGAGAGCTGGTCGGTGTTCGCGCGATTGGGCTTCCAGGTGAACGACACCGCGCGGCTCGACCTGATCGCCAATCGCTTCGAGCTCTCCGGCGACGGCGACTACGTGGTGGTGCCGGGCGACCGCGCGGCCGGCATCCCCGCGACCAGCGCCAAGGGCATCCAGCCCGGCATCGCGCCCGAGAACCGGGTCGAGACCGTCTCGCTCGCCTTCACGGACACCGACCTGGGCGGCGGCGACTTCATCGCCCAGGTGTTCTACAACCGCTCCCGCGACCTGTTCGGCGGCGGCACCTTCGCCACCTTCCAGGACCCGTCGATCGCGCCGGACGGCACCCTGTTCGACCAGTCGGCCAACCAGTCGCGCAAATACGGCGCCAAGCTCAGCTACGAGCGCGAGATCGTCGCCGGCCTGCGCGGCACCCTGGGCTTCGATGCCCTGTTCGACCGGACCGAGCAGTACCTGGCCCTCACCGGCCGCGCCTGGGTGCCGCCGACGGACTTCCGCAGCCTGGCGCCCTTCGCCCAGCTCAATGTCGCATTGCTCGACGACAAGCTGCGCCTGTCCGGCGGCGTGCGCTGGGAAAACGTGCAGCTGGAGGTCGCCGACTACACCACGCTGGCCGCCTACGGATCGCGGCAGGTGGCCGGCGGGTCGCCCTCGTTCGACGACGCGCTGATCAATGGCGGCGTGGTGATCGAGCCCTGGCCGGGCATCCGCGCCTATGCATCATACGCCGAGGGCTACACGGTCGCAGACGTCGGACGCATCCTGCGCGCGGTCAGCCAGGACGGCGTCGACGTCGACAACTTCCTCGACATCTCTCCGGTGGTCTCGAACAACCGCGAGATCGGCATGGAGATCAAGCGCGGCTGGCTTTCGGCCAGCGCCGCCTATTTCTGGTCGAGCAGCAAGCGCGGCAGCCTCCTGGTGCTGGTGGGCGGCGTCTACGAGGTCGAGCGGCAGCGGGTCTCGATCCAGGGCCTGGAGCTGAACGTGACCGCCGAAACCCCGGTCCCCGGGCTGTCGGTGTCCGCCGGCTACGCCCATCTCAGCGGCCGCACCGACAGCGACGGCGACGGGGCGCTGGACATCGATCTCGACGGCGCCAACATCTCGCCGGACCGGGTCAACCTGTCCGCCAACTATCGCAGCGGCCGCTGGAGCGCCCTCGCCCAGGGCCAGTGGTACCTGGCGCGCGGCTTCGTGGGCAGCGACCCGCGCAACCGCTTCGAGGGCTATTTCCTGCTCGACGCGGCGCTGCGCTACCAGACCGACTTCGGCGGCGTCTCGCTCAGCATCCAGAACCTGCTCGACAAGCAGTACATCACCTACTACTCGGACACCACGCGGGCGACCGACAACACCCTGTTCTTCGCCGGGCGCGGACGGACCATCACCATCGGCTGGGACTACCGGTTCTGATGCGCACGATCAGGTTCCTGCATCGCTGGCTGGGCGGCCTGATCGGGCTGCTGCTGGCGGTGCTGGGCCTGTCGGGCACGCTGCTGCTCTACGAGGACGCCTGGCTGCGCGCGGCCCTGCCCCACGCCGCCGAGACGCAGCGCAACGACACCGCGTCCGTCGCCGCAGCGCTGGATCGTCTGTTCGGTGCCGCCGAGGCGCCCACCTCAATCATCCTCTCGACCGCGACGGCGGGCGTGCACCGGGTTTCGTTCGGCCGCGAGGCTGGCGCCTATGCCGACCAGACCGGCGCGCTTGTCGCCCGCTGGTCGTCGCAGTGGGAGCGCTGGGAATTGTGGGTCTTCGACCTGCATCATCACCTCTTCGCCGGCGACACCGGCGAGACGGTGGCGGGGATCGCGGCGCTGGCGGGGCTGGGCTTCGTGGTTACCGGGGCCATCCTGTGGTGGCCGTCACGTCGAACTTTCCGGCCGCGAGTCTGGCCGAGAAACATGGGCCGGGGCGCGATCGTCGCCCATCACCGTGACGTCGGGACGCTGCTCGCGCCGCTGCTGGCCATGTCGCTGCTGACGGGCGCCATGATGACCCTGCCGCCGGTGCGGGCGTTCCTGCTGTCGCCGTTCTCCTCGTCGGCCGAGATGGACGCGGCTTCGGCGCCGCCGGGCGTTCGCGGCGGCGCCCGGTCGCGCGATCTCGACTGGCCGGCGATCCTCGGCGGCGCCCGCGACCGGTTTCCCGGCGCCGAGCTGCGCATTGTCAGCATGCCGCGCAAGGACGGCGACCTGATCCGCATCCGGCTGCGCCAGCCCTGGGAATGGCTGCCCAACGGCCGGACGATGGTCTGGGTCGACCCTGCCGACGGCCGGATCGTCGAGAGCCGCGACGCCGGCGCGGCGCCGCTGGGCTCGCGCGTCTTCAGCTTCGTCTATCCGGTGCACGCCGCCAAGGTGGGCGGCGCGATCTATACTGCGGCGATGACCCTGTGCGGCCTCGCCCTGACGGCGCTGGGCAGCCTCGCGGTCTACAGTTTCTGGCTCGCCAAGCTGGGCCGACTGCGGCGCCCGCACCGCCGATCCGCCGCCGCTGCGCCCTGAACCGGGCGACCTCGGGCACGGAACACGGGCGTCGTGCGTTAAGGCACACCCGCGGAAGCTTGCCGTCGACGCGAATACCGGAGTAGAAGGCGGGCCGAGGAAACGCCGCCGCCATGCACAAGCCGATCGAGCCGCCCGCCTATGCCGTCCGCCCCATGGGCGCCGTCAACTGGATCGGGCTGTGGACCCTGTACCGCAAGGAGGTCCACCGGTTCGTCAAGGTGATCATGCAGACGGTGTTCGCGCCGGCGGTCACCACCATCCTGTTCTTCGCCATCTTCATGCTGGCTCTGGGCGGCGACCACCGGGTGGTGAACGGCCATCCCTTCGCCGAATTCCTGGTGCCCGGCCTGGTGATGATGGCGATCGTCCAGAACAGCTTCGCCAACACCTCGTCCTCGCTGCTGATCGCCAAGGTGCAGGGCAACATCGTCGATCTGCTGATGCCGCCGCTGTCCGCGGGCGAGATGGTGCTGGCCTTCGTGGCGGGTGGCATGACCCGCGGCATCCTGGTGGCGTTCAGCGTCGCCCTGCCGCTGCTGCCCTTCGTCGACCTGCACCTGCCGCATCCGTTCATCGCGACCTTCTTCGGGCTGGCCGCGTCGATGATGCTGTCGCTGATCGGCCTGCTGGGCGCGGTATGGGCGACCAAGTTCGACCACATGGCGGCGGTGACCAATTTCGTCATCATGCCTCTGTCATTCTTGTCGGGTACGTTCTACTCCATCGAGCGCCTGCCCGCCGTGTGGCAGGTGGTCAGCCACTTCAACCCGTTCTTCTATGCGATCGACGGGCTTCGCTACGCCTTCATCGGCCACGCCGACAGCTCCATTGCCCTCGGCATGGCCGTCATGGTGGCCCTCAACGCGGCGCTCTACGCGGTGTGCTACTGGGTGTTCCGACGAGGCTACCGGCTCAAGGACTGAGCGCTTTCAGGCGAGGCTGAAAGCCGCGCGGACCGAAAGCCGCGATGAAAAACAAGGCGCTCCCGAGCGCCTGCCTTTTTCGTTGACACCCCGTGGGGCCCTCCCGATACTCCACGGCTTTTTCCGAGACCCACACCCGACGGGGACATTCGATGATCACGGCTGTGATGCCGACCTATGCGCGGGCCGACCTGACCTTCGAGAGAGGCGTGGGGTCGTACCTCTACACCACCGAACGCGAGAAGTTCCTCGACTTCTGCGGCGGCATCGCCGTGACCAGCCTCGGCCACGCCCATCCCCATCTGGTCGAGGCGGTGAAGGCCCAGGCCGAGCTGCTCTGGCACACCTCGAACCTCTACCGCATTCCGCAGCAGGAGAAGCTGGCCGCGCGTCTCGTCGAGGCGACCTTCGCGGATACCGTGTTCGTGTGCAACTCGGGCGCCGAGGCGCTCGAATGCGCCATCAAGACCACCCGCAAATACCACTACGTGAACGGCGCGCCCGAGCGCTATCGCATCGTCACCATGGAAGGCGCGTTCCACGGCCGGACCCTGGCGACCATCGCCGCCGGCGGCCAGGCCAAGCACCTGGAAGGCTTCGGCCCCAAGGTCGAAGGCTTCGACCAGGTGCCGTTCGGTGATCTCGACGCCCTGGCGAATGCCATCGGCCCGCACACCGCCGGCGTGCTGTTCGAGCCGGTGCGCGGCGAGGGCGGCATCAACGCCATCCCTGTCGAGCTGATGGCGAAGATCCGCCGGCTGTGCGACGAGCGCGGCATCCTGATGGTGCTGGACGAGGTCCAGTGCGGCGTGGGCCGCACCGGCAAGCTGTTCGCCTATCAATGGTCTGACGTGACGCCCGACATCCTGGCGACGGCCAAGGGCCTCGGCGGCGGGTTTCCGATCGGGGCGTGCCTCGCCACGGAAAGCGCGGCCAAGGGCATGGTCGCCGGCAGCCACGGCTCGACCTTCGGCGGCAATCCCATGGCCTGCGCCGTGGCCAACGCCGTGCTCGACGTGGTGCTGGAGCCGGGCTTTCTCGAACGGGTGGAGGATCTGGGCGGCTACATGGGCCAGAAGATGGCCTCGGTGGTGGCCAAGCACCCGGACATCCTCGAGGGCGTGCACGGCGTCGGCCTGATCCGCGGCCTGCGCTGCAAGGTGCCCAACACCGACCTGGTCGCCGCATTGCGCGACCAGCACGTGCTGACCGTCGGGGCGGGCGACAACCAGGTGCGCCTGCTGCCGCCGCTGACCGTCACCGAGGACGAGATCGACGAGGCGGCCGCGGCCATCGACGCCGCCTGCGGCGCGCTGGCGGCGCGGCCGGGCCCCGCGTCATGAGGGACGGCGGCTACCGGCACTTCCTCGACATCGACGGCATCGACGCCGGCGAGCTGCGCGGCATCATCGACCGCGCGCGCGAGATCAAGGCAGCCCGCGCCGGCCTTCCAAAAGGCGCAATTGACCCCAATCCGCCCCTGGACGGCCACATTCTCGCCGCGATTTTCGAACGGGAATCCACCCGGACGCGAGTATCCTTCGACGTCGGCATGCGCCAGCTCGGCGGCCGCACCATGGTGCTGACCGGCGACGAGACCCAGCTCGGCCGCGGCGAGACCGTGGCCGACACCGCGCGGGTGCTGTCGCGGTTCGTCGATGTCATCATGCTGCGCACCCTGCGCCACGACTATCTGCTGGAGCTGGCCGAGAACGCCACCATCCCGGTGATCAACGGCCTGACGCAACTGACCCATCCGTGCCAGCTGATGGCCGACATCATGACCATCGAGGAGCACCGTGGTCCGGTGGCCGGCAAGGTGATGGCGTGGACCGGCGACGGCAACAATGTCTGCGCCAGCCTGGTGCACGCGGCGGTGAAATTCGGCTTCGAGTTGCGCATCGCCACGCCGAAGAAATATGCCCTGCGCCAGGACGTGCTGGACTGGGCGAACGAGCGCCAGGGCAAGGTGTCGGCCACGGACGATCCGTGGGCCGCCGTCGATGGCGCCGACTGCGTGTTCACGGATACGTTTGTCTCGATGGGACAGACCGGCCGCGAGAAGCGGCTGGAACGGCTGGCGCCCTACAGCGTCACCGGCAAGCTGATGGCGGCGGCAAAGTCCGACGCCCTGTTCCTGCACTGCCTGCCCGCCCACCGGGGCGAGGAGGTCGACGAGGCGGTGATCGACGGGCCCCAGTCCGTGGTCTGGGACGAGGCCGAGAACCGGCTGCACGTCCAGAAGGCCATCCTGCTGTGGTGCCTGGGAAAGTAGCAGACCCATGGAGACCCGCGTACCCGATCTCGGCGCTACCGCCGACGACGTGATCCAGCCGTTCCAGATCGAGGGCGCCGACGTGCGCGGCCGGGTCGTCCGCCTCGGCCCGCTGGTCGACGAGATCCTGCATCGCCACGACTATCCCGAGGGCGTCGCCAGCCTGCTCGCCCATGCGCTCGCCATGACGGCGCTGCTGGGCAGCTCGATCAAGTTCGAGGGCAAGCTGATCATGCAGGCCAAGGGCGACGGCGCGGTGAAGACCATCGTCGTCGACTACAAGACGCCGGGCGAGATGCGCGGCTGGGTCGCGTTCGACCAGGCGCTGTACGACGCGGCAGTCGACCGGGGCGTCGACCCGGGCCGCGAGGTGCCGCAGCTGCTCGGCGGCGGCTACCTGGCGTTCACCATCGATCAGGGACCGGACACCGAGCGCTACCAGGGCATCGTCGGCCTGGAGGGCGGCACCCTGGCCGAATGCGCGCAGAAATATTTCGAGAATTCCGAGCAGCTTCCCTCGGCCGTCAAGCTGAGCGCCGCGCCGGTCGACGGCAAGTGGCGGGCCGGCGGCATCATGCTGCAATATCTGGCGTCCGCCGGACAGCAGCATGATGACGAGGACGACGGCGACGACAGCTGGCGCGAGAGCGCCATCCTGATGGCCAGCACCCGCGACGACGAGCTGGTCAGTCCGGCGGTCTCGCCCAACCAGCTGCTGTTCCGCCTGTTTCACGAGCGCGGCGTGCGGGTGTTCGACCCGGTGCCGCTGTCCGGCTTCTGCCAGTGCAGCCGCGAGCGCATCGAGGACGTGCTGTCCCAGTTCCCCGCCGAGGAAATGGCCGACATGGTGGTGGACGGCAAGATCGTGGTGACCTGCGAATTCTGCAGCCGGGTCTACGAGTTCGATCCGCCTCCGGAATGACGCCTTCCGGTGGAGTTGCCGGCTGATTCGGCTCGTTTCCAGCCGAAAATCCGGGTCGATCGCCGTTGTGGCAGAATACCTTCCCGCAGGCCGGAAAGTTTTCCACAAGGTTTCCACAACATGAAGGTGTTATTCGATCCCGTTGCGGGCCTCGCGGCTGGCGGCGGCGATGGCGCTGTTGCTCTCGAGGCGCTCGGCGGCATCCCAGAGCATCAGCGCGGTCTCGTAGCTGCCGCGCAGCTGAGGATCGCGCCGCAGCTGCCAGTAGGCCGAACGCACCGCCAGATAGGTGGTGTAGTCGTCGCCGAGCATGTCCGGGTTCTCGCTGAGGGTGAACAGCTGGCGCACCGCGTCCTGCCGCTCGCGGGGATTTGCCACGAGGCCGTTGCCCACCTCGACCAGCTGGCGGGCGACCGGATTGGCGAAGACCTGGCTGGGCGGCACCAGCTTGTCCCTGATGTCCTCCACCACGGCGGAATCGTCGGGTTTGATCGCCACGACCTCCGGCGGCCCGATCAGGTGCGGCATCACGTAGCGCACGGCGACGACGGCAAGCAGAAGGCCAACCGCCGCCCAGCGGGCGACGGCCAGGATCCGCGCGAGGCGGCCCGGGGTGTGTTCCTCGGACTCAGGCATTCTTGCCCAATAGCTTCCTTTGGCGTTTCCTCAGCCCAGCAGCCAGTCCGGCAGCGCTTCCGCCGCCAGCATCTCGTCATAGGTAGGCCGGCGGCGGGTGACGGCGAATCGGCTTCCGTCCACGAGCACCTCCGGCACCAATGGCCGCGTATTATAGCTGGAAGCCATGACGGCGCCATAGGCACCGGCGGACATGATGGCGACCAGGTCGCCCGCCGCCAGCGGCGTCGACAGCCGCTCCTTGGCAAAGGTGTCGCCGGTCTCGCAGACCGGGCCGACGAAGTCGACGGGCGAGGCCTCGGCGCCCGGCGGCGGCTCGGTCACCGGCAGGATGTGATGATAGGCGCCGTACATGCTGGGCCGGATCAGATCGTTCATGGCGCCGTCGATGATCACGAAGCTGCGGTTGCCGGCGCTCTTCACATAGATCACCTGCGACACCAGGATGCCCGCGTTGCCGACGATGAGCCGGCCGGGCTCGAGCACGACCTGGCAGTCGAGCGGTCCGATGAGACGCTGGATCAGCGCGGCGTAGAGATCCGGATGGGGCGGCTCGGGATCGTCGGGGTGGTAGGGAATGCCGAGGCCGCCGCCCACGTCGACGCGCCTGATGTCGTGGCCCTCGGCGCGCAGCTCGCGCACCAGATCGGCGATGTGGCGGAACGCTTCCTCATAGGGCTCCAGCGAGGTGAGCTGGGAGCCGATATGCACGTCGACGCCGACCGGATCGATGCCGGGTAGCTCGGCGGCGAGCCGGTACATGTCGCGGGCCCGGACCAGCGGCAGGCCGAACTTGTTCTCGCCCTTGCCGGTGGAGATCTTCTCGTGGGTCCTGGCGTCCACGTCGGGATTGATGCGCAGGGCGACCGGCGCCCGGAGGCCGCGGGCGGACGCGACCGCATTGAGCACCAGCAGCTCGGGCTCGGACTCGACGTTGAACTGGAGGATGCCCTGATCGAGGGCGAATGCCATCTCGTCGCGGGTCTTGCCGACCCCGGAGAACACGATCCTGTCGGCCGGGATGCCGGCGGCCAGCGCCCGGCGCAGCTCGCCCTCGGAGACGATGTCGGCGCCCGCGCCCAGCCTCGCCAGCGTCTTCAGCACGGCGAGGTTGGAATTGGCCTTCATGGCATAGCAGACGAGCGCGTCCATGCCGGAAAAGGCGTTGCGGAACACGGTGAAGTGGCGGGCGAGCGTCGCCGTCGAATAGCAGTAGAACGGCGTGCCGACGCTCGCCGCGATCTCCGGCAGCGGCACATCCTCGGCATGCAGGACGCCGTCCCTGTATTCGAAGTGGTTCATCAGGGCGCGTTGTCTTGCGGCGGCACGTTCACGGTCGGCTTGCTGTCCGGCGATTGGGGCGAGACCGTCCTGGCGGGCGGCGGCGCGGTGGCGCCGGGCGGCGCCTCTAGCGCGCCCTTGCGGCCGCAACCCGTAGCCAGGGCGCACAGCGCGACGACGGCGGTGATCTTCAGAATGTTGATTCCCGCATTCATGCCAGGCGCTCCTTCCAGACGGCGATGGCCTCGCGCACCCGCTCGGGCGCGGTGCCGCCGTGGGACCGGCGGCTGGCGACCGACTGCTCGACGGTGAGCACGCCGAACACGGCCTCGGTGATGCCGGGCTCGACCGAGCGCATGTCGGCGAGGCTCAGATCCGGCAGATCGCAGCCCTTGTCCTCGGCCAGCTTGACCAGCGCGCCGGTGACGTGGTGGGCGCGCCGGAACGGCATGTCCAGGTTCTGCACCAGCCAGTCGGCGAGGTCGGTCGCGGTGGCGAAGCCGGTGGCGGCCGAGGCGCGCATCACGGCCTCGTTGACCTTCAGGTCGGCGATCATGCCGGTCATGGCGGCGGCGCACAGCGCGATCGCCTCGGCGGCGTCGAAGGTCGCCTCCTTGTCCTCCTGCATGTCCTTGGAATAGGCCAGCGGCAGACCCTTCATGACCATCAGCAGGGTGTTGAGCGAGCCGACGATGCGGCCGGTCTTGGCGCGGATCAGCTCGGCGGCGTCCGGATTGCGCTTCTGCGGCATGATCGACGAGCCGGTGGAGAAGCTGTCGCTGAGGCTGACGAAGCGGAACTGGGCGCTCGACCACACCACCAGTTCCTCGGCGAGGCGCGACAGGTGCACCGCACAGATCGAGGCCGCCGACAGGAACTCCAGCGCGAAATCCCGGTCGGACACCGCGTCGAGCGAATTGGCGGTGGGCCGGTCGAAGCCGAGCGCCTTCGCCGTCATGTGCCGGTCGATGGGGAAGGACGTGCCGGCCAGCGCCGCCGAGCCCAGCGGGTTCTCGTTGAGCCGGGCGCGGGCGCCCGCCAGCCGGCCCCGGTCGCGGCCGATCATCTCCACATAGGCCATCAAATGATGGCCGAACGTCACCGGCTGGGCCACCTGCAGGTGGGTGAAGCCGGGCATCAAGGTGGCCGCGTGCTCCTCGGCCCGCGCCAGCAGCGCCCGCTGCAAATCGGCGAGGTCGCCGTCGAGGTTGTCGATGGCATCGCGCACCCAGAGGCGGAAGTCGGTCGCCACCTGGTCGTTGCGCGAGCGCGCGGTGTGCAGCCGTCCGGCCGCGTCGCCGATGATCCGGGCGAGCCGGGATTCCACATGCATGTGGATGTCCTCGAGCGCCGGATCGATGGCGAAGTCTCCGGCCTCGATCTCGCCCCTGATCTGGTCGAGGCCCTGGAGGATGGCGGCTGCGTCGGCGTCGGAGATGATGCCGGTGGCGGCAAGCATGGCGCAGTGCGCCTTCGAGGCGGCGATGTCCTGGGCATGGAGCTTGCGGTCGAACGAGATCGACGCGTTGATGCGCTCCATGATCGCCGCCGGCCCGCCGGCGAAGCGGCCGCCCCAGAGCTTGTTGGACCCGTTGTCGTCTGCCATGTTGTCCGCCGCCGCCCCTATATTCGCCCTACCTGGCCGGAGCCTGTCATGAACCTGAAGCGCCTGTTGCGCACCGCCGTCGTCCTGAGCGCCGCCGCCTTATATGTCGGCTGCGGCGAGGCAGGCAACCCGGAAACCGGCGGCGCGCCACCGCTCAAACCTACGGGACAGGTGGAGGATTTCAAGGTCGCCGCCGAACCGAAACCCGTCGACGATCTCGCCTTCAAGACCGTGGACGACAAGGAGGTCAAGCTGAGCGACTTCCGGGGCAGGACCGTGCTGCTCAATTTCTGGGCCACCTGGTGCGCGCCCTGCAAGGTGGAGATGCCCTCGCTCGACCGGCTGCAGGCCGAGCTGGGCGGCGAGAAATTCGCCGTGGTCGCCATCTCCAGCGACCGGGCGGGCAAGCGGGCGGTCGACCCGTATTTCGACGAACAGGGCTTCAGGCTGGAGCGCTATTACGATCCGAAGAACGCCGTCGGCATGGGCCTCGGCGTCACCGGCCTGCCGACGACGATCCTGCTGGATGCAGAGGGCCGGGAGCTGGGCCGCATGCTCGGCGACGCCGAATGGGACAGTCCCGAGGCGGTTGCGCTGGTGAAGCAGGCGATGGGGGAGTAACCTGAGTAGCGGAGGAAAGCCCTATGCCATCCCTAACCGAAATCATGAATCAGTTGCCCGAGGAACAACGTAAGCGGATTGAAGACCGTGCCGCAGTGATCGTGGCCGAGGAACGCGCCCGCAATAAGAAGCCTAGCGCACCTGCGCCGAAGTCAGTTAAGTAACTGCCATCGCAATCCGATGGGGATTAGATGACAGACCTCTGGTATGCGCTGAAAGATCCCAATAAATATGTGTATCACTATACCAGCGCGCGAATACTAACAAATTTTATAATACCATCCAAGAAAATTCGATTTTCCAAAATGTCGGCCTTGAATGACCCAAGAGAATATTCTGACTGGCGATTTAATTTCATTTCGAAGAATTCTAATTCATACAATTCTACGCAAGATATTGAGTTATATTACAACGAGATTTTGAAAAGAAATTGGTATGTAGGTTGCTTCTCGTCCGATTCTGAGGAAGCATTGGTCACTCCAGAGCGGGAAAAGGCGGGCGCAAATTTAGTTGAAGCTCTTTACGAGCGAGGGCACTCAAGGCCTACCCTTTGGGCACACTACGCCAACAACCATAAAGGTTTATGTTTAATATTCGATAGAGCCAAATTAGACGAAGCAATTAGGCAATCTGCAACCGAGACAATCGCCGTCCATAGTGGGCGGGTAGATTATAAAAATCTTCGAGTCTTGCCCAAAATTGGAGATCACACTGATCTTCTTTCAATAAATTTGGATGAGCATTTCGCGATGGGAAGAGAACGCGCAGCGATAAAGCATCTAAGAAATCACGTGAATACGCTGTTTTTTCAGAAGAATATTGACTGGAGTTCTGAGAGAGAATATCGATGGGTAGTTGAAGCGCACGGCGATGCGTATTTTTATGTAGATATTAGATCTAGTCTGATGGCCATTTTGGTAGGAGAAGCGATACCAATTTCTCATAAACGCCGCATTGGACAATATTGCCTCAAGCACGGTGTAGGTGTTGGAATTCAAACCTGGAGCAATGGTGTCCCACAACCGCATCCCTCTCATCCAAGGATTTTTGCCAATCAGTCCTGATCGAGAAACCGCCGGGCCTTGTTGGTATACGAACACTCACTTCAACGCACTTTTAAGCCGGTGACCCCCTCCTCGTAATGATCGCGCGAGATGCGTGGGCATTCACGCGCTTCGCCCTTGCGCCCACCCGGCCCATCCCGTCTATAAACGGCAATCGCAGTTATTCGGGAACCGACCATGCTCACGCGCCGCATCTATGAGCCGGAACACGAGATGTTCCGCGACGCCGTCCGCAAGTTCTTCGAGAAGGAGATGAAGCCCTTCCACGGCGAGTGGGAGAAGGACGGCAAGGTGCCGCGCGCATTCTGGCTGAAGGCGGGCGAGCAGGGCCTGCTGTGCCCGCAGGTGCCGGAGGAATATGGCGGCGCGGGCGGCGACTACCGCTATCTGTCGATCGTCGACGAGGAGCTGGGCCTGTCCGGCTGCTCGGGCCCGGGCTTCGCCGTGCACAGCGACATCGTCTGCGGCTACATGCTGAAATATGCCAGCGAGGACCAGAAGCGGGAATGGCTGCCGAAGATGGTCACCGGCGAGGTGGTCACCGCCATCGCCATGACCGAGCCGGGCACCGGCAGCGATTTGCAGGGCGTGAAGACCACGGCGAAGCTGGACGGCAACCACTATGTGATCAACGGCCAGAAGACCTTCATCTCCAACGGCCAGAACGCCGATTTGATCGTCGTCGTCGCCAAGACCGACCCGTCGCTCGGCGCCAAGGGCATCAGCCTGATCCTGGTCGAGGCCGACCGCGACGGTTTCGAGCGCGGCCGCAACCTGGACAAGATGGGCATGAGCGCCGCCGACACCTCAGAGCTGTTCTTCAACGACGTGCGGGTGCCGACCTCGAACCTGCTGGGCCCGGAGGAAGGCAAGGGCTTCGCCCAGCTGATGAGCGAGCTGCCGCAGGAGCGGGTCGGCATCGCCATCAACGCCCAGGCCGTGGCGCAGCTGGCCTACGACCTCACCGTCGCCTACGTCAAGGAGCGCAAGGCGTTCGGCAAGACCGTGTTCGACTTCCAGAACACCCGGTTCAAGCTGGCCGAGCTGAAGACCCAGGTGGAAGTGGGCTGGGCGTTCGTCGACAAGTGCATCGAACACCATCTGCGCGGCGAGCTGACCGCCACCGACGCGGCCATGGCCAAGCTGTGGTGCACCGAGATGCTGGGCCGCGTGGTCGACGAGGGCGTCCAGCTGCACGGCGGCTACGGCTACATGAACGAGTACCCGATCACGAAGCTTTATACGGATTCGCGCGTGCAGCGCATCTTCGGCGGCACCTCGGAGATCATGAAGGAGCTGATCAGCCGGGGGATTTGAGGGCACTTCCTCTCCCGGTGAATTCGCGAGCAACGCGAAGCGATCCAGCCGTGCCGGTGATGGCTGTGTGGCGGAGAGGATGGATTGCCGCGCTCCGCTCGCAAATTCACGGTTAGGCAGAGGGGAAAATTCGATCAGTTCGTCACGCCGCCTTCAATCCCAGCCAGCGATTGACCGGCCGTATCCGCCGCAGCACCAGCCATTCCACTGCCGCCAGGAGGATGAGCGAGCCTCCCAGCAGCGGCAGGAACAGGGCGAGCGCGACGATCAGCACGCCCAGGCCCAGGCCGATGCGGCCGTCCGGCAGCGCGGGCGGCGCGCCGAGCCTGCCGTCCGGACGGCGCTGCCACCACATGACGTAGCCGGTGACGGACAGCCCGATCAGCGCCAGCGCGGTGAGCACGCCGAGCGCCTGGTTGAGGGCGCCGAACAGCTGGCCCTCATGGGCGGCGATACCGTAGCCGACGATGCGGTCGACCAGGTGGCTGTCCTCGAAGCCCTCGCGCCGCAGCACCGCGCCCGTCGCCGGATCGAGGGTCAGCATCAGCCGCTGGGGCCGGTTCTGGGTGTCGGAACGGGCGACCCAGTCGGGCGATTTCGGCCAGCGGTCGGACGGCGGCTGGATCAGCACCGGGGCGGGCAGGTTCATGGGCCGGACGTTGGCCACCATGGCGCCCAGCGCGGGCGGCGCTGCGGCGTGGTCGTGGACCGCATGGGCGTGGTGGTCGTGATCGTGGTGGACATGGGCGGCCATGCCGGACTTCCAGTCCTGCTTCCCTTTGGTGACTCCGGCCATCTGCTTGACATCCTTGAACGCGCCGCCCCAGACGGTGGTCCAGGGCAGGCCGCTGAGCAGCAGGACCAGGGCGAAGGCCGAGATCCAGATGCCGATCACCGCGTGCAGGTCGCGCCAGAACTGGCGGCCGCCCCGGCGGAGGCGCGGATAGAGCACGCCGGCGAGGCCGGACGCCTGGCGCGGCCACCACAGATAGAGGCCGGTCGCGATCATCACGATGGCCCAGCATGCCGCCAGTTCGACGGCGATGGAGCCCGCGTCGCCCAACAGCAAGGTGCCGTGGATGTCCCTGACCACCTGCATCAGCCGCTCGTCCTCGCGCACCATGCCGATAACCTCGCCGGTGCCGGGATGGACGTAGACGCGCACGTCGCCCTCGGGCCCGGCGACGGTCACCCGCGCCGCGTCGGCGGGATTGGCGCGGACCTCGTAGGAGCGGAAGGTCGCGTTCGGCACGGCGGCCAGCGCCGCATCCACCTGCGCCGCTGCGCTCGCGGGAGGACCGGAGAGCCGGAGATTGTCGTAGCCGCGCTCCTGCCAGGCCTCGACCTGGGGCTTGAACAAATAGATGGAGCCGGTCAGCGCCAGCAGGATCACGAACGGCACGCAGAACAGGCCGGCATAGAAATGCCAGCGCCAGACCGCCCGGTAGACCGCTTCCGCCTTCGATGCCGCGTTCATGGTCATGGTTCTCACATCCGCCACTTGAGCTCGACCACGCCCGTCCGCTGCGGATAGGGATGGAAGACCCAGGCCTTGTCGTTGTTGACGTTGTCGATGCCCAGGCTGGCCTGGACATGCTCGGTGACGTCCCATGTCAGCCGCAGGTCGATGATCAGCAATTCGGAGGTGTAGCCGTAGGTGTCGCCGCGCTGGACGCCGGCCAGGTCGGTGTTGGGCCGCGACGCGTAGCGCAGGCCGACCGAGGCCCGCACCGTGTCGCTGATCGCATAGCGCAGATTGCCGTTGATGCGCCACTCGGGAATGCGCGGGAAGCGGGCGCCTTCCGAGGCCGGGAACGGATCGTTGCGCACGGTGCGGGCGTCGATCCAGGCCAGGTTGACGTCGACGTCGAGGCCGGGGACCAGCACGTCCTTCGCCTCGACGATCAGCTCGGCGCCGTATTGCCGCACCTTGTCGACGTTCTTGAACGAAGAGGTGACGATGCCGTTCTGGTTGAAGCCCTGGACGCTGAAGATGGCGTCCCTGACGTCCTGCCAGAACAGCGAGCCGGTGACGCGCACGCCGCCGAAATCGTGGCGCAGGATCAAATTGGCGTCGCGCGACTTCTCGGGCCTGAGATTGGGATCGAAGCTGTTCGGATTGAAATTGCCGAGCGCGTCGAGCCGCCCCTGGAACAGCTCGCCCACGGTCGGGAACCGGGTCGCCGTCGCCAGGCTGAGCTGGGCGTGCCAGCCGGGCACGAATTCCCAGCGGGCGGTGAGCTTGGGGCTGAGCGCGTCCTTGCTCCGGTCGTCGTAGCGCTGGCAGACCGGCGCCGCGCCGACCTGACGGCAGATGCCGCCATCGAAGGCGCGCCAACTCTCGTAGCGCAGGCCGCCGGTGACGCTGACCGTCTCGGCAAGGATCACCTTGTCCTCGACGAAGCCGCTGAACAGGGTGGTGCGGCCGAAGGTGCCGGTGGTGAACACCAGCCCCTCGCGGCTGCGCCAGGCGGTGGTGCTGAAATTGTCCACCTCGGTTTCGTAGAGATTGGCGCTGGCGCCGAGGGCCAGCTCGTGGGCGCCGAAGTCGCGCACCGCGAGCAGGTCGCCGGTCCACCAACCGGCGGCGCCGGTGTCCGAGAACGTGCCCGCGCCATTGGCGATGCCGGCGGTGTAGGTGGTGGAGCGGCGCGACTTCAGCCGGTCGATCCAGTATCGGGACAGGTTGACGGTCACGTCCCAGTCGGCGACCGGGCCGGCGAGCTTGAGGCCCGCGAGCATCTCGGTCTTCTCGGTCAGGCCCTGGCCGAGGCCGGCGCCGGCGGTCCAGGTCTTGCCGTCCACCGTGACCTTGCCGTCATGGACCGGATCGCCGGCCGCGTCGCGCAGGTAGGTCTCGGACTTCAGCGTGTTCGAATCCGTGGTCCACAGGGTGAACAGGGCGGTCGCCGTCCAACCGCCGAAATCATAGCCCAGCCGGGCGCGGAACTGGTCCTGCACCGTGTGATCGGGCGCATAGGCGCCGGCGACCGGCGTCGGCGTGATCAGGGCCGGGTCGATCACCGCGCCGGTGACCGGCGTGCCCGGTCCCGAGGAGGGCGTGAGCTGGCTGAACTGCATGGGATGGCCCACATTGTCCAGCCGGCGGTAGCTGAACCGGCCGCTCCAGGGCCCGTTCTCCTGCCTGAACCCGGCGCCGCCCTCGAAGGTGTAGCCGGGATAGGTGTCCTTCGTGCCGTATTGCCGGTAGGGCTGGGCGAAGCCCTGGACCGTGGCGAAGGCTTCCGGGCCTTCCGGCTCGCGGGTGGTGATCGAGACCAGGCCGCCCATGGTGTTGCCCGAATAGCGGGCGGAGTAGGGGCCGTAGACGATGTCGAACTGCTTCACCTCGGCGGGGCCGATCAGTCCCCATTTCGGCGGGAAGCCGAAGCTGTTGCCGGTGTAGTCGGAGACGACGAAGCCGTCGATCATGACCATGGAGCGGGCCGACTGGGTCGAGTGGGTGCCGCGGAAGCCGGGCACCGCGTTGGCGTCGCCGATGTAGCGCTTGCGCACGAAGAAATTCGGCGCGTACTTCATCAGATCCTCGACATTGACGGCGTTGATCGCTTCGAACTCGGTCTCGCCCAGCGAGACCGAGAGGCCGCGCGGCACCACGGTGATGGGCTGGGCGCTGTGGCCGATGACGATGACCTGGTCGGCATGGGCGACCTGGATGGGCTTCTGGTCCGGCGCTTCTTCGGCAAAAGCGGCGGGGGCGCCGAGGATGGCGGCTGACAGGGCGAGAGCGCCCCGGTAGGCGGAAGTCATGCAAATCCCTCAGTCCGACGAAAACGAGCCGGCGCGCGAGGCGGCCGGCGGCGGCGTCAGACGAGGGCGGGCGGTCCGGTGGCGGGGGGCGGCGGGGCGGCGAGGCCCTGGCCGGGGCGCGGCGCGGCGGCCGGCCAGAGCGGCGCGGGCGCGGCGATGGAGGACGGCAGGTCGGCGACCGACACGGCGGGCGGCGGCACCGACGCGGCCATGGCGGCGAACACGCAGGGCTCGCCGCTCTTGCCGTCATGCTTCGATGGATCGGCCTTGCCGGCGTGATCGGGGATGCCGAGGCCCTCGGCCTTGACCGTGATCAGGCCGGCGGTGGTGCAGATCACCAGGTCGGGCAGCGCGCCGTCCTCGGCGGGCCTCTCGAGCATGATGCCGGCGGGAATGGCGAAGCGCACCGCGAGCGCGAGCACGGTCAGCGTCACGAAGACGCGCGATGCCCAGCCTTTGCCCTGCGATCCGAAAGCCATGCCGGTTTCTCTAGCGCCAAAAGGCAAATCCGTCCAGCGCGGTATGTGCCCACCCGCGCATGGCTGCTACAGCGAAGCCCGCGAAGGTCGACCCTCGGAAGAATCCGTCCTCTAGGACGCGATTTCGGCGTCCGCCAGCCGCACGTCGACCATGCCCCAGAGCGCGTTGGCCATGCAGACCCGCTCGGCGCCCACCAGGTCGGCGGGCGTGACCGGACGTACCTGGACAGGCGTACCGGTCATGAAAAAGCGGCGAAACACGCCGGGCAACAGGCCGCTCGACACCGGCGGGGTGATCCAGTGGCCGTCCTTCCGGATGAACAGGGTGCTGCGCGCGCCCTCGGTGACCTCGCCGCGCTCGTTGCGGAACAGCAGGTCCCAGTGGCCGGCGGCGCCCGCCGCCTTCAGCGCCCGGTCGTAGACCGCGCGCCGCGTGGTCTTGTGGGCGAGGAACGGATCGGCGGAGTGGACCGGCGTCGCCGCCCAGGCGATCGTCGGCGGATCGGCGCGCAGCGCGGCGCGGCCGCCTTCCACGTCGAGCGGCGCGGCGGTGACCGACGCCTCGCCCGACGGCGACAGCAGCAGCCGCACCCGGCGGTCGGTGTCGGGCGTGTAGCTTTCGGCGGCCAGCGCCAGCATGTCGCGCAGCGCCGTCTCGTCGAACGGATAGACGAAATACGACGCCGAGTCCCGCAGCCGGTCGAGATGCTGCTCCAGCAGCCAGTAGCCGCCCGCCCGCTCCCACAGCAGGGTCTCGATGAGGCAGGGCCGCTCCATGGGCTGCTCCACGAAAGCGGCCTTCAGCAGGCACTCGTCCCATTCGGCTGGGCCGTCGGAATCGGCGACCAAGCCGCTGCCGATGCCCATGCGCGCGCTGCCGTCGCGGCCGATCACGAGGGTGCGGATCGGTACGCTGAACGCAGCGTCGCCGCCGGGCGCGATGTGGCCGATGGCGCCGGTGTAGACGCCGCGGGCGCGGCGCTCCAACTGGGCGATGATCTCCATGGCGCGGATCTTGGGCGCGCCGGTCACCGAGCCACAGGGATAGATGGATTGGAGCACGTCGAGGGTGCGCACCTTCTCGTCTACCCGGGCGCGGACAGACGAGACCATCTGCAACACCGTGGGATAGGCCTCGATCTGGAACAGGCCGTCCACCTCGACCGAGCCGGGCAAGGCCAGGCGCGACAGGTCGTTGCGCTCGAGGTCGACGATCATCAGGTTCTCGGCGCGGGATTTGGGGTCGCTCCGGAGCGCGGCGGCGGCGGCCTCGTCCTCGGCGAAGGAGCGGCCGCGCGGCGCGGTGCCCTTCATCGGCTTGACCAGGAGATCGTCGCCGCGCCGTTCGAGGAACAGCTCGGGCGAATGGGACGAGACGCACCAGTCGCCCGCCGCGACGAAGCCGCCATGGGCGACCGGCTGGGCCTGGCGCAGCGCCGCGTGGAGCTTGAGGGGATCGCCGGAAAAGTCGGCGGCGGCATCGAAGGTCAGGTTGATCTGGTAGACGTCGCCGGCGGCCAGGTATTCAAATACCCGCATAACGGCATCCAGGTACGCATCGCGGCCGAGGGCCGGGCGCAGCGGCGACAGTTCATAGGCCGATCCCTGGGTGCGCTCGCGCCAGAACTCGTCGACGTCGTGGCCGTCAAGCCGCCGGACCCGGCCGAACAGGCCGAACCATACCAGCGGCTCGCGGCGCTCCGCCGGCATCAGCGGCGCGAGGCGCGGCTCGAGCGCGAGGCCGACCTCATAGGACAGCCAGCCTGCCGCGTGCAGCCCGTCGTCGAGGCCCTGCTGGATGTCGGCGAGCGCCCGTGCAATGCCTTCCGGATCGTCGCAGCGGACGATGCGCTCGGGCTTCTCGAACAGCAGCGAGGCCGCGTGCGGATCACGGCTGTTCTCCAGCAGCACGAAGGGGTCGTTGGGCATCAGCACGGTCATGGCGCCGGTCTATCCCATCCCACCGCCGCCGGAAAGGGCCATCGCGCCTCGACTCGGGGCACCGCGCCTGCCTATGCTGGCGCAAAGCCAGGGACCCGGAATGATTCGACACATGCTGGCGCTGGCCGCGCCGCTCGCCCTCGCCGCCTGCGGCGCGTCGCCGACGATCGCACTGCTGGAGGACCATGCCGGCCGCGATACGCGGCACAGCTTCGTGGTCTGCGCCAACTACCAGTGCACCGCCCGCTACGACGTGACGCTGAGCGACGCCGAATGGGCCCGGGTGCGCGCGGTGTTCGAGCCGCCCGCCGCGGACGCGGCCGCCGAGCGCGCGCGGATCGCCCTCGCCGTCGGCCTGATCGAGCGGATCGTCGGCCCGAAGACCAACACCACCGGCGACCGGCCGGGCGCCACCATCCTGACCACCCGCACAAGGGGCCAGATGGACTGCATCGACGAGTCCCACAACACCACGCTCTACCTGCGGATGATGGACCGCGACGGCCTGATCCGGTTCCACGAGGTGGCCGGGCCGATCAAGCGCGGCCACGTCATCGACCGGTGGTTCCACAACACCGCGACGGTGACCGACAAGGCGACCGGCGTCGCCTGGGTGATCGACAGCTGGTTCGGCGCCAATGGCGAGACCGCCGACGTGGTGACCGCCGAGGCGTGGCTGGCGGGCTGGGAGCCGGAGACGTTCAAGACGCGGCCGGACCGGTAGCCCGCCTCATTCCGGCATCTTGAGGGACAGCAGCAGTGTTCGAGGGTTCGCCGGCGATTCGACGAAGCCATGATGCTCGTAAAATGCCTTCGCTTCGTCGGACAGGGCGTGAACCATAATACCCCTGATGCCGATGATCCTGCCCGCCTGCGCCGACCGAAGTACGGCATCCCGGAGCAACGCAACCCCCAAGCCCTTGCCCTGCCAGCCGGCGTCGACGGCAAAGCGGCCGAGCACCGCGACGGGCAACGGATCTGGCATGTTGCGACGAAGCTTCGGCGGCGCCTCGTTCAGGCTGATGGCGCCGGAGGCGAGGCAATAATAGGCAATGACCCGCAGTCCTTCCGCGACCACATAGGTTCGTGATGCGCCGCTGGCCTGATTGGGATGGGCGCGCCTCCGGAGCCAGTCATCGAGCGAGGCTACACCCGACGAGAACCCGGCGAAGTCGTGGGTCCGATCGAGCGGCGCGGGGGCGGCGAGGCGGGATTGCTCAGTCACGCCACGGCGTCGGCGCGTTCATGAGGCGCTCGAACCCTTCGCCGCCGGGCGGCCGGTCGAGGATTTCGATGAAACGCTCGAAGATCTTCGCATCGACGTTGAACAGGGTCTGGTCGAGCAACGCCTCTTCGGCGGCGCGGCGGGAGGCGTCGATCATGAACTCCGACCGCGATTTTCCCTGCGCCCGCGCCGCACGGTCGATCAGCGTCCGGGTTTCTTCACGCACCCTGAGATTGACGGCCTTGGTAACCGACTGACGGCCTGGCATCGCATGTCTCCTTTGTGCGTAAGATAGCATGCCGATACACAATGTGTATCGGCGTAGACTAAAGACGTCCCAAGGTCAGGAATATCCACCTGACCCCATAGGCCAGCGCGGCGAAGGCGGCCAACGATCCCAGCCACAGGCCGGCGAACCAGAGCAGGCGCTTGCCGGTCTCGCGATTCATGGCTCGCGCATCAGTGGTGATAGCCCTCGCCGTGGCGGACCTTGCCGCGGAACACCCGGTAGACGATCACCGTGTAGGTGAGGATCAGCGGGATGAACAGCACCACGCCCACCAGCAGGAAGCCCTGCGTCTCGGGCGGCGCGGCGGCCTCGGCTATGGTGTAGGCGCGCGGCACGATATAGGGCCACAGGCTGACGGCGAGGCCCAGATAGGCCAGCAGGAACAGGCCGATGGCGAACAGGAACGGCGACTTCTCGCGCCGCGCCTTCAGCGCCAGCAGCAGGCCGAGGCCGTAGAAGGCGGTAAGGATCGGGATCGGCGACAGCAGCAGCAGGTTGGGCAGGCTGAACCAGCGCAGGGCGATCTCCTCCTGCATCAGCGGCGTCCACATGCTGACGACGACGATGGCGGCGAGCAGGGCGATGGCGAGGATGCGCGCCCAGCCGAAGGCGCGCGCCTGCAGGTCGCCCTCGGTCTTGCGGATCAGCCAGGTCGCGCCGAGAAGGCCGTAGCCGACCACCAGCGCGAGACCGGTGAAGACGCTGAACGGGGTGAGGAAGGACAGCGCGTCGCCGACGAACTTGCCGTCCTCGATCGGCAGGCCCTGGACGAAGCTGCCCAGCACCAGGCCCTGGGCGAAGGCGGCGAGGGTGGAGCCGGCGGCGAAGGAGAGGTTCCAGGCGCTTCGGCTGGTGTCGGCCCGGTGGCGGAATTCGAAGGCGATGCCGCGGAACACCAGCGCGACCAGGAACAGGATCAGTGGCACGTAGAGCGCCGGCAGCACGGTGGCGTAGGCCAGCGGGAAGGCGCCGAACAGGCCGGCGCCGCCCAGCACCAGCCAGGTCTCGTTGCCGTCCCAGACCGGCGCGATGGAGTCCATCATCACATCGCGGTGTTCCTCGGCGCCCGCGTAGGGAAACAGGATGCCGACGCCCAGGTCGAAGCCGTCCATGATGATGTACATGGCGACGCCGAAGGCGATGATGGCGGTCCAGACGAGCGGGAGGTCGAGCGGCAGGGCCATCAGACGTCTCCCGTGGCCTGGGTGGGCGCGAGCGCCGGCCTGGGCGGCGGCGCATCGTCGGGCGCCGGGCCGGTGCGCACCGCGCGCGCGGCGAAATAGAGGAACGCGGCCCCGACCAGGCTGTAGACGACGGCGAACAGCATCAGCGAGGTCATCACCTCGGGGCCCTCGAGCTGGGGCGACACGCTGTCGGCGGTGCGCATGATGCCGTAGACCGTCCAGGGCTGTCGCCCCACTTCGGTCACGGTCCAGCCGGCCAGGGTGGCGAGGAAGCCGGAGGGCGCCATGGCGGCGAGACCCCAGAGGTAAATCCGTGGCGGGCGCTTGCGCAACAGCACGCCCAGCCAGGCCATGCCGATCATCAGCAGGCCGATGCCGACCATGATCCGGAACGCCCAGAAGACGACGGCGACAGGCGGGCGGTCCTGGGGCGGGACGTCGGTGAGGCCAGGCACCACGCCGTCCGTGCTGTGGCGCAGGATCAGGCTGGCGCCGCCGGGGATGCCGAGCTCGAAACGGTTGGTCTCGGCCGCCTCGTCGGGCAGCGCGAACAGCAGCAGCGGCACGTTCGGCCCGGCCGTCCAGTTGCCTTCCATGGCGGCGACCTTCACCGGCTGGTGCTCCAGGGTGTTGAGCCCGTGCTGGTCGCCGATGAACAGCTGGAGCGGCGCGAGGATCGCCGCCGCGCCGAGGGCCAGCCTGAGCATCCGCCTCGCGGTGTCGGCGTGGCGGTCCTTCAGCACCTGCCAGGCGGAAACGCCGGCAAGGACGAAGGAGGCCGTCAGCAGCGCCGCCGTCACCATATGGGCGAGGCGGTAGGGAAAGGACGGGTTGAAGATGACCCGCCACCAGTCGTCGACCCGGAAGACGCCGTCGGCGCCGAGGATGTGGCCCTGCGGCGTCTGCATCCAGGAATTGGCCGACAGGATCCAGAATGCCGACAGGGTGGTGCCGAACGCCACCATCAGGGTGGCGAAGAAATGCAGGCCGGGCCCGACCCGCTTCCAGCCGAACAGCATGATGCCGAGGAAGCTCGCCTCGAGGAAGAAGGCGGTCAGCACCTCGTAGCCCAGCAGCGGGCCGATGACGTTGCCGGTGGCGGTCGAGAAGGTGCTGAAATTGGTGCCGAACTGGAACGACATGGGGATGCCGCTCACCACGCCCATGCCGAAGGACAGGGCGAAGACCTTGACCCAGAACCGGTAGAGGTCGCGCCAGCGCGTGTCCTTCGTCCTCAGCCACAGGCCCTCCATCAGGGCGAGGTAACAGGCGAGGCCGATCGTAAGCGTGGGAAAAAGGATGTGGAACGCGATGGTGAACGCGAACTGCAACCGGCTGAGCAGGACGGGATCGACATCCATCCGGGTGTCTCCGCTGTTGGGCCTGGGCGTCAGATAATGCCACGAGCGTACAATGGGAACGGCGGAAGGGCGAGGACAGCCATGTAAGAGTGCGGGGCGGGGTCCGCCCTTCGCGACGCGGCTTCGCCGCTCCTCAGGGCTCTCGGCCCAAAGCTGCTTCTATACTACCACCGATAGTCCTGAGGAGGGCCGCAGGCCTGTCGCGAAGGACGGGCGGGCGCACCCGGCCCTACGCCTTTTCGGCCGAGAAGTCCTCGAACGACCATTCCTCGCCCGAGTCCATCTGTTCCTCGAACAGCGACTCGGCGGCGGCGGCCGCCGCCTCCTCGCTGTCCGCGTCGACGACGGCGATCCAGTAGAAGCTGCCGCGCTTCAGGTTCGCCCGGAGAGTGACTTCGTACTTCACCGGGCGGCTCAGCGGTTGGAGTAAGGGCGCAGCTCCAGCTTGGCGACGGTCTCGGTATGCACCTCGTCGGGGCCGTCCGCCATCTGGGTGGTGCGGGCATAGGCCCACGCCTTGGCGAGGAAGAAATCGTTGGTGAAGCCGCCGGCGCCGTGGCTCTGGATGGCGCGGTCGATGATCTTGGCCACCGTCTGCGGCACCACAACCTTGATCATGGCGATTTCCTTGCGCGCGCCCTTGGCGCCCACCTGGTCCATCATGTAGGCGGTCTTGAGCACCAGCAGGCGCAGTTGCTCCAGCTCGATGCGCGACCAGGCGATGTTGGCGCGGATGGTGTCGAAATCGGCCAGCTTCTTGCCGAACGCCTCGCGGCTGGTGGTGCGGCGGCACATCTGGTCGATGGCGCGGTCGGCCGCGCCGATCAGGCGCATGCAGTGATGGATGCGGCCCGGGCCGAGACGGCCCTGGGCGATCTCGAAGCCGCGGCCCTCGCCGAGCAGCACGTTGGAGACCGGCACGCGGACGTTGTCGAACAGCACCTCGGCCTCGCCGAACGGCGCGTGGTCGTCGTTGTAGACCTGCAAATGGCGGACGATCTTGACGCCGGGCGTGTCCTTGGGAACGAGGATCTGCGACTGCTGCTGGTGCTTGGGCGCCGAGGTGTCGGTCTTGCCCATGACGATGAAGATCGCCGAGGTCTCGCGCATGCCACCGGTGGTGTACCACTTGCGGCCGTTGATGACGTATTCGTCGCCCTCGCGGCGCATGGAGGTGGCGACGTTGGTGGCGTCGGACGAGGCGACCTGCGGCTCGGTCATGCAGAAGCACGAGCGAATCTTGCCCTCGAGCAGCGGGATCAGCCACTTGTCCTGCTGTTCCTCGGTGGCGTATTTGACGAACACTTCCATGTTGCCGGTGTCGGGCGCGTTGCAGTTGAACGCCTCCGAGGCCCAGTCCACGCGGCCCATGATCTCGGCCAGCGGCGCGTATTCCAGATTGGTCAGGCCGATGCCGTACTTGTCGCGGAACGGGTGCGGCAGGAACAGGTTCCACAGGCCTTCCGATTTCGCCTTGGCCTTGATGTCCTCGAGGATCTGCGGGGTGCGGAAGCGGTTGCCCTGGGTGTCGAGCTGCTCGTAGAACAAATCCTCGTTCGGGTAGACATGGGCGTCCATGAAATCCGTCAGGCGCTTCTGCAGATCCTTGACGCGGTCGCTGTAGTCGAAATCCATGGAATCCTCCCGAAAGATGGCCGTCTCGCCGCACGGTTGGCGCCGCGCGAGGCGCCGACGCGCCCTCTTATAGCGGGGAATCCGCCGTTGCCAAGCGGGAGCTTCAGGTAAAAGGGGGCGCCGCCGGACCCTGGGTCAGTTGGCGTCCGCCACCGGCGGGCCGTCGCCGTCCATCCGGGCGGCCTGCAAGGGCCTGCTGTCCAGGTCTGGCATGTAGATCGAGGCCAGATCGGGAATCCGGCCGCTCAGGGTCGGCACGTCCTTGCTCGCCATGCTGCGGTTGGCCGGGTCGTTGCACATGGGCGCGGTCGTCGCCGGCAGCAGCCGGGTCTCGAACTCGCCCCGCAGCACCGCGCCGTCGGCCTTGGCGACGATCTCCCTGGCGATCGCGGCCATGTCCTCGCAGAACGTCTTGTTGCCGAAGGTGTTGAGCGAATAGTAGTTGGCCAGGCTGGTCATGTACCGGTTCAGCTCGGACTTGTAGCCCTGGCCGTAGGCGCGCTTGAAGTACGCCTGCATCACGTTGGAGTGGCTGGTGAGCTCGGCGTTGTAGCGCGAGATGAACGCGTTGTAGGACTCGTGCAGCTCCAGCGAGGGCTTGTGGACGCATTTCAGCGCCGCCACCATCAGGCCCGCCTGAAGGCCGCGGGCCTGCTCGGCGGTGGTCTCGGCCCGGGTCATGCACGGCAGCGCCGCCGCCGGGGCGGCAATGCCGACGATGGCCGCGAGGGCGACCAACGCGTGCGCGCTGCGGCGCAGGACGGCGTGGAATCCGCGGTGGCCTCGACCCATGATGATGTGACCTCTCCTTGCTCCGCGACATGGCCGCGAGACGTGCGGCGCATGGTAGCCCCCGGCGGTCACTATAGACGCGGCGGCGCTAAATCTCAAAATCCGAATTGTTCGCGGGCAGCGCGTCGTCGCCGTAGCGGATCGAGGGACCGACCGCGCGGATGCGCTCGCGGGCGGTCAGCGGCCGGTGATCGCCGGTGATCTCGATGGCGTAGACGCCGACGACCACGTTCTCCTTCGCGTCCTTCTCGGCCGCGCCCAGCAGCGTGTCGACGTCCTCGCCCGAGGCCACCGACGCCTCGCGGATGTCGGCGGTCCAGCCGCCGCCGGCGGTGTAGTAGACGATGACGCCGTCGCGCAGACGGTTCGCCGTGACCACCCGGTAGATGCCCGTTTCGTCCGCCATGACGGTATCCTTTCAGTGCCGCGCGCTGTGCGCCCGATCATTCGGGCTTCTTTGACAACACCCCACCCGCCGGGGGCAAGCACTTTTTGCCGCCGCGTCATGCCGAGGCCGCTTCTTGCCGCGCCCGCGGGCGGCGACTATACAGGGGCGACCGCAACGCGCCAAAAAAGGCCGCCCGCCAAACAGGCCACCCGAAGGAACCGCCCTTGCCCGAGATGACCGGCTATTATTTCGAGGACCTGGCCGAAGGCATGTCCGCGACCTATGCCAAGACCGTCACCGACGCCGACATCGTGCTGTTCGCGGGCGTCAGCGGCGACACCAACCCGGTGCACCTGAACGACGAGTTCGCCAGGGACAGCATGTTCAAGGGCCGCATCGCCCATGGCATGCTCTCGGCCAGCCTGATCTCGACGGTGTTCGGCACCAGGATGCCGGGCCCGGGCTGCATCTACATGAGCCAGTCGCTGCGCTTCAAGGCGCCGGTGCGGCCGGGCGACACGGTGACCGCCAGGGTGACCGTGGTCGAGCTCAGGCCCGAAAAGAAACAGGCCCGCTTCGAGACCGTCTGCCTGGTGAACGGCAAGCCGGTGCTCGACGGCGAGGCGCTGATCCTGGTTCCCGCCCGTCCGGCATAGTCCGATTCCATGAAGCTCTACAGGCATCTGGAGAACCTGCCGCGCGGCGTGACCGGCTCGGTCGTCGCCTGGGGCAATTTCGACGGATTCCACAAGGGCCACCAGGCCGTCGTCCGGCGCGCGGCCGAGATCGCCGACGAGATGGGCGTGAAGCTGGCGGTGATGACCACCGAGCCGCACCCGTCGCAGTTCTTCCGGCCGGACACGCCGTCGTTCCGGCTGATGAGCCTGCGCTCGAAGGCCCAGGCGCTGGAGGCGTTCGGCGCCGACGTGCTGTTCGTGCTCACGTTCGACGCCGGGCTCGCCGGCACGCCCGCCGAGGACTTCGTGCGCGAGGTGCTGGTCAGGCGCCTGAAAGCCCGCCACGTGGTGACCGGCTACGACCAGCGCTTCGGCAAGGGACGGGGCGGCGACGCCGACCTGCTGCGGCGCATGGGCGAGGAGACCGGCTTCGGCGTGACCGTGGTGGCGCCGCTGGAGGTGGACGGCGAGGTCTATTCCTCGTCGCGGGTGCGCGAGCACCTGAGGAACGGCGACCCGGAGCAGGCCGCGCTGCTGATGGGGCACTGGTGGCGCATCGAGGGACGGGTCGAGCAGGGCGACCAGCGCGGCCGGACCATCGGCTTTCCGACCGCAAATGTCGGCTGGGGCGATTACCTCGAGCCACGGCTGGGCGTCTACGCCGTGCGCATGCATGTGGAGGACGGGCCGCACCGGGGCGTGTTCGACGGCGTCGCCAATCTCGGGCGGCGGCCCACCTTCGGCAAGACCGACATCAGCTTCGAGGTGCACCTGTTCGACTTCGTCGGCGACCTCTACGGCGCCCATGTGGGCGTCGACATGATCGGCTTCATCCGTCCCGAGCGGAAATTCGACGGGCTCGAGGCGCTGAAGGCCCAGATCGCCGCCGACGCCGCCGCGGCGCGCGCCATTCTGGCCGGCCCGTCGGCCGCGCCGGCCCGCTTCGCCGCGGCGACGCGGCGGACCTCGACAGGACCGGGCCAGTCCTGATACACACGCTCCGGATTCGAACCGCCGAAGAGCGCAACCGATTGGCCTGGATGACCCTTCCCGCCCACCACAGGACGACCGCCGCCGGGAGACCGGCATGAGCCGCCGCGCCAATATCGGCTGGGCCGTCGCCGGCGGCACCATCGCGCTCGACCAGGCCGTCAAGTGGTGGATGCTCGCGTCCTATGACATCGCATCGCGCCATCCGGTGGAGGTCACGCCGTTCTTCAACCTGGTGATGACCTGGAACCGGGGCGTCAGCTTCGGCCTGTTCAACGATTATGGCGACCTGATGCGCTGGCTGCTGTTCGGCTTCGCCGTCGCCGTGTCGATCGCCCTGGCGGTCTGGATGATCCGGGCCACGACCCTATTTCTAACCGTGGCGATCGCCCTGATCATGGGCGGCGCGCTGGGCAACGCGGTCGACCGGGTCGCGCACGGAGCAGTGGCGGATTTCTTTGATTTTCATGTGGCGGGATGGCACTTTTGGGCCTTCAACGTCGCCGATAGCGCGATTTCGGTCGGGGTGGTCCTGCTGCTGTGGGACGCGTTCTTCGGATCCGGCCGGCGGCAGGGCGAGTAAGGAAACAGGACAGGATCATGGTGGCACGAAACTCGGTCGGCCTCTCCCTGGCGTTGGCGCTGCTGGCCACCGGCTCGCTGAGCGGCTGCGGCGGCCTCAAGGACGCGCTGGGCGCCAACAAATATCCGCCCGACGAGTTCGCGGTGGTGTCGAAGCGCGCGCTGGTGATCCCGCCCGACTACAATCTGCGCCCGCCGGGACCGAACCAGCCCAAGCCGAAGGACGCCGATCCGTCGGAGATGGCCCTGCTCGCCCTGTTCCCCGAATCCAAGCGGCAGGTGGCGATCACCTCGCCCGCCGAGCAGCAGCTGCTGAAGGCGACGGGCGGCAACGCGGCGGACGCCAATGTGCGCTCGGACCTGTCGCCCGAGGGCAACGTGGTCAACAAGGGCAACATGACCGAGCAGCTGCTGTACGACAACAGCGTGGAAGGCTCGCCCCAGACCACCATCCAGCGCGAGCAGCCCACCCAGTCGTCGCCGGACTATATCGGCCCGCTCCAGTAAAGAGGTGCCACCTGAGACAGGACGCACGGTTTGCCCGTCACCTGCTCGGTTTTCTCGTCGCGCTGCTGATCGCCCTTCCCGGGGCCACGCAGGCGCGCGCCGCCGAGCCGCTCGACATCCATGAATTCACCCTGGCCAACGGGCTCGAGCTGCTGGTCATCGAGGATCACCGGGCGCCCATCGTCACCCACATGGCGTGGTACCGGGTGGGCGCCACCGAGGAGTTCGCCGGCAAGACCGGCCTGGCGCACTTTCTCGAGCACCTGATGTTCAAGGGCACCGACAAGGTGCCGTCGGGCGAGTTCTCCAAGACCGTCAGCCGCAACGGCGGCCAGGACAACGCCTTCACCTCGTCGGACTACACCGCCTATTTCCAGCAGGTCGCCGCCGACAAGCTGCCGCTGGTGATGGGGATGGAGGCGGACCGGATGGCGAACCTGAAGATCGCCGAGGACGAGGTCAACGCCGAGCGCGACGTGGTGATCGAGGAACGCCGCACCCGCACCGAGAATTCGCCGCCCGCCCTGTTCCGCGAGCAGATGGACGCGGTGCAGTTCCTGTCCCATCCCTACCGGGTGCCGGTGATCGGCTGGATGCGCGACATCGAGAGCCTGACCCATGCCGACGCGATGGGCTTCTACAAGCTGCACTACGCGCCGAACAACGCGGTGGTGGTGGTCGTCGGCGATGTCGAGGCGGAGGCGGTCAAGGCGCTCGCGGACAAGACCTACGGCATCATCCCGCGCAAGGACGTGCCCCCGCGCACGGTCAGCGTCGAGGCGCCGCAGCTGGCGGCCCGCGAGATGGCCATGCGGGACGCGCGGGTGAGCCAGGTCTCGTGGGTGCGCACCTGGATGGCGCCGAGCTACCAGTACGGCGACAGCAAGCATGCCACCGCGCTCGAGGTGCTGGACGAGATCGTCGGCGGCGGCACCACCAGCCGGCTCTACCAGACGCTGGTGGTGCAGAAGAAGCTGGCGGTCGAGGCCGGCTCCAGCTACGGCGCCAGCGGGCTGGGTCCGTCGACCTTCGGCGTCTCGGTCAGGCCCCAGAACGACGACCCGGCGCCGATCCCGGCGGCGGTCGAGGCCGTGCTGGCCGACGTCGCCGCCAACGGCG
Source organism: Sphingomonadales bacterium (assembly GCA_050185585.1). Lineage (GTDB taxonomy): Bacteria > Pseudomonadota > Alphaproteobacteria > SMXS01 > SMXS01 > RI-34. Next base: position 21,903 of record JBFWZH010000015.1, on the reverse strand, counting down.
TCACCGCCGAGGAGCTGGCGCGGGCCAAGAAGTCCCTGAAGGCCGCGGCCGTCTATGCCCGCGACAGCGGCGAGGGGCTCGCCAACATCTTCGGCGCGGCGCTGGTCACCGGCCGCACCGTCGAGGACGTGCTGAGCTGGCCCGACCGGATCGAGGCGGTCACCAACGCCGACATCATCGCCGCCGCCCGCGCCGTGTTCGTGCCCGAACATTCGGTGACCGGCGTGCTGCTGCCCGAAGGCGGCGGCGCCGCCGCGGCCCCACCTGCGCCGCCGCCCGGACCGGAGCACCCGTGATGACCCGTCTTCTCGCAGCCCTGTTGCTGGTCTTCGCCGTCGCCGCGCGCGCCGAGGCGATGGAGATCAAGGAAGTGGTGAGCCCCGGCGGCATCAAGGCCTGGCTGGTGGAGCAGCACTCGATCCCGCTGATCGCCCTGAGCTACGAGTTCGCGGGCGGCGTCTCGGCCGATCCCGAGGGCAAGGAAGGCCTCGCCTACCTGACCTCGGGGCTGATGAACGAGGGCGCGGGCGAGATGGACGCGCTGGCGTTCCAGAAGGCGCTCGACGAGCGGGCCATCCGCATGAGCTTCGACGCCGACCGCGACAGCTTCAGCGGCGCCATGGTGACGCTGGCCGAGGAGAAGGCCGAGGCGTTCCGGCTGCTGGGCCTTGCCCTGTCGAAGCCGCGCTTCGACGCCGACGCGGTCGAGCGGGTGCGCGACCAGGTGCGCTCGATCCAGCGCTCGGAAGACGACAAGCCCCGGTCGATCGCCGGCAAGGCGTGGATGAAGGCGGCGTTTCCCGGCCACCCCTACGCCAACAACGCCACCGGCACGCCGGAGAGTCTCGCCGGCCTGACCGCCGCGGACCTGCACGGCTATGTGAAGGACAATTTCGCCCGCGACCGGCTGATCGTCGGCGTGGTGGGAGACGTGACGCCGGAGGAACTCGGGCCGCTGCTGGACGCGACGTTCGGCGCGCTGCCGGCGACCGGCGCCGAGCTGGCGGTGCCGGAAGTGACGATGGCGACACCAGTCCGCTCCGATGGTAAGCCCGAGAACATCGAGATCGCTGTCGACTTTGACGGCAGTGTCCGATGGAACGGTCAATCCATTTCCCAAGACGAATTGATCCAAAAGTTGTCGGTTCCGCCAGCTGTACTCGTCATCAATCGCAAGGTGCCGCAGAGCGTCGCCATCTTCGGCATGCCCGGCATGAAGCGCGACGACCCGGACTGGTACGCGGCGCTGGTGATGAACCAGATCTTCGGCTCGGGCGGGTTCTCGTCGCGGCTGATGGAGGAGCTGCGGCGCAAGCGCGGCCTGACCTACGGCGTCTACACCTACCTGCAGCCGCTCGACCACGCCGGCCTCTATCTGGGCAGCATCGCCACCGTGAACGCGCGGATGGGCGAATCGAAGCAGGTGATCGAGGCCGAGATCGCCCGCATGGCCAAGGCCGGCGCCACCGAGACCGAGCTGGCCGACGCCAAGACCTACCTGACCGGCTCCTATGCGCTCACCTTCGACACCTCGGGCGCCATCGCCGGGCAGCTGGTGGGCATGCAGCGCTACGGCTTCGGCACGGACTACGTCGACGAGCGCAACGGATATATCGAGGCGGTGACGCTCGCGGACGTCAACCGGGTGGCGAAACGGCTGCTGGACCCGGCGAAGCTGTTCTGGGTTATCGTAGGCGAGCCGGAAGGGCTCGAGTCGCAGCCGGAGAGCGCCACGCCATGATGCCGTTCACCCAGACCCTGGACGCCTGCTTCGACGACGCCGTCAGGGCCGGCGCCAGCAGGGCCGCGTTCGAGCGGGCGCTGGCCAGGGCCGCCACGGGCGTGGCGCGCATCCGGGCGGCCTATGAGGACCGCTCGCTGCCGCTGCTGCGCCTGCCCGAGGACACGGCCGACCTGCTCAGCCTGACCGACATCGCGGGTCTCCTGTCGCGCCAGAGCAGCCATGTGGTGGTGCTGGGCATCGGCGGCTCGAGCCTGGGCGGCCAGACCCTGACGACGCTCGCCCGGCGCGGCCGCAAGCCGTCGGTCGAGTTCGCCGACAACCTCGATCCGGTGGCGCTGGGCGAGCTGCTGACCGCTATCGACTTCCTCGACACCAGCTTCATCGTCGTCTCCAAGTCGGGCGGCACGCCCGAGACGCTGGCCCAGTTCCTGGTGCTGCTCGACGCCTACCGGGCGCGCGGGCTCGAGGAAGAGCTGGGCGCGCGGGTGATCGCCATCGTCCAGCCGGGCGCGAGCCCGCTGCGCGATCTTGCCAAGCAGTGGTCGATTCCCATCCTCGACCACGACCCGGACGTGGGCGGCCGGTTCTCGGTGCTGTCCTGCGTCGGCCTGCTGCCCGCCGCCATCGCCGGCCTCGATCCCTGGGCGATCCGCGCGGGCGCCGCCGCCGTGCTGCGCGAGGTGCTGCGCTCGGAAACCTCCGCGCCGGCGCTCGGCGCCGCCATCATCGGCGCGCTGGCCGAGGAGAAGGGCGTCACCACCCTGGTGATGATGCCCTATGTGGGCCGGCTGGAGCGGGTCGGTCACTGGTACCGGCAGCTTCTGTCGGAAAGCATCGGCAAGGACGGCAAGGGCCTGACGCCGCTGGCCGCGCTTGGCCCGGTCGACCAGCATTCCATGCAGCAGCTGCTGGTGGACGGGCCGGACGACAAGCTGGTGACCGTGATCACCGCCGATATCGCCGGCAGCGGCCCGACGGTGCCCGCCGACCTGGCGCAGGACAAGGCGCTGTCGTTCATGGCCGGGCGGACCATCGGCGACATCGTCGCGGCGCAGGCCAAGGCGTCGATGGACGTGCTGATCCGCAAGGGCCATCCGGTGCGCCATATCCATGTGCAGCAGGCGGACGAAAAGGCGGTCGGCGGCCTGCTGATGCACTTCATGCTGGAAACCATCATCATCGGGGATATTCTGCGCGTCGATCCGTTCGATCAGCCCGCCGTCGAGCTGGGCAAGGTCCTCACGCGGGAATATCTCCAGGCCCCATGAGCATCCGCCTCCTGCCCGAGACCACCGTCAACCGCATCGCTGCGGGAGAGGTGGTGGAGCGGCCGGCGAGCGCCATCAAGGAACTGGTCGAAAACGCCATCGACGCCGGCGCGCGCCACGTGGACGTGGTGCTGGCGGGCGGCGGCGTCGACTATATCGGCGTGACCGACGACGGCACGGGCATGGCGCGGCCCGATCTGGAGCTGTGCATCGAGCGCCATGCCACCTCCAAGCTGCCCGACGACGACCTCCTGAACGTGGCGTTCCTGGGCTTTCGCGGCGAGGCGCTGCCGTCGATCGGCGCGGTCAGCCGCCTGTCCATCACCAGCCGCGCGCGGGGCAGCGGCGAGGCCTGGCAGATCGGCGTCGACGGCGGCAGGAAGCTGGGGGTGAAGCCGGCCGCGCTGAACCAAGGCACCAAGGTCGAGATCCGCGACCTGTTCTACGCCACGCCCGCGCGGCTGAAGTTCCTCAAGGGCGAGCGGACCGAGCTCAACCACGCGCTGGAGATGATGCGCCGCCTTGCCATGGCCAATCCGGAGGTGGGCTTCACCCTGACCCATGACAGCCGCGTGGTGCTGCGCGCGCCGCCGGCGCCGGGCGACCTGTTCGACGCGCGGCTGCTGGCCCGGCTGGCCGCGCTGCTGGGCAACGACTTCGCCGAGAACACCATCCGCATCGACGCCGAGCGGCGCAGCTTCCGGCTGACCGGCTATGCGGGCGTGCCGACCTACAACCGGGGCAACGGCCAGCAGCAGTACCTGTTCGTCAACGGCAGGGCGGTGCGCGACAAGCTGTTCGCGGGCGCGGTCCGCGGCGCCTACATGGACTACCTGGCCCGCGACCGCCATCCGGTGCTCGCCCTGTTCCTCGAGGCCGATCCCGAGGACGTGGACGTCAACGTCCATCCGGCCAAGGCGGAAGTACGGTTCAAGGATTCGGGCGTGGTGCGCGGCCTGATCGTCGGCGCGCTGCGCAACGCGCTCGCCGCCGCTGGCCACCAGTCCTCGACCACCGTCGGCGCGGCGGCGCTGGGCGCGATCCGCCGCGAGGCGCCGCAGCCGTTCCGGCCGAGCGAGGCCTTCGCCGAGTTCCACCGGCCGCTGCAGGGCTTCGCCGAGACCGCGCAGGCGGGCTTCGCCTATGCGGACACGCCGTCGGCAAGGGTCGAGACCGCGCCCGCGGCGGCGGCGCCGACCGAGCCGCAGCCCGAAGCCCGCTTTCCGCTCGGTGCGGCGCGCGGCCAGCTGCACGAGACCTACATCATCTCGCAGACCGAGGACGGCATCGTCATCGTCGACCAGCACGCCGCCCATGAGCGGCTGGTCTACGAGCGAATGAAGAAGGCGCTGACCGACAAGGGCGTGGCACGGCAGATGCTTCTGCTGCCGGAGGTTATCGAGCTCGACCCGGTCGCCGCCTCCAATCTTTCGGACCGGGCCCACGAGCTGGCCGAGCTGGGCCTGGCGCTGGAGCCGTTCGGCGCGGGCGCGGTCGTGGTGCGCGAGGTGCCGGCGCTGCTGGGCGACTGCGACATCAGGGGCCTGGTGCGCGACCTGGCCGACGACCTGGCCGAACTCGACGAAGCCCTGACGCTGAAGGAACGGCTGGAGGACGTGTGCTCGACCATGGCGTGCCACGGCAGCGTGCGCGCCGGACGGCGCCTCACCGTGGCCGAGATGAACGCGCTGATGCGCGAGATGGAGGCGACGCCCCATTCCGGCCAGTGCAACCATGGCCGCCCCACCTATGTGGAGCTGAAGCTCAAGGATATCGAACGGCTATTCGGGCGGCGGTGACTTCCGCCGCTTCGAGCCTTTCGGTTTCGGGGATTTCTCCAGCGTTCGGATGAGGTTGTCCGCTTCGGTCGCCGCGAGGCGCAGATACATGGCGACGCTATCGGCGCCCGCCAGTTCGGCATCCTTCTGGAGATAGCGGACAGTCTCAGCGATTGCCCGGAGCGATTCACGCTCGTTCATTGCCCAGCCTTGCAGGTTTGCGAAATGTGTGCCCAAGGGAATATCCGGCCAGCCTACTGCAACTTCCGACAGGCAACAACGCCAGCGGGCCGTCTAAGGTCCATATTGGGCACAAACAATCCGGACGGTGCCGTAGCGCCGGGCATCCACCTGGATGAAGCCGGCGGGCAGGGCCGCCTCGTCTTCCGCGCCCGTCTCGATCACCGCCAGCGCGCCCGGCGCCAGCCAGCCCCCCGCCGCGGCCGACGATAGCGCTTGTGGCGCCAAGGACTTGCCGTAAGGCGGGTCGAGAAACACCAGGGTGGCGCCGAGCGGCCGCGGCGGCAGGCTGGCGGCGTCGGCCCTGACCAGCTCGCATAGGTCCCCTGCCCTCAGCGCAGCCACGTTTTCCCGGACCAGCGCCAGCGATGCGGGGTCCCGATCGACGAACACCGCCTTGCCGGCACCGCGCGACAGCGCTTCCAGACCCAGCGCGCCCGTGCCGGCGAACAGGTCGAGCACGACGGCGCCGACCAGTACCGGCGGATCGCGGTGGGCGAGGATGTTGAACAGGGATTCGCGCACCCGGTCGGTGGTGGGGCGGACCCGGTCGTCGGCCGGGGCTTTCAGACGAAGGCCCCGGTAGCGTCCGCCGACGATCCTCATTTTCCAGTGCCGCTTTCGCGGCCCCCCTCATCCGGCGCTTCGCGCCACCTTCTCCCCGGCGGGGCGAAGGATATGGACCGTGCCGTCTCGCCCCTCTCCCCTCGGGGGAGAGGGTAGGGTGAGGGGGACGGCTGCAGCCGATCCATCACTTCGTCTTCAACTGGAACCCGGCGCCGAGCTGCGCGCGGAGCACGGGGCGGGTCACCTCGCGGACCTCGCCGCGCTCGATCGTACCGAGCTGGAACGGGCCGTAGGCGACGCGGATCAGGCGGGAAACCTGCAGCCCGGCATGGGCGAGCAGCTTCCTGACTTCGCGGTTCTTGCCCTCGCGGATGCCGACGGCGAGCCAGACGTTGGAGGCCTTGCGGCTTTCCACCTCGATCTCGGCGGGCGCGTATCTCACGCCCTCGACGGTGACGCCCTTGCGCAGCGCCTCGAGCTTCCTCTCGTCGGGTTCGCCCCAGGCGCGGGCGCGGTACTTGCGCTTCCAGCCGGTCTGGGGGCTTTCCAGGTGGCGCGCCAGCTCGCCGTCATTGGTGAGCAGCAGCAGCCCTTCAGAGTTAATGTCGAGCCGGCCGACCGAGATCACCCGCGGCATGTCCCTGGGCAGCGCCTCGAACACCGTGTTGCGGCCCTTCGGATCCCTGTGGGTGGTGAGCAGCCCCGGCGGCTTGTGGTAGAGCCACAGCCGCGTCGGCTCGGCCCCGGCGAGCGGCTTGCCGTCGACGGTGATGACCTGGCCCGGCGTAACGTTGACCGCCGGGCTGTCCAGGGTCCTGCCGTCCACGGCGACCCGGCGCGCCTCGATCATCGCCTCGGCCCCGCGCCGCGACGCGACACCAGCCCGCGCCAGCACCTTGGCGATCCGCTCGCCGTCCTTTGGTTCATCGCTCATGCGGCGCACCTTAGTGCGGAACGTCCGCCGGGGAAATCCCGGTGCGGCGTGCAGAACAGCAGAAGCATCCCTCCCGACCGTTATGCCAACTCGATCCGCGCCCGGTGACCGGAGGATCGGGCGAGAGGCCCGTCGCACGTCAGCAGCGGCGCATCCAGCAGTTCGGCCAGGGCGACATAGGCGCCGTCATAGGCGGTTACATTGGCGCGGAGTTCCCAGATTCGCGGCAGCAGGACATCGTGCCTGTAGCGACGCAGCGGGAATCCGATCAGATCGGCCAGGGCGTCGTGTCCGCGCTGCACGGCTATGTCGCCCTTCGCCGTGGCGCGGCGGATCGCATGCGCGACCTCGATGTCGATCAGATGCGGCCCATGAAGCGTTTCTCCCGAGCGCAGAACGCGCCGGCTCAATGCCTGCCCTGCCCGAGTGCGCAGGAGCACTTCGACCAGGACGGAGGCATCGACCACCGTCACCGGCGATCACGCTCTTCGCGGATTAAATCGGCGGCACTGACTGAAAGAGTGGACTCCGGACGACTCGCCAGGCGTGCCCGCATCTCCTCCATTGTCGGCCGTTCGGCCACCTGCCGGATTTCGCGCAGCAGATAGTCCGACAGCGACATGCCGGCGAGGGCCGCGCGCGACTTGAGCAGGCGGTGCAACTCGTCCGGGACATTGCGAATCTGGATCATGACGGTCATGCGATCAAGATACTCACATGTGATTCACATGTAAACATGTGCTAGAGTTGAAGCGTGAAGAACAGGCTGTTGCTATCCGGACGATAGTCACCGAAGGGCGGGCAATCCACGAAGCCGTGGGCGCGGTAGAGCGCATGGGCCGGGCGGAAGAAGTCCCAGGCACCGGTTTCCAGGCTGAGCCGCGTCATGCCCGCCGCCCGTGCCGCCTCCATGATGTGCACGAGCATGGCCCGGCCGAAGCCGCGCCCGCGCATGGCCTCGGCGGTGTGCATGGACTTGACCTCGCCATGGTCGGCCGACAGCCGCCTGAGCGCGCCGACGCCGGCCAGCGTCTCGCCGGCCCAGATGCTCCAAAGGGTAATGTCCGGCGCGCGCAGCCCGTCGAGATCGAGGGCATGGGCGCTGCCGGGCGCCGTCTGCGCCCGCGCCGTCAGGAGATGGGTGTGCAGCAGCTCGGTGACCCGCGCGTCGCCGAGGTCGCCGGGGATGATCCGCATGGATGGCCTCTGAAAATCACCGCGACATCAATGCGGCGATCATAGCCCAGCTACGCGGCGATGCGGGCGTTGAAATCCTCCAGGGCGCTCGCCGACAGGTCCGAGGACAGCATGGCCTCGAGCACCTGCGGCGGCACCGTGAGGTCCTGGCTGTAGGACAGGCCGAGTTCGACCGTCTCGAGGTCGGGGAAGCTGGCCAGCAGCACCGTGCCGCCCGCCGCGCCGACCACGTCGGCGATGATGCCCATCTGCGCGTCCCAGCGGTCGTTGACCTTCCTCATCCGGCCGATATAGACGGCGACGCCGTCCGCGCCGGCCTTCATCGCCACCAGCGCCTGCGCCGCCGTGAACACGGCGGTGACAAGGGTCTTGCAGCCCAGCTCATGAAGCGCCGCGCAGCAGGAAACCGCCTCGCGCGTCGGCGCCAGCTTGACCCAAAGCTGCTTGCCAGCGGAGGGGCGCAGCGCCTGCAGGTAGGCATCGGCCTGATCGACGATCTGCTCGGGCTGCCCGAACCCCTGCACCATGACGTGCGCCACGGGCTCGATGTCGTTCGACAGCCGGCACAGGCCGAGCGCGGCGGCCCGGTAGTCGTTCGACTTCATGGACTCCACGCCGGCGGCGCGGGCCATGAGGTTCGGGTTGGTGGTGAAGCCGGTGACGCCGGGAAACCGCGTCCAGCGGGCAATGGCGTGCCGGTCGGCCGTATCAACCAACAGCATGTGTGGAGACCCCCAAGTTCGATGCCGGCCGGCGCTTATCTCGGCCGACGGCCACGGTCCTGTAGCCGCATGGAAGACACTAGTCGAAACAAGGCGTACCGCACAGCCAATCATTTCGCGTGTGAGACAGTCCGGCCCCGCATGGTCAGCCCGACATGGCCAGCCCGACATGGAACGCGGCCCTTCAAACGCGCGCGGCCGCTCAGCGAAGCCGGTCGAGCGCCTCCCGCGTCGGTTGGGAGAGGCGCAGGGTCTTCTGGTCCAGGCGATCGGTTCCCGAGGAGTAGGAATAAGGGTCCGTCGGGTCCGCCGGCCGCGGCAGGTCGAGCTGCTTGAACGCGGCCGGGATCATTTCCTTGGCCAGCCTCTCGCCCAGGCGCTGGCGAGTCTCGAACCGCTCGCGCGTGGCCTCGGCGGTCATCATGGCATAGGACAGGATGCTGACGCCTTCGCCGCCCATCGGCTTGTAACCGCTGAACAGGTAGTTCAAATCGCCGTCGTAGATGTTCGCCGCGGTCACGCCCACATAGACCGTGCGACGGTCGCCGGACCGATAGGGCTTCAGCAGGTGGGACAGCCGCTCGACAAACGGCCCGACCCGGTATTGGCCGGGCGCGCGCATGAAGTCGGCGACGAACTTCCTGAGCCGGTACCGGCTCAGCGCATCGGCGCCGGCGGCGACCTTCTCGAGCTCGGCGGCATAGCGCTCGCGCGTCCAGCCCGTGAAGTCGCCGGTGCTGCCCGGGAGCGAGGCCAGCATCTCGCGCAGCCGCTTTTCGCCGGGCACCCGGTCAGGCTCGCCGAAATCCCACGGCTGGTCCAGCCGCACCAGCTTGGCCGGCATGCCGGTAGACTTCGCGTAGAGCGCCGCCGCGTCCTCGACGAGCCGGAGGTCGCAGGGCGGCAGCGCGACGAGGACGAGTTGCAGGCCCGTCTCGCCCGGCCGCAGTGACGGCAGGCCGTCGACGGCGGGCACCTCCCGATCGAGGACCTTCGCAGCACGCGCGACCAGATCCGCACTCTCGGCGTTGTCGAATACGATGCCGGCACTCGTCGCAGCGGCGTCACGGTCCGGGCTTATCTCGGCATACAGCGCATGCGCCTTCAGGTCGGACGGCTCGTGCGCGAGGACGACTTCGAGCAGCTTCACCGCGACGTCGCGGCTATTCGCCTGCTCGAGTTTCTCGGCCGCCGCGCGCAACTGCGGCGTCCAATGGCCCACATGGACATTGCTCTCCGCCCTGGCCCTGTCGAGGCGATGCCGGTCGACGATCAGGGACAGTGCTTCCAGGCGTTCGGCAGAGGGAAGCCGCGCCTCGTCGCCTGCCGAGAAGGTCCAGAACCGAAGCGCCCCCGGCAGGAGGTACCCCGCCGAGACGTTGCTGATGCCGTCGGCGGCGAACTCGGCGGCGAAATCCTGCTCGGTGACCTCGATGAAACGTCCGCCGCCGGCCGTCATCCTCGTATTCAGATAACCGAGGGTGTTGTCGAGGAACGTGCCACATTCCGGGCTTTCGCATGCACGCCCGTCGACGATGAGGGTCAATTGCCTGTCCGCCGTCTCATACGCCTCGATCCTGCCGCCGTTTCTGCCATCCCGGCTCGACACCAGGGCCAGCCCAAACCCCCGCAGGTAGGCGTCGTAGTAGGACGGCAGCAGCGCCTCGGGCGCGACCTCCGCCGCCGGCGCGACGCGGCCCGTCGCCAGGGCGAGCATCGTCAGCAACGCCACCGCGCCAGGGCGGGCCGCGCGGAAAATCATTCCAAACATATCCACTCCCAAATCGTTGGCCTTGGTATCGCAGGTTCGCAGCGTAGTGCGGCGGCTCCGCCGCAGATACCAAAAACCGACCCTCGGCGCCGCTTGACGCCTTTTCACCGTTTGCCCATGGTCGCGCCATGCGCAATCCGTTCATGCAGATGGCCATCGAGGAAGCCGCCGCGGCGGGCGCGCGCGGCGAGGTACCGGTGGGCGCGGTGCTGGTGGGGCCGGACGGCGCGGTGCTGGCGCGGGACGGCAACCGGATCGTGGAGAACCGCGACCCGACCGCCCATGCCGAATTGCTGGTGATCCGCGCCGGGGCGCGGCTGCTGGGCAGTGAGCGGCTGACCGGATGCGATCTCCACGTCTCGCTGGAGCCGTGCCCGATGTGCGCGCAGGCGATGGCGTTCGCGCGCATCCGGCGGCTCTATTACGGCGCGGCCGACCCGAAGGGCGGCGGCGTCGACCATGGGCCGCGCATCTTCGCCCAGCCCAGCTGCCACCACGCGCCCGAGGTCTATGGCGGCATCGGCGAGACCGAGGCGGCGCGGCTGCTGAAGGATTTCTTCGCCGCCCGGCGATAGCGGCGATTCCGCTTTCGGCTCATACGTTCTAACATTCAGCGTCATGGACCTGACCCAAAGCATCCGCGACATCGAGGCGTGGCTCGCCGAAGCGGTGGACTGGACGGTCGCCCACGTGCTGACCCTGACCACCCTGGGCCAATTGCTGGCCATCGGCCTGACCTTCTTCGTCGCCCGGCTGCTGGCCAGGCCGCTGAAGCGCTGGCTGACGGCCCAGCCCGTGCAGGTGCCGGCCGCCGAGCGGACCCGCAGCGTGATGCTGCTGCTGGTCACGCCCGCCATCTGGCTGGTGCTGCAATTCGTGCTGCTGGAGGCGGCCAAGCGGGTGCCGCTGGACAGCGTGGCGCTCAGGATCAGCATCAACCTGCTGGCCGCCTGGCTGCTGATCCGCCTGTTCACCGCGCCGGTGCGCAACCCGGTGATGGCGCGGCTGATCGCGGTCGTCGCGTGGTCGGTCGCGGCGCTCAACATCCTCGGTATTCTCGACCAGACCATGATCCTGCTGGAGCAGGCGGCGCTGCCCATGGGCAAGGGCAAGGTGCTGTCGCTGCGCAGCGTGCTGATCGCGGTGCTGGCACTGGTGATCTTCGTCTGGGCGGCGCTGATCGCCTCACAGTTCGTCGAGCAGCGACTGTCGCGGGCACAGAGTTTCACGCCGTCGGCCCGGCTGCTGCTGGGCAAGATCGGCCGCTTTGTGCTGGTCGCCATCGCCATCGTGGTCGGCCTGGGCGCGGCGGGCCTCGACCTCACCGTCTTCGCGTTCTTCGGCGGCGCGCTCGCCGTCGCCATCGGCTTCGGCCTGCAACGGGTGACGTCGAACCTGTTCAGCGGCTTCATCCTGCTGATCGACCGGTCGATCAAGCCGGGCGACGTGATCGAGATCCAGGGCACCTATGGCTGGGTCAACAAGCTGGCGACCCGCTACACCTCGGTGATCACCCGCGACGGCACCGAGATCCTGGTGCCGAACGAGGACATGATCACCCAGCCGGTGGTGAACTGGTCGCATTCCAACCGGCTGGTGCGCCAGCACGTGAAGATCCGGGTGAGCTACGACAGCGACATCAACCTGGCGCGCCAGCTGTGCATCGACTCCGCCAAGGAGACCGAGCGGGTGCTGGAGACGCCCGGGCCGCTGTGCATGCTGCTGGATTTCGGCGACAGCGCCGTGCTGCTGGAGCTGCGATTCTGGATCGAGGACCCACAGAACGGCATCACCAATGTGCAGAGCGCCGTGCGGCTGAAGATCTGGGACAAGTTCCGCGCCTCGGACATCCGCTTCCCGTTCAGCCAGCACGACGTGCATGTGGTCAACGCGCCGGGGCTGAAGGGCCTGCTGCGTGACGCCGACTGAACGCTCCGGCGCGCTGCGCACCCTTCTGATCGCCGCGCTGATCCTGGCCTCGGCCTATGGCGGCGTGATGCTATGGCGCGGACTGCAGCGGCCGGAAAGCCGGCTGGAGCCGGTCGCCTGCTGGTTCGCGGCCCCCGCCTCGCGCGCGGTCGAGTGCTACCGCTTCGCCGTACCGGAAAGCCGGGGAACGGCGAGCAACCGCAGGATCAGCTTCCCGGTGGTGATCTTCCGCAGCCCGTCGACACCCGTCGGCGAGCCGCCGGTGCTGCATCTGATGGGCGGGCCGGGACAGCCCGCCTTCATCGAGAACGACGGGCAGATCAACGCCTGGGTGCAGTTCGTCGACGGCGCGGCGTGGGCCCGCGACCGCGACCATGTGACGATCGACGTCCGCGGCGTGGGCGGCCTGGCCGATCCCCGGTTGCGCTGCCCCCAACTGAGCGACGTGGAGTGGCTGCTGTCGCTGGACCGCCTGAAGGATGCGCCGGGCGGCCCCGAAGCCGAGGTGCGCCGCCAGGTGGCGCGCTGCCGCGACGGCTTCACCCGGGAGGGCGTGGACCTCGCCGCCTATGACACGGCGGCGACGGCCGCCGACCTGATCGCCCTGCGCAAGGCGCTGAAGCTGCCGTCCTGGTCGATCTACGCCATTTCCTACGGCACCCGGCTGGCGCAGGAGCTGATGCGGCGGGATCCGAAAGGCGTCCACGCCGCGGTGCTGGATTCCACCAGTCCGCTGGACGTGCCGACCTTGGCGCACCTGCTGCCCAACCTTCAGCATGCGCTGGACCTGCTCTATGCCGACTGCGCCGCCCAGGCGGAATGCGCCGGCGCCTATCCGGACCTGGCCGGCGACATGGCGCGGGCGGTGGCGCGGTTCCGCGATCATCCGGTGACGCTGACGGTGACGCAGCCGGGCGGATCGAAGGCGCTGAGTGTGCCGCTGACCGACGGCCTGTACCTGCAGCTGGTCGAGTTGATGCTGAATTCCGGCGACTGGGTGCCCTTCGCGCCCGGCGTCATCAACGATGCCGCGAACGGCGGCACCAAGCTGCTCGCCCATCTGGCCACCGGCGTCGTGTTCGATGGGTACTGGCAGAACGACGCCAACGCGCTGCTGCTCTCGACCCTGTGCCGCGAGGAGATGCCCTACAACACCGAGGCGGCGCTGAAGCAGGCGGTCGCGGCACATCCGCTGCTGAAGAACCTGGAGCCGGAAGGAATGCTGCGCGCCAGCTGCAGCGCCTGGCCGGTGGGCAAGGCGCCCGCGGCCTTCCGCAAGCCGGTCGCCGGCAACGTGCCGGCGCTGCTGATCAACGGCGCCTACGACACCAAGACGCCGCCCGCCTATGCCGAACGGGTGGCCGCGAACCTGACCTATGCCTACCGGATCGTGCTGCGCCGGCGCGGCCATTCGCCCAGCGTCAACGACAGTTGCGCGCGGGCTGCGATCGACGCGTTCCTCGATGCGCCGCTGAACCCGTCGGCGCCGGACTGCATCGCCCGCCAGAGCCCGCCGCGATTCCCGAGCAGAAGCGGCGCGGCGGGGCGAGGAATCGAGCGCGCATAGGGCTACCGCCGGGCGCCGGATTCAGCAGGCCGGCGACTGAATTCCGCTTCGCCCCGGCCTGAACAACACCTATAGAATTCATTATTCAGCAGGAGGGGGAACTACGCATGGCGTGGTTTGAGGAGCTATTTTCCGCGGACGGCTTCATGCCTCACGGGCACTGCTACCTGTGGGAGCCGCATATCCTGTGGCTGCATGTGGTGTCGGACGCGGTCATCGGCCTGTCCTACTTCTCCATTCCGCTGGTGCTGATGCTGTTCTCGCGGCGGCGCGGCGACCTGAAGCTCAACGCCATCTTCTATGCCTTCTCGTCCTTCATCCTGGCCTGCGGCCTGACCCACTTCTTCTCGATCTACACCACCTGGAATCCGCTGTACCTGCCGGAAGGCATGATGAAGGGACTGACCGCGGGGGTTTCGGCGGTCACGGCGTCGGCATTGTGGCTGATCCTGCCCAAGCTGGTCGCGCTGCCGAGCCCCGCCAAGCTGAGCGCGGCCAACGCGGCGCTCAACGACGAGATCAAGATGCGCTGGGAGATGGACCGGCAGATCACCGCCCAGAATGCCGAGCTCCGCGCCAGCAATCGCCAGCTCGCCATGCGCGAATATGCGCTCGGACACGCGGCGGGCGCCATCGCCATGGCGGACCTCGAAGCCAACATCACCTATTCCAACCAGGCGTTCGCCAATCTGGTCGGGATGGAGGACGCCGACGCGGTGGTCGGACGCAACGCGCTCGATTTCCTGCCGGAGGGCGGCGCGGCGCTGGCCGACCTGATGCGCGACGGCAGCTGGATCGGCGAGATCAGCGTGGTGCGGCCGGACGGCGAGGCGCGCGAGGCGGCGGTGGCGGCCAATATGGTCGGCTTCGCAGACGGCAGCCCGCGGCTGATCATCGCCTCGTTCATGGACATAACCGACGCCCGCCGCGCGCGCACGGCGCTGCGCGAGAGCGAGGCGCGCCTCGCCAACGCCCAGCGCATCGCCCAGCTGGGCAACTGGGACTGGAACGTGACGACCGACGAAATCTCCTGGTCGGCCGAAACCTTCCGCATCCTGGGCGTGCCGCGGGAAAACGGGCCCCTGCACGTCGCCGGGACGCTGGCTCTGGTGCATCCGGACGACCGGGAGACGGTGCGCGCCGCGCTCGACAGATGCATGGTGCCGGGCGCCGGATCCGCGTCATGGACGTTCCGGCTGGTGCGCCCCCATGGCGCCGTACACCACGCGATCGGGCAGGCGGAAGCCGCTTTCGACGAGGAGGGGCGGGCGGTACGCGTGTTCGGCACCGTCCAGGACGTCACCGAACGGCACGAGGCAGAGAACGCCACCCGCCGCACCGAGGCGTTCCTCGACCAGATCGTCGAGAACATCCCGGCCATGCTGTTCGTCAAGGACGCGGGCGACCTGCGCTTCCTGACCATCAACCGCGCCGGCGAAGAGTTGCTCGGCGTGGCGCGCGAAGAGCTGATCGGCAAGAACGACGCCGATTTCTTCCCGCCGGAACAGGCGGAATTCTTCACCCGCATGGACCGCGAGGTCCTCACCGGCCGCCGGCCGCGGGTGATCCCCGAGGAGACCATCGAAAGCCGGGGCAAGGGCAAGCGGCTGCTGCGCACGGTGAAGGTGCCGGTCTACGACGAGGACGGCCGGCCGCTCTACCTGCTGGGATTCTCGAACGACATCACCGAGCAGAAGCAGCTGGAGCAGCAGTTCCTCCAGGCGCAGAAGATGGAGACCGTGGGGCATTTGACCGGCGGCGTCGCCCACGACTTCAACAACGTGCTGATGGCCATGCAGATGAACCTGGAGCTGGTCGAGGAGCGGGTGCGGCAAGACGCCGAGGCCAGCGAGTGCATCCGCGTGGCGCTGGGCGCGGTGCAGCGCGGCGCTGACCTGACCGGGCGGCTGCTGGCGTTCTCGCGCCGCCAGCCGCTGCAACCCAAGGTGGTCAGTGTCAACGTGCTGGTCCGCGAGATGATGCGGCTGCTGCACCGGGCGCTGCGCGAGAATCTCGACGTGGAGACGGTGATGGCCGCGGGCATCTGGTCGATCGAGGTCGACCCGGCCCAGCTGGAAAACGCCCTGATCAACCTGGCGGTCAACGCGCGCGACGCCATGCCCGACGGCGGCAAGCTGACCATCGAGACCGCCAACGCCCGGCTCGACGACGAGTATGCGCGCGCCTATGACGACGTGAAGCCCGGCCAGTACGTCATGGTCGCCGTCACCGATACCGGCACCGGCATGTCCCCCGAGGTGATGGAGCGGGCGTTCGACCCGTTCTTCACCACCAAGGACGTGGGCAAGGGCAGCGGCCTGGGCCTCTCCATGGTCTACGGATTCGTCAAGCAGTCCGGCGGCCATGTGAAGCTGTACAGCGAGGTGGGGCACGGCACGACGGTGAAGCTGTATTTCCCCCGGGTGATGTCGGCCGCCCAGGCCGAGGCGGCCGAGGAACCGAAGGACATTCCCGCGGGCCACGGGCTGATCCTGCTGGTCGAAGACGATCCCGCCGTCCGGACGTCGGTCACCCGGTCGCTGGAGTCGGCGGGCTACGCCGTGAAGCCGGCCGAGGCCGGGGCCGAGGCGATCGCGCTGGTCGAGCAGGGGCTGCGGCCCGACCTGCTGCTGGCGGACGTGGTGCTGCCCCGCGGCATGAGCGGCAGCGAGGTGTCGGCGGCGGTGACCGCGCTGGTACCGGGCTGCCGCACCCTCTACATGTCCGGCTACACCGACAACGCCATCGTCCACCAGGGACGGCTCGATCCGGGGGTGGCGCTGCTGTCGAAGCCGTTCACCCGCCAGGCGCTGGCCGCCAAGATCCGCGAGGTGCTGGAGGGGTAGGAGGTGCCGGCCGAGGAGAGAAGCGGCGGACTGCAACGGGGTCCACGCGTTGATGCGGCGGAGCGCTTCGCGCTCACCCCTCATCCTAGCCTTCTCCCCGGCGGGGAGAAGGGACTCTGCTGGAGCTCCGGCCAATAAGCCCTTCTCCCCGCCGGGGAGAAGGTGCGGCGAAGCCGCGGATGAGGGGTGAGCCGCGTCAGCGGCTAAGGCAGCCGGGCAACGTCGCCTGGCATGCTACCCGTTCCACAGCGCGTAGACCGGGTCGTCGGGCGCGCGGGATCCCCGCAGCGTCAGACTGGCGAACACGCCCTTGTCCCACTGGGCCGTGGTCGGCCGGTTGACGTTCCAGTCCAGCACGAAGGCGCGGCCGGTGAGCTTCCAGATGCCGGCGCGCCGCTCGAAGCGGTCGAGGAACCGGCCGCCGATCATGCGGTCGATGGTGCCGGTCTTGCGCGGTAGCACCTCGATGCGCGCCACCTGGGTCTCGCCGACCGCCCTGTCGCCGGTGACATCGTAATAGTCGGTGCCGATCAGGTGGGTGAGGCGCTCGAAATGGTCGCGCACGCCGGCCCAGTAGGCGCAGAAGCCCTCGAACCCGCCGGAATACTCGCCGTAGGAGACCTTGGCGTCGTCGTGCCACAGGCTGCGCATCAGATCGTCGTCCGCCCGGTCGGCGGCGCGGCAATAGGCGGTGTTGATCTCGTGCAGCGCCTGCTTCGCCAGGGCGCGGTCGATGGCCGCCGCGCGGTCGGACGCCGGCGGCGCGGCGGCTCCGGCGGCGTGGCCCGCAGCCCATTCGGCCAGCATCCGGCTCGGCGGATCGTCGTCGCGGCGCCCGCCCAGCAGCAGCCCCGCATATTGCGGTCGCACCGTGTCCATGGACCAGGGCAGGTTGATGTTCCAATCGAGGACGAAGACGCGGTGCACGATCTTCCATGCCCCGTCCCGCCGTTCCAGGCGGTCGAGATAACGGCCGCCCATCAGCCGCTGCATGCGGCCGCCCTCGTCCTCCTCGTCGCGGTAGCCGAGGCCGTAGCTCTCGGCGACCGCTTTTTCGCCGTTCACCTTGATCCAGATGTTGGAGGTGCGGTGGGTGGTGGGCGGACGGTCGAGCGGCTGGCCGGTGACCATGGCGCAGAAGTCGGCCGCCGGCCCGGCGAAGACGCCGTATTCCACCGTGGCGCCCGGATGATAGCAGCCGGCCATCAGCGCATTGTCGGACCGGTCGATGCCGCGGCCGTGGGCGGCGATCACCTGTTCGATCTCGTGCTTGTCGGCCAGTTCCCGGAGGGCCGCCTCGAGCGCCGCGCTCACTGGAACAGCCCGCTGTAGAGCAGGTCGGCCGGCTTGCGGTCGCCGCGCACGCCGAAGCGCAGATGCCATTGGGCGGTGGACGGATTGTTCATGTTCCAGTCCATCACCAGCATCAGGTGGGCGTATTTCCAGACGCCGGCCCGCCGCTCGAACCGGGCGGCGTAACGGCCGCCGACGAAGCCCTCGACGCCGCCGTCGTCGGTCTCGTAGCTGAACGCCGAGAACAGGTAGTATTCGCCGGCCGCGCTGTCGCCCCTGATGTCGAACCATTCGTTGGCGAGGCTGTGCGCCGTGCGCTTGAGCGAGGACATCACCTCGAGCACGCGGGGGCAGAACTCGGCGGCGCCGGTCTGCATGATGCCGAAGGCTACCGTGGCGTCGGGATGGAACAGGCTTTGCAGCAGCGGCAGGTCGCACCTGTCGACCGCCCTTCCGTACAGGGCGTTGAGGTCGTGCAGCGCCTGGCGCGACAGCACGGCGTCGAGCGGATCGCCCGGCCCCTGATTGGGCATGATGCACCTCCCGTTCCTACGCCCCCTCCCCAGAGGGACGCCCACACTTCTCAACTAGCGCGTCGTTGGCCGAAATGAAGCCTGGCGCGCCGCGAGGCGCGTCGAATTGTTACAAGCCTATATCAATCGGAACGCCGGCGCGACCGTGTCGCGCGGCACCGGCGCGATCAGGCCTTGGTATGACTGGCCTGTCCGAGATGCCGCTTGCGCGGCGTCCCCTCATCCGGTGCTTCCACCTTCGCCCGCTGGGCTACGGCGGACAAGTCGCACCACCTTCTCCCACAAGGGGAGAAGGGTGATGAAGTGCGCCCGCCTGATCCCTTCTCCCCTTGTGGGAGAAGGTCAGGATGAGGGGTAACCGCACAGCGGTTCATGGATGGTTGGATGGGTTGCCGGCTGCCGGGCGCCTGACGGCGGTAATGGCGGCGAAAACGCATTGGCATATTCGGCAGAAGCGAGTTCGAAGCAGAAGGACCGTCCATGACGAACCTCGAGCGCATTCTGGCCATGCTTGCCAACATCGCGACCATAGGCGCTCTGATGCTTGGAGCGTGGATCGCCATGGGCTCAAGATGAAGGTCAGCCCTTGGCCGCCTTGGCTGCCGCCATGCCGTCGAGGACGAGCTGCTGCGCCTCCTCGGTGTCGAGCCAGCGGGCGATGGTGACCCACTTGCCCTTCTCCAGGTCCTTGTAGTGCTGGAAGAAGTGGCCGATCTGCTCGCACAGGATCGGCGGCAGGTCGCGGTAGGACTTGATGCCGGTGTAGAACGGGTGGAGCTTGTCGACCGGGACGGCGAGGATCTTCTCGTCGGCGCCCGCCTCGTCCTCCATGACCAGCGCGCCGATCGGGCGGCAGCGGATCACCGCGCCCGGCACCACCGGCACCTGGCTGATGACGACCACGTCGCAGGGATCGCCGTCATTGGACAGGGTCTGCGGGATGAAGCCGTAATTGCCCGGATAGTACATGGCGGTGTGCAGGAACCGGTCGACGAACAGCGCGCCCGACTCCTTGTCCAGCTCGTACTTCACCGGCACGCCGCCCAGCGGGATCTCGATGATGACATTGATGTCGCTGGGGGGATTGAGGCCGGCGGTGATCTTGTCGAGGTTCATCTGCGCTCCTGAACTTTTCTTGGGCAGGCGCAGCGGCCAACGGCCGCGACACGCCCGAGGATACGCCCCCAGACGTTGCCCGCCGTTTCGCGCAGCTTGTTAGCTTCTGGCGCGCCGAATTGACAGGGCCGAGTGCCCGTCAGGCCCCGATTTTGCGGGCCATCTCCCATGCCTTTTCTGCAAGGGGGCGCGCCTGCCGGCCGGATTCGGCGGCCTTGGCGCTGGCCGCCGTCCCCGCGACCACCCGGCCCATGATGCCCTGGGAAATCGCCGCCAGCCGGAAGATGTTGTAGACGAGATAGTAGTCCCAGTCGTCGATCCGATCGCGACCGGTGCGCTCGCAATACATGCGGATGTACTCGTCCTCGGTGGGGATGCCCAGCTCGCGCAGGTCGCGGTGGACGAGGCCGGTGGTGTTGGCCTGCGACACCAGGTGATAGGGCATGCAGTTGTAGCTGAAGTCGGCCATGGGATCGCCGATGGTCGACAGCTCCCAGTCGAGGATGCCGATCACCCGCGGCTCGGTGGGGTGGAAGATCATGTTGTCGAGGCGGAAATCGCCGTGGACGACACAGGGGCCGTGATCCGGCGGCAGATTGGCGGGCAGCCAGTCCATCAGGCTATTCATGGCGTCGATGTTCTCGGTCTCGGACAGCCGGTACTGCTTCGACCAGACATGAATCTGGCGGGCGATGTAGTCGCTGGGCTTGCCGAAATCCTCGAGCCCGATGGCACGGAAATCGGCCTTGTGCAGCCTGGCGAGCGCGTCGACCATGCCCTCGTAGATCGAAAGGCGGTCCTCCCTGGCGACCTCGGGCAGGTCCGGCGTCCAGAAGATGCGGCCGTCGAGGCAGTCCATGATGTAGAACCAGGTGCCGACGACGCTGTCGTCCGTGCACAGGGCGTAGGTCTTCGGCACCGGCACGTCGGTCTTGCCGAGCGCGGTGATCACCTTGTACTCGCGGTCGACCGCATGGGCCGACTTCAGCAGCTCGCCCGGCGGCTTGCGGCGCATCACGTAGCGCTTGCCGCCCGCGTCGAGCATGAAGGTGGGATTGGACTGGCCGCCCTTGAACTGGGCGACGTTCAGCTGGCCCGAGAAACCCTCGACGTTCTTCTCCATGAAGTCCTGGAGCCTGGCCACGTCGAACCGGTGCTGCTCGCGCACCTCCTGGGTGCCGGAAAATTCGGTCGCGCGGTCGATCGCCATGAGAGTCCCCGTTGCTGCCGGTTGCCGTGCCAGAAGGCACGGCCTTTTTTAGCGCAAATCGGTGGGGTGTAAAGCGGCGCGCCTACGTCATCATACCCATGGAGACCGGGCGCGATCCGGGCGAGGCTGGAGAAAACGGCAGGAGACGCGCGTGACGATCGAGCAGGCGGGTAAGGTGAAGGCGCTGTGGCGCCATCCGGTGAAGTCCATGCAGGGCGAGCTGGTGGAAAGCGCGTTCTTCGACGGACGCGGCATGCAGGGCGACCGGGCCTATGCTGTGCTCGACCTGGAGGCGGGCATCGTGGCGAGCGCCAAGCATCCGAGCAAATGGGCGCGGCTGCTGACCTGCCGGGCGGCGTTCATCACCCTCCCGGAGCCGGGCGAGCCGCTGCCGCCGGTCCGCATCGTCTTCGCCGACGGGCGCGAGATCGCCAGCACCGACCCGCGCGTCCATGCCGAGCTGTCGGCCTATCTGGGCCGCGAGGTGCGGCTGATCGCCGAGGTGCCGGCCGGGGCCGAACGCGAGGCCGACCGCACCGAGGACGAGCTGGGCAGCGCCAGGGACGTGCGGCAGGAGAAGCTGGGCCTCGCCGCGCCGGGCAGCTTCCTCGACTTCGCGCCGATCCACCTGCTCAGCACCGCGACGCTGAAGGGCCTGAGCGAGCGGGCGCCGGAGAGCCGGTTCGACGTGCGCCGCTTCCGCCCCAACATCCTGCTCGACGGCGACGGGCTCGCCGAGCACAAATGGCCTGGCAGCGCGGCGACAATCGGCCCGGTGACCATGAACTTCATCGACCCGACGCCGCGCTGCGTGATGACCACCCTGCCGCAGGCCGAATTGCCACGTGATGTCGCCATCTTTCGGACGGCGGCCGAATGGATCAAGGCGCCCAGCATCACCTTCGCGCCGGGCGAGATGATGTCGGTGATCGCCGGGGTGCATGCCAAGGCGACGAATGCGGGCGTGGTTAGCGTCGGGGATGCGCTGATCCAATAAGCCTTTGCGGCCTACAGACGGTGCCTGGACGCAACCGTCGGGGACCGCTTGAAGGAGTGCTAGATGTGATCTCTCAACAGGTTGTCCACTCGGTCTGATCCGAGGAAGCTGAGGTTTGCGAAGCTTCAGTGTTCCCAGGGAGAGCCGAGTGGACGTGCACAAGAATGCCCGACTGACCCCGCTAGGTCGAG
>JBFWZH010000014.1:0-109016 GCA_050185585.1 Sphingomonadales bacterium | reverse complement strand
GCGGATGGACCGGCTACTACGGGAAACCCGGTCCCGTCGTCATGCTCGAAGGATGGCTCGAACTCCAAGCCGCAAAACGCGCCATCAACAAACTCGGCATCAAACTCAATGTGTGAATCTGTTAGCCTTGTGGGTGAGGGTTAGGGTGAGGGGGCACCGCGAAGCGGTTCAGAGCTGATCCGATGGGTCAACCTAACCGGCAAAGGCTCTAGAAGCCCAGCTGCACCGAAATCCGGATGTCGCGGCCTGGCAGCGGCGCCACTTCCTTCAGGAACGAGGTGTGGGCCAGGGCGACGGTGTTGGTCAGGTTGCGTCCGCGAAGCATGATGGTCAGGTCCGGCCTCTCGGTGAAGGGGCGGATCGACAGGCTGGCATTCAGCATGGTGTATCCGTCGGTTTCCTCCTCGAGCGCGGCCAGCCGGTCCTGCCGCGACACGCGCTCGACCTCGATCCTGCCGGTCAGCCAGTCCCGCTTGTATTCGGCCCCCAGCTGGAAGCGAAACGGAGGGATGCGGGGCAGCGGCGTGCCTGTGGCGGTGTCTGTCGCACGGACATAGTCCGCCGAGGCATCGACTGTCAGCGACCACAGGTCGGTGCGCACCGCCTCGACCGCGATCTCGGCCTCCATGCCGGTGAAGCGGGCATCGGTCTGGCCGCGCACCAGCACGGGAAGACCCTCCAATTCCTCGCCGGTGAACGACTGGGTTATGAAATCGTCGTACCAGGTGATGAAGCCGGTAAGCGAGCCGGTGACGATGCCTGACCGCTTGCGCAGGAAAGCCTCCACGTTCAGCGCCGTCTCCTGGCGCAGGTCCGGATCGCCGATCTCGTAGGCGCCGATGGCGAGGTGAGGACCGTTGGCGAACATTTCTTCCGCGGTGGGCGCGCGCCTCGAGCGGCTGGCGGTGACGCCGACGAGCCAGTCGTCGTCCGGCGACCAGGCGAGTCCGCCGGAGACATTGAAGCTGTCGAAGGTCCGCCGGACCGCGAGCGCGTCCACCCGCTGGCTCTCGAAGCGGGCGCCCAGTTCGGCGGTCAGCGCGCCCAGCTTGACCTCCTGGAAGGTGAACAGGCCCCAGTTGAACGTTTCGCTCGGCGGCACGATCGCTTCGTCGCCGATCGCTTCGAAATCGCGTGACGAGAGCTGCAGGCCGCTCGCGCCCGTCCAGCTGCCGTCCATCAGCGGCTTCTGCACCAGCTCCAGCCGGCCTTCCCATGCCTTGTTGTGAAAGGTCGTGCCGATCTCGTCGCCTTCCAGCTCCACATGCTGGTAGTCCGCATAGCCGAACCGGACGCGCGCGGCCTTGAAGGCGAGCAGGTCGCCGCGGACCTCGCCGGCCACGTCGAGACGGTCCTGGACGAGGTCGATGGAGACGTTCTCCTCGCCGTGCTCGTGTTCTTCCTCCTCGTGATCCTCGCCTTCGTGATCCTCGTCCTCGTGGTCGTGCTCGTCCTCTTCATGGACGTGGCCGCCGCTCGGGATGCCGTACCTGCTGTCGAGACGCGAATAGGCGACGCCGAAAAAGCCATCGTCCCACACATAGGAAAGGCCGGCCGTGCCGCCCTGGCTCCTGGTGGCGCTGTTGCCGACACGCCGGGGATCTCCTTCCTCCTCTTCGCCTTCGTGATCCTCGTCCTCGTGATCGTGCTCCAGCGCGCCCAGGGGAACGCGGTAGTCGTCCGTCTCGCGATAGAAGCCCTTCAGGTGAAGAACGAATTTCCCCATGGTGACATCCACATGCGCCGCGCCGGCGCGTTCGTCCGCCGCGCTGCCATAGAGAGCATCGACCTGGCCGCTGAACGGCTCCTCGGGAAGCCGCTCGGAGATACGGCCGTCGAGGACGTTGACCACGCCGCCGACGGCGTTGCTGCCATACATCAGGTTTGCCGGGCCGCGCACGACCTCGATCCGCTGCGCGCCGAGCGGTTCGGCGGCCACCGCGTGATCGGGGCTCACGGTCGAGGCGTCGATGGAGCCGATGCCGTTGGTGAGCATGCGGATTCGGTCGCCGTCGAGGCCCCGGATGATCGGACGCGACGCGCCCGGCCCGAAGAAGCTGGAGCTGAACCCGGGAAGGCTGGAGAGGGTCTCGCCGATCGAGCCTTCGAGGCACAGTTGCAGGCTCTCTGCGGTCAGCACGGTCGTGCTCTGCAGAACACTGAACTGGTCGGCGGCGCTCGGGCGCGCCGTCACCACTATTTCCTCGCCTGGCGCCACGTCGACGCCCGTCTCGGCGGCCATGGCCGGGGCCGCGAGGGTAAGGACGGCGCTGCAGACGACGAGGCGTTTCAAGGGTCTCTCCCGATCAATGTGTCACAGAATGTAATGACATAACATTACTGACGGTCAAGGCTTCGCATCCCACAACTCCGCCTTGCCGCGGCCGCGCTTGCTTTTCCGCGGGCGCGCGCATAGTTGGGGCGTATGGCAGGGACCGGGAAAGTCTATCTGGTCGGCGCGGGTCCGGGTGACCCGGAGCTGATCACCTTGAAGGCGCTGCGCGTGCTGCGCGCCGCCGACGCGGTGGTCTACGACCGGCTGGTGTCCGACGAGATCCTGTCGGAAATCCCCGCTCACGCCGCCCGCATCTATGTGGGCAAGGAGGGCGGCACCCATTCGCTGCCCCAGTCGGACATCTCGGCCCTGCTGGTCGACCTGGCGCGCCAGGGCAAGGCCGTTGTGCGGCTCAAGGGCGGCGATCCCTACATCTTCGGCCGCGGCGGCGAGGAGGCCATCGTTCTCGCCCGGTCCGGCGTCGACTTCGAGGTCGTGCCCGGCGTTACGGCGGCGTCGGGCGTGATGGCCGGGCTCAACCTGCCGCTCACCCATCGCGGGCTGGCCAACGGCGTGCGCTTCGTCACCGGCCAGTGCGGCAAGAACGTGCCGCTCGACCTCAACTGGAAGAGCCTGGCGGACCCGGACACGACCCTCGTCGTCTACATGGGACTCGCCAAGCTGCCCGAGATCAGCGCCGAGCTGATCAAGGCCGGCATGCCCGCCGACCAGCCGGCCATGGCGATCTCGAAGGGCACGCTCGACAGCGAGACGGTGGTCGCCGGCAACCTCGCGACCCTGCCGAAGCAGGTGAGTGACGTGCGCCTCGCGCCGCCGGTGCTGATCGTCATCGGCCGGGTCGTGACGCTGATGGAGATTCTCGGCCGCGACCTGATCCGCCAGATGCAGGAATCCCGGTGACCGAACAGCCCATCGTCTTGGAGAAGGACGGCGATCTCGCCTGGATCGTCATCGACCGGCCCGACAAGCTGGGCGCGCTCAGCCAGGCCATGTGGGAGGCGCTGCCCGCCATCGCCGCCGAGATCGAGGCGGACGCGGCGATCAAGGTCGTGATCGTCCGCGGCTCCATCGAGAAGGCGTTCAGCGCCGGGGCCGACATTTCCGAGTTCGAGGCGCTCAACACCGATGCGGCGCTGCGCGATGCGAACCGTGCCGCCATCACCGGCGGCCTGCGCGCGCTCACCGGCATCTCCAAGCCCACCATCGCCATGGTGCGCGGCATCTGCATGGGCGGCGGCTGCGCCATCGCGCTGACCTGCGACATCCGCTTCGCCTCGCCCGAAGCGAAGCTGGGCATTCCGCCGGCGAAGCTGGGACTCGCCTACACGCTCGAGGACATGAAGCAGCTGGTCGATGCCGTCGGCCCGTCCCATGCCAAGAGCATGATGTTCACCGGCCGCGCCGTGCCGGCCGCCGAGGCGCTGGCGATCGGGCTGGTCAACGCGGTTTATCCACTCGAGGACATCGAACGCGAGACGCGCGACTTCGCCGCCCAGATCGCGCGCAATTCGCAGTTCTCGGTTCGGGCGCTGAAGCGCGTCATCGATCTGATCTCCGGCGGCGCCGACGCCGAGACCGAGGAAAGCTGGAAGCTGGTGATGGACGCCTATCAGGGCGAGGACTACCGCGAAGGCGTCGCCGCCTTCCTGGCGAAGCGGCCGGCGAAGTTCACGTTCGGCTGAGTTTTCTCGCCGGAAGCCGCCAAGCCGAGGGAAACGGTTGGAACGCTACTTCTGCTTCGCCGCCGGTTTCGCGGGTGTCTGGGCCTCGGCCTTCTCGCGCTCCGGGAAGTCCACCTTGATGTCGGGCAGCTTGGCGTTCACGCGCCGGATCACCTCGTCCGTCGCGTCGTAGCCCGAGCCGGGGCGGACATAAAGCACGGCGGCGCCGTCGACGAACCTCGACACCCCATGATCCTGCCGCACCTGCTGCCCTACGACGGTCGCGACCGTGTTGAACTGCTGGATCGCCTTCTCGGCGGCCGCATTCATGCTTTCCTGAGCGTCCTTCAGCACGCCGTCGATCTGGGCCTTGATCTCGTTGTAGCGCTTCAGCGCCTTCTGGTAGTCGTCTTCGGCCATGGTCGCGCCGGACTGGCGGATCGGCTCGAATTCCTGGTCGAGCTTGTCGAGCGCCAGGTTATAGGCGGCCGCCTCGGTGTCGCGGCGCTTGGCCATCTGGTCGAAGACGCTCTTCATCGCCGTGGCCTCGGTCGCGAGCCTTTCGGAATCCATGACCAGAAACCCGGCCGTGGCCGGTACCGGCGCCGCCGTGGCGGCCGGTTGCGCGTGGGCGGAGAGTGGCAGCACCAGCGCCGCCGCGAGGAGGATGGCACGGGTCATGGCTGGGCCGCTCCGTCCGCCGGCAGGTCGACCGTGGGCACTTCCGTATTGAGGAAGGTGGCGATCAGGCCGGTGATGTCGTTGGCGCCCGGCGCGGCGACCTTGTCGGCCACGAGCTGGTCGTAGGTCTGCTTTTCCAGCACCACGTCGACCGACATGCCTTCGGAGACCCGCTTGATGATCGACTGGAGCTTCGGCTGCAGGCTGTCCATGGCGGCCTGGCCGCGGGCCTCGATCGCCGCCATCGCCTTCTTTTCCTCCTCGGCGGTCTGGCTGATCCGCTGTTCCAGCGAATCCTGCCGTTTCTGGCGGTCTTCCGTCGACATGTTGGCGGAGTCGATGGTCAGGGCGCGAAGTTCTTCCGTGAGCGCCTCGTACTTGTACCGGCTGTTCTGCTTGCGGGTCGCCTTGGCCGCCTCGACCTTCTTGTCCAGATCCTGGGTGACCAGGGATTTGCGGCTGAGCGCTTCCAGGTCGATCACGGCGATCTTGGGCGGCGGCAGGGTCTCGGCCATGGCCGGGGCAACACCGGAAACGGCTGCGGCGACCAGGAGGATTCCGAACAGTTTTTTCATGGCGCTCGTCTATAGGCGGGGCGGAGAGACCGGTAAAGCGCGTCACCGGACTGTAACCAAAAATTCACGGAGCGGCCGAGGCGGCCGGCCGGGCGGCCAGATACGCGGTCACCCGCTGCGCCACGTTCCGCCGGATGTTCATGTAGAACAGGTTGTAGTCGTAGATGTGATAGTTCCCGCCGGGCAGCACGAAGCCGCTGTAGCCCTTGCCGTCGGGCGGCGCGGCATAGAGCACCCCGTCCTTGCAGTGGGCGCCGGTCAGTCGCCGGTCGGGCTTGCCCAAGGGCTCGTCGCTGGTCGGCAGCGCGCCGATGTTCAGCTCGGGCGGCGCGTTCCGCTCCGACGTCGTCCAGTCCAGCGGGTTGACGCACAACAGCGTCTTGCCCCGGTTGGGCTCGTACGCGCCGTCATAGACGAAGCCGATATTGTCGAACAGGCCGGCGGGATCGGCATCGGTCGCCGCGAAGCTGTTCCAACTCGCCACGCAGCCGGTCTGCCTGGCCTCGGCGCAGGGTTCGATATCCTCATAGACCCGATCGAACAGGTCCATGGGCAAGGCGAAGCCGACCGCGTAGGCCGCGACCATCCGCCGCGCCAGCGGCGTGCCGTCGATCTCGTCGCGCAGCAGGTAGGACAGGTGCCGGCTTCCCTGGCTGTGCGCCGCCAGGATGAAGGGCCGGCCCCGATTGTAATGCTCCATGTAATACCGGAACGCGCGGCGTACGTCGCCGTAAGCGAGTTCCAGCGCCATGTCGCCATCCTCCCGATTCTCGGGGAAGAACGCGCCGAGCGTCGCCTGCCGGTAATGGGGCGCATAGACCTTGGCCGAGCCGTTGAACGCACTGGCCTGGTATTTCAGCACGAACTTGTCGAGGCGCTCCTGCGCATCCTGGTCGTCGATGGGCGCGTTCCAGCCGGCTCGGTTATAGTAGGTGGTCGGCGCGATGAAGAACACGTCGACCTCGGCGCGGTCCTGGGCGTCGACGGTCTGGGGCGCGTCCGGTACCTGGTCGGCGGCGTCCCGCTTCGTCGGCAGCGCCGCCCATGCAGAGGACTCGGCATAGTCGGGCTCGGGCGGCGGCGTCATGGCGGCGAACGGCTCCGGCGGGGTCATCGCCCAGTAGCTCAACTCGTCGCGGAACGCCGCCAGCAGAATGCCCGCGACGATGATCAGGACCACCAGGCCGGCGATGATCAGCAGGAATATCCTGGCCATGCTCAGTCGTCACCCCAGATCGGCCGGCCACTGCCGGGCAGGCCGAGGCGCGGCCATTTTTCCGTGACCGCGCCGATCACGTCGTCGGACATGCGGATCTTGGTGCCCCAGTCGCGCTTGGTCTCGGGCGGCCACTTGTTGGTCGCGTCGAGGCCGATCTTGCTGCCCAGGCTCTCCTCGGGCGAGGCGAAGTCCAGGTAGTCGATGGGCGTGTTCTCGATCAGCGTGATGTCGCGGGCCGGGTCCATCCGGGTCGAGATCGCCCACATCACGTCCTTCCAGTTCCGGGCGTCGATGTCGTCGTCCACCACGATCACCCACTTGGTGTACATGAACTGCCGCAGGTACGACCAGACGCCCAGCATCACCCGCTTGGCATGGCCCGGATAGGCCTTGCGCATGGACACCACGGCGATGCGGTAGGAACAGCCCTCGGGCGGCAGCCAGAAATCGGTGATCTCGGGGAACTGCTGGCGCAGCAAGGGGATGAACACCTCGTTGAGCGCCTCGCCGAGAACGCTGGGCTCGTCCGGCGGCCGGCCGGTGAAGGTCGACAGATAGATGGGATCGCGGCGCATGGTGATCGCCGAGACGGTGAACACCGGGAATTTCTCGACCGAATTGTAGTAACCCGTGTGGTCGCCATACGGGCCTTCGTCGGCATGGTCGGTCAGCGACACGTGGCCTTCCAGCACGATCTCGGCCTCGGCCGGCACCTTCAGCGGCACGGTCCTGCAGTCGACCAGCTCGACCTTCCTGCCGCGCAGCAGGCCGGCGAACTGATATTCCGACAGCGTGTCCGGCACCGGCGTCACGGCGGCGAGGATGGTGCCCGGATCGGCGCCGATCACCGCGGCGGCGGGCAATGGCTCCGACTTCTCCTGCTTCCAGCGCTGATGATGCTGCGCGCCACCCCGGTGCTTCAGCCAGCGCATGATGGTGGTGTTCCGCCCGGTCACCTGCATGCGGTAGATGCCCAGGTTGAAATCATCCTCGCGGCGCGTGCCAGGACCCTTCGTCACCACCAGCGGCCAGGTGATCAGCGGCGCCGGCTCTCCCGGCCAGCAGGTCTGCACGGGCAGGGCGGCCAGGTCCACGTCGTCGCCCTGCAGCACCACCTGGTGCACCGGCGCCGACCCCGTGGTCTTCGGCTTCATCGCCATGACCGTTCGAAGCAGGGGCAGCATGTCGAGCGCCTCGCGCCAGCCGCCGGGCGGCTCGGGCTGGCGCAGGAAGGCCAGCGTCTCGCCGACCTCGCGCAGCTCGTCCGGCCTGCGGTCCATGCCCAGCGCGACCCGCTCGACGCTGCCGAACAGGTTGACCAGCACCGGCATCGGACTGGGCGTGCCGTCCGCCTTGATCGCGTTCTCGAACAGCACGGCGGGCCCGCC
Source organism: Sphingomonadales bacterium (assembly GCA_050185585.1). GTDB lineage: Bacteria > Pseudomonadota > Alphaproteobacteria > SMXS01 > SMXS01 > RI-34. The sequence continues at coordinate 101,196 of JBFWZH010000014.1, read as the reverse complement.
CTCGGCCAGCAGCCGGGTCTGGATCTCGGTCATCTCCAGCACGGTCGACACCGGCTCCTTCACCCGCACCAGCAGGTTGCGGCTTTCAAGGGTGGCGATGAAGTCGCGCAGGGAGGCGAAGGGCATGGGCTATCCCGATTGGCCGGCAATGATGGCAGCAAAGACGATCCAGCCAAAGCGGATGTTCGACCGGAACAGCCGCAGGCAGTTGGCGGGATCGTCGATGTCGAGGCGGATGATCTGCCAGGCGAAATGCGCGCCGGCCAGCGCCAGGCCGGCATGGAACAGCGGGCTCAGGCCGCACAGCCATCCGGACAGCGCCCAGAACGCGATCGCGCTTCCATAGACCGCCCACAGGAACGGCCTGGTGCGGTCGCCGAGCGCCAGCGCCGAGGACTTCACGCCCGCGGCCGTGTCGTCGGCCCGGTCCATATGCGCGTAGATGGTGTCGTAGCCCAGCGTCCAGCAGAAGCAGCCCAGATAGAGCAGCAGGGCCGGCCAGCCGGGATAGTGGCCGGTCACCGCCGGCCAGCCCAGCAGCGCGCCCCAGTTGAACACCACGCCCAGCACCGCCTGCGGCCAGTGGGTGACCCGCTTGGCGAGCGGATAGAGCACCACCAGCGGCAGCGACAGCGCCGCCACGACGATGGTGCGCGGTGTGAACGACACCAGGATGGCGAGGCCGATCCCGCCGAGCACGATCACCAGCATGACGGCGCCATGGACGCTGATCGCGCCGCTGGCGATCGGCCGGCCGGCGGTGCGGGCCACCTTGGCGTCGATGTTCCTGTCCCAGATGTCGTTGACCGCGCAGCCCGCGCCGCGCATCACCAGCGCGCCGGCCGCGAACGCCAGCAGGATCAGCAGGATCTCCGGATCCCACGGGCGCGAGCCGGTGTCGGTCACCGCCAGCACCGTGCTCCACCAGCATGGCCACAGCAGCAGCCAGGTGCCCACCGGCCGGTCGAGCCGCATCAGCCGCGCCCAGGGCCGCAGCCGCGCCGGCAGCCGGCGATCCACCCAGCCGCCCGGGTCGGCGTCCGCGGGACGCGGTGTGGTCGGCTCCATCAGGGCAGCTTCCGCTTGGTCATCGAAGTGTGTTAGCGCTATCGATCGCAAGGAGCAACCGGGCCAGATGGCATACGATCACTCCAGGATCAGGCTTTTCGTCGATGCGCCGCTCGCATCCGGCGCGCGGCTGGACCTGGCCGCCGACCACATCCACTACCTGCGCGCGGTGATGCGCCGGCGCGAGGGCGACCGCTTCCACGTCTTCAACGGCAGCGACGGCGAATGGCTGGCCGAGCTGACGGCCATGGGCAAGAAGACCGGCGCCGCGACGCTGCACCAGCGGGTCCGCGAGCAGACCTCGGTGCCCGACCTGTGGCTTGCCTTCGCGCCGATCAAGGGCGCTCGGCTGGATTTCGTCGTCCAGAAGGCGACGGAGCTCGGCGCCGCCGTGCTCCAGCCGGTGCTGACCGAACGCACGGTGGTGCGGAGCCTGAACATGGAGCGGCTGCGCGCCAACGCCGTCGAGGCCGCCGAGCAGTGCGAGTGCCTGACGGTCCCGGAAATCCGCGAGCCGCTGACCTTGCGCAACCTGCTTGGCGGGTGGCCGGCCGGGCGCGGCCTGATCTGGTGCGACGAGGGCGGCGACCGGCCCGCGCTGGAGGCGCTGTCCGCGGCGGCCGGGAAGGGGAACGCCTGGGCGATCCTCACCGGGCCCGAAGGCGGCTTCACCGATGCCGAGCGGGCGCTGGTCGAGGCGCAGAAGGCCGCGCTTCCGATCAGCCTCGGCCCGCGCATCATGCGCGCCGACACCGCCGCCGTCGCCGCGCTCGCCCTGTTCCAGGCGACGCTGGGCGATTGGAGCACGAGCCCCGTGCACCGCTCCGGCGTGATTGGCTCTTGAAAGCCGCCGCCGCAGGATTTACTTGGCGGTACGAAAAACGGGGTGGAGCCTTCAGACATGGCCGGAGTTCCGGGCCAAGCGAACCAGACGCCGATCGAGTCCAAGCGGCAGCTTGTCGAGTACGTCGAGAGCGGCAACAAGCCGAAGGAGTACTGGCGCGTCGGCACCGAGCACGAGAAGTTCGGCTTCCGCTGGTCCGACAAGCAGGCGCTGCCCTATGACGGACCCTCCGGCATCCGGGCCGTGCTGGGCGGCATGAAGCGCTTCGGCTGGGAGCCGGTCAGCGAGGGCGAGAACATCATCGCCCTGAAGCAGAACGGCGCGTCGATCACCCTGGAGCCGGGCGGACAGTTCGAGCTATCGGGCGCGCCGCTGGAGAGCATCTGGCAGACCTGCGACGAGGTGAACACCCACCTGACCCAGGTGCAGGAAGTCTCGCGCGAGCTGGGCATCGGCTTCATCGGCCTCGGCATGACGCCCAACATGCGGCGCGAGGACATGCCGGTCATGCCCAAGGGCCGCTACGACATCATGCGCCGCTACATGCCCAAGGTCGGCACCCTCGGCCTCGACATGATGTTCCGCACCTGCACGGTGCAGGCCAACCTGGACTACTCGTCCGAAGCCGACATGGTGAAGAAGTTCCGGGTGTCGCTGGCGCTACAACCGGTCGCGACCGCGCTGTTCGCCAACTCGCCCTTCACCGACGGCAAGCCCAACGGCTATCTCTCCTACCGCAGCCACATCTGGGAGGACACCGACCCGGATCGCTGCGGCGTGCTGCCCTTCGTGTTCGAGGACGGCATGGGCTGCGAGCGCTATGTCGACTACGTGCTCGACGTGCCGATGTACTTCATCTACCGCGACGGCCGCTATGTCGACGTGGCCGGCCAGTCGTTCCGCGACTTCATGGATGGCCGGCTGCCCGGCCGTCCGGGCGAGCTGCCCACCATGGACGACTGGGAGCAGCACATGACGACGGTGTTCCCCGAAGTCCGTCTCAAGAAATTCCTGGAAATGCGCGGCGCCGACGGCGGCCCTTGGAAGCGTCTGTGCGCGCTGCCGGCGCTCTGGACCGGCCTGCTCTACGACCAGGGCGTGCTCGATGCCGCCTGGGACCTGGTGAAGCACTGGACCATCGAGGACCACGAGCGGCTGCGCACGGAAGTGCCGCGCCTGGCGCTTCAGGCCAGGGTCGGCGGCGAGACCGTTCAGGACTTGGCGAAGAAGGTGCTGGACCTGGCGTCCGAAGGCCTGCGCCGCCGCGCCCGGCTCGACTACAAGGGCGACGACGAGACCGGCTTCCTCGCCTCGCTGAAGCACATCGCCGAAACCGGCCGCACCCAGGCCGACGACCTGCTCGAGGCCTACGAAACCCGCTGGAACGGCAGCGTCCTGCCGGTATTCCAGGAGTTCGCCTACTGACGTTCCCGGTCATTGGGAAGGGAGCGCGGCATCCATGCCGATGCAGGTCTCTACCCCGTCCGTGTCCCTGAGTTTGTCGAAGGGCCTTGCATCAGCGCTCGTGCAAGAGCCCTTCGACAAGCTCAGGGACGCGGTGATGTGCGCGCGTCGCAAAGCTACCGGATTGATGTGCTAGAGAACGAACGCCACGAGCAGCCCGGCGAACAGGCCGAGCACGCCGAATACCATGAAGAATTTCGGGCTCGCCGCCTTCAGCGCCCACAGCACCGCCGACACCAGGAAGATGGCGCTGAAGCCCACGGCCGAAGTGTTGAGCAGCAGGCCGATCGCATGCTTCCACGCCGGCACTGTGTCGAGCTCCATCTGCAGGCCCAGCCGCTTCTGGAACCCGATGCCGCTGGCCCAGTAGAGCAGGGCCATCGCCAGCAAATAGAGCGCCATGCCGCCGGCCGCGGCGAGCCAGCGCGCCCGGCCGTCGGTCACGAGATGCTCGTCGCCACCGGGTCGCGGCTCGGCCAGGATGTCGTGATAGGTCTTGTTGCGCCTGAAATCCATGCGCGGTCCGGCGAAATGGGTCTGCCTCGTCCCCAGGTTCAGATTGAACCTTTGGCGGCTGGTCCGCCACCCCAAAATGGGCGTAGTTCACCTCAACCGGGCAAAGGTTCGGCACGCCACCATGTATCGCAGTCCTGGCAATGACGCCGTCGCGTCGGCCTCCGCGCGGCCAGAACCGGCAGTGCGTAGGATGAAACGAACAGGAGCCCCCACCCGAGGCCGACGACGAGGCAGAACAGCAGGTTGAGGAAACTGGCTTGGCGGAAGATCCGGGACGAGCCGCATGCGGGACAGGTCTCGTATGTTTCCTCGGCGCCGGCATGCGCCAGGATCGACCGGGCATCCTCGGCATCCTGCGCCGGAACCCGAAGCTCGATCCCTTGCAGGGCCATCATTGTCCACGGCTGTGCGCTCAAGTGATGAGCGCCCATGGGCACGCAGAAGATGGCGTGCTGGTCAAGCAGCGACCAGATGACCGCCGCCTCGCCGTTTCCGTAGCAGCGCGCGATGGTGACGAGGTCGCCCATCCCGGCTGCTCCGGTTCGTCAGGCGGCGGTGCCGCCCACGGTGAGGCCGTCGATCAGCATGGTCGGCTGGCCGACGCCCACCGGCACGCCCTGGCCGCTCTTGCCGCAGGTGCCGATGCCGCTGTCCAGCTTCATGTCGTTGCCGATCATCCGGATGTGCTTGAGCGCCTCGGGGCCGACGCCGATCAGGGTGGCGCCCTTCACCGGCGCGCCGATCACGCCGTTCTTCACCCGGTAGGCCTCGGTGCAGGTGAACACGAACTTGCCGCTGGTGATGTCCACCTGGCCGCCGCCGAAATTCACCGCGTAGATGCCGTCCTTGACCGCGGCGATGATCTCGCCCGGGTCCTTGTCGCCGCCCAGCATGAAGGTGTTGGTCATGCGCGGCATCGGCATGTGGCCATAGCTCTGTCGCCTACCGTTGCCTGTGGGCGCCATGCCCATCAGCCGGGCGTTCAGCCGGTCCTGCATGTAGCCTTTCAGGATGCCGTCCTCGATCAGCACGGTCGACGAGGTCGGCGTGCCCTCGTCGTCGACGGTCAGCGAGCCGCGGCGGCCCTCGATGGTGCCGTCGTCGATCACCGTCACGCCGGGCGCCGCGACCCGCTGGCCCAGCAGGCCGGCGAAGGCCGAGGTCTTCTTGCGGTTGAAGTCGCCTTCGAGGCCGTGGCCGATGGCCTCGTGCAGCATGACGCCCGGCCAGCCGGCGCCGAGCACCACTTCCATCTCGCCGGCGGGCGCGTCTTCCGATTCCAGGTTGATCAGCGCCTGGCGCAGCGCTTCGTCGACCTGCTTGCGCCAGTTGGCCGCGTCGAGCAGCTCGGCATAGCCCCAGCGGCCGCCGGCGCCGTAGTGGCCGCTTTCCTGCCGGTCGCCCTTGCCGGCGATCACCGACACGTCGAGGCGCACCAGCGGCCGGATGTCCCGCACCCGCTTGCCGTCGGCGCGGACGATCTCGACCACCGACCACTCGCCCGAAAGCGACGCCGATACCTGCCGCACCCGCTCGTCCAGCGACCGGGCGTAGGCATCCATTTCCTGCAGGATGTTCACCTTGGCGTCGAACGCCACCTGGTCCAGCGGGTTGTCGGGCGCATAGAGCTTCTGGTTGGTGCCGTTGGGCGCCGGGGTCATGATCCCCGAGCGGCCGCGGCGCACCGCCTGCACCGTGTCGGCGGCGCGCTTGAGCGCCGGCTCTGACAGTTCGGAGGCGTGGGCGTAGCCGGTCGATTCACCCGACACGCTGCGCAGGCCGAACCCGCGCGAGGTGTCGAAGCTCGCCTTCTTCAACCTGCCGTCGTCGAAAACGAAGCTCTCGGACTGGGTGTATTCGAGATAGAGCTCGCCGTCGTCGCAGCCCTGGAGCGCGTCTCCGGTGATGGAGAGCGCGGCCGCCTCGTCGAGGCCGGTCTGCGTGTAGAAGAGGTCCCTGGCGATTGATTCGTCCGACATCAGGTATCCGATCCTTTCAGCGTTCCTGGGCGAGGGCCCTAATATGGACCGGGGCCATGCGCATTTCGACCATCAATTATGCAGGCCGCGCAGAGGCATCGACGGGCGATCCGATGTACAGCATCGGCCCGTGAATTGTGCCTTGCCAGCGCGCGGCGAACAGGGCCATAACCGGTTGTCGGAGCCAATGTCTGGGTGTAGTGTCGCGCCGACTTTTCGGGCCCCGACGCGGGACCTTTGCGAACCGAAGGACGAGGATGTCTAAAGCAAAAACAATAGCGGCCGCCATGAGCTCGCTCCTCTTTTTCGCCGCCGGCGCGGCGTCCGCCGAAATCCCCGTCGTGGGCGAGGCCAAGCCCTGGCAGCTCGGCTTCCAGGTCGCCGCCACCGACGTGATGCAGGAAAACGCCTGGTTCCACGACGTCATCCTGCTGCCGCTGGCGATCATCATCTCGGTGTTCGTCCTGGCGCTGATGATCTACGTCTTCATCCGGTTCAACGCCAAGGCGAACCCGGTGCCCAGCAAGACGACCCACAACACCGCCATCGAGGTGGTGTGGACCCTGGTCCCGGCCATCATCGTCGCTATCATCGGCGTCATCAGCGTGCGCCTGGTGTACTTCCAGGATGCGCCGCCCGCCGACCTGGCCGCCAGCTCGGGCGTCGCGCCCGTCGGCAAGGAAGTGGTGCTGAAGGCCACCGGCAACCGCTGGTACTGGGAATACGAGTATCCCGAGGAAGAGATTTCGTTTGCGTCGATCATGGTCGAGGACGCCGACTTGAAGCCGGGCCAGCCGCGGCTGCTGACCGTCGACAATCATGTGGTGATCCCGGTCAACACTGTGATCCGCCTGCAGGTGACCGCCAACCCGCAGGACGTGCTGCACGCCTGGACCATCCCGTCGTTCGGCGTGAAGGTGGACGCGGTGCCGGGGCGTCTCAACGAGCGCTGGTTCCGCGTGCTGCCGGGCTTCGAGGGCCGCTACTACGGCCAGTGCTCCGAGCTGTGCGGCCAGCGGCACTCCGCCATGCCGATCACCGTCGACGTGGTTTCGCCCGAGGAATACCAGGCCTGGCTCGCGACCACCAAGGCGGCCGACAGCGGCACGCCTGCCGGCCAGACGACGATCGCCCTCAACACGGGGGCCGCGGAGTAATCCGCGCCGAGAGAAGAAGGACCTAGCAGATGGCTTACGGGGAAACCGCCCACGCCGGACACGACGACCACCACACGCCGACGGGGCTGCGGCGCTGGTTGATGTCGACCAATCACAAGGACATCGGAACGCTGTACCTGATCTTCGCCATCGTGGCGGGTCTGATCGGCGGCGCTCTCTCGGTGGCGATGCGCATGGAGCTCCAGGCGCCCGGCATCCAGATCTTCACGCACCTGTCGTCCAATCCGGACGAGGCGCGCCAGCTGTTCAACGTGTTCGTGTCGGCCCACGGCCTGATCATGATCTTCTTCATGGTCATGCCCGCGCTGATCGGCGGCTTCGGCAACTGGTTCGTGCCGCTGATGATCGGCGCGCCCGACATGGCGTTCCCGCGCATGAACAACATCAGCTTCTGGCTGCTGATTCCGGCGCTCGGCCTGCTGCTCATGTCGCTGTTCGTCGGCGACGGCCCGGGCGGCGGCTGGACCATCTATCCGCCGCTGGCGGTGCTGGGCAACGGCTCGACGCCCGGCGAGAACGCCTCGGTGGACTTCGCGATCTTCGCGCTGCATGTCGCCGGCATCTCGTCGATCCTGGGCGCCATCAACTTCATCACCACCATCCTGAACATGCGCGCGCCGGGCATGACCCTGCACAAGATGCCGCTGTTCGTCTGGTCCGTGCTGGTCACCGTGTTCCTGCTGCTGCTGGCCCTGCCGGTCCTGGCCGGCGCCATCACCATGCTGCTGACCGACCGCAACTTCGGCACCCATTTCTTCGATGCCCAGGGCGGCGGTGACCCGATCCTGTTCCAGCACCTGTTCTGGTTCTTCGGCCATCCCGAGGTGTACATCCTGATCCTGCCGGGCTTCGGCATCGTCAGCCAGGTGGTCTCGACCTTTTCGAAGAAGCCCGTGTTCGGCTATCTGGGCATGGCCTACGCCATGGTCGGCATCGGCGTCATCGGCTTCGTCGTCTGGGCGCACCACATGTTCACCGTCGGCATGGCGGTCGACACCCAGGCCTATTTCGTCGCCGCGACCCTGGTGATCGCGGTGCCGACCGGCATCAAGATCTTCTCGTGGATCGCCACCATGTATGGCGGCTCCATCGAGTTCAAGACGCCCATGCTGTTCGCGCTGGGCATGATCTTCCTGTTCACCGTCGGCGGCGTCACTGGCGTCATCCTCGCCAACGCGGCCGTCGACCAGTCGATGCACGACACCTACTACGTGGTCGCGCACTTCCACTACACCATGTCGATGGGCGCGCTGTTCTCGATCTTCGCCGGCTTCTACTACTGGGTCGGCAAGATGTGGGGCGTGCAGTACAACGAGCTTCTCGGCAAGCTGCACTTCTGGATCAGCTTCATCGGCGTGAACCTGATCTTCTTCCCGCAGCACTTCCTGGGCATGGCCGGCATGCCGCGCCGCTACATCGACTATCCGGACGTCTACGAGGGCTGGAACCACGTCTCGTCCATGGGCGCCTACCTGTCCTATGCCGGCGCGATCCTGTTCCTGATCGTGATCGCCGAGGCGTTCATGCGGAAGCGCAAGGTGGCGGACAACCCGTGGGGCGAGGGCGCGACGACGCTCGAATGGACCCTGTCGTCGCCGCCGCCGTTCCACCAGTTCAACGAACTGCCGCGGATCAAGTAGGCGGGAGAAACTGACGTGTCCGACGCGATGTTCGCATCGGCCCGGTCCACGGAGGCAGCCAGCAAGACCGACGGCATGGAACCCCGTGTCGTCGACTACCTGGCGCTGCTGAAGCCCCGGGTGATGTCGCTGGTGGTGTTCACCGGCCTGGTCGGCCTGGTCGCCGCGCCCGGCGGCATCCATCCCATGCTGGGCGTCATCGCCATGCTGTGCATCGCGGTCGGCGCCGGCGCCTCGGGCGCGCTCAACATGTGGTACGACGCCGACATCGACGCGGGGATGTCGCGCACCATGGGCCGCCCGATTCCATCGGGTCGGCTCAGCGACGGCGACGCCCTCGGCTTCGGCGTCGCGCTGTCGGCGGGTTCTGTGATCGTGCTGGGCCTGTTCGTCAATGTTCTCGCCGCCGCGCTGCTCGCCTTCACGATCCTGTTCTACGTGGTGGTCTACACCATGTGGCTCAAGCGCCGCACGGCGCAGAACATCGTCATCGGCGGCGCCTCCGGCGCATTGCCGCCGGTGATCGGCTGGGCGGCGGTGACCGGCAGTGTCACCTGGGAGCCGCTGCTGCTGTTCGCCATCATTTTCATGTGGACGCCGCCGCATTTCTGGGCGCTGTCGCTGTTCGCCAAGGGCGACTACGAGCGGGTCGGCGTGCCCATGCTGCCGGTGGTCGCGGGCCAGCGCGAGACCCGCAAGCAGATCCTGATCTACAGCATCCTGCTGGCGCCGCTCGCCGTGCTGCCGTCGGCCGTGGGCATGGCCGGCTGGCTCTACGGCGCCTTCGCCGTGCTGTCCGGCGCCTGGTTCCTCGGTCTCGCCTGGCGCGTCTGGCGCGGCGAGGACATGACCCAGCCGCGTCGGCTGTTCCTGTTCTCGATCTTCTATCTGTTCGGCCTGTTTGCGACCCTGCTGGCCGAGAAACTGGTGGGATTGAGCTGATGCCGCTGCACGACGAGCACCGGAAGCGCCGGGTCCGCAACTGGACCCTTGCCGGCCTGCTGCTCGTCCTCGTCGTCCTGTTCTACCTGGCGTCCATCGCCAAAATGGCGGGAGGCGGCAATATCTGGGGACACTGACGGCCAGGGCCGGCGCAACCGCCGCACCGTGATCGCGCTCGCCGGCGTGGTCGCCGGCATGGTCGTGCTGACCGCTGCCTCGGTGCCGCTCTACCGCATCTTCTGCCAGGTCACCGGGTTTGACGGCACGCCGATGCGGGCCGACGCGGCGCCCGAGCAGGTGTTCGACCGCGAGGTCACCGTGCGCTTCAACGCCGACACCGATCCCGGCCTGCCGTGGCTGTTCAAGCCCGAGCAGCATCGGGTCGAGGCGAAGGTGGGCGAGAGCAAGCTGGTGTTCTACCGGGCCGAGAACAACGCCTCCCATCCGGTGACCGGCCAGGCGGTGTTCAACGTCACGCCGTCCAAGGCCGCCGTCTATTTCACCAAGGTGGAGTGCTTCTGCTTCACCGAGCAGACTCTCCAGGCGGGGCAGAAGGTTGACATGCCTGTCAGCTTCTTTATTGATCCCGCGTTCATGACCGATGCCAACATGAAGGATGTGACGTCGATCACGCTGTCATATACCTTCTACAACCAAACCCAGGATGCCGGCGGCAAGACCGCCGCCGTGCAATAAGAGCAGGGACGAAACATGGCCGACGCGCACGCCAAACCGCATCACGACTACCACCTGGTCGATCCGAGCATCTGGCCGTTCATCGGCGCGATCGGCGCCTTCGTGCTGTTCGGCGGCGCCATCATGGCGATGCATGAAATGTCGGGCGGTCCTGCGGTCCTCGGCATAGGGACGCTGATCGTGCTCTACACCATGTTCGTCTGGTGGCGCGACGTGGTGAAGGAAGCCCACAAGGGCGATCATACGCCGGTGGTCCAGCTGCACCTGCGCTACGGCATGATCCTGTTCATCGCCTCCGAGGTGATGTTCTTCGTGGCCTGGTTCTGGGCCTATTTCAACGCGGCGATCTATCCCACGTCCTTCATCGGCCACACCTGGCCGCCCGAGGGCATCCAGACCTTCGATCCGTGGCACCTGCCCTTCGTCAACACCCTGATCCTGCTGCTGTCGGGCACCACCGTGACCTGGGCGCACCACGCGCTGATCGAGGGCGACCGCCAGGGCCTGAAGCAGGGTCTTTGGTGCACCATCATCCTGGGCGCGCTGTTCACCTGCGTCCAGGCCTACGAATACGCCCACGCGGCCTACGGCTTCACCGACGGCATCTATGCCTCGACCTTCTACATGGCCACCGGCTTCCACGGCTTCCACGTGCTCGTCGGCACCATCTTCCTGATCGTCTGCCTGGCCCGCGCCTATCAGGGCCACTTCCAGCCGAACCAGCATTTCGGCTTCGAGGCGGCGGCCTGGTACTGGCACTTCGTCGACGTGGTCTGGCTGTTCCTGTTCATGGTCATCTACATCGGCGGCCAGGGCGCCGGCGGCGCGCATCACTAGGCCGCGCACTACGTTCTGAGATTGGAGGTCGGTCCCGCCACCGGGCAGCGCATGCGCTGCCCGGGCGCCAAAAGGCAAATCATCTTGTCCGCCCTCCGGTGAACCCACCGGAGGGCGAGATGATTTTAGGGCGGGACCGAACCTGTTTTGGAGACCATGACCACACTGTTCCTGCAAAAGCCGAAGCCCATCCCGACGGTGTTCACCATCGTCGCCATCCTCGTCTGCACGGCGTGCGGCGTCTGGCAGCTCCAGCGCATGGCCTGGAAGCATGGGCTCATGAACAGGATCGAGCAGCGCATCGACGCCCCGGAGGTCGAGCTGCCGGCGGCGATCCCGAACCCGGACGAGTGGGAGTACCGGCACGTCCGTGTGACCGGCAGCTTTCTTCACGGCAAGGAAAGCTACCTGCCGGCCCAGTCGACGCGCGGCAATTACGGCTTCCAGGTGATCACGCCGCTGGAGCGGCCGGACGGCGCCATTGTGCTGGTCAACCGCGGCTGGATTCCGGACGACCGGCGCGATCCCGCCAGCCGGCCGGAAGGCCAGGTCGAAGGCGAAACGACAGTGTCCGGCATTGTCCGCCTGCCGTGGCGCCAGACCTGGCTCGCGCGCCACGTCATGCCGCCGCCCGACCTGAAGCAGAAGATCTTCTTCGAGGGCGACCTCGAGGACATGGCCGAGGTCAACGGGATCGAGGTGCTGCCGGTATTCGTCGAGGCGGGCGAGGCGCCCAATCCCGGCGGTTGGCCCAAGGGCGGCCAGACGGTGCTCAAGCTCAGCGACCCGCACCTGTCCTACGCCATCCAGTGGTTCGGCTTCGCCATCACCGCGGCGGTCATCTTCGTTCTCTATCACCGGCGGAAGGGCTGACCATGCGTTATGTAAGCACCCGCGGCGCCGCGCCGGTCCTGGGCTTCGAGGACGTGGTCCTCGCCGGCCTGGCGCGCGACGGCGGCCTCTACGTCCCCGAATCCTGGCCGTCCGCCACCGAGAGCGATCTGAAACGCTGGGCGGCGCTGTCCTATGCCGATCTGGCCGTCGAGGTCATGCGCCCGTTCGTGGCCGGCATCGCCGATGACGACTTCGCCGCCATCGTCCACGAGACCTACGCCGCGCCCGCCGTGTTTCACCATGCGGCGGTGACGCCGCTGCGCCAGCTCGACGCCAATGAGTGGCTGCTGGAGCTGTTCCACGGCCCGACACTGGCGTTCAAGGACGTGGCGCTGCAGCTGCTCGGCCGGCTGTTCGAGCACATCCTGAAGAAGCGGAGCGAGCGGATCACCGTGGTCGGCGCCACCTCGGGCGATACCGGCTCGGCCGCCATCGAGGCCTGCCGCGACCGGGAGAACGTCACCATCTTCATGCTGCATCCCCATGGCCGCGTGTCGGAGGTGCAGCGCCGGCAGATGACCACGGTCGGCTCCGCCAACGTGCACAACATCGCCGTCGAGGGCACCTTCGACGACTGCCAGGCGCTGGTGAAGGCCATGTTCAACGATCACGCCTTCCGTGACCGGCTGAACCTGGCGGCGGTCAACTCCATCAACTGGGCGCGGGTGCTGGCGCAGGTCGTGTACTACGTGCAGGCGTCGCTGGCGCTGGGCGAACGCCCCGTCGACTTCGCCGTGCCCACCGGCAATTTCGGCGACGTGTTCGCCGGCTACGTGGCGTCGCGGATGGGCGTGCCGGTGAACCGGCTGATCGTCGCCACCAACATCAACGACATCCTGTCGCGCGCCCTGCGCAGCGGCGACTACAGCCGCGGCACGGTGCAGCCGACCATCAGCCCGAGCATGGATATCCAGGTGTCGAGCAATTTCGAGCGCCTGCTGTTCGACCTCTACGGCCATGACGGCGCGCGCCTCAGCCGCCTCATGGACGACTTCCAGTCGACTGGCCGCCTCGACATCGGCAATCAGCAGATCGCCGCCGCCTCCGCCCTGTTCAGCGCCGACAAGGTGGATGAGGACGAGACCCGCGCCACCATCGCCCATGTGCTGAAGTACAGCGCGACGCTGATCGACCCTCATACCGCTGTCGGCGTCGCCGCCGGTCGCAGGTTGCGGAGCGGGCCGGACGTTCCGCTGGTGACGCTGGCGACGGCCCATCCCGCCAAGTTCCCCGACGCGGTCAGCGCGGCGTCGGGCATCCATCCCCAGCTGCCGCCGCACATGGCTGACCTGATGACAAGGGCCGAGCGCTGTGAAATCCTGCCCAACGACTTGAAGTCGGTTCAGGACCACATACTTGCACGCGCATCATGACCGTTGAGATCACCACGCTTCCCAATGGCCTGCGCGTCGTCAGCGAGGCCATGGACCGGCTCGAGACCGCCGCCATCGGCGTCTGGGTCGGCGTCGGCGCTCGCGCCGAGTCCGCCGCGCAGAACGGCGTCTCGCACATGCTCGAGCACATGGCCTTCAAGGGCACCGCGACCCGCTCGGCGCTCGATATCGCCGAGGCGATCGAGGATGTGGGCGGCCACCTGAACGCCTACACCTCGCGCGAGCAGACCGCCTATTACGCCCGCGTGCTGGGCGGCGACGTGCCGCTGGCCGTCGACCTGCTCGGCGACATCCTGCAGCGCTCCACCTTCGACCCGGTCGAACTGGAGCGCGAGCGCGGCGTCATCATCCAGGAGATCGGCGAGGTCCAGGACACGCCCGACGACCTGGTGTTCGACCTGCTGCAGGAGGCCGCCTATCCGGACCAGTCGGTCGGACGTTCCATCCTGGGCACCGTGGAGACGGTCTCCGGCTTCTCCCGCGAGGCCCTGTCGGGCTATATGGGCCGGCACTACGGCGCCGACTCCATGGTCGTCGCCGCCGCCGGCAAGGTCGACCACGGCGCGCTCGTCGAGTTGGCCGAGCGCCAGTTCGGCGGCTTGGAGCCGGGCACGCCGGCGAACCTGTCCGCCGCCGAGTACCGCGGCGGCGAGTTGCGCGCCGACCGCAAGTTCGAGCAGGTGCATCTCACCTTCGGTTTCCCCGGCGTGTCGTTTCTCGACGACCGGTTCTTCGCCATGCAGGTGATGTCTACCATCCTGGGCGACGGCATGTCCTCGCGCCTGTTCCAGGAGGTTCGCGAGAACCGTGGGCTCGCCTATTCGGTCTATTCCTTCACCGCCGCGCTGATGGACGGCGGCCTGTTCGGCGTCTATGCCGGCACCAGCCCCGACCAGGCGGACGAACTGGTGACGGTGATCGCCGACGAGGTCCGCAAGATGGCCGATGGGCCCGAGGCCCGCGAGTTTGCCCGCGCCCGCGCCCAGATCAAGGCCGGCACGCTGATGGCGCTGGAAAGCTCTTCCGGAAGGCTGGAGCAGATGGCCCGCCAGCTGCTGATGTTCGGCCGGGTCATCCCGCTCGAGGAAATTGTCGCCCGCATCGACGCGGTGACGCCCGAGGCGGTCGGCGAGATGGCCGCCCTGCTACTCACCGAGGGCAAGCCGACCATGGCCGCCGTCGGCCCGCTGAAGAACCTGCCGGACTACGAGACGGTGGCGCGCCGGTTCGCGGCTTAGATTCGGTCGCCACCCTCCAGTTGTCACCCCGGACTTGTTCCCATAGGCGTCAACTTAGGGATTCGTTTGTTGCGGTCGGCGGAATGAACGGCACCAACGCCCCTCACCCTAACCCTCTCCCAAGGGGAGAGGGAACGTGCGGCGCGCTCCATCGCACCCTCTCCCCTTGGGAGAGGGTTAGGATGAGGGGCGTTCCATCGGCCCGATCACAACCTGGGAAGCAGTTGTTCAGCCACACCCTTGTTAAGTTGACGACTATGGGAACAAGTCCGGGGTGACAATCGAGGAGGGAAGACGAGCCCCCTCAGGCGTGCCCCGCCTGGGTCGACAGCAGCGACAGGTCGATGCCCAGCTTGGCCATGGCGAGCGGCCATTTCAGCGTCGCTTCGGCGCCGAACAGCAGGTCCGGGTCGACCTCGGTGTGCAGCCAGGCGTTCTCCTGGATCTCGGCCTCGAGCTGACCCGGTCCCCAGCCCGCGTAACCCAGCGCCAGCAGGCTGTGGCGCGGGCCCATGCCATGGGCGAGCGCTTTGAGGATGTCGACCGTGGCGCTCAGCGCCACCAGCTCGGAGATGATCAGCGACGTGTCGTGCAGGTAGTCGGCCGAGTGCAGCACGAAGCCCCGGTTCGGCTCCACCGGCCCGCCGGCGAACACGCCGACGCGCGCGCAGTTCTCGGGCGCCGGTATCTGCAGCTGCTCCATCAGCTCGGGGAAGGCGATGTGCTCGGCCGGCTGGTTGACGACGATACCCATGGCGCCTTGATCGGAATGCTCGCACAGGCAGATCACGCTGCGCTCGAATCGCGGGTCTCCCATGTTCGGCATGGCCAGCAGCAGCTTGCCGCGGAGATAGTCGGGCTTGCGGGAGGGCCCGCGGGTGAAGGATTGCTTGGGCATGGTCTGTAAGTGTGCCTTGTCGCGCGCCGCTCAAGAGGGCGGCGCGGAAAAAACCCGAGTCAGTCGGCAGTATAGACCCTTTCGCCCCGGCCTTGCACCGGCGCGCCGGAACCCGATATTCGTTCATGCATTTCGCCGGGCGCTGCTGTTATGATCCCGCCCGCTGCCGCCGGCCGGCGGCGACGATATTCCGAACGACCGCAGGAAGAGGGAGATTCCCATGACGATCAAAGTTGGTGACAAGATTCCCGAGGGCACGCTGACCCAGATGACCGAGAAGGGCCCGGCGCCGATCTCCACGTCCGAGCTGTTTGGCGGCAAGAAGGTGGTGCTGTTCGCCGTCCCCGGCGCCTTCACTCCGACCTGCTCGGCCAAGCACCTGCCGGGCTTCGTCCAGAACGCCGACGCCATCAGGGCCAAGGGCGTCGACACCATCGCCTGCATGGCGGTGAACGACGTGTTCGTGATGAATGCCTGGGGCAAGGACCAGAACGTGGGCGACAAGGTGGTCATGCTGGCCGACGGCAGCGGCAACTTCACCAAGTCGCTCGGCCTCGAGCTCGACCTCAGCGGCCTCGGCCTCGGCCACCGCTCGCAGCGCTTCTCGCTGATCGCCGAGGACGGCGTCATCACCCACCTCAACCGCGAGGAAGGCGGCGCTTTCCAGAACTCCAGCGCCGAAGTGGCCCTGGGCCAGCTGTAAGGGTTTCGCTTTCGGGCGAGGGAAGGGGCGCTTCGGCGCCCCTTTTTCGTTTCCTTTCGAGCCTAGGATTGTCATCCCGGCGAAAGCCCATAGGCGTCAACTTAGGGATTCGATTGTTGCGGTCGGCGGAATGAACGGCGCCAACGCCCCTCACCCTAACCCTCTCCCAAAGGGAGAGGGAACGTGCGGCTTGCTCCATCGCACCCTCTCCCTTTGGGAGAGGGCAGGGTGAGGGGCGTTCTATCGGCCCGATCACAGCCTGGGAAGCTGGTGATCAGCCACACCCTTGTTAAGTTGACGCCTAGGGGCGAAGGCCGGGCCCCAGTGCCGATGCAGGAATAACCCTATCCGAGTCCCTGAGCTCGTCGAAGGGCATTGCACAAGCGCTGATGCATTGCTCTTCGGCAAGCTCAGGGACACGGTGATGCTTGTGACCTGCACTCTGGGTCCCGGCTTTTGCCCATAGGCGTCAACTTAAAGCTCGGGATAGCCACGATGTTGCACGCAGTGGAGCCAGGTGCACGTGCTCTTTGCGGCCGCGAACTCTTAAGTTGACGCCTATGGGCTTTTGCCGGGATGAAAGTGATGGTCGTCGCGAGCTAGCGGTCCCGAACCTCTTCCAGCCCCCGCCGCGCGAGTTCGTCGGCGCGCTCGTTCTCGGCGTGGCCGGCATGGCCCTTCACCCAGTGCCACTCGATATCGTGCTGCTTCACCAGTGCGTCCAGCTCCTGCCACAGCTCGGCGTTCTTCACCGGCTTCCTGTCGGCGGTGCGCCAGCCGTTGCGCTTCCAGCCGTGGATCCACTTGGTGATGCCGTCGCGCACATAGATGCTGTCGGTGTAGAGGTCCACCTGGCTGCGTTTCTTCAGTGCCTCCAGCGCCTTGATGGCGCCCTTCAGCTCCATCCGGTTGTTGGTGGTCGGGTTCTCGCCGCCCCAGATTTCCTTCTCGGCGCCGTTGTACTGCAGCAGCGCGCCCCAGCCGCCGGGGCCGGGATTGCCGGAGCAGGCGCCGTCGCTGTGGATGACGACCCTTTTTGCGGACTCCGGTGCCATCACAATCCGTATTCGCCCGGGCTCTTCACCCGGCGGTGGAACAGCAGCTTCTCCACGTACTCGCCCGGGTCCTTGGGCCGCACCAGCGCGCCTTCGACCTGGTTTACCCAGTCGTAGAGCCGGGTCAGCAGGAAGCGCAGCGCCGCGCCGCGCGCCAGCGCCGGCAAGGCGGCGATCTCGGCCGGATCGAGCGGTCGCACCGACTGGTAGCCGGCGGTCAGCCGGCGCGCCTTGGTGGCGTTGAACGACCGGTCGGACTCGAAGCACCAGGCGTTCATGGCGATCACCAGGTCATAGGCCAGGAAGTCGTTGCAGGCGAAGTAGAAATCGATCAGGCCGGTCAGCGCCTCGCCCATGAAGAACACGTTGTCGGGGAACAGGTCGGCATGGATCACGCCCGACGGCAGGTTCTTCGGCCACGCCTTGCCGAGCCAGGCCAGCTCGTCGTCGATCATGCTCATCAGGCCGGGGCGCACCTGCTCGGCCTGGTCGCGGCAGGCATTGGCGAGCTGGCGCCAGCCGGCGAGGCCGAGGCCGTTGCCGCGGGTCATGCCGAAGTCGCCGACCGCCTGGTGCATCTCGGCCATGCCGCGGCCGACGGCGGCGCAGTGGGCGGGCGTCGGCCGTCCCACCGACAGGCCGCGCAGGAACGAGATCAGCGCCGCGGGACGGCCGCACAGCTCGCGCAGCGCCTTGCCGTCGTCGCCGCGGATCGGCGTCGGACAGGCCAGCCCCTTGGCCGCCAGGTGCCCCATCAGCTCGAGAAAGAAGGGCAGGTCCTCGCGCTTCACGCGCTTCTCGTAGAGCGTGAGAATGTAGCTGCCGCGCTCGGTCTGCAGCAGGAAGTTCGAGTTCTCGACGCCTTCGGCGATGCCCTTGAACGCGATCACCGCGCCGATGTCGTAGTGGGCCAGGAAGTCCGCCAGGGCATCCTCGTCGACGTGGGTATAAACGGCCATGCGGGTCGAAGTCGCTTGCTGGAGGTCCGGCGCCGGCGGGAGATCGCGCAAGCCGGGGCGGGCGCGCTTGTTCTCGCTCCCGGCGTTCTCTAATATGCCGCTCCGATGCGACATTTGTATAGCAGCGCAAGGGACATACCATCATGGCCGAGCCCGTCATAGCCCAGAAAGAGCCCTACGGCATCGACGTGAAGGCGGGCAAGAGCTACTGGTGGTGCGCGTGCGGGCAGAGCAGCAAGCAGCCGTTCTGCGACGGCAGCCACAAGGGCTCCGAGTTCGCGCCGCTGGAATACAAGGCGACGAAGGACCGCACGGTGTGGTTCTGCGGCTGCAAGCACACCGGCAAGTCTCCCCTGTGCGATGGCGCGCACAACCAGCTCTAACCACAGTACCGGACACGGTCGAAAAGGCGGATTGATGAAGTTTTCCATGGGTTTGCCGCGGGTCGCCGCGGTTGCGGTCGGGGCGTTGGCGCTGTCGGGTTGCGGTCTGTTCGGCGGCAAGGTGGACATGGGCATGTCCGAGGCGATGAAGCAGCATTGTCCGCCCGTGGGCATCGTCGCCTATACCGGCCAGGTGACCCGTTTCGCCGGCGACGGCCGGCAGTCGGGCGACGTGGCGCTGCGCGCCGAAGTGACCAACCTGAAGCTGTCCTGCGGCAGTCCCGAGGACAAGACGCGGGTCGACGCCAAAGTAACCTTCGACATCGTCGGCGAGCGCGGCCCGGCCTCAACCGAGCCCAGCGCCACCGTGCGCTACTTCGTGGCGCTGGCCGACGAGAACCAGAAGATCCTGAAGAAGGACGTCTACGAGACCACGCTGGCGTTCAGCACCGGCGACGTGACGATCTCGCACGAGAAACTCACCGCGATCCTGCCGCAAAAGGGCGAGGAGGTTCCCTATGAGGAGATACTCATCGGCCTCCAGCTCGAACGCGACGAGTTCGGCTACAACATCGCCCGCGGCGTCGGCAAGTAGCCGCGCTTGAGAAGCGCCGCCGCTTGGCGGAGAATGGCGCCTAGGCTTTCCGGGGAAACCACCTGATGTCGTCGCTTACCATGCATGCCGCGGAACCCTGCTTCGCGTCGCCGATCTTCACGTTCGAGGTACCGGACGCGGCGGCGCTGAACCGGGACCTGATCCGCGACATCGAGACCTACCGGGCCGAGAGCGAGGGCATGAACCGCAGCAACCAGCACGGCTGGCACTCGCCCACCGACTTCTTTCGTCGCCCGGAGCCGTCGTTCCGGACACTGTCGGCGCACATGGCCTCGGCGGTCACCGTCGCCACCCGCCATGTGGCGCCCAAGCTCGACCTCGCGGCACGGGTCTACCTGATGCAGGGCTGGGTGAACGTCAACGGCAGGGGCGCCTACAACACGCCCCACGCCCATCCCGATCATGAGTGGTCGGGGAGCTATTACGTCAAGGTGCCGCCGGTGCCGGAGGGGAGCCGGAGCGGCTGCATCGAGTTCCTCGACCCGCGCGGATCGGTCACCCAGATGGATGCGCTGAACTCCGGCCATTTCATGCCCAAGATCAGGCGGTACCCGAAGGAGGGCATGCTGCTGATGTTCCCGTCCTATCTGCGCCACTGGGTCTATCCCAACGAGCAGGACGAGATCCGCATCTCCATCGCCTTCAACGCGAAGGTTCGCGAGCGGGAGAAGGTGCCGGGCTGACCGGGGCTTGACGGCGGAGTATGCGCCTCGGCCGATCGCCGGCACGCCCGAACCCTGGTCGCCTCTGGATGTGATCTCTCAATAGGTTGATCTCTCGGCACGGGAACCTTTCCCTCTCCCATTGGGACGGCCTTCGGCCGCGGGCCCCTCCCTCTCCCAAGGGGCGAGGGGCAACCTTGCCGGATCGGTCTCTAGTTTCTGTCTCCCCAGACGACGCGGTAGAGGTCAAAGCGCCGGTCGCGCAGATTGCGCACCGTGCCCTGGGCGCGCGCCCATGACAGGTCGGTCATGTCCAGGTCGGCGATCGCCACCGTCTCCACGTTCTCCGAGGTGTCGGCGGCGATGCCGTCGCGGGCGAACGGGAAGTCGCAAGGCGTCAGGATGCAGGACTGGGCGTACTGGATGTCCATGTTGTCCACGTTGGGCAGGTTGCCCACATTGCCCGACATGACCACGTAGCACTGGTTCTCGACGGCGCGCGCCTGGCAACAATAGCGCACCCGCAGATAGCCCTGCCGGCTGTCGGTGCAGAACGGCACGAACAGCAGGCGCGCGCCTTCGTCGACCAGCCGCCGCGCCAGTTCGGGAAATTCGCTGTCGTAGCAGATCAGCACGCCGATCGGGCCGCAGTCGGTCTGGATCGTTCCCACGGTGTCGCCGCCCTTGATGTTCCACCAGTGCCGCTCGTTCGGCGTCGGGTGGATCTTCTCCTGGGCATGCACCGAGCCGTCGCGCAGGAACACATAGGCCACGTTCTGGATGTCGCCGTCCTCGGTATGCGTGGGGTGCGAGCCGCCGATGATGTTGATGTTGTAGCTGATCGCCAGCTCGCGCAGCGCCTCGATGAAGCGCGGCGTGAACTCGGTCAGCGTCTCCAGCGCCTCGGCCGGGCCCAGCTTGCGCTTCTCGAACGCCAGCAGCTGCAGGGTGAACAGCTCGGGGAAGGTGACGAAGTCGCAGCGGTAGTCGGCCGCCACGTCGACGAAATATTCCACGTTCGACACGAACTCCTCGAAGCTGGCGATGGCCCGCTGCTGGAAGTTCACCGTGGCGATGCGCACCGCCTCCTTCTGCACCGCCGCCGGGTGATGCGGGCTGTCGTCCGGCGCATACGGATTGCGCCACACCATGTGGGTGGCGAAGCCGCCCGACGCCGGATCGTCCAGGTAGCCCTTCAGCACGCCGATGGGCTCGAAGCCGGCGCGCATGTGGAAGCCGATCACCGGGTCCTGGATCTTCTGGCCGCGCACGGCCTCGATGTAGTCCAGCGGGTCCGGATAGGCCTTGCGCCGGCGCGCCCATCCCGGCATGCGGCCGCCGAACGCGATCCCCTTCAGCTCCAGGGTCTCGGCCAGGTGGCGCCGCGCGTCGTACAGCCGCTGGCCGATGCGCAGCCGCCGCCGGTCGGGGTCGACGCACACTTCCATGCCGTACAGCCATTCGCCGTTGGGATCGTGCCGCGAGGCAAAGCCGCCGCCGGTGATCTCCGACCAGGTGTGGGCGCCCATGGCGGTGGCCTCGTCGATCAGGAAGCTGGCCGCGTAGCCGACGATCTCGCCGTCGTACTCGACGACGAACTGGCCCTCGGGGAACGTCGATATCTGGCCGCGCAGCATGCCGGGCGAATAGGGCAGGTAGTCGGGATAGACCTTCCTGACCAGCTCGACGATCGCCTTGACGTCCTTCGGCAGGGCATTGCGGATGGTCATGCGCGCGGCCTTGCCGTGCCGGCTGGCGATCGTCCTGGTCTGCGCCGGAACACGGCGCTTGGGGGCGGCCTTCTGGGGTTTCTTGGGCGCGGGGGCGCGGGCCATTTGGCCTCCTTCTCGTTGCGTCGTCGGCCTTGATATGGTTTGCCCACGAACGGTTTGCAGCCGGCAGGGTTGCGCGGCAAATGGATGACAGCGCATCCGGTCTGCGCATAATAGCCCGACCTGCCTTGCGACGGAGCCCCCCGTGAAGACCGCCAACAACAGCGTTGCCACCGACGACGTTATCGCGCTCCTCGACCTCGAGCCGCTCGAGGTCAACCTGTTCCGGGGCATCAGCCCGGACGTGACCTGGCAGCGGGTGTTCGGCGGCCAGGTGATCGGCCAGGCGCTGACCGCCGCCTACCGCACCGTCGAGGGCCGAATCTGTCATTCGCTCCATGCCTATTTCATCCGGCCGGGCGATCCCAAGGTGCCGATCATCTACGAGGTCGACCGCTCGCGCGACGGCACCAGCTTCACCACCAGGCGCGTCGTCGCGATCCAGCACGGCAAGCAGATCTTCAACCTGGCCGCCTCGTTCCAGATTCCGGAAAAGGGCTTCGAGCATCAGTTCGACATGGCCAACGTGCCGCTGCCCGAGAGCCTGCCCACCGACGAGGAGCTGCGCATGGCGGTGATCGACAAGGTGCCGGAATCCGTCGCCAAGCACTTCGCCCGGCCGCGGCCGATCGAGATGCGGCCGATCAGCCGCCACGATTTCGTCGATCCGGTCGCCTCGCCGCCCTACCAGCAGATCTGGTTCAAGGCGCGCGTTCCCGTGGGCGACAATCTGCCGCTCAACCAGTGCATGCTGGCCTATGCCTCCGACATGAGCCTGCTCGACACCTGCTTCCGGCCCCATGCCATCACCTGGCTGTCGGGCAAGCTGCAGTCGGCCAGCCTCGACCACGCCATGTGGTTCCACCATCCCTTCACCATGGACGACTGGCTGCTCTACGACATGGACAGCCCCAGCGCCTCCGGCGCCCGCGGCTTCAACCGCGGCAGCGTCTACACCCGCGACGGCCTGCTGGTCGCCTCGGTCGCCCAGGAAGGCCTGTTCCGCTACCGGGGATAGGGGGCTGGACCCGGGCTTCGCGACGGGCCTGCGGCCCTCCTCAGCCCTCTCGGTAATGCGTGGAACGACAAACTAACATCCGTGAGCCCTGAGGAGCGGCAAAGCCGCGTCGCGAAGGGACGTCCCGTGTGTCCTGCTGGGCGAGGTCGGGGCCGAGACCCCCTTGACCTTCGCGCCCCATCCGGTGCCCCATGAGCCATCACCGCACGGAGCCCTACATGCCCAGATGCAGCCACGCCGCCTCCATCCAGCAGGTCACGCCCAGCGCCAGGGGCTGCGAGGAGTGCCTGAAATCCGGCTCGCCCTGGGTGCATCTGCGGCTGTGCCGTACCTGCGGGCATGTGGGATGCTGCGACGACAGCCCCAACCGGCACGCCACCGCCCATTTCCACGAGACCGGCCACCCTATCATCGAGGGCTACGATCCGCCGGAAGGCTGGGGCTGGTGCTACGTCGACCGGAAGCTGCTCGACCTGCGCCAGAACATGACGCCCCAGCTCGGCCCGATCCCGCGCTACGTCTGACCTTCTAGCGCGCGGCGAGCGCCTGGTTCGCCAGCCAGGGCATGACGATGTGGAGCGGCGGCATGCCGTCCTGCTTGCGCGCCAGTAGCTCCTCGATCTTGCGCCGTCCGTCGTCGCCGATCAGGAACTGGCCCTGCTCCCAGAACTCCTGGCCGCCCTTGGTGCGCAGGATCAGCATGGCGATGCGCTCCTGCATGGCGAAGACCGCGTCGGGACAGACGCCGGCCTCGCGGAAATAGAGCGCGTTCTCCAGGCACGACAGGTAGCCGCGGAAGATGGTGTAGACGATGTGCTGCTCGTTGGGCGGCAGGTCGTGGAAGCCGCCGGCCGCGCGGCGCAGCATCTCGATCCGCTTGGTGTCGTCGCAGATCCAGCGGTGATGCATGATGTGCTTGTCGATCAGTGTCTGCTGCGAGGCGACGCGGCTGTAATTGGCGGCCTGGCGCAGCTGCCGCGCCACGTAGAGCAGCGAGATGACGACGGCAACGACACCCGCGACTTCCGATATCGCGGACACGGCGTCCCAGTTCATTGGCTGTCCTCCCGGTGTGATGGACGAAGTCCCGAGCCTGTCACAGGCCGGGCGCGCAAGCCAAGCCGCATGCTGCCCCGATACGCCCCGACAACCTGTCCGGCCTCTCAGGTCACCAGCATGGTCACGCCCACCATCAGGAACAGCAGGCCGAAATAGGCAAGCGGGAACACCCACCGGCTGATCCCGTCGATGCGGTCCGACAGCGCCGCCTTGCCCCGCTGGTCGAGCCTTCCGGCCACCAGGTTCACCACCACCGAGATGCACATGATCAGGAAGCTCAGGGTCAGGAAGCCGTGCATCAGGGTGAAGTACGAGATCGGCGGCAGCAACTCGCTCATCACGAACTGGTAGGCGACGGCCGACAGGATGCCCATGAACGACACGCTCAGCCGGTCGCCCAGCGACGACCGGTCCATCCAGAACACCGAGAACGACAGCAGCACGATCAGGACCAGCGGCAGGGTGATCAGCCGCCGCACGTAGAACGACTCGCGCTCCACGTCGACGCTCACCGTCAGCGTCGAGGCGGCGCCCGCGCCGGCCGGGGCCGCGCGGGTGCCGGCGACGATCCGCGCGCCGGTGACGCGCCACTGCGGAATGGCCAAATCCCGGATCAGCGACGCCTCGGCGCCCGGCGCCACCTCGAGCATCACCTCGTCGGCGCCGAAGCCGGGCACCTGGAACATCGCCTCGAGCCGCTGCCGGTCGAACGGGAACCGCCGCATGTCGAAGCGGGCCTCGGCCACCGCGTTCACCGTCTGCACCAGGGTCGAGGCGCCGTCGGGCCTCACCCGCAGCGCGATGCCGCTGACCTGGAACAGCCCGGCCTCGTTGGCCAGCACCATTTGCGGATACCAGCCCGCGGCGATCTCGGCGACCTGGAAGTTGCCCTGATAGACCTTCTCGGCCGTCCCGGCCGCGGCCGGGTCGAACGCCCGGCGCGGATCGCGCCAGCGCAGCGTCAGCACGCCGGCCAGCTCGAAGCTTTCCGACACGTCGTCGACGCCGTTGATGTCGCGCAGCTCGAACGAGGCCTGCACCCGCACCGGACCATCCCGCACCGGCCCATCCTGCGCGGGCCCGTCACTTTTCGGCGGGCCCAGCAGGAAGGCGCCGCCATCCTCCGGCGCGGCTTCGGCCGGCAGGTGCACGGTCAGCAGGGCCATGAGCATGAGCCCGGCGGCCGCCGGCCACCGCATGGACCGCGACCGGGCGCCGGATGTGCATATTGAGCGAAACATGAAGCCTCCCCCCGGCGA
This sequence comes from Sphingomonadales bacterium, assembly GCA_050185585.1. Lineage (GTDB taxonomy): Bacteria > Pseudomonadota > Alphaproteobacteria > SMXS01 > SMXS01 > RI-34. Next base: position 76,062 of record JBFWZH010000014.1, on the reverse strand, counting down.
CGATAACCCGCCGTCCCTGCCGACAGCCTAGCCGGAAGCGGCCGCGCCCGCACCCCCGCCGAACCCGGAATGTTACCGCTTCGCAAGAATCTCGCGCTGCGCTGATGACGGGTGTAGAATGAATTATTCTACAGCGCCGTTTGCCGAAGCCGCCCATGGATGAAGTCGTCTCCCATATCGAGCATTGCCTGTCGGCGGTGGAGGAGATGCGTTCGACGGCGCTGCGCTACCACGACCGCGGCGTCGCCGACATCTGCCGGGCGCTGTGCGCGGGCATGGGCATCACGGGTAGCCTGGCCGACGAACTCGCTTTCGCCGCCGGCCTCCACGACATCGGCAAGATCGTCATTCCCGATTCCATCATCCACAAGCCCGGCCCGCTCGACGGCGGCGAGTGGGAGGTGATGCGCAGGCATCCCGAGTTCGGCCACGCCATCCTGCGCCAGTCCGGCAACCAGAGCATCCGGCTCGCCGCCAACGTGGTGATGTACCACCACGAGTGCTGGGACGGCTCGGGCTACCCAAAAGGCCTGTCGGGCGAGGCGATCCCGCGCGAGGCCCGCATCGTCGCCGTCTGCGACGTCTACCATGCCCTGCGCGAGGCGCGTCCCTACCGCCCGGCGCTGCCGCACGACGCGGTCGCGGACATGATTTTGCGCGGCGACGGCACCGACCGCCTGCACCCGGGCAAGTTCGACCCCGAGGTGCTGTCCGCGTTCCGCGCCGGCGAGGGTGCCGTCCGCGAGGCGTTTGACGCGTCGCTGGCGTGAGCGGTCGGGCGAGCAGGCGGGCCGAAGAGTTCCAGTCGGTCTCCAGGGCTCCCGTGCCCGCGGCGTGATCGGTCCGCCGTCCGGCCGCATTCGGCGTCCCGGCGCCTGCCGCGCCCGGCGGCGGCGGGAGGTTCGAAGCCCCTGTTCAACGGGCCGTCGCCGCGCCAGACTGCGGCGGAACGGATCGGCCGTTTGCGAGCGGGATGCCTCCAGCCTTGTCAGACAGGAACATTGCGACGTCCAGTCAGGACCAGATGACGTCCAATCCGTTCGTGGGTGCCGGAGGCCCGGCCGAGCCCGGGTCCCTCGGCATTTACTGGCGCGCGCGCTGGGCCGTGATGCGGGGCTTCGCCAGCGGCGTGGCGCAGCCTGCCATGCTCGGCGAGATTTCCGTCGCCGTACCCGGCGATGTCGACTTCGCGGCCATCGATGCGCTCATGGGGCCGCTGTTCGAGGAACCGCTGCCGCCGCCGCCGGATCGGGCCGGCGTGCCCGAGCGCATGCTTCACCGGGTGCTCCATTGGCATGCGGCCGCCCAGCGCCAGCAGAAGATCCCGCTTTTCGCGTCGCCCCGCACCGTCCTCTTGCCCGGGGACCCGCCGGAAGGCGGGCGCAGGTTCTTCGCGGTCTTGCCGTATCACGAACCCGCCGCCACCATGGACGCGTTGGCCTGGGTCGCCAATACGCTGAGCGCCCGGTTCGGCGGCCCCGGGCCGTCGCCCGGCGCCGCGCAGGTGGGCGAAAGCTTCGGCCGGTTCATGGACGGGCTGAAAAAATATGCCATGGGCGGCACCAACATGTTTCACATGCTGAGGGCCGCGCATGACCTGGACATTCCGGCGAGGCCGGTGCTGCCCGGCACCTACGGCATCGGCTGCGGCGTCCGCAGCCGGCTGATCCGCAGCACCATGACCGACCGGACCTCGGCGATGGGCGCCCGCATCGCGCGCGACAAGCGGGATACGGCGCTCGTCCTGCGCCAGCATGGGCTGCCGACGCCGCAGCATGCCCTGGTCGGGAGCGAGGACGAGGCGCTCGCGCTGGCGGGCCGGCTGGGATATCCGGTCGTGGTCAAGCCCGCCGACCAGGATCAGGGCGTGGGCGTCGCGGCCGGCCTGCGCGACGCCGCCTCCGTTTCGGCCGCCTATCTCGAGGCGGCGAGGCATTCGAAAAACATCCTGGTCGAGAAGCACCACGACGGCGAGGACTACCGGCTGACGGTGTTCCACGACCGCGTGGTGAAGATCCTGCGCCGCCGCGCCGGCGGCGTCGTCGGCGACGGCGTCCACACGATCGGCGAACTGCTGGCCATCGAGCAGGAGACGCCGCGCTTCAGGCGCCGGCTCCGCCAGACCGGAAAGCCGCTGATCGAGATCGACGATGAGGCGCTTTCGCTGCTGGCCGAGCGGGGACTGACGCCCCGAAGCGTTCCGCCCCAGGGCGAGAGGGTGCCGTTGCGGCGCAAGAGCAATATCTCCACCGGCGGCGTGCAGAGCCTGGTGCGCGTCGAGGACGCCCATCCGGACAATATCGACCTCGCGGTCAGGGCGACGCGGGCGGTCCATCTCGACCTCTGCGGCGTCGACCTGATCACGCCCGACATCGCCCGGTCGTGGCTGGATACCGGCGCCGTCATCCTCGAGCTGAATTTCCAGCCCCAGATCGGCGTCGAGCACGCGCCCGAGGTCTACAGGCTCATCGTCGGCGAGCTGGCGGGCGGCAACGGGCGCATTCCGGTCCATCTGGTCATCTGCGCCACCGAAGACGATTGCCCGTCCCTGCGGGACGCGATCGACATCGCACGGCGATCGAGGTGCAACGGGCTGTCCATGCCCGGTGGCGTATGGGTCGGCGGGAAGCGCCGCACGGACAGGGTGAGGAACAGCTATGAGGCGGCCCGAATCGTGCTCGCCGACCTGGAGGTCGAGGGCGCCGTCTGCGTCGTGCTGGCCGAGGATGTCGCCAGCTTCGGCGCGCCGATCGATCGCTGTGACAGCGCCACCGCGCTGTGCCACGATGGCCGGACGATGGAGCAGAAGGCGAAGCTGGCGCATGCATTGAAAATGGCGGGACATGGCGGCGCCGCCATTCGCTCGCCGGCGGCGGCCGGTTGAACGCCCGCCCGCCGCCAATTTTGGTCCCCGACACCTGGAATCCGCCATGCAGGACGCGATAGACACGACCGGGGCGCCGCCGCGCCGCAAGGTGCTGGCGGTCGGCCTCGACGCGCCCAACCACGACCTGCTCGAGCGGTGGATCGCCGAGGGCCGGCTGCCCAATCTGCGGGCGCTGCGGGAGCGCAGCGAGGTGTCGCGGGTCGCCTCGCTCAAGCTGTTCAGCAACGAGCATTCCTGGATTCCCGTGCTGACCGGGCAGAACCGCGACCGCTGGGACCACTGGCTCGACAATTGGGACGGCCGGACCTACCGCTACGACGAGGCCTCGATCTTCGACTGGCTCCGGGCGCCGCTGTTCTACGCGCAGGGCGACCGCTGCCGGGTGATCGCCTTCAACCTGGTCGCCCCGATCGTCGACGGCGTCGGCGGCGTCCAGGTGTCGGGCTGGGCGAGCGAGCTCAACGAGTGCTTTCCCGAATCCAGCCCGCCCGGTCTGTTCGGCGAGCTGCTGGCGCGCCATGGACCGGACCCGAAGCTCGGCAATGCGCACGCCATCACCAACCAGCTGTCGAACCGGGAAGGCGTCTCCCACACCATCCCCAACCTCTACCGCCCCGAGGTGCTGAAGGACTACGCCGACGCGCTGGTGCGCTCGGTGGAGCGCAGCACCGACGCCTTCCTGGAGCTGCTCGAAGGGCAGGGCTGGGACCTGGCGATCACGCTCTATCCGGAAACCCATACCGGCGGTCACTCGCTCTGGCACCTGAGCCAGCCGCATCCGCTCGATGCCGTGCGCCGCGAAGGCGAGGATCCGCTGCTGCGCATCTATCAGGCCGTCGACGCCGCGCTCGCCAGGCTGCTTCGGGCGGTGGGCGACGGGGTGAGCGTGGTGTTCTACACCATCGACGAGATGGTGCCCGACAGCCTGGAGAACGCCCGCGCGGTGCTGCTGCCCGAATTCGTCTATCGCTGGAATTTCCCCGGCAAGGCGGCGCTGGCCGAAGGCGACTATGGCAGTCCGCCGCCCGCGCCGCGGCTCGATTACACCGATCACTGGAAGCACGAGACCTGGCGGCTGCACACGCCGCTGGGCGGGACCGCGCTGGAATCGCCCGCCGGGCAGGAGGCGAGGGGAGACGCCATGAGCTGGTGCCCGGCCAACTGGTACAAGCGCCTCTGGCCGTCCATGCGCGCCTTCGCCATGCCCAGCGTCGCCGACGGCTACATCCGCGTCAACGTCCGCGGCCGGGAAGCCCGGGGCGTCGTCGACGAGGCCGAATTCGGCGCCGTCTGCGACGAGCTGACCGCGGCGGTGCGGACGCTGGTCAACGCGCGCACCGGCAGGCCCATGGTGCGCGAGGTCATCCGGGTCAGGGAATCCGCCTTCGACGACGACTCGAAGAAGCCGCCGGCCGACCTGATCGTCGTGTTCCACGAGGACGGCCCGGTCGACACGGTGGACTCGCCGCTGGTCGGGCGCATCGGGCCGGTGCCCTATTTCCGCAGCGGCGCCCACCAGGCGCACGACCAGCCGATGGAGAACCTGCTCTATGTCAGCGGACCCGGCATCCGTCCGGGCCGGCCGACGGGCACGGCGCAGCTGGAGGACATTCCCGCGACCATCCTCGCCCTGCTCGGGCTCGATCTCCCCGCCCATTTCGACGGCGTGCCGCGCCTCGCCACCGCCGAGCCGTGACTTCATGCCCGTCCGCCTTGCGCTGAACCATTTCGAGAGCGACCCCAGCCTGGAGCAGCGCGACGGCGTCAACCTGGCCCATACCGAGATCACCCGGCTGCTGGCGGCCGCGCCCCATCCCGGCCTCGACGTCACCTTCCACGATTTCGACCGCCTGCTGCGCGACGCGGCCTATGCCCGCGACATCCTCGGCCCCGCCGACTGCGTCCTCGCCAATGTCGGCCCCCACGCCCACTACTACCATTACCTGCGCCAGCGCCTCGGCCTCGGCTTCCGCATCGTCCGCGACATCAAGACCGCGATCTGGTCCAGCTACCTGCTGCAGGAGAGCCTGTGCGCGCCCTATCTGCGGCCGGGCGACGTGCTGCTCGCCACCTCGCACTATTCCCGCGTGCTGACCCGGCATCTGTTCCCGCATCTGCAAGGCGCGGCCATCCATCTGTTCGAGCCGGTGCTGGCCGCCCCGGGCGACAGCGCCGGCGCGCCGCCCGTCCATCCGCCCATGGGCGAGACGGTCACCCTCGGCTATGTGGGCCGCCTGTCGGAGGACAAGAACTTCCCGCAGACCGTCGATCTGCTGATCGCACTCGACCGCGAGGAGCCGGGGCGCTACCGGCTGGTCGCCTGCGGCGCGGTCCACTCGCCGTCCTGCGATCCGGCGGCGATCGCGGCCCGGGTCGAGGCGGAAACCGGCAGGCCCGGCCTGTTTGAATACCGGCCGCCGGTGCCCTATGACCGGGTGCTGCCGATGATGCGCGAGTTCGACTACCTGCTGTTCTTCTCCACCTCCAATCTGGAGGTGCTGGGCCGGGTGCTGATCGAGGTCGCCCACGAGGCCGTGCCCGTCCTCGCCGCCGACCACGCCGCCGCGCCGGAGCTGTTGGCGCGCTCGTCGCTGATCGACGTCGCCTACGACCTCGACCGGCCGTTCCACTCCCATTTCGACGCGCCCATGGGCCGGGTCGACCTCGAGATGGCCGCCGGCAAGATCCGCCGCCGCGAGGTGCCCGACCCGCCGCCCGCGCCCCGGGTGAACCACGCCGACGAATTCATCGACATCCTGCTCGGCCGCGAGCCCGCCGCGCCCTGCGGCGGCACGGCCGCGCTCCATCCCGCCCAGCAGCGGTTCGTCGCCCGGCTGCGCCCGGAAGACCTCCCCCGCTTCGCCTCGGTGGCCGAGGCCCACCCGGTGATCGAGGAGATGCTGGGTTGGTTCCGCGCCCTCAACGGCAAGGCCGCCCCGGATTTCTCCGCCCGCCTCGCCGACCTGGAAGCCCGATCCCGTTTCCCCGAGCGCACGAGGCGCTTCATCGCCCAGGCGGACCGCACCCGCTGCGACTACACCAATCTGGGCGGTATCGACATCGAGCTGTGCAACATCGCCGGCTACCACCCCCGCTTCAGCCTGACCGACCCGCCCGGCCAGGCGCCGCGCGAGGCACTGGCGCTGGACCGGGCAGCCCCCTGAGCGGCATCCACCCCACCCCGATTCCACAAGCCTCCGGGCGCTCCATCGCACCCTCTCCCCTTGGGAGAGGGCAGGGTGAGGGGCGCTGCCGGGGAAGGAAAACGGCCGGTGCCTGGATCAGGCAACGTCCCTCACCCTAACCCTCTCCCAGAGGGAGAGGGAACCCCATCGTCCCCCGTCCCCCAGCCGGGCCGCATTCACGCGGCGGCTCCCGCGCGGCCCGGCACGGCGACCCACGGCATGACCTGCTCCAGCGGCGGCAGCTTGTCGCCCCGCGCCAGCAGGCCGTCGACCAGCGTCGCCAGGTCGGCGCCCACCAGGTGCCTTCCGTAACGCCAGAACTCGGCGCCGCCCTTCGTACCCAGGATCATCAGCGCGATCCGCTCCTGCTGCCGGTAGACGGCATCGTGGCAGATGCCGGCCTCCCTGAAATAGGCCGCGTTCTCCAACCCCGCGAGCCACGAGGTGAGGGTGCCGTAGACGGTGAACTTCTCGTCCGGCGTCATCCCCTCGAACCCGTCGACGCATTTGCGCAAGGTCTCCATCCGTGCCGGGTTCTCGCTCACCCAGCGCACCAGCCCTACCGACTGGCTGACCAGCGTCTGCTGCGTCGCCGCCCGCGAATAGGCGGCGGTCTGGCGCAGCTGCCGGGCGACGTACAGCAGCGAAATCACCACGGCGAGCGTGCCCAGCACGTCGCAAACGGCGGAAACGGCATCCCAGTCCATGATTGGCCTCCCCAAGAGGTTGAATGCGGGAAGGGTGGCATGACAGGAGGTCTAGACCAATAGCTGCTGCTGCCTAGCTCGACCCCATAGATTTCTGGCCAGCAAGGGTTACCTAGCTGTATCAAATTTCAGAATACTGCGGCTAGGGAGGGGCTGCTCAACTTCGCTTGGGTAGTCGCCTGATTTCTCTTGTCAACTCCTCGAGCGTTTTTGATCCCTTGAGGATGTTGTTCATGTATTGATATAGAGTTGTGTCGAATGAGGTGTTGTTAATTGGCGATCCGTGAGCTGCTATAATAAGATTATATGGCGTCAAGTAGCGGGTTCTGGACTTCCCTCGTCCTCTGATATCAGTTAGTCGACCATCAATGATCGCTGCGCCATCATCATATTCCGCGCGTGATACAGGGTATTTGTCATCGACAACAGCGTATTCTTCGGAAAAATAACCCTTATCTTCTTGATATGAATTCACATAGTTATCATCATATGGATAGACTCCGGAGGGTTGCATGGCGCGAGATTCGATGTAAACAAAATCTTGATAGTAATTGCCGCTATTATAGGCTGCAATCTTTGCGATATCTAGCTCCTGGTGATCTATAATGTACGTCCCTTCGTTCGTAATGGAAAAGTCCTCTATCGCATTGTTGCCAAATCGCCACCACCAGATAGGCTTGTAAGTTTCCGATGCTAAGGGTTCTTGTAGCAATCTAGAGAGTCTTATCGATATTTGCTGCTCGTCCTCGAAGTAGACTAATCCTCTAACACCAGGAAACGCTTGGCAGAATCGCTCGTCAAACTCAACCGTGCTGTGAGAGTGACGTCTTGCGGATTCAGGCATTACCTCTGGGTTGACAGAGGTAGGCGCGGGTTCAGTGGCGAAGGGATTGGGGCCTAAAGGAGGTCGCACAAGCCTCTGATCATAAATATCGTGTAGCAGTTCTTGATAGGGGTCATCTAGCCCATCGGACCAATCAATATAAAGAAGGCCAGACATAAAGGTCGGTAGTTTTTCAGTTCCTTGCACGTTTCTTATAATTGGAATTAATTTGGTGGTGTCGGCGCCATTCAGAAGCTGGCCCGTAACGATTCTTTTTTCATAGCCCACACCTCCTGCGCCTTCGTTCGCCTTTTCGTTGTATCTATCGGTGCATACTATTATTACGCGCTCGGACGAAGCTAACCCGTTCTCCATAAATTTGGCGAGGTCGCTACCGAGTTGTAGGTTCCATCGATCGAGAACTACATCGACGCCATTGCCAACTAGTCGCTCACTCAGCGAGAGGACCCAAGCTTTGTGAGCTTCGCTATCGTGAGAGTAGGAGATAAAAACGCGGGGCATTGGGGTTCTCAGTTGGGCCCGCAAAATATCGCGAGCGAAGCCTCTAATCAACGCGCCATCCAGCTTCCCCCACCTTGACTCCCACCCGCCTCCTGCTACCTTCCTAGACGCCTCACGCCCTTGCGGGAGAGACCGGTCCTTGCCGGCGCCGAAGAAGCAACCGCCCCGGAAACTTTCAGGCAGAAGGACCGCACGGGTACAGGCACTCTGGAAAGCAGCCGCGCCTTTCGGGCAAGGCTCACCGAAGGAGTAAACCGGCCCCGCCACGCGGCGGAAAACCGGCAAATCTCTCAGGTTCCGAAGACAGAGGGGGCAGCCTTCGTCCATCCGGGCGCGGGCGTCATGCCCACATGTCAGGAACCCGATGACCGCTCCGGAAACGCTCCAGCAAACGCCGCTCCATTCCCTGCACCGGGAGCTGGGCGCCGAGTTCGGCCCCTTCGCCGGCTACGACATGCCGATTCGCTATCCGGCGGGCATCATGGCCGAGCACCTGCATTGCCGCGCCTCGGCCGCCCTGTTCGACGTGTCGCACATGGGCCAGGTGCTGCTGAAGGGCCCCAACGTCATCGCCGCGCTGGAGAGCCTGGTGCCCGGCGACATCGAGGCGCTGAAGGTGGGCCGCCAGCGCTACACCCTGTTCACCAACGCCCGCGGCGGCATCATGGACGATTTGATGGTCACCCGCCGCGAGACCGATCTGTTCGTGGTGGTGAACGCCGGCTGCAAGCACGAGGACCTGGCGCACCTGAAGGCGCACCTGCCGCCCGGCACGGTCGCCATGATCGAGGACCGGGCGCTGGTCGCGCTGCAGGGGCCCAAGGCGGTCGAGGTGATCGGCCGGCTGGACGCGCGCATCCGCACCGTGCCGTTCATGGGCGCCTGCGAGCTCACTTTGGGCGGCGCCGAGTGCTGGGTGTCCCGCTCGGGCTATACCGGCGAGGACGGGGTCGAGATTTCCGTGCCGGCCGAAAGCGCCGAGGCGCTCGCCCGGCTGCTGCTCGCCCAGCCCGAGGTGGAACCCGCCGGCCTGGGCGCGCGGGATTCGCTCCGGCTCGAGGCGGGCCTGTGCCTCTACGGCTCTGACCTCGACGAGAACACCACGCCGGTCGAGGCCGCGCTCGCCTGGACCATCGGCAAGCGCCGCAAGCTGGAGCGCGGCTTCCCCGGCGCCGATGCCATCATGGAGCAGCTGTTCGACGGCCCGCGGCGGGTGAGGGTGGGCATCCGCCCCGAGGGCCGCGCCCCGGCCCGCGCCCACACCATCATCGTCGACGAGACCAACAACGAGATCGGCGAGATCACCTCAGGCGGCTTCGGGCCGACCGTGGGCGGCCCGATCGCCATGGGCTACGTCACCCCCGATTACGCCGACGACGGCACGGCCATCGGCCTGGTCATCCGCGGCAAGGTCCACCCGGCGCGCATCGCGCCTCTCCCCTTCGTCCCCAAAGGCTGGAAATAGGAGCCGGTTGCATGAGCGACGTCCGCTACACCAAAGACCACGAATGGATCCGGCTCGAAGGCGGGGTCGGCGTCGTCGGCATCACCGACTATGCCCAGAACGCCCTGGGCGACGTGGTCTATGTGGAAGTGCCCGAGGCCGGCAAGACACTGTCCGCCGGCGGCGAGGCCGGGGTGATCGAGTCGGTGAAGGCCGCCAGCGAGATCTACTCGCCCGTGTCCGGCGAGGTCACCGAAGGCAACGGCGCCCTCGACGGCGACCCGGCGCTGGTCAACTCGGCGCCCACCGGCGACGGCTGGATCTTCAAGGTCAGGCTGGCCGACCCGTCCGAGGTGGAAAAGCTGATGACCGAGGCCGAGTACCAGGCGTTCGTCGACGGGCTGGAGTGACAATCCGGCACCCCCGGATTGTCACCCCGGACTTGTTCCGGGGTCTGTGCTTCCGCCGGTAACATTGTGTGAATACTGGCATAAACGTAGATGCAAATCGTGTCAGCCGGTACCGGCGCAGGCACGGACCCCGGAACAGGTCCGGGGTGACAACGAGAGGGTGAGACAATGCGCTACCTGCCGCTGAGCGACGACGACCGGCAAGGCATGCTGGCCGCCATGGGCGCCGCCTCCGTCGACGACCTGTTCCGCGACGTGCCGCCGGCCGCGCGGCTCACCGGCCCGCTCGACCTGCCGCGTCACCAGGGCGAGCTCGAGGTGCAGCGCCACATGGAGGCGCTGGCCGCGCGGAACGTCTCGGCGGGCAGCGTGCCGTTCTTCGTCGGCGCGGGCGCCTACCGGCACCACATCCCCGCCAGCGTCCAGCACCTGATGCAGCGCGGCGAGTTCCTCACCGCCTACACGCCCTACCAGCCCGAGATCAGCCAGGGCACCCTGCAGTACCTGTTCGAGTTCCAGACCCAGGTGGCGCGGCTGACCGGCATGGATGTGGCCAACGCCTCCATGTATGACGGCTCGACCGGCTGCGGCGAGGCGGTGCTGATGGCCCAGCGGGTCACCAAGCGGCGCAAGGTCATCCTGTCCGGCAACCTCCACCCGCATTACGGCGACGTGATCGAGACCGTCACCCGCTTCACCCCCGAGGAGGAGGTCATCGTCCGCTGCAAGCCGGCGCCCGAGGGCAGCGAGGACCTCGCCGCGCTGATCGATGCGAGCACCTCCTGCGTGGTCGTGCAGAACCCGGACTTCTTCGGCCGGATACAGGACCTCTCCGCCCTCGCCGAGAAGGCCCATGAGGCCGGCGCGCTCCTCATCGTGGTGTTCACCGAGGCGGTGTCGCTGGGCGCCATCAAATCGCCCGGCGAGATGGGCGCCGACATCGCCGTGGGCGAGGGGCAATCCATCGGCAACGCGCTCAATTTCGGCGGGCCGTATCTCGGCCTTTTCGCGACGAAACAGAAATATGTCCGGCAAATGCCGGGGCGATTGTGTGGCGAAACTGTGGATTCCGAGGGGCGGCGGGGCTTCGTGCTCACCCTCTCGACCCGCGAGCAGCACATCCGCCGCGAGAAGGCGACGAGCAATATCTGCACGAATTCAGGGCTTTGCTCGCTGGCCTTCACGATTCACATGACATTGCTCGGCGAAGAGGGCATGCGCCGCCTCGCCCGCCTGAATCACGCCAAAGCCATCAGGGCCGCCGACACTTTGGCGCGGGTTCCGGGGGTTGCCGTGCTCAATGAAACCTTCTTCAACGAGTTCACCATCCGGGTGCCGCGCCCGGCCGCGCAGGTGATCGAATTATTGGCCCAGCACAAGGTGTTGGGCGGCGTTCCTGTGTCGCGATTCCATGACGGCCACGACGATCTGATCGTCGTCGCGGTCACCGAAACCAACACCGACGCGGACATCTCCGCGTTCGCCACGGCGCTGACGGAGGTGCTGCGATGAACCGGCAGGGACGCCCGACCGGGCCTTCGGTCACCACGGCGGAAACCGCCGGCCCCACCTGGACCGGCAACAAGGCGCTGGCGCTCGACGAGAAGCTGCTGTTCGAGCTGGACGGCTGGGGCCGCACCGGCGTCGACCTGCCGAACGTCGACCTGCCGGCGGACAGGCTCGGCGGCCTGAACCGCAACAAAACCATAGGCTTGCCGGGTCTTTCCGAGCCGCAGGCGGTGCGCCACTACACCCGTCTCAGCCGCAAGAACTACGCCATCGACATGGGCCTGTTCCCGCTGGGCTCGTGCACCATGAAGCACAATCCGCGCCTCAACGAGAAGGTGGCGGGCCTGCCGGGCTTCGCCGATTTGCACCCGTTGCAGCCGGTCTCGACCGTGCAGGGCGCGCTCGAGGTGATGGAGCAGCTTGGCCACTGGCTCACCACGCTCACCGGCATGCCGGGCGTCGCGCTGTCGCCCAAGGCAGGCGCGCACGGCGAGCTGTGCGGCCTGATGGTGATCCGGGCGGCGCTGGAAGCGCGCGGTGACGCCCGCAGCCGCATCCTGGTGCCGGAATCCGCCCACGGCACCAATCCGGCCACCGCGGCGCTGTGCGGCTATGCGGTCGATCCGATCCCGGCGACGCCGGCGGGCCGGGTCGACGTCGACGCCATGGTCGCCAAACTGGGCCCGGACGTGGCCGCGCTGATGCTGACAAACCCGAACACCTGCGGCCTTTTCGAGAACGATATCATCGAGATATCCGAGAAAGTTCATGCGGCGGGTGCGTTCTTCTATTGTGACGGCGCCAATTTCAACGCCATCGTCGGCAAGGTGCGGCCGGGCGACCTCGGCATCGACGCCATGCACATCAACCTGCACAAGACCTTCTCGACGCCCCATGGCGGCGGCGGCCCCGGCGCCGGCCCGGTGGTGTTCTCCGAGGCGCTGGCGCCGTTCATCCCGCCCGCCTATGTGGTGCGCGAGGGGCAGGACCTGCGCCTCGTCGAGGACGCGCCGCACGCCCAGGTGGGCCGCATGACCGCCTTCCAGGGCCAGATGGGCATGTTCGTGCGCGCGCTCACCTACATGCTCAGCCATGGCGGCGACGGCCTGAGACAGGTCGCCGAGGACGCGGTGCTCAATGCCAATTACATCCGTGAGGGCCTGAAGGATGTGATGACCCCGTCCTTCGAGGGACCCTGCATGCACGAGGCGCTGTTCGACGACCGGTTCCTCAAGGACACCGGCGTCTCCACCCTCGACTTCGCCAAGGCGCTGATCGACGAGGGCTTCCATCCCATGACCATGTATTTCCCGCTGGTGGTCCACGGCGCCATGCTGGTCGAGCCGACCGAGACCGAGAGCCGGGAGAGCCTCGACGAGTTCATCGGCGCCATGCGCTCGCTGGCGCTGGCCGCGAAGGCCGGCGACACCGATCGCTTCGCCGCCGCGCCCCGGTTCGCGCCGGTCGGCCGCCTCGACGAGACCCGTGCGGCAAGGACGCCGATCCTCACCTGGCAGGAGCCGGAGCCCAAGGCGGCGGCTGAATGATACGCCGGTTGGAGGGCACCGAGGTCTACCCTGGCACCGTCAGGATTCCGTTCAGCCGGGCGAAGATGGCGGTCAGCGCCCTTGGGGCGCTGGCGTTCGCCGCGGGTATCTGGTTTATGGTTGGCGAGCTCCATGCCAGGCAGAACGGCGCCGGCGACCCAATGAACGCCATAGCGTACGAAACGATCATGCCGACCTTGGTGCTCTGCGGTTTGGGGTCTACCGGCCTCGGTCTTATCGGCGTCGTCCATTTGATCCAGCGCTGGGCCTTCGTCCTTGGTCCGGAAGGCCTTCTGGACAATTCGTTGATCAGGCCGACTCTTAATCGCCTGGCGCGAAATCGTCGGCGTGGAACCGGTGACCGAGGAGTACCGCACACGATTTTTGCGGCATAAGCTTGTTTCCGTTGCACTTTCCTATGTGCCGCCAAACGACGAACAGCGTCCGCGTATCCGCAAGCTGAACGTCGCGGGGACGCGCATCAGCGCGGCTTACCTCATCGAGGCCATCGAGGAGATGCGGCGTATCCATGGTGCGGCCTAGCGCCGAACGAACGGGATCGGCCGAAACTCAGGTTTGCGCGTTTCCGCGTGCCAGCGCCAGGGCGCAGACCAGGTAGCAGCATGCGCCGATGGCGAAGGTGGCGGCGATGCCCAGCTGCATGGACAGCACCATCCCCAGCACCGAGGCGAATACCGAGGTGATGCCGTTGGCGCTCCAGAAGAACGGCAGCAGGTCCGGCCTGCCGCGCCAGACGCCGAGGCCCATGGGGAACATCATTCCCATGAAGAACGCGGGCGGCGCTAGCAGCAGCACCGAGACGGCGATCCGCACGGTGGTCGGCTCGGTCTTGGCCCAAGCCGTGACCTGGGGCGTCAACAGCCCGGCGACGGCCAGCGTCGCCAGCAGCAGGAGCATCCGGACCACCATGGCGCGGCGCGTGGGCGGCCCGCCGGCGACGGTCATGCTGCCGAGCCCGCTGAACAGCAACAGGCTGAACAGCACCACGGCGAGGCCGTAGACGGGATGCCCCAGGAACACCATCAGGCGCTGCATCTGGGATATCTCGATCAGCATGAACCCCACGCCGATGGCGCTGAAATAGGCGACCGGCCGCGCGACCTCGGCGGCGGGGAACCGCTTCGCCAGGCGAACGAACGGCACGGCTATGTAGACGACGCACGCGGCCAGCGAAACCGCCAGCAGCAGCATCGTCAGGCCGATCGCGGCGTTCCGCTTAAACAGCGTCCCGGGCGACGCCTTCAGCAGGTCGCCGATGCGCGTGCTGTAGAAGAAGAACGGCTTGTCGTCGGTGGAAGGCGCGACGTTGGCCGGCAGCCCGTCATAGAAGCGCCGGTCCGCCTTGCCGGACAGGATGGCGGTGGTGATGCGGTCATGGGCGAGCCCCGGGCCGAGCAGGACCGTGAAGCCCTGTGCCTCCAGCCGCTGCCGCGCCGCCAGCCATTCGGCGTCGGTGAACGGATCCGGACGGGTGATGACGTTGACGATCGCGCGCTCGTTGACCGCGATCACGTGCCGGTCGAGCTGGTCCGGGGGTACGCCGCGGCGCCCCAGCGTCTCGGCGGCGATCGCCACGAGGCGATGGAACTCGTTCCGGCCCGTCACCGGATGATACCAGCGCGAGACCGACAGCATGCCTCCGGGTTTCAGCGCCCGGTAGAAGTCGTCCCAGGCCTCGACGGTATAGAGCCGGTTCTCGGTCAGGGTCAGCCCGCCGGCGGCGGTGGCGGCCCAGGTGTCGATCAGCGAGATCTGGATCAGGTCGTAGCGGTCGGGGGACTGGTTGATGTGGCTGCGGGCCTCGGCGTTCACCAGCGAGACGCCGCGCTGCCGGTCGAGATGGCCTGAGAAATCGGCGAATTTGCCGGTCAGCACCTCGAAGATGGCGGGGTTGATCTCGATGCCGGTGATCCGCCGCGCGTCGAAGAACAGCGCGGACAGGATGTCGCGCCCGCCGCCGACGCCGACCACGGCCACGTGTTCCGGCCGGCGCACCAGATAGGCGGCGTTGATGACGTCTTCCCGCAGATAGGTCAGCCGCTTCACGTCGCCGTCGAGACGGGTGATCACCGTGGCGGCGTCGGCGTCGATGTCCATGTAGTGCTGGCGGACCTCGACGTCGGACGTGTGGGCGAAGCCCCAGCCGATCGGCTTCAGGCTTTCCAGTGCTCGAACGCGGATGCGCGAGAACGTGTTCCAGCGCTCGAACAGGGTGTCGTTCTGCATCTGGCCCTTGGCCCAGACGACGCCGATATGGCCCTGTCCGGTGGCATAGAGCCCCGAATGGACCGCCGCGGCGCCGGCAAGGCACAGGGCGGCGAGGGCGCTCAGGCGGCGCAGGCGGGCATCGCCACCTCGCACCGCCAGCCAGCCGGCGGCGGCCGCCAGCGCCGCGATCCATAAGGTGGCGCTCACCGGATCGATGACGAACAGGACGGCGACGATGCCGAGGCAGCCGGCCGCCGCACCGGCCAGGTCCGCCGCGTACATCCGCCCGCCGGCGGGGGGAGCGCGGGTCAGCAGCAGGGTGACGCAGGTGCCGCTATGGGTGAACGGGATCACGAAGAACAGCGAGGACAGGCCCATGACGATCCTGACCCAGCCCGCCGGCAGCGCCAGCGGCGCGCTGAGATAGGCGAGCATGATGCCCACGCTCCACAGCGCGAACCGGTTGGCGTGGCGCGCGAACTCCACGTCCACCCGCTCCGGCGCGTAGCGCGCCGGATCGCCATAGACCCGCAGCGCACCATGGGTCAGGCCGAACATGCAGATCGAAATCGCCGCGAACGCCAGGTGGTGATAGAACATCACCGAGAAGAACCGGGTGATCAGGACCTGATAGGCGAGCGTCGCGAACGCCACGATGAAGATGGCGGCGTACAGCCGCCCCTGTCGGCTTGCCTCGGCCTGCCCCACGTCGCCAGCCCCCTCGATGATCCCCAGGCACCTTGCCAGACGGCGCGGTTTTGGCGCAAGGCCTAGGGGGCGACCGCCAGCAGCTGCCAGGCGATCATGCCCATGCCGATGACGGCCACGCCCCAGAACACCGGCCTGATCCACGGCACGCCGAAGGCATAGACGAGCGCGTGGATCACCCGGGCGCCGAGGAACAGCTGCGCGCCCAGCACGGTCCACTGATTGGAGACGCCGGCGGCCGCGGCCGCCAGCACCAGCGGCGCGAACAGCGCCATGTTCTCGATCATGTTGGCCGCCAGCCGGCGCAGCCGCTTGTTGACCACGCCGGGCTCGGGAAGCTGGTCGCGCGGCCCGGTCATGGCCTTCAGGCCGTTCGCCATCACCGACATCTGCGCCGGGATCAGGATCAGCACGAAGGTCAGGATCACGCTCCAGACCAGGATCTGCAGTTCGGCGCTCACACCGTCCATGGTTTCCTCCCCAGGTTGACCGGCAGGTAACATAGTCCCGATCGGCGGCGGAGGATACTGGTTGCGCCGGGCCGCCTTCACGCCAATTTTTTATTCCCAGGCTAGCACTTAACCGTGCCCGCCGGGTACAATCCGCCGCGCGGGCCCGCCCTGCGATCGAGGCGGCCGGCGGATTTCCGGGAGACGGGGACCATGATGCGAGTTTCCGGCATGAAGCGGGTGCTGATGGCGGCAATGATGGCCGCGTTCGGCGCGGGCGCGGCGCAGGCGGCTTCCGTCGAGGTCTTCACCCCCACCGGAACGGTCAAGGACGTGCGCCAGGTCGCGGTGCGGTTCTCGGCCAACATGGTCACGCTCGGCGACCCCCGCCTTCCCGATCCCTTCGCGGTGACCTGTCCCGGCAAGGGCAAGGGCCGCTGGGCGGACCAGCGCAACTGGGTCTACGATTTCGAGCAGGACCTGCCGGGCGGCGTGGTCTGCACCTTTTCCCTCGCCCCTGGCGTCACCGACGCCGCCGGCGGCGCGGTGACGGGGCAGCGCGAATTCCGTTTCGACACCGGCGGCCCGTCGGTCCGCGCCACGCAGCCCTATGAAGGCTCCAGCCAGGTCGACGAGGAGCAGGTGTTCGTGCTGGCGCTCGACGCGCCCGCGGACCCGGCCTCGGTGGAGAAGCACGCCTATTGCGCCGTCGAAGGCATCGGCGAGCGCATTCCCGTCAAGGTGCTGCGCGGCGCCGAGCGGGTCGCCATGCTGAAGGAGCAGCGGCGCATAGGCTATTCCTACTATTCGCTGCTGTTTCCCGACTCGGGCTACGAATACGGCTTCCGGGTGAAGGACCGCTCGCTCGACCGGGCCGAGGAACAGATCACCCTGGCCAGGTGCCAGCGGCGCCTGCCGCCGGCGACACGGGTGGAGCTGGTCTGGGGCAAGGGCATCGCCACGCCGGGCGGGATCGCGACGCCCGGCGAGCAGCGGCTGTCCTACCAGGTGCGTCCGTCGTTCACCGCGAGGGTGGAATGCGAGCGGGTCAACGCCCAGGCGGGCTGCCTGCCGATGCGGCCGATCCGGGTCAGCTTTACCGCCCCGGTGCCCCGCGACACGGCGCTGGCGGTCACCTTGACGAGCCCGGGCGGCCGGGTGTTCAAGCCGGACGCGCAAACGCGCGAGGCGACCCTGCAGACCGTGGAATTCAAGGGCCCGTTCCCCGAGCGGTCCGTCATGAAGGTCGCCATGCCGGCGGGCCTCGCCGACGACGCGGGCCGCAAGCTGGAGAACGGCGACCGGTTTCCCCTCGACATGCGGATCGACAGCTTCCCGCCACTCGCCAAGTTCAACGGCGAGTTCGGCATCATCGAGGCCCATGAGGGCGGCGTGCTGCCGGTGACGGTTCGCAACGTCGAGCCGCTGGTCGCGGGCCAGGCCTCGGTCACGCCCGCCATGGCGGGCAACGCCGCGCGCATGAGCGAGGACGACCAGCAGATCGCCGACTGGCTGCGCCGGGTCCGGCAAGGCATGGAGCGGCGCGGCGACTGGGTTGGCAAGGGCCAAAGCCAGAAGTGGGAGGAACAGACCGGCGACACCTCGGTGTTCGCCGATACCGCGGAGGCCGGCCCGAAGACCATGGCCTTTCGGCTGCCCAAGCCCGAGGGCGCCAAGGCTTTCGAGGTGGTCGGCATTCCGCTCAAGAACCCTGGCTTCTACGTCATCGAACTCGCCAGCCCGATCCTGGGCGAGGCGCTGATGGCCAGGGGCAAGACCCGCTACGTCGCGACCACCGCCCTGGTCACCGACATGGCGGTGCACTTCAAGTGGGGGCGGGAGGGCTCGGCGGTCTGGGTGACGCGCCTCCATGACGCCGAACCGGTCAAGGGCGCGGAGATCGCGGTCAGCGATTTCTGCACCGGCAACGTGCTGTGGACCGGCGTCACCGGCAAGGGCGGCGTCGCCGCCGTCGAGGCCGGCAAGCTGCCGGAGCCGGGTTACGGCTCGGACCGGTGCAGCGGCTATGGCGACAGCCCGCTGATGATCAGCGCCCGCACCGAAAACGACATGAGCTTCACGCTCACCACCTGGAACAACGGCATCGCGCCCTACGACTTCAACCTGTCGTCCTACGGCGCGCAGGACTCCATGGTCCACACCGTGCTCGACCGCCCGCTGTTCCGGGCCGGCGAGACCGTGTCGATGAAGCACTTCCTGCGGCGCCACACCTCGGCGGGCATCGCCTCGATCAATCCGGGCAAGGATAAGGTGAAGGTCGACGTCGTCCACCTGGGCAGCGACACCCGCTACGAGGCGGCCGTGAAGTTCGATGCCGGCGGCATCGCCCTGCAGACCTGGCAGATTCCGCCCGAGGCCAAGCTCGGCGACTACGTGGTCCAGTTCCAGTTCGGCGACCGGACGTTCACCGGCGGATCGTTCAAGGTCGAGGAGTTCCGTGTGCCGACCATGTCGGCGGTGGTGCAGGGCCCGGACAAGCCGCAGGTGCGGCCGAAGCAGGTGCCGTTCGATCTCTATGTCAGTTACCTCTCTGGCGGCGGCGCCGGTGGCGCGGCGGTGAAGCTGCGCACCGTCACCATGCCGTGGCCGGTATCGTTGCCCGACTACGAGGGGTTCAGTTTCGGCGGCAAGCCGGTGAAGGAAGGGCTCCAGGCCGCCGAAGGCAGTCCCTACGACCTCGATCCGGAAGCCGCGTCCGCCGAAGTGCGGCCGGACACTCAGGTGATGCCGCTGACCCTCGACGAGAAGGGCGCCCTGCGCGTCACCGCGCCTGCGCCCAAGGAGCTGGCTGAGCCGTCCCGCATGGTGGCCGAGCTGGAATATGCCGACGCCAACGGTGAAATCCAGACCGCCACCAGCCGGATCGGCCTCTATCCCTCGGCGGTCACCCTGGGCATCAAGACCGACGGATGGGCCGGCAGCAGCGACAAGCTGCGGTTCACGGTGGTGGCGCTCGACCTCGAGGGCAAGCCGGTCTCCGGCCAGGACGTGCGCGTGTCGGTCTACCAGAAGACCGTCTATTCCTACCGCAAGCGGCTGATCGGCGGATTCTACGACTACGAGAGCTCCACCAAGGTCAGCCTGCTGCCCGCCTCCTGTGACGGCGACACCGACCGCCAGGGTTACCTGCATTGCGCCATCGCGCCCGGCGTCTCCGGCGAAATCCTGATCCGCGCCGAGTCCAAGGATCGCGGCGGCAACCTGGCGGGCGCCACGACGTCGGCCTACGTCATCGGTCCGGACAACGACTGGTTCGACCAGCCGGCCAGCGACCGCATGGACGTCATTCCAGAGAAGCTGGAGTACGAGGCGGGCGAGACCGCCCGTTTCCAGATCCGCTCGCCGTTCCGGTCGGCGACGGCGCTGGTGACGGTCGAGCGCGAGGGCGTCGTCGAGAGCTTCGTCACCGACATCTCGGGCAGCGACCCGGTGATCAAGGTGCCGATCAGGGACAATTACGCGCCCAACGTCTACGTCTCGGTGCTGGCGGTGCGCGGCCGGGTGGGCGATTGGAAGACCTGGCTGTCCGACATGGCGCGGGAATACGACCTGCCGCGCTGGCTGGTCTCGCGCGACGGCGGCAAGCCTACGGCGCTCGTCGACCTGTCCAAGCCCGCCTACCGGCTGGGCATCGGCAAGATCAAGGTGGGGTGGGCGCCGCACCGGCTGGACGTGAAGGTCAAGCCGTCGGGAGACACCTTCAAGGTACGCGACCAGGTCAAGGTGAAGATCCATGTGGAGCGCGCCAACGGCAAGGACATGCCGACGGGCGGCGAGGTCGCCATCGCCGCGGTCGACGAGGGCCTGCTCCAGCTCGCGCCCAACAAGTCGTGGAAGCTGCTCGACGCCATGATGGGCGAGCGGGCCATGGAGGTCTGGTCCTCGACCGCCCAGATGCAGGTGGTCGGCAAGCGCCACTACGGCCGCAAGGCGGTGCCGCCGGGTGGCGGCGGTGGCCGCGACGGCGCCCGCGAGCTGTTCGACACGCTGCTGCTGTGGAAGGGGCGCGCCCGGCTCGACGCCGACGGCAATGCCGAGGTCACCATACCGCTCAACGATTCCCTGACCAGCTTCCGCATCGTCGCGGTGGCCAATGCGGGCCAGAGCCTGTTCGGCACCGGCGAGGCGACCGTGCGGACCACCCAGGACCTGATGGTCCATTCCGGATTGCCGCAGCTGGTGCGCGAGGGCGACCGCTTCACGGCCATGTTCACCGTGCGCAACACCACGGATTCGTCCATGGAGGTCGAGGCCGAGGCGGCGGTGACGCCGGCGCCGGGCGAGCCGCTGGCGAAGCAGACCGTGACCGTGAAGCCGGGCGCCGCCTACGACCTCACCTGGCCGGTCGCCGTGCCGTTGGGAACGAAGCAGCTGGCGTGGAACGTCACCGTTAGGGAGAAGGGCTCGGCGACCGGCGACCATCTAAGGGTCAATCAGGCGGTGAAGGAGGCGGTGCCGGTGCGCACCTTCCAGGCGACACTGGAGCAGGTCGACGGTAGCCTGACCATCCCCGCCGATCGCCCCGCCGACGCGATCCCCGGCCGGGGCGGCCTCGCCATCACTCTCAGATCGAGCCTGGGCAGTGGCCTCGATGGGGTGCGCGCCTATATGGCCGACTACCGCTACAACTGCCTGGAACAGACCGTGTCGAAGGCCGTGGCGCTGCGCGACGAGGGGCGGTGGCGAACGGTCATGGCCCGCCTGCCGGCCTACCGCGACAACGAGGGCCTGCTGAAATACTTCGATTCCGACCGTCTGATGGGCGACGACACCTTGACCGCCTATGTGCTCGCCATCGCCCACGAGGCCGGCTGGGACATCCCCGACGGCGACCGGGCGGCGCTGATCCAGGCGCTCACCGGCTTCGTCGAGGGCCGGATCGTCCGCGGCTCCGCGCTGCCGACCGCCGATTTGGCGATCCGCAAGGTCGCGGCGATCGAGGCGCTGTCCCGCTACGGCGCGGCCACGCCGGAGATGCTGACCAGTATCGCGGTCGAGCCCAATCTGTGGCCGACCTCGGCGGTAATCGACTGGCGCAACGTGCTGCAGCGCGTGACCGCCATCCCCGGGCGTGACCAGAAGCTGGCCCAGGCCGATTCCATCCTCCGCTCGCGGCTCAACTTCCAGGGCACCACCATGGGCTTCTCCACCGAGCGGACCGATGCGCTGTGGTGGCTGATGATCTCGCCCGACTCCAACGCGGTGCGGGCGCTGCTCGGCGTAATGGAGGCGCCGCGCTGGCAGCCCGACATCGGCCGCATGGTGCGCGGCGCGCTGGGCCGCCAGCAGCACGGCCACTGGAACACCACGGTCGCCAACGCCTGGGGCGTGCTGGCGATGGAGAAGTTCAGCGCCCGCTTCGAGGCGACGCCGGTCGACGGCGCGACGCGATCGACCTATGGCGGGCAGACCGTCTCCTCGGCCTGGGAGGGCGAGCGCAAGGAGAACCTGCAGAGCTTCCCCTGGGCCGATGAAAGGCAGGACCTGACGATTACCCATGAAGGCGCGGGCAGGCCCTGGGCGATGGTCCGCGCCCAGGCGGCGATCCCGCTCAAGGAGCCGTTCTCCAGCGGCTTCCGGGTGGCACGGACGGTCACGCCCGTGGAACAGGCGCGGAAGGGCGTCTGGACCCGCGGCGACGTCGCCCGCGTCCGCCTCGATCTTGAGGCCCAGTCGGACATGACCTGGGTGGTGGTGGACGACCCGATACCGGCCGGTGCGACCATCCTGGGCAGCGGCTTGGGCGGCCAGTCCGACAGCCTGGTCGAGGACGAGCAGCAGGAAGGCTGGGCGTGGAAGGCGTTCGAGGAGCGCCGCTTCGACGGATTCATCGCCTATTACCGCTTCGTGCCGAAGGGCAAGTGGTCGGTGGAGTACACGGTGCGGTTCAACAATCCCGGCCTGTTCCAGCTTCCCGCCACCCATGTGGAGGCGATGTACGCGCCCGAAATGCTGGGCGAGTATCCGAACCGGGCCGTCGAGGTGAAGGCGCCGTGATCCTTGCCGGCAGGCGCGCGCTTGCCCGTGCCGCGGCCCCATCGGCGGCGATTATGCTGTCGGCAATCCTGGTCGCCGGGGCGGTCTGGCCGTCGGCGCCGGTGCCAGCCTTCGCGGAGGTCCGGGACGGCTACCAGCCGTCCGAGGCCTGGCTGCTCGACCGCCGCGGCCGGGTGATCGACGTCAAGCGTGTGAACTACGGCATCCGCCGGCTTGGCTGGGTCCCGCTCGACGCGGTATCGCCTGCGCTCAGGACCGCCATCGTGGCGGGCGAAGACCGGCGGTTCTGGCGCCATGGCGGCGTCGATTGGGCGGCGGCGGCGGGCGCGGTGCGCGACCGGCTGACCGGCGGGCCGAACCGGGGCGGCAGCACCATCTCCATGCAGGTCGCGGCCATGCTCGACCCGCGCCTGCGGCCGAAGGGCGGCGGTCGCGGCTGGGGCCAGAAGCTGGCGCAGATGCGCGCCGCCTTCGAGCTGGAACGGGCCTGGGACAAGCATCAGATTCTCGAGGCCTACCTCAACCTGCTGGATTTCCGGGGCGAGTTGCAGGGCATCGGCGCGACGTCCAGGTTCCTCGCCGGCAAGCACCCGTCGGGCCTGGGCGCGCGGGAAAGCCTGGTTCTGGCGGCCCTGCTTCCCAGTCCGGGAGCCGTCGTCGAGCGGGTCGCCGCGCGCGCCTGCGCCCGCTCGGGAGGCGCCGACTGCGCCGGCTTGCGCGAGACCGCCGAAAGGCTGCTCGCCAACGCCCGGGCCACCCGGCCGCCGGGCCTAGCGCCGCAGCTCGCCGATTCGTTACTGCGCGAGGCGGGCGAGCGCCGCCGCACCACGCTCGACCTCGATATCCAGCGCCGGGTCGTCCGGGCGCTGGACCGGCACCTGGGCGGGCTGACCGGCCGCAACGTGCGCGACGGCGCGGTGCTGGTGGTCGACAACGACACCGGCGACGTCCTCGCCTATGTCGCCTCCAGCGGCAGCCGTTCGCGCGCCCGCCAGGTCGACGGCGTGCGCGCGCCGCGACAGGCGGGCTCGACGCTGAAGCCGTTCCTCTACGGCATGGCGCTGGAGAAGCGCTATGTCACGCCGGCCTCGCTGCTCGACGATTCGCCCATCACCCTTCAGACCGGCATCGGCCTCTATGTCCCGCAGAACTACGACCGCGACTTCAAGGGACCGGTCAGCGTGCGCACGGCACTGGCCAGCTCGCTCAACGTGCCGGCCGTCCGCGCGCTGGTGCTGGTCGGAGTCGAGCCGTTCCGCGACCGGCTGCACCGCATGGGCTACCGGGGCATCGACAAGGACGGCGAGTATTACGGCTTCTCGCTGGCGCTGGGCTCGGCCGAGGTGACACTGTGGGAGCAGGTCACGGCCTACCGGGCGCTGGCCCGCGGCGGGATGCTGTCGCCGCTCCGGCTCGAGGCCGGGCCCGCCGATGAGGGCATGCGGATCATGCGCGAGGACGCCGCCTTCCTCGTCGCCGACATTCTCGGCGACCGGGCGGCGCGGGTGACCACCTTCGGCCTTTCCAACAACCTCAACACCAGGTTCTGGAGCGCGGTCAAGACCGGCACCAGCAAGGACATGCGCGACAATTGGTGCATCGGCTGGTCGCGCCGATACACGGTGGGCGTCTGGGTCGGTAATTTCGAGGGCGACTCCATGCATGGCGTCTCCGGGGTCAGCGGCGCCGCGCCGGTCTGGCACGACGTGATCACCGGCCTCGATCAGGGCGATGCGGTCGGCGAGCCCGCGCCGCCGGCGGGCGTGGTGGCTGGACAGGTGCGATTCGAGCCGGCGATCGAGAACCCGCGCGGCGAATGGTTCGTGGACGGCACGCAGGTCGAACTGATGCGCGCGGTGCCGGCCAGCAACTTCGCCCGCATCGTCAGCCCGGCCGACGGCGTGGTCATCGCGCTCGATCCGGACATTCCGGCGGGCAACACCCGCGTGCCGGTGCGCGCCGAGGGTGCCGATAGGTCGCTGTCGCTCAAGGTCGACGACCGGGTTCTGGGCCGCGCGGACAATGCGTATCTGTGGGCGCCACGGCCGGGAACGCACACTATCATGCTGCAGCGGAGCGACGGCAGCGTCGTCGACAGGGCGCATGTCACCGTGCGCGACATCAAGCCTGTACAAAAATAGGTAGTGTTCTAATATTTTCGGTATAACAGAGGCTGTGGCTTCACGGGGAGACGGCCATGACCGGGACACGAAAGACTTATTGCCGGATCTGCCAGGGCTTTTGCGGCCTGGAGGCGACGATCGAGGATGGCAAGGTGACGAAGGTGCGGGGCGACAAGTCGAACCCGCTGACGCGCGGCTATGTCTGCTTCAAGGGCCTGCGCAATCCGGAACTGCATCACGGGCCCGAGCGCATCACGAACAGCTTGAAGCGCGGCGCGGACGGCGCGTTCTCGCCCATTTCCTCCGAGCGCGCCTTCGACGAGATCGCCGACCGGTTGCGGGTGATCATCGACGAGGACGGGCCCCGTTCCGTCGCCGTATTTCTCGGCACGCAGGGGCTGTTCTCGGCGGTCAATCCCGGCTTCGCCTATGCATTCACCGCCGCGCTCGGCTCGCCCAGCCTGTTCGGCACCATGACGATCGACCAGTCGGCCAAGTGGATCGCATCGGGACGCATCGGCGAGTTCGGCGGCGGGCCGCAGCCCTTCATCGGCGCCGACGTCTGGATGTTCGTCGGCACCAATCCGCTGGTGTCGGTGACCGGCGGGCCGGGCCTGTCGGGCTTCAACAACTTCAACCCGGTCAAAAGCCTGGAAGATGCGCGGGCGGCCGGGATGAAGCTGATCGTCATCGACCCGCGCCTGACCGAGACGGCGCGGCACGCCGACGTCTTCATCCAGCCGAAGCCGGGCGAGGACGCGGCGATACTGGCGGCCATGATCCACGTGATCCTGGCCGAGGGCTGGGAAGACAGGGATTTCTGCGCCCGCCACGTCGCCGGCGTCGAGGCGCTGCGCGGCGCGGTGCGCGACTTCACCCCGGACAGGGTCGCCGCGCGGGCCGACATACCGCCGGGCCAGATCGTCGAGGCGGCGGACCTGTTCGCCCGGCGCTCGCGCACCGGCATGGCGGGCAGCGGCACGGGGCCGGACATGGCCCGCCGCTCCAACCTGTCCGAACACCTGGTGCAGTGCCTGAACGTGCTGTGCGGCCGCTACCTGCGCGCGGGCGACAGGGTCGCCAATCCCGGCGTGCTGTCGCCCCGGATCGAGCGCGCCGAGACGGCGGTCCCGCCTACCCGGGAGTGGGAGCGGGCGGGCCCAAAAAGCCGCAAGCACGGCCTCGGCGTCATCAAGGGGCAGATGATGTCGGCCATCTTGCCGGACGAGATCCTGCATCCGGGCCCCGGCCGCATTAGGGCCCTCATCTGCCTCGGCGCCAACCCGGCCGTCGCCATGCCGGATCAGCGCAAGGCGGTCGAGGCGCTGAAGCACCTCGATCTGCTGGTCGCCATCGACCCGCGCCTGTCGGCGACGGCGCGGCTGTCCCACTACGTCATCGCGCCGACCCTGCCGTTGGAGCGGCCGGACCATACCGGCTTCTTCGACAAGTTCTTCCCCGTTCCCTATGCGCAATACGCGGAGGCGCTGCTGGAGCCGCCGGGCGACACGGTCGATGACTGGTACGTGTTCTGGAGCCTTGCGAAGCGCCTGGGCGTGACCCTTGCCATCGCCGGCAAGCCCTTGTCCATGGACGCGCCGCCCACGGCGGACGATCTGCTGGAGCTGATGGCGGCCCACGGCCAGGTGCCGCTCGGCGAGGTGAAGCGCGCCGCCGGCGGCGCGCTCTACGAGGTGCCCGAGCAGGTCGTGCGTCCCGGTCCCGCCGAAGCCACGGCGCGCCTGGAGGTGGCCGCGGCCGACGTGCTGCAGGAGCTGGACGGGCTTCGCCGCGAGCTGATGGCCGGCACGGACGATGCCGGCGATCGCGCCTATCCCCTGCGGCTGGTGTCGCGGCGGTTCCGCGAGGTGATGAACTCGCTCGGCGCGGACCTGCCGCAGACCCGCGACCGGCTGCCCTACAACCCGGCCCACATGAACCCGGCCGACATGTCGGCGGCGGGCCTGGCCGACGGCGACCGGGTGCGCATCGTCTCGCCGCACGACAGCCTGTTCGCCATGGTGAAGGCCGATCCCACCGTGCGTGGCGGCGTGGTGTCCATGAGCCATTGCTGGGGCGGCTTCCCGGACGACGAGGACGAGCGGGCCGGGCGCTACAGCGCCACCAGCCGGCTTGTCAGCGCCGACTGGGCCGCCGAATCCATCAACCGCATGCCGGTGATGTCCGCCATCCCGGTTCGCATCGAACGCACCAACCGCTAGGGGAGAGACCATGACCGATATCAGCCGGGTGTTCCGGCTCGCCCGCCGTCCCGACGGCCCGCCCAGCCCGGAGGATTTCGCGCTCACCGAGACGCCGCTGCCCGCGCTGGCGCCCGGCCAGGTGAAGGTGCGCAACAGATATCTGTCGGTCGATCCCTACATGCGCCTGCCCATGACCACGCTGGAGGGCGTGCACGCGCCCACCGACATCGGCGGCGAGCTCGACGGCGGCGCGGTCGGCGAGGTGATCGAGTCCACGGCCGACGCGCTGCCGGCGGGTTCGTTCGTGTTCACGCCGCTGCTGGGCTGGCGCGATCTCTATGTGGCCGATGCGCGGACCGTCGCGCCGGTCGATCCCAGGCTGGCGCCGCTCAGCGCCTATCTGGGTGTGCTCGGCCTGTCGGGCCTCACCGCCTATGCCGGTCTCGAATACGTGCTCGCGCCCAGGGCGGGCGAGAGCATCTTCGTCTCGGCGGCGGCAGGCGCGGTGGGAGCCGTGGTCTGCCAGCTCGCCAAACGGCACGGATGCCGTGTCATCGGCAGCACCGGCGATCCGGCGAAGGAGAGAGTGCTGAAGGAGCGCTACGGCGCCGACGCCACCGTCAACTACCGCACCGCCGATCTCCGCGAAGCGCTGAAGGCGTTCGCGCCGGACGGCCTCGACATGTATTTCGACAATGTGGGCGGCTCGCACCTGGAAGCGGCGCTGGATTCCATGAAGGTCCACGGCCGCATGGCGCTGTGCGGCGCGGTCGAGCTCTACAATTCGGGCAACTACCGCCAGGGACCGGGCAATTTCTTCGCCGCGATCGAGAAGGGGCTGACCCTGACCGGCTTCAACATCGGCCTGTTCGCCGCCCGCCGCGGCGAGATGATGAAGGATCTGGCGGCCATGCTGGCGAACGGCACGCTCGTTGCCGACGAAACAGTCGTCGACGGCCTCGAGAATACCGGCAAGGCCTTCGTCGACATGATGCGCGGCGCCAACACCGGCAAGATGGTGGTGCGGCTGTAGGCTTCTCTAGCCCTGCCGTTTCGATCTTGTATGCTGTTCGCAATGGGCATCCGGATCGGAGTCGTCAGGGGGATGAGGCATCGTCGTGCGGTTGGTTGGTTCGCGGCCGGGCTTGCCGCGTTCCAGGCTTTTCCAGCGGGCGCACAGGGCGAGACCGGCGACTGCATCCCGCGATCGAGCCAGCAGGGCGTGCTGCTCCAGGGGCTGGTCGACGGGCTGGTCCGCGACGTGGCCGTGGCCCGCGAGGCCCGCGACTACAGCAAGGTCGTGTCGCTGGCGGCGCAGGCGCACGATACCCGGCTGTGCGGCATCACCCCCGCCGTCGCGCTCGCCCAGGCCGAAGCCTATGTGGCGGTCGAGCGGGCCTGTGACGCGGCGGAGCCGCTGGAGCGGTACTTCGCGGCCTCGGCGCCGGGCGATCAGGACTACGGGACGGCCGAGCGGCTCTACGAGACCGTCAGCGCCGCCCGGGACGCGGGCCTGTGCCGCGAGGTCGTGGGCGGCGTCGCCATCGGCGAGCCCGAGGCCGAGGCCAGGCCATCGCACGACGACGTCCAGCCGGCCGATGCCGATGCGCCCGACGACGGCAGCCTGCGGGACGCCTATCGGGGCGGGGAACTGCACGAGGGCCGGCTCGCCTTCGACAGCGGCAACTACACGCGCGCGGCCGAGCTGTTCGGCGTCGTCATACAGCAGGCGCCGGACTCCTTCGAGGGTTATGCGCGGCGGGCGCAGGCGAACGCCCGGCTGAACCGTGTCGACGCCGCCATCGCCGATTACGCCAGGGCTGTGGAGCTGGCGCCGACGCGCGGCTACCTGCTGGCCGACTTCGCCCGCTTCCTGATGAGCCGCAACCGGACGGGAGATGCGCTGGCTCTCTACGACGACTACCTGAGGCGCTTCCCCAACGACGTGCAGGTGCTGGCCGAACGCGCCCGCGCCCGCCTGAAGGCGGGGCTGCTCGACCTGGCGCTGCAGGATTACGGCAAGGCCATCCGTCTCGCGCCCTCCGACACGCGGCTCAGGCTGGCGCGGGCCTTCGTCTCCCATGACAACGGCCGCTTCGAGGACGCGGTGGCCGACTACACGGCGGCGATCCGCGCGGGTGCGAAGGGCTATGACGTCCACTACCGCAGGGGCATCGCGTTCTATGCACTGAACCGCAGGGCCGAGGCGCTCGCCGACCTGTCCAAGGCGATCGCCGACAATCCGGGCTTCGCGCCGGCCTATACCGCGCGCGGCGCGCTGCACCAGATGAGCGGCGACGGCACGGCGGCGATCGCCGATTTCAGCGCCGTCATCGACCTGAAGCCGGACAGCGCCGAGGCCTATCTGGACCGGGCGAAGGAATACCAGCGCCAGCTCGCGACCGAGCCGGCGATCAACGACTATGCCTCGGTGTTGCGCTTCGACCCAGGCAATCTGGAGGCGCTGAAGGGCAGGGCGCAGCTCTATCAGCAGCAGGGCAACTACGCCAACGCCCTCGACGACCTGACCCAGATCGTCAACCGCGACTACGCGGACGCCGACGCCTTCGCGCGGCGCGGCTGGCTTTACTACGCCGGCAAGGACTACCGCCGCGCCATGGACGATTTCGACAAGGCGCTGCTGATCGATCCGGACGGCACCCAGGCGAAGCTCGGCCGTCAGGCGGTGCTCGATGCGATCGCCGCGGCGGAACGGGCCGCGGCAGAAGCCGCGCGCAAGAGGCGCTGAAGGGCGCCATGCCGGATATCTACATCGACGGCGACGCGTGCCCGGTCAAGGAGGAGGTGCTGAAGGTCGCCGCCCGGCACGGCCTGACGGTGATGTTCGTCAGCAACCGGTGGAGTCGGAAGGTCGATGCGCCCAACGTGCGCCAGGTCATCGTCGGCGAGGGCTTCGATGCCGCCGACAACTGGATCGCCGAGAACATCGGCGCGGGCGACATCGCCGTCACCGCCGACATCCCGCTCGCCTCCCGCTGCCTGAAGGCCGGCGCCCAGGTGCTCGGCCCGACCGGGCGGCCCTTCACCGAGCACAGCATCGGCATGGCGCTCGCCATGCGCGACCTCAACGCGCATCTGCGCGAGACCGGAGAGATCAAGGGCTACAACGCCAGCTTCACCCGGCAGGACCGCTCGCGCTTCCTGGAAGAGCTGGAGAAGCTGATCCGGAAGGCGTTGAGGGACGCCCCGTGATCACCGTGCGCGTTGCCGTGCCGCGCGACGTGCCCGCCGTCGATTTCATCCTTGGCGAATCCTATCCCAGGCTGATGGCCGGCGCGTATGAACCGTCGCTGCTCGCGGAGGCGCTGCCGATGATGGTCAGGGCCAATCTCGGCCTTCTGGCATCCGGCACCTACTATCTGGCCGAGGCCGATGGCGCGCCGGCCGGTTGCGGCGGCTGGACGTTCGAGGAGCCCGGCACCGGCGCGCTCGAGCCCGGAACCGCGCATATCCGGCACTTCGCCGTTCGACCGTCCTGGACAGGAAGAGGCGTCGGCCGGTTGCTCTATCGACAGTGCGAGCGGGCGGCCCGCGCGGCAGGCGCCCGGCGGTTCGTCTGCTTTTCCAGCCTGAACGGCAAGGCGTTCTACAGGGCGCTCGGCTTCGAAGGCGAGCGCGTCGTCGAGATCGCCATGGGGCCAGCAGTCCGCTTGCCCAGCGTCATCATGCATCGTGAAATCTAGGGCGGACGGCCGGATAAACCCTGCTATGCTCTTCGGGGAGAAAGACGGGGAGACGCCCATGCTGAAGTCCGTCCAGGTCACGATCGAACAGATCTACGTGCCTGCCAAGTACAAGAAGCTGCTCGACCAGCAGAAGGTCGACAAGCTTGCCGGCGACATACTCGAGAACGGCCTGAAAATTCCGATCCACGTTCGGCCCGACGCCGGCCGCTATGTGCTGGTCGAAGGCCTGCACCGCCTGGAGGCCGCGAAGGCGCTGGGCGAGGCCACCATCGACTCCCTGATCGTCCACGCCCACCGGGCATAGCGCCGCTGCATCGCCGGTCGCGAATGTAACTACTGGACGGCCTGCAGGCGCGCTAGCTAGGGCCAGCCGGTTTCAGCGGGCCGCGGCCGCGCCGAAGCGGTCCCTGAACCACTCGCTCAGCATCTTCTTCTCGTAGCGCAGCGGGTCCGAGCGGCCGCCCAGCGCCGAATGGTCCAGATAGTCCTTGTCGCTCACCTGCTCCTCGGCCTGAGCCACCGCCTGGCCGCCCCGCTCGAGCACGTAGCGCAGCCTGATCGACGGCCAGTTGACTTCATCGAGCAGCCGCTGGTCCGGGTTGCCGGTATTGAACGGCTGGTCGCGGCCGGCGAGGTTGATGTCCAGCACCTCGATCTTCAGCGTGTCGCCGGCGGGCAGCGATTCCGCGCCCAGCTTCTCCAGATGCTTCTTCAGCTCGCGCAGGACCATCTCGCGCTGCTTCCTGACAGGCCCGGCGCCCACCTTTACGTCGGCATATCCCTCGGGATTGGTGTAGGTGACCTCGACCGCGGCCCAGGCCGGCAGGGACAGGGAGGTCAGCATGAGGGACAGGGCGACGGGCTTCAGGCGCATGGGGGCTCCTCCGGCAGCGCGTGATCGACGGGACGAGAGGTATAACGCGCGCCGTGGCGGGCAACCTTCGGGGCGCAAAAGAAAACGGCCACCGCCGATGGCGATGGCCGTTCCTTCAGACGGTCGTAGCCGAGATTACTGGGTCCGCTTGTCCAGCGCGGCCTTGGCTTCCAGGAAGCCGCTCAGGTCGAAGTTCAGCGGGATTTGCTTGTTGGTGGGCGACAGCAGGGTCAGGGTCGCCTGCTTGCCGCTCTGCATGGAGCGCAGGACCGTATCGCTCACCGGAATGGCGACACGGCAGCCGCTCGACAGGCACTGCACGTAATTGCCCGGAACGGCGGTGCCGCCGTCGACGGCGAAGGGCGGGTTGTTCTGCAGGCGGAAGCCCAGCGGCACGATGCCGACCAGGGTCTGGTTCGCGCCGTTCCTGCCATAGGCCAGCGCGGCGAGGAACTTCTTGTCCTTGTTCGCCAGGACCTGCTGGATCTGGCACGCCTTCGGCTGGGGGCAGACCAGGCCCCAGTTGCCGAACTTTTCCGGCGCGGGCGCCGCGGGCTGGGCCGCGGGGGCGGGCGTTTGCGCCTCGGCGGACGGTGAGGCGATGACCGAACCCAGCGCCAGCACCCCCAACGCTACGGCGGCTGCATTCGACCGAAGAATTTTTGCGAGCAAGTTGTCCTCCATGGGACTGAAGATTGAGCAGACATTCGATTGCGACGACCCCCTCGGCCACCCTCTCCCGGCCGCTGATCGAGCGCCCGATGGGTAGCATTGTTGCCGGTTGCCGTCCATGGCCGTGTATCGACCCGGCACCAAGGAAGTAGGAACCTGAAGGTTCCATGTCGACCGCGGAACGATCGGAATCAGGGCCGTGGCGGGTGTTTTTGCCGCCAACAGGACGAATATGCCGTGCCCCGGCGGAAACGCTCCGCTAGAACAGGGCGCAATCGCGAAACGCCGGGGAGACTTCCATGTCCAACAGCTTCCGTTCTCTCCATCCCGATCAGCGCGTGCTGATGGGGCCGGGGCCGTCGAACGTTCATCCGCGTGTGCTGGCGGCCATGTCCCGTCCGACGGTCGGCCACCTCGATCCGTGGTTCTCGACCTTCATGGAGGATCTCAAGGAACTGCTGCGAATGGCGCTGCGGACCGGCAACGCCTTGACCTTTCCGGTCTCGGCGCCGGGCTCGGCGGGCATGGAGACCTGCTTCGTCAACCTGGTGGAGCCGGGCGACAAGGTGGTCGTCGTGGTCAACGGCGTGTTCGGCAGGCGGATGATCGAGAACGTGGTCAATTGCGGCGGCGTGCCGGTCGCCGTCGAGTTCGACTGGGGCGCGGCGGTCGACCCCGGCAGGATCGAGGACGCGTTGAAGGCAAACCCGGACGCGAAAGTGCTCGCCTTCGTTCACGCCGAGACCTCGACGGGCGTCGCGGCTCCGGCCGAGGAGATCGCCGCCATCGCCCGCAGGCACGGCTGCCTCACACTGATGGATGCCGTCACCAGCGTTGCCGGCATTCCCGTCGAGGTGGACGCCTGGCAGATCGACGCGGTCTATTCGGGCACCCAGAAGTGCCTGTCCTGTCCGCCCGGCCTGTCGCCGGTGTCGTTCTCCGAGCGGGCCGTCGCGGCGGTCAAGGCGCGCAAGGCGCCGGTGCAGAGCTGGTTCCTCGACCTGACCAAGGTGATGGCCTACTGGGACGGCAGCGGCGGCCGCTCCTATCATCATACGGCCCCTGTCAACGCTCTGTACGGCCTGCACGAATCCCTGGTGATGCTGGCCGAGGAGGGCATCGAGAATTCCTGGGCGCGCCATGCCGCCATGCACGGGGAACTCAAGGACGGGCTGGAAGGGCTCGGCATCGAGTTCCTGGTGCCGGAGGGGAGCCGCCTGCCGCAACTCAATGCGGTGAAGGTGCCCGACGGCGTCGACGAGGCGGCGGTCCGCGCCCACGTGCTCCAGCGCTACGGGCTCGAGATCGGCGCGGGCCTCGGCGCGCTGGCCGGCAGGATCTGGCGCATCGGCCTGATGGGCCAGACCGCCCAGCGCAGCTCGGTGGCCCTGTGCGTGGAGGCGCTCAGGGACGCGCTCGCGGCTCAGGGTCGCTAGCCCCGGCCCTATCTCGCGCGGGCGGCGAACGCCTTTTCGGCGTCGGGGAAGCCTTTCAGCGAGAACGTGGCGGATGCGGTCTGCCGTGACGAGCGGTTGAACGTCACCGCCAGCTCGCCGCCCCTTCGCAGAGCATCGAGCAAGGAGGCGGTGATGGTCATGCGCGCGATGCACACGCGCGGGGTGCATCGGAGATAGCTCAGGCCGTCCCTTGCCGCACCCTTGTCCACCTGCAGAACGGGGTTCTTGCGCAGGTAGACGCCGATCGGCAGGTCGATGCGCAGGTCCAGCTCGCTTCCCTTCCGCATCAGGGCGGCGACGGCGACGGTCTGGCCCTTGTCGTTGAGTGCCGCCTGCTGGACTTCGCAGACCTCGCCGCCGGTCCTTGCGGGCGCGCAGATCAGTGTCCAGGCGCCGTAGGCCTGCTGGACGCTGGGCGCGCCGGGCGCTTGCGGTTTAGTGGGAGCCGGCGCCTGGGCCGGGACCGAGGCGGGAGCAAGCGCGGCCAGCGCCGCGCCGGCGATCAGGAGGCGACGGACCGTCTGTCTTGTTGGGCTGGGAGTCATCTACTTCCTCGCAGGCATGGTCATGCTCACGGCCGCGCCGCGAGCGCCTGTTCGGCGGCGGCGAAGCCCTTGAGCGTGAACTTAACCGGCACCGGCTTGGTGGCGTCGGCGTACATGGTCAGGGTGGCCTCGCCGCCCTTGCGCAGGGCGTCGAGGAACGCGCCGGACGCCAGCATCTGCGCGATGCAGCCATTGCCGTCGCAGCGCAGGAAGGTCAGTGCGTCGGTGGTGATGCCCCCGTCGATCTGCAGCATCATGTTCTTGCTGAGCAGCACTCCCAGCGGCACGCGCACCATCAGCACCCGTCCGCCGCCGCGCTTGATCAGGTACATGCCGGCGGCGAGCTTGCTGTTCTGGTTGGCGAGCAGCTGGTGGATCTCGCAGTCCTGCGCCTCGCCCGGCTTCGAGGCGGCGCAGTACAGCTGCCAGCTGTCATAGTCGGTCCGGACCTCGTCGGCGGCGCGCGCGTCCGGCGCCGACGCCAGCATCAGCGCGGCCGCAAACGCAGCCACTGGGCCGATGGCCCAACTCCGCCGGAACAGATTGGATGCCGCAGCTAGGATCATTGTCGCCCCCGAAAGCCGAAAGTCCGGATCTACCCGCCAACGCGGGCGCCGTTCCGCTCAGGACGGCGTAGCATGGCCGCCCCCTCGCGCCAACAGACTTTTCCGGTCAGGCCAGCCAGGTCCTGAGAATGTCGTTCAGCCGGTTCTCGGTGGCCTGGGTCAGGCGCTTGAGCTCGTACTCCTCCAGCACGGCGCGAAACAGCTCCTCGCGGGAGATCAGGTCGTGGTTGACGCGGATCTCGAGCATCACCTCGGCGAGCTCCGACGCCGGCACCTCGTGCAGGGTGCGGGAGCCGCGGCTGCGGACGACGACGCGGGGCTGGCCCGGCAACCGTATGACCTTCTCCTCGTTGTCGCCGAAGGTCTCGGTCTCGATCGCCAGGATGCCTTCGGACCTGGCGTGCGCCAGCGCGGTGGTGAAGCGGCGGCGGGTATGATCGTAGATGCGCCCGAGGTCGCCGGCGCGGGCATAGAGCGCGTACAGCCGGTCCTCCAGGATCGGCCCCTCGGCGGCGGTGATCTTCTCCATGCCGTGTACCAGTTGCGGCACCGTCGCCGCGCGGGGATCGGCGACCGCGGTCTGCTGCCATTCGGTGTAGGACTGCTTGTTGATGGCCATGCTTTTGCGCCTCCCTTTTATTGCCCCCGCGCCTTCCCGCGGCGCCTTGTCGCGTTCCGAACCGCGCGTTCCGAACCGCGCATTCTGCCCAGCCGTGGGCCGATGGCAAGGGGGCGCGCCCATGACGGGCATTTACCGGCTGGCGTGGACTGCTGTCCCGGGTAAACTCGCTGCCGGACGACGGGAGCGTCCGAGGGGGAGACTATTCATGCGACAGATCGGCCTGTGTCTGCTGCTGTTCCTGCTTGCCGCCGCCGGCGCCGCCTGGGGCGAGGACGCGGATCACCCGCTGGTCACCCGCTACGAGGGCTCCCGGCTCATCGAGCGGAAATCCGATGCCTTCGCGCGCTATCGCCTGATCGTCGGTCAGGACGAGGCTTCGGCATTCGTGGGCCGCGACCTCGAGGGCACGCTGACCCGGATCGTCTACCAGAATCCGGCAGACCGCTCGACGCTGGAGATTTTCACCAACTACCGCGACGCGTTCACCAAGGGCGGCGGCCGGCTGATCTACAGCTGCGAGATGGAGGATTGCGGACCGGGCTTCGCGCGCAGCAAGTGGAACCAGTTCAACGGCCTGTTCGCGGCGGCCGACGGCGACCCGCGTTACTTCTCCGGCCAGGTGGCGACGCCCGGCGGCGGCGATGCCTATGTGGCGCTGATGGTGGGACGGCGGCGTACCCAGCTCGATATCCTCGAATTGGCGCCCATGGAGCAGGACAAGGTGGTGGTCGACGCCGCCATGCTCGGCAACGGTATCGACGCCGACGGCTTCGTCGTCGTCGAGGGCATCTATTTCGACGTCGACAGGGCGGTGCTCAAGCCGGAGTCGAAGCCCGCCCTGGACGAGGTCGCGGCGCTGCTGGCGGCGCGCCCGCAACTGCGGGTCTATGTGGTCGGCCACACCGACATGACCGGCGGGTTCGACCACAACATGACCCTGTCGCGCGACCGGGCCCGCGCCGTCGTGGCAGCGCTGGTCAAGGACCATCAGGTGGATCCGGGCCGGCTCGAGGGGCACGGCGTCGGGCCGCTCGCGCCCAAATCCACCAATGCGCACGAAGGCGGGCGCGCCGTGAACCGGCGCGTGGTGCTGGTGGCGCGCTGAGGCCTTGCATTCGGGCCGCCGGGCCCGATCTAATCCGGGCGCAAGCGTTCAACGGGAGACGATCATGGCCGATCTGCAAACCGCGACCCTGGCCGGCGGCTGCTTCTGGTGCACCGAGGCTGTATTCCTGCCCATTCGGGGCGTCGAGTCCGTGCGCTCGGGATATACCGACGGCCTGACGGTCAATCCCAGCTACCGCGAGGTCTGCTCCGGCACCACGGGCCATGCCGAGGCCGTCGAGGTGAGGTTCGATCCGGACGTGGTGAGCTACGGTACCCTGCTCGACATCTTCTTCGCCACCCACGATCCGACCACCCTGAACCGGCAGGGCGCCGACACGGGCACCCAGTATCGCTCGGCGGTCTATTACCACTCGGACGAGCAAAAGCGCGAGGCGGAGGCGGCGATCGAGCGGGCCCGGCAGGTCTGGGACGATCCGATCGTGACGCAGCTTCGCCCCGCCAGCGTGTTCTGGCCGGCCGAGACCTACCACCAGGACTATTTCGCCAACAATCCGGGCCAGCCCTACTGCATGGCCGTGGTGGCGCCCAAGGTCGTCAAGGCGCGGCAGAAGTTCAAGGACCTGCTGAAGGCGTGATCCGGCTTGGCGCGCGGGCGCCGGAGGCCTACAATCATCCGTGACGGGATCGCGTCACGGGGAAAAGACCATGAAGATCAGTCTCGACACCACCGTTTGCCGCGGCGGCGCGCGCTGCTTCGAGAACGTGCCCGAGGTGTTCGGCAAGGACAGCCGCAATCACGCCGTGCTGAAGACCGCGGAGATTCCCGACGATCCGCAGCTGCAGAGCGACGTTTCATGGGCGGTCAGCGCGTGTCCGACGGGCGCGCTCAGCATCGTCGAGGACTAGGAGCGCGGCCATGAGCCGGCCGCCCGCCACCGGCAACATCCTCGCCGAGGTGCCCGCGCGGCTCGACGACGAGCAGTTTCTCGATCTGGTCGCCGCACCCGGGATTCGCATCACCCGCATCGTCTCCACCGGCCACGTCACCGACTGGCAGGACCCGGACGCGGACGAATGGGTGCTGGTGCTGCAGGGCCGCGGCACGCTCCACTTCGCCGAGGACGACCGCATGCTGGTTCTCGGCCCCGGCGACTGGTGCCACATCCCCGCCGGCGCCCGGCACCGCGTCGACGAAACCGACCCGCAACAGCCGACGGTCTGGGTGGCGGTGCATTTCGGGGGGAACGGCAAGTAACGGCTAACATCCCTCTCCCCTTGGGAGAGGAAGGGGCCCGCGCGCGAGGCGCGTGGGAAGGTGAGGGGCGTTATTGATGAAGGGAAGGAGCGGGTTGATGGAACGCCCCTCACCCTGACCCTCTCCCAAGGGGAGAGGGAATCACCCCACCACCGCCTTTGTTGTCCAGTAGGCCGCGCCGGCGAAGACGTAGGCGAGGGCGAACAGGTAGCCGGCCATGAACAGGGTCCAGCCCCAGGAGTTGGTCTCGCGCTTGGCGACGGCGAGGGTCGACAGGCACTGCGGCGCGAACACGTACCACATCAGGAACGACAGGGCAGTCGGCAGCGTCCAGGCGCTGCGCAGGGTCTCGACCAGGCTGGTCTGGACCGCGTCCTCGGAACCGCTCAGCGCATAGACGGTGCCGAGCGCGGCGACGGCGACCTCGCGGGCGGCGAGGCCGGGGATCAGCGCCACCGAGATCTCCCAGTTGAAGCCGATGGGCGCGAAGATGGTCTGCAGCCCTTTGCCCACCCAGGCGGCGGCGCTGTAGTAGATCGGCGGCTCGGTGGCGCCGGGCGGCGGCGGCGGAAACGACGACAGCGCCCACAGCACGATCATCGAGATCAGGATGATGCCGCCGGCGCGGCGCATGAAGATTTTCGCCCGCTGCCAAAGACCGATGCCCACATCGCGCCAGATCGGCATCTGGTATTTGGGCAGCTCCAGCAGCAGCGGCTGGGCGGCGCCGCGCATCATGGTGCGCTTGAGCACCGCGGCGACGACGAGCGCGGCGACGATGCCGAACAGGTAGAGCGAGAACATCACCAGCCCTTGCAGCCCCACCGCGCCCCAAACCGCCGTATCCGGGATGAAGGCGGCGATGATCAGGGTGTAGACAGGCAACCGGGCGGAGCAGGTCATCAGCGGCGCCACCATGATGGTGGTCAGCCGGTCGCGCTGGCTGTCGATGCTGCGCGCCGCCATGATGCCCGGGATGGCGCAGGCGAAGCTGGACAGCAGCGGGATGAAGGCGCGGCCGTTGAGGCCGACGCCCGCCATCAGCCGGTCCATCAGGAACGCGGCGCGGGCCATGTAGCCCGACGCCTCCAGGATGAGGATGAACAGGAACAGGATCAGGATCTGGGGCAGGAAGATCACCACGCTGCCCACGCCGGCGATGATGCCGTCGGCCAGCAGGCTGCGCAGATAGGGGTTGGCGACCTCGGCCGAGACAAGCTCCTGCAGCCAGACCGCGCCGGCGTCGATCCAGTCCATGGGCGTCGCGGCCCAGGAGAAGACGGCCTGGAACACCAGGAACAGCAGCACGGCGAGGATGATCGGCCCGCCGATGCGGTGCAGCAGCACCTGGTCGAGCAGGCGGGTCACCTTGTGCTCGGTGCCCTCCGACAGGATCACCGCCCGGGCGATGCGGCGCGCCTCGCTGCGCAGGCCGCGCACGTCGGCGGGAATGGCGGCGGTATCCGCCGGAGGCTGGTTCTTCAACGCCTCGAGCCGCGAGGACAGCGTGTCCACCAGCTCGCGAGTGCCGGCCTTGCGTACCGCGACCGAGCCGACGACGGGCACACCCAGCTCGGCGGCGAGCCGTTGCGCGTCGATGCGGATGCCGTCGCGCTCGGCCAGGTCCATCATGTTGAGGGTGACCAGCATGGGCCGGCCCAGCCGCTTCAGCTCAAGCACCAGCGGCAGGTGGAACGCCAGGTTGGTGGCGTCGATGACGCACAGGATGGCGTCGGGCGGCAGCTCGCCTGCCTGCTGGCCCAGGATCACCCGGTTGGTCACGGCCTCGTCGGCGCTGTGCGGCGTCAGGCTGTAGCTGCCGGGAAGGTCGATGATGTCGATGGCGGCGCCCGATGGCGTCTGCAGCCGCCCGACGCGGCGCTCGACGGTCACGCCCGGATAGTTGCCCACCTTC
Organism: Sphingomonadales bacterium; assembly: GCA_050185585.1. Classification (GTDB taxonomy): domain Bacteria; phylum Pseudomonadota; class Alphaproteobacteria; order SMXS01; family SMXS01; genus RI-34. The sequence continues at coordinate 36,616 of JBFWZH010000014.1, read as the reverse complement.
TGCCGGCCGCCGGTGAGCGCGTTGAAGAGGGCGGACTTGCCGCAGTTGGGGTTGCCGACAAGCGCGAGGCGGTAGACGGAGGCCGCGGTCATCTAGGCGCGCCGACCTCGACCAGGATGGTGTCCGCTTCGCGGCGGCGCAGCGCCAGGATGATGCCGTCGACCATCACCGCCATTGGGTCGCGCCCGAACAGTCCCTCGTGCCGCACGGTGATCTCGGCATCCTCGGCAAAGCCCATCCGCAGCAGGCGCTCCTCCAGGTCGGGCGTCAACTCGTGCCCGGCGAGGCCGACCACGCGGCAACGCTCGCCAGGGCGGAGCGAACCGAGGGTGCAGGTGTTGGACTTTACTGTCATGGTCGAACCGTGCAACTGCAAGTCATTCGTAAGTTGGGCTGCAATGTAGCAGATTTCCAGCTTTTGTTAAGGTGAATGTGCCGTTTGGGCTGCGCCTTGATCTCGAACAACCGGCGGGATGGGAACGAACTCGTTCAGCAGCCATTTAGGATTCGTTTGGTATTCAGGGATGCCTGACTAAATCAACCCCACTGGCCAAAAAAACGGGAACATTGCAATGCACATCCATCGGATCCTGAAGACCGCGGTCGCCGCGACGGCGGCGTCCGTCATTTTCGCCGGCACCGCGCTGGCGCTCTCGCCGGAGGAGAAGCTGGCCCAGTACCAGCCCACCGGCAAGAAGGAGTCGTGCCTGGACACCTACCAGATCCGCGAAACCGACGTGATCGACAACCAGAACGTCCTGTTCCGCACCTCGGGCAACACGTACTACATCAACCACCTGCCGAACCGCTGCTCGGGCCTGAAGATGCAGGACGGCTTCAGCTACACCCTGCGCGGCCTCAACAAGCTGTGCAGCGTCGACGTGATCACCCCCGTGCAGACCGGCGGCGCCATCCACGGCCCGTGCCCGCTGGGCGAATTCGAGGAAGTGACCAAGGTGGGCAAGCCCACCCAGTAGTGTCGAGGGCTACTCTGGAAGGGGTATGAATTCGGTTTCGCCCGGCACCGTCGGGAACCGATGCTCCTTCCAGTCGGCCTTAGCCGCCTCGATCCGCTCGGGGCGACTCGACACCAGGTTCCACCAGATGTGGCGCGGCCCGATATCGGCGCCGCCCAGCAGCATCAGCCGCGAGTCTTCGAGCGTGCGGATCTTCACCTCCGCGCCGGGCGCGAACACCGCCATCTTTCCCGTTTCGTAACAGTCGCCGGCGATCTCGACCTGGCCTTCGGCGACATAGATCGCGCGCTGTTCATGCTCGTCGGGCAACGGCAGGACCGTGCCCTCGGGCATGGAGGCGTCCAGGTAGAAGGTGGGCGAGAAGACATGGACGGGTGATGCCCGCCCATAGGCCGTGCCGAGGATCAACCGCAGGGTTACGCCGTCCAGGTCGAACGCGGGCAGTGCGTCTTGGCCGTGATGATGGAAGCTGGGTTCGGCCTCCTCGTCCTCCACCGGCAGCGCGATCCACGACTGGATGCCATGGATCGAGAAGCCGCGTGCCCGAGCGTCGGGCGCGGTGCGCTCGGAATGAACGATGCCCCGCCCGGCGGTCATCCAGTTCACGTCCCCGGGCATGATGTTTTGCACCGCGCCGACGCTGTCGCGGTGCATCATCTCGCCCTCGAACAGGTAGGTGACCGTCGCCAGCCCGATATGCGGGTGCGGCCGCACGTCGATGCCCTTGCCCGGCGCGAAGGTGGCCGGGCCGATATGGTCGAGAAACACGAACGGCCCGACCATGCGCCGCTTCGCATGCGGCAGGATGCGCCGCACCTCGAACCCGCCCAGATCGCGCGGCCGGGGCTCGATGACCAGTTCGACGGGTGAGGGCATGGGAGGGCTCCTGTTGCAGTGTTCGTCGAAGGTAGGTGCGGTTCCGTGCACCTGTCCACCCCACAAGACATCGTCATCCCGGCGAAGGCCGGGACCCAGACTGGGCAATCCGGCGCGCTTCGCGCCGGTCTTTTCGTAAGAAGGGGACTGGGTCCCGGCCTTCGCCGGGATGACGGCCTTTTTCAGTTGGCCACCACGCTCACCGGCACCCCATCCACCACCTGGTCGAGGAACTCGGACAGGCCGTAGCCCACCTTGCCGTTGCAGCGGTATTCGGTCATGCCCTCGGTGATGCGGGTGTGCAGCATGGTGCCGTCGGGCGCGGTGCGGCGGTTGCGCAGCGGGATCAGCGACAGCACCTTGCCGTCCACGCGGTATTCGCCCTTCTCGGTGCGGCACCACGCGGTCAGCGCCTTCTGGTAGAAATTTTCGTCGAACTCGGCCTCGATGCGCGCATCCTCGATGGGCCAGTAGCGGCCGTCCTCGAACACCATGCCGCTGGCGCGCTTGCCGTCCGGCGTGCCGGTGACGGTCATCACCATGCCGAAGTCGGGCCCGAAATTCATCGGCAGCCATTTGTACCAGCTGATCGCCTGCCAGTGGCGCGGCCCCCACGACTTGTCGCGCACGCCAAAACCGGACACGTCCCACGATTGCCGATCCACCTCGATGCGGCCGGTCGCCCGCATGTGCTGCTCGTAATGGCCGCGCAGGAAGCTCTTTTCCGGATCGAGCGCCAGCGTCGAGCCGTCCTCGTTGACGATCTCGCCGCCATCCATGGGCGACACGCCGGTGTAGTCGAGGCTCATGGCGACCTTCACCATGGGGTTCTCCGAAAACGCCTTCTTGGGGTTGGCCATCTGGTGGGGATCGGCCAGCAGGCAGGCATCGCCATCGAAACTGACCTTCAGCCGCTTGAACGGCTCGATCACCTCGATGCGCATGCCGCCCGCGTCCATGGCGTCGTTATTGGCGATGTCGGCCCTTTTGAAGATGAAGGCCACCTTGCCGTCGGGCAGATAGAGGCACAGCGACATCTCGGCATAGTTCTCGTTCGGCCGGTTGCCGATGCGGAACCACCCGCCGATCCGCTGGCGCGGATCGTACATGTTGAAATACATGCTCTCGTTGTAGTTCTTCGCCGCTTCGGGCGTATGCGTGTACTCGTCCTGCGGATCGAGCCGGAGCTTCAGACCGGGTGCCAGCTTCGCCATGGTGTTCCTCCCTGATGGCCCAGCATAGCGCCGATGTTACCGGATGGAAACTTTTACTCGCGAGTGCTACAGTTCGAAGTGGCGATAAGCAAGTCCTCAATGGAGATTGTCAATGCCATTGTCAGAGCCTCCACCACTTCGGGACAATGTAAGGTTAACCCTGCTTGGCGCTCAGCGACTATACCGATGGATCGCAGAGCGCCAGGACGAACTGGAAATATCGAGTGAAGATTCTGTTCGCATTGCAGGATCACTTCTAGATATAGCGGTGGAGCATCACGCGGGTATTATTGCTCTTGTGTCCGCAAGAATCTATGGATCAGCGTTCGCTCTTATTCGAAGTGAATTTGAGGCGCTTGTCCGCGCTTTGTGGCTTCAGCTTGCTGCCAGTCCAAAAGAGCTTAAGACGGCCGTGGAAAATGATTCTTGGCCGAGATTTACGAAAATGATCGAAGCAATTGAGTGTCATCCTGATTTCTCAGAGAAGATTCTCTCGGGATTAAAGGCCAGCGCGTGGACTGCCATGAATGGGTATACCCACGGCGGTATGCATCAGATCGTTAGACGCATGACCGCTCAGAATACTATCGAGCCGAACTACGATCCCGACGAGGTGCTAGAGGTTCTGAAAGCTTCAGGTAGTATTGCGCTACTGGCTTTTCAGCAGATGGCGCGCTTGGCACAGAAAACCGATCTTGAGAACGAGATCGAGAAAATGCTCGTCACATATTCCTGATTTGCCAACGTCTCCGCGTCAAACGCCCTGCCCGGAATTCATGCTCATGGCAAAGTCGCCGACGAACGGGTTCCACTTGCGCTCGTTGCCGAAGGTCGAGGTGCCGCCATGGCCGGGGACGAAGGTGATGTCGTCGCCGAAGGCCCACAGCTTCTGGGTGATGGCGTCGACCAGCTGCTGGTAGTTGCCGCGCGGCAGGTCGGTGCGGCCGATGGAGCCCTGGAAGAGCACGTCGCCGACGATGGCGATGCGCGCGGTGGGGCTGATGAACACCACGTGGCCGGGCGTGTGGCCGGGGCAGTGGACCACGTCGAGCACTTCCTCGCCGACGGTGACGGTGTCGCCATCCTCCAGCCAGCGGGTCGGCCTGAACGGCCGCGCCTCGGGGAAGCGGTACTGGGCCGCCGATTTGGGCAGCTGGTCGATCAGGAACTGGTCGCCCTTGTGCGGGCCCTCGATCGGCACGCCCAAGCGCTCGGCCAGGTCGGCGGTGGCGCTGGCGTGATCGAGATGGGCGTGGGTGACCAGAATCTTCTCGATGGTGACGTCGTGCTCCTCGGCGACGGCGAGGATGCGGTCGATGTCGCCGCCGGGATCGGTGACGGCGCCGCGCATGGTCTTCTCGTCCCAGATCACACACGAGTTCTGGGCGAACGGCGTCACGGGGTTGATGGCGACCTTCATTTCATTGTCCTGAGCGCTTGCGTTGGTTAGACACACATAGCGCCGAAGGGCGCGTGTGACCAGCCTTGGCGGGAATCGGAACGGATGCGGGCGCTGTTGCAGCGGGTGACGGAAGCGGCGGTGACGGTCGATGGCGCGGCGGTCGGCGCCATCGGCCATGGCCTGCTGGTGCTGCTGTGCGCCGAGCATGGCGATACCGGGGACAATGCCCGCTATATCGCCGGCAAGATCGCCCGCATGCGGCTGTTTCCGGACGCGGACGGCAAGACCAATCTCTCGGTGCTCGACGTGAAGGGGGCGGCGCTGGTGGTCAGCCAGTTCACCCTGGCCGCCGACTGGCGCAAGGGCAACCGCCCCGGCTTCTCGCGCGCCGCCGCGCCCGATGCGGCGAAGGCGCTCTACGAACGGTTCTGCGCGCTGCTGGCGGCCGAGGGCGTGCCGGTGGAGACGGGCAGGTTCGCGGCCTCCATGCAGGTCTCGCTGGTCAATGACGGCCCGTTCACCATATGGATGGATTCGAAGGAAACATGAGGGTTCGAGCATGAAGGTCTACGGCATCCAGATCCTGGTCGACGACATCGTCGCCGCGCGGGCGTTCTACGTGGACACGCTCGGCCTGACGCTGGCCTGGGAAATCCCCGAGATGGGCGCCTTCGGCGTCGAGGTCGAGCCGATCCAGTTCATCGTCACCGTGGTCGGCGAGGAGCGCACCATGGGCGGCGCGCCGGGCAGCTTCGTCGGCGTGTCCATCGCCGTCGAGGACATGGACGCCGTCTACGCCGATCTCAGCGCCAAGGGCGTGCCGTTCCACGGGCCGCCCGAGAAGCAGCCCTGGGGCGGTACGCTTGCCTATTTCCGCGATCCGTCCGGCAACGTGCTGACCTTGATGGCGTGATCCCGAGGTTGCGAAAACTTCTGCAGGGTGTACACCCTCCAAACCTCAAAACTTGTCATCCAGGCAAAAGCCCATAGGCGTCAACTTGACAAAAGGAGTGGCTGATCGCCCGCTTCCAAGGTTGTGATCGGGCCGATAGAACGCCCCTCACCCTGCCCTCTCCCAAGGGGAGAGGGTTCGATGGAGCGCGCGGTACGTTCCCTCTCCCCTTGGGAGAGGGCAGGGTGAGGGGCGTTGGTGCAGTTCATCCCGCCGACCGCACAATCGCATCCTTTGGTTGACGCTTATGGGCCTGCGCCGGGCTGACAATGACTTGGTTGACGAGCCATGACCGAAACCGACCGCCAGTCCATCGGCCAGTCCGTGATCGACGCGTGCCGCGCCATGACGGCGCTGGGCGTCAATCACGGCACGTCGGGCAACGGCTCGGCGCGGTGGCTGGACGGGTTCCTGGTGACGCCCACGGGCCTGCGCTACGAGGACCTCAAGCCCGCCGACATGGTCTACGTCACCCTCGACGGACAGGCTCACGGGGCGCTGGCGCCGTCGAGCGAGTGGCGTATGCATTGCGACATCTACCGGGCGCGGCCCGAGGCGAACGCGGTGCTGCACGCCCATCCGCCCCATGCGACGGCGCTGTCATGCCTGCGCGAAGGTATCCCGCGCTTCCACTACATGGTGGCGGCGGCGGGCGGGCCGGACATCCGCTGCTCGGACTACGCGCTCTACGGCAGCGCCGAGCTGTCGGCGGCGATGATCGCGGCGCTCGACGGCCGCAAGGCGTGCCTGCTGGCCAATCACGGCATGATCGTATGCGAGACCGACATGCGGCGCGCGCTCTCCCTCGCCGTCGAGGTCGAGGCGCTGGCGCGGCAGTACTGCATCGCCCGGCAGACCGGCACGCCCGTGCTGCTGACCGAGGCGGAAATGAACGAGGCGCTGGCGCGCTACGCGGATTACGGGAAACAGCCTGGGGGCGATAAATGAAGGTAGAGGGTGTGGCGCAGCGGCCGATCAGGCTGCATCACGACGGCTGGTCGGTGGATATCATCGATCAGACCCGCCTGCCGCACCGGATGGAGGTCGTCACCCTGCGCACGCTCGAGCACGCCGCCCATGCCATCACCAGCATGCAGGTGCGCGGCGCACCGCTGATCGGCGCGACGGCGGCCTATGGCATGGCGCTCGCCATGCGCGCCGACGCCGGCGACGTGGCCATGGGGATCGCCGCCGACCGGCTGCTGGCGACGCGGCCGACCGCGGTCAATTTGCGCTGGGCGGTCGAGGAGATGCTGGGCGCGCTGTTCACCGTGCGGCCCAACGAGCGGGTCGAGGCGGCGTACAAGCGCGCCGCCGAGATCTGCGAGGAGGACGTGGCCATCTGCCGCGCCATCGGCGAGAGCGGGCTGAAGCTGATCGAAGAGGCGGCGGCCGCCAGGCCGGGCGAGCCGGTCAACATCCTCACCCATTGCAACGCCGGCTGGCTGGCCTGCGTCGACTGGGGCACCGCGACCGCGCCGATCTACATGGCGCACGATGCCGGCATCCCGGTGCATGTGTGGGTCGACGAGACAAGGCCGCGCAACCAGGGCGCCTCGCTCACCGCCTGGGAGCTGGGCCAGCACGGCGTGCCGCACACGCTGATCTCGGACAATTCGGGCGGCCACCTGATGCAGCGCGGCCTCGTCGATTTGTGCATCGTCGGCACCGACCGGACGACGGCGACGGGCGACGTCGCAAACAAGATCGGCACCTATCTCAAAGCGCTGGCCGCCAGCGACAACGGCGTGCCGTTCTACGTCGCGCTGCCCTCGACCACCATCGACTGGACGCTGGACGACGGCTTCGCCATTCCCATCGAGCAGCGGGCCGGCGAGGAGCTGACCCAGGTCACCGGCCGCACCAAATGGGGCGAAAACGTGACGATCTCGGTCGCGCCGAAAGGCACGCCCGCGCGTAACGACGCCTTCGACGTGACCCCGGCGAGACTGGTCACCGGCCTGATCACCGAACGCGGCGTGGCCGAGGCGAGCCGGGAAGGGCTGGCGGCGCTGTTTCCGGAGAAGGTGCGGTAAGGAAGGGCCTGGCCTGGCTGCGGTTCACCGACACCGGATTTCCCCCGCAACGTCACAACCCACTGGTTCGTCATCCCGGCGAAGGCCGGGACCCAGACTGGGCTACCCAGAATAAGCGGTTGAGAATGAAGCGTGAATTGTCAAGTCCGGGTCCCGGCCTTCGCCGGGATGACGGCTTGAGTGAGGGCGAAAGCCGAGCTTTGCGGCGATCGTGAAGGTGCCCGCGAAGCGGTTCTTTACCCCTCAGCCCGCCGCGCGGCCGGCCTGGCGGGACTCCAGCGACCGGCGGTCGAGCTCGGCGCGGCAGGTTTCCGTCATCGCCTCGTCGCCGTTGCGGTGGGCGCGGACGAGCATCTCGACGAGATCCCGGCGCGAGCGCTTGCGGAACAGGGTGACGATGGTTCGGGAACGTTGAGCGGTCACGGCGGCGACTCACGGGTTGTCTTATTTCCGCCATATTATCGCCGGACCGAGCCTCATTCAACGGCCTATTTCAACTTTGAATTGATTTTCTGCACAACCCTAGAGTTGTGCGGATCGTTCCGGCGCCGGCTCCTCAGGCGGCGCGGATCTGCCGGGTCGCGTCGCGGATGATGTCGACGATCGTGTCCACCTGCTCGTCGGCGAGCGAACGGTCCCAGGCGCGCTGGCGCAGGGCGTCGCGAAGCTCGTGCAGCGCGTGGCGCACCTCGCGGTGCCGGTGCCGGTGCTTCCAGAAGGCGGCCATGTCGCCGTCCTCCTCGGACGGGGCGGCTTCCCGCTCGGCCCGCGCCTTGTCCATGCGGGCAAAGATATCCTCGACCGTCGCCTTGTTGGCGTCGAGCGCCAGCAGGCCGTCCGGGGCGATCTCGAACAGCTTCTTCGTGCCCTCGCTCTCGGCGACGCGCACCCAGCCTAGCTCCTCGAGCAAAGTGAGCGTGGGGTAGATCACGCCCGGGCTGGGCGTGTAGGCGCCGGCGACCCGGTCCTCGATCTCCTTGATCAGCTCGTAGCCATGGCTCGGCTTTTCCGAGATCAGCTTCAGCAGCAGGAAACGCAAATCGCCATGGGCGAGAAACCGGCCGAGCCGCCCGCCACCGCGGCGGCCTTCGTCGGGGGCGCGGTGAGGCCGGCCATGACGCATGGCGCGGTGGGCGGCGTGGCCGAACAGGATGTGTTTGAAAGACTTATGCATTGATATCCTCATGGGGTTGTTGCCGCGCGAGCTTGATCGCCTGCTCGGGGCAGGCGGCGACACACAGGCCGCACGCCTCGCACTGGCCGGCGTTCACCACGAATGCCTGCCTGCCGCCATGCACGGCGACCTTGACGCGCGTCAGGAAGGAGAGGGCGCTCCGTTCCTCGGCCGTCAGCGCGCGGACCGCGAACACGTCGTATGGACAGACGCGGACGCAATCCGCCTTGCCCTCGCAATTGCCCGTGTCGATCACCGGCGCGAACGCGCCCGGTGCTTGCTTGCAGGTTTCGGTGGAGGGGGCCATGCCGGAGCTTCCTTTCGATACATCGATATGTTCGATATAACGAAATAACAGATATATCTGAATCGGACCGGTTGCAAGAGCCAATTCGATATATCGATTTGATCGTCCGCCACGCAGGCTGCTGGCGTTTCTGCGAGCCTTTGGGAAATCAGTGATATTGTGGCGCTGGTTGAGGCCGCAAAAGCCAAGCCGGCCAAGCGCGGCTCTCAAAAGAAAGTGATCGCAATGCGTAGGTTATTCGGCGTGCTATTGATGCTGCTGGGCGCTCTGGCAGGCCTGCTCGCGGTTTACTTTCTGATTCTGCTGCCCGAAATGGTCTACGCAGCCCATACGCAACACGTCGTGTGGTTGCCGCCTTCGATTGGCCTAGTGAGCGCAGCTTTATGGTGGATAGGTCGAAGGCTGTACCGCAAACAGAATTCAAACTGACCCACTATCCGTCCGCCACATCGGTTGACGCGGCCGCCCATCGGTGCACATAGTGCCTGATGTTCCAGGGGTGCCCGCAGGGCTGAGACGACACGGGGCGGATCCGTGCAAACCCTTCGAACCTGATCCGGGTCATGCCGGCGAAGGGAAGGAGCCAAACGGACACTCCCCATCCATCGCTCATGGCCCCTAGAGCAGCAACGCTGCCCTAGACCTTGGAATCGACCATCTTTCCGCCATTGGCGAGATGGTCCAGAGCGCGGAGTAGCCCGATGAACGACCTTACCGAAGCCCCGAAAATCTCCGTCACCACCGGTCCCATTCCCGGCTCGAGAAAGGTTTACGTCGGCGGCGACCTGCGCGTGCCCATGCGCGAGGTGGCGCTGCACCCGACGGCGAACGAGCCGCCGGTGAAGCTGTACGACACATCGGGGCCGTATTCCGACCCGGACGTGTCGATCAACATCTACGAGGGCCTCGCCCCGCTGCGCCGCGACTGGGTGCTGGCACGCGGCGGCGTCGAAGAATATGAGGGCCGCCGGGTGCGCCCCGAGGACAATGGCGGCGCCACCGGCAAGAACCTGGTGACAGAGTTCCCGAATTTGCGCCGGCCGCTGCGCGCGGTGGGCGATGCCATGGTGACCCAGCTGGAATTCGCCCGCGCCGGCATCATCACGAAAGAAATGGAATACATCGCCGTGCGCGAGAACATGGGCCGCGAGCAGGCGCGCGAACAGGCGATGCGCGACGGCGAATCCTTCGGTGCCGAGATCCCCGAGTTCATCACCCCGGAATTCGTGCGCAGCGAAGTGGCGCGCGGCCGGGCGATCATCCCCGCCAACATCAACCATCCGGAAGCCGAGCCGATGATCATCGGCCGCAACTTCCTGGTGAAGATCAACGCCAATATCGGCAATTCGGCGGTTACGTCGTCGGTCGCCGACGAGGTCGACAAGATGGTGTGGTCGACCCGCTGGGGCGCCGACACGGTCATGGACCTGTCCACCGGCCGCAACATCCACAATATCCGCGAATGGATCATCCGCAACTCGGCGGTGCCGATCGGCACCGTGCCGATCTACCAGGCGCTCGAGAAGGTGAACGGCGTCGCCGAGGACCTGACCTGGGAAGTGTTCCGCGACACGCTGATCGAGCAGGCCGAGCAGGGCGTCGACTATTTCACCATCCATGCCGGCGTGCGGCTGCACTACGTGCCGCTGACCGCCAAGCGGGTCACCGGCATCGTCAGCCGCGGCGGCTCGATCATGGCCAAGTGGTGCCTGTCGCATCACAAGGAGAGCTTCCTCTACGAGCATTTCGAGGACATCTGCGAGATCATGCGCGCCTATGACGTGAGCTTCAGCCTGGGCGACGGCCTGCGCCCCGGCTCGATCGCCGACGCCAACGACGCCGCCCAGTTCGCCGAGCTGGAGACGCTGGGCGAGCTGACCCAGATCGCCTGGAAGCACGGCTGCCAGGTGATGATCGAGGGCCCCGGCCACGTGCCGATGCACAAGATCAAGATCAACATGGACAAGCAGCTGAAGGAGTGCGGCGAGGCGCCGTTCTACACCCTCGGCCCGCTCACCACCGACGTGGCGCCCGGCTACGACCACATCACCAGCGGCATCGGCGCCGCCATGATCGGCTGGTTCGGCACCGCCATGCTCTGCTACGTGACGCCCAAGGAGCATCTGGGTCTGCCGGACCGCAACGACGTCAAGGTCGGCGTGATCACCTACAAGATCGCCGCCCACGCCGCCGACCTGGCGAAGGGCCATCCGGCCGCCCAGGCCCACGACGACGCGCTCAGCCGTGCCCGCTTCGAGTTCCGCTGGGAGGACCAGTTCAACCTGTCGCTCGATCCCGAGACGGCGCGCCTGTTCCACGACCAGACCTTGCCCAAGGAAGCCCACAAGGTGGCGCATTTCTGCTCCATGTGCGGGCCCAAGTTCTGCTCGATGAAGATCACCCAGGAAGTGCGCGACTACGCGGCCAAGGGCATGGACGACATGGCCACGGTGTTCCGCAACTCCGGCGGCGACGTCTACCAGGAACTGGACGAGCTGAAGGCGGTGCAGGACTCCAACAGGGCGCTGCTGACGGGGGAGTAATCTCCCCTTTAGCCGCCTCTTCAGCCGTCGTACCGCCGAAGGGCGGTATCCGGTCCCTCACGAAAAGACCGGCGCGAAGCGCGCCGGACCGTCAGGTCTGGGTCCCGGCGTTCGCCCATAGGCGTCACCTTAAGAATTCGGGGCCGCACAGAGCATGCCTTGATGCCGGCAGGAACGTGTTCGGCCTCCCGTATCCGCATGACGAGGCGATGGGTTTCTCTCCCAATCCATTGTGGATCTGCGAGCGCGAGCGAAGCAGTCCAGCCCCTTCGCCACACAGCCGTCAACGGCACGGCTGGACTGCTTCGCTCGCTCGCAGATCCACGGATAGGGAAGAAGGAAACATGCAAGGCTCGTCACCTGGCTCCACAGCGTGCAACATCGTGGCTATCCCGAGCTTAAATTGACGCCTATGGGCTTTCGCCGGGATGACGGTTGATGGGGGCGCCTCACCGCCGCCAGGCCAGCGCGATCAGCGGGCCGGTGATGGCGTATTGCACGATGGTGAACGCGGTTTCCAGCTGCACGAACAGCGGGACCGAGGTCATCACGTGCTTGGCGCCGACCGCCAGCGTCGACAGGGTCCAGGCGAACAGGCCGACCAGCAGGCCGAACTTCAGGCCCTTTGCGAGCCAGCCGCCGGGCGCGCCGCCGAACAGCCTCGGATAGAGCCAGGACAGCAGCGCGGCCTGGATGATCATGGAGGCGAGGCCGAGCGGGATGATCACGTCGGGGCGGTAGGCCTCGAGCTGGTGATATTGCGGCGCGAACCACGACAGGTGCCAGAAATAGCCCAGCGGGAATGTCGGGACGAGGTAGGCGGCGAGTCCCAGCCAGAAGCGGCGGTCGGTCATGTCGAAGTCTCCCCACTTGTAAAATGCAAGTACATGGTGCGGCGGTTGCTTGCAAAAGGCAAGTGACCTATATCTGGGATGTGACCCGCAGGACCACAGACCCGGCCGGCTTCCGCTCCGGCTGTCCGCTCGCCTCAACGCTCGACATTGTCGGCGACCGCTGGTCGCTGCTGATCCTGCGGGGTCTGTTCGTCGGCTTCTCGCGCTATGGCGATTTCCTCGCCGGGCCCGAGAAAATCTCCACCAATATCCTGGCGGACCGTCTGAAGACGCTGGAATGCGCCGGCCTGGTCGAGAAGCTGACCGACGAGGGCAACCCGCGCGGCCGCTACCGGCTGACCCGCAAGGGCGCCGACCTGCTGCCCGCCATGCAGGCGCTGGCGGCATGGGGTTTCGAGCATTTGCCGGACCGGTGGGATCCGCCGGACTGGTTCATGGCCGCGAAACCCTCGGACTACTATCCCGGCTAGGCATCGGCGGGCCTTCGCCGGGTTTCCAGCACCGCAGTCCGCGATTACCATGATTGCCGGGAGGGCGGCATTGACCGCTCGGGAAAAGGGGAGAAACCGGCGATGAGTGCGCTGACGGTAACCTTGCGGGCTGCGGCATTGACGGCCTGCGCGCTGGTGTCGACGCCGGCTTGGGCGAAAACCCCCGCCAAGCCGGTCAACATGGTCTTCATCCTGGTCGACGACCTGCGCTACGACGCCATGGGCTTCCTGAAGCCGGGGCTGCAGACGCCGAACATCGACCGGCTGGCGCGGGAGGGCGTCCATTTCCCCAATGCCGTGGTCACGTCGGCGCTGTGCTCGCCCAGCCGGGCGACGATCCTGACGGGCCGGAGCTCCCGCAATCACGGGGTGATCGACAACAACAATTCCACCGAGAAGGGACTGGAGTTCTTTCCCGCCTACCTGCAGCAGGCGGGGTACCAGACCGCGTTTCTCGGAAAGTGGCACATGGGCGACGATACCGATGCGCCGCGGCCAGGCTTCGACAAATGGGTCAGCTTCAAGGGTCAGGGGACGTATTTTCCGACCGACTATCTGACCCCGGAAGAGAAGGCCGCCGGCAAGGTCAGGATGCTGAACGTGGACGGCAAGGCCGTGCCGCAGCGCGGCTACATCACAGACGAGCTGACCGACTATGCGATCGACTGGCTCGACAACGGCAGGGACAAGGACAAGCCGTTCTTCCTTTATCTCAGTCACAAGGCCGTTCACGCGGAAACCTTTCCGCCGCCGCGATACGCGTCGCAATATGCCGACCTGGAGATCGGCTTGCCGGCCAGCATGGCGGATACGCCCGAGAACAATCGCGGCAAGCCGATGTGGGTTCGCAACGAGCGGAACAGCTGGCACGGCGTCGATTTTCCGTACCATACGGACGCATCGATCAAGGAAATGATCCGCGACTACTACCGGACCCTGACGCCGGTCGACGACAGCGTCGGGCGCATCCTGAAGTATCTGAAGGACAACGGCCTCGAGCAGAACACGCTGATCGTTTTCTACAGCGACAACGGCTTCATCTTCGGGGAGCACGGGCTGATCGACAAGCGGAACGCTTACGAGCCGTCCATCCGTGTGCCCATGATCGCCTGGGCGCCCGGTTTGCTGCCCCGGGGCGTCACCAATCGCGCCCTTGTCCGCAATCTCGACCTGGCCCCGACCTTCCTGGACTGCGGTGACGTGGCGAAGCCCGAACAGATGGAAGGCGAAAGCCTGCTGCCCCTCGCGAAAGGCTCGGTCGACGAGGCGGACTGGAAACCGGGTGATTTCGTCTACGAGTATTACTGGGAATGGACTTTCCCCACGACTCCGACCACCTTCGCCATCCAGCGCAATCGCCTGAAATACATCCAGTACCACGGCGTCTGGGATCTCGAGGAACTGTATGACCTCGATGCCGATCCCGAGGAGATGAACAACCTGATCGACGATCCGGCCTATCGGGACAGGAAGCTGGTGTTACGGCATGCGCTGTTCGAGCAGCTCGCCAACACTCAGGGCAAGCATGTGGTGCCGTTCACGGAGCGCACGTCGCTGGGCGCCGTCTACCGGTCGCCCACCGGCGCGAAGGCGGCCGACTTCCCGCCCCAGTGGCTGGTGGAGCCGAACCGTCCCGACGCGGACCGCTACAGGATCATCATGCCCGAGAAGCCGGGCAAGGAGTGATCCCGGCCGTTACCAGTAATCCTTCATGATCTCTGCCGCCCAGTCCGGCTCGCGGACTTCGCCGCGGGGCGAAAAGCCCTTCATCCAGGGCTTGATGTCGATCACCGGCGAGCCGTCGACGGCGTCCAGGCCGCGCACGGTTATCGTGGTATCCTTGACCCCGACCAACCGGCAGATACACAGACCCAGCCGGTTTGGCCGGTCCTTGCCGCGCTGGGCGAAGATGCCGACACGGGGCCAGTCCAGATTGCCGCGCGGATGACGGGCGCCGGCATTCACTGCGTCCTCCGCCACCAGGTGGAAGGCGAACAGCACTTCCACATGCGAGAAGGCGTCGAGCCCTGCCAGCGCATCGGGGCCGAACCGACCCGCATCGAGCGCGATCCGGCTTTGGATGGCGTCCCAGCCATCGTCCGTCGGCTCGGCACGGCTGTTGCGCACGGTACCGATCGGTCGAAGGGTGATCTGGTCCATCTAGGGCTCCCGGTGGGACAGGACCCGGAGCTCGAGGGGATGCCGGCGCGGGTCGCTGCGGAACACCATACCCGCGGACCGCCGGGAATGCATCGGCAGGAAGTCGAACACCAGCTGCCGCGTCTCGGCCCGTTCCCCCGCGCGGAGCACCGCCTCGACGGTGACCTCGGCGGCGGTCGAGCCGCCGCGGTTGATGGCGGCGATCTCGGCGAGGTAGCCGCCGCTCGCCGGCCGCACCTGTTCGACGCGCAAGGAAATGTCGGGCGGCGTGCCGCGCTCGGTGACCGCGAGATAGGCGGTGTAGCAGATCACGGACAGCACCAGCAGCGCGCCCAAAAAGGCCGTCAGCCATTCGGACAGCGGGATCCGGGCAGCTTCCTCGCGGGTAGTGCGCTTGCGGTTCACGGCGTCCTCCCTACAGAATCAGCCGGGCCGCCGCCGCTCCCATGGCGGCGGGAAAGCCGAGCACGAGCATCGACATCACCAGCGCGTCGAAGCCGGTGCCGTCGGTCCTGCCGAACACCCAGAGCGCATAGAGGCTGACCAGCAGGGCGATGGCGTAGCCGGTGGCGGTGAACCGCAGGAACAGGCTCCAGACCGGCGCTTCCTCGGGCCGGCGGGATTTCTGGCCCTTGAACTGCACGGCGTAGATGAAGGCGTGCATCAGGACGAGGGTCAGCACCACGAGCACGAGGGCATGGACCGTCGTCATCTGGTAGCTGATCAGCGTCATCTCGTCGGTCGGCGCGATGTTGAAGGCAAGGAACAGGCTGCCGACCAGCATGATGAACAGGTGGCTGAAATAGGAGCGGTCCCGTTCCTCGCTCTCATCGTCGCTCGTTCCGAGCAGGTTCTGCGCCAGCATGGCGCCGATGGCGCCGGGCAGGGCCTGGACCGAGATCTTGCCGACGACTTCGTGCGCCGACATGCCGGTCTCGACGACCGAGAACAGCATCATCATGATGCCGGCGGCGACGAAGCCCACGCCATAGGCGACGAACGAGTCGACCAGGTCGTCGACCCAGCCGAAGGTCTCCTCGAAGCCGATGTAGTGCGAGAGCCCGACGAGGAGCGGGATGCCGCTGGCGAGGAAGGCCGCCAGGCGGAGCCGGTCCATGTGAAAGCCCAGCCACCACAGCTCCATGGTCATGAACATGGGCAGCGCGAACAGGATCGCGCCGCCGAACGCGCGGGCGACGCCGATCCAGAACTGCCTTTCGCTGCCGCCTGTGTCTTCCGGAGTGGCCATCGCCGTCCTCATCGCGTCACGATTTCCGGCCTCGCCTGCCGCCGACCTGGCCCACCAGAATGCCGCCGATGATCAGGCCCAGGGCGACGACGGCGTTCCAGGTCAGCGGCTCGCCCAGGAAGGCGATGCCGAGGGCCACGCCGATGGCCGGCGTCAGGTAGTTGGTGAAGCCGGCGAAGGTCGGCCCGGCGCTCCGCACCAGATAGATCAGCAGCAGGATCGGCACGGCCGTGGAGAAGATGCCGAGGCCCGCCACCGCCGCCGCCGACTGCCACGAGATTCGCTCGGGCAGGGCGCCGCCGTCGAGGCCCAGCCACAGCGGCACGCAGGCGGCGGCTGCGATCCACATCACGCCGAAGCCGACCGGGATGGAGTGGTATTCGCCCGCCTTGTCGGCGAGGATGGTGCCGCTCGCCAGCCCGAGCGCGGCCAGCAGGACCGCCGCCGCACCCCACATCACGCCCTCGCCGCCCGACAGCTGCGGACCGCCGAACAGAACCACCACGCCAGCGAAGCCCACGGCGATGCCCAGCGCCTTCCAGCGGTGGAACCGCTCGCCGCGCACGAAGGCCTGGGCCATCACCGCCGTCATCAGGGGCACGATGCCGATCAGGATCGCCGCGGTGCCGGTCGCGATGCGCGTCTGGCCCCAGTTGATCAACAGGTAGGGCACCACATTGCCGATGACGGCCATGGCGAGCATCAGCAGCCAGGCCCGGCGGCTGCGCTCCGGCTGCTTGTGGCGGATCAGCATGGCGGCTGAGAAGAACAGGGCGGCAACCGCCATGCGTCCGGTCAGCGCCGCCACCGGCGTGAAGTCGCGCAGCGAGATGTCGACCATCAGGAACGACGAACCCCACATGCTCGCCAAAGCCACCAGCAGTCCGGCATGCCAGAGGTGGCGCCGCCAGCCTGGACGGGGTGCGGACATGGGTTCGGATGCGATCGGGGCGGCGTGGGACGACATGCTGGACCTCCGCCCGATCAACGTACCGGGCGGGAATTGGTGCCAGAGCGATTTCGCTTGCAATTAATCTTGTTGTGACGGAAATTTCTGCTATGACAGAAATTACCAAACAATCCGATCTTTCCCCCGCCGTGGAGCGGTTCATCCTGCACTGGGGCGACCTGGGCGGGCAGTGGGGCGTCAGCCGGTCGGTGGCGCAGATCCATGCGCTGCTGTACATGTCCGAGAAGCCGCTCACGGCCGAGGACATCGCCGACGCGCTGGGCATCGCGCGCTCCAACGTGTCCACGTCGATCAAGGAACTGCTGGGCTGGCGGCTGATCCGCCGCGTGCCCGTGCTCGGCGACCGGCGCGACCATTTCGAGGCCGAGGTGGACATATGGGACATGCTGACCCGCATCGCCCAGGGCCGCAAGGAGCGCGAGATCGACCCGGCCGCCGCCGCCCTGCGCGCCTGCGTCGCCGAGGCCGACGGCGACAGCCGGATCAGCCCGGTGGCGCTGAAGCGGCTGCACGCCATGCTGGAGTTCGTCGAGGTCCTGGACCGCTGGTACACCCAGATGCTGCGGGTGCCGTCGTCCACCCTGATGACCTTGATCAAGATGGGCTCGAAGGTGGTGAACCTGATCAATCTGGGCCGGAAGGAACCCAAATCGGAAGCCTGAGGCCGCTCGATTTTTTGCCGAATGATTTCTTTAATTTCAGAAATAGCGGATCGAAGGGAAGGGAGAGGGAAATGAACGCGAATGCCTGGAACGTGATCGAGTTTCCCCGCCGGCGCGAGGCCGAGCCGACGGACACCCGTTTCCGTGCCCTGCTAGGCGAGGCGGGTTGGGCAAGCTTGCCCGAGGCGACGCGCCGACGCTTCAGCCGCCATCTGAGCCACGGCCGCACCGTCACCTATACGGGCGAAGTGGTCGAGGTCCGCATCAGCAGGGTCGGCTGGCTGCTGGCGCAGGCCGCGCGGCTGATCGGTGCGCCGCTTCCCCTGAATCGCGACGAGATGGTGCCTACGGCCGTTGCCGTGACCGAGGACGAGCCGACCGGCGGGCAGTTCTGGACGCGCATCTATGGCCGTCACCGCGGCTTCCCGCAGGTGATCCAGAGCGCCAAGCGCTTTGCCGGCCCGACGGGCCTCGAGGAGCATCTGGGCCACGGCGTCACCATGATGCTGCGGGTGGCGGCAGAGGAGGGCGTGCTCAAGTTCCACAGCGTCGGATATGCCTTCGTCGCCTTCGGTGTCCGGTTCACGCTGCCGGGCTGGCTGGGCCTGCCTGACTGCACCGTCAGCCACGTGGATTGCGGTCACGGCGCCTTCGCCTTCGTGCTCGATGTGAGCCATGTCTGGTTGGGCGAACTGATCCATCAGACCGGCCTGTTCATCGAACAGACACCCGAGGAATGATGCCGTGACCCGCGTGCTGCTGATCGGCGCGACCGGTGTGTTCGGATCGCTGCTCGCCCGCAGCCTCGCGCGCGAGCCGGGCGTCGCGCTGTCGCTCGCCGGACGCACGGCCAGAACGCTCAATGCGCTGGCGGCCGAACTCGACGGCGCGGCTATAGCGGTGCTCGACCGGGAACGGATAACCGCCGAGTCATTGGCCGGCTTCGATGTGGTGATCGACGCCGCCGGCCCGTTCCAGCACAGCCACAGCGCGGTGATCGAGGCAGCGATCGCCGCCCGCTGTCACTACATCGACATTGCCGACGGCCGGGACTTCGTCATCGGCGTTGGTCGCTTCGACGATGCTGCCCGTGCGGCCGGCGTCGCCGTGCTGTCGGGCGCCAGTTCGACGCCGGCGCTGTCCCATGCGGCCATCGACCGGATGACCGGGGGGTGGCGGTCCATTGCTGCCATCCGCGCCGTGTTGCGTCCCGGGTCTTCGGTGCGAGGGATGTCGCTGGTCCGAGCGGTGCTGTCCTATCTGGGGCGGCCCGTGCGGGTGTTCCGCGACGGCGGCTGGACCACGGCGCGTGGCTGGGGCCAGACGCGGCGGGCGGAGATTCCAGGCCTTGCGACGGGCGCTGCCTCGCTGTGCGAGACACCGGACCTCGACCTTTTCGCCGAGCGCTACCGGCCGGCGGTCGCGGCCGAGTTCCTCACCTCGCTGGAGGTGCCGCTGATGCATTGGGGCCTGGCGGCGCTCGGGCTGCTGGTGCGCGCCGGCCTCGCCCCACGGCTCGAGCGCCACGCCGGAGCGCTGCGCATCCTGGCCGCGATCGGCGCGCTACTGGGGAGCAATCGGGGCGGCATGACGGTCGAGGTTAGCGGGTCGGACGGCGAGGGCGAAACCGCTTTCGCCCGCTGGTGGCTGTGGGCGCCGCCGGGCGCCGGGCCCAACGTGCCGACCTTCGCCGCGCTGGCCCTGGTCCGGCGCATCCGCGACGGCCATCCGCCGGAAGCGGGTGCGCGGCCCTGCGTCGGCGTACTGGATCTCGACGATTTCGCCGCCGACTTCGCGCGCTTCGGCATGGAAAGCGGCGTGGACATTTTTCCACCTCAACCGCCGCTGTTCGCGCGCGCCCTCCGAACGGCGTTTCCGACCTTGCCCGCCGTCAACCGCCGCATCCATGCGCCCGGGCCCGCCCTGGTGCTGCACGGTGAGGCGGATATCGACGGCGCGGAGACCAGCGCGGGCCGCCTCGCGGCGCGGCTGTTCGGGTTTCCCACCGAGGGCAAGGCGGTTCCGCTGCGCGCCGTCATCGAGGCAACGCCCGCAGGCACCGAGCGGTGGGCGCGGGTGTTTCCGGGGCGGGTGCTGCGCAGCACCATGGACAACCCTGACGCAGCGACGCGCAGCGTCGAGGAACGCTTCGGCCTGGTCCGCTTCCGCCTGCGGCTCGATCCGCGCGAGGACGGGCTGGACATGGTGCTGCGCAGCGCCCGTATCGGGCCGCTGCCGCTGCCGCGCTTCCTGCTGCCGCGCATCGCCGCCGCGGAGAGGATCGACGGCGAGCGGCACCTGTTCGACGTCGCCATCGGCCTGCCGCTACTGGGCCGGCTGGTGCGCTACCGGGGCTGGCTGCATTGACGCTGGTTTCATCGCCCCTGTACGATCGATCGACAGCGGGGAGATCGAGCGATGCGGTTTGGCGTTTTCTACGAGTTGCAGCTGCCGAAGCCCTGGAGCGAGGACGACGAGCATCGTCTGGTGCATGAGGCGCTCGATCAGGTGGCGCTCGCCGACCAGCTCGGCATCGACTATGCCTGGGCCGTCGAGCACCATTTTCTCGACGAATATTCCCACTGCTCGTCGCCCGAGACGTTCCTCGCCGCCGCCGCAGCGCGCACGAGCAACATCAAGCTGGGCCACGGCATCCGCCAGGTGATCCCGCAATACAACCACCCGGCGCGCACCGCCGAGACCGTGTCCATGCTCGACCTGGTGTCGAACGGCCGCGCCCAGCTGGGCTTCGGCGAGGGCGCGACGCGCATGGAGCTGCACGGCTTCAACATCCCCGCCAAGGAAAAGCGGGCCATGGCGATCGACGCGGTGGGGCAGATCGCCAATATGATGACCATGACGCCCTATCCCGGCTATGACGGCCCGTACTTCTCCATGCCGGCGCGCAACGTCATCCCGAAACCCATGCAGAAACCGCATCCGCCGCTGTGGATGGCGTGTTCCAACCGCGACACCATCCGGATCGCGGCCAGTCTGGGCGTCGGTGCGCTGGCCTTCGCCTTCGTCAATCCGGAGGAGGCGAAGCACTGGGCCGACATCTATTACGGCACGATCATGAGCGAGGACTGCGTGCCGGTGGGCCACGCCGTGAACCCCAACATCGCCATGGTCTCGAGCTTCTCCATCCATCCCGACCGCTCCGAGGCGATAAGGCGCGGCCAGGACGGCTTCGAGTTCTTCGGCTACGCGCTCGCCTCGCTGGTGACCAAGGACACGGTGCCCGGCCGCACGACATTGTGGCGCGACTTTCACGAGATCCGCGGCAACAAGACCGAGGAGATCGTCCGCACCGCCGCGCTCGATCCGCAATATGCCGCCGGAATCGGCACGGTGGACGACGTGCGCCGCCATCTGCACGAGTTCGAGCGCGCCGGCGTCGACCAGGTCATCCTGCTGCAACAGGCGGGCCGCAATCCGCACGGCCAGATCGTCGAGTCGCTGAACCGGTTCGCGGACGAGATCCTGCCCGAGTTCAAGGAGAAGGCGGCGGCGCGCGAGCAGGCCAAGGCCGAGCGGCTGGCGCCCTTCATCGAGGCGGCCCTGAAGCGCAAGACATGGATGGAGCCGCTGGCCGACGACCAGATCCCGGTGATCCGCGCCTCGATCAGCAAGGACAAGTTCGTCTCGCGCCGCCCGGGCAAGGTGGGCCAGCGGGAAGACGCCTGAGCGTCCCTACAGGCCCATCTGGTCGGCAGGCAACGGCGCCGGCACGCTGATGGCGTCGCCATAGGGGTTGTGGGCCGCCTCGTCCTCCAGCGGCACGATCGGTGA
The DNA here is from genome assembly GCA_050185585.1 of Sphingomonadales bacterium. GTDB lineage: Bacteria > Pseudomonadota > Alphaproteobacteria > SMXS01 > SMXS01 > RI-34. The sequence goes on along the minus strand of JBFWZH010000014.1, from coordinate 14,957 downwards.
ATCCTGCTGTTCGGCCGGCGCCAGATCGTCTGTTTCCGGCGTCGGCGTCTCGATCTCCGGCGCTGTCGGGAGCGGCCGGTTGCGCAGTGATTCCGGCTGAATCTTCGGCAGGTTCAGCCTGGGAGCGACGTCTGCTGCGGGCGCGGCCGGCTGGGGCTCGGGCGAGGCGGCCGGCGCCGGTTCGGCCGGTACGGACGCGGAACTGGCGTCCTCCGGCGCGGAAGCTCCCAGCGTGGGCTCAGGCTGCGTGGGCGCAGGCTGCGCGGGCTCGGGCTGCGCGGGCTCGGGCTGCGCGGGCTCGGGCTTCGGGGGCAGCGCGCGAAGCAGCTCCTGCATCCTGAGTTCCTCCGCCGTGGGCGCGGGGAGCGGCGCGGCAGCCGGAACGGGCTGCGGCGCCAGGGCAGGGGCTGCCTCGGGCGCCGGGGCAGACGCGGGGACCGGTACCGGAGCGGGTTCCTCGACAGGGACGGATTGAGGCTCGGGTGCCGGTTCCGGTGCCGGTGCGGGGGCAGGTTCGGGAGCGGTTGGGGGCGCGGACGGCTCCTGCACGGCCCTCGGCTCCGCAATCGGCTGAACGGGTGCGGGCGGCGGCGGATCCGCTGGCGCCGGGACGGGAGACACGACAGGTTCATCTGCCATACCGGGTTCGGCGGCGGCCTCGGGGCCGGCAGGCAACTTCGCGGGCGGCGCCGGCGTTTCGGGCCGTTCCTGAAGGTAGCGCTCACGGGCCCGGCGCAGGTCCATTTCCTGCGGTGTCCGCTCCGCCGCCGGCGTCGCCTCGGCGGGTGCGGGCGGTTCGGCGGCGGGCGCAGGCTCGGTTAGCGGCTCGGGACCGGCCGACGATGGCTGTGGATCGGGCGCGGGATCAGGTGCGGGATTTGGCACCGGCGGCGGCTCGGTGGCAGGCGCCGCTTCGGGTGCCGTCGCGGGCTCTGCCTCGGGTTGGGCTTCCGGCCGGACGGTGGGGGGATTTTCCCGCAGGTAACGCTCGCGCGCCCGCTGCAAGACCTCGTTCCGGGGCGAGCGCGGGATCGCCTGGCCCTCCGGCGCCTGTCCCAGCGACTCCGGCTGGATCGTCGGTAGGCCCGGAGGCGGCGTGGTCGGCTCGGCCGGCGGCGTTTCGGCGGGGACGGCCGGCGCATCCGCGGCGGGCGGAGCGTCGGTCGTGGCCGGCGGCGCCGATGAGGGTGGCACGGCGGGAGCCGCTTCCGGCTCGGCCGGAGCAGGCTGCGCCGACGCCGCATCGGGTTCAGGCGCGGGCGGAGCCTTCGTCGGCGGCTCGGCACTCCGATCGGCTTCTGGGGCGGGCTCTGGAGGCACCTCGTGCTGGACCGAAGGCGGGTTCTCCTCCAGCCAGCGCTCGCGGGCGCGCCGCAGTTCCTCGGTCTGGGCCGCGGGCAGCGGCGCCGGAGGAGCGGCCACGACGGGCGGCGTCTGCGGTGCGGCGACCGGCTCGGGCGCAGCCGCGGCCGGGGGAGCCTCGACCGTCGAGGCCGGGATCCGGTCCGGAGCGGGTTCGGGCGTGGGCTCGGCTACGGGCGGCTCCGGAGCCGGTTCGGGCGTCGTGGCGGTCGCGGGCGAAGCCTGCACGGCGGCCGGTGGCTCGGGCTGTGGTTGAGGGGTGGTCTCTAGTTGAGCTGCAGGCTCGGGCTGTTCGCCGGGCGCCGGTTCCGGGGCCGGGGTGGGCGCGGGCGCAGGCGCAGGCGCAGGCGGGTTTTCCTCCAGGTACTTGATGCGGGCGCGGCGCAGCGCTTCCGCGTCCTCCGGAGATACGGTCGAAGCCTGGGCCGGCGGCGTTTCCGGTGCGATAGGCTCAGGTGCGGCTGGCTCGGGTGCGGCCTGGACGGGAGCGGATTGTTCCACTGTCGCCGCCGGCTTCGCGGGGGCTGCAGGCTGCGCGGGCGGCGCGCCCGCCGGCAGCGGCGGACCTTCCTTCAGCACCATCGCCGGCGGCGCGGCCGGGGCGGGCGCCTCGGGCGCCGGCTGCTGCGCCGGGCCGGGCGGTCCGGCGAAGCCTTCGGGCGGCAGATCGGGCGCCCGAACCTGGGGTTCGGCGGGTCGCTGCTCGGGCATGCGCATGGCGGCCGCCTGGTTGGCGATGCGCAGCATGGACGACTGGATGGCGCGGGCGTTCTCCATCACCTGGTCGTCGTCCCTGGCCTCCCACATCACCGAGAAATCGTAGATCAGGCTGCCGGCGAGATAGACCTGGGCATAGGGCATCACCGGCTGGCCCTCGATGGTCGCGCCGTACTGGCCCAGCGTGTTCTTCGCGTAGTACTTGAACAGTTCCTTGTCGTAGATCGGCCGGCCGTCGGATGAGGCCACCATCACCTCGAGCAGCCGAACCTCGATGTCGGGCAGCCGGCTCGACAGGTAGTAGAGGATGCGGCGCAGGATGGCCTGCTGGTAGTTCGAGTAGCGGCCGCCGTCATAGTAGAAGTTCACCACCAGCAGGGCGCGCGGCGAATCGGCGATGGCCGTCGCCACGTCGAGGAACGGCATCTCCATCTGGGTGGAGCGGTCCATGCGGAAGAAGAAATAGGGCGAGCGCCACTGGCCGTAGTCGTCGATGTTGCCGCCGACGCGCGGCACCTCGGGCGCCTGGCGCGGCACCGGCCCGATCGGCTGCGACGCCGCCGGGCAGGAAAGCGCCAGCAGGCCCGCCAGTCCGCCGGCCACGGCCGCCGCCAACGCGCGTTTCATGCCGACAGACGCTTCATGATTGCCCCGCACCCATGCTCACCCTCTTGCATGTTCTCGTACGCCCGTGCCGCGGATGCAAGGGCGGGATGTGTCAAGCCTCTGTCCGGACGGGGAAACCGCCCGCGTGGCTGACCGCGCTGGGCGCTTTGCGGCCGAGGATTCCCTCCAGCCAGGCGGCGCCGTCGACCAGCTCGTCCAGGTCGAGGCCGGTATCCACCCCGGCGCGCTCGAGCATGTAAACCACATCCTCGGTCGCCACGTTGCCGGTGGCGTTCGGCGCGAACGGGCAGCCGCCCAGACCGGCCATGCTGGCGTCGATGGTGTCGACGCCCGCCAGCCAGGCGGCCCAGACATTGGCGACGCCGGTGTGCCGCGTGTCGTGGAAATGCACCCGGGTGCGGATGTGCGGGATTTCCTCGTTCATCCGCCCCAGCAGGTCGGTGACCTGCGACGGGATGCCGACGCCGATGGTGTCGGCGAGGCCGATCTCCGCCGGTTCGCCCTCGGCCAGCCGCTTGGCGATGTCGATCACCCGGTCGGCGTCGACCTCGCCCTCGAACGGGCAGCCGAACGCGACGGCGATGGTCGCCTGGGCGCTGACCCCGTCCTGCCGGGCGAGTCGCAGGATATCGAGGCCCTCGCGCACGGATTCCTCGGACGTCTGGCCCTGGTTGCGCGCCCCGAAGGTATCGGTGGCGATGGCGACGAAGCCCACCTGGTCGACGCCGCGCCGGTTGCCCTCGCGGGTGGCGAGCGCCCGCAAATAGCCCCGCTTGTTCAGGACCAGGCCGATATACTGCATCTGCTTCAGGTCGGGCAGGCCGGCGACGACGGCTTCGGCGTCGGCCATCCGCGGCACCTTGCCGGGATGGACGAAGCTCGCCACCTCGATGCGCCGCGCGCCCGCGGCGATGGCGCGGCCGATCAGCTCCAGCTTCTGGTCGGTCGTGAACGCGACCGCTTCGTTCTGGAGCCCGTCGCGCGGGCTGACCTCTAGGATGGTGACCTGGCGCATGCTCTTATGTATATCCACCGCGACAACAGGGCGGAAGCCATTACGGGAGGCGGGGAATGCAAAAGGGCGAGGCTTTCGGCGCGCTTCAGGGGCTCAGGGTGATCGAGCTGGGGCAGCTCATCGCCGGTCCGTTCTGCGGCCAGCTGATGGCCGATCACGGCGCCGAGGTGATCAAGGTCGAGCAGCCCGGCATCGGCGATCCCATGCGCGAATGGGGCCGCAACAAGCCGGTCTGGTGGTCGGTGATCGCCCGCAACAAGAAGTCGGTCACCCTCAACCTGCGCGAAAAAGACGGACAGGACATTCTACGCGAATTGGTCGCCAAGGCCGATTTCCTGATCGAGAACTTCCGGGCCGGCACGCTGGAGAAGTGGGGCCTGGGCTATGACGAGCTGTCCAGGATCAATCCTGGCCTGATCATGATCCGGGTCTCGGGGTATGGACAGACAGGTCCATACTCTCCGCGCGCAGGCTATGGTTCCATCGGCGAGGCCATGGGCGGCATCCGCAACCTGGCAGGCGATCCCAGTGCCCCGCCATCGCGGGTCGGCCTGTCGATCGGCGACTCCCTGGCAGCAACGATGGCCTGCCTCGGCGCCATGATGGCGCTGCACCGGCGGCACCTGACCGGTCGCGGTCAGGTGATCGACAGCGCCATCTACGAGGCGGTGCTGGCGATGATGGAATCGACCATCCCCGAATACACCGAGGCCAACTTCATCCGCGAGCGGACCGGCGCGGTGCTGCCCAACGTGTCGCCGTCCAACGTCTATCCCACGAAGGACGGCGACATCCTGATCGCCGCCAACCAGGACAGCGTGTTCGGCCGGCTGTGCGAGGCGATGGGCCGGCCGGAGCTGGCGAAGGATCCGCGCTATGCGACGCACACCGCGCGCGGCAGGCACCAGCAGGAACTGGATGATCTGATCGGCGAGTGGACGAAGGATTACGAGGCAAAGGAACTGGCCGACCTGATGGAGGCCAACGGCGTGCCGGCGGGCAAGATCTACAAGGCGCCCGACATGATGGAGGATGAGCACTTCAAGGCCCGCGACGCCATCGTCCACCTGCCGCACCCGGATTTTTCCAATATCTGGATGCAGAACGCCTTCCCGAAGCTGTCGGAAACGCCGGGCAAGGTGAAGTGGGTCGGCGAGCCGCTGGGCGCCCATAATGACGAGATCTATGGCGGGTTGCTGGGCAAGAGCGCCGATGAGATCGCGGCGCTGAAGGAGCGCGGGACGATCTAGCGCCCGGTCGCGCGGCGGGGATGCTGGCTTGCCCGGCCGCCACCTTCCGGCGGTCGGCGACGGCCGCCGCATCATCACGGTTCAGAGGTATTGTTGCACCGCACAAGTCCGCGTATATTCTCGACTGACTTCCGGAAATAGTGCGTTCACCACTCCTCTACGGACCGTCGGCGCGGCGATGAAGGTGGAAGGATACGGCGGCGACAAGTACAACACCGGCCGGCGACTCAAGGAGCCTGCCGAATGGCCGTCGCTGCGGGTCGAGCTGTGGAGCCACGGGCCGGGAAGGCAGGAAGACCGAACGCCGGAATTCACCGAGATATCGGTGATGCTGTCCGGACCTGCGGCGGTGGTCGGGCGTACGGGAGACGGGGCGCGGCAGCTCACCCATGCGCGGCCCGGCACCACCTGGATCTGCCCTGCCGGCATTCGCGCAACCGAGATCGACGTGAAGGCGCCTCTGGCCGAGTGCCTCCATGTCTTCGTGCCGCCGGCGCTGATCGGACGATCGGCGCTGGAGGATTACGACATCGATCCGGCCAAGGCCCGGCTTGCCTATGCCGAGAACGAGACCGATGCCGTGGCGAGCCACATCGGCGCTGTCTTTCGCGCCATCCTCGATCGCGGCGTCCAGCCCACCGACCGGTTGCTGGCGGATGGCATGCGAACCGCCTTGTTGGCTCACGTGCTCGCAACCTATTCCCGCGATACCTGGCGTGCGCCGGCAAAGGCACCGTCGATGGATCCGAAGCGGCTTGGAAGGGTCCTTGACTTTATCGAGGCCCGGCTGGCGTCGGACATTTCGCTGGACGATCTGGCGGCGGAGGCATGTCTCAGTCCTTTCCATTTCTCCCGTCAGTTCCGCGCGACAATGGGTGTCGGCCCGCACTCTTACGTCACCGGACGAAGGGTTCAGGCGGCCAGGAACAAGCTGGCCCTGAAGTCCTCGACTCTGCTCGAGATCGCGCTCGACACCGGATTCGGTTCCCAGGCCAATTTCAACCGGGTGTTCCGAAAGGTTACCGGCCTGACACCCGGCGAGTACCGCCGGCTTCGTATCCACCAGGTATGGCGATGAAGGTGGATGGGCACGGCGACGAGAAATATGCGACCGGCCGGCGGCTCCGGGAGCCCGCCGACTGGTCGTCCATGCGCGTCGAGCTTTGGAACCACCGCCCCGGCCTCCAGGCCGAATTGACGCTGCCTTTCACCGAGATCGCGGTGATGCTCTCGGGCCATTCAACCGTCAGCCGCATCGGCGACGGCAAGCGGCAGGTGCAGCACGGCAAGCCTGGCACGGTCTGGATCTGTCCGGCCGGCACCCACGAGAGCAACGTGGAAGTGTCGACCGACATCGACGAATGCCTGCACATCTTCCTGCCACCGGCGCTGATCGAGCATGCGGCATTGGAGGATCATGACATCGACCCGAACAAGGTCGAGTTGGCCTATACCAGCGACCTCGCCGATCCGCTGCTATCGCAGATCAGCAGCACGTTCAGGGCGCTGCTGGACCGTCCCGCCCAGTCCACCGACCGGCTGCTGGTCGATGGCATGCGCACGGCGCTGGCGGCCCACATCCTCGCAACCTATTCGGCCGATCGCTGGGTGCTGCCGGTGAAGGCGCCGTCCATGGATGCGAAGCGGCTGGCGCGGGTGCTCGATTTCGTCGAGGCCCGGCTGGCGGCGGAGATCTCGCTCGACGACCTGGCCGCCGAGGCGTGCCTCAGCCCGTTCCACTTCTCGCGCCAGTTCGGCGAGGCGATGGGCACCAGCCCGCACCGCTACGTCACCGAGCGCCGCGTCGAGGCGGCAAAGCGCAAGCTGGAGCTGGAAAGCTCGGCGATGATCGAGATCGCACTCGATACGGGATTCGGATCGCAGGCCAATTTCAACCGGGTGTTCCGCAAGGTCACCGGCCTGACTCCCGGCCAGTACAGGGATATGCGGATGCGGTAGCCGCCGCGCACCCGCCCGCAGGAATCGTCGAACAGCAAGATCGGTAAAAGCCTCCGCAAGACCTGGAAATACCGGGGCGGGTGCATTGCGTAATGCTTTCTCCATCGCCGGACGACACCGGCGCCGACACAGGAGAAAGACCATGATCACCACCCACCAGGCCCGCGCGATGATCGCCGCTGCCGAAGCCCGCGCCCGGGAGATCGGCGTTCCGGTCAACGTCGCGGTGCTCGACGGCGGCGCCCACCTGAAGGCCTTCAGCCGGATGGACGGCGCTGTTCTCGGCTCCATCGATCTGGCGGCCGGCAAGGCCCGCACCGCGGTGCTGTTCAATGCCGCCAGCGAGGCGGTCTGGGAATATTGCAAGCCCGGCGCGCCGGCCCCCGGCCTCGAGAACAGCAATGGCGGTCTCGTCGTCTTCGCCGGCGGCCTGCCGGTCACCGGTCCGGACGGCACCCAGATCGGAGCCGTCGGCGTCTCCGGCGGCGCGGTCCACCAGGACCTCGACATCGCCAATGCCGCGCTCGCCGCCCTCACCGACTGATCCGACCAAGCCTCACCAGTCACTTCATCCACATCATCAAGGGAGCTTATAGACCATCCTCATCACCGGCGCCGGCTCGGGCTTCGGCAAGGCCGCCGCCATCGGCATGGCCAAAAATGGCCACAAGATCATCGCCACCGCCCAGGTCTCGTCCCAGGTCACCCCGCTGCGCGAGGAAGCCGCGGCCCTCGGCCTCGCCAACCTCCACGTCGAGCGGCTCGACCTGACCGACCCCTACGACATCGCCCAGGCGCTGACATGGGACATCGACGTCCTCTGGAACAATGCCGGCATGGGCGAGAGCGGCCCGGTATGGGAAATTCCGGTAGACTTGGTGCGCCGCAACTACGAGGTCAACGTGTTCCTGCCGCTGATCCTCACCCAGGGCGTGGTGCGCAAGTGGGTCGAGGCCGGCAGGACGGGGAAGGTGGTGTTCACCTCGTCCATGGGCGGCCTGTTCACGCCTGCGAACTGGGGCACCTACGTCTCGACCAAGCATGCGCTGGAGGCGCTCGCCGAAGCCATGCAGCAGGAGCTGGCGGCGTATGGGATCAAGATCCAGACCATCAATCCCGGCGCGTATTACACCGGCTACAACGAGACCATGGCCGACAACGCCTTCCGCTGGCTGGACGACAGCAAGCACTTCACCAAGCGGGCGGACCTGCGCAAGGGCTTCGACGACTTCTTCGCGACGCCCGAAGGCAAGATGGACCCGCAGGAGATGATCGACCGGATGATCGAGATCGTCCCCGCCGACACCGGCAAGTTCCGCAACGTGGTGCCGAAGGTCATCGAGGACATGCTGAAGCAGCATCAGCTCGACGCCTGGGAAAACCGGATCTGACCACTCTCGCCGGGGCGGCGCGGGCCGCCCCGGTTCTCATTCGAGGAGCATGACCATGACCTTCCTGAATCGCCGCCTGTTCGGCGCCGCCTTCGGCCTCGCGATGGCCGCCTTCGCCCCCGATGCCGCGACCGCGGCCGGCCCGTCCCAGGCCGATCGCAACAAGGCCATCGTTCGCGCCGCGTTCGACGCCTGGCAGGCCGGCACTGGCAGCCCCTTCGACCTGCTGGCCGAGGACGCCCGCTGGACCATCGAGGGCAACTCGGTCGCGGCAAAGACCTATCCCAGCCGCGAGGCCTTCATGAGCGAGGTGATCCGGCCGTTCAACGCCCGCATGAAGGTGGGCCTGAAGCCGGCCGTACGCGAAATCTACGCCGACGGCGATACGGTGATCGCCTTCTTCGACGCCCGCGGCATCGCCCGCGACGACAGGCCCTACGTCAATACCTACGCCTGGTTCATGGAGATGCGGGGCGGCAAGATCATCCGCGCCAGCGCGTTCTTCGACGCCGTCGAGTTCAACGATCTGTGGGCGAGGGTGGGTGTTGCCGCTCATTGACTGGTCGTAGGGCAGTTGAAAGCGGCGGCTATGTGCCGCCGCTTCTCCTGTTGCTCGTTCGCGGAATCGGACAGAGTAGGGGAGACCTGCAACGGGGGACGCCTTATGACCCAGACCATCACCGGCGGCTGCCTGTGCGGCGCGTGCCGCTACGAATCCGCCGCCGAACCGCTCAACATCCGGGCCTGCCACTGCCATGTCTGCCAGAAGGCGACGGGCGGCCCGTTCTATGCCCGGGTGCAGGTGCTGCTTGATACGCTGGCCATCACCGGCCCGGTGGGCTGGTATCACTCGTCCGAGCGACTGCGGCGCGGCTTCTGCCCGAAATGCGGCACGACGCTGTTCTCTGAACGGGCAAGCGCCAATGCCATCGGCCTCGCCATGGGCAGCCTCGACGATCCGAACCGCTTCAGCCCGACCGCGCACATCTGGGTCTCGTCGAAGCAGGCCTGGATCGAACTGGACGACGGCCTGCCGCAGCATTCCGGCAATCCGTAGCAGAGTTGCGTTGGCGGAATTGCCATCGGTATCAAATGTTCCAATGTACCTACATAAAGGATTGCGGGTTCTGCCATGACCATCACCACCCTTTCAAGCAGAGAGTTCCAGCAGAAGGCCAATGAAGCCCAGAAGGCGGCGCGCAAGGGGCCGGTGGTGATCACCAATCGCGGGCGGCCTGCCCATGTTCTGCTCAGCTACGAGGATTACCAGCGCCTGACCGCTACCGGACGGAGTCTCGTGGAGGACCTGTCCATGCCAGGGCTCGACGACATCGAACCGGACACGCCGCGGTCGCGGGAGCTTCCCCGTCCGGCGGACCTTTCCTGATGTTCATTCGATACCAACGTGATCTCCGAACTGCGGAAGGCCGGTGACGGCAAAGCCGAACCGTCCGTCGTCGCGTGGCTGTCCGGATCGGACGCCTCTGTATTCTATCTTTCTGCCATTACACTCATGGAACTCGGCCTCGGAGTACGGCTCGTCGAACGGCGCGACAAGCGGCAGGGAGCGACTGCGTGGCTGGATGGAGGATCATGTCTTGCCGGAGTTCGCGGAGCGCACATTGCCGGTCGATGTGCCAGTGGCGCTCCGCTGTGCCGCCCTGCACGTACCCGATCCGCGGCCTGAACGGGATGCCTGCATCGCGGCGACCGCGCTCGTCCATGGCATGACGGTCGTCACCCGCAACTGCGGATTTCGCGCCGCTCGGGGTCTCTCTCGTCAATCCGTGGTCACTCTGAGGAAAAAGCCATGCTGTCGCACGCTTTCATCGGCGTCACCGAGTTGGACCGGGCCTTTGCGTTCTATTCGGCGGTGATCGCACCGCTGGGCCACCGCCTGCGCTTCCACGATCCGGCCAAGCCCTGGGCCGGAGGGAATCCGCGCAGCCGATGATCGAGCGACGGTCCGGGCTAAGGGCCGCAGGCGGTCCAGCCGAACAGCATGCCGGCGACGAGCATCACCACCAGGTTCACCACGGTGGACAGCAGGCCGATCACCAGGCGCCGGCGCGGGCTGCGCTCGGGCCCGCCGACGGCGCCGATGGCGGCGAAGGCCGGCGCGGCCAGCAGCACCCAGGCGCCCGGCCCCCGCGCGCAGGATATCCAGGCGCCCAGCACCAGCGCGGCGACGGCCGATGCCGCGGCGGGCAGGATCAGGCTGCGCCAGGCCAGGCTGCCCGGGCCATCCTCCCTGTCCTCAGGCTCGATGATCTCGTCATCCCGAAGCATGTGGCCTCATCTCACAATTTCGGCGAAGCATATCACAGCCGCCGCAAGATACCCGCGACAAGCGCAGCCGAGAATGCCCGGGTTCCCAGTGCGCCGCCCAGATCGGCGGTCCGGCTCTCGGGACGGGCGACCAGTGCATCGATGGCTGGTTCGACCGCGGCGGCGGCCCGGATGAAGTTTTCGAGGCCGTGCCTGCGTCCGAGCCAGTTCAGCAGCAGCGCGGCCGAGAGGATGAGCGAGACCGGATTGGCCTTGTCCTGGCCGGCGATGTCGGGCGCCGAGCCGTGCTGGGCCTGGGCCATGCAGTGACTTTCCCCGGCGTTGATGGAGCCGGCGAGGCCGAGGCTGCCGGACAGCTCGGCCGCCTCGTCGGACAGGATGTCGCCATACATGTTGGTGGTCACCACCACGTCGAAGCGGGCGGCGTCGCGAACCAGCATGGCGCTCATGGAATCGACCAGCTGCTCGTCATAGGCGACGTCGGGATATTCGGACGCCACCTTTCGCACCTCGCGCAGGAACAGGCCATCGGAGACACGCAGCACGTTGGCCTTGTGGACGGCTGTCACGTGGCGCTTCCGGCCCATGGCCAGCTCGAACGCCGCGCGGGCGATGCGCTCGCAGGCATGGGCGGTGATCTTGCGGACCGCCAGCGCCATGTCGGGCGTCGGCATGAATTCGCCCGGTCCCATGTGCATGGAGCGGTCGGCGTAGAAGCCTTCGGTGTTCTCGCGCACGATGACGAGGTCCATGGGCATGCGGCCCCAGAATTTCAGGCCGTCGCGGGAGCGGGACGGGCGGATGTTGGCGTAGAGGTCCAGCGACAGCCGCAGATCGCCCGACGGATTGATGCCGCCCTCGGCCTTCGGCGGGTAGTTGTTGTGCGAGACCGGGCCGAGGATGATCCCGTCCGCCGCCATGGCAGCGCCCCTCGCCGCCGCCGGGAAGGTTGTGCCGTGGCGGGCGAGGGCGCCCAGGCCGATGTCGTGGCTTTCCCACGTCAGGCCGAGGCCGAACCTTTCGTTCAGCAGCGAGAGCACCTGCAAGGTGGCGTCGCAGATTTCCGGGCCGATGCCGTCGCCGGGCAGGATGACCAGATGCATGGAAGCTCCCTAAAGCGGCGGCAAAATCTTCAGCGCCCGCAGCCGGTCGAACCAGTGGGCGAACATATCCTCGGTGTCGATGCAGTCGTGGAATCCCCGCTGCCGCGCCTTGATGGTGCTGACGATGGCGGGCGGCGGGGCGCGTTCGCGGCCGGCGCCGCTGATGCCGTCCACATAGTGAAAGGAATCGCCGACCAGCTCGCGGATGGTGTGGGGGCGCAGGCCATGGCGCGTCACCAGCTCCTGCCAGACCGCCTCGTATTTCGGCATCTCCTCGGCCATGAACAGGGGCTCGGGCTTGCCCTCGTCCATCCCGAAGCAGCGGGCGACGGCAGGCCAGATTCCGGGCCAGGTGAAGACGTCACCGTTGGTGACGTTGAAGATCTCGTTGCGCGCGGCCGGCTCCTCGGCGGCCCAGGCCAGCATCCCCGCGACGATGCGCGCGTCGGCCGCTTCCATGACGCAGGCAGGGCCGCCCGGATAGGACAGGGGCAGCCCCAGTTCGCGGCGGATGGCGGCATAGACGCCGATGGCGGCGATCGGGTTCATGGGCGCGCCGACCGCGTGGCCGAACACGATCTGCGGCCGCACCACGGTCCACGCCCAGTCCTTGCCGGGCTGCCGATCGCGCAGGAAATCCTCCTGCAGCCAGTAGAAATTCTCGTGGGCGTCGCGCGGGCGGCTTTCCCGGGCGGGGATTTCGATGGGCTTGAAGTGGGCGCCGTAAGCCTTGGTGCCCTGCAGGATCGACACGTGCCGCAGTCCTTTCGCCGCCCGCTCCAGCGGCTCGAACAGATTGGCGAGCATGGCCAGGTTGGTCTCCATCTGGTCGCGCTCGCGCCAGCCGGCGAACAGGCCGGGCTTCTCGTACAGGGCGGCGAAGACGAGGTGGGTCACGTCGCCCATGTCGCCGAACGCGCGCTCGCAGGCGGCGCGGTCGGTGAGATCGACGGAGATCAGGTCGGCGTTCGCGTCGAGGTCGTCGGGTATCCGGCGCGACACGCCGGTCACACCCCAGCCGCGCGCGGAAAATTCCTCGATGGCGGCGCGTCCCACCAGCCCGGTGGCGCCGGCGACGAGCACCTTGTTGTTTGGCATCTGGTCTCTCCCTTTGGATGCAATATAGTCGCCGCATATCCATGAAGGGGAGAGGACACATGGACGCGGAAATGCAGAAGGTCGTCGACGACTACAAGATCAGGCGGCTGCTGGCGCTGTACACGCGCGGCGTCGACCGGGGCGATGCCGAGCTGGTCAGCTCGGTCTATCATCCGGAATCGAGCGACGATCACGGCGCGTACAAGGGCAACGGCAAGGAATTCGGTCCTTATGTGACCAAGGCGCTGGGCGAGCACACGGAATCCACCTCGCACACGCTCAACCAGTCGATCATCGACATCCACCACGAGACCGCGCGCGCCGAGACCTGGTTCGTCGCCTATCACGTCCGCAAGGACGGCGCCGACACCTATCTCGACCGCTTCGGCGGCCGCTACCTGGACAAGTTGAAGAAGCGCAACGGCGAGTGGCTGATCATCAAGCGGGTGGTGGTGCGCGACTGGAGCACGACCCAGAAGGTCGAGGGCTCGTACTACAAGCCCGAGGATTTCGAACCAGGCAAGCGGACCAAGGAAGACCTCGCCTACACCATGGCATGACGCGGACGCGCCGCCGCATCCTGATCGGGCTCCTGCTCGTCATGGTGGTGCTGGCGGCGTTCCTCGCCTGGGAGCTGCCGGCCACCGGACAGCTTGCCGTGGACGTCAGCGCGAAATGGGCCTGCCAGTGCCGCTACCTGGACGGCGGCGACGACGCCTTCTGCGTCGCCGAAGACCCGCTGGGATTCGGCGGCACGGAATTCGATTTCGAGCCGGACAGGCGGCAGGTGACCGCCTCGATCTGGGGTCTTGTCGACGCCACCGGCCGTTACGAGCCGGGAACCGGCTGCACGGTGCGCTGATGCGGGGACTGGTGACGCTGCTGGTGCTGCTGTGGGCCGCTCCCGCGCTGGCGCTCGTCCCGCTGCCGCGGCAGCCCGACGGCGTGCCCTGGCCCACGGCCGAATGGGCCAAGGCCACACCTGCGCCGGACGTGGACGCCGCCCGGCTGCGTGGGCTGCTCGACGACGGCTTCGGCGATCCCGCCGTGGTGCCCGGCACGCGTGCGCTGCTGATCGTGCATCGCGGCGTGCTGGTGGCGGAGCGCTATGCGCCGGGCTTCGGGCCGGAGCGGAAATTCCTGTCCCAGTCGGTCGCCAAGACGGTGCTGGGCGCGCTGACGGGCGTCGCCGTGGGAGAAGGCAGGCTGGCGCTCGACAAGCCGGCACCGGTCGCCGCGTGGCGCGATCCGTCAGATCCGCGTCGTAGGATCACGCTCCAGCAGCTGCTGCAGATGACCGACGGCCTCGACTTCAACGAGGACTACTTCAACCCGTTCACCTCCGATGTGCTGCCCATGCTGTTCGGGGCGGCGCGCGGCGACATGGCCGGCTTCGCGGCGAGCCGGCCGCTTGCCGCGAAGCCTGGCGAGCGGTTCGTCTATTCCAGCGGCACCGCCAACCTGCTGTCCGGCGTCGTGCGCGATGCCGTCGGTGGTTCGCGGGAAGGCTACCTGGCGTTCATGCGCCGCGCCTTGTTCGAGCCCATCGGCATGGTGAGCGCCGAGCCCGAGTTCGACGGCGCCGGTACTTTCGTCGGCTCGTCCTGGCTGCACGCGCCGGCGCGCGACTGGGCGCGCTTCGGCCTGCTGATGCTGCGCGGCGGCGTGTGGGAGGGAAAGCAGGTACTGCCCGACGGCTGGGTGGATTTCATGCGCACGCCGCAGGCGAACGGCGTCTACGGCGCCATGACCTGGGTGAACCCGACGAAGCGTCTGCCGACCATGCCCGCAGACGCCTTCATGGCCACAGGCCACCGGGGCCAGGTGATCGCCATGGTCCCGTCGAAGGACCTGGTCGTCGTGCGTTTCGGGAGAACGGGCTACGCGGACTACGGGAGCCTCTATGGTTGGCTTGGCGAAGTGATTGCGACCTTTCCGAACACGCGTTGAGACGTAGTAGTCCGTGCTATCCTAGAGCGGTAGCCGTTTAGGTTGACCTCTCGGCACAGGACTCGTTCCCTCTCCCCTTGGGCTACGGGATGCACGGAAGTTTGTTCTGTTGAGGTTGTGTTTGTGATTCAAGTTTCCTGCGGGTGATTTGCGGGAGGCGCGGTTGAAGCGGGTTGGGATTGGGGATCCACGGGTG
>JBFWZH010000013.1:0-111438 GCA_050185585.1 Sphingomonadales bacterium | reverse complement strand
CTCGCCCTGGCCAGGCTGGTCGGTGACCTCCTTGCGGCTGCCGTCGGCCATGAAGAAGCGAGCGCTCCACATGTAGTCGCGGGCCGCCTTGTTCTTCAGGTCGACGGTCCAGTTCTTCGCCTGCTCGCCCTGCTTGAAGATCAGGTCCTTGCGCTCGTCGACCTGGTTGGTGTCGTCGACGTAGCGCAGCGAGACGTTGACCAGCTTGACCGCGGTGAAGTCGATCAGGTCGGGGACGACCATCACCTCCAGCCGGTCGGCGACCACGTCGCCGACCTGGATGGTCGAGCGGGCGGCGACGGTCTCGGGGATGTCCCTGGTGGTGCCGTCCATGAACGAGATGGTGCCGGAATATTTCAGCTCGCCGGCGTTCTCGTCGATCACCGGGAAGGTCCAGTCGAAGAACGGTGTCGCCTTCGACAGCGCCATCGACTTGGTCTGGGTGTAGTTGTTGTTGCCGGCGTCCTTGTAGATCAGGTCCACCATGATCGACTGGATCTTGGCATTGAGGTCGCCGACGGCGCGCAGGCCGACGGTCTTCATCGCCGAGAACGGGTCGTTGATGTAGATCTGCGGCGCGTCCTGCTCCTTGCCCTTCACCTCGAACTCGCGGCCGTCGACCATGAAGTACTTGACGCTGTACTTGATGGGCTTGGTGCGCGGCTTGAAGATCACCTCGCGGATCTGGAAGGTGTTCTTCTCGGGCGTCATGGTGAACTGGCGCTCGATGGGCGTGATGCCCTGGTCCTCGTAGCGCACGACCAGCTGGGCCTGCTTCACCTGGGTGAAGTTGATGTCGCCCGGCGCGATGTCGACGACCAGCACGCCGAGATCGTCGACGTTGATGGTGAGCTGGGTGTCGTCGGTCTCGATTTCCTCGGAGGTGAACACCCGGCTGTCGCCCTCGTAGTTCACCTGGTAGACGAACTTGTACTTGCGGATGTTGTCCTCGACGAAGGTGCGGAACTTGCCGACGTCGTCGGGCTTACCGAATGTATATTCCTCGATCTTGTGGTCGCGGCCGTGCAAGTAGGACAGCTTGGCCTCGACGTTGAAGATCGGCAGATTGTCGAAGTCGGCGTTCACCCTGACCGACACTTCCAGGGTCTGGAAGAACGGGTCGTTGAGGTCCACTTCCATGGCGTAGTCGGCCCAGTTGAACGCCTTGCCGTCCGGGCCCTTCATCGAGGTGATGTTGGGCAAGAGGCCCTGCGGCACGATGTTCCACTCGATCACCTGGCTTTCCTTGAACGAGATGTTCACGTCGGCGATCTGGGTCTTCGACACCGTGCGCTTGATGTCCTCGATGTCCTGGTCCTCGCGCAGGCTCTTGGTGTCGGGATCGGTCTTCTCGATCTCCTTGAGCATGTTGCGCTCGACCGCGTCCTCGAGCTGGCGGGTGACCGCGGCGCGGATGTCGGCCTCCATCTTGCGCTGGTCCTCGGCCGACATGGCCGGGTTGCCGACGAAGTTGAACTCGGTGCCCATCACCTCGTTCTTGCGCATGGTCTCGCGGATGTTCTCCTCGTAGCTGTCCTCGCTCCAGAAATTGTCCTCGGTGTTGATGGTCTGGACGAAGGAGTAGAACTGGCTGGCGTGCCACCAGCCGCGCGCGGTGACCGGCGGCAGCTTGGCCCAGATCTTCAAATCGTAGACCACCGATACGAAGCCGCCCTGGCCCTGCAGCGCCGCCTCGAACACGGTGGCGCCGGCCTTGGTCAGCTCGACCCAGAAGGTGGCGACGTTGTTGCCGTAAAGCGACGGCTTGCCGGCGCCGCGCACTTTCTCCACGAGCGTGCTGCCCTCGCCGATGTTCAGGTTGGCGGTGCCGCCGGTGTAGGTCAGCGGCCCGACGATCACCTGCGGCGGCTGGAGACCGCGCGGCTGGTACTTGGCGTTGACCTGGTTCTGCAACTCCTGCTTCACCGGGCCCAGCTTCTCCGGCGCGACGACAAACTCGGTGTCGAAGGCACAGACTCCGCCGAACAGGTCGTTCCCCTCCTTGCGCAGCTCGCGGTACTTGATGAACTTGAACGCTACCTTGCCGTTCTCCAGGCGGAAACGCGGCGTCTGCGGCACCAGGTAGAAGGTGTGGTCGCTCTTGTCGTCGCCATAGACGGTGACGTCGCTGATCTGCTGAATCTTGTCGATCTGAAGCATGGAACCCTCCTCGCAATAGTCCTCGCGGCCGCCTTCAGCGGGCCGACGGCCAATCCGCGGCGTCCAGCTGGACGCCCAGTTTCTCGGTCTGCATGACGGTCTCCCGGCTGGCCGATGTCTCGGCATGCCCGGAAGCCGAACTCCACGAGCCGTCCGGCCCGCATCCCTCGTCCGCCTCGCTGGTCGCCACGTGCTCGGCCGTGGCCGAGGTGACAGGCGTCTGGCGGGTGATGTCGTAGCGCAGCACGAGCTGGTGCTGCTTGCCGTCGAGGGCCTCCCTGACGGTCTTGAGCTGGCGCTCGTCGAGCATGACGTTGAACGCGGCGTGGTGGGGAGGCATGCCCGACGACTTGCCCTGCTGCAGCACGGTGTAGCCGTCGGCGCCGTCGCCCAGCATCAGGGAGACGCCGTCGACCCTTTCCGGCATCGGCCGGAAGTCCAGGCTGGTCGGATCCCTGCCCAGCTTGCCGGCCAGCTCGCGGCGGGCGCCGTCCACATCGGCAGCGCCGAGGCCCCAGGTGCCGGTGATCTGAAGGAACGAGACCGGCCCCGCCGACAGCAGGTTGAACTGCGGGCGGCCGTTGCCGTCCCTGGCGATCCCCGGCTCCTTCGGCGCGTAGTACCAGGTGCCGCTTCCCGCGTCCTCGACGGCGACGGCATTGCTCAGCTCGACGGCGCTCATCGTGCCTCCTCCATGACGGTCGATGCGCCCGCCCGGCGGCTGCTGCGCAGCGCGAGCGGACCGGATGCCCGATCGAGGCGCTCCGACCACGGCTCGGGCGCCTCACCGGATGGGCGGAACCAGCGCCAGTGGAAGCCGTCTAGCAGGGGATTGGTGACCAGCCAGCGCCACTCGCGGGACGGCGCGGCCGGCGTCAACCGCACCAGGCCGACGGCGTCCACTTGGTCCAGCCGGTCCTCGGGCGCGCACTCGATGGCGGCAAGTCCCGCTGTGTCGTCGAATTCGCAGGTCACGTCGACCCGCGCCGGGCCGGCGGTCGGGAAACTGGACAGGTCGAGCCAGCAATCCTCCAGCGGGCGGGGATCGAGGGTCAGGGTGCGGCCGCCATCCGGCGTGGTGGCGCTGACGCCGAGCGCGCCGTCCTCGATCTCGCGCGGCACGGCAAAGGCGAGCGCGCCGGTCGTCCGCGTGAGGTCGGCCTCGATCGACCACGGCTTGCCGCCCTGATTGCCTGTACAGCGAATATGCAGGTTCAAGGCGTCTAGAAGTGTCGGCGTGGCGTCGATGCGCAGGAACCGCACCGGAAAGCTGTCCGGGACGATGGTCAGATGCGTTCCCTGACGGCGCAGCACCGGTCCGGTCAACCGCTGCGCGCCGGCCGGGCCGGCGACGAACACAACCGCCTGGTAGTCGAACGCCACCGGCTCGGCGGGCGACAGGCGGATATTGACGGTCTTCGAGGTCTCGCCCTCGCGGAACAGGGCCGAAGCCGTGACCGTCTGCGGACGGTCCGGAAGGAACGGCGGCACGCGAATCTCCGCACCCACCATCAGCGCCCCGATCCGCTTCGGCGGCAGGTTCGGGGAGATGCTGATCACGTGAAGGCCGGTCGCGAACGGTACCACCGGCGCTTCCCGCGACAGCGTGAAGCCTTTCGCGCTGGCCTGGCGCGCCGTTTCGAGCGGGTTGGACGCGAGCGTCACGGCGCGCGGCGCGAGCACCGGCTCGCTCAGGTCCCAGGCCATCTCGCCGTCCAGCATGGCGGCGGTATCGAACGCATAGACGGGACCTGCGGAAGGATCGTCGGCCGGCGCCAGCGCGGCGAACCGGCCGATCAGTCGCTCGGCGAATGCGCCGGCGGCCGCCACCCGTTCCGCATCGGTGCCGATGCCGTCGAAACCGAGCACGGGCGTGTCCGCACGGGCGACCAGCGCCGCCGCCAGCGCGCCTGGCGCGACCTTGCCGTTTATCGCCACGCCCGCGACCAGCGAGGGAAGCACCGCCGGATTGAACGTCACCCGCGCCGGCACGCGGCTCGCCACGCCCCAGGTCTCCAGCTCGGCCAAGGCGGTCACCGTCACCAGGCCGTTCACCAGCGCGTCGTTGAGCAGCATGGCCGCAGGCTGGCCGAGCTGGACGGCGAAGGTAAGCGCGCCGGCGCCCGCCCATACCAGCGGTTTGGGCGAGAGCAGATCGGCGTGGATATTGAGGGCCTCGGCCGCCTGGAACCGGAGAAAGCCGCCGCGCGGCATCAGCGGCTCCACCCGCACGTCCGGATGTGCGGCGAACACCGCCTGTTGCTTGTCAGCCAGCGCGAAATCGGCGGCGAAGCCGATGTTGAGCAGCCCGAACACACGCGGCCCGTCCGCCGCGCCGCTCAGCCTGATCAGCTCCAGCGCCAGGGCGGGCGCACCGCCCGGCTCCTCGGCGACCGCCAGCGCAGCCGGCGGCACGAAGGCGCGCAACGGGTCCTCGAATGCGAACCAGGCGTCGCTGCCCGCCGCCTTCAACGGGCTGGACCAGTCGGGCGTGCCCTTGAGCGACATGGCCGCCTCACACGATCGGCAGCACGAGGAGGCTGAAATCCGCCTCGCGCCAGCTGGGGTCGACGGTCTGGCTGCCGTTGCGGCGGATGATCTGCTGCCGGAAGCCGTACTTGCCTTGGGTGTCCCGGCCGAGCAGCAGGTCCATCAGCGGCAGCTGCACCTGGGCGACACCCTGCGCCTGGTCGCGGCTGAGCTTGAGGTTGCCGCCGCCGCGAAACTCGACGTTGATCAGGATGATGGAGTTCGGGTCGGCCGCGTCGCCCATCAGCTCGGGCATGGTCATCACGTCGATCTGCCGCTCGTACTGGGCAGGTACCGAAGTGTCGCTGATCAGCGGCAGGATCTTCTCGGGATCGGGCAGGATTTCCACCGGCGCGGTGTCGAACACCGCATCCATGACGCCATCGCCCGCGAGCGCGCCGCCGGGCTTGACGGTGAACGACACCTCGCCGCCGGGAACCAGCTCGATGGGCACGTCGAAGCTGATGCCCTCGACCGAAGCGGCCACCTCGGCGTCGCCCTTGCGGACCTTCACCGGCAGGGCGCGCAGCCGGACCGGGCTCTCGATGTCGTTCTTCATCCGTACGGCGATGGTGCCGTCGGCCTCGGACGGCTGTTCGCCGAAGGACAGCACCTCGCCCTGGGTGTCGGCGAAGCGGATCTCCAGCGGCACCGGCTCCGGCATGGACAGCCCGGTCTCGACCAGCACCTGCCCCGAGAACAGGCTGGTGGCGTCGCGGCTGTAGGCCGCGGCATAGAGCTGGCGGAAGCCGTCGAGCGGCAGGGTCAGGCTGTGCAGGAAGCCGTTGGCCAGGTCGATGGCCGTATCCTTCTGGTCCGCCAGTACCGCCCCGCCCGCGCCTGGCACCCACAGTCTGAGCGAGGCCTTCGCCTGCAACGGGCGAAGCTCAGGTTCGGTCTTGTGTGCGCCAGCGGGAACCTCCCGGCCGAGCGCGGCAGCCGCCGCCTTCAGGCGGCCGGGGTCGATCCACGGCTCGACCATGTAGTCCATGCTGACGCTGGCGTTCTCGATCGCGCCGTCGGGCGCGGCGATGCGCACCACCATCTGCGGCAGGAAGGGCGCCACGTCGCGCCGGGCCAGCTTGAAGCGGTCCGGCAGGTAGTAGAACACCCAGGGCTCGCCCTTGTCCTGCAGATAGGCGTGGAAGCGCGCGTCGGGGGCGCCTTGCGGATGGGCGAGCACGATGCGGCGGAACTCCGACACCCTCGCTCCGCCGCCGCCCACCGCCGCGCCCTCATAGACGTAGGGATGGAGACGTGGATCGAGCACGAAGGGCTCGGGGTCAGCCACGTCGTCGAGCGCTCGCTCGATGATGCTGTAGCGGTCGACCGGCGCCGGCGGCGTCTGGAGATGGGGTGGCACGATCCCGGTGTTCTGGAGCGCGTCGACCGCGAGCGGGCGCGTGGTCATGCGCATCACGGCCGGGCGCGCCATCACGGCGGTGGACTGGGCCGACGCAGGGCGCGCCATGCGCAAGGTCGCGGGCTGCGCCGCAGCCAGGGCGGCGATGTGGGGCTTGGCGACCAACATCGGCAACTCCTGGGGCGAAGTGCCGGACTGGGCGTGAACCTTCGCCGCCACGGTGACGGCCCGGCGCACCACCAGTGCGGGATTTGCCGCCGGGGACTGCAGCGCGAACAGCAGGTTGTCGCGCTCGCCGAGGGTGAGTCCCACCGATACGGTCACACCCTTGGGGTCGTCGGCCTTCTCGTTGAAGTCGACCCGCTTCTCGATGGCGTTCGAAGGGCCGGCGCCGTAGCGGAAGAACACCGCGATGGTATGATCGAGCGGCTGGGCGCCCTGCGCCGACGCGCCGAGTTCCGGCGCGGGAAAACGCTCGAGGCCCACGCTCAGCCTCCAGCTGCCATCCTGGGCGGCGACAATGCCGATCTCGTAGCGGCCGCCCTGCTCGCGCAGCCGGTAGCGCGGCAGGTAGTATTTCTTCGCCGGGTCGGCGGGGTCCTCGAACAGCATGGCGTCGGTGGGCTCGGGGGCAGGCGAGATCGGCACCTTGACGGACTCGCGCGCATCGCCTTCCTGCCGCTGTCCGATCACGTCGACGACATGCGGCCGGATCTTGATCATCCGCGCCGCGAGCCTGGGATTGGCGAGCGCGACCGACTGCGTCCCGTTGGCGAGGCGAGCCTCGGAGAGGGTGGTGGTCATCCGCGCCGCAGGCCGCGCCGCGGCCGAGGCGGCAACCGCCGAGGGCTGCACCCGCGCCGCCATGCGCAGGGGCCCGGCCCGCATGAAGATCGGCGAATTAGGCATGGCGCGGCGCCTCGCCGGCCCGGCGGCCCGCCTGGGACGCACAACCGCCCTGTTCGGGGTAACGGATCATGTGGTCAATCCCCCTTCCGGATCTCGCACCGACGCAGCACCCCAGCCTGCCGCATCACACAGTCACTATTCGTGGCCTCAACAATTGTCCAGATGACTCCAACTTTGAGTCACTGTTACTATTCGGAAACAACTCAGACACGTCCGTGCAACAAAAAGTCGCACCTCTAGCGGTCGCAGGACTCGGTAAAGTCCGCCGATTTCTGCTTATCGTCTAGATTGCCCAGGATCGATTCCTGTCAGACCATTATGGCCAAACTGTGTCGCCTACGTCCCGACTCCCTGGAATCGCGGCAACACCACGATTTTCCTGTGGCTTGAGGTATCGGGACGGTAAGGGGCTGCGCTGTTTGCCGCCGCTTGATGGCGGAAACAAGGCCTCTATCGGAAGTAGTAACAACTATGTGAAGACCACAGCCCGCGGTTGATCCGAGTCGCCCTGGCGGCAGCGAGAAAGCAAGGAAAGGGCCCGCGGTTCCCCGCGGGGTCGTGCTCAGGCCGGACGCCTCGGATATCAGCGCGCGAGCGGTTCGCCTGCAGGTGCCGCGACGTAGCGGTCGAGCAGCCGGTGCATGTGGCGCAGGCGGGATTCCTGGTAGTTGCCCAGGGTCACGCCCTTTTCCAGCATGTGCATGCCCTTCTGCACCCGCGGCATGTTCGACACGTCCTGCTCGAAGATGAACGATATCTGGTCGAGTTCAGGCGCCTCGGTGAAGGGCTGGTCCGGCCGCAGCACGTTGAGCCGTGCCGGTTCGGGGCGCGGCCCCTCGTCCGGAACGGGATGCAGCAGCATAACATCCATGATCGAGCTGTTCGGATCGTTGCCGTTGGGGCGAAACCGGTAGACCAGCGGCAGGCTGAAGTTGAACCATGGGAAGAAGTTGGGGAACAGGAAGTACTCGATGTTGTCGAGGATTTCCGTGGTGGTGAGCTTCGACAGGTCGGCGCCGAACCGGTCCTCCAGATCCTTGCGCAGCACTTGCATGTAGCGGCTGCGCGCCGTCTCGCCCGGCTTGAGCGGCAGGGCGCCGCCCCGCTCCTTCAGCCGCGGCGACTGCATCATGATGTTGGCGATCTCCTGCTCGCTGAGCGACGGCAGGTGCGGGCTGGTGACGCCGGGCTGGGTGTATAGCCGGCTGATGCGGTCGCCATAGAGGTCGTACTGGGTGTTGGCGTCGCCGGTCACGGGCATCGCCTGCGCATGCGCCTCGACCACGTGGTAGGACTCGATGAAGGCTTCCTGGGCCACTTTCCAGTTGCAGGGCATGATCCGCCGGACATTGGCGGTCATGTAGCGCTGCTCCAGCGGGAAGGTCGAGAAGTGCTGCGGCAGCACACCCAGCCACTCCTCGAGCGGCATGGCATCCTTGTCCATGTTGATGAACACGAAGCCGCCCCAGGTGCCCACCTTCACCTCGGGCAGGCTGTATTCGGCCTCGTCAACATGGGGAAAGTCCCATTTGCAGGGGATTTCCCTGAGCGAGCCGTCCAGGTTCCAGGTCCAGCCGTGGAACGGACAGCGGAACTTGTCCACCGAGCCGTCCTCGGCCCGAAGTTGGGTGCCGCGGTGCAGGCAGGCGTTCTTGAACGCCTTGATGGTGGTCTCGTCCGAGCGCACGACGATGAACGACCAGGTGCCGATATCGTAGACGATGTTGTCGCCAACCTCGGGAATCTCCTCCTCGCGGCAGGCCATCTGCCAGACCCGCGACCACATCCGTTCCATTTCCAGGTTGTGGTAATCCTGGCTGATGTAGCGGTCGACGGTGAGGTTCTCGTCGCCCTGGAACTGCCACTCTTCGGAGTGGAACCATTCGGGCGGGTTGTCCCCGTCCCGGTCGATGATCTGCTGGACGCTGGGCCCGACGCTGCGCGCCTCGCCGGGCTTCAGCCCGCCCTTCACCTGCTTGTTCACCGTCGTCTCCCCTTCCGGCTCAGCATGGGTCGCTGCGATATCAAGTACGCAAGCTAACCATGAAGCGGCCGCCGAGTCACGCCCGGCGGAAGGGCGGGACCGGCCGGCCGCAGCCGTGGTCGAGTCGGCAGGCGCGGCATCGGGAACGGACGGAGGAACACGCTATCCATACATCGAGAGGGCGGTGAGTTCGATCTCGGGACATACAGTTTTCGCCGATTACTTACCGGGCATTTGCCCATGGTTTAATCATTCCAAGTAAACATGTTACCGATAACTCCGATTATTGGAGCAGCTCCGGTCACAAGGCTCGTCCCTCAAATAAACACCCGTTGACTTCCTCGCGAAATCTCGGTGAAGTTCCAATATTGGAGCCGGCGAAGCCACGCCGCTCGTCAGTCTGCATCGGGGGATGGTTCGATGGGCGAGATCAAGGGCACACATGGCGTTTCCTACAACACGGTAGACGGACAGTATTTCGAGAGGCGCGGACTGCGACGGTATGCCGGCGTGTTCTCGCTGTGGGCGCTGGGCGTCGGCGCCGTCATCTCCGGCGACTTCTCGGGCTGGAACTTCGGCCTGGGCTTCGGCTGGGGCTCGATGTTCGTCGCCACCGTCATCATCTCGATCATGTATCTCGGCCTGACCTACTCCATCGCCGAGATGTCGCCCGCCCTGCCGCACACGGGCGGCGCCTATTCCTTCGCGCGGTCGGCGATGGGGCCATGGGGCGGCTTCGTCACCGGCATCGCCGAGAACATCGAATACATCCTGACGCCGGCGGTGATCGTGTTCTTCATCGGCACCTACGTCGAAGCGATCCTGGGCACGCCGTCATCGATCCAGCCGCTCTACTGGGTGGCCGGCTACATCATCTTCCTGGGAATGAACCTGTTCGGCGTCGAGCTGTCGTTCAGGGTGACCGTGACCGTCACCCTGGTGGCCCTCGGTGTGCTGGTGATCTTCTTCGTCAGCGCCATACCGCACGCCGATTTCACCCGCTGGGCAATGAACATCGGCGTCGGCCCCGACGGCACGCTGGTGGAACTGCCCGACGGCGGCGGTCCGTTCCTGCCGGACGGCTTCCACGGCATCCTGGGCGCACTGCCCTTCGCGGTCTGGCTGTTCCTCGCCATCGAGCAGCTGCCGCTGGCCGCCGAGGAATCCGTCGACCCGCGCCGCGACATGCCCAAGGGCATCAGGCTGGGAATCTTCACCCTGATCCTGACCGGCTTCGGCGTGCTGTTCTTCAACGCCTCGATCGGACCGGGCTCGTGGGGCCTCAAGGAGTCGGGGGAGCCGCTGCTCGAAGGCTTCCGGACCATGTATGGCAGCGGGATCGCCAACCTGCTGGCGCTCGCCGCGATCCTCGGCCTGATCGCCAGCTTCCACGCCATCATGTACGCCTATGGACGGCAGATCTATTCGCTGTCACGGGCCGGTTACCTGCCGAAGGGGCTGTCGCTGACCCACGGGGTGCACAAGACGCCGCACATGGCGCTGATCGCCGGCAGCGTGGCGGGCCTCGCGGTGATGCTGATCATCTGGGTTCTGTATCCCGAGAACAGCGGCACGCTGATCGGCGCGACCCTGCTCAACATGGCGGTGTTCGGCGCCATGCTGTCCTATATCTACCAGGCGCTGTCGTTCATCCTGCTGCGGGTCAAGATGCCGCATATCGAGCGGCCCTACCGCAGCCCGTTCGGCATCCCCGGCGCCGCGGCGACGATCCTCATCGGCCTCGTCACCATCTACTTCCAGGTCACCGATCCGGCGTTCCGCACACCGGTGATCGCCACCGCCTGCTACTACGCGATCATGATCGTCTATTTCGCCGTCTTCGGGCGGCACCGGCTGGTGCTGTCGCCCGAGGAGGAGTTCGCCATGACCAAGGGTGCGTCGGCCCACGGCGACTGATAGGCTTGCGGCGCGGGGCAGGTGCTCCGCACCGTGACAACCCGGACGAGACGCGGAACCCATGGACCCAAGACAGGTGAAGACCGCCGACGACGCCCGCGCGATCGTCGAGGCGCGGGGGCTGGACTACGTCAAGGTCGGCGTGTTCGACGTCGACGGCGTGATGCGCGGCAAGTACATGGGCAAGGACAAGTTCTTCTCGGCCCTCGAGCATGATTTCGGGTTCTGCGACGTGGTGCTGGGCTGGGACTCGAACGACCAACTCTACGACAACGTCAAGCTGACCGGTTGGCACACCGCCTATCCGGACGCCATGGTCCGCATCGTTCCCAATTCGTGCCGGAGCGTGCCGATGGAAGACGGCATGCTGCTGTTCCTGGGCGAATTCGCCGGCGAGGCCGAGGCGGTGTGTCCGCGCGGCGTGCTCCGGAACGTGCTGGGCCGGGCGAACAGGCTGGGCTATGGCGTCCGCGCCGCCGCCGAATTCGAGTTCTTCATGTTCGAGGAGACGCCCCATTCGGTCCGCGAGAAGCATTATCGCGGCATGAAGACCATCACGCCCGGCTTCTTCGGCTATTCCATGCTGCGCAGCTCGGTTCACGCCGACTTCTACAAGGAGCTGCTGGACATGTGCGCGGCCATGGACATGCCGATCGAAGGCCTGCACACCGAGACCGGCCCGGGCGTGCTGGAAGCCGCGATCAATCACGACGTGGCGCTCGCCGCCGCCGACAAGGCCGCCCTGTTCAAGACCTTCACCAAGATCCTGGCCCAGAAGCGCGGCTGGATGGCGACCTTCATGGCCAAGTGGTCGCCCGACTGGCCAGGTCAGAGCGGCCATCTGCACATGTCGGTGATCGGCAAGGACGGCAAGCCCGCGTTCCACGACCCCGGCAAGCCCCACGGCATGTCCGACGTGATGCGCTGGTTCGTCGGCGGCCAGCAGGCGCTGATGCCCGAGCTGCTGTCCATGGTCGCGTGCACGGTCAATTCCTACACGCGGCTGGTCCCCGGCTTCTGGGCGCCGACCCAGGCGAGTTGGGGCGTTGAGAACCGCACTTGCGCGCTGCGCGTCATTGCCGGCTCGGCCAAGAGCCAGCGGATCGAGTACCGGATCGCCGCCGCCGACATCAATCCGTATATCGCGCTGGCCTGCGCCGTCGGCTCGGGCCTCTGGGGCATCGAGCACCGAATCGAGCCTGACGCGCCGGTGACCGGCAACGCCTATGCCATGGACTTTCCCGCCGCCCGCGCACTGCCGCGCACGCTGTCCGAGGCGGCCGAGCGGCTGCACAAGTCGAAGGCGGCGCGCGAGCTGTTCGGCGATGCCTTCGTGGAGCATTACGCCGCCACCCGCGACTGGGAGGAACGCGAGTTCCGCAAGTCCGTGACCGACTGGGAACTGGCCCGCTACTTCGAGATCATCTGATGTCCGCCATCCTGAAGTGCGTCAGCCCGGTCGACGGCCGGGTCTATGTGAAACGTCCGCTGGCGGACGCCGGAGAGATCGACGCGGCTCTGGCCGAAGCCACCATTGCTCAGGCTGCGTGGAAGGCGACGCCATTGACCGACCGGCAGGTGCTGCTGACGAAGGCGGTCGATGCCTTCGTGGCGGACGGCCCGGAGATCGCCGCCGAGCTGACCTGGATGATGGGCCGTCCCATCGCCTACACGCCCGGCGAAGTGCGCGGCTTCGAGGACCGCGCGCGCACCATGATCGCACTGGCGGCGGATGCCCTCGCGCCGCTCGATCCCGGCCCGAAAGAGGGCTTCAGGCGCTATGTCGCCCACGAGCCGCTGGGCGTCGTCGCGGTGATCGCGCCGTGGAACTATCCCTACCTGACGGCGGTGAACGCGGTGATCCCGGCGCTGGCCGCCGGCAACGCGGTGATCCTGAAGCATTCCCACCAGACGCCGCTCTGCGCCGAGCGCTTCACGCAGGCCTTCGAGGCGGCCGGACTGCCGAAGGGCGTGTTCCGTCATCTGCATTTGTCCCACGCGGATACCGCCGCCTTGATCGCCGATGCGCGCGTGGGCGGCGTGTGCTTCACGGGCTCGGTCGAGGGCGGCCATGCGGTGCAGCGGGCGCTGGCGGGAAAGTTCGCCGCCGCCGGATTGGAGCTGGGCGGCAAGGACCCGGCCTATGTGCGCGCCGACGCCAACCTGGCGCACGCCGTCGAGAACCTGGTGGACGGCGCCATGTTCAACTCGGGCCAGAGCTGCTGCGGCATCGAGCGCATCTACGTGCACGACAGCCTGTTCGACGACTTCGTCGCCGGCGCGTTCGAGCTGACCCGAAACTACCGGCTGGGCGATCCCACCAGCCCCGAGACCACGCTCGGCCCGATGGTGCGCGCCGCCGCCGCCGAATTCGTGCGCGGGCAGGTGGGCGAGGCGGTCAGGCAGGGCGCTTCGGCCCTGCTCGATCCGTCGCATTTTCCCGCCGACGCGCCTGGAACGGCCTATCTGGCGCCCCAGATCCTGGTCAATGTGGACCATTCCATGCGGATCATGACCGAGGAGACCTTCGGCCCGGCGGTCGGCATCATGAAGGTCTCGTCGGACGAGCAGGCGGTCCGGCTGATGAACGACAGCACCTATGGCCTCACCGCCGCCATCTGGACCGAGGACGTGGACGCCGCCGAGCGGCTCGGCCGGCTGATCGACACCGGCACCGTGTTCATGAACCGCTGCGACTATCTCGACCCGGCGCTGGCCTGGACCGGCGTCAAGGACAGCGGCCGCGGCTGCACCCTGTCGGCGCTGGGCTACCAGTATCTGACCCGGCCCAAATCCTTCCACCTGCGCACTGTCACGCGCTGAGGCTCACGAGCATGACCGAAGTCCTGATCGGCAACTGGAATTATCCCACCCGCGTGCTGCACGGCCCCGGCCGCATCGCCGAACTGGCGCAGGCCTGCAGGTCGCTGGGCATCGCCAGGCCCCTGTTCGTCACCGACAAGGGCCTGCTGCCCTCGCCCATCGCCCAGGCGGCGCTGGAGAGCCTGAAGCGCGAGGGCCTCGAGGCGGCTGCTTTCGCCGACATCAAGCCGAACCCCGTGGGCGCCAACATCGACGACGGCGTCTCGTTCTACCGCCAGGGCGGCCATGACGGCGTGATCGCCTTCGGCGGCGGCTCGGCGCTCGATGCCGGCAAGGCCATCGCCTTCATGAGCGGCCAGAGCCGGCCGATCTGGGACTTCGAGGACATCGGCGACTGGTGGACGAGAGCCGATCCGGCCGGCATCGCGCCGGTCGTCGCCGTGCCGACCACGGCCGGCACCGGATCGGAAGTCGGCCGCGCCGCGGTGGTGCTGAACGAGGACGCCCACGAGAAAAAGATCATCTTCCACCCGAAGATGCTGCCCGGGATCGTCATCTCCGACCCCGAGCTGACGGTGAAGCTGCCGCCGCATATCACCGCGGCCACCGGCATGGACGCCTTCACCCATTGCTTCGAGGCGTTCTGCGCGCCCGGCTTCCATCCGATGGCGGATGGCATCGCGCTGGAAGGCATGCGGCTGATCGCGGAACATCTGCCGCGCGCCGTCGAGGACGGCGGCAACATCCTCGCCCGCTCGCGCATGCTGACCGCCGCCTCCATGGGCGCCGCCGCGTTCCAGAAGGGGCTCGGCGCGGTGCACGCCATCGCCCATCCGGTGGGCGCGCTCTACGACACCCATCACGGCCTGACCAACGCCGTCATCCTGCCCTATGTGATGGCGCACAATCGCCGCGCCATCGAAGGCAGGATGGCGCACCTGGCCGCCGTTCTCGCGCTGTCGCACCCCAGTTTCGACGCCGTGCTGGCCCACATCCTCTACCTGCGCGACCGCATCGGCATCCCGCACACCCTGGCAGAGATCGGCGTGGGCGAGGAGCGCGCCGCAGAAATCGGCCGCTTCGCCGAGGCCGACCCGTCGGCCGGCGGCAATCCCGTCGAGGTCAGGGCGCCCGCGCTCGAGCGCATCTTCCGCGCCGCCGTGTCCGGCCGGATGGAAGACGCCGCGTGACCCTGAAGCTGCTGATCGTCGAGGGCAACACGCCCGAGGGCCGGGCCCGGGCGGTGGCGGCGCGCGGGCGCGAGGCGAACGTGCTCTACGCCGCCGCACTGCGGCAGGTCCGCGGCGACCTCGACCTTGAAGTGGCGTTCCCCGCCGATCCCGGCTCGGCGCTGCCGGACCGTGCGGCGCTCGCCGCCTTCGATGGCATCGCCTGGACCGGCTCGTCGCTCAACATCTACAATGGCGGCCCGGAGATCGAGCGCCAGCTCGACTTCTGCCGCGCCTGTTTCGCCTCGGGCACGCCCCAGTTCGGCAGTTGCTGGGGGCTGCAGGTGGGTGTGGCGGCAGCCGGCGGAACAGTGTTGAAGAATCCGCTGGGCCGCGAGATCGGCCTCGCCCGGAAAATCCTGCTGACCGACGAAGGCCGCGCGCACCCGCTCTACAGGGGGCGGCCGACCGTGTTCGACGCCATCGCCGTCCACCGCGACATCGTCACCGCCCTGCCCGACAACGCCCGGGTGCTGGCATACAACTCCATGACCCGGGTGCAGGCCGCCGCGTTCCACTTCGATGGCGGCGAGTTCTGGGGCGTGCAGTACCACCCCGAATACAATTTCGGCGAGATCGCCGCCTCCATGCGCCGCTATGCGAACGTGCTGGTCGAGGACGGCCTGTTCGAGACCGAGGACGCCGCGAGGAAGGCCGCCGAGACCTTCGCGTCGTTCGACACCGGCGGCACCCTCGGCGACCGCTGGACCGCCGGCATCGACGCCGACGTGCTCGACCCTAAGGAACGGCTGCGCGATCTCCAAAACTGGATGGACTACATCATCCGCGGCTGAATCTATTTTACACCGTGCTCATCGAGCCACGACAGTGTGCCCACCATGCGATTGCGAACCGCATGGTCGCGAAGGGTGCCCTTGGCATTACGCACCTTCGGGTCGGCGCCCGCCTGCAGCAGGAGCAGGACCACGCGGTCGTCCCAAGCGGCCAGCACCGGCACCGTTCCGTCCTTCGCACGAAGGTTCACGTCGGCGCCGCGCGCGATGAGCAGCGCCGTCAATGCGGGTGAATCCGACGAGAACAGGACGCTTTGCCCGCTTTCGTTGATCGCGTCGACCGGTACGCCCAGATCGAGTAAAGTGCTGATCGCGAGCAGCATCTCGCCTTCGTTCCAGGCGCACCGCACCGGCCAATAGTCGAGCAGCAGCGCGGAGGTGCCGGCGCCGACGCCCGCATCGGGCCTTGCGCCCGCCGCGACCAGCGCGCGAGCAATTCCGGGGTTACACCCTGCCTTGATGAACCAATCGTCCAGTGCGGATTGGGATACAGGTTTCGGAGGCATTCTTGCCGCCAGAGCGCGGAACAGCGCCTCCCGGCCGCTCGCGGCGGCAACGCCCAACAGCACATGGCCGAAGACCTCCTTCTTGTCGCTTTCCGGGAAGGCATAGAGCGCATCCAGCGGCAAACCCCGAAGTCCGATCATATCGATGATGTCGCGATCAGGGACCCCATCGATGCCTCTGGACCGGTCATAGGCGTTCCCTCTCCCTGCCATCATGAGCGCCATGTCCAGCGCCTGCAGCGAGCGAAAATCCGTGCCCTCGGCGGCGAGCGATGCCAAGGTTCGCTCGTTTCCCTCAACCCAACGGTCCGTGGCGGCAAGGTCGTCGATCATATCTGCCAACTCGGTGATCGACGAAGGCATACCGGCCATTTCGCCACCGTAGTCAATGACCACCTTCTCGTGCCGCCCCGTCCTGAAGAAAACGTAAGTGGTCGGCAGATCGGTCATATCGGCCCGATATTCGTCCTTTAAGCTAAAGAACGAAGCTGCGCGGAACTTCTCCACAAGCGCCCGTACGGCATCCGCGGAAACAGGCATCTCGTGTACGCCCGGGGCAATGACGTGGTTGCTGTTCCCATACATGCGGCGAGCCTTCCTTGCCTCGCGTTCGAGATGCTCCCGCACATCTCTGGACAAAGTTTTCGACTCGATCACCTCGACATCGGGAAGCATGGGATAGTCTTCCGTCGAGAACCGCACCAGCCCATCGCCCCGAATGGAGACATGATAGTCCGGGCAGATTCCGAAACATGCCGTTCGCACCAGGTTGATCTCCAGGTCGTCATAGTCGACCTCCGGAAACGGCACGGAACGGTCGGGCGGCTTCTCGGCTCTTTTGAGTATGAGTTCCACAGTGCCGAGAGTGACGACCGGCTCGCCCCCCAGTATCTGCGGCCGAAAACGCCAAGCCTTAACCGCCGTCACCGCCGGAGCCGGATCCGTCTTCGATTGCAGGGTTCTGAACACCGGATCGACCGAGGGCACCGCGCTGAGCACGCGGCCATCCGGCCCCACTTCCACGTCGACATAAACCTGCTCGAACTGGAAGCCGGCGCTGGGCGGAAGCACGAGCGCGGTCTCGCCTGCGATGCGTTGATCCTGAAGGGAAAGCCAATGCGCCCGGACCGTCCGTGGAGGCACCGGCTGCGACGGCGGAGGCTGATCGCACGCGGCAAGCACTGTCAAGGCAGCAAGGAACATGACTCTTGAAATCCGGATCGGCCGCATAACCGCTCTCCTATCTGGAGAGGATTCCACAGTCCGCCCACCATGCAAGTGAACAAATTTTCATCCAACGCCCGATTTATTTCGGATCAATAACGACGGACCTGTTGCACCGGATGCACTTCAGGCTTGCGTTGGCGCCGTAGGCTCCGCATCATCCGGTGGTCACCGTTGCGGTTTGCCGATCCGTCTCCTCCAGTTAGGGCCAAGATTGCTGCCAATCGTTCAGGTCGATGCGCGGACCCGTCCGGACCGCGCCACTTATTGATTGGAGATCGCCGATGCCCGTCGGTACCGTGAAGTGGTTCAACAGCACCAAAGGTTATGGCTTCATCCAGCCCGAGTCTGGCGGAGCCGACATCTTCGTGCACATCTCGGCCGTCCAGCGCGCCGGCCTGCAGGGCCTGAACGAAGGCGAGAAGGTGTCCTACGAGGAATACCGCGACCCGAAGCGCGGCAAGACCTCGGCCGAGAACCTCAAGAAGGCCTGATCCCGGGCCTCATCCCGATCCCCCACACGTTTCTTCGCCCGGCCGGAAGCCGCGTGACGAAAACGTGCGTCCCGCCCACGTGGCTATCGGCGCGCCCTGCGATCCCCTCATCCCCGGCAACGTGCGCCGTCGATCAGGAAGGACCGACAGGCACCCGGCCGATCAGAACGTCGCGCGCGATGGCGCGCACGACCCGGTAGCCTTTCGGCAGCGGCACCGAGCCGGCATCGACGCCGCTCACCCAGATGGTCCCGAAATCCGCCGTCGCCATGTCCCGCAGAAGTTGCCCTACGCGATCGAGATCGGAAGTCGCGGTACGGCATTTCGCGAACAGCATGCTGGCCGGCCTGTCCCAGCGATTGTCGGCGGGGTCGCGGAACGTCACGATGTCGCTGCCCGGGTGGACGAACAGGCTGCTGGTGAAAACATCGCGGCGGATCACGGCGTAGGCGCCCATGCTGCCCTCGACGCCGATCCTCCAGGGAATCCTGCAGTTGTTCCCCAGCAGCACGACGAAGCCCATCCGGCTACCGCGCGGCACGTCGTCCAACAACGTGAGACGCTTCTCGAGCACGGCGTTTTCACGCACCCAGACAACACTTGTCGCCGCGAGCCTGACCAAGAACAAGGCTATCCCGGCGGCGAACAAGGCGCGTTCGCGGCCGGGCTTCGCGGCCGGCCCGAGGGCGATGAAGCCCACCAGGGCTGCGGCGGCCGCCAGCCTCGTATCGGCGGCCCAGCCACCGAACATGTGGGTGGGCATGAGAAGCGAGGTCAGCGCCACCAGCCCTGCGCCCACGGCCAGCCGCCAATCCAGCCGGCGGCCTCCCGCCATTATCAGCGCGGCCACGCCAAGTACGCCGAGGGCCGCCAGCATGGCCATGTCGAGCGGCATCCAGAGTCCCCTCAGGATGGTCGCGAAATTCATCAGCTTCCATTTGACGACCCCGGCGACGTACGCGATCTCCGATGGCTGTCCGCTGCGCCAGATCAGCAGGGGCAAGCAGGGCGAAAGCAGGGGCAGCGCCCGCAAGGCGCGTCCGACCAGGTCCCGAAGGCTCCGGGACGCCGCCAGTTCGAAGCCACCGACCAGCAAAACCAGGAAAAGCCAGGCCACCAGATGAGCGGTAAAGACGACCAGGGCGGCCAGCGCGAAACCGGCCAGCGCCAGGACCGAAAGCCTTGTCCGCGATAGCCAGGACGCCGCCGCGAACAGCGCCAGCGCAAAGCCTATCCCGTAACTGAGCACACCGAACTGATAGGGCGCGGCGAGCACCAGCGGCAGGGCCAGCGCGGCCCCCGCGGTGACCCTGCCATGGGCGGCGCGCGACAGCGCGAACACGGCGGCGAGCGTGGCCGGCGCAATCACGGCCGTCAGCAACCGTGTGGCCCATTCTGCGCCCAACCATGGGGTGAGCAGCGCAGCGGGCAGGTCCGTGCCCAGATAGCCGATCCAGCGCCAATGAACAACGTAGTAGCGATCGAGCGGACCGCCCCGGCCCGCGAAAGCCTCGATGTGATGGCGGGCGGCATGACCCGGGAAGTCGCTCATGCTCGGCATGGCGACCAGGACCGGCACCAGCGCCAGCACCATCAGCGCGGCCAGCAGGGCATTGGGCCGAGCGGCCGTGAGCCCATGACGCCTATCGCTTAAAGCTCCGAACTGTAAACCGGCCCCGTCCCCCTGCCCGGCCTGGCCTGAGCCCGGGCGAGGCAAGCTTATCGAAAGCGGTCCTGAATTACACTGGTCTCCTGTCCGTCCGCGCAATCCTTGAAGACAATCCGCCCCGGCACCTTTGTCTTTTTCCACACCCCGTGACAGGATGCGGCCATGCGCCTCGCAATCTTCGCAATGCTCGCGGCTTGCTGCCTCGTCCTGCCCGCGCGGGCCGAGCCGGTGGGCTGCGTGTCCACCACGTTCCGGGGTCTGGGCCTGCTGAACGACAAGGTCTGCGTCGACAGCTTCCGCGACCCGAAGGTCGAGGGCGTCGTGTGCCATGTGAGCCGGGCGAGAACCGGCGGCGTGAAGGGCGCCATCGGGCTTGCCGAGGACACCTCGGACGCCTCCGTATCGTGCCGGCAGGTGGGGCCGATCAGCTTCAAGGGCAAGCTGAGGGACGGCGAGGACGTGTTCCGCGAAAGCCGTTCGTGGCTGTTCAAGAAGCTGCAAGTGGTGCGGTTCTACGACCGGCCCAACAACACGCTGGTCTATCTGAGCTACTCGGACAAGCTGGTCGAGGGCTCGCCCAAGAACTCGATCTCGACGGTGCCGGTCATGCCCTGGGGCGGCCATCCCGCCCCGCCGCGATAGCGCCGGCCGCGCGGTCATGTCGGCGGGGGCGGCATGAGCATCAACAGACGACAGGTGCTGAAACGCGGCGCGGCAGGGATCACGCTTGTCGCCGCAGGCGGTCTCGTCTGGCGGGCGTGGGACAACGGCGTGTTCTCCGCCGGCCAGGGTGCGCCCTACGAGTTGTGGAGCGGCTGGCGCGCCGAGGCGCTCGACGGCCCACAGGCGGTGGCCCGCGCCGGCATCCTCGCCGCCAGCGCCCACAACACACAGCCCTGGACCTTCAGGCTGGGCGAGGACAGCGTGGCACTGTCGGCGGACCCGGCGCGTCATCTGGGCAGCTTCGACCCGTTCCGCCGCGAGATGGCGCTGTCGCTGGGCTGCGCCGTCGAGAACATGGCGCTGACCGCGGGCGCGCAGGGCGTCTACACCCTGGTGCGGCCGGAGCCCGGACTGCGCACCAGCGATCTCGACACCGCGGTGCGGGCCGCCTTCCTGCTGCTCGATCCGCTGCCCACCCGCCCGGACCGGCTGTTCGCCGCCATCGACCGGCGCCATACCAATCGCGGCCCCTATGACATGGCAAGGCCGCTGCCGCCGGCGCTCAAGGCCGCGCTGCAGGCGCTGCCGACCGATCCCGACACGCGCCTGTTCCTGTTCGACGCCGACCCGGCGCGGGCCGCGCTCGGCCGGCTGATCGTGTCCTCGACCGCGACGATCATCGCCGACCCCGCAATGGCGGCCGACAGCGCGCGCTGGTTCCGGTTTCGCCGGGCCGACATCGACCACTACCGCGACGGCATCACCCTCGACGCCGCCGGCCTGTCGTGGCCGGTCAACCTTGCCGCCAAGATGATCGCCGCGCCGACGCCCGAGGTCGCAGACCGGCAATGGCTGAATGCAACGCGCGGCGTTCATGTCGCCAGCGCGCCCGTCTTCGGCGTGATCGCCGTGCGCGATCTCTACGGCCTCGCCAATGCTCTGGAAGCCGGGCGGCTGTGGCAGCGCATCCATCTTTGGGCGACTGTGAACGGGCTGGCCGCGCAGCCGCTGAACCAGCCGCTGGAGCTGATCGACCGCGCTCGCCAGCTCGGCAAGCCGCCCGCGACCGCAAGGGAACTCGAAGCGCTCGTCGGCGACCCGGCCTGGCGGCCCACCTTCGTGTTCCGCATCGGCCACGCCGAGCGGTCGGCCAAGCCCAGCCCGCGCCGGGCCGTCGACGACGTCATCATGGAGAGCTGAGGCTCAGCCGCCGAGCAGCGCCTTCGCCTGTTCGGCGCGCTCGCCATGGCGGCGCTCCTCCCGGCCGTTCTGGCGCAGGAGCCGGGCCACTGCCTCATTGCCGATTTTCGCCGCCCATCCCGCGTACATGAGCTCGCCGCCGAACTCGCCCTTTGCCATGGTGTCCAGCAGCGCGGCGTCGACCGGCAATGTCGCGGGCGCGTCGTCATAGGGGTTCGCATCGGGCGCGGGAATGGCGAAGGTCTCGCCGGTGAGGATACGGATCGCCTTCTGCAACCGCCTGGCATGCGCCATCTCCTCGCGGCCGTTGGCGCTCAGCAGATCGCCGATCGCCTTCGACGGCGCGCCCGCCGCGAGCGCCCGGTAGAAGCTCTGGCCGCCCGCTTCCAGGCAGACCATCAGCTTGAGATCATCGACGCTGGGCGTGTCGATGGTGCCGATATAGGCGAAGGCGGCTTCCGACGTCTGCGGCATTCCGGCAGGCAGTAGGCTCATGGGCGCTCTCCTGTTTCCTGCCGGTAACTTATCCCGAAGCCAAATCGCCGACAAGCGCGCTTGCACGTTGACAAGGGACGCCGAAGCGCCTGAGCTTGGCACCCGAGAACAGGGGAAACGCGATGAACATCGAGACGCTGCCATGAACATCGAGACTTTGGACGTGAACGCGCTGCTGGAGCGGCTGCACCGGGTGGAAGCGGTGCTGGAGATCATGAACCTGAAGTCGCGCTACTGCGCCGGCTGCGACGACAACCACAACGCCGACACGCTGGAGGCGATCTTCGTGCCCGAGGGGCGCTGGAAGTGCGATGCCATGGCGGTCGATGCCAAGGGTCACGCCGAGCGCCGCGCGTTCTTCGACGGCCTGGCCAATTCGGGCCGCATCCGCAACTCGCAGCATATGGTGACCAACCCCAACATCACCGTGACCGGCGACCGCGCCACCGGATACTGGCGGATGATGATGGTCTATGCCGGCAACGCGCCGGACGGCACGGTGCAGTTCCACCGCATCCTGGGCTATTACCAGGACGACTTCGCCTACCGCGACGGACGCTGGTACTTCGAGACGCTGCGCCCGATGGTGGAGGACACCGAGGCCTACACCGTGGAGCCGAGCAAGTTCGGCGGCTAGAGGCCTTCCTCGATCTCGTAGCCGGTCAGGTCCCAGGGGATGATCAGGTCCTTGCCGTCCCAGTTGGCGGCCATGTCCCTGGTCTTCTGGTACATGGCGACGACGGTCTTGTGCGGCGGGTACAGCTCGATCATGTGGCCCAGTGGGTTGCGGGCGTCGATGTAGCAGAACTTCTTGCCCACGGCGATGAACTCGCTGGCGACCGGATAGCCGGCGGCGACGAAGGCATCGCGCTCCTTCTCGTAATCCTGGGTAAAGCAGGCGACGTGGTGGAAGCCCTCCTGCCCGTTCGGGAACATGTCGTGGAAGGCGCTGGGCGTCTTGGAGGTGAGCTCCACCAGCTCGATGTTGAGATCGCCCGACTGCACGAACACGCCGCGAATGCCGATCGGCTCCTCGGGCCGGCCGCGATAGGTGTGCTCGGTCAAAGATCCGGCCTGGCCGCCCATGAAAGGGCCGATGCCGTACATCTGGTTCAGCCGCTTGCAGGCCGCCTCCAGGTCTTTGACGATATAGCAGTTCTGGATGATCCTCGCGGCGTTCATGACCGGTTTCATCGTGCGTCTCCCCATTTGCGACGGCTGATTCACATCATACTCTAGTGAGCGCCCGCGCCGGTGAACAGGGGGCGCGGGCGAATCTCCCCATCCGCCGATTATCTGTTACAATCGGAGGTTGATGGGCGTGAATTGGGGCGAGGGGATTTGGCGTTAGACGACGCGATGCTGCGGCTCGACGGCCGCGTCCGTATCGAGCAGACACGGATGATGTACCGGACGCCGGTCATCCCCATGCTCAACGTGCTGACCGCGGCCATCACCGCCGCCGCGCTGTCCCGTGTCTATCCGGCGGGCGTGCTGATCGGCTGGGTCGCGGCGTTCGTGGTCGTCACGCTGTGGCGCCTGCACCTTTGGCACCGCTTCCGCCAGGCGGATCCGGCCGTGGCAACCGACGTCTGGCGCCATCGGTTCGTCGGCGGCGCGGTGGCGACCGGCTGCCTTTGGGGCCTGTGCGGATCGGTGGTGTTCGTGACCGGCGATGCGAGCCACTACGTCTTCGTGGTGTTCGTGCTGGGCGGCATGACGGCAGGCGCCGTGGTCGGCAACGCGACCTACATGCCGGCGTTCTACGGCTTCGCGCTGCCGGCGATCCTGCCGATGGCCATGGCGCTGTTCGTCAGGGCGGACGCCCAGTCGGTGGAAATGGCGCTGCTGATGCTGGCGTTCTCGGCGGTGCTTGCGCTGGCGGGCCGCAACATGCACCGCTGGATCGAAAGCAGCACCCGGCTGCAGGTCGAGCGCGAGCAGCTGATCGACCGGCTGAAATACGCGACGGAGACCCTGGAGCGCGAGGTTTCGACCAGCCGCGAGCGCGAGGACGCGCTGCAGCAGATCACCACCGCACTGGAAGACCAGGGGCGATCGGTGCTGCTGCTCAACGGCATGGTGCAGCGGCTGCAGGAGGCGACCACCGAAGACGAGATCACCGAGATCGTCTCGGGCTATGCGCCGCAGATCCTGCCGGGCCGCGCCGGGGCGCTGTTCCTGATGAACAATTCGCAGAACATGCTGTCGTCCATCGCCTCGTGGGGCGTGGTGGAAAGTAGCGAGACCGACTTCGCGCCCGACCATTGCTGGGCGCTGCGCCGCAGCCAGATCCACCTGGTCGCGCAAGGCGGCCGGGAAGTCCGTTGCCAGCATGTCCATCACGACTATCGCGGGGGCTATGCCTGCATCCCCCTGCTGGGGCGCGGCGGTATCGTCGGCCTGCTCTATTTCGAGGGTGACGCGGCAGGCGCCGGCCAGGACGAGGGTCTGCAGACCTTCGCCGGCAATCTGGGCCTGGCGCTGTCCAACTACCGGCTGCGCGAGGCGCTTCGGGTCATGTCGCTGCGCGATCCGCTGACCGGCCTTTTCAACCGCCGCTACCTGGAGGAGGCGCTGGTGCTGGAGTTCGGCCGTGCGTCGCGCACCCATGACGGCGTCGGCGTCATCGTCGGCGACCTCGACCACTTCAAGCGGTTGAACGACACCCATGGCCATGACGGCGGCGATGCCGCCCTGCGCGCCGTGGCGCAGGTACTGGTCGGCAACGTCCGCAAGGGCGACATCGCCTGCCGGTTCGGCGGCGAGGAATTCGTGCTGGTGCTTCCGGGCGCGACGCTCGAGCAGACCCGTGAGCGCGCCGACGAACTGCGCCGGTCGCTCGCCCAGCTCGAGGTGCCGTTCCACGGCAAGCTGATCTCGCCCATCACCATGTCGATCGGCGTCGCCGTGTATCCCCGCCACGGCAGCTCGCCGGACGCGGTGCTGCGCCAGGCCGACAAGGCCATGTACCAGGCCAAGCAGGGCGGCCGCGACCGCGTGGTGGTGGCGGGGGGCGTTCAGGGCGTGTCCGGCCAGAGCGCCGCCGGCCAGAACACCGGCTGAGCAGGTTCCCGTGGTTCGCCGGGGTCGGGGCGGTTATATACACACCACCGAACCGCAAGCCACCGGAGTAACCGGCCGTTGAGGCTATCGCCCGTCCCGAGCGCCGTCGCGTTCAGCACCCGACATCCCGTTCTCGTCGCCCTGGTCGTGGCGATGCTTTGCGCCGTGTCGGGCTGGTACGTGTCCGGCCATTTCCGGATGAGCACCAAGACCGAGGAACTGATGGCCCCGGACGTGGGCTACATCCAGCGCAACAACGAGATGAAGCGGGCTTTCCCGCAGACGGCCGATCTGCTGGTGGCGGTGATCGACGGCAAGACCCCGGAGCTGGCGGAAGGCGCGGCGGAACGGCTGGCCGCGGCGCTGGACCGGAACACTGCAGACTTCAAGGGCGTGCGGCGGCCGGACGGCGGCGACTTCTTCGCCCGCGCCGGCCTGCTCTACGGCTCGCTGGAGAATACCCAGAAGGCGACCGACGCCATGGTCGCCGCCCAGCCGTTCCTCGGCACCCTGGCTTGGGATCCCAGCCTGCGCGGCGTCATGGAGGTGTTCGACACCACGTTGCTGGGCATCCGCGCCGGCGAGACCACTTTCGCCCAGATCGACAAGCCCCTGGCCTCGCTGGCCGATGCGCTGGAGCAGGTCGAGGCGGGCCGGCCGGCGTATTTCTCCTGGCAGGCTCTGCTCTCGGGCGACGGCGGCCAGGCGGGAGACCCCGGCCTGCGAGCGCCGCTTCGGCGGTTCATCCTGGTCCAGCCCAAACTGGACTACCAGTTACTGATGCCGGGCGAGAAGGCCTCGGAGGCGATCCGCAGCACCGCGCGAGAACTGGGCCTGACGCCCGACAACGGCGTGACCGTAAGGTTGACCGGATCGGTCGCCATGTCCGACGAGGAGTTCGCCTCGCTCGCCCACAACATCTGGCTGGTCAGCCTCGCCATCGTCGGCTGCATGCTGCTGATGCTGTGGCTGGCCACCCGTTCGGCGCGCATCGTCGCCGCCATCATGATCACCACCCTGCTCGGCCTGCTGGTGACAATGGCGGCGGGCCTGATGGCGGTGGGACGGTTCAACCTGATCTCGGTGGCGTTCATCCCGCTGTTCGTGGGCCTCGGCATCGACTTCGGCATCCAGCTCAGCGTGCGGTTCCGGCAGGAACGGCTGACCGAAGGCGACCCGAAAATCGCGCTGAAGAAGGCCGCCGAGGCCATGGGCGGCGCGCTGACCCTGGCCGCGGCCGGTATCTGCCTGGGCTTCCTCGCCTTCCTGCCCACGTCCTATGTGGGCATCTCGGAACTGGGCATCATCTCGGCCATCGGCATGGCGATCGCGCTGGCGCTCAACGTCACCCTGCTGCCGGCCCTGCTGCTGCTGTTCCGCTCGCCGCTGCAGACGCTGGAGGTCGGCCGGAAGGAACTGGCGGCGGTCGACGCGTTCCTGCTGCGCCGGCGCAAATTCGTGCTCTGGACCTTCGCCGTGCTGATGGTGGCGAGCATCGCCGGGCTGCCGCTGGTCAAGTTCGACTTCAACCCGCTGCATCTGCGCAACCCGGACAGCGAGTCGATCTCGACCATCCGGGACCTGGCGAACGACCCCAGCCGCACCTTCAACACCATCGACGTGCTGATGCCGAGCCGGGACGAGGCCGCCGCCATGGCGCGAAAGCTGTCCGCGCTGCCCGAGGTGTCGCAGGCCGTCACCGTCGCCAGCTTCGTGCCGAAAGAGCAGGAGGCCAAGCTGGCGGCGATCGGCGACACGGCGATGCTGCTCGACCCCTCGATCAACCCGATCGACAGCGCGCCGAGGCCCAGCGATGCCGAGACCGTCGCCGCCCTCGCCGGGACCGCCGCCGGGCTCCGGCAGGCGGCCGAGGGCCGGGACGACGGCGCCACCGCGCTGCGGCTGGCGACCGTGCTGGACAAGCTGGCCGCCGGACCGGCGGAGAAACGCCGGGCCGCCGAGAAAGCCCTGGTCGAGCCGCTCGGCGTGATGCTGGCCCAGACCCGCGCGGCGCTGTCGGCCCAGCCCGTCACCCTGGAAGACCTGCCGGACGACCTCGTGCGCGACTGGGTGGCCGAGGACGGCCGCGCCCGCATCCAGGTGTTTCCGAAGGGCGACAGCAACGACAACGACACGCTGCGCCGCTTCTCGCACGCGGTGCAGTCTGTGGCGCCGCAGGCGTCCGGCCCGCCGATCTCGGTGATCGAGGCAGGCGACGTGATCTCGCACGCCTTCGTCGAAGCGGGCATCCTCGCGCTGGTCACCATCACCGTGCTGCTGCTGATCGTGCTGCGCAGCGTGACCGAGGTGGCGGCGACGCTGGCGCCCATCGTGCTGTCGGGATTCCTGACTCTCGGCACCTGCGTGCTGATCGGGCTTCCCATAAACTTCGCCAACATCATCGCCTTTCCGCTGCTGTTCGGCGTCGGCGTGGCGTTCCACATCTACTTCGTCATGGCATGGCGGGGCGGCGCGGCGGACCTGCTGCAGTCGAGCCTGGCTCGCGCCGTGCTGTTCAGCGCCCTGGCCACCGGCGCCGCCTTCGGCAGCCTGTGGATGTCCGAGCATCCGGGCACCGCCAGCATGGGCAAGGTGCTGATGATCTCGCTGGTCTGGACCCTGATCTGCGCCCTGATCTTCGAACCCGCCTTGCTGGGGCCGCCGAAGGAGAAGCGCGAGAAGGTCTAGATCTTCGCTGAACTCCGGAAGGTGGCGACGCGGTATAGATACCAGACCAGGATGGCGCCGACGATCGCAGTGGAGACAGGATTGATCCAGGCGCCGGCCTTGTCGTACCCGTCACCCAGCAGCCATCCGCACCCGGCCAGGACCGCGGTCCAGACGACGGTGCCGGCCGACGAATAAACCAGGAACTTCCCGATCCTCATGCCCGCGAAGCCGGCAGGCACCGAGATCAGCGTGCGCACGGTCGGCACCAGTCTCCCGGCACACACCGCCTTGCCGCCGTGCCTGTCGAACCATGCGTCAGCCTTGTCGATGTCCTCGGGCGAAAGCGTGAGCCATCTACCGTGGCGCCTCGCAAAGCGCTTGAGCCGCTCGAGGCCCAGCCAGTACGCGATGCCGTACCAGAAAAGCGCGCCCGCAAGCGAGCCGATCGAACCGGCAAGAATGACCAGGACAATATTCAACCGGCCCTGCTCCGCAGCATAGCCCGCGAGCGGCATGATCACCTCGGATGGAATCGGCGGAAACACATTTTCGAGAAACATCAGCAGCGCGACGGCGAGGTATCCGCCCTTGTCCATGATAGAAGCAATCCATTCGGCCATGTCATCTCCCTGGGTTCGGAGAAAAACGCATCGGGCGGCCGGTTGTTCGAAGGCACACAAAGCGTTTTGCAAAGCCGCTCAGCCGCGCCATCATGCCCGCCGATCTTGGGGAAGGCGGGAGGACACATGAGCAGGCTCTGCGAGGGACGCGTCTGCGTGGTCACGGGCGCGGGACGCGGCATCGGCCGCGAATATGCGAAGATGCTGGCGGCGCACGGCGCCAGGGTGCTGGTCAACGATCTGGGCGGCAGCGAGAGCGGCACGGGATCGGACAAGACGCCGGCGCAGTCGGTCGTCGACGAGGTCAAGGCAGCCGGCGGAGACGCGGCCGCCAACTATGACGACGTTTCCGATTTCAAGGCCGCCAAGCGGATGATCGACCAGGCCATTGAGACCTGGGGCAAGCTGGACGTGGTGATCAACAACGCCGGCATCCTGCGCGACCGCATGCTGGTCAACATGACTGAGGAGGAATGGGACGCGGTGATCAAGGTGCACCTGAAGGGCACCTTCGGCCCGGCCCATCATGCCGCCGCCCACTGGCGCGACGTGGTGAAGGAGACCGGTGCGCCGGTCGATGCGCGGATCATCAACACCTCGTCGGTGTCGGGCATCTACGGCAATATCGGCCAGACCAATTACGGCGCGGCCAAGCAGGGTATCGCTGCGTTCAGCATCATCGCCGCCCGCGAGCTGCGCCGCTATGGCATCACCGTGAACTGCATCGCGCCCGGCGCGCTCACCCGCCTCACGGAGAATTTGCGCGAGCGCACCGAGGAGGAGAAGCGCCAGTCCGACCCGTTCTGGATCGCGCCCATCGTCACCTGGCTCGCCAGCACCCAATCCCAGGATGTGACCGGCCGCATGTTCGAGGCCTCGGGCCGCATCCTCGCCATCGCCGAGGGCTGGCACCGCGGCCCGATCGTCGAGCCGATCGACGATCCCACGAGGC
Source organism: Sphingomonadales bacterium (assembly GCA_050185585.1). Classification (GTDB taxonomy): domain Bacteria; phylum Pseudomonadota; class Alphaproteobacteria; order SMXS01; family SMXS01; genus RI-34. Next base: position 82,171 of record JBFWZH010000013.1, on the reverse strand, counting down.
TCGGACCGGTGGTCGAGAAGCTGGTCGCCAAGGCACGCAAGAACGCCGGCATGGACGGCAAGGACCTGGACTGAAGGAAGGCACCACCATGAGCGACTTCACCGCCGACGAGATCAAGCGCCTGCGCACCCTGCTGGACATCGAGGACATCAGGAAGCTGGGCCTGCTGTACTCCCAGCTGCAGGACCACGCCTATCTGGACAAGCTGGCCGACATCTTCACCAGGGACGCGCTGTGCGAGTTCGGGCCCTACGGCACCTGGAACGGCCGCGACGAGATCCGCCGCAACTACGCCAAGGTGAAGGAGGACATGGGCGGCAGCTCGTTCAGCGCCCTGCACGCCAACTCGCATCACTGGGTGGAGATGACCGGCCCGGATACCGCCGTCGGCCGCCGCTACCTGCTCGACCTGGTGACGAGCAAGCCGAAGGACGAGCACCCGTTCATCTGGCTCGGCCTCTATGACGAGGAGTACCGCAAGGAGGACGGCGCCTGGAAGATCGCGCGCACCACCTTGCAGTTCCTGTGGCCGGAGAAGCACATCACCGGCGATTTCCCCGGCGAGTTCCCGCCGAAGTAGCAATCAGGGGTTTGAAAACAAGAAGGGCGCGGACCCTGCGGCCCGCGCCCTTCAATCCGTGGGTAACCCTTACTCGGCCGCCTGGCGCTCCGGCTTGCTGAACAGGGCGTTGAGCTGATCGTCCGGGGTCTCCAGCAGGCGCTGGACCCAACCGTGGAAGCGCTGGCCGCCCCATTCGTTGCGGCCGAACAGCGAGTGGTTGCGGGCGCCGGAGGACAACGACTCCTGCACCTGCAGGCCGGTCTTGTAGTCCTCGTCGCGCACCACGTTCTCCAGCAGGTCGAACTGCTTGCGGGCGCCGTCCTTGCCCGCCTGATCGGGCTCCTTCTCCATCATGTAGTACTGGGTGGTGAAGGACTCGCCGACCGTGCTGCCCGGGAACAGCTGCGAGATCATCGCGCCACGCCCGCCGCCCTTGAACGAGGCGATGGAGATGTGCGGAAAGATGGTCCACACACCGGTCATCACGTCTTCCATCGGCCACTGGTCTTCCGGGATCTTGTCCAGGTGAAGGTAGCGGTCCGGCGAGGTCACGCGCTGGTGCGGGCCCCAGTCGTAGTAGTTGGCCTGCGGCGAGCGGTCGCCGCCGATGGTGGTCTTGTGCAGCACCGGCAGGTGGTAGAAGTCCAGATAGCCGTCATAGGCGATCTTCCAGTTCGGGCCGCGCAGGGTGCGCGAGTCGAACAGGTACCAGTTGTCGAAGTTGAAGTGGGCCAGCATGTCGTCGTAGCCGGACAGCGAGGCGGCGATGTCGACGGTCGACTTGGGATCGAGGATCGCCCAGATCAGGCCGGCCTTCTCGTAGGTCGGCAGCGCCGGAAGGCCGTATTCGTCGCGGTCGAACTCGCCGAACTCGCTGGAGGCGGCGACGCCGACCAGCTTGCCCTCGTTGTTGTAGGTCCAGCCGTGATAGGGGCACACGAAGCGCGTGGCCTTGCCGGTGCCGCAATCGCGCAGCGGCGCGCCGCGATGGCCGCAGGCGTTCATGAACGCGCGGGCCTTGCCGTCCTTGCCGCGGGTGATCAGCACCGGCGTGCCGAAGGGGGTCATCGCCTTGTAGTCGCCCGGGTTCGGGACCTCGGCGCTGGGCGCCAGCATCAGCGGCATGCGCTTGAAGATCAGGTCGATTTCGCGCTTGAAGCGCGCCTCGTCCGTATAGGCCGAGGCCGGAACCTTGTAGACGCCGGGCGCCATGGCCATGGTGCCGGCCTTGGCGTGCGCGATATTGTCGCGGACGATCTCGATCAGTCTTTCTTTCGACATGGTATCCTCTTTCCCCGAACGCGGCGCCCGGCCGCGAATCACACGCCATTCTATCACAGGCTTCCGACGCCACGTTATAGAACACCCGTTATTTTCTGCAAACTAGCAGATTCCACAGTCGGCCGCCCGAACCTGCATGCCCGAACCTGCATGTTGCCGCGACAGCGCTCGCGGATTACGGTTCTGGCTACCTTGGGGAGGGTGCGACGATGCCTTATGGCCGAACGGCGCTGGCGGTATGGAGCATGGCGATCATGCTCCTTCTAGGCGCGCCGCCGACGCGCGCCACGCCCCAGCAGGCGCCGCCCGGCGGCCCGATCGAGCAGTTCGCCGCCAGCGATCCCAACAGCACCCAGACCTTTGCCTATACGCTGTGGACCCGCATTCTCGACACGGTGACCGAGGAGGACGACAAGGGCACTGTCAGCGTGAACTATGGCGGGCTGGGCATCCAGGGACGCGAGGCGCTGAACGCCTTCGTCGACGAGATGACCGCGATTCCGGTGGTCCAGCTCAACCGGGACGAGCAGCTTGCCTACTGGCTCAACCTGTACAACGCCGCCAGCCTGAGGATCATGTTCGATCAGTTCCAGGGCCTGGGCTCCTCGGACTTCGCCAGCCGCAACCCCTGGGGCGAAACCCAGCGCTTCAACGTCAAGAAGGTCTATGCCGGCGCCGACAACCCGTGGTCGATGCGCAACCTAACGGTCTCGGGCGTCGCCCTGTCCCTCAACGACATCGAGCACCGCATCCTCTACGCCTATTGGAAGCCGGATCTGGTGATCTACGGCCTTTCGTGTCCGTTGCGCGGGTGTCCCGGGCTCAACACGGCGCCGTTCCACGGCGCACGGACCGAGCGTCAGCTCACCGACGCCGCCCGCCGCTTCATCGCCCACAAGGACAATGTACGGGTGAAGGGGTCGACCGCCAGGCTATCGCAGCTCTATGAGTGGCACGGCACCGCGCTAGGCGGCGAGGCCGCCGTGCTGGAGCATCTGAGGAAATATGGCGGCCCCCGGTCGACCGAGTTGTCGGGCGTGACCCGCATCGACGGATATGCGTTCGACTGGAAGCTGGCCGGCAAGCCGCCGCCGCCGTCACAGAACATCCCGCGCGGCCAGATCAACCGCGGCGCCGGCGCGGGCGGCATGCTGCAGGAGTAGACCATGAGCTTCCACCCCGCCATCGCGAGCGGCAACACGGCCGTCATCACCGGCGGCGCCAGCGGCATCGGCCTCGCCGCGGCGAAGCGCTTCGCCGGTCTGGGCATGAAGGTCTGCATCGCCGACATCAGCGACCGGCTGGAGGCGGCGCGCGGCGAGCTGGCGTCGATCTCGCCCGACGTCGTCGCCGTGCGGACGGATGTGAGCCGGATGCAAGAGGTGGAGCACCTGCGCGACGCCGCGCTGGACGCCTTCGGCGCCGTTCACCTGCTGATGAACAACGCCGGCATCGGCGCCGGCGGCGGGCCGTTCGAGAACTACGAGGGCTGGCGCCGGGTGATCGACGTGAATCTCTGGGGCGTGATCAATGGCGTGCACGCCTTCGCCCCGGCGATGATCGCGCAGGGGAGCGACGGCGCCATCGTCAACACCGGCTCCAAGCAGGGCATCACCTGCCCGCCGGGCAACACCGCCTACAACGTCACCAAGGCGGGCATCAAGGTGCTGACCGAGGGACTCCAGCATGAATTGCGCAACGCGCCCGGTTGCAGGGTGACCGCGCACCTGCTGGTGCCCGGCTTCACCTTCACCGGCATCACTGGCGGCAACCGCACGGAAAAGCCACCGGGCGCATGGACCGCCGACCAGGTGGTGGATTACCTGCTGGACGCCATGGCGGACGGAGATTTCTACATCATCTGCCCGGACAACGACGTGTCGAGCGCGCTGGACCGCAAGCGCATCCGCTGGGCCGCCGACGACATCGTCGAGAACCGGCCTCCACTATCGCGCTGGCATCCGGACTACAAGGACGCGTTCGAGGCGTTCCGGCTGGAATGAGGCGGCACTTTTCCCTAGGTTCGACCGCCGGCGCCAGCGAAGGCGCCCACGAGTTCAGGGCAAGGAAGGCCTTCGCATGACGCTACCCTCCATCCATGCATTCGCCACGATCGTGCTGACGATCGGGACGTTCTGGATGTTCGCGAAGGGCACCATCCGGATCGAGCTGGTGTCGCTGCTGGTGATCGGCATCCTCGCCTTGGGATTCTACTTCTTTCCGTTCGAGCACGAAGGCGCCTTCACCGGCATGGAGGTCGCGTTCGGCGGCTTCGGGCACGAGGCGCTGATCGCGATCTGCTGCCTGATGATCCTGGGACGGGGCCTCGTCGTCACCGGCGCGCTGCAGCCGGCGGGACGGCTGCTGGGCCGGCTGTGGCAACTGAACAAACCGCTAGGCCTGCTGTTCTCGCTGATCATCGGCGCCGCCATGAGCATGGTGGTGAACGACACGCCGGTGCTGGTGCTGACCATGCCGATCCTGCTCAACCTGGCGGTCCGCGCCGACGTGCCGGCGTCGCGCACGCTGATGCCGGTCAACTGCGCCATTCTGATCGGCGGCATGGCGACCACCATCGGCACGTCGACCAACCTGCTTGTGGTGTCCATCGCCAGCGACCTGGGACTGCCGGCGATGGGCGTGTTCCACTACACCGACACCGTGCTGATCGCGGCGGCGATCGCGCTGCCCTATCTGTGGCTGGTGATGCCCCGGCTGCTGCCCCGGCACTCCACGGACACCGAACAGTCCGACCGCATCTTCGACGCCTCGCTCTTCGTCGTGCCCGGCTCCGCGCTGGTCGGCCTCACCGCCGAGGACGCGGTGCGCAAGCTGGCGAAAGGGGTCACCCTGTCCTCGGTTTCGCGCCCCTACGCGCGTGCCGGCGCCCTGGGCGACGGCGGGCCGCTGCGGGTCGGCGACGCGCTGCTGGTCGAGGGAGTGATGTCGCAACTGGTGGATGCCAGCGACGACCTCAAGGCGCCACTGGTCCATCCCGCGGTCATGGAATCGGTGCAGGCGTTCGAATCCAAGCCCGACGAGCACCGCATCATGGCCGAGATGGTGGTCGGATCGGATTCGCCGCTGATCGGCGAGACCATCAAGTCGGCCGAGATCGCCGACCGCTACGGCGTCGCCATCGCCGGACTGCACCGGCCCAATCGCACGTTCTTCAGCCATCCCGACCATTCCATGGACATCCAGCTCGAACTGGGCGACGTGCTGCTGATCCTGGGCCAGCCGGAGCGGATCAAGGCCATGGAACTGGCTGAAAGCGCCATGGTGCTGGAGGGCGCGGCCGAGATGCCGCTGAGCGGCAAGGCGGGCGCGGCGCTGGCCATCAGCGCGACCGTGGTGCTGCTGGCCAGCCTGAAACTGATGCCCATCTCGCTGGCCGCGCTGGGCGGCGCGATCGCCATGCTCGCGGCCGGCTGCATCAAGTTCGACAAGCTGGGACGCGCGCTCAGCACCGAGGTCATCGTGCTCGTCGCCGCCAGCATCGCCATGGGCCGCGCGCTGCTGGAGACGGGCGCGGCCGGCTGGCTCGGCGAGATCTTGGCTTTCGCGCTGGGCGGGCTGCCTCCGGCGGCGATCCTGGCGGCGATGATGCTGTTCGCGACCCTGCTGACCAACTTCGCCTCGAACACCGCCGCCGCGGCCGTGAGCACGCCGATCGCGGTCAGCCTGGCACAGAACGCCGGTATTCCCAGCGAGCCGCTGGTGCTGGCCGTGCTGTTCGGCTGCAACCTGTGCTACGCGACGCCGTTCGCCTACCAGACCAACATCCTGATCATGTCGGCGGGCGGCTACACCTTCCGCGACTATCTGCGCGCCGGCCTGCCGCTGGTGGTGATCATGATCGTGTCGCTCTCGGTGCTGCTGGTGATGCGCTACAACCTCTGATCCCGGCCTCAGCCGCGCGAGACCTCGTCGTACTGCTCCAGCTCCACCGGCCCGGCGACGAACTCGCCGAAGCGCGGCAGGGCGGCCTGCATGTGCGGGGTCTTGCCATGGGCGTCGATGGCGGCCTGATCCTGCCAGCGCTCGATGAACACATACTCGCCTTTCCGCTGGGTGCGGAACAGGCTGTAGAACAAATTGCCCGGCTCGTTGGCGCGGACCGCTTCGACCACGTCCCTGCAGAACGCCTCGAACGCTTCTTCCTTGCCTTCCTTCACCTTCAAGCGGGCGGTCACGCCGATCATGGCTCTCTCCATTGGGGGATCGTCAGGCGGGCGCGCCCGCGGGATTGGCCGCCGGCTTGCGCGCTGGCAGGAACAGCATCGCCAGCATGGACGGCACCAGCATCACGATCAGCGTGATGTAGGCCCAGTCGTAGCTGCCGGTGACGTCGCGGATCCAGCCCGCGACCACCGCGCCGAACGCGCCGGCGGTGACGAGGAACAGCAGCAGGCCCATCACCTTGCCGAAGTCGCGGGCGCCGAAATAGCGGGCGCAGAATACGCCGAACAGGCTGAACTCGCCCGCCGAGATGCCGACCAGCAGCACATAGCCGAACACGCCCGGCAGGCTCGGCCGGCCGATCAGCAGCGCCGCCGCCCCACCCAGGCAGAGCATGGCGATCCAGTACAGCACTCGCGGATCCCAGCGGTCGCTGAGGCCGCCGAACACCAGCTTCGACAGCATCTGCAGGCCCATGCTGGCGGCGGCGATCCAGGCCGCCATCTGCGGGCCGATGCCGATGTCGTTGGCATAGGGCCCGAAATTCTGCTGGATGCCGCGCAGCGCGAAATTGGGCGTGAAGAAGGCGATGGCGAGGATCCAGAACACCCGGCTGCCGAGGATGTCGCGCATCGACCATTGGCGCTCGTCGATGGCGGTGTCCACCGACGGCGATCCACCGCCGCCCGCCTCCGGCTCGACCCCGGCCTCGGCGGGCGAGCCGCGCACCACCAGCCAGGTCATGGGAATGGCGGTCACCGCCAGCAGGGCTGCGAGGATCACATGCGCCTGACGCCAGCCGAATTCGAGCAACAGCGCCGTCGACAGCGGCGGCACCAGCAGCCCGCCGGCGGCCAGGCCGCTGATGCCGATGCCGATCGCGAAGCCGCGGTTCCTGCGGAACCAGGCGGCGCCCAGCGCCTGGCCGACCAGCGGCCCGGTCACCGTCAGTCCCGGTGCTATGCAAAGCGCATAGATGGTGACGATCTGCCATGCGGCGGTCGCCCGCGAGATCAGCAGGTATCCGAGCACCACCATGGCGATGCCGGCGCAGGTCAGCACCCGCACCGGCACACGGGCCATGGCCCGGCCGACGAACGGCGCCAGCACGCCCATGCCGAAGATCGACAGCGAGGTGCCCCACATCAGGTCGGCCCGGTCGGCGCCGAACTCCTGCATCCAGGGCGTGACGAAGAAGGTGAACGAGAACATCCCCAGGCCGTAGACCAGGCCCTGGCAGATGAACTGTACCGCCATCACGTTCCAGCCGTAGTACCAGCGCATGGCCGGCAATCCGCTGAACGCGGATCAGCCTCTCAGGGCTGCTCTTCCAGGTAGAGGCTGTAGCCGGGCTTCCACAGCTCGTGCGCCCGGCGCCAGGTGGCGAAGGACTGCAGGATGTGCTGCGGATCGCCATGGATCTCGGTGAAGCAGCCATTGACCTTGCGGGTGTCGAAATAGGCTGCGTCGACCTTGTCGGCGTAGAGCCGGCAGGCGCATTCGAAGCCCATGTCCTGCAGCCGTTTGAACTCGGCCTCGAAGTCGTGGACCAGCAGGCCGATATGGTGGAAGCCCTCCTCGCCCCGCTTGAACATGTCGCGGTAGATCGAGGCCTGCTCGTCGTGCTGCTCGATGAACTGGATCATCATGTCGCCCTGGTAGCCGAAGGCGTAGGACACGTCGGCCTCGACCGGCGTGCCGCGATACTCGAACTTGTCCGTCTTGTGGTGCGGAACGCGGCGGAACGGCCCGGCGCCGAACAGCTTGTTCCAGCGCTTGATGGCGTCCTCGATGCTGTCGACGAAATAGGCTTCCTGAAACAGCGGATATCTGCCGAGCGTGCTCATGAACGGTTCTCCTTCCCCTTGAGGCGCGCAGTATCCGGGAGCCGCCCCGCGAATACAAGCACCCTTGAAGGAAATCAGACCGCGATCTCGTAGCGCGACACCGCCATCTCGTCCCATTCGACGCCGGAGCCGGGCTTTGACGACGGCGTGAGCATGCCGTTGTGCTGGCTGACCGGTTCGACGAGGATCGGGCTCGCCCATTCGAGGAACTCCAGCCAGTGGGCGGTGGGCGAGACGCACATCATCTGGGCGCTGATCTCGGGGAAGAAGTGGCTGGACAGGGGCAGGTTGTGCGCCTCGGCCAGCGCCGCGCATTGCAGCCAGCCGGTGACGCCGCCGATCCGGCCGATGTCGAGCATGGCGCAGTCGGTGGCGCCGGCCTTGATCGCCTTGGCCATGTCCTGCACGCACCACCAGTTCTCGCCCATCTGGACCGGGGTGCGGAAATCGCGGGCGAGCGCGGCATGGCCGTCGAGGTCGTTGAAATCGAGCGGCTCCTCGATCCACAGCAGGCCCTCGGGTTCGAGCAGCGCCATGCGCGCCTGCGCCTCCACGTTGGAGAGCCGCTGGTTGTAGTCGACCATCAGTTTCGTTCCGGGCGCCGCCTCGCCGATGGCGCGGATCACCGCCAAGTCGTCCTGGCCGCTGGCGTAGCCGAGCTTGATCTTGATGGTGCCGAAGCCGGCATCGGCCAGTTCCCTCGCCTCGCGCGCCACCGATTCCGGGCCGCCGAGGCCGGTGCTGTCATAGGTGGGGAGCGGCTTGATCGCGCCGCCGAGCAGCCGCGCCAACGGCAGGCCGGCCGAGCGCGCGAGCGCGTCCCAGGCGGCCATGTCGATCACCGACATCACCATGGCGGCGATCCCCTGCAGGCCCAGATAGCGGAAGCTGCTCCAGATCTTGTTGTTGATGGCGAGCGGCGCCAGCTCCATGCCCTTGAGCAGCGGCTCCATGTTGCGGGTCATGGACACCAGCGGCATCACCGCCTCGTCGTGGTAGCAGAACAGGTAGGCCCGGCCGGTAACGCCGGCGTCGGTCTCGAGGTCGAGGAGCAGCAGCGGCGATTCCGTGAACTTCGCGGTGTGGAAGATCAGCGGCCGGGACCGCGGCACGACGGCGGCGCGCACGCGCAGGCCGGTGATTTTCGGTGTCATGGCGTCTTCCCTGGCTTCGGATGGCGCATTGTTAGCCCGTATGCGCCGGTGGTCCAACAATGCTCTTGCATATTTTTATATCATGATATAGTAATTTGCGCACGCAAAGATGGAGCGCCGCCATGGAACTGGACTTCGCCACGCTGTCCCGCCCCGAACGCTACAAGCTGCTGGTGTCGACCGTGGTGCCGCGGCCGATCGCGCTGGTGACGACGGTCAGCAGGGCCGGCATCGTCAATTCGGCGCCGTTCAGCTTCTTCAACGCCATGTCGAGCGAGCCGCCGCTGGTGGTGCTGGGCCTCGAGGTCACCGACTATTCGCCGCGCAAGGACACCGGCGACAACATCCGCGACACCGGCGAGTTCGTGGTCAGCCTGGTAAGCGAGGCGATCGCGCCGCACATGAATCTGTGCGCCATGGACTTTCCCGCCGAGGAGGACGAACTCGAAGGCGCGGGCCTGACCGCCGTTCCGGGCGTGAAGGTCAATGTGCCGTACATCAAGGAATCGCCGGTCAGCTTCGAGTGCAAACGCATGACCACGCTGGAAGTGGGTACCGGCAACCGCATCGTCGTCGGCGAGGTGGTCTACATGCACATCGACGATGCGTGCATCGACGCCGGGAAGATGTATGTAGACGCGCCGATGCTGAAGCTGATCGGCCGCATGCATGGCGGTGGCTGGTACGCGACCACCGCCGGCATGTTCAACATGCCGCGCATCGCCTACGCCGACTGGGCGAAGGAGCGGAAGACGGCGGAACTGGGGTAAGCCGCCACATCAACCGAGAGCCCTGAAGAGCCGCGCAGCGGCGTCGCGAAGGGCGGGCCGGGACTCGCCCACTGGAGCCGGGCTTCGCGACGGTCCCGCGGGCCTCCTCAGCCCTCTCGGCCGCGGATATTTACGGCACTCGCCAGCCGTCCGGCGTGACGATGCGGATGGGATCGCTGCCGTCCCAGTTCTCGGCGGCGGCGCGGACCATCTCGTTGCGGGCGAGGATGGCCGGCGTGTTGCTGATCACCTCGGTGAACACGTCGAAATCCTTCCGCGTGTCGAAATAGCCGAACTTCACCGAGCCATCGGGCGCGCCGCCTTCCATGGCAGTGACGTAGCCGGCCTGCTCGTAATACGCCTTGTCGGCGTTGAAATCCGTCGTGTAGGTGCAGACGTGATGGAAGGCGGTCTTGCCCTCGGGCACCATGTCCCGGTAGACGCTCGGCCCCTTGCTGTGCTGGAAGATCAACTCGATCTGCACCGACTGGGCCTGTGCGAGGCCGACGGAAAGGCGCAGTTCCGACGGCTCGCCGCGATAGAGCGTGCCGTCGAGGTTCAGGTTGTCGAGCACGTAGAAGGGCCCGATGCCGTAGAACTTGATCCAGCGGTTCATCGCCGCCTCCAGGTCGTTCACCACCCAGGCGTTCTGAAACACGTTGCGGTCGGTCGGCAGCTTCATCTCAATCCCCATTGTCTCGCGTCGTCGACCCGGACTGTGAAAGCTCGCCCGCCCGAACGCAAGGCGCGCCGTTGACGACTGCCCGTCGCCGCCCCATGTCCCGGTGCACGCCCTGGGACATCCTGCATGCGCATTCCATCGTTCTTCCTGATCGTCACCGTCGTGATGGGGCTGCTGCACGCCTATATCGGTCTGCGCATCCTGCCGGACCTGCCGGTGGGCGACCCGTGGCGGACGATCGGCGCGGCGCTGCTGCTGGCCTCGTTCGTGCTGATGCCCATGAGCGTGCTGTCGCGCGGCATCCGCAAGCAGCCCCTGTCCGACCTGCTCGCCTGGGCCGGATCCCTGTTCATGGGCCTGTTCTCGTCGCTGCTGATCCTGACCCTGCTGCGCGATCTCGCGCTGCTCGGCACGGCGCTGCTTGCGTCCGCGTCCACTTTCGACATGGTGGCGGTCCGTTCCTCCGTGGCGGTTCCGGCGCTGGCGCTGCTCGCCACCCTGGTCGGCTTCATCAACGCGCGGCGGCGGGCGCCGATCAAGCATGTGGAGGTGCCGATCGACGGCCTGCCCGCCGCGCTGCATGGTTTCACCATCGCCCAGATCAGCGACATCCATGTGGGGCCCACCATCAAGCGGCGCTACCTGGACGCGATCGTCGACGCGGTGAACGGCATCGGCGCCGACATGATCGCGGTGACCGGCGACCTGGTCGACGGATCGGTCCACGACCTGGCGCCGCACACCCAGCCGCTGGCGCGGCTACAGGCGCGGCACGGAAGCTACTTCGTCACCGGCAACCACGAATACTATTCCGGCGCCCCGGCCTGGACCGCCGAGCTGCGCCGTCTCGGCCTGACCGTCCTGACCAACGGGCACCGGGTGCTGGAGCATGACGGCGCGATGCTGGTGGTGGCGGGCGTCCCCGACTACAGCGCCCACCATTTCGACCCGGCCGATCGCAGCGATCCGGCGGCGGCGATCCGGGGCGCGCCCGAGGATGCGCCGCGCATCCTGCTGGCGCATCAGCCGCGCAGCGCGCCGGCCGCCGCGGCCGCCGGCTTCCACCTGCAGCTGTCGGGCCATACCCATGGCGGCCAGTTCTGGCCCTGGAACCATTTCGTGCGGCTGCAGCAGCCTTTCATCGGCGGCCTCGACAGACTCGGCGGCCTGTGGGTCTACACCAGCCGCGGCACCGGCTATTGGGGCCCGCCCAAGCGACTGCTGGTGCCGTCGGAAATCACACGGATCCGGCTGGTGTCCGGCTGACGTCCGGCGTCGGACCGTGCGAAAGGGCATGCCTGTCGTGCGCAGGCTGGTATGCTGTCACGCACTCGAATCGCGCAAGGTATTTGGACTTAAGACAGTGGTAGATCGGCCGGCTGCACCATCGGCATGACGATGCCGTAGCGCTCCGGCCCGCGACCGGAATGTCGACACGTGATTGTCCAAGGACGCCATCGCCCGTCTGCTGTCGTACCGGCCGCGCGCCGGGCCGCGCTCGTATTGCTCGCGGCGATACTCGCCGCTTGCGGCGCCGAGGGCGAACCCCCGGCGCCCAGCCGCCGCCGCCGGTCAGCGTCAGCAAGCCGCTGATCCGCGAGATCGTCGAATGGGACGAGTACACCGGCCGCTTCCAGGCGACCGAGGACGTCGACGTCCGCGCGCGGGTGAGCGGCTACCTGTCGTCGATCAACTTCGCCGACGGCGACATGGTGAAGAAGGGCGACCTGCTGTTCGTCATCGACCAGCGCCCGTTCCGCATCGCCCTCGACCGGGCGCAGGCCGAGCTGACATCGGCCCGGTCGCAGCTCGACCTGGCGGCGCGCGACCTGGAACGGGCCGAGGCGCTGTTCGGCCGCGGCAACATCTCCGAGCGGGTGCTTGACGAACGCCGCAACGCCAGGCGGTCGTCCGAGGCTGCCGTCACCGTCGCCGATTCGGCCGTGCGCGACGCGCGGCTCAACCTGGAATTCACCGAGGTGCGAGCGCCGGTGGCGGGCCGGGTCAGCCGCTACCAGGTCAGCGTCGGCAATTTGATCAGCGGCGGCACGGCCGAATCGACGCTGCTGACCACCATCGTCTCGCTCGATCCCATCCAGTTCTATTTCGACGCCGACGAAGCGGCATACCTGAAATATTTCCGCTTGTCCCAGCAGGGCAGCCGGCCCAGTTCGCGCGATGCCGCCAACGAGGTCGCCGTGGCGCTGCAGGACGAGACCGGCTTCCCGCACAAGGGCCGCATGGATTTCGTCGACAACCGGCTGGACCGGGCGACCGGCACGGTGCAGGCGCGGGCGGTGTTCACCAATCCCGACAACCTGCTGCTGCCCGGCATGTTCGGCCGGCTGAAGCTGATCGGCAGCGGCAAATACCAGGCGGTGCTGCTGCCCGACAGCAGCATCGGCAGCGACCAGTCGCGCAAGTTCGTCTTCGTGGTCGGCGCCGACGGCACCGTGGCCTACCGGCCGGTGGAGCTCGGCCCGCTGTCGGACGGGCTGCGGATCATCCGCGCCGGCGTCGGCAAGGATGACACGGTGATCATCGCCGGCCTGCAGCGCGCCCGGCCGGGCGGCAAGGTCACCCCGCAGCCGGCCGCCATCGCCGCGCCGGCGAAAGCCGCGGCCGGCGGCACATGAAGTTCAGCCATTTCTTCATCGACCGGCCGATCTTCGCCACCGTCATCTCGGTGTTCATCCTGATCATCGGCGGGCTGGCCTATGCGGTGTTGCCCGTGTCGCAGTACCCCGAGGTCGCGCCGCCGACCATCGTTGTGCAGGCGGCGTATCCCGGCGCCAGCGCCCAGGTGATCGCCGACACGGTGGCGACGCCGCTGGAACAGGAGATCAACGGCGTCGAGCACATGCTCTACATGTACTCGCAGGCGACCGGCGACGGCCGGATGACGCTCACCATCACCTTCGCGCTGGGCACCGACCTGGACGAGGCGCAGGTACTGGTGCAGAACCGCGTCGCCATCGCCGAGCCGCGCCTGCCCGAGGAGGTGCGGCGCGCCGGCGTCACCACGCGCAAGAACTCGCCCGACCTGATGATGGTCATCCACATGCTGTCGCCCGACGGCACCTTCGACCAGCTCTACATCAGCAACTACGCCCTGCTGCAGGTACGCGACGTGCTCGCCCGCATCGACGGCCTGCAGATCTTCGGCGCCCGCGACTATTCCATGCGCATCTGGCTCGATCCCGACCGGCTGGCCAATCTGGGCATGACGGCGGGCGACGTGGTCCAGGCCATGCGCCAGCAGAACATCCAGGTCGCCGGCGGCGCGCTCGGCCAGCCGCCGCTGCCGTCGCCCGAGGCGTTCCAGCTGCAGGTCCAGCTGCAGGGCCGGCTGACCGAGGCGGACCAGTTCCAGAACATCATCGTCAAGGCCGGCGAGGACGGAAGGCTGGTGCGTCTGTCCGACGTGGCGCGGGTGGAGCTGGGCGCGCGGGATTACGTGACCCGCAGCTATCTGGACGGCAAGCAGGCGGTGGTTCTCGCGCTGTCGCAACGGCCGGGCGCCAACGCGCTGGAAACGGCCCGCAAGGTCCAGGAGCAGATGGCCTCGCTCGCGCGCAACTTCCCGAAGGGGCTGGAATACCGCATCGTCTACAACCCCACCGAATTCATCGCCGAATCCGTGGACGAGCTGATCGTGACCATCCTCGAGGCGGTGGCGCTGGTGGTGATCGTGGTGCTGGTGTTCCTGCAGACCTGGCGCGCCGCGGTCATCCCCATCATCGCCATCCCGGTGTCGCTGATCGGCACCTTCGCGGTGATGGCGGTGCTGGGCTTCTCGATCAACAACCTGACCCTGTTCGGCCTGGTGCTGGCGGTCGGCATCGTCGTCGACGACGCCATCGTCGTGGTCGAGAACGTCGAGCGGAACCTGGCGCAGGGCCTGTCGCCCAAGGAGGCGGCCCGGCGTACCATGGACGAGGTGGGCGGCGCGCTGATCGCCATCGCCCTGGTGCTGGCGGCGGTGTTCGTGCCGACCGCGTTCATTCCGGGCATCTCCGGCCAGTTCTACCGCCAGTTCGCGCTCACCATCGCCGTCGCCACGGCCATCTCGGCGTTCAACTCGCTGACCCTCAGCCCGGCACTGTGCGCGCTGCTGCTCAAGCCCCATCCTTCCGGATCGCACGAGGAGAAGCCGTTCCGCCAGGCGCCGCTGGCCTGGTCGTTCGGCCGGTTCAATCGCGGCTTCGACCGGCTGGGCGACCGTTACGGCACGGCCGTAGCCGGTGCGACGCGCCGGAGCGGCCGCATGCTGGTGCTGTATGGCGGATTGATCGCGCTGACCGTGCTGGGCTTCGCCTCGGTGCCGACCGGCTTCATCCCGGCGCAGGACAAGGGCTATTTCATCGTCCCCATCCTGCTGCCCGACGGCGCCTCGCTCGACCGTACCAGCGAGGTCGTCACCCGCGCCGAGAAGATCATCCTGGACACGCCGGGCGTGGTGCACACCGCGACCTTCGCCGGCTTCAACGGCGCCACGCGCACCAACGCCGCCAACGCGGGCGCGATCTTCGCCGTGCTCGCGCCGTTCGACGAGCGCCAGGCCGAGGGCCTGACCGGCGCCTCGATCCAGGCCGATCTGCGCAAGCGGCTGCTGGCGATCCAGGACGCGTTCACCCTGGTGCTCCAGCCGCCGGCGGTCGACGGCATCGGCACGTCGGGCGGATTCAGCATGCGGCTGCAGGACAAGGAGGCCCGCGGCCGCGCGGTTCTGGAAGAAGCCGCCGGCGAGCTGATCCAGGCAGCCAACCAGACACCCGGCCTGGTCGCCGTGTTCACGCCCTACAGCGGCAACACGCCGCAGCTCTATGTCGACGTGGACCGCGAGCGGGCACAGATGCTGAACGTGCCGGTCGCCAACGTGTTCGAGACGCTGGAGGTCTTCCTGGGCTCGTCCTACGTGAACGATTTCAACCTGTTCGGGCGCACCTACCGCGTCACCGCCCAGGCGGACGCGCCATTCCGCATCGATCCGCAGGACGTGGCCAGGCTGCGCGCCCGCAGCGCCACGGGCGCCATGGTGCCGCTGGGCTCGCTGGTGACGTTCCGCGACGTGACCGGGCCGGACCGGGTGCCGCGCTATAACCTCTACCAGGCCATCGAGGTCAATGGCGACGTGATGCCGGGGTTCAGCTCGGGCCAGGCGATCGCCGCCATGGGCAAGCTGGCCGAGGAGCGCCTGCCGGACGGCATCGGCTACGAATGGACCGAGCTGGCCTACCAGCAGACCCAGGCGGCGAACACGGCGGCGTTCATCTTCGTGCTGTCCGTGCTGTTCGTGTTCCTGGCGCTGTGCGCGCAATATGAGAGCTGGACCCTGCCCTTCGCCATCATCCTGATCGTGCCGATGTGTCTGCTGTCGGCGGTGGGCGGCGTGATGCTCCGCGGCATGGACAACAACATCCTGACCCAGATCGGTTTCGTCGTGCTGATCGGTCTTGCCAGCAAGAACGCCATCCTGATCGTGGAATTCGCCCGCGCGCTGGAGGATCAGGGCCGCGACCGCTTCCAGGCGGCCATCGAGGCCTGCCGCCTGCGCCTGCGGCCGATCCTGATGACATCGTTCGCCTTCATACTGGGCGTCGTCCCGCTGGTGATCGCCTCGGGAGCGGGCGCCGAGATGCGCCAGGCGCTGGGCACCGCCGTATTCTTCGGTATGCTCGGCGTCACGGTGTTCGGGCTGCTGTTCACGCCGGTGTTCTACGTGGTGATCCGCGGCCTCGTCGCGCGGCGCGCCTTGCGCGGCACGGCCGACGCCAACGCCTCACTGGGGAGTTCGTGATGCTGGACATGGAACTGGACACGACGGCGCGGCGGCTGGCCGCCTGCGTGGTGGAAGGCGGGTGCGACAGCGGTGAGGCGGCGCCGGCATCGTCGAAGCGGATGCAGGCCGCGCTTGCCATCATCGACGCGCAGCTGAAAGACGCCGAGCGCCCGCTGGGTGACGACGAGGCCGCTTCGCTGGTGCCGCTGCTGATGCGCTATCGCCGCGCGGCGCAGGAAGGCGCCGGCGACTACAACCTGTCGCTGCTGGCCCAGGCCATCGCCAACATCGCCCGCTCGGGAACGGCCGCCGGGGAATTCCTGCCGCTCGCCGATATCCTGGCGATCATCTCGCCGCAGGAGATGGACGTGGTCCAGTGCCTGCACCAGTACGTCAACGACTGCGGCATGCTGCTGCGCGACAAGACCAAGCGCAGCGCCAGCGCCGAGCGGCGCGCCATCGAGGCGCTGGTCCCGTCGGTGTTCAAGTCCGAGGACGAGTTCCGCGCCGTGGCCGCAGGCCTGCTTCGCACCGGGCTGATCGAGCCGATGATCCTTTACGGCAACATCATGTACGCGCCGTCGGCGCTGGTCGATCGGCTGGACCGGATCGTGCCGCTGGGCGACTGCCCCAATTCGCGGCGCACCGCATGAGCGGGACGGTCGACATCATCGAGGCGCTGCCCGAGGAGCTGCGCAGCCGGGAACACCAGATGTTTCCCACCCTGACGCCCGAGATGGCCGAGCGCATCGCCGAATACGGCCCGGTCGAGGACGTGCCGGCCGGCGATTTCGTTTTCCGCCGCGGTCAGCGCGACGCCAACTTCTTCCTGGTGCTGGAAGGGGCGCTGGAAATCTTCGGCATCAACGAATACGGCCGGGAAGCGGGCATCGTCGTCCACCGGACGCGCCAGTTCACCGGCGAGGTCGACCTGTTCAACGAGCACGAATACCTGGTCAGCGCCCGCACTATCGAGGCGACGCGGCTGGCGCGGCTGGACCGGGCGGCCTTCCGCCGGATGATGGCCGCCGAAGCCGACATCGGCGAAATCATCATGCGCGCCTTCATCCTGCGGCGCGTGGGGCTGATGCGCAGCGCCAGCAGCGGCGCCGTGGTGGTGGGCCCGGCGCACGGCGGCGACACCCTGCGGATCCAGCGCTTCCTGACCCGCAACGCCTACCCCTTCCGGCTGGTCGACACCGACAGCAACCCGAACGCCATGGGCGTCCAGCTCTGCTTCCAGATCCCGACCCCGTCGCTACCGGCGGTCATCCTGCCCGGCGGCGCGGTGCTGGCCAATCCCTCCATCCCGGACCTGGCCGACCGGCTGGGCCTGACCGCCGAAATCGATCCCGAGCACATCTACGATCTCGTCGTGGTCGGCGCCGGACCCGGCGGCCTGGCGGCGGCGGTCTACGGCGCGTCGGAGGGCCTCGACGTGCTGGTGATCGAGCACATGGCGCCGGGCGGACAGGCGGGCACCAGCTCGCGCATCGAGAACTATCTCGGTTTTCCCACCGGCATCTCGGGCGGCGCGCTGGCGGCGCGGGCTCAGGTGCAGGCGCAGAAGTTCGGCGCACGCCTCGCGGTGTCTCGGCAAGCCCTGCAGCTCTACTGCGACGACCTGCCCTACCGCATCTCGCTGGACGACGGGCGCGTCGCCTCGGCCAACGCAGTGGTGGTGGCGACGGGCGCCAGGTACCGACAGATCGACGTGCCCGACTACGGGAGGTTCGAGGGCCAGGGCATCCACTACGCCGCGACGGCCATGGAGGGCGCGCTGTGCCAGGACGAGGAGGTCATCGTCGTCGGCGGCGGCAACTCGGCCGGCCAGGCGGCGGTGTTCCTGTCGCGGATCGCCCGGCACGTCCACATCCTGGTGCGCGGCGCCGGACTGTCGTCGACCATGTCCAGCTATCTGATCAACCGGATCGACGCCTCGCGGCGGATCACCCTGCACACCGGCTGCGAGATCACCGGCGTCGAAGGCGACCGGGTGCTGCGGCACGTGACCTGGACCTGTCGCGACGATGGCGCCGTGACCCGAATCCCCTGCGGCAATCTTTTCGTGATGATCGGCGCCGCGCCCAACACGGATTGGCTGGACGGCTGCCTGGAACGGGACGCGCACGGCTTCATCGTCACCGGCAGCCGGGAGAACGGCGCCTATCCGCCTTCACCCTACGAGACCAGCCGCCGGGGCGTCTACGCGGTGGGTGACGTGCGCGCCGGCTCGGTCAAGCGGGTCGCATCGGCGGTTGGCGAAGGGTCGGTGGTCGTCCAGGCCATCCACGCCTATCTGGACAGCCTGCGCTTGACGATCTGACTGCCTCGCTCGAAGTGAAGCCACTGTCGCGGCTCCCCCTCATCTGGCGCTACGCGCCACCTTCTCCCCGCCGGGGAGAAGGATTTAGGCTCGTGCCGCAGCTCAGGCGGAGTCCCCTCGCCCCGCTGGGGAGAGGGTTAGGGTGAGGGGGACCGCGAAGCGGTTCTCGCGCATTTGGGCCTCTCAGGCGACCATGGCCTCCGAGGTGTTGAAGAACAGCGCCTGGCTGATCGTCGCCTGCACCGTGCGGTGATCGAAGGGCTTGGTGATCAGGAAGGTCGGCTCGGGCCGCTCGCCGGTCAGTAGCCGCTCCGGGAAGGCGGTGATGAAGATCACCGGCACTTCCATGGTGCCCAGGATGTCCTTCACCGCGTCGAGGCCGGAGCTGCCGTCGGCCAGCTGGATATCGGCCAGCACCAGGCCCGGCTTGTGCTCGCGCGCCGCCTTCACCGCCTGGGTGCGGGTCATCGAGATGGCGACGACCTGGTGGCCGAGATCGGTGACCAGCGAGGCGAGGTCCATCGAGATGGCCGGCTCGTCCTCGATGATCAGCACCTTGGTGCGCTCCTGCCGCTGGATGTCGGCCAGCGCCATCTCGACCAGTTCGCCGACCTCGCCGGGGCTGATGCCGATGATCTCGGCGGTCTCGTTCTCGCCGAAGCCTTCCATGGCGGTGAGCAGCAGGGCTTGGCGGCTGACCGGGGTAAGTTCGCCGAGCTGGCGCTGCAGCCGGCGCTCGGGCTTGGGCAAATTGTCCACGTCCACCGGCGCCTCCACATTGGAGGTCATCCAGATGGCGTAGAACACCTTGTAGAGGCCGACCTTGGCGCCGACCTCACGCGGGAATTCCTCCGGCGCCTCGACGATGGTCTCGAGGCAGGCGCGGACATAGGCGTCGCCGTGGGCCTGGCTTCCCGTCAGCGCGCGGGCATAGCGGCGCAGGTGGGAGAGATGAGGTGCGAGGTCTTCAGCGAGCGACATGGGAACTCTCCGTGCTTTTCAGAGTTGTAATAGCCGATTGCGGCATCAAGACGAGTGAAAACCCGGCGGTCACCGGACGCAAGCGTTCGGTGATTGACCGCTTTTCCCCATCGGGCCGATAATCGGACGAAGCAAGAAACGGCATTCCAGGATCGGCAGGGCAGGTACACGTGACGGACGGGAAAGACGGGACCAACAAGCCCGAGAAGCGCAAGCGCCTGGGCGACAATCTCCGGCGGCTGTACGACGACGTGGTCAATGAACCCGTCCCCCAGGAGATGCTGGATCTGCTTGCCCGCCTGAAGGACCAGGGGCCGAAGGGCTAGCGCCCTGTCCCGGCGGCCAGCCCGGCGCTTCGTTGATCACCGGGAACGTCATGCGGCAGCGGAACCCTTCAGGTTCGAATTCCGGCTGGAAGCTGCCGCCAAGCGCCATCAGGTTGTGATTGATCAGCCGCGCGCCGAAGCCGGTCTCGATCGGATCCTCGATCGCCGGCCCGCCGGTTTCACTCCAGGACAAACTCACCTGCCGCTCGCCGTCCTCGTCGCGTTCGAGCTTCCAGCTGACCGACACGATGCCGTCGGGGTTCGACAGGGCGCCGAAGCGCATGGCGTTGGTGACGAGCTCGTGGAACGTCATGGCGAGCGTCAGGGTCGCCCGGGGACCGAAATCCGCTTCATCCCCGTCCACCCGGAGCCGCGCCGAGCCGAATGACGACAGCGACTCGGCGAGGATGGTCCTGAGCGGGGTCTCCTGCCACTGGCAGCGTACCAGCAGATCGTGGGCTCGGCTGAGCGCCAGCAGGCGGCTGCTGAAGGACTCGCGGAAATCCTCCAGCGAATCGGTGTATCGAAGTGTCTGCATGGCGATGGCGTAGACCGTCGCCAGCGCATTCTTCACCCGGTGGTTGAGCTCCCGCGCGAACAGCACGTGACGCTCCTCGGCGACCTTCTGGTGGGTGACGTCGACCAGCATGTTGACGGCGCCGACGAACGCGCCGGCAGCGTCGTAGAGCGGCGTCGGATGGGGCTGAATCGCGATCCGCGAGCCGTCAGGCCGTTCGAGGATCAGCTCCTCGCCGCGGATCGGGCGCCGCTCGCGGACGGCCGTCGCCATCGGGGTCTGATCGATGGGCAGCGGCGATCCGTCAGGCCGGTAGAGCTTCCACGCCCCGCACCAGAGGCTGGAGCCGATTTCCGGCACGGTCCCCCACAGGTCCGCGGCCGCCTTGTTGAAGTAGCTGATCCGTCCCTCGGGGTCGCAGATGTAGATGGCGGCGGGCAGCACGTCGAGCATGTCCCAAAGCCGCGCGCCATCGCCGACCGCGTCAGGACAGGGATGGAAGGTAACGATCGCGCCAGCATGCTCGCCGGCCTCCCAGACAGGCTCGGAATTCGCCAGAACGGCGACCTGGGTCTGCGCGGAGGGCCACAGGGTCACGACCACGTTCGACTGACGCGCGCCCCTTTCGAGGCCGGACTGGAACTGCCGGCCCGCCCCACCGCCGTGCGCCATGGTTTCCCAGGTGTCAGCAACGCCCGGCGCGCGGCCCCAGACGGCGACGGCCTTGTCGTTGCAGTCGACGATTCGGCCAGCCGAATCGCAGACGCATGCCGCTGTCGGCAATAGCTGCAACGCGTCCCTGGGAAACAACCGGGCGCCCCCGTCGGCCTTTCTCATCTGCTGCCTGTTCTGCGCCTCCGAAAAGGCCATGCTCATCGATTCTAACCCCTGGGACGGACCGCCGTCTCGGGCGTCCGATTTCGGCCGCCCGCACCGGAGCCCGGCGGCTGCATAGTGTACAACCGGTCTGCATGCCGGAAGTTCCCCGACCAAGCGAATCGGGTGCCTTTTCGGCCGGCTGTCATCGCCCGCCTGCCCGGTCCAACAGGGTCTCGATAATGTCCCGAAGGTCGGATTCCGCGAATGGCTTGGGCAAGACCGGAAGCGACGCGTACTCGCCCAGCGTGTCGGACGTGTAGCCCGTGAAGAAGGCGAACGGTATGGAACGACCGCTGAGAATTCGCGCCACCTCGAACGTGTCCTTGCCATGCAGCTTCAGATCGACGATCGCGCAGTGGAAATCGCCCGACGAGGCGGCCTCGATGGCTACCGGCAGCCTTCCGGCGATCGTTACGCTCGAGACACCCATGTCCGTCATCATTTCCTCGACGATCATGGAGATCGCCGGATCGTCCTCGATCAGTAGGATGCTGGCTTCACGCATCACCGGATTTCGTCTCCCGTCACTGTTCCCCAACAAATACAGCATGCCGGGCACGCGCCCGGCCGGACTTGCCGACGGCGCCATCCAAGGGCGGTAACTCCCCACCGCGAGGACGGTTCCCGGAAAAAATGCCTGGCATCACTTTACCCCACCCTCGGGAGGCGCGTTCATGATCCGGTCGAGTTCGGCCCGTCCGCGCGCCACGCGGCTTCTGATGGTGCCGATCGGGCAGCCGCAGATCTCGGCGGCCTCCTGATAGGATAGACCACTGGCGCCGACGAGCACCACCGCTTCGCGCCACGCCTCGGGCAGTTGCATGAGCGCCCGCTGGAGATCCTCCAGCATCAGCCGGCGATCCTGCGAGGCAGGCGTGGACATCACGGCGCCGGCCGTCTCCTCGGCGACCTCCATGGTGGTGGACAGGCGCCGGCGATCGGAGAGGAAGGCGTTGCGCAGGATGACGAAGGTCCAGGCGCGAAAGCTCGTTCCCGGCCGAAACCGGGCGCGCGCCGCCCAGGCCTTCATCAACGTCTCCTGCACGAGGTCGTCGGCCCGGTCGCGTGAGCCGCTGAGGCTCCGGCCGAATGCGCGCAGCGAGGGCAGGGCCTCCTGAAGCTCGCGGGCGAACTCCTCGTCCGAGAGGGCTTCACCGGTATCGGGTTCCTGATTTTCGCTCACGACCTTCGTTCTTGCTCAGGGGGATGACGGTATTGCCGACGGGAGACAACGAATACGCGCCGGAATTGTTCGGTTTAGGTCCTAGCCGACATCGGCCTCGATCACCTCATGGACCTTCTGGGCCAACTGCTGCAACGTGAACGGTTTTCCGAGCAGTTGGACGCCGGGATCGACGACCCCGTTATGCACCACGGCATTGCGGGTGTAACCGGTGGTGAACAGCACCTTGAGCCCGGGACGACGCTCCACCGCCATGTCGGCCAGCTTGCGTCCGTTGATTTCGGGCATGACGATGTCGGTGAACAGCAGCGCCACCTCGGGATGCTGATCCAGTAGCCTGAGCGCGGACTCCGCACCGTTGGCATGAATCACCGTATAGCCGAGGTCCCTGAGCGCATCGACCGACATCTGCCGCACCCGGTCGTCGTCCTCGACCACCAGGATCACCTGATGGGGTCCGCCGGTCGGCACCGCGCCACTGCCGGCATCCGGCCGGTCCTGCGCCGGCGCACCATAGTGGCGCGGCAGGTAGATCTTCACGGTCGTGCCCGATCCCAGCTCGGAATAGATCTTCACATGGCCGCCCGACTGATAGACGAAACCGTGCACCTGGGAGAGGCCGAGACCGGTTCCCTTGCCCGCCTCCTTGGTGGTGAAGAACGGGTCGAATGCCTTGGCGATCACCTCTTGGGACATGCCCGAGCCGGTGTCGCTGATGGCGACGAGCACGTACTGTCCCGCCGCGACGCCCACATGACCGGCGGCGTAGTGGTCGTCAAGATGGGCGTTGGCGGTCTCGATGGTCAGCCTGCCGCCATCCGGCATCGCGTCCCGGGCATTGACCGACAGGTTGAGGATGGCGCTTTCAAGCTGGCTGGGGTCGACGTTGACGGTCCAAAGGCCTCCCGCGAGAACGGTCTCGACACGGATCGGCTCGCCCAGCGTTCGGTTCAGCAGCTCGGACATGTTCGAGACAAGCCGGTTGATCTCGATCGGTTCGGGCGAAAGCGCCTGCTTGCGCGCGAAGGCGAGCAGCCGGTGGGTCAGGGTGGTGGCGCGCTCGGCGCCGTCCATGGCCTGGGCCACATAGCGGCCGACATCGGTCTCTCCCCGCGCCAGCCGCCGCGACAGCAGGTTGAGGTTGCCGATGATGACCGCCAGCATGTTGTTGAAATCGTGGGCCAGGCCGCCGGTGAGATGGCCCATCGCCTCCATTTTCTGGGACTGGCGCAGCTGACTTTCCACCGAGGCGCGGGTTTCGGCTTCCTGTATCAGCTGCGCGTTCACCATTCGCAACTCGTTCCGGGCGCGGACCAGGCCCGCGCTGCGCCGGTAGGCGTCGAACACCGCGAAGCCGGCGAGGAGCACGACCGCGACGATGGCGGCGACGATCGCCAGTTCCATGCGCCGAACGGCTTTCCTGGTGTCGTCCTTGAGGACCTGGAGATAGCGCTCCTCGTCCGCGCGCAGACCTGCCACGATCTCGCGCGCGCGGTCCATGAGCGCCTTGCCGGCGCTGTTTCCGACGATCGACCGAGCCTCGTCGACCTTGCCTGCGGCATAGAGCGCGATGCTGTTGTCGATATAGCTGAGTCGATGCTCGATGACGGCCGCGAGGGTATCCAGTCTCCTGACGTGCTCGGGGTTTCCCGCCATGGCGCGGCGCAGAGTGTCGAGCCGGGATTGGATCAACGGCGCGGCGTCGTTGTAGGGATCGAGGAACGTGGCCCTCCCGGTCATCAGATAGCCGCGCTGGCCGGTTTCGGCGTCCTGGACCGCAGACAGCAACTGCCAGAGGCCGTTCTCCACTTCGAGAGCGAGGCGCACACGCTCGTTCATGTCCTCCTGGGCCCGCACGAGCGCGCCGGTCGCCAACACGACCAGGACAAGCATGAAGAAGCCGATGATCAGCGGAAAGATGCTTCTCATCGCTCGTCGACCCACCGGATGGCGGCGGTGCAATGCACGTTGGTGAACCCTTCCCCCTCAACGCCGGGTCCGCGCGCATCGCGGACGACATCTCACTATATGGCGACTCCAAGCCGTCACCGGCCATCAAAATCAGCCGCGACCCGTGGCAGCGGTCAGTTGCGCCAGCGCGTTCGGGACGACACGTCCGGCAGGTGCTGCATGACCCAGCTGTCCAGCTCGTCGCGTTCGAGGTCTTCGACGCTTTCGAGGAAGTCCCATACCTGGGGAATCGTCGCGGTTTCAGACACCAGCCTGCCTTCCGGATCCGGGAAGCCGATCATCACCTGTCCGCGCCCGTCATGGTGCACGCCGATCGAACACCAGTTCCCCTCATAGTGGGTAATCCGATCGACGGTTCTCTTCCTGACCTTCATGGCAAGCCGCCCGAAATCGCGGACCGAGATACCAGCCCTCGACTATCAACAGGGGCGAAACGAAAAAGTTCCGGTCAGATGGAACCACCGCCGTCGAGGGTGATCAGCGCGCCGGTCATGAACGGGTTGACCATGCAGGCGACAATCTGCAGCGCTACCTCGTCGGCCTGGCCCACACGGCCCACCGGCAGGCCGCGCCCGATCTGGTCCATGCGCTCGGCCTTCTTGTCCGGCGGCATGATGTCCCAGAGCGGCGTGTCGGCCGCGCCGGGGATGACCGTGTTGACCCGCACGGGCGCCAGGTCTTGCGCCAGCCCGCGCGACAGCGCGTTCACCGCCGCGCCGATGGCCGACAGCGCCGCCATGCCCTTCGGCGGGCGCAGGGTGGCGGCGCCGGTTACCAGCGTGAGGGAGCCATTGACGCCGAAGTTCGCATTGCGCGCCACGTGCACGACGCTCCAGAAGCGGGCGTTCGCCTGCTCGTGCATGTGCTCGAGCGACATGGGGCCGGGCGGAGGCAACTGGCCCGCCGTCAACACGACATGGTCCACCGTGCCCTGCGCCGCCATCAGGGCGGCGATGGCCTCGCCGTCACGCACATCGAGCACCGCGGTCTGACACTGGTTTCCGATGCGGGAGGCCGCGGCGCGCAGCTTGTCTTCGGATCGCGACGCGATGGTGACCCTGGCGCCTTCCGCCGCGACGCGCATGGCGGTCGCCTCGCCGAAGCCCGAGCTGCCGCCGATGACCAGGACGCGCGCGCCATCGAGCGGGATCGCGGCCATCCTCTGTCCCCTAGGCGGCCTTGGTGAAGGTCAGATGCAGCTCCAGCAGGCCCATCATAATGCCGGGCTGGTGGCGGAAGGTGTTGCCCTCGCCGTATTCCAGGCTATCGATGCGGGGAAGCAGCCGGTCCCAGGCGATCTGCTGCTCGAGCCGCGAGATGCCGGCGCCGGGGCAGATGCGCGGGCCCTGCGAGAAGGTCAGGTGGCGGCCGACGCCCTTGCGCTCCAGGTCGAGCTTCTCCGGGCATTCGAACTCGTCCGGGTCGAGGTTGCCGGCGGCCCAGCGCATGTGAAGGATCGAGCCCTTCGGCACGCTGACGCCCTGGAACACCTCGTCGCGGGTCGTATAGCGGGTCGACAGGCCCTGGGTCGGCGCGCGCAGGCGCATGCCTTCCTCGGTGAACTGGCGCAGCTTCGACCGGTCGTTCTTGATCGTCCGGAACATTTCCGGATCCTCGCACAGCAGCTGGGCCTGCTCGGCGATGGCATATTGGGTGGTCTCCAGCCCGCCGATCACCATGGCATAGACGATGCCGTTGATCTCGATGTCGGTCAGCTTGCGATCGAGCGCCTTATAGGTGACCTGGGTCAGGAACGAGATCATGTCGTCCTGCGGGTTGGCGCGCTTTTCGATCACCTTCTCGGCGACGTATTCCTTGAACCCGTCGAGCACCTTGAACTGCTCGACGATCTCCTCGGGCGTCAGCTGGTTACGGTGGCCGCGGCCGAATACGAACGGCGCGACCTGGGCCGTACCCCAGGTTTCGAGCTGCTTCAGATCCGACAGCGGAAAGCCGAGGACCGTCGCCATCACCATCTGCGGCAGCGGCCGGGCGAACTCGTTGACGAAATCCACCTTGCCGTTGTCGATCCAGTTATCGATCAGCTGGTCGGCGTAGCGGGTGATCATCTCGGTGTTCCGGGTGGCGCCGGGGCCGACCCACGGATCGGTCAGCTCCTGCCGGTGCGCGCGCCACAGCTCCGGGTTGGGACGCAGGGTGAGGATCGATTCCTGCATGGCGTTGAGCGGCGCATAGGTGCCGTCGGCCTGCGGCTTGGGCTTGTCGGACAGGAACGCGGGAAACCGCTCCCAGTCCTTCACCACCATCGAGATGTCCTCGTACTTGCTGAGGATGAAGGCGTCATGGTTGGGCGTGGTGCCCTCCCCCGGGATCCGGTGCACCGGCGCCTCGCGGTGGAGGATCGGATAGGCTTCGTACCAGTGCTCCTGCGCGCCCGGCGAGAACAGGTCCACGTCCCTGAGGGACACCGGACATTTCATGTGGTTCGGTTCGGTGCGCGGCGTGGTCCGAGGCATCGTCGATTCTCCCGTTTTCAGGCCCGTGGCGGCCATTCGGCCTCGCCACAGTCATGGTTGCAGGTGAACAGGATTGCAAGGAATTTGCAATGGGCAATGGCCGCGTTCATTCCCGATCCTCCCAGGGATCGAGCGACAGGAGATCCGTCACGCCGCCGATGGCGGCGATGTTGTGGGCCACGACGCGCTCGTTGGCGAAGCGGGTCAGATAGTTGGGTCCGCCGGCCTTGGGGCCGGTGCCCGACAGGCCCTCGCCGCCGAAGGGCTGGGTCCCGACCACGGCGCCGATCTGGTCGCGGTTGACGTAGATGTTGCCCACCTTCATCCGGTCCGTGATCCGGTCGATGACCGACGGAAGACGCGTATGCAGCGACAGGGTGAGGCCGAAGCCCGCGCCGTTGATCAGGTCGCACAGCCCGTCGAGCGCCGGCCCGTCATAGGGCGCCAGGTGCAGCACCGGCCCGAACACCTCGCGCTCCGGCATTTCGGCCGCCGACAACGTGATCAGGTGCGGCTGCAGGAAGACGCCGGCGCCCGGCATGTTGCCCGCGGCGAAAACATCGAGGCCGCGGCCGCGCATCGCCGCAATGTAGCCGGCAAGGCCTTCGCGGGACTTCTCGTCGATCACCGGTCCGACGTCGGTCGCCTCGTCCATGGGATCGCCGAGGCGCAGTTCGGCCATGGCGCCTTTCAGCATTTGGGTGAACGGCTCGGTCACGTCCCGCTGGACGAACACGATGCGCGCCGCCGAGCAGCGCTGGCCGGCGCTGTCGAATGCCGAGCGGATGGCGTCGGCCACCGCGCGCTCCAGCAGGGCGCTGGAATCGACGATCATGGCGTTGATGCCGCCGGTCTCGGCGATGAACGGCACGGCAGCGCCGCAGCGCGCCGCGAGCGTCCTCTGGATCGTGTCGGCCGTCCCGTTGGAACCGGTGAAGGCGACGCCGGCGATCCTGCGGTCGCCGACCAGCGCGCCGCCGACCGTGCCGCCGCCGCCCGGCAGGAAATGCAGCACATCGCCCGGCACTCCCGCCTCGTGCAGCAGCCGGACGGCGGCGAAACCGGTCAGCGGCGTCGGCCCGGCCGGCTTGGCGCAAACCGCGTTGCCAGCGGCGAGCGCGGCGGCAACCTGCCCGGTGAAGATGGCGAGCGGAAAGTTCCACGGGCTGATGCAGGCAAACACGCCGCGTCCGCGCAGCATCAGCTCGTTGCGCTCGCCGTCCGGCCCCGGCAGCACCAGCGGATCCTGGAACCTCGACCTGGCCTGGGCCGCGTAATAGCGCAGGAAGTCGGTCGCCTCGCGCACCTCGGCCAGCGCGTTGGGCACCGTCTTGCCGCCCTCGCGCACGCACAGCGCCATCAGCAGCGCCCGGTCGCGCTCGTAGAGATCGGCAGCCCGTTCCAGGATCGCGGCCCGGGCCGCACCACGCCGCACATCCCAGCCCTCGGCGGCGCTTACCGCCAGCGCCAGCGCGCGATCCACATCCTTGCCATCGGCATTGGCGATGGTGCCAATGAGCCTCGACCGATCCGCGGGCTCGCGCATCTCGACCGGATTGCCGCCAGCCGACCGACCGCCGACCAGCGCATGGCCATGAAGCGGCTCGGAGAGCGCGGCCGCCATATCACGGCGCATGGCCCCGCCGAAAGGCGGTTCGCTAACGATCAGCCCGCGCGAATTCCGCCGCTCCGGCATGTAGAGATCAGGCGGGCGGCGTACCGCCGGGTGAGGTTTCGAGCGCAGCGCCGCCAGACGCGAGACCGGATCGGCGATCACCGCCTCGACCGGCACGGCGTCGTCGGCCAGCCGGTTGACGAAGGAGGTGTTGGCGCCGTTCTCCAGCAGGCGGCGCACCAGATAGGGCAGCAGCGTCTCGTGGTTGCCGACCGGCGCATAAATGCGACACGCGACGCCCAGCTCGCGCACGGCGTGCTCGTGCAGCGCGTCGCCCATTCCGAACAGCCGCTGCAGTTCGTAGCGCTTTCGCCCGCCTGCCATGGCGTGGACGGCGGCGACCGTGTGAGCGTTGTGGGTGGCGAACTGGGGGACGATCGCAGGCTCGTCCAGCATCCGCCGGGCGCAGGCCAGATAGGACACGTCGGTCGCGCCCTTGCGGGTGAATACGGGAAATTCGTCGAGGCCGAGCTGCTGGGCCAGCTTGATCTCGCTGTCCCAGTAGGCGCCCTTCACCAGCCGCACCGGCCAGCGCCTGCCGGTCGCCCGGCCCCTGTCCGCCAGCCAGTCCAGCACAGCCATCGCCCGCTTGCCATAGGCCTGCACGGCGAGGCCGAGACCGTCCCAGTCCTTCATGCCCGGCGAGTCCGCGACCGCCTCGATGATCCGCAGCGACAGGTCGAGGCGCGCGGCCTCCTCGGCATCGACGGTCAGCAGCACGTTCGCGTCGCGCGCCGCCACCGCCAGATCCCGAAACATGGGCATCAATTCGGTCATCACCCGCTCGTGCCGGCCGGGTTCGTAGCGCGGATGCAGCGCCGACAGCTTTACGGACACGCCGGGCGCGGTGAGCGGATCGAAGGAACCGGTCCCTTTCCCCACCGCCTGGATCGCGTCCAGATAGCGGTCGAAGAAGTCCGCGGCCTGTTCCGCCGTCATCGCCGCCTCGCCCAGCATGTCGAACGAGAAGCGGTAGCCG
Organism: Sphingomonadales bacterium; assembly: GCA_050185585.1. Taxonomy (GTDB): domain Bacteria; phylum Pseudomonadota; class Alphaproteobacteria; order SMXS01; family SMXS01; genus RI-34. The sequence goes on along the minus strand of JBFWZH010000013.1, from coordinate 52,597 downwards.
GGCCAGTCGGCGGTCGCCTTCAGCGCCTTCCCGATGGTCTCGCCCATGACGAACTTGGCGGCGAGCAGCAGCATGGCCTGCCGGATCGCGGCGCGCACCACCGGCTCGCCCATCCGGCCGACGAGGCGCGGCAACAGGCCGTCCGCGTCGTCGACCATGCGCAGGATGCGCGCGCCCAGCACCAGCCCGTAGGTCGACGCGTTGACGAACAGGGAACCGGACTCACCCAGATGGGCCTGCCACGTCGCCGAGCCGATGCGGCTTTCGATCAGTTCGTCGACGGTTTCCGTGTCCGGAATGCGCAGCATGGCCTCGGCGACGCAGAGCAGCGCGATGCCTTCCTCGGTCGACAAGTCGTATTCCTGCATGAATCGGTCGATGCCGCCCTGCCGCCGCCGCCCGTCCCGCGCCGCCGCAACCAGCAGGCAGGCGACCCGGTCGGTCTCGCGCGCCTCGCCATCGCCAGGCCGGGCGAGCGGCAGCAGCCGCTCGACGGCTTCGGTCTCGTCCCGCAGATAGGCGTCGGCGATGGCAGTGCGGTCGGCGGTCATGGGAATTCCGTGGAGGCGCTGGCCTTACCATAACATGGTGCCGGAGGCGGTCTTGTCACGCGCCTGACAGTCACCCTTGACTTGCACGGCCGATCCCGCCCAACTCGGGGCACCATTCCAGGGGAGGAATCGAGGATGCGCGAGTTTTCGGGCCGGACGGCCTTCATCACCGGCGGCGCCAGCGGCATCGGCCTCGCCATGGCGGACGCCTTCGCCGACAAGGGCATGCGGCTGGTGATCGCCGACGTCAACAAGGCCGCGCTGGATGAAGCCGAGCGGCGCTTCAGGGCGCGCGGCACCGACATCCTGACCATGCTGCTCGACGTCACCGACCGGCCGGCGCTGGAGCAGGCTGCGAAGCAGATCGCTTCGTTCGGCAAGCTGCACGTGGTATGCGCCAACGCCGGCATCGCACCGTCTGGCGCCAAGGTCGCCGAGACCGATCCGGCCAAGTGGGACCGGATGATGGCCATCAACCTGACCGGGGTCTACAACACCGTCCACTACACGCTGGACCTGCTGCGCGCCCATGGCGAGGGCGGGCACATCGTCATTACCTCGTCCATGGCGGGCGCGGTCGCAGCCTCGCCGATCGGCGACTATGTGGTGGCGAAATACGCCGCCGTCGGCTTCGGCGAGGTGATGGCCTGGGAGCTGAAGCCCGACAACATCGGCGTGTCGATCCTGATGCCCGGCACCGTGGTCAGCAACCTCAGCGGCCGCCCGGCCGAGCCGAACCCGACCGCCATGCTCGCCGCCGACGTGGGCAAGCGGGTGGTGAAGGCGATCGAGGGAAACGAGCTGCACATCTTCACCCACGCCGACTACAAACCCTACGTGCAGGCCCGCTGCGACGCGCTGATGGCGGCGTTCGGCGACTCGGCGCAGGCCGGTTTCAGGGAGCCGGAGCAGGTGCTCGCCATGATGGGGCAGAACCCCTATCCGCCCAAACGCTAGATCAAGCCCTCCCGCTTCAGGCCAGGCAGCACTTCCTTCTCGAACAGCTCGAGGCTTTTCCAGGCGGTGGCGGGCGGCAGGCCGCCGATCAGCGGCTGTATGCTGAGCCGGCCGTCCGGTCCCAGGGTTTTCGCATAGGCTACGGCCTGCTCGGGAGTTACCACCTGGAAATTGGGGAAGGCCTTCAGGTCCTCGACCTTCGCTACCGGCTTGTAAGTGGTCGCGCCGGAGCCGCGTTCGGTCGCCCACTGGGCGTAGGAATTGGTGGTGTAGAGGATGTGCGGCCCGACCTCGGCCCACGCCTTCTCCGGGTCATGGGTGACGTATAGCGCGTTGGGACCCCATCTCGGCATGGGCTGGGGCTCGGGCAGGCCGAGCGCCTTCCGCTCGGCCCTGTAGGTTTCATAGAAATCGGGATGGCCCGGATAGTAGTCGAGGCCCGACCGCGCCGCCCGGCGTGCAGAGGCATGGGTCGAGCCGCCCATGATCAGCTTCGGACCACCCTTCTGGTAGGGGCGCGGCGTCACCCGCACGGTGCGGCCGCGGAACTCGAATGGCTCGCCGGTCCAGGCCTTTTGCAGCGTGTCGACGGTTTCTTCCATGATGGCGACCCGCTGCGCGGGATCGACGCCGAACATCTCGAACTCGTGCGGCCGGTAGCCGATGCCCATGGTGACCATCAGCCGGCCCTTGCTCATCAGGTCGACGAGGGCGAGGTCCTCGGCGAGCCGCAGCGGATCGTGCAGAGTCACCACCAGCGCCGAGACGTGAAGCGTGATCCGCGAGGTCCGCGCCGCGGCAGCGCCTGCCAGCAGCACCGGATAGGGGCAATAGCCGTCCTCGGCGCCGTGATGCTCGCCGAAGAAAACCGTGTCGAAACCGAGCCGGTCGGCCCATTCGCACTGGTCGAGACAGGCAGCGTAGAGCGCGTCGAGCGGCGCGCCGAAATCGGGCCCGCGCATGTCGTAGCGCATGGTCAGCTTGAGCGGCATCTGTCTCCCCTCGGTCGGTTCGGCCAGGTTTACTCTGCGGCTTCCTGCGTGGCGGCCGGCCTCGGCGCGCTCTCGCCGGCGGCGATCACCTGGCGCCCGGCGACCAGCGCGTCGATGCGGTCGGCGGCATAGCCCAGCTCGGCAAGAATCTCGCGCGTCTGCTCGCCCAGCAGCGGCGCAGGGCCGCGCTGCACGCCCGGCGTGTCCGACAGCCGGACGACCATGCCGATCTCGCGGGCGCGGCCCCAGGGCGTGTTGCCCTGCACGAACACGCGGCCAGTCTCCAGTGCCCAGTCCTCCCAGAAGAAGTCGTCGAGCCAGGTGGCTTCGCGGACGATCTCGCAGGGCACGCCCGCGCCGTCGAGCCGGCGGAATGCGTCGACCGAGGAACGCTCCGCGAACCAGCCGCCGAGCGTCTCGGCCAGCAGCCCGGCGTTCTCGGCGCGCGCCAGCGCGGTGTCGAAACACGGGTTCTCGCCCAGCCCCTCGACGCCCATCGCTTTCGCCAGCCGGTCGAACGCCGTGTCGCCGACCACGGCAAGGCACAGCCAGCCGTCGCGGCACTTGTAGATGCGGTAGAGCGGATTGAAACCGGTCTGGTCCTTGTCGAGCCGGAACGCGTAGTCCGTGTTCCCATCCGCATCTAGGCAATGCTCGCTGGTGACGAACAGGCTGGAGTGCACCTGCGGGCATTCCACATACTGGCCCTCGCCAGTGCGGCCGCGGTGCTCCAGCCCCATCAGCGCGGCGTTGGCGCCCAAGAGGCCGTTGTAATAGTCCTCATTGCCCAGCGCGCCCTTGGCCGGGCCGTTGCCCTCGCCGCCATTCTCGAAGAGCACGCCGGTGAAGCCCGAGAGCAGCGGGGCGAAGCTCTTCAGCTTGGCCTTGGGGCCGACCGAGCCGTAGCCCGGCAGATAGCAGTAGACGATGTCCGGCTTGATCGCCTTCAGGTCGTCATAGCCCAGCCCGATCTTCTCGGCCTTGCCGGGGCGGAGGTTGTGGGTGACCACGTCGGCGGTGGCGACGAGGTCGCGGACGATCTGGCGGCCTTCCGGCGTCTTCAGGTCGACGGCGATGGTGCGCTTGCCGCGCTGGCAGGCCTCGAACGGATTGGGCAGGGGACGCATCTGGTCGGCGTCCGGCGTCTCGACCTTGATCACGTCGGCGCCCAGGTCGGACAGGAACTTGGAGCCGTAGGCGGTGGCGAAGAACGAGCTGAAGTCGAGCACCCGGATGCCCTCGAGGGCCGAGCCCAGCCGGCCGCGCGCCGCCGGCGCGGCAGACGGCGCTTTGGCCGCGAGCGTGCGCAGTTCGTCGCCGTGCTGGTCGAGGCGCGGCGCTGGCGCGGGCGCCGACGTGGGCGAGCCGCCATAGATCACCGCCGGCGCCGCCTGCGACAGCGGGCCCGCCTCCGGATCATTCACCGTGATGCGGTGGCTGCGGTATTCGACCTGCGGGTCCTTCAGCACCTGTGCCGGCTCGAGCACCGGCAGCGCGGCGAGATCGGCTGCGTGGAACATGGCGATCCACTCGTCGCGCCCCTTCGTGCGGAACACGTCCTCCACCTGGAAGCGGGCGACCTGGTATTCCTGCTCGTCGAGCGGCACGGCCATTTCGGGCTGGCCGGTGATCTCGCGGATTTTCTCGCCCAGGCCGAGGATGTCCATGGTCCGCTTGAAGCCGCCGGGGCCGCCGGTGTGGATCTGCAGATAGGCGCCGTCGGCGCACTGGTAGGTGCGGGTGATCAGCCGGCGGTAACCGAACTTGTCGCCGCTGCTCGCCGCCTTGCGGTCGATGTAGGAAAAGCCCTTCTCGTGCCACCACCAGTTCATCGGGCTCTGCGCCAGCACGCCGTCGAGCATGGAGGCGCCGACCTGCTGGCCGCGGCCGGTCACCCGCCGCGCCCGCAGCGCCGCCAGGATGCCGATGCAGGCAATGAAGCCGGTGCCGTAGGCGATGTGAGGATGACCGGGAAACAGCGGCCCCTCGCGGAAGCCGTAGCCCATCTCGGCGCCCTCGGCCATCAGCCCGAGCCGCGCCGCCACCAGGCAGTCGACGGCGGGACGCCCGGCCATGGGCGCGTCGCCATAGCCGGTGAAGGCGCAGGAGACGAGCCCGGGGTGCGGATCGCGCAGGGTGTCGTGGTCGAGCCCGTGGCGGATGGCGTCATCGCCCAAGTCCTGGAGCAGCACGTCGGCGTGGGCGAGCAGGCCGCCCAGCACCTTGCGGTCGGCCGCGTCTTCGAGGTCGAGGGCAATGCCGAGCTTGCCGCGCTCCCAGCTGCGGCGGGCACTGGCGCGCAAATCCGGCGCGTCGCCGGGCGTCTCGACCCGGATCACCTTCGCGCCATGGTCGGCGAGCAACAGGCCCGCGACCGCGCCGGGCATGCCGCGTGTCACGTCGACAATCGTCAATCCGTCCAAGGGTCCAGCCATGATCGTCTCCCGTTAGAGGTCAGGTTCGAAGGCGGGCAGCACGAAGCCGCTGCGCTGCACCGGCGCGAGCCGCACCCGCATGCCGATGGCCGGCTTCCGGCCCTCCATGTTGACCAGCGCCGTCACCAGCCGTGGCCCAACGACGCCGTCGAGCTCGATCAGCGCGGTCAGGAACGGCACGTCGGCCTGCTTGCCGTCGGGCAGCAGCGAGCGGTGCACGGTGGTGTGCGTAAAGACGGCGCCGGTGGAAGCGACCGGCCGCCAGTCCAGATGCGCGTCTGGATGGCACGGGATCGAGCCATGCGGATACCATTGCCACGCGCCGCAGACCGAGCAGGCCGGCAGACGCAGTTCGCCCTGCGCGACCGCGTCCCAGAACGGGCGCACGATGTCGTCGTCGTAGCGCGGCGGAAAGTCCGGAATGCCCATCTAGTCTCCCCATTCGGCCGCAGGCATCGGGCGGCTGAATCCAACTCTGATAATTATGCGCCTATTTGTCAACATTGCGGATTTTTCGTGCTAGGATCGGTGCCGGGAACATGTGGGAAGCGTCATGGGAATCCGGGACCAGGTGGCCATCGCCGGCGTCGGCGAGACGGAATACAAGCGCAAGCACGACCGGCATCTTCCGGCGCTGATCGTCGAGGCGGGACGCAACGCCATCGAGGACGCGGGGCTGCACCCCGAGGACATCGACGGCTTGGTCTCCATCGCCGGACAGCCGCCCGCCGACGAGCTGGCCGTGGGCCTCGGCATCCGCGACCGGCGCTATACCGGCATCAACGGCTATTGCGCCGGCGCGGGCACGGTCGGCGCGGCCATGGAAGCAGCCTTCGCGCTGCGCGCCGGGCTGGCGAACGCCGTGCTGGTGACCTACGGCATCCAGACATCGCGACCCGGCGGCCCCTATTCCTTCCACAGCCGCGAGCCGCTGAAAGCCGACCTGGAGATGCCATTCGGCTATTTCGGGCAGCCGGTCTATTTTGGCGCCATGGCCCAGCGCTACGCCCATCTCTACGGGCTGACCGAGAGGCAGCTGGCTGCGATCCCGATCGCCCACCGCGACTTCGCCTCGCGCACGCCGGGCGCGCAGAAGGCCGATCCGCTGGACTTCGACGGCTATCTCGCCTCGCCGATGATCGCCGAGCCGCTGCGCAACCTGGATTGCTGCCTGATCACCGACGGCGCGGCCGGCTACGTCATGACCACGCTCGAGCGCGCCCGCGATCTGCGCCACAGGCCGGCGGTGATGGCCGGGGTCGCGTGCGCCTCGCTGCCGGTGACCCTGGCCGAGATGTTCACCCAGAACCGCGACTTCCTGCAGTTCGCCGCCTCCATGTCGTCGCGCGATGCTTACAGGATGGCCGGTATCACGGCGAAGGACGTGGACTTCGCCGAGATCTACGACTGCTTCACCATTTCGGTGATCCTGCAGCTCGAGCAGATGGGCTTCTGCGCAACGGGCGAAGCCGCCGCCTTCGCGGCGGACGGCGAGATCGGCGCCGGCGGCAGCCTGCCGGTCAATACCCATGGCGGCCACCTGTCGCATGGCTACGTGCCGGGCATGAACCACATCGTCGAGGCGGTGCGCCAGGTCAGGCGCGAGCGCGGCCTCGGCCAGCTGGCGCGCACCGACGTCTGCGCCATCGGCGGACTGGGCGGGAACGATCACGCCACCATGGTGCTGACCGCCGACCGGTGAATTGCCACGACCGGCGGATGGGCACTACCATGCGGCAAAAATCCCGGAAACCCAGAACGGAGCGGCGATGAGCAGAGCCACCAGACGCGGCCTCAAGACCTCCGAACTGGTGGCGCGCGAGATCGTCCGCAAGATATCCGACCAGAAGCTGGAGCCCGGTCACGTGCTGGAGCCCGAGGCGGTGATGCTGCAGGAGCTGGGCGTGGGACGCGCGTCGCTGCGCGAGGCGCTACGGCTGCTGGAGGTGCAGGGCCTCGTCAGCATTCGGCAGGGGCCGCGCGGCGGGCCCGAGGTCGGCACCGTCGATCCGGCGCGGCTGGGCCAGACGCTCAGCCTGTTCCTGCGCATGGCCGGCGCCACCTACAACGACCTCAACGAGTTCATGATGGTCGTCTATCCCAAGCTCGCCGAACTCGCCGCCGAGCGGGCCGCGACGCAGGAAGCCGCCGACGCCCTGCTCCCCTGCATCGCCGATCACGACTGCTCGTTCAGCGATCCGGCCGAGCGCCGCAAGGCCGAGCGGCATGCCAACACCTTCCATCCAGCGGTGAACCGCCTGTCGGGAAATCCGGTGCTGGCCCTGTTCGCCAGCGCCGTGGGCTCGATCATCACCGAGCACATCCTGGCCAATATCGACACCTCGGAAATGGTCGAGCACGCCTCCGACGAGCACCGGGCCATCGCGCGCGCGATCATCGACGGCGACGGTCCGGCGGCACGGCGCGAGATGGCGAACCACATGCAGAGCATGCTGGATCTATACCGCCGGCATGTACCGGGCATGCTGGATCAGCCGGTCGAGTGGCGTTGATCGGGAGTGGCGCTGGTCAGGCGTCCCTGAGATCCTCCCAGCGGGCCACGAGGTGCTCGTGCTCGTGCATCACCGTGTTCCAGCAGGCGATGCGGCCCAGCCGGTCCCACATGGCACCGCCGAAGCGTTCCATGCCGACCGAAGCGATGGTATCTCCGAACAGGTCGGCGATGGGCTCGGAAGCGGGCCGGCCCTCGTACCAGAAGCCCCATTCGTTGTCGCTCAGGAACCTCCGCGCCATCGACGGCACCGTGCTGTAGTAGCCCAGCCGGGCGACGAGCGCGCCGGGCCAGCCGGCGTTGTACCAGTTGAGGTACTGGTACGCGGCCTCGAGCTTGAGGCCGTCGACATGGCGCATGATGCCGAGGCTGGCGGCCCAGCCGCGATAGCCTTCCTTCAGCGACGGATAGTCGCAGTCCACGCCGCGCGCACGGACCCTGGAGACCGCCGGCGCCCACATGGACTGGATCACGACCTCGCCCTTCGCGAGCAGCTCGACGGACTCCTCGAAGCGCTGCCACAGACTGGTCAGATGGCCCGACTTCTTCAAATCGATGAGCCGGTTGACCGTGGCGTCGATCTCGGCGCGCGTCATGTTGCCGATGTCGGCGTAGCGGACGAGGCCCGCCGCCTCGAACGCCATGGCGGCATCGAGCACGCCGATGGCCGGGATGTCGACCAGCCCGGCCCGGCCCTTGAACGCCGGGTCGATCAGGTCGGCCCAGCTGGTGACCGGGCGGTCGATCAGGTCGGTACGGACGCCCAGCGTATCGGCATTCATGATGTGCGGCACCGTGGCCAGGGTCTCGGTGGGCCCATTGGCAAAACGGTCGCTGTACGGGGTCTCGAGATATTGCAGGCTGAACGGATTGCTGCCGTGGCGCGAGGTGGCGGTGCCGTCGGGCAACGTACCGGTGCTGAAAATCGGCAGCGTATCGTCCCACCAGTCGTAGCGGGCGAGCGGGATGCCCTGGAGCACGCCCGCGGGAACCACCAGCTCGAAGGCCCAGTGATCGAGGTTGAAGATATCCATGGAGCCGGGATCGCTGATCGCGCGGTGGATCAGCGTGTCTTCGTCGAGGACCGTCATCTCGACGCGAAAGCCCAGATCCTTCTCGGCCTGCAGCGCGATCTGACCGATCGCGGACCAGGAAGGGCCGTGATGGCGCAGCACCACCTCGCGAAACTTCTGGTCCCAGAATACCGGCGCGCGCTTCGAGTCGTCGGCCATCGGCCCTGCCTGTCGGGGTGCGTAGTGTTCTACCGTCGAGAGTCCGGAATCCGCCGGGGAAGATCAACCCCCGATTGCGGCGCGCCGGGAATATTCGTCCACGCATAATTGCTTTGGGGGACGGCGAAATGCCGCCTATCCTGCCGCCCGCGACACGTGAGGGGAGACACGGGTTATGGCGCCGCGCAGAGAATGGCTGGACCAGGTGAAAGAGGACGCGCTCGATCCCGGCCGCCCCATCGTCGATCCGCACCACCACCTCTGGGACCGCCCCGATTTCCGGTACCTGCTGGACGAGTTCCTGGCCGACCAGCAGGGCCACAACGTCATCGCCACGGTCTATGTCCAGGCCACGTCGTTCCACCGCGCCGACGGGCCGGAACAGTTGCGGCCGGTGGGCGAGACCGAGCTCGTCAACGGCGTCGCCGCCATGTCGGCGAGCGGAGCCTACGGACCGTCGCGGATGAACGCGGGCATCGTCGGCCACGCCAATCTGCGGCTCGGCCGGGAGGTCGCCGAGGTGCTGGAGGCCCATCTCGAGCGGGCGCGCGGCCGGTTCCGCGGCATCCGCCACGCGGTCGCCTCCAACGAGGATCCCGCCGTCGACCGGGCGATCATGGTCGCCGCCGGCTGGGATCCGAACAAGCCGCCGCCGGCGCGGCCGGTGCCGCCGCCTGGCCTGCTGGGCGACGCCGCGTTCCGAGAGGGCGTGGCGACGCTGGGCCGCTACGGCCTGAGCTTCGACGCCTGGCTCTACCACCCCCAGATTCCCGAATTGACCGCGCTCGCCCGCGCCCTGCCCGACGTAACCATCATCCTCGACCATGTGGGCGGCGTGCTGGGCATCGGTCCCTATGAGGGCCGGCACGCCGAGGTGTTCGCCGGCTGGAAGGCCGACATGGCCGCGCTGGCCGCCTGCCCCAACGTCAACGTGAAGGTGGGCGGCCTGACCATGCCGATCTGCGGCTTCGGCTGGGAGAAGGCCGCAACGCCGCCCACCTCCGAGCAGCTCGCCGCGCGGACCCGAGACTGGTACCTGACCGTCATCGACCTGTTCGGGCCGGAGCGCTGCATGTTCGAGAGCAACTTCCCGGTCGACAAGTCCTGCTGCTCCTACATGGTGCTGTGGAATTCCTTCAAGCGCATGACCGCCGGCTTCAGCGAGGCCGACAAGACCGCCCTGTTCTCCGGAACCGCCCGGCGCGTCTATCGGCTCGGCGTGTAACCCGGGGACATGTCGCGGCGAATGAGCCATGAACCTTCGTGGAGACCTTTTCATGGTCCGTTCCGTGCGTGCGGCGATCCTGGCCCTGTTCGCCGGCCTGATCGCCCAACCCGCTTCCGCGGCGACGCCCGTCGTCGTCGAGCTGTTCACGAGCCAGGGCTGTTCGTCCTGTCCGCCGGCCGACGCGCTGCTGGCGCGCCTCAGCCGCCAGCCCGGCGTGCTGGCGCTGAGCTTCGGCGTCACCTACTGGGACAGGCTGGGCTGGAAGGACACTTTCGCCCGGCCGGAATACACCCGGCGCCAGCGCGACTATGCCGCCGCGCTGGGCAAGCGGAACGTCTACACCCCGCAGGTCGTGGTGCAGGGGAGGGAAGAAACGATAGGCAGCCGGCGCGCCGAGGTCGAGTCGCTGATTGCCGCAGCGCGCAAACAGGCCGGCGGACCGGCGATCTCACTGGAAGACGGCCAGGTGACGATCGGGCCGGGCAAGCCGGCGCGGCCCGCCGACGTCTGGCTGGTGCGCTACGATCCGAGGGAATTGCGTGTCCCCGTCGGCCGCGGCGAGAACGGCGGCCGGACCCTGCCGCACCGGAACGTGGTCCGTTCGCTCGTGCGGCTGGGCAGCTGGACCGGCGCCACGGCCTCGCTGCCGCTGCCGGCTGCCGCCCCGGACCTGGCAAGCGCCGTGCTGGTGCAGCTGCCCGGCGGCGGCCCGATCCTCGCCGCCGCGACTCCCTAGGCTTCGGCCGGCTCCCGTCCGCTGGGAGGACGCATGTCTGACGCGGCTCCGGCGGCGGCGCCCGACGGCCTGCTCAAGCATCCGGCGTTCATCTGGTTCTGGATATCCCGGGTGCTCACGGCCATGGGCTTCCAGATCGTCTCGCTGGCTATTCCCTGGCACATCTATCACCTGACGGGCAGCGCCTATGCGCTGGGCCTGGTCGGCCTGGTGCAGTTCCTGCCCATGCTGGCGCTGACGCTTGTCTCGGGCCACGTGGCCGACCGCTACGACCGGCGGATGATCGTGATCGTCTGCCAGCTGGTCGACGCGTTGGCGCTGGCCTTCCTGGTGGTAGACGTGTCTACCGGCTGGCTGGGGGTATGGGGCATGTATGCCGGCGTCGCGCTGCTGGGCGCGGCCCAGTCCTTCGCGGCCCCGACCGCCTCGGCCCTGCTGCCCTCGGTGGTGCCGACCGCCCTGTTGCCGCGCGCCATGGCGATGTCGTCCTCGGCGTGGCAGACGGCCATGATCGTCGGCCCCTCGGCGGGCGGCGTGCTCTATACCATCGGCGTTCCGGTGCCGTTCGTCGCGGCCGGGCTGTGCTTCATCGTCGCCGCCTTCGCGACGTTCATGATCCGCGTAGAGCGCCGCGCCCCCGGCCGCGAGCCGGTGACGCTCGCGTCCGTGTTCGGCGGACTGACCTTCATCAAGAGCCGGCCGGTGGTGCTGGGCACCATCACCCTCGACCTGTTCGCCGTCCTGCTCGGCGGCATCGTCGCGCTGATGCCGATCTTCGCCAAGGACATCCTCCACACCGGCCCGTTCGGCGCGGGCCTGCTGCGCGCCGCGCCGGCCGTGGGCGCGCTGGTGGTGGCGGGGATCCTCGCCCGATACAACATCGAGCGCGGCATCGGCATGAAGATGTTCTGGTCGGTAATCGTGTTCGGCCTGTGCACGGTGGTGTTCTCGCTGTCGGAAACGCTCTGGCTGTCGCTGGCCGCGCTGGTGCTGATGGGCGCGGCCGACAATGTCAGCGTGGTGATCCGCACCTCGCTGGTGCTGCTGCAGACGCCGGACGAGATGCGCGGGCGCGTCAACGCAGTGAACTTCCTCGCCATCGGCACTTCCAACCAGCTCGGCGAGTTCTGGGCCGGCATGATGGGCGGCCTGCTGGGCGCGGTGGTCGCCGGCACCATGGGCGGCGCGCTGACCGTGCTGGTCACCCTGCTCTGGATGAAGCTGTTCCCGGACCTGAGGAAGGCCGACCGGTTCGAGGTGGACGAAAGTTAGGGCATCCATGCAACCGTCCTACGACACGATCGGCATCAACTATGCCGAGCTGCGCAGGCCCGACCCGCGGATCGCCGCCGCGATCGAGCGGGCGCTGGGACCGGCGGAAACCGTGCTGAACGTGGGCGCGGGCACGGGCTCGTACGAGCCGGCCGGCCGGCAGGTCACGGCGGTCGAGCCGTCGAGCCGGATGATCGGTCAGCGCCCCGCCTCGGCCGCGCCGGTGGTCCAGGCCCGTGCGGAGGCACTGCCCTTCGCGGACAAGTCGTTCGACGCCGCGATGGCGATCCTGACGGTCCACCACTGGACCGAAAAGGCGAACGGGCTTGCCGAGATGCGCCGTGTCTCGCGCGGTCCGATCGTCATCCTGACATTCGACCCGGCATACCGCGGCGCCTGGCTGCTCGATTACATCCCGGAGCTGGCGGCGCTGGACGAGGCGCAGATGCCGCCCATGGCTGACTACGAGGCGTGGCTAGGGCCCGTCGAGATATCCTCCGTTCCCATTCCCCGCGACTGCACCGACGGCTTCCTTTACGCCTACTGGCGCCGGCCCGCGGCCTATCTGGCCCCGAGGATACGCACCGGCAGTTCGTCGTTCTGGAAAATCGACAACCTCGCGGAGAAGCTGGAAAGCCTCGCAGCCGACCTGGAATCCGGCGTCTGGGCTCGCCGACATGCCGACCTGCTCGATCTCGGCGAATATGACGCCGGGTACCGCCTGGTCACGGCGCACGGCTCCTAGCGATCCAGTCCCGAATATTCCGGGTCCGCCTCGCCCAACAGGCAGGCGGGCGAGGACAAGGCGTCCAGGTCCTCGGCCATGCGGAGCACCCGCGCCTCGAAAGGACGCAGGATCGGGGGCCGCCCGTCATAGTTGCCGATCAGCCCGATGCCGTCGCGGCCCAGGTCGCCGACGGGGGCTTCCCGGCCCGAGACGTTGAGAACCACCAGCAGCAGCACGTCGTCCAGCATCCGCACATAGGCGAACACGTCCGGATGGCCGGCGTCGATGGGCACATAGTCGCCGTGGACCAGCGCCGGCGTCGCCTTTCGCAGCGCGATCATCCGCCGGTAGTAGTGGAAGACGGAGTCGGGGTCCGCCCGCTGGGCAGCGACGTTGGTCCCAGTGAAGTCCGGATTGGTGCGGATCCAGGGCTCGCCGCTGGTGAATCCACCATGGGCCGTGGCGTCCCATTGCATGGGCGTGCGCGCGTGATCGCGGCTGACGAGGATGTGGTCGGCGAGAAACTCGTGCTCGGCGCGGCCTTCCGCCTGCGCCGCCGCCCAGCCGTTGCGGGCGACGATGTCGCGGTAGTCGGCGACAGTCTCGAACGGCGTGTTGATCATGCCGATCTCGTCGCCCTGGTAAATGTAAGGCGTGCCGCGCAGGGTGAGCAGCAGGGTGGCGAACAGCTTGGCCGCGGCGGCGCGGTGGTTGCCGGTGTCGCCGAAGCGCGACAGCAGCCGCGGCAGGTCGTGGTTGCCCAGATAGAGGCTGTTCCAGCCACGCCCGGCCAGCGCAAGGTCCCAGCGCGACAGGATGCCCTTGAGGTCGGCGAGCCGCCACGGCGCCGGCTTCCAGAAATCCTCCGGCGTCCGGTCGATGCCCGCGTGGTCGAAGTGAAAGATCATGTCGAGCTCGCCGCGCGCCGGATCGACGTAGAACGGCGCTTCCTCGGCAGTCACGCCCGGCGCCTCGCCCACGCTCATCAGGCCGAGCGGGTCCAGCACCTCGCGGCGCATCTCGCGCAAATAGTCGTGGATCTTGGGGCCGTTGGCGTAGAACGGGAAGATGCCGCCCCGCTGCGGCGCATCGAACGGCTTCTTGGAGAAGAACGACACCACGTCGAGGCGGAAGCCGGCGACTCCCTTGCCGGCCCAGAACCGCATGATGTCCCACAGCTCGCGGCGCAGCTGCGGGTTCTCCCAGTTCAGGTCGGGCTGCTCGGGCGCGAAGATGTGGAAATACCAGTCCCCGGTCGGCGCATTCCAACTCCAGGCGCCGCCGCCGAACACGGCGCGCCAGTCGTTGGGCGGACCGCCATCCGCTGAGTCCCGCCAGATGTAGTAGTCGCGGTAGGGACTTTCCCTGGACGCCCGCGCCGAGCGGAACCAGTCGTGCTTGTCGGAAGAGTGGTTGAACACCAGGTCCATGACCAGCCTGAGGCCGCGCGCCCGCATCTCGCGAACCAGACGATCGAAATCGTCCATGGTCCCGAATTCGGGCGCGATCGCCCGGTAGTCGGAGACGTCATAGCCGTTGTCGACCTGCGGCGAGACATAGACCGGGCATAGCCAGACGATGCCGACGCCCAGCTCGACCAGATGGTCGAGCCTTCCGGCGATGCCCCGGAGGTCGCCGATACCGTCGCCATCGCTGTCGCTGAAGCTGCGCGGATAGATCTGGTAGACGATTTCTTCCTTCCACCAGGCGCGCGCGTCGGCTGCCTCAGAAGGCATTGGAGAAGCGGGTCATGTCGACCCGCTCGCGCTTCGCGCCCCAGTCGCCCGGCTTCGGCTCGAACACGCCGGGGACGGCGGTGCCACAATTGTCGCAGCGTCCGTGCTCGTCCAGATGCCAGTCGGATAGCAGGTGCCAGTCGCGCCCGACCAGCCGTTCGCCGCAGCAGGGGCAGTAGGTGCTCTGGCGGCCGATGTCGTGGACGTTGCCCACATAGGCGTAGCGGATGCCGTTGGCGCGGGCGATGCGGTTCGCGCGGATCAGCGTCTCGTGCGGCGTGCGCGTCTTGTCGAGCATCCGGTAGTCGGGATGGAAGGCGGTGAAGTGCAGCGGCACGTCCGGGCCCAGATTCTCCATTACCCACTGGGTCATGGCCTCGATCTCGGCCTCGCCGTCGTTCTCGCCCGGGATCAGCAGGGTGGTGATCTCGAACCAGACATCGGTCTCGTGCTTCAGATATTTCAGCGTCTCGAGCACGGGCTGGAGATGGCCCTTGGTGACCCTCCAGTAGAATTCCTCGGTGAAAGCTTTCAGGTCCACGTTGGCGGCGTCCATGTGGCGGTAGAACTCGGCGCGCGGCTCGGCATTGACGTAGCCGGCCGTCACGGCGACCGATTTTACCCCCACTTCGTGACAGGCTTGCGCAATGTCGATCGCGTATTCGTGGAAGATCACCGGATCGTTATAGGTGTAGGCGACCGACCGGCATCCGGTCGCGACGGCCGCGCGCGCTATGGCCTCGGGCGAGGCCGCCGCGGCCAGCTTCGACGTCTCGCGCGACTTCGAGATGTCCCAGTTCTGGCAGAAGGTGCAGGCGAGGTTGCAGCCGGCCGTGCCGAACGACAGCACCGGCGTTCCCGGCAGGAAGTGGTTGAGCGGCTTCTTCTCGATGGGGTCGATGATGAAGCCCGACGATCGGCCATAGGTATCGAGCTGGATCCGGCCGCCATGGGCCGAGCGGACGAAGCACAGGCCGGCCTGCCCTTCGGCCAGCTTGCAGGCGCGCGGGCACACGTCGCACTGCACCCGCCCGTCGCCGAGCGCGTGCCAGTAGCGGGTCGGATGGCCGGAGTTTGACGTTTGGCCCGACTTTGAACTTTGGGGTGGGCTCGCCATGCCGCTATTCTACGGGAGCAGGTCCAACATTGGAAACCGTACATGAGTGTCGACGCCAACCGCGTGAAGCAGCCTGGAGTGGCCGGCCTGTTCTATCCGGCGGACCGGGAGTCCTGCGCGGCGCAGGTTGGCGAGTGCCTGAGAGCGGCGCTGCCCGCCTCGGTCGAGCCCAAGGTGCTGGTGGCGCCCCATGCCGGCTACATCTATTCCGGCGCCGTCGCCGGCACCGCCTATGCCACGGTCGCGAAGCGCCGCGGTGCGATCACCCGCGTGGTGCTGCTGGGACCCAATCACCGGGTCGGCTTCAAGGGCGTGGCGCTGTGCACCGCCGAGCGCTGGGCGACGCCGCTGGGCGAGATTCCGGTCGACATGGAGGCAATGGCCAGGATCCGCGCGCTTCCGGACGTAATCGTCTCTGATCCCGCCTTCGCCCAGGAGCACAGCCTCGAGGTGCATCTGCCCTTCCTCCAGGCCGTGCTGGGCAAGTTCAGCCTGGTGCCGGTGCTGGTAGGCGACGCGGCGCCCGAGACTGTGGCGCGGGTGCTGGCCGAATGCTGGGGCGGGCCGGAGACGCTGATCGTCGTCTCGTCGGACCTCAGCCATTTCCACGACCATGCGACGGCAACGGAGAAGGACGGTCGCGCGGCCCAGGCCATCGAGGCTTTGCGTCCCGACCTGCTGGCGGACGACCAGGCCTGCGGCAACCGGCCGCTGCGCGGATTGATGCTCGAGGCGGCCCGCCGCGACCTGCGGGTGACCGCGCTCGACGTGCGCAATTCGGGCGATACGCGCGGCAACAAGGACCGGGTCGTCGGCTATGGCAGCTTCGCCTTCGAATATGCCGAAAGCGCGCGGCTGAGCGAGAAGGACCGGCGTACCCTGCTCGATGCGGCCATCGCGTCGATCCGCTACGGCATCCAGAACGGCAAGGAGCCCGCCCTGACCCTCAAGGGCGTGCCCCGGTCGATTCTCGCCTTGCGCGCCACCTTCGTCACCCTGACGCTGGACGGCAAGCTGCGCGGCTGCATCGGCAGCGTGCAGGCGCACCGGCCGCTGGTGAACGACGTGGTCGCCAACGCCTGGCGCGCCGCCTTCGCCGACAAGCGCTTCAAGCCGCTGACCGTGGCCGAGCTGGACCGGCTGGAGGTGGAAATCTCGATCCTGAGCCACCAGCGGCCGATCCCATTCGACAGCGAGAAGGCGCTGCTGGCGGCGCTCCGCCCCGACCGCGACGGGCTCGTCATCGCCGACGGCGACAAGCGCGCGCTGTTCCTGCCGACGGTATGGCAGACCCTGCCGCACCCGCAGAACTTCCTGCTGTACCTCAAGCGGAAGGCCGGCATGCCCGACGATCACTGGTCGGACGGGTTCAGGGCCAACAGGTTCACGACCGAGTCGTTCCACCGGTCGTTCGCGTGATCGGCCGAAGAGAACACTTGTAGAACAAAACGTGGCGAACTATCTCCTGGGGATAGCCCTGGAGGAGGAACGCCATGATATTTCCGCTTGCCGTGCTGCTGTCGCTCCTTGGCGCCACGCCCGCCGCGGCCGCGGGGTTCGATACGTCACCCAACAACTGGGCCAACGCACCGGGCAACTGGGAGAACTCCTCCGCCAACTGGAAGAACTCCCCGGCGAACTGGGCCAATTCGACCGCCAACAGCCGCGCGACGAACGGCATCCACGACGAGGACGGCCGGCGCACGGGCTATGCGGTCCGCAACCGTGACAGCACCGTCAACCTGTTCGACGAAAACGGCAACCGCACCGGTTACATCCCGGCGCGGAAGCCTGGCAGGGCTACTCCGCCGCCGTCTGGTGCATGGTGAGCACCTCGGCCGAGTAGTGCTCGGGCTGTTCCTCGTACCGCGCCAGCATGGGCACGGCGCGCAGATCTTCCGGGATGTTCTCGGGGCCGATCATGCGGTCGATGGATTCGTGCGCGTAGTAGATGCGCCGTTCCATGTAGCTGAGCCGGTAGCCGCGGAAGCCGGGCGAGATTACCGCCTTCTGCTGCCATTCGAGGAACTGCAGGTCCTCGGCCATGACGATGTCCCAGAAGGCCAGCAGCGGATCCCAGCCGGCCGGGCGCGGCTCGTCGCCCCAGTCGCGGCCGAAATGCACCACGTCCACCCGGGTGCGGCTCTTCGACAACGGCCAGAACATCAGGAACTGGCGGGCGGTCTCGCCCACCGGCGTGATGATGTTGGGGAAGATGTTGTGCGAGACATGGTAATTGCGCGCGATCTCGCCGGCGGCCACGCTGGGCATGGGCACCACCTTGGTGTCGCTGTACCCACGAATCTTGCGCTGCTCCTCGGGCGGGGCGTTGGTCGGGCAGGTCATGCGGGTGTGGCCGTTGGGCAGCAGGCCCATGACGGCGCCGCGATGGTCGAGCGCCTCGCCAACGGTCTTGGGATGGATTCCCTTGATGTGATAGACCTCGAGGAATGCATCCATGGTGAGCTTCCAGTTGCATTCCAGTTCGTAGCTCTTGATCGCGGCCGGGCGCAGCGTACCGATCTCGAACTGCTCGAACTCGTCCTTGATCATGCCGAGATAGTCGAGCAGCGGCTGCGCGTCCGGGTCTTCGTTGACGAAGATGAACGGGCCCCACATCTCGCAACGCACCTCCGGCAGTCCGAGGTCGGCCTTGTCGAACGGTTCGGGGAAATCGCGCTCGTCCATGACCGAGATCAGCCGGCCCTTGGTGTCGTAGGTCCACTGGTGATAGGTGCAGCGCAGCAGCGACTGCTTGCCGCACTTCTCGCGCACCAGCGGCGCGCCGCGGTGCGAGCAGACGTTGTAGAAGGCGCGAATCTTCTGGTCCTTGTCGCGGATCAGGAAGATCGGCGCGTCCGGGATGTCGAGCAGCAGGTAAGAGCCGACCTCGGGAAGCTGGCTCTGGTGCGCCGCGTAGAGCCATGCCTTCGACCACAGGTGCTTCTTCTCCAGCTCGAAGAATTCCTGGCTGGTATAGCGGCCGGGCGGCAGCGGCGGCAGCGCCGGGAAATCGGCGGGCGGACCGTCGCGGTCCACTTCCCACTGCATCCGTGCCTTCAGGTTCGCAATCGACCGTGGATCTTCCATCACCCGTCTCCCCGACTGGAGCTACGCCCAGTATGCCGCCGCCGTTTCCGTCACGCGAGCATAATTGGCACACGCCACAATTTCAATAGTGGACAGTGTGCCAATTTTCATGCCACAGCGCAAGCGCGCCGCCCGAACCGCCGGCCTCAGTCGAAATGCACGGTAAGCTGCAGCCCGAGCGAGCGCGGCAGGCCCAGTGTGGCCGACAGATCGGCGGGAACGCCGTTGATCGTTCCGGTGCCAGACCCGGTCAGCGGCCGGTCGCCGCCGCCCACGGAGTAGTATTTGTTGGTCAGGTTCTGGCCGATCACCGCCAGCTCCCAACGGCCCTCGTCGTAGAAGGTGAGCGTGGCGTCGAGGGTCACGAAGCCCTTCTGGCGGCCATCGGGACGGTTGAGGCCCTCGGCCTCGTAGGCGCTGGTGAACCGCAGGTCGCTGGCGAGCGACATGCGGAACCGGTCGCTGAGCGCGAAGTCCCAGGTGAAACCCACATTGCCCGAATGGCGCGGCGCGAAGATCAGCGGCACGCCGGCCATGTCCTGCGAGGTGGGGATGCCGTTGTTGAGCCGCTCGGTGCAGCCCTGCGCCGGCGTCTGGCCGGCATAGCAGGCGCCGAAGAACTCGGTGTAGTTCGCCTTGTTGTAGTTGTAGGCGCCGCGCAGGGTGAGACCGTCTACCGCCTCGGGCGCCCAGACGAAGTCGAAGTCGATGCCGGTGGTGCGCGCCGCCGCCGCGTTCTGCACCTTGAACGACGTGGTCGCCGCGTCGAACACGTTCACCTGCAGGTTCTTGAAGGTGTAGCGGTAGCCCGCCAGGTTCAGCCGCAGGGAATTGTCGAACAGCGTCATCTTGGCGCCGATCTCGCCGCCGTCGACCTTCTCGCTGTCGAAGTCGGCGTCGGCCGCCGTCGAGCCGGCCACCAGCGTGTAGCCGTTGGAGAAGCCGCCCGACTTGTAGCCGGTCTTGTAGGCGCCGTAGAACGTCATGTTGTCGGTCGGACGCCAGGTCAGCGTCACCTGCGGCGAGACGTTGTTGTCCTTGAAGTTGTCGGTGATGGCGACTCCCTCGGGCAGGAACAGCGGCGCGATGAAGGCGTGCACGAAGTCGTTGTACATGGACGAGTTCTTGGTCTCGCGCGTCCAGCGCGCGCCGCCCGCCAGCTCGAGCTGATCGGTGACGTCGATGGTGGCCTCGCCGAACAGCGACCAGGTCTCGCCGCTGGTCTTGGTCGGCCGCTCCCAGGAATGCCACTTGCCGTTGCGCGGATCCGGCGGGAGCGGCGCGATGCGCGAGGCGTTCGAGAACTTCAGCGAGGTGTTCTGGTAGTATACGCCGGCCAGCAGGTTGAAGGGGCCGTCGAAGGTGGTGGTGGCGCGCAGCTCCTCGCTGAACGCGGCATATCGGGTGAACTCGCCGGCGAACACCTGGCCCGAGCCCGAGAAGTCGTAATTATCGAAGTAGCTGGTGTTGAAGTAGTAGTAGCCGGTCACCGACGACAGGGTCACCTTGTCGAAGCGCTGGTTCATGCTCAGCACCGCGAGCAGCGAATGGTAGTCGGTATAGATCTTGCCGCCCTTGGCGTCCGGCCAGTCGACGACGATGCCGGGAGGAGCGCTGGAGCGCGACATGTGCTTGTTGACGGTGCAGTCCTCGGCAGGATCGGGGACTCCGAAAATCGGCTGGGCGACGCCGCCCACAGGACAGCTCCTGAGCTGGACCAGCGAACCGGCGCCGTCGTCGGAGAACACCGAGCCGGAGACCTTGAGGTTGGCGTCGAAATCGTCGGTGGGCTCGAAGGTCAGGGTCAGCCGGCCGAGGAACTCGTCGCGCCCGCCGACCCGCCGCTCGTCGGCGCCGGGGATGTCGAACCCCAGCGGATCGGCGCCCGGCCGCATGGGTGCGTCGTTGTGCATGAAGCCGCGCGAGGTGCCGGCGCGAACGGCGAGGCGCGCGCCCACCTTGTCGTTGATGGGGCCGGAAACCACAGCCTCTCCATAGGCCTTGTCGGCGGTGAACTCGTAGCCCAGGCGCGCCAGCGCCTCGAAGCTGTCGCCCGGGTCGGCCGAGCGGATGGAGATGATGCCGCCGGGGCTGTTCTTGCCGTAATAGAGCGACTGGGGCCCCTTCAGCACCTCGACGCCGGCCATGTCGAAATAGCCCTGCTGCACCGCGTTGCCGCGGCTGATGGCGATGCCGTCCAGGTTGATCGACACGGCCTGCTCGAAGCCGGAGCTGGTGGCCGACGTGCCGATGCCGCGCAGGTAGATGGAGCCGCCCGAGCCGCTGGAGGCCTGAACGATGGTCAGGCTTGGCGTGAGGGTGGAAAGCTTGGTCAGGCTGTCGGTGTTGTAGCGCTCCAGGTCCGAGGCGGTGAACGCCGTCGCGGTCACGGGGACCTGCTCGAGATTCTCCTCCCGTTTGCGCGTGGTGACGATGATCTGTTCGATGGCAGCCATGGCCGGCGCCGTCTCGGCCGCGAGAAAAAGCACCGCCGTTCCCAGCGCGGCACTGAAGCCGCGCAGGGTTATCCCTGCTTGACTGGACATTTTCACTCCCCTGTTTCCGGGCGTCTTCGCGGCCTGAAGGCCGGTTGGTCCCGGCGAACTCCCCTCCGCCGAAAACGCCTCCGAAGCCTGAAGCATGCCTATTATTTGAGTGTGTATCAATATTAAAAATTGGACCATTGACACATTTTCAACAGGATGGCCTGCTTGTGGTTCCGGGGGGAGGAACCGATGACCGAGATGATCCGCTACGTCAGCGACCGCATCGCCCTGATGGACGTCATGGAGACCTATGTGAAGGGCGTCGACGAGCGCGACATGGCGCTCTACCGGTCGACCTTCACCGACGACGTCCGGGCGAGCATCGGCGGCGTGACCTACGACGGCGCCGACGCCTGGCTGGCGTTCATCGTCGCGGCGCTGGAACGCTTCGGGCCGACCCAGCACATGCTGGGGCCGATGCTGGCCGAGATCGACGGCGACACCGCCGAGTGCCGCACCGACCTGCAGGCAGTCCACTATCTGAAGGACCGGCCGGATACGACGGTAACCCTGTGGGCGACCTATGAGCAGACCATGCGCCGGACGGCGGACGGCTGGAAGATCGCCCGGCACGACATCATCCAACGCGGCCGGCGCACCCAGTCGGACTAGGCGCGGGAAAACGGCGCAAACAGGGATGGACGGACGGGCCGATCGGCGGAACAATGCCGCCGACTTTCCTGTGGGGAGAAATCCATGTCCGAGCCCGTGCTGCTGGTCGAGAAGACCGGCGAGATCGCCATCGTCACCCTGAACCGGCCGACCGCCATGAACGCCCTGTCGCGGGAGCTGCGCAGCGCCATCGCGAAGACCGTGGATGAGCTGGAGGCCGATCCCGGCGTGCGGGTGATGATCCTCACCGGCAACGGCAAGGCGTTCTGCGCCGGCCTCGACCTCAAGGAGCTTGGCCAGAAGGGCCTGTCCAACCCCAACGACACCATCACCCAGGGCGATCCGGTCCGTTCGCTGGGCAAGTTCAGCGGACCGATCATCGGGGCGATCAACGGTGTCGCCATCACCGGCGGCTTCGAACTGGCGCTGGCCTGCGACGTGCTGGTCGCCTCGCCGAATGCGCGGTTCGCCGACACGCACGCGCGCGTCGGCGTCATGCCGGGCTGGGGCCTCAGCCAGAAGCTCAGCCGCGCCATCGGCATCTACCGCGCCAAGCAGCTGTCGCTGACCGGCAACTTCCTGTCGGCCCAGCAGGCCGCCGAGTGGGGCCTGGTCAACTGGGTGGTGAACCACGAGGAGCAGCTGCTGCCCGAGTGCATCAAGCTGGCCGAGGACATGTTGTCGGTGATCCCGGAGATGCTGGTCAGCTACAAGGCGGTGATCGACGACGGTTTCGCCCAGTCGTTCGGCGACGGCATGGCGACCGAGCAGCGCCGCGCCCGCGCCGCCAACATCGCCGTCTCGCCCGAGGAGGTGGAGGCCCGCCGGGCCGCCATCCAGGCGCGCGGCAAGTCGCAGGTCTGATCGTGGTCCCGTACCACTTCGCCATGACGCTCGACGTCCCGGCGGCGACGGGATGGAAGGTGCTGCGCGACTTCGGCTCGCTCCTGGCCTGGGTGAAGTATGGTGACGTCGGCAAGCTGGAGGTGACGGGCGAAGGAGTCGGCATGGTGCGCGATTTCACCTTGCCGCAGTTCGGCACGGTGCAGCACCGGCTCGACGAGGTCAGCGAGGCCGACCACGCGATCGGCTATACGGTAACCAAGGGACGGCCGCTGAACATGAGGGCCTATAGGACCCGCATCTCGCTCACCGACACCGGGCCGGGCCAGTGCCGCATCGACTGGCGATCCGAGTTCGAGCCGCATGAGGGCGTCGAGCCGGAAAAAATCGCCGAGGGACTGCGCGGCGCCTACCAGGACATGTCGGAGCGGCTGGCGGTTTACGCCCGGAGCCTGTAGGAGCCCACTGGAGACGTCCTTCGCGACGCGGCTGCGCCGCTACTCAGGGCTCTCGGCGATGAATGCGGATTTACCCCAACCGAGAGCGCTGAGGAGGCCCGAAGGGGCGTCGCGAAGCGCGGCCACAGCTCAGCCGAACGATGTCGGCGTCATCCCGCGCGGGAAATCGTCGCTGACCATGCGCTTGGGCCACAGGAACTGCAGTACGCACTTCTTGATCTTCCACTCGCCGCCGATCTTCTCGTAATCCTCGTCATAGATGCCGTACCACACCACCGGGTTGGCGCGCGGATCGGGCTCCATGGAGATGTCGTGCAGGTAGGTGCGGCTGATGGCGTAGGTGTCGCTGGTCATCTCGATCCACATGTTGGTGGTGGCGTGGAAACCGCCATAGGGGATCGCGTTCTTGAACACCTCGGCCCAGCCCTTGTGGATCTGGTCGCGGCCGGTCCAGGTGCCGTACGGGCCGAAGACGCAGACGCAGTCCTCGGCGACGATCTGCGCCAGCGCCGGGATGTCGCGGCCGTCCATCAGGTGGGAATACATCTGCTTCACCTTCCGGATCTTCTCGATCTCCAGCAGCTTGCGGAGCTCCTTGACCTCGTCTGCGGTAAATTCACTCATTCTCGCTCTCCCCTTCGCGCGCTCCGGCCCCTCCGGAATCATTCACGCGTGAAGGCAGACTAGAGCGGTTTCAGTCGAAACTGAAGGGCGCTACTGTGCCTTCGGAACGGGAAGGAGACGAAGGTGGAGCAGGCCGCCGCCCTCGAAGGCACATACGACTACATCATCGTCGGCGCGGGTTCCGCCGGCTGCGTGCTGGCCAACCGCCTTTCTGCCGACGGCGCCGTACGGGTGCTGCTGCTGGAGGCGGGCGGCGACGCCAACTACCACTGGGTGAACGTCCCCATCGGCTACCTGTTCTGCATGGGCAACCCGCGCACCGACTGGCTGATGAAGACCGAGCCGGACGCAGGCATCAACGGCCGGTCGCTGAACTATCCCCGCGGCAAGGTGCTGGGCGGCTGCTCGTCGATCAACGGCATGATCTACATGCGCGGCCAGGCCGCCGACTATGACGGCTGGCGCCAGCAGGGCAACACCGGCTGGGGCTGGGACGACGTGCTGCCCTATTTCCGCAAGTCCGAGGACTATCACAAGGGCGCCAGCGACCTGCACGGCGCGGGCGGCGAATGGCGGGTGGAGCAACAGCGCATCTCCTGGCCGATCCTCGACGCGTTCCGCGACGCCGCCGAGGAAGTGGGCATCCCGCGCACCGACGACTTCAACAAGGGCACCAACGAGGGCTCGGGCTATTTCGAGGTGAACCAGAAGCGCGGCGTGCGCTGGCATACCGCCAAGGCGTTCCTCGACCCGGTCCGCGCCCGGCCCAACCTGCGGGTGATCACCGGCGCCGAGACCGAAAGCCTGGTGCTGGACGGCAAGACCGTGACCGGCGTCCGATTCCGGCAGAACGGCGTGCTGAAGGAAGCCCGCGCCGAGGGCGAGGTCATCCTGTCGGCGGGCGCGGTCAACTCGCCGAAGATTCTCGAGCTGTCGGGCATCGGCCATCCCGCCGTGCTCGGCGGCTTCGGCATCCCCGTCGCCCACGAGTTGCCCGGGGTCGGCGGCAATCTGCAGGACCACCTGCAGATCCGTACCGTCTATAGGGTGACGGGCGCGGTGACCCTCAACCAGCTCGCCGGCAGCCTGTGGGGCAAGGGCCGGCTCGGGCTGCAATATCTGCTGACCCAGTCGGGGCCGCTGTCGATGGCGCCCAGCCAGCTCGGCATCTTCGCCCGCAGCGATCCACGGCTCGAGACGCCTGACCTGGAATATCACGTGCAGCCGCTGTCGACCGACCGGCTGGGCGAGCCGCTCCACAAGTTTCCGGCGGTCACCGCTTCGGTCTGCAACCTGCGTCCGGAAAGCCGGGGCACCATCCATCTGCGCTCGGCAGACCCGCGCGAGCCGCCGGCGATCCGGCCCAACTACCTGTCGGCCGAGAACGACCGGCAGGTGGCGCTGCGCTCGATCAAGCTGACCCGCGAGCTGATGGCGGCGAAAGCCATCGCCCATTTCCGCCCGGAGGAGGTGCTGCCCGGCCCCCAGGTGAGCTCGGACGAAGACCTGCTGAGCAAGATCGGCGACATCTCCACCACCATTTTTCATCCGGTAGGCACCGCCATGATGGGCGACGGGCCCGACGCCGTCGTCGATGCCCGGCTGCGGGTTCACGGCCTGACCGGCTTGCGGGTGGTCGATGCCTCGGTGATGCCCACCATCGTCTCGGGCAACACCAACTCCCCGGTGATCATGATCGCCGAGAAAGCCTCGGACATGATCCGTGAGGATTGCGGCGCCTAATTCGGCTTGGGCGCGCCGACGGAGGGCGCCGACCGCGTGCCCGTCGCGGGCCCGGTGCTGTCGGGAGCGCCTGGCGTGCCCATGGAAGCGCCGCCCGGCGCGCCTGGCGCGGTCATGTCGGGGCTCCGGCCGGCGGAACCGGGCATATCGGGCGCGCCCCGTTCGACAGCAACCCAGGCGCCGCTCCGGTTGAGCATGCCCTGGGCGGCCGGACAATCTTCAAGGTATTCGTAGAGGTCGCTGGCCAGGTCGGGATCGTTTGTGCAGTGGCGTACGCCGGGGCGGTCATCGTCCTTGTCCCGGTCTGCGGCCTGGACGGCGCCGCCAGCGCCCACTGCGGCGGCGAACGTGACGGCGATCAGTGATCGGCGGATAGTCGACATCTCATGTCTCCCAACAGATTCAATCCCTCCCGCGAGGGGTGAAACCGCCGGGACGCCTGCCGGTTCCCTCAGGCCGCGGCGTCGAGAATCTCGCGCAGCTTGGCCGCCACTACCGCGCGCGGGAACGGCTTGGTCAGCAGCTCGACGCCCGGATCGAGCCGACCTTCGCCCATGATGTTGTCGGTATAGCCCGACATGAACAGCGTCCTGCAGGCGGGCGCGCGCTCGACCACGGCTTTCGCCACCTCGGGTCCGCTCATCCCGGCGGGCAGCACCACGTCGGCGAGGATCAGGTCGGGCACCACGCCGTCGTCGAGCAGCTGGATCGCCTCGGGTCCGCTGCCGGCACCGTGCACGGCATACCCCAGTCCGCTGAGGATCCGGCTGATCCCCGCACGGACCGCCGGCTCGTCCTCGACCAGCAGGATGGTCTCGCCCCGCGCCTGCGCCGGCTTTTCCACGAGTCGGGGCATCTGGGCAAGGGACCTCGCGCCGGTGCGGGGGAACAGCATTCTGACCGTCGTGCCCTTGCCCACCTCGCTGGTGATCCCGACATGGCCACCGGATTGGTTCACGAAACCGTACACCATGCTGAGTCCCAGTCCGCTGCCCTGGCCCGCCCGCTTGGTAGTGAAGAACGGATCGAATGCGCGCGCCGCCACCTCCGGCGACATGCCTGCGCCGTTATCGCCGACGGTGATCGCCACGTAGTCGCCTGGGCGAAGGTCGCCGAGGCGCCTGGCGTCGGACTCCTCGAGCCGCGTGTTGGACGTGCCGATCCGCAGGGTGCCGCCATCGGGCATGGCCTCGCGCGCATTGAGGACGAGATTGACGACGGCGTTGGTGAGTTGGGTGGGATCGACCTCAGCCGACCACGCATCGTCCGCGAGCGACTGCCGGACATCGATCGACGGACCCAGCGTGCGCTGCAACTGCTTGATCGTGTCGCCGACCAAGGCGTTGACGTTGGTTACCTTCAGCTGCAGCGGCTGCTTGCGCGAGATAGCCAGCAACCGGTCCGACAGCTCGGCGCCGTTTTTCAGCGACTCCATGGCCTGCCGCATCGACTCGGCAGCGGCCTCGTCGTCGCCGAGATGATCCTCGACCAGTTCCAGGTTGAGCTGCACGGACATCAGCATGTTGTTGATGTCGTGCGCCACGCCGCCGGTGAGCTGTGCCAGCGTCTCCATTTTCTGGGTCTGGCGCAGGCTTTCCTCGGCGGCCTTGCGCCCCGAGATGTCGTGGATACTGCCGACGAAGTGGGTGCGGCCGCCCGAGATCATCTGGCTGACGCCCAGTTCGAGCGGGAACGTCTCGCCGTTCTTCCGGCGACCGAGCAATTCGCGGATCCCCTTGCCGACGACGGCGCCGCCGCCCGTCTCGAGGAAGCGGGCGATGTGCCCGTCATGACCGGCCTGGTCGGTCTCCGCCATCAGCAGGGATACATTGGCGCCGACGGCCTCGTCTCGCGAATAGCCGAAGATGCGCTGCGCCTCGGGATTGAACGATTCGATGGTGCCGGTCTCGTTTATGGTCACGAGACCCACCGCGGCGACATCCATGATCGCCCTGGTCCGGTCCTCCAGCGCGGCGAGGGCTTCAAGGTTGCGATCCTGCCGACGCCGGCTATAGGCGAACAGGGCGGCGATCGCGGCGATCAACATTGCGACGCCGAAGCCTGCCCACCGATAACCCCAGACATGGGAGACCCAGTCGCTGGCGTCGACGTCGATACCCAGCACGGCCACGACCTTGCCGGTGGCCGGATCCGTGACGGGCGCCTCGCCGGAAACCCACACGCCCCAGTGGTCCTCGGACATGGGCTCGACGAATGCCCGGCCGGTGCGCAGCACGGTCTCGAACCCTGACGGATCGTCTTCGTACACTTCGCCGGGCGGCGAGTAGTCCTTGGACTCGGCCGGCTCGGCGTCGGCGAGGAAGCGCCACTCCCCGCTGGATTTGGAAATCAGATAGATGAAGCGCGCGTCGGGAATGGCCCCGCGCAGACGGACGAGCGCCGCCTTGCTGCGCGCGAACTCGGGACGGCCGGACAGTCCGTCAAAACGTGTGTCGGCCGCGAGCGCCGCCACGTCGGCGGCATCCAGCGACGCCTCGGCGGCCACCGCGAGGTCCCGCAGGCGCCGTTCCTCGATCCGGGCGCCGTACAAGCCGGCGCCCACAATCAGCGCGGCCGTGATCGCGATCAGCGCGAGCGCGGTCCAAAGCTCCCATCTCGAAATGCGCCCGGCCCGGTTCAATGCTGGCCTTCCATCGAATCGCTGCACCACGAGGTTCCCGTCCAGCCCGGCTTGCCGCGGCGCGACGGATCGGCCCAAATCTGAAGAGCGATCCAGAAAGGTCAGGATTCTCCTCAGCTTGCACGGCGCCCATTATAGACCCTGCGGGTCGGGCGGCAACAAACTGCGCGGCACCGAAGCCGGTTCAGCGCCGCGCCCGCGCCTCGGCGATCATGTGCGCCAGGTCGGGGTTGTGCCAGACGCCGACGGGACGTTCGTTCTCGGCGTCATAGATCCTGGTGTGGACGGTATAGCGGCCGGTCCACCGGTCGATGAGGCCGTTAAGCTCCGGCGCGGCGAGATGGGCGGCCAGCGCCTCCTCGTCGCGCCAGATCTGGAGGGTGATGAGCCATCCCGCCGCCGCGTCCTCGAGCGCGAAGGAATAGAAGATGCAGCCGTCCTCGGCCAGCGAGCGTTCGATCCCGGCCCGCAGATCGGCGAGCAGCTCGTGGACCAGCGAGGGATCGGTCTCCAGGCGACCGGTGGCGATCAGCATCGAAGTCTCCGTTCAGCAGTCGAGCCGGTAGGTACCGCCCTCACGGCCAATCCGTCCGGCGGTTGGATGGGGCCAGTGGGTCCCGATCACCAGGGTCGGCGTGTCCGCCAGCGCCGAGAACACGCCGTGCCGGGTCACGACCGACCGGGCAGGGTCATAGTCGGACGTCAGCGACCATTCCGGGTGGGCGAGCTGGCACGGATGGTGGATGAAATCGCCGGTGATCAATGCGCTTTCGCCGCGGGAATCGATCCGGATGCTGACATGGCCCGGCGTGTGGCCCGGCGTCGGCACCAGCCGCACCTCGTCGCAGATTACGTGGTTGGACGAAACGAGATCGACGAGTCCCGCGTCGACCACCGGGCGGACGGAATCGGCCATGACGGCGGCGTTCATATCCCGCGCCCACTGCTCCTGGTCCACGTCGGCGCCTTCGGTGTCGAGGAAGGCGAACTCGTTGCGCTCGATCAGGTAGCGGGCGTTGGGAAAGGTCGGCACCCATTTCCCGTCCACCAGCATGGTGTTCCAGCCCACATGATCGAGATGGAGATGGGTGCACAGCACGGTGTCGAAGCTGTCCCGCCCGAATCCGGCCCGCTCGAGGTCGTCGAGGAAGCCGGTCTGCAGCATGTGCCAGATCGGAAAAACCTCGCGCGGCTTCTCGTTGCCGACGCACGTATCGACGATCATGCGGCGTGACGGCGTCTCGATCACCAGCGCGTGGATGCTGAACTTCAGCACACCGTCGGGCGTCAGGAACGGCCGCAGCCAGTCATATTTTAGCACCGCCTCGGGCGTCGCCTCGGGCAGGAACGCCTCCAGCCCCTCGAAGGTGGATTCGACGATGCGGGTGACCGTGACGTCGCCGATCTGCCAGCGCATGGCCACCTCCTAGCGGTTGACCAGGGTCCGCGCGCGCTCCGCCGCGTGCTTGCCCGCCAGATAGCCGAACACCATGCCCGGCCCGAGCGTGCCGCCGGCGCCGCCATAGGTCATGCCCATGGCCGAGGCCATGACGTTGCCCGCCGCGTAAAGGCCCGGAATCGGCGCGCCGTCGAGATCGAGCACGCGGGCGTCGGTGTCGGTCTTCGGGCCGCCCTTGGTGCCGAGCGAGCCGGAGCGCACCTCGACCGCGTAGAACGGCCCCTTCTCCAGCGTGCCGAGCGTCGCCGATTTCAGGCCGCGCTGGGTGGCGTCGCCCCACCAATTGTCCTGGGCGCTGTCGCCGCGGCCATGATCCGGATCGGAGCCCGCACGGACATTGGCGTTCCAGCGCGCGATCGTCTCTTCAAGCGCGTCGGCCGGAATACCCAGCTTCCCGGCCAGTTCGCGGATGGTTTCCGCGCGGATCACCCAATCGAGCACCGGCTCGCCCGGCGCGGTGCGGATGAAGCCGTAGCGGTCGACGCAGGCCTGGTCGCAGATCGACCAGCAGGGCAGGTTGATATACTCGAACCGCCCCACGTCCTGCACATGGAACGCCGCGCCGAACGCGTTGTAGTTGGCGGCCTCGTTGGTGAACCGCTTGCCGGTGCGGTTGACCATGATGGCGCCCGGCCGCGAGCGCTCGCCCTGGAAGATGTACTGCATGGGCAGCCCGTCGCCCCGGTCGCCCGGAATCTCCACGGCGGGCATCCACCACGCCTCGCGCATGTTGCCCAGCGACGCGCCCGCCTTCATCGACATCTTCAGGCCGTCGCCGGTGTTGGTCGGGATCGAGACCGGGCTGGTCATCGGACCGCGCAGGAAGGACTTCACCATCGCCGGGTTCCATTCGAAGCCGCCGGTCGCCAGCACCACGCCGGCGCGGACCTTCACCTCGAACGGGCCGTCCGCGCCCTCGAACTTGACGCCCGCGACCCGGCCGTTCTCCATCACGAGTTCGACCGCGCGGGCATCGGTCACCGGCTCGATCCCCCGGTCGAGACAGCCCTTCAGCAGGCGGCCGACGAGCGAGTGGCCGCAACCCCATTCCTGCGCGTCCACGCGGCGCTGGATTTCCGCGGCGGGCACCTCGCCGAAGGTGCCGCCGCCGATGGTCGATTCCGTCATGGTCAGGGGCAGGGTGAAGAAGTAGCTACGCGTGACCCTGTCGGCCCAGGCGCCCAGCTCTCGGAACGAGAACAGCGGGCACTCCATCGACCGGCCGCCCTCGGTCTTGCCGAACGGGAATTCCGGATGGTAGTCGGGAAAGCCCTCGACGATCACGAACTTGGCCGGGCTGTTCTGCTCCATCCAGCGGACCATTTCCGGGCCCGTGTCGACGAAGGCCCTGGCGAGGTCCTCCTCGATCATGCCGTGAGACAGCGACATGATGTAGGCGAGCGACTCCTCGGCGCTGTCGTGGATGCCCAGCTCGGCCATATGGTGGTTGTTGGGGATCCAGATCATGCCGCCGGACCAAGCCGACGTGCCGCCGACCCGCTCGCCCTTCTCGAACACGCCTACCCTGGCGCCGCCCGCATGAGCGCGGATCGCCGCCGTCAGGCCGGCCGCGCCGGTGCCCAGCACGACAACGTCGAATTCTTCCATGCCGCGTCTCCCGTCAGGCCGGCTTCCATTCGCGCTCGTAGCGCTCCAGATCGTCCTTCAGCGGATTGCGGCGAAGCGTTAGGCCGCCATTCACCTGCATGTCCTCGCCGGTCATGAAGCACTCGTCGCTGGCCAGCCACACGGCCGCGGCGGCGATATCCTCCGAGGTGCCGTAGCGGCCCAGCGGCGTCGCGTCGGCGAAGCAGGCCTTCATCCAGTCGGGGATGTCGCCGCCGCCGAAATTGTCGTGGTGCATGGGCGTGTCGGTGTGGCCGGCGGCGATGGTGTTGACCCTGATGCCGTTGCGGCCGAACTGGTTGGCGACGGCGCGCACGACGTGGTCGATGCCCGCCTTGGTTCCCATATAGGCGTCGTAGCCGCCGTCGACCGTGGTCGAGCGCTGCGCCACCGCCGAGCTGATCTGGATGATCGAGCCGCCGGTCTCCAGCATCGCCTGCACCATGGCCTGGAGGAAGAAGAACGAGCCCTTGAACTGCAGCGCGATCAGGGTGTCGAGGTCCTTCTCCTCGAATTCGAGGAAAGGCGCGCCGAGCGCGAGGCCCGAGGCGTTTACCGCGATGTCCACCTTGCCCATCGCCTTCTTGCCGAAGTCGGCGAGCGCGTAGAGATCGGCCTTCTTCGTGATGTCGCAGGCGGTCGAGAAGGCGCCGATCTCCTTCGCGAACGCCGCCGACTTCTCGGCCTTGCGGCTGGCGATGGTCACCTGCGCCCCTTCCCTGATGTACCGGCGGGCGATGGCCTGCCCCATATTGCCGGTTTCGGACGCGCCGATGATGATGGCGGCCTTGCCGTCGAGCTGACCCATAACTCTCTCCCGTTTCCCGTTTCGGGCGGCGCACCATCTTCCCAGGAATGGCGGCCGCGCGGCGACAAGCATCGCTTTTTATTGTGCGCTTGTGCAATAAAAAATATACTCCAGTGGACACGGGGAGAGCGTGGACATGAACGAGTTGCTGAAACAGCTGACGAAGGGGCGCGCGACCCCATCGATGCAGGAGTTGGTCCACCGCGACGGCCGTCCGGTGCCCGCCGTGTTCGAGATCGAGAGCCCGCGTTTCCTCGGCGACGAGGACATTCCGTTCGAGCGCTATACCAGCCAGGACTTCTTCGACCGCGAGATGGAGCGCATGTGGCCGCGCGCCTGGCAATGGGCGTGCCGCGAGGAGCACATTCCGGAGCCGGGCGACTATTACGTCTACGAGGTCGGCCGTCATTCGGCGCTGATCGTGCGCCAGGAGGACGGGTCGGTCGCCGGCTTCGTCAATTCCTGCATGCACCGGGGCACAAAATTCGCCCTCGGCGGCATGATGGGCAGCGTGACGGCGCTGCGCTGCCCGTTCCACGGCTGGACCTGGTCGCTGGCCGGCGAGCTGAAGCGGGTGCCCTATGGCTGGGACGCGCCGCATGTGATGGAGCGCGACTTCACCATGCCGCGGGTGAGCATCGGTCTGTGGGGCGGCTTCGTCTTCGTCAATTTCGATCCGGACGCCGCGCCGCTGCTGGACTACCTCTCGCCCGTGCCCGAGCACTTCGCCAATTTCGACATGGAGGACCGGTTCGTCGAGCTGCATATCGAGAAGGAGCTTTACTGCAACTGGAAGGCCGGCAAGGAGGCCTTCGTCGAGAACTACCACACCCAGGAAACCCATCCGCAGCTGCTGCTGGGCGCCGACGACGAGGGCACCCAGTACGACGTGTTCAACGACAACGTCTCGCGTTTCTTCTGCGCCTTCGGCATCCCCAGCCAGCTGATCGAGCCGCGCCCGACCGAACAGGAACTGATCGACACCATGCTGGTGGGCGACCGCACCAAGCTGGGCGATGCGGTGACCGTGGGCGAGGGCGAGACCGCGCGCATGGTGATGGCGCGGGTGCTGCGCCAGACGCTGGGCGAGGCATACGGGGTCGACCTCGGCCGCTACACCGACACCGAGATGGTTGACGTGTCGCAATACGGCATCTTCCCCAACATGATCCTGTTCCCGCAGCTGTCGCTGCCCATGGTCTACCGCTTCCGGCCCATCGGCGAGGACCCGAACCGCACCCTGTTCGAGCTGCTGATCCTGCGCCCCGCGCCGGCAAACGGCCCGCGCCCCGAGCCCGCCGCGCCCTACCGTCTGGGCGAGGCCGACAGCTTCACCACGGCGCCCGGCTTCGATCCGATCCTCGGCCACGTCTACGACCAGGACACCAACAACCTCCGCGCCCAGCACGAGGGCATGCGGGCGGCGCGCAAGAAGGGCCAGACCCTGCTGAACTATCAGGAAGTCCGTGTCAGGCTGATGCACCAGACGCTGGACAAGTACCTGGAGGATTGACGCCCGTGAGTCGCCAGCGGCCTCCGTCGTTGCGACGCGCGCGCCGACGCGGCAATCCAGACCTCGCTTGACCCTGGTGACTGTGTGCTCTGCGCCCTTTTTCCGGCGTTAGGCCAGTTTCGAGCCATTGCACGCATCAGAGCCTCGACGGCAACGTTGTGGTATCGTGGCGGCTGTCGATGTTGAAGTGATAGTGATCTGGAATGGTCAGAATTTATCGCCGTCGCCATCTTCGCCCTAAGAAGTCGAAGTCGGAGGGCGAACCGCAGGGACGAAGCGGGGGCTTTAGCCCTGAGAGTGGATTCATTTGTTTCTTCATTGGCTTGGTGGCTTTTTCCTTGGCGGCCACTACCAGAGAGTTCCCTTCGGTTGGACATGCCGCCGCAGCCATATTTGGCCTCTCGCTGCTGGTCGGGATTATTGGAGTGTTTACCGACAGAATAGACCCCTTCTGACGCCTTTCCTCGGCAGTCACCCCCGAACGGAGCGACTGCACTGCGTCGCCGTGCTTCGCTCGCGATGACGGGTAGGAGCATTTAGCTTCCAGGCTTGAACAGGATCTCCGGCGACGCCTGGCAAACATCGGTGAGGCCGGTGAGGCCCACGGAAACGTCCAGTTCATGCTTCAAGATATCGAGCGCCTTGGCGACGCCCCTCTCGCCCGCGGCGCCGAGGCCGTAGAGGTGGGCGCGCCCCAGGAGCACGCCCTTCGCGCCCAGCGCCATGGCCTTCAATATGTCCTGGCCCGAGCGGACGCCGCCGTCGAGCAGCACCTCGCCGCGGCCGTCGACGCCTTCCACCACGTCGGGCAGCATGGAGATGGTCGAGGCCGAGCTGTCGAGGTGGTTGCCGCCATGGTTGGAGACGCTGACCGCGTCGACGCCCGCATCCATGGCGAGGCGCGCGTCCTCGCGGTCGCAGACGCCCTTGACGATCAGCTTGCCCGGCCAGATCGACCGCAGCCACTCGACGTCCTTCCAGGTCACCGAGCTGTCGAGCTGGCCGATCACCGCCGGGATCGTCGCCTCTTCCTTCATCCGGCCGGTGAAATTGTGGAACGCCACCTTCTTGCCCTTCAGGGCGCGCCAGACCCACATGGGCCGCGCGGCGAACTTGGCGATGAAGCTGGGGGTGAGCGGTGGCGGCAGGTCGACGCCGTGGCGGGTCATGCGGCTCTGCAGGCCCGAAACCACCCAGGTGACGGTGAGGATCAGCACCGGCGATCCGGCGGCCTTGGCCCGATCGACGAAGTCCTGCACCAGGCCCCGGTCCTTCAGCATGCACATCTGGAACCACACCGGGCCGGCGGCTTCGGTCACCTCCTCGAGCGTCGAGACCGACATCATGCCCAGGGTGAACGGGATGCCGAACGCCTTCGCCGCGCGGGCGGCGGCGATCTCGCCATTGCCGCCCCACAGCATGCCGCTGAGCCCGGTGGGCGAGATCGCCGCCGGGATCGCGCAGGGCTGGCCGACGAGCGCGGTGGACAGGTTGCGCACCGACACGTCCCTCACCACCCGCTGGCGGAAGCGGATCTTCTCGAAATCCTGCACGTTGGCGCGCAGGGTCACCTCGCTGAAGGCGGCGCCGTCGACGAAGTCGAAGATGGGCGCCGGCAGCTTGCGGCGCGCTTCGTCGCGCAGGTCGGCGATGGTGGCGATCTTGTCCATGATTCTCCCCGGAAATCAGATGGCCGGCCGGACCATGGCGTCCGGCCGGCCAGCAGTATCGCAGTCTAATTTCGCCGTGTCGCTCAGTACCGCCAGGTAACCTGGAACTGCACCGTGCGCGGCAGCGAGGCGAGCGCCAGCTGATCGGCCGGGATGCCGCCGGCGGTGCCGGTGCCGACGCCCGTGTTGGGCATGTCCTGCACGCCGCCGAAGTAGAAGTGGTTGGTGAGGTTGCGGCCGATGATGGCGAACTCCCAGGTGTTGTCAACCGAGGACAGCCGCAGCGAGGCGTCCAGGTTGACGTAGGACGGCTGGCGCGACAGCGGCGCGGCGAAGCTGGAGCCGAAATAGGAGCTGCTGTAGCGGGCGTCGGCCGACACGCCGAACGTCCAGTCGCTGCCCACCGGTACCTCGTAATTGAAGCCGAGCGAGGCGGTGATCTTGGGCGCGACGGCGGTCGGCTTGCCGCTGAGGTCTTGGCCCGGACCATCCTGGAATACCGTCGTGCAGCCTTCCGAGATCGGCTGGCCGCCATAGCACGGCGCCACGTATTCGATGTAGCGGGCGCGGTTGTAGTTGAACGTGCCGTGCAAGCTGAGCCCGTCGACGCTGTCGGGCGCATACTCGGCCTCGATCTCGAAACCCTTGGTCCGGGCCGAGCCGGCATTGGTGGTGATGAACTGGAAGGTGATGGAGTTGTAGTAGTCGACCTGCAGGTTCTTGTACTTGAAGCTGTAGAGCGCCAGGTTGAGGCGCAGCTGGCGGTCGAACAGCATGGTCTTGATGCCGCCCTCGAAGCCCAGCACCGTCTCGGGATCGAACGCCACGTCGTCGGGGATGGTGTTGATAGACACCAGTGCGCTGTTCGAGAACCCGCCCGACTTGTAGGCGGTCTTGAACGCGCCATAGACGGTGACGTCGTCGCTCACCTGATAGGTGATGGTGGCCTCCGGCGACCAGTCGTTGAAGGTCTGGTCACCCAGGATCGGCGAATTCTGCGGGAACAGGCCCTGCAGCAGGAGATTGACGTAGGTCATCTCCAGGAAGCTCTTCTTGGTCTCGTGGGTGTAGCGCACGCCGCCCGCCAACTCGAGCCGGTCGAACAGCGACAGCTTGCCCTGGGCGAAGCCGGCGATGGTCTCGCCGTCGGTGATCGAGGACTTGTCGTAGGCGACGTAACGGGTCTCGATCGGCTGGCTCGAATCCTCGACGCCGCCGAACTGGCCGGCCTGGTCATGGTCGCGCTTGGTGTTCTGGTAGAGGAAGCCGACCAGGAAGTTGAACGGCCCGTCGAAGCTGGTCTGGAAGCGGGTCTCGTTGGAGAACGCCTCCCAGATCGACAGCTCGGTGGCCGAGATGAACGACGCCGGCGTCGAGACGTTCTGACACTGGCAGCCCCAGTTGTTGCGGTTGCGCTGGTAGTTGGTGATCGAGGTGATGCTGAACGCGTCGGCCTCGTAGGTCACGTTGCCGGTGATGGCGAAGGACTGGTAGGCGTTGAACGGCGAACCATCGTCGCGGCCATAGGGAATGTTGCCCGCGATATCCTCCGGGAAATAATTGATGTAGGCGCTGAAATCGCGCTTGCACGGAACGGTCGGGCTGATCGACACGAAGCCCGACGGGCAGGCGAACGGCACGTAGTTCCACGCATTGGCTTCGTCGACCGTGCGCATGAAGCTGCCCTTGAGGGTGATGGTCAGCCGGTCGGTGGGCTCGAATTTCAGGGTGGCGCGGGCAAATTTCTCGCTGGTGCCGGGCAGGTCGCGGTCGAGCCTGGGCGCGTCGTGCAGGAAGACGTTGAAGGTCGCCGCGTCGAAGGTGGCGTTGGTGACGTCGAAGCCCCGGTTCTTGAAATAGCCGCCGAACATCTCGCCGACCCTCACCGCGAGCCGGGCGCTGAACTTGTCGGTGATCGGCCCGGACACGAAGCCCTCGGTAACAAGGTTCTTCGACCGCGCCTCGAAGCCGACGCGGGCCATGGCCTCGAACTCGTCGGTGGGATCGTTGCTGGTGATCGAGATCACGCCGGCGGTGGCGTTCTTGCCGAAGAACAGCGATTGCGGTCCCTTCAGCACCTCGATGCGCGATACGTCGAACATGGATTCGTTGATGGTACGGCCCTGGCCGTAATAGACGCCGTCGAGCACCACCGCGACCGACTGCTCGACGCCGATCGAGGTGGGGATCGAGCCGATGCCGCGCAGGGTGAGCTGGGCGCCCGAGCCGTTGCCGCCGCGGCCGATCACCAGTTGCGGCGTCGAGGCGGCGACCCGTTCCAGCGAGGTCAGGTCGTACCGCTCGATCTGCTCGGGCGTATAGACGCTGACGGCGACCGGCACCTGCTGCGCCGACTCCTCCTGCTTGCGGGCAGTGGAAATCACCGTTTCCAGGCCTCCCTTGCGGACCGGCGTCCCTGCCGGATCAGCCTGCGCAGCGGTGACGGCCACGGGCTCTTCGGCGGCGGTGGGATAAGCGAAAGCCGCGAGCGCCAGCAGGCCGGCGCCGATCGCAGACAACAAGGCACGGTATCCCATGACATCCTCCCCAGGCGTCTTTATTATTCATCAGGTGAACAAAATAAAAACCGCATGTCAATGCGATTTTGGGGCCTCCGCGCCCGTCTTGGGGGCGCGGAGACGCTAGAGTCAGGCGGCGATCATGCCGCCGTCGATGCTGAGCACGGCGCCGGTCATGTAGCTGGCGCGGTCGGACAGCAGGAACACCACACCCTCGCCGATCTCCTCCGACCGGGCGATGCGCTTCATGGGCACCACGCCGGCGAACAGCGAGTCGTCGCCGCCGGTCGAGACATCGAGCGCCGGGGTCTTGGTCATGCCGGGCGCGACCGCGTTGACCCGGATGTTGCGCTCGGCATATTCCAGCGCCGATGCCTGGGTGAGGCCGATGATCCCGTGCTTGGCCGCGGTGTACCAGTTGAGCGTGGGCATGCCCTTGAGGCCGAAGATCGACGCGTTGTTGACCACCGCGCCGCCGCCGGCGCGCAGCATGGCGGCCAGCTCGTACTTCATGCAGTAGAAGACGCCCTTCAGGTTCAGGTCGATGCCGTTGGAGAATTCCTCGATCGGCATCTCGTGCACCGGCGCCAGCACGTCGTGGAACTTGCCGGCATTGTTGAACGCCAGGTCGAGCCGGCCGAATTCCTTCTGGGCGCGGGCGACCAGCGCCTCGCAATCCTCGGGCTTGCCGCAGTCGGTGCGGTGGAAGATGGCCTTGCCGCCGGCCTTGGCGATGGCGTCGCAGGTGTCCTCGCCCTGGTCGGCCGAGCGGTTGCCGATGACGATGGTGGCGCCCTCTCGTGCCATGGCGAGCGCCGCCGAGCGGCCGATGCCGCTGCCGCCGCCGGTGACGATGGCGATCTTGTTCTCGAGTAGCATGGTGGTTTCCCCGTTTGGTGCTGGTTCAGCGATGCGGTGCGGCGTCAGGGCAGCGTGTGCATGCCGCCTTCGAGCATGAAGGTGCCGCCGGTCATGTAGTCCGAACCGGGGCTGGCGAGGAACACCGCGATTGGGCCCGCGTCCTGGTCGGGGTCGCCGAGGCGGCGCATGGGAATCTTCTGCTTCAGCGCCTCGACGAATTCGGGCCGCGCCGACTTCCACGCGTCGAACGCGCGGGTCTCCAGCGCGGGGTTGATCACGTTCACGGTGATGCCGTACTGACCCCACTCGTTGGCGGCGGTGCGGGTGAGCGCGCGGATCGCCTCCTTGGTCGAGTTGTAGCAGGTGTTGCCGGGGAACCCCATCTGGCCCGAGGACGAGGCGAAGTTGATGATCTTGCCGTAGTGCTGCGCCTTCATGTGCGGGAACACCGCCTTCATGAACCACAGCGAGGCGGTGGCGCCGGTGCGGAAGGTGTACTCCCACTCGTCCTCGTTGGTGTCCTCCATGGCGAC
This sequence comes from Sphingomonadales bacterium, assembly GCA_050185585.1. GTDB lineage: Bacteria > Pseudomonadota > Alphaproteobacteria > SMXS01 > SMXS01 > RI-34. Next base: position 13,556 of record JBFWZH010000013.1, on the reverse strand, counting down.
GTAGACCGTCGACGGCTGCGGGCTTTCCTCGGTGCCGAAGCCCTGGGCGTTGTTGACGAGGATGTGCACGGTGCCGAACGCCTTCACCGTCTTGTCCACCGCGGCGAACACCTGGTCGCGCTTGCCCACGTCGCAGGCGACGCCGATCGCCTCGCCGCCCGCATCGCGGATTTCCTTGGCCACCGCCTCGACCGTCGACGGCGTGCGCGACACCACCGCCACCTTGGCGCCTTCCGCCGCGTAGGCCAGAGCGATACCCCGGCCGATGCCGCGGCCCGCGCCGGTGACGATCGCGACCTTGCCCTCGAGTGACTTCCCGTTCATCGAATACCCCGTTTGGTTTTTTGTTATTCGACAGTTGAATAACAATGGTGGGGCTGTCAACGGGAATTTGCGCCGTGTCGCTTCAGGCTAGGGGAGGATGGGATCAGCGTGCGTAGGAGAACGCCGGAACGTGGAATTCGGGCAGCCTTGTCCCGGGCGGCGGCTTGGGCATCTGCCGCATGAACTCGATCTCCACCTTGAGCAGGGCGCGCTGGGCCTCGGCCGGCCAGTCCGACGGCTTCATCACCACATGAGCGGCGAGGCCGTTCATCACGATCTGCAGACGCCGGGCATGGAAGTCGCAGTCCAGGTCCTTCGGCAGTTCGCCCCGGTCGCGGGCGCCTTCCAGCAGATGTCTGATGGTGTTGTTGGTGGCCTCGACTACCCCCAGGCGTACCGCGGACAGCTCGGGATCGAAGGTGGACTTCTCCCAGAAACCGAACCAGGCCTGCCAGTCCGACAGTCCGTCCTCGGTGGTGGCGAGGAGCGTATCAAGGCAGGTAGCCAGGTCGTGCTTGTCCATGAACTCCCTGTCGACGCGAATCCGCGCCCTGGACCGGATCGAATCCAGGGTGAAGGTGAGCATGTCCTTCTTGTCCTTGAAGTAATGCGAGATCAGCGTCGAGCGAAAGCCGGCCTCCCGGGCGACATTCCTGATGGTGACGGCGTCCATCCCTTGCTTTGCGATCACGCGCTCCACGACGCGGGCGATATAGTGCCGGCGTTCATCGTGATCGACGACTATGGGCATGCGACGGGTTCCTCCGGCATTTTATTCCTTGTCATCGTTGTGTCCGATTCCTACCGATAATTGAACAGGGATTTGCGCGTTGGCGCGTTGCGCGGGCTCAATTTCATGCCGGCTGGGGGCACAGCTGCTATGATTTCATGCCTGGAAGAGGCCGGGGAACGGGCACGGACGATGCACCGACCGCTCCAGGATCGGGATTGACAATCCGCCTTATATTACACGACTGTTGAATAACAAAGGGTCTTGGGGGACTGGGGAGACCGGAGACATGAACCGTATGACCGACCTGAAACCGGGCCAGGCGCGTTGCCCCGGCGTCAGCGTACAGGATCTGCTGCGTCAGGACAGCCGTAAGGCGCCCAGCTACCTGACCACGGAATCCTATGATTTCCTGGGCGACGACGATATCCCCTTCGAGCGTTATACCTCGCCGGACTATTTCCAGCAGGAGCTGAGGCTACTGTGGCCCAGGGTGTGGCAATGGGCATGCCGCGAGGAGCACATACCCGAGCCGGGCGATTACATCGTCTATGACTTCGGGCCCTATTCGGTGATCGTGCAGCGGACCGAGGGCGGTACGATCAAGGCGTTCCGCAACGCCTGCACCCATCGCGGCACCAAGCTGAAACCGGCGAACAGCGAGGGCAGCGGCAGCCAGATCCGCTGCCCCTATCATGGCTGGACCTGGGATCTCGACGGCAAGCTGGCCTCGTTCCCCTGCGAATGGGATTTCCCCCATGTCGATCCTGCCGATTACGCGCTGGGCGCGGTGCAGGTCGACACCTGGGGCGGGTTCGTCTTCGTCAACCTCGACCCGGACGCGGCGCCGCTGCGCGACTACATGCACCCCCTGCCCGATCACATCGACAGCGCCGTGTTCGAGGACCGCTATGTGGCCATGCATGTGCAGAAAGAGCTCAACTGCAACTGGAAGATCGCCTCGGAGGCGTTCCTCGAAGCCTATCACGTGATGGAGACCCACAGCCAGCTGATGCGCGCGAGCGGCGACGCCAATACCCAGTACGATTTCTACGGCGACAACGTGAACCGGCTGATCAACGTGGCCGGATCGCCCAGCTCGTTCCTCGAGGACCCGATCACCGAGCAGGAGATCCTCGACTGCTTCCTGATCGGCGACCGGTCGGACGTGGACGACAAGCTGCTGGTCCCCGAGGGCGGCACCGCGCGCAAGGTGATGGCGCAATATTACCGCGACATGGTGGCGGCGCAGGGCGGCGCCGATCTCTCCGGGGTATGCGACAGCGAGATCGTCGATTCCATCGCCTATTTCGTGTTCCCCAACCAGCAGTTCTTCTCGGGCGTGTCGTTCCCGATCGTCTATCGCTTCCGGCCGCTGGGCATGCAGCACGACAAGACGCTGTTCGACCTGGTGATCCTGAAGCCGCGCCCGGCGCATGGCGAACCATGGGAGACCGCCCAGCCGGTGCGCATCAGGGCCGAGGAGAGCTACACCGTGGTGCCGGGAATGGACCCCTATATCGGCCACATCTACGACCAGGACACGGGCAACATGGAGGCGGCGCAGGAAGGCGCCATGACCAGCGGGCGCAGGGGGGCGACGCTGGCCAACTATCAGGAAATCCGCATCCGACACATGCACCGCACGTTGGAAAAATATGTCGGCCGCTGAACCGGCCGCCTTTGGGGAGACGTCATGGACATTCTGATCACGGGCGCGGCCCGCGGCCTGGGCTACGAACTGGCGAAGCAGTTCGGCGAGGCCGGGCACAGGGTCTACGCCACCACCCGCAGCCCGGAGAAAGCGGCCAAGCTGAAGGAGGTCGCTGCAGCCTCGGGCGGCAAGGTCACCGTCCACTGCATGGACGTGGGCAACGGCGCGTCGGTGAAGGAATGCGCCAGGGAGCTGGCGGGCAAGCCCATCGACATCCTGATCAACAACGCCGGCGTCTGGGGCGGGCTCGACACCCAGACCTTCCAGAACATGGACTACGAGAACTGGGCCCATGAGTTCAACATCATGGCCATGGGCCCGTTCCGCGTCTGCCAGGCATTCCTGCCCAATGTGCTGGCGAGCCGGAAGAAAACCATCGCGACCATGACGAGCCAGACAGCCGCCGCCGCCTACGACCATGTGATCGGCTATTCCTACGCCAGCGCCAAGGCCGGCCTGAACCGGCTGATGACCGGCCTCGCCCAGGAGCTGAAGGACGAAGGCGTGACGGTGACGCTCGTGCATCCGGGCTGGATCCGCACCGAAATGGCCGGGTCGGTCGCCGACCTCGATCCGCCCGATGCAGCCCGCGACGTGATGAAGCTGATCCTGTCGCTGACGCCCGCCGACAACGGCAAGTGGCTGAAGTGGACCGGCGACATCCATCCCTGGTGAGCCCATGGACACGCTGGCACGTCTCGAGGCCGAATCCGACATCACCAGGGTGATCAATCTGTACTGCCACGCGCTGGACCGGCGCCGCTGGGAACTGATGGACCAGGTGTTCCATGACGATGCCCGCTACGGCTTCGGCGACATCGGCGGCGACTGGCGCGATTTCGTCAAGGCGGCGCGGGCGATCGTCGATCCGCTCGGGCCGTGCCATCACATGGTCTCCAACATCCTGATCGAGTTCGACGGCGATACCGCCGGCGTGGAAACCTATCTCAACGGCTACCACGTGGTGCCCGAGGATTATCCGCCCGGCCTCAACACCAACGGCCTCTACTACGCCCGGCCCGGCGAGCGATACGTGTCCATCGTCGGCGGCCGCTATATCGACCGGTTCGAGAAGCGCGGGCCGGGCTGGCGCATCGCCTTCCGCACCGGCCTCTACGACTGGATCCAGGATTTGCCCTATACGGATGGCGGCCTGTCGCGCAGTCCGCCCGTGGCGCTGGGCCAGCGGGATGACATGGACCCGTCCTTCGCCGTGGTCAGACGATTGCTGGGGCGCTGATGGAGATCGTCGACAGCCAGATCCATTTCGGGCCGGGCGGCATCGCCGAAACGCTGGCCGCCATGGACGCGCTGGGCATCTCGGCCGTCCTCGCCGACGAGTTCTGGGGCCTCGACAATTGGGGCCCCGGCTACACATTGCCGAACGGCGCCTACCGGGTGACCAGCCCGACCGCCGAGCTTGCCGCCTGGATGCACCCCGACCGCTTCGCCTATGTGCTGCGCGTCGACCGGTTGGACCCGGAAGTGGAGAGCCTGGTGCGCATGGCGAAGGACGCGCCCCATTGCCGCGCCATCCGCATGCTGCCGGCCCTGACGGCGGTGGAACTGGACGCGTTCGGGTCCGGCGCCTACGACCCGGTGTTCGCCCTGGCCGAGCGGATCGGCCTGCCCGTGTTCCTGTTCATCGCGGGGCATGTCGAACTGCTGCCCCGTTATCTCGGGAAATTCCCGAAGCTCCGGCTCATCGTCGACCACTGCGGCATGCCCATGGAGGCCAATGTCAGCTTCCTCGACGCGGCGACGCCGGACCAGCCGGCAACGGACGTGGCCTATTTCGACGAGGTGCTGAAGCTGGCCTCCTGGCCCAACGCGGCGCTGAAATGGAGCCATGCCCAAGGCATGTTCGGCATGCGCGACTATCCGTCGCCGGGCCTGCGGCCCATTCTCCGCCGGGCGATCGACTCGTTCGGCGCGAACCGCGTGATGTGGGCCAGCGATCATGGCGGCAACCAGACCGGCGAGACCTGGGGCGAGCTCATGCACTACATTCGCGACAACCCGGACCTGACCGCCGACGAGAGGCGCTGGATCATGGGCGGCACGGTCCGCGCGCTGCTGCACTGGCCAAAGGGATAGGGACTATTCGGGCAGCACGTCGCCCGAGCCCCCCGCCTCGGCCGGAAAGTCCCTCAGCTTCGGTAGGCCGTCCCGCACCGCCAGCACCGCCTCGGCATAGTTGAGGTGCACGCTCGGCCGGAACTCGATCCCCGCCATCACGCCTGCCGGCACGTCGGTCACGCCCAACCCCGGATGGCGGCTCATGATATGCCCGCCGCATTTGGTGCAGAACCGGCGGTCGCTCATCCCGTTTTTGTTGAAACCGCCGAGCAGGGCCTCGCCACGAACGACGCGCACGTTGGCGGCCGGCCACAGCATGTAGGCGCTGTAGGGACCGCCCGAATAGGTCCGGCAAGACTGGCAGTGGCAATAGCCCATCTCCAGCGGCTCACCCGCCGCCTCGATCGCCACCGCGCCGCAGAAACAGGCGCCCCGATGCGTGTCCGCCATCTCGCGTCTCCCGCCGCCTCGCAGCAAAGTATGACGGCGTTCCTCGGCCCGCGCCACCCGATGATATTTGACAAAATTCATAAAATGTAAAATCATCCCGGACAGTGTCGCGCAACATCCGGGCCCCGGCCATGAAACTGAGCGCCGAACGCAACGCCTCCTTCGCCCGCCGGCTGATCCAGCACATCAAGGCGGGCACCACCGACATGGCCGACGGCGTCGTCGCGTTCGATCCGAAAATCTATGCCGACCCGGCCGTCGCCGCCCGCGAGAGCGCGCGCATTTTCGAAGCAGCGCCGGTGATGGTGGCGCATTCGTCCGAGTTGCCCGAACCGGGCGACTTCGTCACCGTCGCCATGAACGGCGCCGGCGTGCTGCTGACGCGCACGGCCGACAGCAGCGTGCATGCCTTCCTCAACATCTGCCGCCACCGCGGCACGGTGTTGGTCGAGAAGGAGCGCGGCAAGGCCAGGCGGTTTACCTGCAAGTACCACGCCTGGACCTACGCCAATGACGGCAGCCTGAAGTCGATCAGCTTCGACGACAGCTTCGGCGCCGAGCCCAATCCCGGACTGGGCCTCGTCGCCCTTCCGGTCGAGGAGCGGCACGGCTTCGTCTGGGTGGTCGAGGACCCGGATGGCAGCATCGACGTGGCGGCGCATCTGGGACCGGAGATGGACGCAGCCCTGGACGAGTGCGGCTTCGATGGCTACCGCTTCTTCAGGGGCGAGGTGCTCGAGTTTCCGCAGAACTGGAAAATCATGCTCGACGGGCTGCTCGACGGCTACCACGTCAAGTTCCTGCACGGGGCGACCATCTCGCCCTACTTCTATCACAACATCCTCGCGGTCGAGTTCATGGCCGACCACGCGCTGTGGGCCAGCCCAAGGAAGCGCATCGACGATATCCTGGACGACGAGCCCGGCGGCGCCGAGATGACGCGCTACGCCATCTTCGCCGCCCACATCTCGCCGGTGACGACGCTGGTGATGCACCCGCACCACACCGAGTTCTGGACCATCTACCAGCATCCGGACGGGCCCGAGAAGTGCCGGGCGCATTTGCGCTTTCTGACGCCGCGGCCGATCGACACCGACGAGCGTCGGGAGATCATCGACAAGAACTACAGGATCCTGCTCGACGCGGTGATCAACGAGGACGTACCGGCCGGCAACAGCGTGCAGGCGTCGTCCTCGGCCCGGCACGCGGCGCCGCTCCATCTGGGCCGCAACGAGGTGCTGAACCAGCTGTTCCACCGCAACTGGGAAAAACGGATGGCCTAGGTTCTCGCCGCGTGCGCGCGGATGACCGCCGTCAGCCGGTCGGTCAGGGCGCCGGGCTGGAACTCGGGCCGCGCCGCGTGGGCAAGCGCCGCCGCCGACAGCCGCCGGTACTCGTCCTCGTCGTCCCAGAGCCGCGACAGCGCCGCTTCCCAGACGTCGATATCCGCCCCGGGGTCGACCACCAGTCCACCCGGCCCCACGGCCTCCGGCAGACCGCCCACATTGCTGGCCAGCACCGGGATGCCGCTGACCTGCGCCTCGCTCGCCACTCGCCCCCACGCCTCGTATCCCGGCGTCGGAATCAGCACCAGCCGGGTGCGGGCATAGACCGGGCGCATGTCGAGGGTACGGGGCAGCAGGGTGACGTTGGGCAGCGCCGCGATCCGCCGGTCGCGTTCACGGCGCGGGAGCAGACCGATGGGCCAGCTCTCCTGGAACAGGAACGGGATGTCGGGGCGGCGCGCCGCCAGGGCGATCGCCGTCTCGAGCCCCTTGCGCGGATGCGGACACACGAAGGTGACGGCCTGCCGCGTCGTCTCCACCCGGTAGAACTCGGGCAGCACGACGGGCGGGATGCACACCGGCGTCACACCCAGTTCGTCCTCGATGCGCGCCGCGAGCGCCTGCGAGGTGGTGACGTAGCCGGTCAGCGGTCCCTTGCAAACCGGTCCGCCCAGTTCGCCGAAGAAGCCGTCGCGGATGTAGACAAGGACGGGCACCCCCAGCGACGTGAAGCGCTGCGCCATCCGCATGGGCTCGCCGGCGTTGATCACGGCGATGTCGGGCCTGATACGCTCGACAAGCGCGGCCGCGGCACGGCCCGGATCCCGAGCCCGAAAAACAGGATAGCCGAAGGGTTTGTCGCAAATCAGGCCGGCGCGGGCCGTGGCGGCAGCAAGCGCATAGGCAGGACCGGTCGGATGGCGCCATGTCCAGCGCGCCAGCACCGACACATTCATGCCACGCTCGCCCAGCGCCAGGCAAAGCTGGTGGGCGCTGAGTTCGGAGCCGCCGACCTGCTGCGGTGGGTAGGCGTGACCAGTGGCGAGGACGACCTTCACGGCCGCACCCGGCGCAGCCGCCGCGCCAGGCCGCGGGCCACGGCACGCGGGCCGGGCGCCACGATGCCGTGCGACCGCCCCTTGACGTAAACGGCGAGGACCGCATCGACCGGCGGCCACCACCCGGCGATCGCCGCGACGCCGCCGGCTTCCGCATAGGCAGCTCGGGACGACACCGCGACCGCTCGTCCCGGCGCGGCATCGCATGGCTCCGGCGGCGGCAGCACCCGGCAGAGGAACTCGAAGGCCTGCGCGTTCCAGTTCGGCGTGGGCAGCAGGTCCTCCCAGCACCGCCCACCGGCCCCGCGGCGGCGGCCGTTGTCGGGATGGTCGTAGCCGAGGAAATTCCGGATGGCGCCGTTCGCCAGACGGTGGCGCAGCAACGCGCCGGCCATGGACGAAGCATCGAGCGCCTCGTTCGCCAGCGAGGCGGCATCCAGCCGGCCATTGCAGATCATGCCCGCGCCGGCCACGAACAGGGGATACCGGCGCGTCCCTCTCGCGGTAACCCGGTGCGGCCACAGGCCGGTTTCCGGATCGGCCACCCGGTCGAGGAAGGCGGCGGCGCGCCGGACGGCCTCGCGCCATGATCCCTCACCGCCGGTACGGGCCATGGCAGCCAAGCCGCGGATGGTGATCGCCGTATAGAGCGGGATGTGCTCGCCCGGATCCAGGTGGGAATAGGCGATGCTGCCGTCGCACGGTCCCCCGTCGGCCTGCAGCTCGATGATCCGTTCCGCCACGTCGCGCGCCATTGCGATGTGCGCGCTCGACCCCAGCCGTCGATCCAGCTTCACGAGCGCCTCGACGGCCACGGCGTTCATGTTGGCGACGAACCGGTCGCGGCCTGCATAGTGGTCAATGGCCGCAAGCGCGAAGCCGCGCAGCGCGGGCCTGTAGAGCACACCGATCACGTATCGTTCCAGGTTTTCGCGGGCGGCCGCGGTGTACCGCTCGGCTCGCACCCCGTCGCCGGCCGCTTCCAGCGCCTCGGCCATGTCGAGAAGCGAACAGTCGGCCATGGCGTTGCCCACTAGCGACGCGAAGCGGTCGTCCTCGTGCCCGGTCCAGCGGAAGCTGCCGTCGGGCAGGAGACGGGCGTGCTGGGCGTCGGCGAGCCGGACTGCCCGATCGAGCCAGCCGGATCTGCCCGACCGCCGGTACAGATACAGCAGCCCTGCGATCACCGCTTGCTGGGTCCACGCCGTGTCGTGGACCCGCGCCATGCGTTTCAGGTCGCCGCGGTGGACGACGGGTCCGCACACGCCGCCGTCCGGCGACAACCAGGAGTTGAGGTAGCTCCATAGCGCCAAAATCGGCGACCCGGCGGCAGAACAATCCGCTTGTGCCCCGTCCTTCATCGGCCCATCCCACAGGCGCGGTCGCCCGCGCGTCCTCCCGGGGCAGGCTAGTCCCTCTTCACCACGAATTCCAGACGGCTGCGGCCATCGACCAGCCGGTAGTCGATCCGCTCGCAGACCGCCCGGATGATCACCGCCTCCAGCCCGTCCTCGCCCTCGTCGGGCTTGAGCTGGTTGCCCGCGTCGCCGCTGCACTCGCAATCCAGCTCGAGCTCGCCGGTCTTTTCCGAATAGGACACGGTGAGGTCGAGCGTGCCGCCAACCAGCCACGGCTTGTGGAGCTGCAGCACCTCCTCGACCAGCAGCATGAGGTTCTGCCGGGCCTCGCGCGGAACGATGTGCTTCTCGCAGAACGCCTCGATCTCGGCGTTGAGCGCATAAAGGTCGAAGTCCGGCGAGGCGACGTGCGCGCGGTACGAACGCACGCGGTTGATGAACGCCGATGTCTTCTCGCGCAGCGGGTTGTCGAAGATCTGCGACGGCGGGCCCTGCTCGTAGATCAGCCCTTCGTCCATGTAGAACACCCGGTTCGACACGTCGCGGGCGAAATCCATCTCGTGGGTGACGATGACCATGGTCATGCCCTCCTTCGCCAGCCGCCGGATCACCGACAGCACCTCGGAGACCATGGTGGGATCGAGCGCCGAGGTGGGCTCGTCGAACAGGATCACCTCGGGACGCATGGCGAGGCACCGGGCGATGGCGACGCGCTGCTTCTGGCCGCCCGAGAGCTCGTCCGGGAAGGCGAAGGCCTTCTCGCCCAGGCCGACGAGCCGCAGAAGCTCCATGGCGTGCGCCTCGGCCGACGGCTTGTCCTCGCCCTTCAGCTTGATCGGCGCGAGCGTCAGATTGTCGAGCACCGACAGGTGGGCGAAAAGGTTGAACTGCTGGAACACCATGTTCATCTTCTGGCGCACCTCGGCCACGTCGGCCTTGGGCGACAGGATGTCGACGCCGTCGATCCAGATGGCGCCGCCGCTGGGCTGGTCGAGCAGGTTGAGGCAGCGCAGGAAGGTGCTCTTGCCGGTGCCCGACGGGCCGATGATCGAGACCACCTCGCCCCTGGCGATCTCGACGTTGATGTCGGCGAGGACGACGAGGTCGCCGAAGCGCTTCGACAGATGCTCGACGCGGATCATGCGGCACCTGCTTTCCGGCGCGTGTATTTGGGATCGGTCTTGCGCTCCAGATAGCCCAGCGACTGCATCAGCAGCCACGAGATCAGGAAGTACAGGATCGCCACCATCACCAGCGGGAAGAACGCGTCGAAGGTACGGCTGCGGATGATGTCGCTGGCCTTGGTCAGGTCCTGCACCGCGATGTAGCCGACGATCGAGGTCATCTTCACCAGCGAGATGAACTCGCCCTTGTAGACCGGCAGGATGCGCCGGATGGTCTGCGGCAGCACGATGTAGACGAAGGCCTGGACCCGGGTGAAGCCCATGGCGACGCCGGCTTCCGACTGGCCGCGGTCGACGCTCTCGATGCCGCTGCGGTAGATCTCGGCCACATAGGCGGCGAAGTTCATGCCGAAGGCGATTACCGCCACGAGGATCGGACTGATGTTCACCGAGGCGAACGCCACGTAGTAGATCAGCATCAGCAGCACCAGCACCGGCATGCCGCGCAGGATCGAGATATAGATCTTCGCCGGCGCCGACAGCAGAGGGCTTGCCGACATGCGCATGAAGCAGATCAGGCCGCCCAGGGTCGTCCCGAACAGGGTGGCGAGGATCGAGATCAGCACCGTGACCTTGAGGCCGTCCCACAGCAGCAGGTACCGCTTCTCGTGGATGATGTTGCTCTGGAAGCTGTCGGCGACGCGCTCGATGAACGACCGCTCGGGCACCGCGTCGGCCGCGCTGTCGCCGGCCACGTCGACCTTGCGGACCGCGACCCAGCTTTCCATGTCGAAATAGGGATTGGAGAAGTCGATCTGCCGCTTGCGCTCGTCGGTGATGTAGATGGAGGCGGCGATCAGGTCGACCTTGCCGGCGGCGACGGCGGCGATCAGCGAACCGAACTCCATGTCGGCGATCTCGATGTCGCGGCCGAGGAACGCGGCGAAGCGCCTTGTCATCTCGATGTCGAAGCCGATCATCTCGCCGTCCTGCACGCCCGAGAAGGGCATGCTGCCGCCGGTCGCGCCGACGACGATCTTGCCCCGCGGCGATTCGGCTCCGATTGCGGGCATGGCGAACTCGCGGTGGTCGATCCAGCGCGTGGTCATGTCGTCGTAGATGCCGTTGCTGCGGATCTCGGTCAGGAACCGGTTGAATTCACCCAGCAGCGGGCTGCCCTTCCTGAAGCCCACGCCCATGGGCAGGGTGAACAGCGGCGGGCCGAACTTGGTCAGGTCGGGCCGCTCGCGAAGGATCTCGCGCAGCGGTTCGGCGTCGTAGAGGATGGCGTCCACCTTGCCGGTGGCCAGCGCCAGCGCCAGGTCGGGAAACGACTGGTAGTTGAGCAGTTCGGCCTTCGGCCATTTCTCTTGGGCGTAGCCGTCATAGACCGTGCCCATCATCACCCCGATGCGCTTGTCGGCCAGGTCATCCTGCGAGCGCAGCTCGAGGCCGCCGCCCGGTATGGGCGCCTCGCCGGCCTTGCCTGGCTTGCGGGTCATCAGCACCTGGGCGTTGGCGAAATAAGACTGGGTGAAGTCGACCGACTTGCGCCGCTCGTCGGTGGCGGTCATGCCGGTCACGATCATGTCGATCTTGCCCGAGGCCAGCGCCGGGATCAGCGCCATGAACTTCATGTCGTGGAATTCGACGGGCCGGCCGAGACGCTGCCCGAACAGCCGCGCCAGCTCGCCGTCATAGCCGGTGAACCGGCCATCCTTGTCGACGAAGCTGACCGGCTCGCGGGTGGCGGCGACGCCGATGCGCAGCGGCTCGCCGGTGGTGGGCAGCTCGATGTGGGGTTCGTCATAGGGGCTGAGGTCGTGCTTGAACCAGCGCTCCTTCATCTCGTCGAGCCGGCCCTCGTTGCGCAGGTCGGTGATGATCCTGTTGACCTCGGCGAGCAGCTGGTCGTTGCCCTTGCGGATCGCCGCTGCGGTGTTCTCGTTGGTAAGCCGCTCTTCAAGGTGGCGGAACTCGGGGTTGGTCTTTCCCACCTGGATGGCCGTCGAGATGGCGGTGACGATGGCGTCGATCTGGCCGGACTTCACGGCGGCGACCGCGTCCATGATGTCGTCGAAGCTCTTGATGTCGGCTTCCGGGAAGGCGTGCTTGGCGTAGACCTCGCCGGTCGAGCCGGTCATCACGCCGATGCGGGCGTGCTTCGCGTCCTCGACCTGCTCGATGACGGGCCGCTCCTCGCCGCAGCCCGCGAGCGCCGCCGCGGCCAGCGCCAATGCTCCCAAAACGATCCGCCTGATCCGCACCTGCCGCCCCCACCGCCGGTTACCCTTTTGGTTGTACCGGCATCTAAACGGTCAGTCCAATTGAAGATTCCGGATTTGCGGGCAGCGGGCTCAGTCGTCGCGCCTGGTGCCGTCCAGCAGGCGGGCGAGCCGCTCGCGCTCGGCCTCGTCCGCCAGCTTGCGCGCCTTGCTGCGGCCATGCAGCACCCGGTTGGCGGCGGCCTGCCGTTCCGCCTCCTCGCGTGCCTTCGCCTTGCGGGCGGTCCTCAGGTTGACGATCTTGGTCATCGCGCGATCTGACGCCCCGCGCCGCCGCCTGTCAACAATGCTGGAACCGCCCCGCGGTTTGCGACACTGTGACGACGGGGAAGACAGGAAGGGGAGACGATGTCATGGCATTACGCATCATCATGGGCGCGGTCGCGCTCCTGATCCTGACGGCGTTTCCGGCACGGGCGGAAGACGCCGCCGCCGGCCCGAGCCCGCAGGCGCTGCAGGAGATGCTCGACAAGCAGGCCATCGCCGAGGTGATGATGACCTATTGCCGGGCGCTCGATCGCCTCGACGAGGATCTCCTGCGCAGCGTGTTCCACCCTGACTCCCGGCACGACCATGGCTTCAAGGGGCCGAGCTCCGATCCCGCCGCCAAGGGCAAGGACGGCCAGCCGGGCGACTTTGTCGGCTATGCGCTGGGGGTGCTGTCGCGGATGACCCGGACCCATCACCAACTGGGCAATATCTTCGTCGAGGTCCAGCCCGGCGGCACGGTCGCCTATACCGAGGCCTACTTCACCGCCTATCACCGCATGCGCGCCAAGGGCGACCCCAAGGCCGGTCCCAATGCCTGGGACACCGAGATGGACTGGTTCGTGGCCGGCCGCTACATGGACCGCATGGAGAAGCGCGACGGCGTGTGGAAGATCGCCCGGCGCACCGCCACCACCGACTGGCAGCGCATCGAGCCTCCGGCGGCGCAGGACTATTCGGCCGTGCCGGCGGACAGGCAGCCGATCCAGGGCAAGGACGACTTCGTCTACCGCCGCTGGGAGGCGTATGCCGACTAGCAGGCTGCTGAAGAAGTCGCGAGCCTGGCCCGAAGGATGGCCTCGTCGCCGTTGTGGTATGCGAACTCGATCTCGAGTGTGCCGTCGTCGAGCAGTTCGGCCGAACCCGAGCCGCTGACCTCG